>CAVXDL010000013.1:0-230996 GCA_963760515.1 uncultured Actinomycetota bacterium
GCCTCCCTCGGCGGTTGAGCCGGTCGCTCCGGAGGTAGAGCCGGGCGAGCCCTGCGCGCCTCGGAGGTTGAGCCGGGCGAGCCCCTGGGCGAGGCCTCCGACGTTGCCCGGCGAGGTCACCGACCCCGTTGAGGTGGTCGGTCGGCCTGCGGGGGCCTCGATACGGCCGCCCTCGCTGACGCTCGTGCGTCCTACTCGACCACCTTGGGCCTACGGGAGGGCGGTCGGCCTGCGGCGGAGCGGTCCGGGCGTGCCGGTGACCCCGCCGGGGGCGGGGTGTGGGGCGGTCAGGGTCGTCGACGCGATCGGACCGTGAAGGTGTAGCCCGAGGGGCTGGTCCACTCATGAACCCCCGGCGAGGGGGTCGTGTAGCCCCAGCCCGAGTGCGTCTTCGCGCGGTGGTGGCGTCGACACAGCGGCGACAGGTTGTCCGAGCTCGTTTCCCCACCCTGCTCGTAGGGGATCTCGTGGTCGAGGTCGCACCGCCGTGAGGGCCTGGTGCAGTAGGGGAACACACACGTCGGGTCGCGCAGGACAACCTGCTCGCGCAGCGCCTCAGACGGTTCGTAGCCGTCGCAGACGATGTTCTGGTTGAGGTCGATGACTTCCTTGACGATCACCTTGGTCGCGGACGCCGCACCAGGAGCGGATCTGGTCGATCAGCACGTTGGACCGGGTGTTCTCCACCACCGCCAGGTCACTTGAGTTGAGGGAGTCGGCGTCGAGGTGGGCGTAGATCGTGACCGCCCGCTCCAGAGGCAGCCCCTGCTGACCGCGGGCGAGGTCACCCACGGCCATCGCACGCCGTACGTCCAGCGACTCCTCACACCCTGATTCGCGGAGAAGGGCGGCACCTGCGCGGACGGCCTGCTCCAGGTCGAGGGCATCAGCCAGGTCGAGGGTGCCGTTGACCTCCACGACCCCTTCCAGGGACACCTGCTCGGTGTGGATGTCGAACTTGCGGTGCTCCTGCGCCGCCTTCTGCCGCCGTTCTGCTTCGACGGGGTCGAAGCGGGCGATCGCCTCCTCCACCGTGCGCTCGATCTGCGCGAACGAACAGACGTGGGCGGTCGGGGCGAGCATCCGGTCGACGTAGGCGGCACCTTCTTGGCACAAGATCATCGTCAGCTCGGCGACCTTGAACGCCCGCCACACCGGCACCTCGAACGCCAGCACCCGCTCCCACAGCTTGGGGAGGCGGTAGCGGACCTCGAGGGTCTTGCCGATGAAGTTGAACGCCGAGTCCGTCGACCGACCCAGGAGCATCCCGAGCTCCTCGGCCGCGAACTCGCTCACCACCGGGCACCCGATGCCACCGAGGGGGATGCCGGTGTCCCAGAACGAGCACCCCTCCGCCTCCGCACCGGTCAGCGTGTGCTCGGCCGCCCACTCGATCACCCCGACCAACAGCCCGACCTCGGCGGCGTCCGCGGCCGCCTTCAGGTCCACCACGGCGGCGGTCGCCGGGGAGGGGTGTGCGGGTGCTGGGCATGGTCTGATTCTACTGCCGACCGCCGACATTCGCTAGCGTGTTCGAACGGGTTGTGGATGGGGAAGCGGGGTGGCGGTCGGCGGTCGGGCTGCGGCGGTTTCGTCACGGCTCGCTACGCTCCCCGGCTCAACCTCCGGTGCCGCTCGCCCGGCTCAACCTCCGGTGCCACTCGCCGGCTCAGCCTCCCGTGGGGCCGGTGACCTTCACCTGCTCCGGGGCGTCGAGGTTCCAGGTCATCTCGAAGGTGCGGCGATAGCTGGTGTGCTGGATGCGCCAGCCCTCGGCGGTGCGCACGTAGCGGTCGGAGTAGAAGGCGGCGCCTTCGAGGGCGAAGCGGACGGCGTCCACGATCACCTTGTCGTGCAGGGCCCACGTGCCGGACGCGGAGTCGGCGTCGACGTCGATCTCCGGGTGGTGCACCTGGTGCATCGTCAGCACCCCGTCGCCCATGTGGGAGCTCAGGTAGTCGACCAGGCTGACCGGGTCGGCGAAGGTCAGGCCGTTGTAGTCAGCCGTCGCGTCGGCGGCGAAGCAAGCCGCGAAGCCCTCCCACTGCTTGGTGTCGAGGCAGCGCAGGTAGCGGTACTTGAGGCGGGTGATCGCGGCGTGGTCATCGAGGGTCGTCATGAGGTCAGGACCGTAGGTGCCCAGACGCCCTGGGGGCTCGGTCGCGCCCGCTGAGCGGGACCGTCTCAACGTGCCCCTATCGAGGCACACGCCCCCTGATCCGGCCGGCGGCGACACCGACGACCACGCCCACCACGGCCCCGCCGACGAGGCCGACGACGAGCTCAGGGATCGCCGACGGGGCGCTGGTGGCTCTGCGTCGGACGTGGGTGTGCTGGTCGGTCACGCTGGATCTCCCTCCCGGTCGTTGCCGTGCTCGAGCCGCAGCTTGCGGGCGTCGCTCTCGAGCTCTGCCTCCTTGCGAGACGTCTTCTCGATGCCCGAGGTGTCGCGGAGCGGCAGCTTGATCTCCCGCTCGGCCCTGATGCCGGCCTGGAGCTGGCGTCCTCGCTCCAGCTCGGAGTCGAGCTCGGCGCCGAACAGCAGCGCGACGTTGGTCAGCCACAGCCAGAGCAGGAAGATCGCCACGCCGGCCAGAGCGCCGTACGTCTCGTTGTACGACGAGAAGTTGGACACGTAGAACCCAAAGGCCACCGACGCCAGGATCCAGACCACCACGGCGACCGCGGCACCCACAGTGATCCACCGGAACTTCGGCTGCTCGATGTTGGGCGTTGCCCAGTAGAGGAGCGCGACGACCAGTACGACAGCGATCAGGATCACCGGCCACTTGAGGATGCTCCAGAGGGTCACCGCACTGCTCTCGAAGCCCAGGGCGCTCCCGACCGCAGAAGCTGCCGGACCGGTCAGCACGAGCGCGGTCAGCACGGCGGCCACGAGCACGACGATGACGGCGGTCACCGCGAGCATCGCCGGGCGCAGCTTCCAGATCGGACGGCCTTCCTCGATCTCGTAGACCCGGTTCATCGCGCGCCCGAAGGCACCGACATAGCCCGAGGCCGACCACAGCGACGACAGCAGACCGAGCACCAGGGCCACTCCGGCGCCCGAGGAGGTGCTGATCGAGATCAGGGTCGGCTCGAGCAGGTCGGCCACCGAACCGACGCCCAGGTCCCGGAGGATCTGCAAGATCGTGTCGACACTGTCCTGGCCCTGGCCCACGACCCCCACCAGGGAGACGAGCGCGATCAGGCCGGGGAAGAGGGCCAGCACGCCGAAGTAGGTCAGGGCCGCCGCCAGGTCGGTGCACTGGTCGGTCCGGAACTCCTTGAGCGTGCTGCGCAGCACGAACTTCCACGAGCGCCGGCTCAGCTCAGAGGGCGAGTCCGGCTTCTGGTCTGCATCGGGATCCGGGGCGTCTCGGTCGACAAGCTCCTCGCGGCTGTCGTTGCGGCGGGAGGTCTCGGTCGCTGTGGCGCTCTTCGACATGACTCCCACCCTCCGCAGCGCCACCGCGACGGACAACCCCCACGAGGGTGACCGGACCGGCAGCACGACGGCGCGCGTCGACGGCCCGCAGCCGCGGCCACCACTAGTCTGAACGGATCGGGGAAGCGCTCCGGCGCTCGGGAGTGCGGAGGCCGCATGGACAGCGTCGACGTGAGTGCGGCCCTGCGGCTGGGGTGGGCGGTGGCGGAGGTACGCGGTCGCCACTGGCCAGACGGTCCGCTCCGCCAGGGTCCTCCCCCGCCCGAGCTCCCGGCCGAGGTGCTGCCGCTGCGCTCGCAGCGTTGCCGGCTCGCAGCGCGACGCGAGGCCGCCGGCACCCTGGCCGCCCTGGCGCGCGAGCTCGACCTGAACGGTGCGCACGACGTCGTCGCTCGGCTCGAGGCAGCCTTGCCGGGCTTCGACGATGCCGGGGAGCGCCTGCTGACCGGGGGCGCGTCCGAGGCCGAGCGCCTGGATGCCTGGTCGGAGACCACGGAGTTCTTCCTCGGGTGGGATGCCCGCATCCAGGACGAGCTCGCCCAGCGCTCGGAGGAGGCCGCCATCGCCTACCTGCTGGCTCGCGGGCTGGCGGAGTGCTACTGGGGCCTGGGCCCGCGAGATGCGTGGGGCAGCCAGACCGCGCCCTCCGGGGTGTCCTTGGCGTTCCTCGCCGGCCCCGAGAGACGAGCCGAGCTCAGCCGGATGCTCGGCCGGATCGGCCCCGACCACCTCGACCCACTGAGTGCGGCCGCGATCTCGGGGAGCCTGGAGGTGTGGGGCTCGATCGCCAGGGACGAGGCCTGGGCTCAGGCCGACGACCTGTATCCCAGGCTGCGCGAGCAGGTACGCCGTTGGTACGAGCTGCTGATCCTCCGCCAGGACCCGACCACGCTGATCCTGCCCGGGGCCCGCCTCGCCGACCCGAGCTATCTGTGGAAGACGGTCCGGATGTTCTGGCGGCGGGCGCTCTTCGCGCTGGCGACCCTGGCCCTCACGGTGGTGGTGCTGTGGGTCATCCGTACGCCGGGTGGCAACGACCTGCTCGCCTCGTTGCTGGCGACCGGCGGGATCACGACGCTTGCGGCGCTCGGCCTGGTGGCCAAGGCCCAGAGCGCGGCTCAGCAGCTGGTGCTGCGGATGCGCCAGGACGCCTACACCGACCTGGTCGGGGTGGCAGTGGCGATCGTGCCCGAGCACCCGGGACCGAACGGCCGCGCGACCGACGTCCTGGTCGAGGCGGCCGTGCGTACGCGCACGCTCACCACCTCGACACCGTCGCCCCAGATCTCGCGGCAGGCAGGTCGCCCCGGGGGCTAGGGTCTCCGGATCAGGTCGCCGCGAGAGCCAGCGCGACCATCTCGTCGTAGCCCATGGGCTCGAGGTCGACGACGCCGCGCACGGTGTCGTCGCAGACCACGACCTCGGTGTCGAGGGACTCCATGAGGTTGCGGATCGTGGTCGCCGGCAGCCCGGTGAGCAGCGCGAGCGACTCCGCGGAGACGGCTTCGGCGACTCCGCGCAGGACGCCGGGGACCGGCACCCCGACCACCGTCACGTCGCGGTCGTTGAGGATCAGCGACGCGCGGCGCAGCATGTCCTCGTAGGTCAGCACCTCAGAGCCACCCACCTCGTAGACCCGACCGAAGGTCTCGGGGCGATCCAGGACACCGACGAGGTAGGCCACGACGTCCTTCAGGGCGATCGGCTGCGTGCGGGTGGCGACCCAGGGCGGCGCGAGCATCAGGGGCAACGCGCTCACCAGGCTGCGCGTCATCTCCCACGACGCGCCGCCGGCACCCACCACGATCGCCGCCCGCAGCACGGTGACCGGTACGCCGTCGGAGGCGAGCAGCCGCTCGACCTCGCGGCGTGAGCGCAGGTGGGCCGAGAGGTCTTCCTGGGTGTCGTCGCCGAGGCCACCGAGGTAGACGATCTGACGGACGCCGGCTCGGGCCGCGGCCGCGCTCACCGCGCGCGCCGCCGCAGCGTCCTCCTCCTCGAAGTCGTCCGAGCTCAGGGAGTGGACGAGGTAGTAGACGACATCGACGCCGTCGAAGGCCCCCTCGAGGCTCTCGGCGTCGTTGACGTCGCCGCCCACGGGCGTGCCGGGTCCGGTGTAGTCCTCGGGACGGCGCGTCATCGCCCGCACGTCGTGCCCGGCGTCGTCGAGCGCGCGAGCCAGGCTGCTGCCGACGAAGCCGGTAGCACCCGTCACCAGGGTCGTGATGGCGGACAAGGATCCTCCTGGGTGATCAGTCATTGCGATGAGATCGGACGCCCCGGCTGCGCAGGACGATCCGCGCGAGCATGAGCAGGGCGAACACCACGGAGACGACGAAGACCGTCAGCGCGATGGTGTTGGTGCTGGACGACCCGTCGGCCCCCGGACGGGCGAGCAGGGCGGAGGCCAGGATCATCGAGGCGAGGATGAGCGCCGAGGCCATCACGTTGGCCAGCTTGTGCAGGCCGCGGAGGAACTCGTCCTCGTCGAAGGCGTTGACGCGCAGCTCGAACTGGCCCGAGCCGACAGCGTCGAAGGCGCGGTTGACCCGGCCCGGCAGCTCCTCCACGAACTCCTTGGCCTCCAGCATCGTGGCCATCATCGAGGCCGGCGAGGTCTGCATGGAGGTCTTCATCAGCTCGGCGGAGTGGCGACGCAGCGCGTCGGTCGGGTCGAACGTCGGGTCGAGGGCGGTCGCGACCTGGTCGAGGTTGAGCAGCGTCTTGCCGAGCATGACGAGCTCCGGGCTCATCGTCAGACCGCACTCCGCGGAGCGCCGGGTCAGCTCGAGCACGAGCAGCCCGATCGGGGCCCCCTCGGAGTAGCCCTCGCCGGCGCGGCCGACGACCTCGCTCACCATCCGCTCGAAGGCGTCGTCGTCGAAGTCGTGGAGCTGGTGACCCATCCCGCGCGAGATCCGCGCCACCTCGTCGGGGCGGCCGTCGGCGAGAGCAAGGAAGAGCTTGACCAGCTTGGCGCGGGTGGCCGGGGTCAGCCGCGCCATCATGCCGATGTCGAGCAGCACCAGCCGGCCGTCGGGCGCGAGCAGCACGTTGCCGGGGTGCGGGTCGGCGTGGAAGGAGCCGTGCACGAGGACTTGGCTGAGGTAGGCGGCGAAGAGGTCGTCGGCCAGCGGGGCGAGGTCGTGGTCGACGCGGGCCAGCGGCCCCAGACCGGTGATCTTGCGCCCCTCGACGTACTCCATCGTGAGCACTCGCCCGGAGGTCAGGTCGGCGACGGGCTCCGGCACCACGATCCGCGGGTGGTCCTGCATCATCGCGCCGACCCGGCTGAGGTTGTCGGCCTCACGCCGGTAGTCGAGCTCGTCCATCAACGAGCGCCGGAACTCGTCGAGCAGGTTGCCGATGCCGTAGCGGCGGCCGAAGTCGGTGCGCTCGTCGACCGTCTCGGCGAGGCTGCTGAGCACCTCCATGTCGTGCAGGACGGTCGCCCGCACGCCCGGGCGCTGCACCTTGACGACGACCTCGCGCCCGTCGCGCAGGGTGGCGCGGTGCACCTGGCCCAAGGAGGCTGCTGCCAACGGCTCGCGGTCGAAGGTCGCGTAGAAGCGCGAGGGGCCCATGCCCAGCTCCGCGGTGATGATCTCCTCGACCTCGTCGAAGGAGAACGGCTCGACGTCGTCCTGGAGCCGGGACAGCGCCTCGGTGTAGGCCGGTGCGAGCAGGTCGACCCGGGTGGAGAGCAGCTGGCCCAGCTTGATGTACGTCGGCCCGAGCGCCTCGAGGTCGGCCGTGAGGTCCTCGGCGCGCGCGGGGTCCCCCCGGTCCTCGTCCAACGGCTCGCCGAGCTCGATACCGGTCGTGGCGAGGAGGTCTCGGCGGCCGTACTTGGCGAGGAGTCGAGCGATGCGCAGGTAGTCGGGGGCAAGACGGGGGCTGAGGGTGCTGATCATCGTGGATCTCACCGTAGTGACGGTGCCGAGCGCGGGCCTCCCCCGCAGCGGTGACCTCACGGCATGCCTCTGTCGCGCCGCCACGGCCGGGGACCCGAGGTTAAATCGCGCCCGACCGCCTCCAGGGGTGAGGCCGGTCCGAGAAGGGCCGCGATAGGCAAGATGAAGGGCCCCGGACCTGCGGGGCCGTCGAACGGAAGGAACTCACATGTATCGCGGAAGCGGTCTGCTCAGCCTCCTGGTCGTCATCTGGCTCATCATCGGCGCAGTGGCAGCCGGCCAACGCGGCTACTACGGCAGCGACCGCGACGTCAGCTGCAAGACCGCCGGCACCACCATCGTCACGATCCTGGCCGGTCCGCTCAACTACGTCGGCGCGAACCCGAAGATCGACTGCGACGACATCCCTGAGCCCTCCGAGTAAGGGCCAGCACGACCCGAGGTGGCGCCACTAGGCTCCTCTCGTGACTCCCCTGCTGCCGGCGTTCGCCCCGGCGGGCCGGTTGCGCCCGGTGAGCCTGGTCCAGGCCGACAGCCCGCTGGGGGCGGCGCCGTACGCCGCGGTCGAGAGTGACCTGACCGGAGCCCGGTCCGCGGGCGCGACGGCCGCGCTGCTCAGCGGTGACACCGTCCTGAGAGCCGTGTGGGACGGCCGCGAGGTGACGATCGAGACCGAGCACGAGGGCCGTCGACGCCACCACCGCAGCCGGCGCCACAGCCGGGGCCGGGCGCCCAGCGCCCTGGCCCTGAGCCTGACCGGCCCGGTCGCCACCGCCTACGTCCGGGAGGCGGGCCACTGGGTGGTCCGTGCGGTCGTCGACCTCCACGAGACCCCCGACGCCCCCGACGTGCACGCCGAGGACTGGCATGGCGCGTTGCGGGCCGAGGGGGACCTCGCCGGCGGGTTCGGCCAGCTCGGGCTCCGCGACCTGCGGGTGGTCACCCGGGCCGACGGCTCGCCGTACCCCGACCCGGCGGGGGTGCTGCTGAGCGCGACCAGTGCGGGCCCGGGCGGCTTCCGCACCGCCCACACCTCGATCTGGGCCCTCGACGTCGCCGAGCTGAGCCTCACCCACCGCTCCGACCTCTTCTTCCGGCGCCCGGAGCGACCCGGCGTCTACGGCGACCATGCCGTCCACGTGGTGCGCGACGACGACCACTGGCTGGTGGCGGCCAGCACCTGGGGCGACTTCGACCGCCGGCACCACCCGCGGGTCACCACCACGCTCGCCACGTCCTCGGCCGACCTGTTGCACGGCACCCACGTGCTCGACCCCCGTCCGCTCGACCTCCCGACCGACGACCTGGCCTCCGTCGGCACCTGGGACCCCCACCTCGTGCGCACCGACGACGGCTGGCTGGTCGCCTTCGTGAGCGCCCGGCGCTTCTTCGACTTCCACCCCGCGATCGCCACCGGTGCAACGCTGGACGACCTCACGCTCCGGGCCGCTGACACCTCCCGGACCGCGTGCGAGGGAGGCACCCTGACCTGCGTCGACGACGTCTGGTGGCTGCTCGCCTCCGACGGTCGTGACTCCCGCCGCGACCGCCGCGCGACCTACCCGGTCCTCGACCTCGACCTGCGCCAGCACGGGGTGCTGGAAGCGGCGTACCCGACCAACCTGCCCTGGCCGACGACGTTCGAACACGGAGGCGAAAAGTTCCTGGTCGGCTTCGACGGCACGCCGTACGGCGGGCGATTGACGGGGTACGGCACGCACGGCGACATCGTCGTGCAGCGCGCCCGATGACGAGAGAGGCCGCCGCGTGGGGTACGTTTCGCGCCGCCAACGATTTCCACGACCGAGAGGATGGGTCCATCCCATGAACCGCACCGAGCTGCGCGAGGCCATTGCCACCGAGACGGGCCTCAGCGGCGCCCAGGCCGACCAGGCCCTGACTGCCGTGCTCGACACGATCACCGGCGCCCTCGCCAAGGGCGACAAGGTCACCCTGCCGGGCTTCGGCACCTTCGAGACCCGCGAGCGCTCCGCCCGCCAGGGTCGTAACCCGCAGACCGGCGAGTCGATCGACATCGCCGCGAGCACCGCCCCGGCGTTCAAGGCCGGTTCCGCGCTGAAGAAGGCCGTCGCCAAGAGCTGACGGCACTCCTCGAGGAGCCGGCGTCCCCTCGGGGGTGCCGGCTCTTTGCCGTCTCCACCGCTCTCGGCCTGTTTTGCCGCGCGATCCGGTGAGCGTGGGACATGATGAATCCGGGGAGGAGCATTCGTGAACGACGCAGAGCCACAGGCACGGCGCGACCTGCTGGCCCACCTCTTCCAGTCCGCGCCCGATGGCATGTGGCTGGTCGACGTGGACGGCAGGACGCTGTATGCCAACGAGCGCCTCGTCGAGATCTTCGGGAGACCGCTCGACGCGTTGAGCGACCTCCCGGCCCTCGCCAACGACGGCGCGGGCACGGTGCGTCGCGTGACCCAGCACATCGAGCAGATGCGCGCAGGGCATCCCGGCGGCGACGACGAGGAGGCTGTGGTCGTGCGGCCCGATGGCAGCCGCGTGTGGGTGCTGGTCTCCTGGCATCCCGTGCACGGCGAGGACGGCGCTCTCGTGGGCTACCTCCACCGCTTCGTGGACCACACCGCCCACCATCGCCGTCTCGACGAGGTCCGCAAGCGTCAGCAGCAGCTCGAACGCGCCCAGCGCCTCGCGCGGGTCGGCAGCTGGACCTGGGACCTCTCCGACAACTCGGTCTGGTGGTCCGACGAGCTCTACCGCCTCCACGGCCTGGCGCGACACGAGTTCAGCCCCACCTACGACGGCATCGTGGAGCTGACCCACCCCGACGACCGCGCGGCCCTGGAGAAGACCATCGGCGAGGCGATCGTCGAGAGCAGCTCGTTCGAGTACGAGGGCCGGATGCTCACCTCGACCGGGGAGGTCAAGTGGATCCTCGGGCTCGGCATCATCGACCGCGACGAAGCCGGGCAACCCACGCAGATCCACGGCACTGCCCAGGACATCACCGCTCTCCGCGCCGCCGCCGACGCCGCCGAGAAGGCCAGCAGCCGTCTCCTGCTGCTCCAGCAGATGGCTGAGGCTGCCAACCGGTCCACCACCATCTCCGACGCTGTCATCCGCGCGGCACGCGCCCTGCGTGAGCACGGCACGTGGCACCCGTTCTGCATGTGGGTGCCCGGCACCGGGTCCGATGCCATCACCGCCACGCGCCTCTCGGGCACCTCCGCCGACCTGACCGCCCCCGATCGCGAGCGCGCCGACCTGGTGCTGGGAGTCGAAGGAGGTCAGCATCAGCCCGCTGGCCCACTCCCCGGGCCACAGCCTGGTCTCCTTGCCGGTGCTCGTGGCCGACGAGGTGGTGGGGGTCGTGCAGGTGCATGCCGCCATGCCCGACCCGGACCTGCACGTCTGGTCGCTGGCACGCCAGATCTCCAACCAGCTGAGTCGGGTCGCCGAGCGCGAGCGAGCCGCCGCCGAGATCGCCGAGGCCCGGGACCAGGCGATGGAGGCCTCGCGACACAAGTCGGAGTTCCTCGCCACGATGAGCCACGAGATCCGCACCCCCATGAACGGCGTCATCGGTCTCACCGGGCTCCTGCTGGAGACCGAGCTCGACCCCCGCCAGGGCCGCCTCGCCGACGGCCTCCGGGGCGCCGGGCTCACGCTGCTCGCCCTGATCAACGACATCCTCGACCTGTCCAAGATCGAGGCCGGGCGGCTCGAGCTCGAGGCCGTGGGCTTCGACGTGCGCGACGTGCTCGACGAGACGACCGCCATCGTCTCGGGCCAGGCCCAGGAGAAGCGGCTGGAGCTGGTGGTCGTGTGCGACCCCGCGATCCCTCGCCCCCTGGTGGGAGACCCGGTCCGGCTGGGACAGGTGCTGACCAACCTCGCCTCCAACGCGGTGAAGTTCACCGACAGCGGCGAGGTCGTCGTCGACCTGCGACTCGTGCCCGAGGAATCCGACGATGCCGCGGAGCCGGACACCGTGCTGCTGCGCGGGGAGGTCCGCGACACCGGCATCGGCGTGACCGGGGATCCCGGCGACCTCTTCGACGCCTTCACCCAGGCCGACCGGTCGACGACCCGACGTCACGGCGGGACGGGGCTCGGCCTGGCCATCTCGCGCCAGCTCGTGGAGGCCATGGGCGGCCGGATCGGGGTCGATCCCGCTCCCGGCAAGGGCAGCACCTTCTGGTTCACCGCGCGCTTCCCCGTCCAGGACGGCGCACGGGCAGCCGAGCCGCTCGAACCCCTGCGCCGGCGGCGCTGCCTGGTCGTCGACGACAACCGCACCGCGATGCACCTGACCGCCACGCACCTCGAAGGATGGGGGCTCGAGGTCGCGACGGCGTCGTCGGCCGGCGACGCCCTCACCGAGCTGGTTGCTGCCGCCCGCGCCGGCGCGCCGTACGACGTGGCCGTCGTCGACCTCGACATGCCCCACCAGGACGGTCTCCAGCTGGGTCGCCTGGTGCGCGCCGAGCCGACCCTCACCTCCCTCGACCTCGTCCTGCTCGCCGGAGACGTCTCGGTCAAGCCTGACGAGATCGGCCGGGCCGGGTATCGCACCTGGGCCACCAAACCGCTCCGTCCGGCCGAGCTGCACGGGCTGCTGAAGGACCCCGACGCCGCGCTCGACGTGCGCGCCTCGGTGCCCCGAGTCCGCGCCCGCTGGCAGCCGCTGCAGCTGTCGGTGCTGGTCGTCGAGGACAACCCGGTCAACCAGCTCGTGGCCGAAGGCCTTCTCGACGGGCTCGGCTGCACGGTGCGGTCGGTCGACAACGGCGAGGAAGCGCTTGAGGAGCTCGGCCCCGACCACTCCTACGACGCGGTGCTGATGGACTGCCGGATGCCGCGACTCGACGGGTACGACGCCACCAGGGCCGTGCGGGACCGCGAGGAGGGCAGGCGGGTCCCGATCATCGCGATGACCGCCTCCGCTCTGCCCGGCGAGCGCGACCGGTGCCTGGACGCCGGCATGGACGACTTCCTCAGCAAGCCCGTCGACCCCGGGCAGCTGGCCACGGTCCTGCGGCGGTGGGCGACCCCTCGCGACGGCGCCGGGAGCCCGCAGAGGCCGCAGCCTCCCGCGGTGGCCACGAACGGGTCAGCGCCCGACGACGAGCCGATCCTCGACCCGGCGCGGGTGGAGATGCTGAGCGAGCTGGTCAAGGACGGGGTCAACTTCTTCGACCGGACCCGCCGGTCCTTCGTCGCCCATGCCGACGACCTGCTCGCGACGCTGAAGACCGCGGTCGGGGAGGGTGACCTCGAACGCACCCGGGCTGCTGCTCACCAGCTCAAGGGCAGCGCCCTCAACCTCGGCGTCAACCGGGTCGGCCGACAGGCCGCACGGCTGGAGAGCGCCGCCACGGACGGGCCGACCGATGACCTGACGGGCTCCCTCGATGCCGTCGTCCTGGCCGTGCACGAGGCCGTCGAGGTCCTCAGCGAGCTCTAGGGGCTCGCGTCCGGCGTCAGGGCAGCGGGAGTGTCAGGCGGAGCGACCGCGACGACTGAGAGCAGCGCAGCCGGTGGCCTATCCTGGACGTGATCCGCGCCACCCCTGCGGCTCGCCCGACGACCGCTCACCCGTGGTCACGCATCCAGCAAAGGACATCATCCTCATGTCAGATCTGTCGCCCGCCGCAGCGAGCGCCCCCGCCCAGGCCGACGTCTTCGAGCTCGGCTCCGAGCACGAGCAGGTCGTCTTCTGCAACGACCCGGCCAGCGGCCTGCGCGCCATCGTCGCCATCCACTCCACCGCGCTCGGCCCCGCCCTGGGCGGCACCCGCTTCCACCCCTACGCCTCCACCGCTGACGCGCTGGCCGACGTGCTCGACCTCTCGCGCGGCATGTCCTACAAGGCAGCGCTCGCCGGCCTCGACCTCGGTGGCGGCAAGGCCGTCATCATCGGTGACCCCACCACCGACAAGACCGAGCCGCTGCTGCGCGCCTACGGTCGCTTCGTGGAGTCGCTCGCCGGTCGCTACTTCACCGCCTGCGACGTCGGCACGACCTCGGCCGACATGGACCACATCGCTCGCGAGTGCAGCCACGTCACCGGCCGCACGATGGCCCACGGCGGCGCCGGAGACAGCTCGGTGCTCACGGCGTACGGCGTCTTCTGCGGCCTGCGGGCCGCTGCCGAGCACGCCTGGGGGACCGACTCCCTCGAAGGTCGTCGCGTCGGCGTCGCCGGCGTCGGCAAGGTCGGTCGTCACCTCGTGCGCCACCTGCTCGAGGCCGGAGCCCGCGTGGTCGTGACCGACGTCTGGGCCCCCGCCGTGGAGCAGGTACGTGAGGAGCACCCCGAGGTCGAGGTGGTCGGCTCGACCGAGGCCCTGCTCGCCGAGCAGCTCGACGTCTACGCCCCCTGCGCCCTCGGGCACGCCCTGACCGACGAGGTCGTCGAGACCCTCACCGCGAGCGTCGTGTGCGGCGCGGCCAACAACCAGCTCGCGCACCCGGGGGTCGAGAAGGCCCTGCTGGAGCGCGGCATCGTCTACGCCCCCGACTACTGCGTGAACTCCGGCGGGCTGATCCAGGTCGCCGACGAGCTCGAGGGGTTCTCCTTCGAGCGCGCCCAGCAGCGCGCGAGCGGCATCTACGCCACGACGCGCTCGGTACTCGAGCTGGCCGCCTCCGACGCCGTCTCGCCCGCCGTCGCCGCTGACCGCCTCGCCGAGAAGCGCATGCGCGAGGTCGGCCGCCTGCGCGGCATCTGGCTGCGCGACTGAGACCGTCCGTAGGCGCGACATCGCCTCGGGACGCCCCAAGGGGCGTGCCGAGGTGGTGTTGCGTCAGGTCAGTCGCGAGAGCGGTCGGCTAAGTCCGACCACTCGTCGGGCTCTTCTACCTGATCGGTCTCACCGGGGTCGCCGTGCAGCTCTTTCGCGAGCGCCCCGAAGTCCGTCTCATGCGTACGGTACTTCAGGTCGCGAGCGACCTTGGTCTGCTTGGCTTTCGCTCGGCCGCGGCCCATAGGGTCCAGCCCCCTCGCACACTTGGCCGGGTGCTGTCGGCAACCCGGGCTTGTTCAGGATCTCGTGGGGGCAACGCTACCTGCTGCCTGTCTGTTCCGGCACTTCGGCAGGGTATGTATCGCGGATTTCACATCGGTTACCGCTCAGTTTCGCATCAGAGCGGGGTTCACCAGCCGTTCACCAGCCGGGGTGCTGGCCCATCAGCCGCACGTTGCCGCCCTGGTCGGGGTCGACGTCGACGTCGCCGAGGACCCACGCGCGGATGCCGAAGCCCGCGAGCAGCTCGATGGAGGCATCGACGGAGTCCTGGTCGCTGATCGCGACCATCCCGACGCCACAGTTGAGGGTGGCCTCGAGGTCGGGCTGGTCCACCCCGCCCACCTGGCGCACGATGTCGAAGATCGGCTGGGGGGTCCACGTGCCGCGGTCGAGGGTGGCCCGCAGCTCGGCCGGCATCACCCGCTGCAGGTTCGCGGCCAGGCCACCGCCGGTGACGTGGGCCATGGCGTGCACCGCCGTCTGGTCGGCGAGCGCCAGGCACGCCTTGGCGTAGATGCGGGTGGGCTCGAGGAGCTCCTCGCCCAGGGTCCGGCCGAGCTCGGCGACGTCGCGATCCAGGCTCCACTGCGCCTGCTTGAGCAGCACGTGGCGCACCAGGGAGTAACCGTTGGAGTGCAGGCCGGAGGCCTCCATGGCGATGACCACGTCACCGGGACGCACCCGACCGGGTCCGAGGAGCCGATCGGCCTCGACGACGCCGGTGGTGGCGCCGGCGACGTCGTACTCGTCAGGCGCCAGGAGGCCGGGGTGCTCGGCGGTCTCCCCGCCGATCAGCGCGCAGCCCGCCGCCAGGCAGGCCTCGGCGATGCCCTTGACGATCGCGGCGATCCGCTCGGGCACGACCCGACCGGTGGCGATGTAGTCGGTCATGAACAACGGCTCGGCGCCGCAGACGACGAGGTCGTCGACCACCATGCCGACGAGGTCGAAGCCGATGGTGTCGTGGATGTCCATGGCCTGCGCGATGGCGACCTTCGTGCCGACGCCGTCGGTGGAGGTGGCCAGCAGCGGACGCTTGTACGACGTCAGGGCGGAGGCGTCGAAGAGACCGGCGAAGCCGCCGAGGCCGCCGATCATCTCGGGACGGCGGGCCTTGTCGACCCAGGCCTTCATCAGCTCGATCGACTTGTCGGCCGCATCGATGCTGACGCCCGCATCGGCGTAGCTGGTGCTGGTGCGCCCCTCCGGGCCGGGGGTGGGGTGTGCCATCGCGGGGTCCTTACGGGTTGTTGAGCACGGGAAGGGCCTTGCCGTAGGACGGCGTGGCCAGCGAGGTCTCGAGCAGGTGCTTGCCGAGCAGGCTCTCGTCGGGCAGCGGCACGGGGTACTCGCCGGTGAAGCACGCCTTGCACAACGTCTCGGTGGGCTGGTCGGTGGCGTCGATCATCCCGTCGAGGGAGATGTAGCCGAGCGTGTCCGCCCCGACGCTGGCCGCGATCTCCTCGGGGCTCAGCCCGTTGGCGATGAGCTCGGCGCGGGTGGCGAAGTCGATGCCGTAGAAGCACGGCCACTTGACCGGCGGGCTGGAGATGCGCACGTGCACCTCGAGGGCACCGGCCTCGCGCAGCATCCGCACCTGGGCCCGCTGGGTGTTGCCTCGCACGATGGAGTCGTCGACCACCACGATCCGCTTGCCGCGGATCATGTGGTCCAGGGCGTTGAGCTTGAGCCGGATGCCCAGCTGACGCAGGGTCTGGCTCGGCTGGATGAAGGTGCGCCCGACGTAGGCGTTCTTGACGAAACCCTGACCGAACGGGATGCCGCTCTCCTCGGCGTACCCGGCCGCGGCGGGGGTGCCCGACTCGGGGACCGGGATGACCAGGTCGGCCTCGACCGGGAACTCGCGGGCCAGCTGCCGACCCATCTCCACGCGCGACTCGTGCACGCTGCGACCGCTGATCGTGGCGTCGGGGCGGGCGAGGTAGACGTACTCGAAGACGCAGCCCTTGCGGTCGGGCTCGGCGAAGTGGTGGGAGCGCAGACCCGCCTCGTCGATGACGATCATCTCGCCCGGCTCGACCTCGCGGACCCGGCTGGCGCCGATGGTGGCCAGCGCCGCGTCCTCACTGGCCACGACCCAGCCGCGGTCGAGGCGACCGAGCACCAGCGGGCGGATGCCCTGGGGGTCGCGGGCGGCGTAGAGGGTGTTCTCGTTCATCCACACGAAGCAGAAGGCCCCCTTGAGCAGCGGCAGCACCTCGAGGGCGCGCTGCTCCAGCGAGGTGTCGGGGTGGTGGGCCAGCAGCGCGGTCACCAGGCCGGTGTCGTTGGTGGAGCTCTCCTGCGGGCGGGTGTGCAGGTCGAGCTCGTCGTCGGGCCCGGGGAGCGCCGCCACCATCTCGGCGAGCTCGTGGGTGTTGATCAGGTTGCCGTTGTGGCCCAGCGCGATGGAGCCGTCGACGGTGGGGCGGAACGTCGGCTGCGCGTTCTGCCAGGTGCTCGCCCCGGTCGTGGAGTAACGCGAGTGACCGATGGCCAGGTGCCCCTTGAGGGAGGCGAGCGTGGTCTCGTCGAAGACCTGGGAGACCAGGCCCATGTCCTTGTAGACCAGGATCTGACGGCCGTTGCTGACCGCGATCCCGGCCGACTCCTGGCCGCGGTGCTGCAGGGCGTAGAGGCCGAAGTAGGTCAGCTTGGCGACGTCCTCGCCCGGTGCCCAGACCCCGAAAACGCCACAGGCGTCCTGGGGTCCCTGGTCGTGCGGGTCGAGCGCATCGGTCAGTCGACCGTCGCCGCCGGTCCGCCTGCCGTGACTACTGAGGTAGGGCACGCCCACGAGTCTAGGAGATTTCAGGCCTGGCACTCGCATCCCCCGTATGCTGGAGCCCTTCCGAGCACCCCTGAGGTTTTGCGTGAGCGTGTCCGAGATCCGCCCCCCGGCGGCGCGGTTCGACGTCGTCGACTGGGCCGATGCTTCGGCGCGCTCGACGCTCCAGCTCATCGCCTCGTCCGTGGCCCAGATGGTGGGCTTCGAGGTCGCGGTGATCAGCGCCGTCCAGGGCGACGTCCTGGTCTCGGTGGCGATCGAGGGAGGCGAGGACGTGCAGGTGGTCCTCACCACCATGCGGACGCCGGTCGCGCACGTGCACGCCGAGATCGAGGCGGCCGACGACTGGGGCCACTTCAAGTTCGTCCCCCACGACCGCGCCCCGGACGACGACACGTTCCGGTGGATCCCCGAGATCGAGCAGAGCCTCGAGCCCGACGCCTGGCACCCGCTGGACGCCCTGCTGGCGCCGTTGTACTCGGCGAGCGGCGAGCTGTGCGGTCTGCTCTCCATCGACGTCCCGTTGAGCGGACGGCGTCCCGACGCCACCCAGATGCAGCTGCTGGAGCGCTACGCGACCCAGGCCGAGCGGGCCCTGCAGAACGCCTTCGAGCGCGACGCCCTGGAGCGCCGCCTGCGCCTGGCCGAGGCGACCCGGCAGGTCGTGCGCTTCGCCGTCTCCCAGCCCGACGTCGAGACCGCACTGGACGAGGTCGGCCCGGCCCTCCTCGAGGGCTTCCGCGCCGACGACCTCATCCTGCGCACCTACCGCGCAGAGGGCATCGAGCCGGGCGGCAGCCCCTCGATGGAGGCCTCGCGCGAGGTGCGCAGCGCGGTCTTCACCCTGGCCAACACCTGCTGGGAGCAGCACCGGGTCGGCATCCTGACCAGCTCCTTCCACGACGAGGACCTGCTCACCCCGGCGCAGGGCAGCCTGCTCCGCTCGTACGCCGCGAACCTCGGCTACTCCTCGGGCATGTTGGTGCCGATCGGGGCCGGCAGCATCTGCCTGGGCCACCTCATCCTGTTCCGCAAGGACGACGAGACGCCGTGGACCGCCGACGAGCAGGCCGGCTCGCTCGATGTCGCACGCGACATCGGGCACGCGGTGATGGGGGCCCGCAACCTGATCCGCGAGCAGACGCTGGTCGAGGAGCTGCGCGGGCTCGACACCTACAAGAGCCAGCTGCTCTCGACGGTGTCGCACGAGCTGAAGAACCCGCTCGCGGCGATCACCGGTCACCTCGAGATCCTGTCGAGCCACGACGACCTCGGCGCCGAGATCAGCTTCTCGGTCGGGGCCATGGAACGTGCCTCGAGCCGGCTCGTCCGGGTCGTCGACGATCTGCTGACGCTGGCCGAGGTCGCCGACCCCAACCTCGAGGAGCAGGGCGAGCTCGTGCCGATCGACCTCCGGCCGCTGGTCGAGGCCACGGTGGAGCTGGCACTGCTCCCGGCCACCCGCCGCCGGGTCCGCTTCGAGATCTCTGCTCCCGACGGACCCCTGCTGGTGCGCGCCCACGAGCACGAGCTGGAGCGGGTGCTGAGCAACCTCGTCAGCAATGCAGTGAAGTACTCCCCCGGCGGCGGCCGGGTCGCGGTGTCGGTGGCCCGCAGCCCCGACGAGCTCGTCATCTCGGTCAGCGACGACGGGATCGGGATCTCGCCGGAGGACCAGGAACGGTTGTTCGCGGAGTTCTTCCGCTCCACCAACCCTCAGGCGCTCGCCCTGCCCGGCACCGGCCTCGGGCTGGCGATCAGCTCCCGCATCGTGTCCCGCTACGGAGGCCGGATCGAGGTCGACTCCGCGATCGGGTCCGGCAGCACGTTCCGCGTGGCACTCCCCGCCGCGAGCTGACCGCTCAGCGCATGTTGCGGGCGCCCTGCTCGACGGCCTCGCGGATCCGGGCGTAGGTGCCGCAGCGACAGATGTTGCGGATGGTGTCGAGGTCGCTCTCGCGCACCTCACGTCCCTCGCGCCGCACCTTCTTGACCAGGGCCACGGCCGCCATGATCTGGCCGGGCTGGCAGTAGCCGCACTGCGGCACGTCCCGGTCGATCCACGCCTGCTGCATCGGGTGCAGCTCCTTGCCGACGGTGTCGGGAAGGCCCTCGATCGTGGTGACGCGGTCCTTGGACTTGAGGTCGCCCACCCGCACCGAGCACGGGTTGAACGCCTTGCCGTTGATGTGCGACGTGCACGCCTTGCACACGTTGATGCCGCAGCCGTACTTGGGACCGGTGACCCCGAGCAGGTCACGCAGCACCCAGAGCACGCGCACGTCGTCGTTCACGTTCACGGTCACGGGCTTGCCGTTGAGGATGAAGGTCTGCTTGGCCATGTGAGTCTCCAGCTCCTCAGTAGGTGAACTTGAGCCCGTTGGTGGGCGACGGCGGGACAGGGGGGATGAAGCTCTTGGGCTTGAAGGAGATCTCGCCGTGGTTGATCGGGAACGCCGTCGGCACGGTGCCGGTCGCCCGGGCGTAGGCGCACGCGACCGCGGCTGCCGAGGCCGGCACCCCGGCCTCGCCGGCACCGCCGGGCTGGTCGACCCCCGGATCCATGATGTGCACGTCGATCTGCGGTGGGACGTTCCACTGGCGGGTGTAGAAGTAGTTGTCCCAGCTCGCCTCGAGGAAGTGGCCGTTGCGCAGGTGGACGCTGCTGGTCAGGGTCAGGGCCAGGCCGTCCATGAAGCCGCCCTGCATCTGCGCCTCGAGGCCCCGCGGGTTGATGACCAGGCCGGCGTCGACGGCCATCGTCACCTTGGTGACGCGGGGGCCGGTGACGGCCTTGCGGATCTTGCGGTTGACCGTGCGCGGACGGCAGTCGATCTCCACGAGCACCGCGGTGGCGCCCTTGTACTCCTTGTGCACCGCGATCCCTTGGGCCATGTGCGCCGGCATCTTGCGGCCCCAGTCGCCCTCGGCAGCCACCTTCTCCAGGCAGGCGCGGGTGCGGTCGTCCTTGAGGAACTTCAGCCGGAACGCCAGCGGGTCGAGCCCCATCTTCTCGGCCATCATGTCGATGACCAGCTCGCTGGCGACAGCGGTGTCGGGCGAGTAGATGTTGCGCATGCTGCCGGTGTTGAACCGGTCGTCGGTCTCGTTGAGCAGCTGGGTGACCGCCCCGAAGTTGTAGGGCAGCTCCTGGGTCAGGGTGAAGATCGACTGCGAGAAGCCCATCCCGCCCAGCGCCTTGCCGACCTCGGTCGGGGCCTCGTCGATGGTCGAGGTGAGGATCTCGCCGAGCCCGTGGCTGAAGTCGGTCACGACGCTGGTGTTGCGCTGCTCGAAGCTGAGCACCTGTCCGGCGAGCATCGTGGCGCGGATCCGTGAGGTGCACATCGGGTGCAGGCGTCCCTGGCGCGGCTCGTCGGCGCGGTGCCACATGAGCCGGACCGGCTTCTTCATCTTCTGCGAGATCTGCGCCGCCTCGATGGCGGCGTCGCTGAACAGCTTGTGCCCGAACGAGCCCCCGCTGGTGACGACGTTGACCTTCACCTGCTCCTGGCTCATGCCGAGCGCCTGAGCGATGTTCTGCTGGGCGAGGATCGGGACCTTGAGCCCGGCCCAGATCGTGGCCCGGTCGTCGCGGACGTCGGCGATGGCACAGTTGGGCTCGAGCGCCGCGCTGCTGCGGAAGGCGAAGGCGAAGTCAGCGTCGATCTGGTCGGCGAGCACCGGGACCTTCGGCACCGCGAGGGGGAGCTCGGCCCGTCGCAGGCCGGCCAGGATCGTCTGGTCGGACTCACCCTCGACGCTGCCGGCGTGCCACTCGACGTCCATGGCGCGGATCGCGTCGATGCACTGCCCGAAGGTCTTGGCGCGCACGGCGATGCCGGTGTCGACCTTGACCACGTGGGTCACCCCGGACATCCGACGGATCTTGGCGGCGTTCTTCAGGCGCTTCGGCGACCCGTTGAGCGTAGGGGGCCGGCAGACCATCGTCGGCAGGGCGCCGGGGATGTCGAGGTCCATCGTGAAGTTCTTCTGGCCCATCACCGCAGCGCGGGCGTCGTCGCGGTTGTGCGCGCGGCCGACCACCTTGAAGTCGGCGCGATCCTTGAGCTGCACCTCGACCCGGCGGGTCGCCGAGCTGGCGGCCTTCGCGGCGAGCGCGCCGTAGGTGACCGTCTGGCCGTCGGGCGCCTCGACGAGCCCCTCGTAGGTCCGCAGGCGGGCGACGGCGTACCCGAGCTCGATGGCAGCGGCGTCGAGCAGGGCGTTGCGGGCGATGGCCGCAGCGACCCGGATGGGGGTGTAGGTCGACACGGTCGTGTTGGACCCGCCGGTGAGCTGGTTGAACATCAGCTCCGGACGCGCCGGAGCGAGGCTCACCTTGACCTTGGAGACGGGGAGGTCGAGCTCCTCGGCGAGGATCATCGCGGTCGACGTCGTGATGCCCTGGCCCACCTCGGCGCGCGGGATCGCGAACGACGCGGTGCCGTCGGCGTTGATCGTGACCGTGATCAGCTGCGAGGTCGAGAGCGCCGCATCGGTCTGCAGGTCCTCGAGGTCGTAGAGCTCGGGCAGCTGCGGCGCGGAGGGGATGCCCCCGGCGTACGCCTTCGGGGCCGCGAGGGAGAAGTCGGCCGCGGCCATCAGCGTCGTACCGCCGATGACGTAGCCGAGGAAGCTGCGCCGCTTCACACCCACGGGTGTGGTGCCCGCGGCCTCGCTGTGGTTGTGCATGTTGCTGAGTCGATCCGAGTTCGACATTCGACACCCCATGTCTTGGCGCGCCCCGAGGTGGACCCCGATGTCGTAGCGCGACGCTACAAGCGTGGCACCGGTCACACCGGAAGCACCATCCTCGAAGTGCTCACGATCACAGTCCGCTCGTTGTGCAACCTGCACAGCGAGCGGTGCGGTGGCTCAGAGCTCGGTGCCCATCCGCCAGGCCCGTAGGGCGAGGTCGAGCTCGACGGGGACGGCGTCGTCGCCCAGGTCGTGGCCGGTCAGCTCGCCGACCCTCCGCAGCCGGTTCACCACGGTGTTGCGGTGGCAGTGCACCGCGGCAGCGGTGCGCGAGGCCGAGCCGCCACCGGCGACCCAGGCACCCAGGGTGTCGAGCAGCGCCCGCGACTCGCCTGCGGGCAGGCGCAGCAGCGGACCGAGCCACCGCTCCACCAGACGCTGGGCCACGTCGGGCGAGCCCAGCAGCAGCGCCTCCGGGAGCCGGTCGTCGAAGGCGGCGACCCCGGGCGCTTCCCCCTGCGCACGCAGGGCGAAGGACGCCTGGTGGTAGCCGTCGTCGACGCCGCCACCGAGCCCATGCACGATCGAGGAGACCCCGAGCGGGACCGAGGCGGTCAGCGCCAGCGCCTGGAGGGCCGCGACCGCGCCGTCCGGACGCTCCTCACGCAGCGCGACGAGACCCACGACGTCGGACATGCGCCGTACCCAGGTGCTGGCGTGGGGGGCGAGGCGCTGCTCGGCCAGGCGCAGGTCGATCGAGGCCGTCACCACGACCAGCAGCTCGCCGCTGACCGGGAGGTCGAGCAGCATGGCCGCCTCCCGCGCGAACCCGGCGTCGCGGGCGCGCCCGCCGAGCACGCCCTCCCAGAGCTCGGCGCGCTGCTGCTCGTCGGCGCGGACCATGGCTCGCTCGTGACCGTGGTAGGCGTGGGCGACCTGGGCCGAGGTCGTGTCGACCACCTCCCACAGGCGGGTCCCGATCTCCCGCACCTCCGCAGCGGTCAGCCGGGACTCCCCCTGCTCGACGACGTCGTCCCAGATCAGTCGGCCACCGATGCGGAAGGACCGCAGCACGTCGTTCAGGGGCAGGCCCTGCTCGGCGCGGCGTCGGCCGGTCGCGCGCGCTGCGTCGTACCGAGGATCACGCTCGACGCGGCCCGACCCGTGTCCGTCACCGGCCACGGCGTCACGCAACAGCTCCAGGATGCGCTCGACGTTGTCGTGGCACGAGAGCCGCAGGTCCTCGCGCGAGACCAGCCGGGTGGCGCGGTAGCCGGGGTTGTCGCGCTCGATCGTGTCGACCAGACGGTCGGTGATCGCCTCCACCCGGGCGCTGCGCTGCTCGCCGAGGAAGGCGAGCGTCGCCTCACGCACCTGCTCGCCCCTGGCTCCGCGTCCGGCCCTCAGCCGACCTCAGCGCGCGCCGAGGTTGCGCAGCAGGAACGACTCGGCCAGCACGACCTTCTCGAACTCCTCGAGGTGCAGGCCCTCGTTGGCGCCGTGGGCGCGGGTGTCGGGGTCCTCGACGCCGGTGACGAGCACGCTGGCCTCCGGGAAGGCCTCGAGGAACTCGGCGATGAAGGGGATCGATCCGCCGACACCCATGTCGACCGGCTCGGTGCCGTCCCAGGCCTCTGCGAACGCTGCGCGTGCGGCGTCGTACGCCGGTCCGGTCGCGTCGATCTGGGTGGCCTCGCCGGTGTCGCTGGTGACCATGGTGAGCTCGGCACCCCAGGGCACGTGCTGCTCGAGGTGGGCGCGCAGGCAGGCCTCGGCGTTCTCGGTCGTGTCGCCCGGGGCGATGCGCATGCTGATGCGGGCGCGGGCAGCAGGGACGAGGGTGTTGGAGGCACCCTGCACCTTCGGCGCGTCGATCCCGGTGATGCTGAGGGCCGGCTTGGTCCAGAGCCGCTCGACCACGGAGTCGGAGCCGATCCACTCGACGCCGGGGTTGGCCCCCGACTCGGCACGCAGGCGCGCCTCGGGGTACTCCACGTCGGCAGCCGGGCCGCTGTGGAGCCCGGCGACGGCAACGTTGCCCTGGTCGTCGTGGAGCGAGGCGATCAGTCGGCTGAGCGTCATCAGCGCATCGGGCACCAGCCCGCCCCACATGCCGGAGTGCACGGCGTGGGTGAGGGTGCGCACCTCGACGTCGATGCGCACCAGGCCGCGCAGGCTGGTGGTGAGCGCGGGCTCGCCGATGTCCCAGTTGCCGGAGTCGGCGATCACGATGACGTCGGCGCGCAGCGCCTCCCGGTGCTCCTCCAGCAGCGCCGGCAGGGTGTCGGAGCCGACCTCCTCCTCGCCCTCGATGAACATCGTGACGCTCACCGGCAGGTCGTCGCCGAAGACGCGGAGCGCACCGAGGTGGGCCGCGATCCCGGCCTTGTCGTCGGCGGCGCCGCGGGCGAAGAGTCGTCGTCCGCTCGGGGAGTCACGCTCGGTGGGCTCGAACGGCGGGGAGTCCCAGTCGGCGTGGTCGTTCTCGGGCTGCACGTCGTGGTGGGCGTAGAGCAGCACGGTGGGCGCACCCTCCGGTCCCGGCTTGTGGGCGATCACCGCGGGCGCACCGCCGTCAGCGCTGACGATGTCGACGCTGGCGAACCCCTCGGCCCGGAACAGCTCGGCCACGGCCTCGGCGCTGCGCTGCACCTCACCGGCGCGCGCGGGATCGGCGCTGACCGACTCGATGCGCACGAGGTCCTCGAGGTCCTGGCGGATCTGCGGCAGGAGGGCGGTCACGGAGGCGCGGATGTCGTCGCTGCTCGAAACACTCATGCCTCGCAACCTATCCGGGCGCCCCTCGACCGCACTTCTGACCCGTGCCGCCCGCGGCGATAGTCCCTGACGTTTGGGCCCTTTTTCGGGCGGATCAGGGGCCCGAACGTCAGGGACTATCGCGGCTGGGCGGTCAGGAGCGGTTGACGATGGCGACGTAGGTGCGGCGGTCGGCGTCGGAGGGAACGACGAAGAGCTCGGTGGCGGTGAAGCCCCGGCGCCGGAAGCGGTAGGTGCCCTGGGGCGGGCCGGAACGGCCGGAGGTGAAGATGAGGACGAAGCACCCTTCGTCGCGGCGCCGGGCGCCGGGAAGTCGTTCGACCGACGTGAGCCGAGGCGACCAGGGCCTACCCAGGCCGCCGACCACACGGAAGCGCTTTCCCCGCTGACGCCGGAAGCGACTGCGCCGGTAGAGCCGGCCGGTGGCCGCGGCGTACGCGTCACCGGACGACAGCAATGGCACCAAGGCCGCCCCGGCGGCGGCGATGCGCAGCGCGGCGCGGCGTGAGATCTGGTTCATGGAGCACTCCCTGCTTGATGAGGGGAAACGGTGTGAGGTGACGCAGCGCCGGCGACGTCCGGGCCTACGATCGAGCGGTGGCGACTTCTTCGTGGCTGACCTGTGCCGACTTCACGCCGTACGTGGGCGAGGAGCTCGCCGCAACCGCGGGCGACGTCGCGCTCGTCCTCGTGTTGACGGACGCGTCGGAGAGCAGCCTCTTCGGCGGCACCGGCCCCGAGGGTCAGAGTCGGCTGCAGTTCTCGCTGGAGTTCCGAGGACCGCACGACCCCGCGCTCGAGCAGGGCATCGTCACCGTCACCCATCCCGCACTGGGTGATCTCGACCTGTTCCTGGTGCCGATCGGGCTGACTCCCGAGGGCGCCCGTTACGAGGCCGCCTTCGCCTGATCGGGGCGACTGCCGAGCGCGCCCGCTGACCGTGACGGTCACGACGGTCTCCACTCGAGGAGCTGATAGACGTCGTCCTCGCTCACGATCTCGAACCCGAGGCGTCGGTACAGGTTGCCGGCGCGGTTTCGGCGCGCGACGTGCAGGCTCACCGCCCGAGCCGAGGCACCGGCCTCCTGCTGGACCTGCTCGATGAGCCGGGCGCCTACGCCGGCGCCGCGAGCCTCGGGCAGGAGAGCGATGTCGATGATCCGAAGGCACTCCTCGGTCCGGTCGACGTAGAGGCGCCCCACCGGCACCGCAGCGACCTCGACCACGTCGTAGGTGGCGTCCGGGAAGGCGCGCCGGAACCCGGCGTCCTGGAGGTCGAACTGCATCATCAGGAACTGCTCCTGCTGCCCGGGACCCCACGCCACCTGAGCGAGTTCCTCGGCGCGCGTCGAGGCATGGACGCGACGCAGGAGGCCGGCATCGCGCGGCGTCGCGGGACGCAGGGTGATGTCCTGCACCGCCGCCGGTGCGCCACCACGCTCGAGGAGCTCACGGTCCATAGGTCACGACCTCGACGGATAGAGCCCCGTCAGGGCGATACAGAAGTTCACCGTCAAGTAGGGCTGGAGGTTGTTGTGGGCCTGACCGGCACCCTTCGAGGCCAATGCCCCTGCTGCGAGCTGGGTGTCGGAGGATGCTTGGTAGAGGCCACCTCCCGCCGACTGGGCGAACGTCACTCCCGTGCCCGGGACGCTGGTGTCGCCGAGGTCGATCAGGTTGGCCTTGAGCGCGTGGCTGTGCGCCGGCACCTGGGCCTCGGTGAGGGTCACCGTGGACGTGCCGCCTGTTTCGCCGAGCCGTCGCTGCGTGAGACCCGGCCCGCGGCCGGGGTGCATCGGCGCGCGCGCCATCAGGTTGGGCAGTCCGAGCGTCGTGCGACCATCCCCGCCGTACGTCGTGCCGATCAGCGAGAACAGCGCGGTGTTCTGGGCGATCGGGAGCACCTGGCCGTTGCAGAACGCCCACCCCCGGGGCGCGAAGGTGAAGGGGAAGATGCGGATCTCGGCGATGAACGGTTCAGACATGACGAGCTCCTTAGCTGCGCGAGGGGTAGATGCCGAACAGCGAGATGATGAAGTGGACGCACTGGAAGGGCTGGACGTTCGAGTGCGGCTGACTGCCGCCCACCGTCGTGACCGCCGCCGCGTTGAAGTCGCCGCCAGGAGCATCGGCGAGGAACGGCACGACGTTGAACGACTGGGCGGGCAGCGCCCGGCCGGGCTGCTCTGGTTGCCGGGTTGGTCGCCGATCGCTGCCAGGGCGTGCGTGTGTGCCGGGAGCTCGGCTGCACTCAAGGTGACCTCTTCCGGCCCCGCCTTCTCTCGATCCGATAGGTGCTGTCCTGGTGGACAGGGAGCCGGCCGCGCAGGTCGGGGAGCCCGAACGTGTTCCGTCCGTCCCCGCCGTAGATAGTGCCCACCAGCGAGAACAGCGCGTCGTTCTCGGAGATGGCCATGAGCTGGCCGTCACAGAAGGCCCACCCGCGCGGTGCGAAGGTGCCGGCGAACATCCGGATCTCTCCGACAAAGGGTTCTGACATGGCTGACTCCTCAGTTCCGGCTCGGGAAGAGACCATGCAGGGCGATGCAGAAGGACACCACCTGATAGGGCTGGAGGTTCGAGTGCGGCGACCCGCCCACCGTCGAGACCGTCGCCGCCGAGAGCGTGGTCGTGCCGGCGCCTGCTGGGTAGACGTTGTTGGCGCCACCGAGGAAACGTTGTTGGGCGAGGCACTGCCGCCGGTAGCGGCAGAGCTGGCGGCAACCCGGTGCGTGTGCTGCGGCATCTCGCTCACCGAGAGCGTGTGCGTCGCTTCTCCCCCGCGTTGGCCGAGGGAGTGGCCCGGGCCCACGTGCAGGGGCACGCGACCTCGGAGGTCGGGGAGGGCGAAGTTCGTGCGCCCATCACCGCCGTAGGTGGTGCCCAGCAGCGAGAAGAGCGCCTGGTGCTGGTTGATCGGGAGGATCTGCCCGTCGCACGTCGCCCAACCCCGCGGTGCGAAGCTGAAGGACATGAGGCGGATCTAGGCCAGGAAATGGCTCGGACATGGCTCTCCTCAGTGCTCGGTGCTAGGGGACGGGGCGGCTGCTCGGACCTCCGCCCGTGAAGCCGCCGCCTGGGGGCGAGTTGACCTGTGCGAGGACGCTGGTGCCGGGATCGTTGTTGCTGGCGACGAAGGCCTGCACAGCGGCGGTGTAGGTCGATGCACCCAGATAGCCGGGAGCCTGATCGTGGTGCTCTGACGCTGCCGCAGGCGCACGTCGACATCGATCGTCGCCGGCGTGCTGTTCGCACCGCTGGCAGAGATGACGTTGGCGCGCACGTCGGCGCACACGGTGAAGGTGTAACCTGGGGTGGTGCCGACGTTGTAATGGATGCCCTGCTTGGGGAGCGTCGACGAGCCAGGCGCTGAGCCGGGCTCAGCGATGGTGTTGCCGGTGATGGTCGTGTTGATCAACCCGGAGGCGGGGCTGCCGAAGCCGCCGGCAAGCGCCTCGATCCCGAAGTTGTTGTAGCCCCGGATCTCGTTGTTGCTGACCAACCAGGTCGCGTCGCCGACATCGGCGCTCTGCAGCTTGAGCCCTGATCCCCGACCGAGCCGGAGCTGCCTGCGCCGGCCACCCCGATCGTGTTGTCGCTGAACGTGCCGGTCTGCGAAGCGGGGCCGATGGCATTGACGACCAGCACCGCGGTGCCGACGCTGTCGCGGAAGGAGTTGCCGGTGATCGTCATCGTGGTGTAGTTGCCGGCCTGCCCACCCTGGTAGAGGGTGAGCCCGCCACCGCCGGTGGCGATCGACGCATGGCTGTTGGAGAAGGTGTTGTCGGTCAGCACGAGATCGCCGCTGCCGGCGCCGCTGTGGTTGACCTGCAGCAGGTCTCCCCCAGCGCCGGTGAAGACGCTGTCGGTGATGGTCACCTTCAGCGCGCCCGCGCTCGAGGCGGTCTCGAGCAGGATCCGGTCGTTGCCGTCAGTGGCGTGGTTGTCGCCGATCGTGACGGTGGTGAAGGTGATCCGGTCCAGTGCGCCTGCCGTGTTGACGATGCGGACGTTGTCGCGCCGGCAGCCACTGATGGCGGAGGTGCTGACTCCGACTGCGCCGGTCAGGTCGTAGAAGCGGATGCTCGAGTCGAAGTAGGGCGAGCTCGGGTCGGTCCCGTTGGCGCCGTTGATGACGCTGTCCTCCAGCGTGAAACCGTCGACGTCGGTGTCGCGGACCGCGTAGTTGGCATGGTCGTGAAGCCACATCCGCGTGAGCGACGGGCCCAGCGTGTCGCGCAGGACGATGCCGGTGCCGGACGGCGTGGCGCCGCCACTGTGGCTCCGACGCCGTCGGCGATCTCTCCGCCGGAGCGACCGGACGTGTGAGCAGCAGTGCACGTGCCTCCGCTACCCGTCACGACCAGACGGCCGCCGGTGCCGGTGCTGTCGAGTCGGACCCCCACGTCGGCGCCGTGGGTCGAGATCCGCTCGAAGACGAGGTCGTCGGCGCTGATCTCGGTGCCATCGACGAGGAGCCCGCCGCCACCGGTAGTGTCGATGGTGTTGCCCCACCTCCGACGGAGATCGTCCCGCCCCCGGTGGAACGGAAAGCGTCACCGGTAGTGGTCTCCAGCGCGAGTCCGCCACGGTGAAGGAGACGTCGTGGCCGATGTTGAGGCTGAGGTCGATCCCGGTGTCGGCGCCGGTCTCGAACGACTTCGAGGGACCGTCGAACGTCGTGCTGCCAGCGGTGTTGGTGGTGACCCGGATGCCACCACCCGTGTCGGGCCGTCGACCAGGGGTCCGCTCAGCGTCACCGACCCGCCGGTGCGGTTGCGGACCAGGGCGGTGTCGCCCGGTCCGTGGTCGATCGCGCCGCCGTACGAGATGTCGCCGGAGCCACCGTCGATGTCGACGGCGGCTCCCCCGGCACCGGGCGAGAGGGATCCGCCGGGCGCGCTGAACGATCCGGCGCCGAGGTCGCGGAGCCGGACTGCAGAGCCCACGGCCGGGGTGGCCTGACCGAGTCGAAGCTCAGGGTCGGGCCGTCGGTGCCGCTGACATCCACCCCTGGTGCGCCGGCAGCCGCGATAACGGCGCTACCTGCTCCGGGACGGCAACGGAGTCGGCGTTGTCCAGGAGGAACGCCGCCGACGTACAGGCGACGGTGCTGAGGTCGAGATCGACCCCGACACCGTCACCGAGCGACGTGGAGCCGGTGACGTCGACCAGAGCCAGGCGGCCGAACGGCGATCCGGTGACGGTGATCTCGTCGAACACGCTGCCGGCGCCGAGATCGGTGGCGCTGACGTCCAGCGCCCGGTTGCCGTCGATCCGAAGTGAGATCGCACCGGCGTCCATGAACTCGACGGTCCCGGCGCTCGCAAGGCGGACCCCGACCGCGCCGCCAGCGGCGGTGTTGTCGATGACCAGGTCGGAGATCTCGAAGGTGCCTGCCGTGCCGTCGAGCTCGAGACCCGGACGCGAGCCGGGCGTGCCGGTGTCGATGATGCGGACGTCGTCGACCTCGCCGCCGACGTCGCCGGCGCCGCCGGCGATGCCACCGCTCGCCCCGGACGGGTGGAGCTGCACTCTGCGCGCCAGGTTGCCCGAGTCGAGAGCGACGACGTCCGCACCGCTGCGCGTGATCATCGGTCGAGCGCCGGGGGTGCCGGGGTGCAACGTCATCCCGGCAACCCGCAGGAGCGCGACCTCACCGATCAGCCGCTGGTCCTGCTGGAGGTCGATCCCGTCACCGAGACCGGTGGCCGTGCCATCGCCCTCGAAGACGAAGACCGTGTCACCCGGCCCGGAGGCTGTCTGAGCGTCGGCGAGGGTGTCGAACGGCCCGTCCGAGGTACCGTCGCCTCCTGCGGGTTCGTAGTTGCGCACGTACAGGCCTGGCCTGCGAGCACGAGGCTCACCACTCCGTCGCGTTGGCGACTGTGGCGGAGTTGCAGGGCGAGGCATCGCAGACGCGGTAGGTGAAGGTGTCGGTCACCCCGGTGTCGCCGGCTCGGGTTGGTAGGTGAAGGTGCCGTCGGCGGAGATGCTGATCAGCCCGCTGAGGTCGGTGGCTGCGTCGGTGACCGGCTGGGCGACGAGATCGCTGCCGGCGGTGTCGGGGTCGGTGTCATTGGCCAGCAGCGATCCGGTGATCTCGCGCCCGGCCTGACCGACCGGACGGGTTGTGCCGACGTGGAGGGCGGTGTTGCCGACGGCGTCGAAGGAGTCGGCCACGGCAGTCGGCGCATCGGACACGCCGTTCACGGTGACCTCGACCGTGGCCGTGGAGCGCTCGCCTGCGGTGTCGGCCATGGTGTAGGTGAAGGTGTCAGTCGCGCTCTCACCGCCGGAGAGCCCTTGGAGATGGCACCGGGTTGTAGGTGAGGCTGCAGTCTGCACTGATCGTCACGGTTGCTCCGGCGGCGGACGTGCCGGTCAGGCTCGCCGCACCGTTGAGCTCCACCACGCTGGCTCCGTCACCGGGGTTGGGGTTGGTGTCGTTGCCCAGCACGCCGTCCGCCGGCACGGCCAGGGGCGTGTCCTCGTCGGTCGCGTAGTCGTCGTCGATCGCAGTCGGCGCGTCGTTGGTCGCGGTCACCGTGATGTCGCGCGAGGCGGAGCCGGTGAGCGCATCGTAGTCGGTGATGATGAACGTAACGGTGCGGGTGAGGGTCGTCGGCCGTCGGAGGTGTTGCGGTAGGTCACGTCACGAAGCGCCGCCTGGTAGTCGGCCGGGCTCGCCGAGCCGGACAGCGTGAGGGTGCTGCCGGTCAGCACGGCGGTGATCGGCGCGTGCCCGGCGCCGAGCGCCAGCACGTCCTGAGCCCCCGTAGTTGGCCGTGATCTGCGCGGTGCGCTGGTGATGGTTCTAGGGTCGGATCGGTACGTCGATCTCTGCTGCGAGGAGTCGCTGGATCGTTTCGGTGTAGCTGAGGGTGCTGCCGCGGTGACGACCGGAGCGTTGCGACGCTACGACGGTGACCGGACGGTGCTGACCGATCCGCTGTCAGCGTGTAGGTGAACGTGTCCTGGCTGTGCCGGCGGGTCGTTGCAGTAGTCGGCGTTCGGCTCGTAGGTAGCCCGAGCTCCCGGTGGTACGACGGTGCTGTGGCAGGCTGCGTCACGAGGCACGAGCGGGGTCGCATCGGCGTCGGTGTCGTTGCCCAGCACGTCGATCGCCGTTGCGGGATCGTCCTCGGTCACCGTCTTGGTGTCATCGACGGCCACCGCCGGGTCGTCGACGCAGAGCACCGTCACCCGCACCGTGCCGGTCGATCCGCCTGGCGAGAGCGTGTAGGTGAACGTGTCCCTGGCTCCGCCCGGCGGGTCGTTGCAGTAGTCGGCGTCCGGCTCGTAGGTCAGGCCCGAGCCTCCCCGGTGATCACGACGGTGCCGTGGTCAGGCTGCGTCACCGAGGCCACCGAGCGGGGTCCGCCATCGGTATCGGTGTCGTTGGCCAGCACGTCGATCGCGGTCGCCACGGCGTCCTCGGTGACGGTCGAGCTGTCGTCGACGGCCGTCGGCGGAGCGTCACAGATGACGCGCACCGAGACCGTGGCGGTCGATCCGCCCGGCGAGAGCGAGTAGGTGAACGTGTCCGGTGAGGTGCCGGGAGGGTCGTTGCAGTAGCCGGCGTCGGGCTCGTAGGTCAGCCCGGTCCCACCCCCGGTGATCACGACGGTGCCGTGGTCAGGCTGCGTCACCGAGGCCACCGAGATCGGCCCGCCGTCGGCGTCGGTGTCGTTGCCCAGCACGTCGATCGCCGTCGCAGCGGCGTCCAGACTGACGGTCTCGCTGTCGTCGACAGCCACCGGCGCGTCGTCGACGCAGGTCACGCGTGACCGCGCACCGTCGCGGTCGAGCCGCCGGGAGCGAGCGGTGTAGGTGAAGGAGTCCGTGCCGTGCCGGAGGGTCGTTGCAGTAGTCGGCGTCCGGGGCGTAGGTCAGGTCGGCGCCGCGCGCTGGTGATCACCACCGTGCCGTTGGCGGGCTGGGTCACCGAGGTGATCGAGATCGGCGCCGCCGTCGGCGTCGGTGTCGTTGGCCAGCACGTCGATCGTCGTGGCCGGGTCGTCCTCGGCCACGGTCTTGGTGTCGTCGACCGCGACCGGCGCGTCGTCGACGCAGGTGACCGTCGACCGCGACGGTCGCGGTGGAGCCGCCCGGCGCCAGGGTGTAGGTGAAGGTGTCCGTCGGTCGTCGCCGGAGGGCTGTTGCAGTAGTCGGCGTCCGGGCGCATAGGTCAGGCCGGCGCCGCCGTTGGTGATCACCACCGTGCCGTTGGCGGGCTGGGTCACCGAGGTGATCGAGATCGGCCCGCCGTCGACGTCGGTGTCGTTGGCCAGCACGTCGATCGTCGTCGCCGCGGTCGTCCTCGGCCACGGTCTTGGTGTCGTCGACCGCGACCGGCGCGTCGTCGACGCAGGTGACCCGTGACGCGGACCGTCGCGGTCGAGCCGCCGGGCGTCAGGGTGTAGATGAAGGAATCGCGCGCGGTGCCCGGAGGGTCGTTGCAGTAGTCAGCATCCGGCGCATAGGTCAGGCCCGACGCCACCGTCGGTGATCACCACCGTGCCGTTGCCGGGCTGGGTCACCGAGGCGATCGAGATCGGCCCGCCGTCGACGTCGGTGTCGTTGGCCAACACGTCGATCGCCGTCGCCGCAGCATCCTCGGTCACGGTCTTGGTGTCGTCGACCGCGACCGGTGCGTCGTCGTCGCACGCCACGGTCACCTCGACGTCCGCGGTCGCGCCTCCGGGCGTCAGGGTGTAGGTGAAGGCGTCGGTCGACGTGCCCGGGGGGTCGTTGCAGTAGTCGGCATCGGGGGCGTAGGTCAGGCCGGACCCGCCCCCGGTGATCGTCACCGTGCCGTGATCCGGCTGCGTCACCGCGCCGATCTCCAGCGTGTCGCCGTCGGCGTCGCTGTCGTTGTCGAGCACCGCCAGGGAGGTCGCGCCGGCGTCCTCGGAGACGGTGAAGGCGTCGTCGACGGCGACGGGTTCATCGTCCACACACACGATGTCGACGGTGACGTGGCCCTCATCGCTCCCGGTCCGCCCGTCCTCGACGGTGTAGTCGAACCCTCCCGCGCCGTCGCCGCAGAGTTCGCGGCTCGGGGTAAAGGTGATCGTCGCGCCGGACAGCTCGATCGTGCCACCGCTCGCCGCAGCCACGTCGGTGACGGTGAGCGGATCACCGTCGGCGTCGGTGTCGTTGGCAGCCGGGCTCGTCGCACCCGAGATCGGCAGGTCGAGCGGCACGTCCTCGTCGGTGCTCACGGTGTCGTCGACGCGACAGGCGCTTCGTTCTCGAAGACGTCCGTCACCGTGACACGCAACCGCCGCGCCACCTGCTCGCCGACACGGTCGGTGGCCTGCACCCGGATCCGATAGGCGCTCCTGCGTCTCGAAGTCGAAGCTCTCGGCAGTGCGAAGGTCGCTCCCGACGACCTCGAACGAGGCGTTGTCGGCCGAGCCGCGACCGGGCACGAGACTGAAGGTGTGGGAGTCGCGCCGATCGGGGTCGACAGCGGTCAGCCGGCCCACGAGCGTGCCGGCCGGCTCGTTCTCGGCCACGCTCGACGGCTCCAGGAGCACGCCGGTGGGAGGGTCGTTCTGCCGCACGACCTCGCAGCTGGCACGCACCACGTCGAGGGGATCCGCCAAGGCCCGGTCGGTGCGACCCGGCCCGCAACGCAGCACCTCGCGCACGGCTGGGTCGTCGCGCCCGTCGAGGACGTCACTGCCGCGACCGCCTCCCAGCGCGTCGCGACCCTCGCCCCCGACGAGCCGGTCGGCGGAGAGACCACCGTGCAACCGGTCATTGCCGGGGCCGCCGTAGAGACCGTCCTCGCCGCCGCCGCCCTTCAGCAGGTCGTTGCCGGGACCGCCGCGCAGGATGTCGTCACCGCCGCGCCCGATCAGGCGGTCGTTGCCGCCGAGGCCGCAGATGACGTCGTCGCCCGGGGTGCCGACCAGGGTGTCGCGGCCGTGGGTACCGATGATGGTGCAGGTGCCGGGGCGAGGCGTGACAGGTGTCTCGGGTCGGGCGTCCCGTGGGCCCCCGACGACTTCGGTCGGGGAGGCCGCCTGCGCTCCCGGCGCCGTCACGACCGGCACTCCGATCAGGGCTCCGGCCAGCATCGTCGCGCACACGGCAGACAGGGCGGAGCGCATCTTCGACGACTGAGCCGGCGTCGTTGCCATGGGAGAACTCTCTCTGCCGAGGGAGGCCGAGGCCCGTGCAGTCTCCGCCCAGACTGCGGGCGAAGATCATCCACCATGGCACTTAAGGGTGAGGCGCGCCAGGGGTCAGGTGTGGTCGACCGAAACCGGCTCGCCGGCGATAGTCCCTGACGTTCGGCCTTTTTCGGGCGGATCAGGGGCCCGAACGTCAGGGACTATCGCAGGGGGAGGAGGTGGGTGAGGTCGGTGCGCTCACCGGAGGCGACCACGGACCCGGAGGCGACGGCGGTGGGCCAGTCGAGGGCGCCCGTGGCGAGGGCGAGCCAGGTCTCGGCGTCGGTCTCGATGACGGCCGGCGGGGTGCCACGGGTGTGGCGCACCCCGGGGATCACCTGCACCGCGGCGTACGGCGGCACCCGCACCTCGACCGAGGCGCCGGGCGCGCGGGTCTCGAGGACGGCGAGGTAGTGCTTGACCAGCGCGCGGGTGTCGCCGGCGTCGTGCGCAGCCGCGAGGGCATCGGGGCCGAGCACCCGGAGGCGGGCCGGCATCAGCAGAGCCCGAGCGGGTCGGTGGCGGCAGGGGGTCGAGGCACGTCACCACGCTACCGACCGCCGCCCGGACCACCGGGGAGGACGCCGCAGCCGGTCACCGTGTAGACACTCCCCATGAACCCGCAGACCGCCGGGCGCGCCGCCCGCCAGCTCGAGACCCTGCACGCGCTGTGCTACTTCGCACCCGAGGTGGAGGCCGAGATCGTCGAGCTCGGCATGCGTCCGGGCCGGGCGAGCTACTTCGCCCAGCGCTCGGCAGCGATGGGGCGGGTCGGCGCCGGGACGGTGACGGCGACGTTCTTCGTCTTCAACCCGGCCCTCGTGGCCAAGCTCGTCCCCGCGTGCTGGGACGCCGTGGAGCCCGAGGCCGTGCTCGCCGCGCGCCTGCGCGGCGTCGACAAGGCCTACCGCCGCCTCGTCGGCGACGAGGCGCTCACCGACCCCGGTCTCGCCGAGGCCGCCGACCTGCTCCGGCAGGCGGTGACGGCCTGCGACCCCGCCGGTCGCCCCCTGTACGCCGGCCACGCCGACCTGGCCTGGCCCGAGGAGCCGCACCTCGCGCTCTGGCACGGCCTCACGCTCCTGCGCGAGTACCGCGGCGACGGGCACATCGCAGCCCTGCTGTCGGCCGGGCTGACCGGGCTCGAGGCGCTCGTGTCCCACACCGTCACCGGGACCGGCTTCACCGTGCCGGCCGCCCAGCTCACCCGCGCCTGGTCGGAGGAGCAGTGGGGCGCCGCGTGCGCCTCGCTCACCGAGCGTGGCCTGCTCGACGAGACCCACACGCTCACCGCCGACGGGGAGGCGTTGCGTGCCTCCATCGAGGCGGCCACCGACGAGATGGCGGTCGCGCCGTGGGACGTCATCGGCGAGGACGGCGTCAAGCGCCTCAAGGAGGTCGGCATCCCGTTGGTGAAGACGATGCTCGCCAACGGCGTCTACCCCGCCGGGGTCATGGCCTGAGTCGGTCGCCGGGCAGGGCTCAGGCGATCGTGTCGAGGATCGTCACGGTCCGCGCCCAGGCCGGCGAGGACGGGTCGATCACCACGAAGTGGTCGCCGCCCTCGATGGTCACCAGCTCGGCGACTGCGCCGGCTCCGACTGCCGCGGCGACGTAGTCCTGGGACTGGCTGATCGGCACGTTGGAGTCGTCGGTGCCGTGCACGCACCACACCGGCACGTCGAGGGGCACCTGCCGGATCGGGTCGAGGGGCGCATCGTCCGCACCGGGGGCGCGACCCAGGAAGTTCTCGACCGCGCCGGTCCCCAGGCCTGCTTCGTGCGCGGCCACGAGGTCGACCACGCCGGCCTGCGAGATCACGTGGGTGACGTCGACCCCTCCGGCCCACTGCGGAAACCGGCCGCGCGACGCCGCCCAGGTGGCCAGGTGTCCGCCCGCGGAGTGACCGAGCGTGACCACGGTCGACAGGTCGAGCCCCAGGTCGGCGAGCTTGTCGATCCCGGCCGCGATGTCGTCGAAGGTCTCGGGGTCGCCGCCTCCCCCGCCTGCGCCGTCGCCGACCCGGCGGTACTCGAGGTTCCAGGCCGCCCAGCCGCGGGCGGCGAGGTCGGCGGCCAGCGGTGCGCCGTAGGTGTGGTCGTAGCGAGCGAGCCAGAACCCGCCGTGGATCACCACGACGACGCCGCGAGGATCGCCCTCGGGCAGGTAGAGGTCGCCCCACTGGCTGGGGTCCTCGCCGTACGCGATCCGGCGCGAGGTGATGCCGGCGGAGTCGGGCACGGGGGCCTCCTGGCGAGGTCGGGACGGGTCGTAGGAGCAGGCGCCGGCGCCGAGGACGGCCAGCCCGGCGACGGGCAGTGCGAGGACCCTACGACGTGCGATCACAGCCAGTGGTTCGTGCCGGGTCGCCGTACGGATGGCGGCGGCGCGGGTCGGTGGCGGATGTTACTGACTGTTGTGTGCACTACCCAGCGCCCACAACCGCAGGGCAGTAGGCACAACAGTCAGTAACATGCCTCGGGCCGGCGGAAGCCTCAGGCGAGGGCGAGCGGCAGGGTCTTCATCCAGGCCGAGCGCAGCTCGAGGAGGTTGAGGTCGAAGACCCCGGTGACCTCGAGGACGTCGCCGCCGGTGGTGCCGAGCGTCGTGACGGGGACGCCGTGCTCGCCGGCGAGCGCGGTCAGGCGGTCGACGTCGTCGTGCGGCACGGTGACGAGCACGCGCGCCGCCGACTCCGAGAAGAGCGCGACGAACGGGTCCTCGGCGACGGCACCGACGTCGACGCGGACGCCGCACATGTGGCGCAGCGACGACTCGACCAGCGTCTGGGCCAGGCCGCCGTCGGAGAGGTCGTGGGCGCTGGTCAGCAGGCCGACCGCGTCGTGGAGCAGCTCGGCCAGGCGCTTCTCGGCCGCCAGGTCCACCACCGGCGGCAAGCCGCCGAGGTGGTCGTGCACGACGTGGGCCCACTCGGAGCCGGAGAGCTCCTCGCGGGTCTCGCCGAGCAGCAGCACGGTGTCGCCTGCGTCGTCGCCCTCGACCGAGCGGAAGCCGGTCGGCGTACGCCGGGTGACGTCCTCGATCACACCGAGCACGGCGACGACCGGGGTCGGCAGGATCGCGGTCTCGCCGGTCTGGTTGTAGAGGCTGACGTTGCCGCCGGTGACCGGGATGCCGAGCTCGAGGCAGGCGTCCTTGAGCCCACGGCAGGCCTCGGCGAACTGCCACATCACGTCGGGGTCCTCCGGCGAGCCGAAGTTGAGGCAGTCCGAGATCGCCAGCGGTACGGCGCCGCCGGTGGCGACGTTGCGGTAGGACTCGGCCAGCGCCAGCCGGGCGCCGGTGTAGGGGTCGAGCTTGGCGAAGCGACCGTTGCAGTCGGTGGAGACCGCGACCCCGAGGTTGGTCTCCTCGTCGACGCGGACCATGCCGGAGTCGGAGGGCTGCGAGAGCACGGTGTTGCCGCGCACGTAGCGGTCGTACTGGTCGGTGATCCACGACTTGTCGCACAGGTTGGGGCTGGCCGCGAGCCGCAGCACGGTCTCGCGGAGCTCCTCGCCCGTGGTCGGGCGGGGCAGCGCCTCGGCGCCGTCGGCCTGGAGCGCGTCCTGCCACGACGGGCGGGCGTAGGGGCGGTGATAGGTGGGGCCGTCGTGGGCGACCGAGCGCGGGGGCACGTCGACGACGCGCTCGCCGTGCCAGTCGATCTCGAGGCGACCGGTGTCGGTGACCTCGCCGATGACGACGGCCTCGACCTCCCACTTGGCGCAGATCTCCATGAACGCGGCGACGTCGCCGGGCTCGACGACCGCCATCATCCGCTCCTGGCTCTCGCTCATGAGGATCTCCTCGGGCGCGAGCGTGGAGTCGCGCAGCGGCACCCGGTCGAGCTCGACCGACATGCCGCCGTCGCCGGCGCTGGCGAGCTCGGACGTGGCGCAGGAGAGCCCGGCGCCGCCGAGGTCCTGGATGCCGGCCACGATGCCGGCGGCGAAGAGCTCGAGCGTGCACTCGATGAGCAGCTTCTCCATGAAGGGGTCGCCCACCTGGACGGCGGGGCGCTTGGCCGGGCCGGTGCTCTCGAAGGTCTCGCTGGCCAGGATGCTGACCCCGCCGATGCCGTCGCCGCCGGTCTTGGCGCCGTAGAGGATCACCTGGTTGCCGACGCCGGAGGCCTTGGCGAGGTGGAGGTCCTCGTGGCGCAGCACGCCGACGCACAGCGCGTTGACGAGCGGGTTGCCGAGGTAGGAGGCGTCGAAGACCGCCTCGCCGCCGATGTTGGGCAGGCCGAGCATGTTGCCGTAGCCGCCGACGCCGGCGACGATCCCGGGCAGCACCCGGTGGGTGTCAGGGGCGTCGAGCGGGCCGAAGCGCAGCGGGTCCATCACCGCGACCGGGCGGGCGCCCATGGCCAGGATGTCGCGCACGATGCCGCCGACGCCGGTGGCCGCGCCCTGGTAGGGCTCCACGAACGACGGGTGGTTGTGCGACTCGACCTTGAACGTGACGGCGTAGCCCTGACCGATGTCGAGGACGCCGGCGTTCTCGCCGATGCCGGCCAGCATCTTGCCGACCGGGGTCGTCTGGGGGATCTCGCCGAACTGCTTGAGGTGCACCTTGGTCGACTTGTAGGAGCAGTGCTCGCTCCACATGACCGAGTACATCGCGAGCTCGGAGCTGGTGGGGCGACGTCCCAGGATCTCGCGGATCGACTGGTACTCGTCGGCCTTCAGGCCCAGGTCGGCCCACGGCTGCTCGCGCCCCGGGTCGTCACCGGCCACGGCGACCGTGTCGAGAGCGGGCACGTTGACGTCGGAGCGGGGCTCAGGCACGGGCCCCAATCTACCGGCGTACGTCGAGCGCCCACCGCGCAGGTCACCCCGGTGAGCGGGCGGCACCACCGGCCGCGGAACTACAGGGTTGTAGTTCACCGCGATCCTGTTACCGGTGTGACTTGTGGGGTTAGGGTGACGCAACTGCACCCGCGTTTCGCCCTTCACCGCGACGGAATCGCCCACCTCTTCCCCTGGAGTTCCGCCTCATGACCACGGCCACTTCCCCCTGCTCCGTCTGGCGCCGTAGCGCCGTCACCCTCTCCCTCGGCGCCTTGGTCGCCGTCGGCCTGAGCGCCCCGGCCACCGGCGCCGCAAGCGCCGCCGGCCCCGCCTCGACCAGCGTCTCCAGCGGCGCCGTCGCCACGGCCGCCCCCATGGCCGGCAAGCGTCGCAACGAGCCCAACCCGGTCACGCCCGGGGACTTCACCGGCTACGGCTTCGACCAGTGCGTCACGCCGACCCAGTCGATGATGGACCGCTGGCTGGACACCTCGCCCTACCTCGCGGTCGGCATCTACATCTCCGGTGACTCCCGTGCCTGCCGCAGCCAGCCCAACCTGACCCCGCAGTGGGTCCGCGTCCAGCTGCGCAAGGGCTGGCGCCTGCTGCCGATCACCCTCGGCCCGCAGGCCTCGTGCCAGCCGCGCTTCCCGCGCTACGACGACGACTTCGTGATCAGCCCCAAGCGCGGCCGCGGCAAGTACAGCCAGGCGCGCCGGATGGGCCAGAACACCGCAGAGGGCACGATCACCGACGCCACCGCGCTCGGGCTGACCCCCGGCAGCACCCTCTGGTACGACCTCGAGGGCTTCGACATCGGCAACACCGACTGCCGCGAGTCGGCGCTGGCCTTCCTCAGCGCCTACAACAAGAAGATCAAGGCTGCCGGCTTCGTCACCGGGGTCTACTCCAGCGCCAGCTCGGGCATCGCGATGCTCGACGACGCCCGCGTCGAGCGCCCCAACGCCTTCGTGCTCCCCGACCGGATCTGGCTGGCCCGTTGGGACGGTCAGGCCAACACGTCCTCCTCCTACGTCCGCAGCGACGGCTGGCAGCCGCGCGATCGCGTCAAGCAGTACCGCGGCGGCCACGACGAGGTGTGGGGCGGCGTGCGGATCAACATCGACACCAACTACCTCGACCTCGGCGCCGGCTCGGTGGCCGAGCGCGAGGAGCACTGCGGCGGCGTGACGGTCTCGTTCCCCGACTACGCCCCGCTCCGCCCGAAGACCGCCGACTCCAAGCCGCCGGCCCGCATGGTCAAGGCGCTGCAGTGCCTGCTCTCCGAGAAGGGCCTGTACTCCGGCAAGCTCCACGGCGTCTACAGCAAGGGCACGATCCGCGCCGCGAACGCCTGGAAGGCCAAGCGCGGCTACGGCGCGGACGACCGCTGGTTCCGCCGCGACTGGATCAGCCTGCTGAGCGCCGGCCTCCGACCCGTGCAGAAGGTCGGCACCGCCGGTCCCTACGTACGCCGCGTCCAGCGCGCACTCAACGCCGCCAACAACGGCTCGAGGGTCCGCGCCAACGGTGTCTTCGACACCCGCACCGCCAAGGCGGTCGAGTCCTACCAGGCCTCGGTCGGGCTCTCCTCCAGCGGCGTGGTCGACAAGGCGACCTGGAACAAGCTGCGCGGCGGGAAGCGCTGACGGACGGCTGACTCAGCCGCCGACGGGCGGGCCCACCAGCAGGGCCAGCCCGGTCAGCACCGCGACCGCGAGCAGACCCACGAGGGCTCCCCGCCCAGGGTGCCGCAGCACCCACGCCACGGGCCGGTCGACGGCACGCGAAGGCGACTCGGTCACCAGGCGCCAGTCGTGGGCCACCGGTCGGCGCCGTTCGAGGAGGACCTCGAAGAGCAGGGTGGCGAACGGCGGGACGGCGGCGAACAGCCCCGCCAGGGCCAGCCGCGGGCTCCAGCGCTGGTCGACCGCGACCAGCACGACGGTCAGGCAGTAGGCGATGAACACGATGCCGTGCACCATCCCGAAGACGCGGACACCCAGCTCGGTGGTCTCGGTGACGTACTTCAGGAACATGCCGATCAGCAGCAGGGTCCAGGTGATCGCCTCGGCGACCGCGACGTGGCGCAGCAGCCGGCGCGGACTCACCGAACGACGACCGGTCGTCGGCTCGAGGGTCGAGCGGCTCATGCGAAGGTCGCGACAGCCAACGAGGTGAAGAAGCCGAGACCGTCGGTCCCGGCGCCGGTGAGGTCCTCGACCGCGTGCTCGGGGTGCGGCATGAGGCCCACGACGTTGCCGCGGGCGTTGGTGATGCCGGCGATGTCGCGCAGCGAGCCGTTGGGGTTGTGGTCGAGGTAGCGCGCCACGACCTGGCCCTCGCCCTCGATCCGGTCAAGGGTGTCGGCGTCGGCGACGAAGCCGCCCTCGCCGTTCTTGAGCACGATCGTGATCTCCTGGCCCTCGGTGTAGGCCGAGGTCCACGGCGTCGCGACGTTCTCGATGCGCAGGCGCTGGTCGCGGCAGACGAACTTCTGGTGGTCGTTGCGGATCAGCGCGCCCGGCAGCAGGTGCGACTCACACAGGATCTGGAAGCCGTTGCAGATGCCGAGGACCGGCATGCCGCGCTCGGCGGCCTCGATGACCTCGGCCATCACCGGCGAGAAGCGCGAGATGGCTCCGCAGCGCAGGTAGTCGCCGTAGGAGAACCCACCCGGCAGCACGACAGCGTCCACGCCGCGCAGGTCGTGGTCGCCGTGCCACAGGGCCACGGCTTCGTGGCCGCCGATGCTCACGGCGCGCTGGGCGTCCGCGTCGTCGAGCGAGCCCGGGAAGGTGACGACCCCGATCTTCATCGCGCGATCACGCCTGAGCGTCGGCGTCGGCCGACGGCACCGTGACGGTGAAGTTCTCGATCACCGGGTTGGACAGCAGCTTCTCGGCCATCTCGTGGACCTCGGCGAGCACCGCCTCGGTGATCTCCCCGTCGAACTCGAGCTCGAAACGCTTGCCCTGACGTACGTCGGCGACCCCGCTGAACCCCAGACGGGGCAGCGCGCCGAGCACGGCCTTCCCCTGAGGATCGAGGATCTCGGGCTTGGGCATGACGTCGACAACGACCTTGGGCACGCACCCATCCTAGAGAGGCGCCTGCGGCTCGTCCTCGACGGGTTCGACCAGTGGCCCGTCGCCGTACGACGAAGCGCCCCCGGCGGCGCTCTCCTGGGCGGACGCCTGCACCGACATCGCCAGCACCGCGGCAGAGGCGGTGAGCCCGGCAGTGACGAACACACGTCGGCGCCTGCCGCCCCGGTCCGCAGCGCCCCGTGCGCGCGTGGTCGGGACCTCGGTGGCGGGGTGTTTCTCGGAGCGGGAACCGGCGGCGTCAGGGATCGACATGTCCCCCACGCTCCCGCGCGCAGGTGAGAACGGCCTGTGAGTTGCTCAGGAATCCGCTGCGGTTGGCACACTGGGGGTCATGAGCATGTCCGCACCGTCCAACCGCCCCGGCTCCTCGTCGCCCCTGCGCCTGGAGTTCCCCCAGTCCCTCGCCGTCTACGACGACTACGCCGCGGCCCAGAAGGCCGTCGACTTCCTCAGCGACGAGCACTTCCCGGTCGAGAACTGCATGATCGTCGGCACCGACCTCAAGCGGATCGAGAAGATCACCGGGCGGCTCAACACCGGCCGCGTGGCGATCGGCGGGGCCGCTTCGGGCGCCTGGCTCGGTCTGTTCATCGGGGTGCTGTTCAGCCTGTTCACCGAGGAGAACGCGCTGACCACCATCCTCGCGACCGTGGTCTTCGGTGTCTTCTTCGGCCTCATCTGGGCCCTGCTCGGCTACGCGATGACCCGCGGGCAGCGCGACTTCCAGTCGGTCACCCAGGTCGTGGCCACCCGCTACGAGGTGCTCGTCGAGCACAAGGTGGCTGCCGAGGCGCGCGAGCTGCTCGCCAAGCTGCCGGGCGCCCTGCCCAACCCGTTCGCCTGAGGGTCAGCGGCGCCGCCCCCACCGCCGGGCGGGGTCAGCGCCGCTGCACCAGGACGATGCCGAGGGCCAGGCCGAGGCCGGCCACGATCGGGCCGAGCACGGCCCAGAGCTCGACGTCGGCCATCGCGCCGTCGACGTAGCCGAGCCCCTGCAGGGTCCAGAGCAGGCCGAGCACGATCATGACGACCGCGACGGCCAGCCCCAGCACCCGCACCATCGTCAGGAGAGCTCGCGCTTGAGGATCTTGCCGGTGGCCGTCATCGGCAGGTCGGTGACGATCTGCACCTGGCGCGGGTACTTGTAGGAGGCCATCTGCTCCTTGCCCCAGGCGACGAGCTCCTCCTCGGTGACCGAGGCGTCCTTCTCCAGGATCACGACGGCCTTGATCTCCTCGCCGTGGCTCTCGTGAGGCACACCGATCACGGCGGCGAGCGAGACGGCCGGGTGCGTGAGGAGCACCTCCTCGATCTCGCGGGGATAGACGTTGTAGCCGCCGCGGATGATCATGTCCTTGGAGCGGTCGACGATGTAGTACCAGCCGTCCTCGTCCTTGCGACCGAGGTCGCCGGAGCGGAACCACCCGTCCTGGATCGACTCCGCGGTGGCGTCGGGGCGGTTGTAGTAGCCCTTCATGATGTTGTGGCCCTTGATCGCGATCTCGCCGACCGCGTCAGGGTCGGAGCCGTCGATCTCGTCCCAGCTGTCGGGCTTGAGGAGCTTCATCTCCACCCCGGGGATCGGCTTGCCGATCGAGCCGACGCGCGGCTCCTCGCCGTACGGGCTGAAGCTGGCGACCGGCGAGGTCTCGGAGAGGCCGTAGCCCTCGAGGATGCTGACGCCGAACTTCTTCTGGAAGTTCTTGTGCACCTCGACCGGCAGCGCGGAGCCACCTGCGGCTGCGACACGGAGGTTCTCGGCCAGTGCACTGACGTCGACGCCCTCCTCGAGCGCGCCGAGCAGACCCCAGTACATCGTCGGGACGCCGGCGAAGAAGGTGACCTTGTGCTTGAGCATCAGCTCCAGCGCCGGGCCGGCCTCGAAGCGGGGCAGCATGACGACGGTGCCACCGAAGGCGAAGCCGCCGTTCTGGATGACGGTCTGGCCGAAGGAGTGGAAGAGCGGCAGCACGCAGAGGTAGGTGTCGGGGCGGTCCTTGCTCGCCCCGAACAGGTCTGCGCCGGCCAGCGCGTTGTCGCGCATGTTGCGGTGGCGCAGCTCGGCACCCTTGGGCTGACCGGTCGTGCCGGAGGTGTAGAGGATGACCGCGGTGTCGTCCTCGTCGGTGACCACGGTGTCGAACGTGCCCGGCTGCTGACCCATCGCCTGGACCATCGTCTCGGTGCCCTCGATGGGGCTGGCCGCCATCGGGTCGGCGGTGATCATGAAGAAGTCGGTGCAGGCGTCGGTCTCGACGAAACCGGCGTGACCCTCGGCGCCGATCGCGAGCTCCGGGGTGCCCTGGAAGCAGAAGTAGGCCTTCGCGTCGGAGTCGGCGAGGTGATAGGCCACCTCACGGCCCTTGAGCAGGACGTTGAGCGGCACGACGGTGGCGCCGGCCTTGAGGATGCCGAAGTAGACGATCGAGAAGTACGGCAGGTTGGGGCAGCTCAGCGCCACCTTGTCGCCCTTCTGGATCCCGCGCGAGGCGAGCAGGTTGGCGACCTGGTTGGCGGCGCCGTTGACCTGCGCGTAGGTGAGCCGGGTCTCGCCCAGCACGATCGCGTCGCGGTCCGGCTGGGCAGCGGTGGTGTCCTCGAGGAGGCTGGCGAGGTTGTAGTCGGTCACGAGATGACCCTACTCAGTGACACGTGACGCGCACCACGGTGTGCGTCGGCGTCCGTGCCTGCCTGCGCCTCAGGAACCGAGGATCCGCGCCGCGCGCTTGAGGTCCGAACGCACCGCGAGGGGCGCGATGCGGTGCAGGATCATGCCGAGGGGACGCGCGGGACCGGTGGCCCGGACCTCCATCGTGGGCACGACGTCGCACCCGTCGCCGGCCGCGGTGAAGGTGAGCGTGAGGATGGCGGCGAACCTCCCCCAGGCACCCCGCTCGGACCACAGGTAGGGCCGGTCGGCGTCGGTGAGCTCCATGCGGGGCTTGACGCCCGCGGTGGTGACGTCGGTCCAGGTCTGGCCCACGACGCCGTCCTCTCCGACGATGTCGGTCACGGACTTGAGGCTCGACTGCCAGCTCGCCCGCTGCGCAGGGTCGACGAGGTAGTCGTAGGCCACCTCGCAGCTCACCGGGAACCGCACGCTGCGCCCGTTCACCAGGTCTCCCCGGTCAGGCGCTCGTAGGCCTCGAGGTAGCGGGCACGGGTGCGCTCGACGACCTCCGGCGGCAGGGTCGGAGGCGCCTCGCCGGACGCCTTGTCCCAGCCCGACTCGGCCGAGAGCGCCCAGTTGCGCACGATCTGCTTGTCGTAGGAGGGCTGCGGCTTGCCGGGCTGCCAGTCGTCGGCGGGCCAGAAGCGCGAGGAGTCCGGGGTGAGGACCTCGTCGCCGAGCACGACGGTGCCGTCGGTGGAGAGCCCGAACTCGAGCTTGGTGTCGGCCAGGATGATGCCGCGCTCGCGGGCGAGGTCGTCGGCGCGGGCGTAGACCGACAGCGTGAGGTCGCGCAGCGTGGCTGCGGCCTCGGCGCCGATGGTGGCCTCCACCGCGGCGTAGGAGACGTTCTCGTCGTGGTCGCCGAGGTCGGCCTTGGTGGCCGGCGTGAAGATCGGCTGGGCCAGGCGGCTCCCGTCGAGGAGACCGGGCGGCAGCGCGATCCCGCACACCTCGCCGGTGGCGTGGTAGTCGAGGAGCCCGGAGCCGGTGAGGTAGCCGCGGGCGACGCACTCGACCGGATACATGTCGAGCTTCTGGCAGATGACCGCCCGCCCGGCCACCGCGGCCGGCACGTCGGTCGACACGACGTGGCCCGGCACGAGGTCGGCGAGCTGGTCGAACCACCACAGCGACATCCGGGTGAGGATCTCGCCCTTGTCGGGGATGGTGGAGTCGAGGACGAAGTCGAAGATCGAGATCCGGTCGCTGGCCACCATCAGCAGGTGACCGGCGTGCGGGCCGTCGGTGAGCTCGTAGAGGTCGCGGACCTTGCCGGAGTGGAGGTGGCGCGCACCCTCGATCGCCGGGGCCTCGGGGATGTTCAGCACGCCCTCAGTCTAGGGAGTGCGACCTGCTCGCTCGTCCACCCCTCGGCGGAGCGGACGGGCCGGGGCCGACGGAGCCGACCGGCGTGGCGGATCCCCCTCGCGTGCGGCAGCACGGAGGTGGGTGGCATGGTGCTGCCATGCCGGAGTCTGCTGAAGAGATCTACGCCCGCGTCGTCGCTGCCGTGGGCACCGACGGTCACCTCCCGATGCCGCCGCAGGGCGACTGGGACATCTTCCCGTGGGAGGTCGTCGACGGACAGATCGTGCCGCGCACGCTGCAGCCTCCGTCCGACGAGCCCGCCCGCTTCGGCGAGGACCCGGCCAAGCCGTGCGGCGCCTGCGTCGGTTTCGACCCCGACCGGATCGTGTGGGAGGACGAGATCTGGGTGCTCACCCACCACGGCGCGCCCTCCGGCCTGCCGCTCGTGCTCACGCTGCACACCCGCGAGCACGTCGACATCGGCACCCTCGGCGACGAGGAGGCCTCGCAGCTCGGCCGGATCACGAACCGCCTCGTGCGGATCATCGAGCACCTCCCCGAGATCGGTCGGGTGCACGTCAACCGCTGGGGGGACGGCGGGTCGCACTTCCACCAGTGGTTCTTCGCCCGCACCGCTCGTCTGACCAACGTGCTCGGCTCCCCCGCGTGCGAGTGGGACGAGATCCTGCCTGCCGGACCCGAGGACGTCTGGCGCGCCGACCTGCACACCGTGGCCACCAAGCTGGCCAACTGGGGCGGCGACGCCCGCGCCTGAGGTCGTCGACCGGACGTGCGGTCAGGACCGCACGTCGAAACCGGCCGCTCCGGTGACGTCGCCCTCGGTGACCTCCACCCGCTCGACCCGGGCGCCCGGCGGGCCGCTGCCACACCACCGGACGAGCGCGTCGACCGCGGCGTCGGGCCCCTCGGCGTGCAGGGCGACCGAGCCGTCGGGCTGGTTGCGCACCCAGCCCGCCACCTCGAGATGCGCGGCCTCCCTGGTGGCGTAGTAACGGAACGACACGCCCTGCACGCGTCCGGTGATCGTGAGGTCGACGGCACGGGTCATGCCCCCAGGATCGCCGTACCTCCCTGCTGTCTCAAGACCCCCGGTGTCGGTCACACCCGTCATGCTGGGGTGATGGCCCCGACTGCACCCGACCCCGAGGACCGTCCCGTGGCCGGGAAGGATCCGGAGCCGCCGGCGGGTTCTCGTGACGTGGAGACGACCAGTGAGCTCGAGCACGGCCGCGAGGGCAGCCTACGCCGCCGCGTTCGAGCGCTACGTCGAGCCCGAGATCCCGACCCTCCTGCGGGTGGCCTACAGCCTCACCGGCTCGTGGCAGGACGGCGAGGACGTCGTCCAGGACACGCTCGTGCGCGCCGTGCGAGCCATCGACACCTTCGACGGCCGGCACCCGCGGGCGTGGCTGCTCACGATCCTGCGGCGCACCCACCTCAACAGCCTGCGTCGCACCCGGCCGCTCCTGGCCGAGCAGCCGACGCTGGAGGCCAACCGGCCGGCGTTCGGTGTCAGGACCGCTTCCTCGCCCGAGGACCTCGTCGACGACCGCCAGCTCGATGCCGTGATCGAGCGGGCCCTCGCCACGCTCGACCCGCGCTTCCGCGCGGCGGTCCTGCTCGTCGATGTCGACGGTCTCACCTACGCCGAGGCAGCGGCCGTGCTCGACGTGCCTCTCGGCACCGTGATGTCACGACTCAGCCGCGGCCGCGCACGCCTGCGCAAGCAGCTCACCCACCTACGACCCACTTCTTCGGAGGACCGCTCATGATGAGCAGCATGCTCACCTGCTGGTGGGCCACCCGCCGGCTCGACCGCTACATCGATGCCGACCCCTCGGCCACGCTCCCGCCCTTCGAGGCCGCCCGGCTCTCGCGTCACGTCGCGACCTGCCGCCGGTGCGCGACCTCGCTGGCCGAACGGCGTGCCCTGAAGGCCGAGCTCCGCAACTTCGACGCCCGACGAGGCGTCGATCCCGCCGCGCAGGCCCGCATCGACGAGACGGTCGACCGTCTGCGCTCGGGCGGCACGCAGTGAGCGGCGAGCACGACTCAGCTGCCTGGGCCTCCGACTCCCTCACCGCGCCCGACGGCAAGCCGTGGGACCTGCTCATCGTCGGGGGTGGCACGGCCGGCCTGGTCGCGGCGCACACCGCCGCCGGCTTCGGCGCGAGCACCCTGCTCGTCGAACGCGCCCGCACCGGGGGTGACTGCCTGTGGACCGGCTGCGTGCCGAGCAAGGCGTTGCTCGCCGCCGGTCACGCGGCGGCCGACGCCCGCGAGGCCAGTGCGCTCGGCGTCCACACCGGACCTGTCGACGTCGACTTCGCGGCCGTGATGGCCCACGTCCACGCCACGATCAGCACCATCGAGCCGGTCGACTCCCCCGACGCCGTACGACGCGCGGGAGCGAAGGTCGCCCAGGGCACGGTGCACTTCACCGGGCCCCGCTCGGCCACCGTCGACGGTGTCCCGGTCGCCTTCGACCAGGCGCTGCTCGCCACCGGGTCCAGCCCGGTCGTGCCCGGTCTGCCCGGGCTCGCCGAGGCCAACTACGTCACCTCCGACACCATCTGGTCGCTGGAGAAGCTCCCCGAGCGACTCCTGGTGCTCGGCGGTGGCCCGATCGGCTGCGAGCTCGGGCAGGGCTTCGCCCGCCTCGGCTCGGCGGTCACGATCGTCGAGGCTGCCGACCGCCTCATCTCCGGCGAGCCGCCGGCTGCCTCGGCGGCTCTGGCCGAGGCGTTCGCCACCGACGGGATCGACGTACGCCTGGGCTCGCTCCTGGAGTCCGTCTCCGACGGTGTCGCCCACCTCGACAACGGCGACGAGATCGCCTTCGACGTGGTCCTCGTCTCCGTCGGACGCCGTCCCACGACGTCCTCGCTCGGGCTCGAGGCCGCCGGGGTCGACGTCACCGACCGCGGCTTCATCGACGTCAGCCCCTCGCTCCGCACCAGCAACAAGCGGATCTGGGCGGCCGGCGACCTGACCGGTCACGCGCCGTTCACCCACGTTGCGGGCAACCACGGGTCCCTGGCCGCGAGCAATGCGGTGCTGGGGTTGCGCCGACGCGTGCAGCCCGACCTGGTGCCGCGCATCACCTACACCCAGCCGGAGGTCGCCTCCTTCGGGCTCGCCGCCGACAGCAGCCCCGACCTGCGCGCCCACACGATCGAGCACCACGAGGTCGACCGCGCGATCGCCGAGGGTCGCACCAGCGGCTACTCCCAGCTCGTGCTCGACAAGCGTGGCCGGATCGTCGGCGCCTCCGTGGTCGGACCGCGCGCCGGCGAGATCCTCGCCGAGACGTTGCTCGCCGGACAGGCGGGCCTCAAGGCCCGGACCATGGCCGGGGCGATGCACGCCTACCCCTCGTGGTCCGACGGCGTCTGGAAGGCCTCGCTGGCCCAGGGCCGCGCCGACCTGGCGGCCACCCCGACGCGGCAGGTCACCTCGGCGCTGGCCCGGATGCGGCTGCGGTGGATGGCGCGCGGGGCGTGAGCCTCGGGAGTTCCACCAGTTAACTGGTGAATCTCCTGCTTACCCGACAAAGGTTTGTCGGGTAAGCAGGAGTTTTGTCCTCGCCCGGCGCTGTTCAGCCCCACCCGACCCCAGGCCCGCCCTCTCGCTCAGGCCGGGGCCGTGCGGCGCGAGCGCCAGAGCCCCAGGACCGTGAGCAGCACGAGGCCGAGCAGCGCGAGCAGGAAGGGCGGGGAGGTCGGCTCGACGCCGTAGGCACCCACGGCGACGTAGACCGCGGTGCCGGGGATGATCCCGACGGCCGTGGCGGCGGCGTAGGAGCCGAGGCTGACCGAGGTGAGCCCGAAGGCGTAGTTGGCAGTGGTGAAGGGGACCACCGGCACGAGCCGGGCCAGGATCACCGCGCCGAAGCCGTGCTCGCTGACGCTCGCGTCGAGGCGGCGCACGCGCTCGTTGCTGATGCCGGCCACGACGTCACGGCCGAGCACCCGGGCGATCAGGAAGGCTGCCACCGCGGCGATGATCGCGGCCACCAGCACCGACACGAGGGCGACCGCGAAGCCCAGGAACGCCCCGCCGACGATCGTCAGCAGCGCGCTGGGTCCGACCGGCAGCAGCGAGGCGACGACGTAGACCGCGATGAACGCAGGGATCGCCACCGCGCCGAGGCCGTCGAGCAGCGACTGGAGCTCCTCACGGGTCGGCAACCCGACGGAGAGCTGCACCACCACCGCAGCGACGAGCAGCAGCACGAACACCGCTGCCTTGAGGTAGGTCGAGCGACTCACGAGAGCTCCTGGGGGGTCGGGGTGGGGAAGACGGTGCAGCGGGCGGCGGGCAGGGCGAGCCCGAGCCGGTCGCCGACGGCGATCCGGGTGTCGAGCGGCACCCGGACCCGCAGCCGTTGCGCGTCGGGGAGCTCGGTGTCGACCAGGACGTCGGAGCCGGCGAAGCGGGTGCTGTGCACGCGCGACGGCGTGGTGCCGCCCAGGGCCACGGCCTCCGGACGGATGACGAGCACCGCCGGTCCGCTCGCGACCCCCGCACACGACACCTGCACCGAGGCGTCGGCGGTCTCGAAGCAGCCGTCGCGCACGTGTCCGCGCACCTCGTTGACCGCCCCGAAGAACCGAGCCGCAGCCAGGGACGGCGGGCGGGTGTAGAAGTCCTCGGGCGTGCCCCATCCGGCCAGGCGCCCCTCGAGCATCAGCGCGACCCGGTCGGCCAGCTCGACTGCCTCGTCCTGGTCGTGGGTCACGAACAGGGTGGTCAGCTCCGAGGCGTCGTGCAGCTCGCGCACGAGCCGACGCATCTCGGTGCGCAGGTCGGCGTCGAGCTGGGAGAAGGGCTCGTCGAGGAGCAGCAGGCGGGGCCGCAGCACCAACGCGCGCGCCAGGGCGACGCGCTGCTCCTGGCCCCCCGACAGCTCACCCACGCGGCGCGCTCCCAGACCGTCCAGCCGCACCCTCTCGAGCATCTCGCCCACGGCCGAGCGGGTCGTCCGCCGGTCGGTACGACGTGCACGCAGGCCGTAGCCGACGTTCTGCTCGACGGTGAGGTGCGGGAAGAGCAGCGGCTTCTGGAAGACCAGCGACACCGGTCGCTTCTCGGGCGCAACCCCCAGCAGCGAGCGTCCGTCGAGCAGCACGTCGCCCGAGGTGGGCGCGACCAGGCCCGCGACCATGCTGAGCGTGGTGCTCTTGCCGCAGCCCGACGGGCCGAGCAGCGCGGTGAAGGAGCCCGGCTCGAGGGTGAGGTCGAGGTCGGTCACCGCGGTCGTGTCGCCGAAGCGTCGACCCAGGCCGACGACGGTGAGCCCGGCGGCTCCGGTGGTGGTCGCGTCAGCCACGGGCCACCCCCAGCCAGGCGTCCTCGCGCCCGCGCAGGCGCCGGGCGACCGCGAGGACGACGAGCACCGGCGGCAGCACGACGAGCAGCCCGAGCGCCGCGGCCGCCGTACGGTCGGAGGACTGGATGGCCGAGAACAGCAGCAGCGGCAGCGTGGTCACCTGGCCGCCGCCGATGAGCAGCGTGAGGATGTACTCGTGCCAGGAGATCAGGAACGTCAGCAGCGCCGTGGTGACCAGCGCCGGGCGCAGCAGCGGCACGGTGACGGTCACGAACGTGCGCACCGGTCCGGCTCCCAGGGAGCGGGCCTGCCGCTCGAAGTCGACGTCGAGGTTGGCGTAGGCGGCCCCCAGCAGGATCGCGGCGTACGGCACGGTCGGCATCAGCTGCACCAGCACCACACCCGTCGCTGAGTCCGAGAGCCCGTAGCGGACGAAGAACACCTGGAGCCCGAGCGTCACCGCCAGTCCTGGCACGATCACCGGCGCCAGCAGCAGGAACTGCACCAGCCGTCGACCGCGGAAGCGGTGGAGACCCAGGGCGCGACCGGCCGACAAGCCGATCGCGCAGGCCAGCAGCGCCACGATGCTCGCGATGCTCACCGACGTCACGAGCGCGCCGACGACCTCCCCGTCGAGCACGCGGTCGAGGCCGCGCCGGCTGAGCCGCTCGGGAAGGACGGCGGGATAGCGGTAGGAGCCGGCCACCGCCCACAGCACCAGCGGGAGCAGCGGGAGCAGCACGGCGACCACGACCGCGGCGACCACCAGGCGGCCGCGCAGGTCGGCCCCGGCCGTGTGCTCGTCAGCGTGCTCGCTCGTCGGGTCGGCCACCGTGCTCGTCACAGGGCCCTCCGGGTCAGCCGGGACAGCAGCGCGAGGTAGCCCACGACGAACAGCAGGCTGAGCACGGCGAGGATCGTGGCGATCGCCATCGCCTCGGGACGCACGAGCAGGTCGGTGTCGCGGAAGCGCTGCAGCGCCACCACCGGGAGCGCCGCCGGGAACGACTGCCCGAGCAGCCGCGGCACCTCGTAGGAGGCGGCAGCGAAGGCAGCGACCAGCACCGAGGCGGCAGCGACCGGAGGAGCGAGCATCGGCAGCGTCACCGTGCGCAGGCGGCGCAGGCCGCCGGCACCGAGGCTGCGCGCGACGTTCTCCAGGTCGCGCACCTGGGGGTTGAGCGCGGCGAGCGCGACGACGGCGATGAACGGCGTCTCCTTCCACGTGTACTCCGCGATGATGCCCCAGCCGAAGGCGTCGTTGGTCAGCACCGGGAACGCCGCGGCGTCGTCGACCAGCCCGACCGTGGAGCCCGCGCGTGAGATCAACCCCGACGGCGAGAGCAGCAGCGCGATGCACAGGGCTCCCACGAGGTGCGGCACGGCGAGCGTGGCCTGGAGCAGGCTGGTCAGCCGGCCGCGGGCGAAGCGTCGTACGACGAGCGCGAGGCCCACCCCCAGACCGGTGGCGAGGGCGGTGGAGAGCAGCACGACGCGCAGCGTGAGGGTCAAGGAGGCGCGGAAAGCAGGGTCGGCGAGCACCGTGCGGTAGGCGTCGAGCGACCAGTCGGTCTCGCCGAGGAACGGTTGGCGCCCCAGGCTCTGCAGCACCGCCTGGCTGACGCCACCCACGAAGAACACGCCCACGACCACCAGGGCGGGGGCGAGCAGCAGCGCGACCCGGGCCGGCTCGGGCAGGCCGCGCCGGCCCGCTCGGCTCGGAACGCCGGGAGCGCTGGGATGGGTGGAGGTCACGGTGCTAGCGCTGCTGGACCTCGGTCGTCCAGCCCTTCTCGATCGCGGTGAGGTAGGCGCCGGCCAGCTCGGGCCGGGCATCGGAGGTGAGCGCACCGAGGTCGAGCACCGACTCCTCGACCTGCACCGCGTCGAAGGCGGCGCGGACCTCCGCGCTCGTGGTGCTGACGTCGATGGCCGGGTAGGCGCCGTTGGCCTCGAAGAGCGCGAGCTGCACCTCGGGGTCCTGGAGCACGTTGGCCAGCACCAACGCGCCGGCCTGGTGCGCGGCGTTCGCCGGGATCGTCACGAAGCTGACGTTGCTGATGTTGCCGGGCGCGAGCACGGCCTCGCGGGTGCTGGCGGGGTAGACCCCGTCGGCGACCTGGGGCCCGACGGCGCCGGGGCCGTAGGTGAAGTACGCGCTGATCTCGCCGTCGGCGTAGAGCTTCTCGATGTCCTCCTGGCTCTGGGGGTACGTCGACCCGCCGCGCCACAGGCTCGGCTCGAGGGCGTTGAGCCGGGCGAAGGTCTGCGACGTCGCGGTGGTGAACGCCTCCGAGGTGGGGTCGGGCTCACCCTCGAGCAGCGCCTCGGGCCCTCCTGTGGCCGCCAGGGAGTCGTAGAGGAACGTGCGCACCGCCATGGAGCCGGTGAAGTCCGGCGGCGCCGGGTAGGTGAAGGAGCCGGGGTTGGCCTCGACCCACGACTCGAAGGAGGCGACCGAGGCGACGTCGGCCGGGTCGAGGTCGGCACTGTCGTAGACGAGCGCGGAGTTGGCCTGCTGCCAGGCCGCCTCGCAGCCCGCGACGGGCGTCCCGAAGTCGGTCTGCACGGCCGGGGCGGCGAGGTCGACGTACTGCGCGTTGGGCAGGTCGTCGGCCCAGTCGCACCGCCACAGGTCGGCCTGGACACCGGTGGCGAAGTTCTCTCCGTTGATCCAGATCGCGTCGACGGCGCCACCGGTGCTCCGCCCGGCCTGCTTCTCGCCGAGCACCTTGTTGACGGCCTCGGCGGTGTCGTCGATGCGGACCTGGTTGAGCGTCACGCCGAGGTCGGCCAGGCGGGTGGCGACCTCGTCCTCGATGAAGGTGTTGAGGCGGTCGTCGCCGCCGTACATGTACCAGTTGACGCTCTGCCCCTCCGCCTCGGCGAGCACGGCCTCCCAGTCATCGGGCGACGCCGTGGCACCGGTGGCGTCGTCGTCACTGCTGCCACACGCGGCGAGCGTCAGCAGCGCGGCAGCGGCCGTGAGGGCGACGGCGGCGCGGCGGCGACGGCGCGAGGGGGCGGGGCGGGATCTCATCGGGGCTCCTGGAAGACGGTGCTGGGGGCGGGAGTGGGGGTCGTCGTGGGGGTCGATCCGGGTGTGGGTCGGGTGCGCAGCAGGTGGATGCCGAGCACGATCCGCTGCAGGGCGGTGACCGCGACCGCGGCGGCGAAGAACCAGGTCAGCGTCTCGAGGTGCTGGGGCAGCAGACAGACCAGCGCGTAGAAGACGACGGTCTCGGTGCCTTCGGCAAGGCCGCCGGCGAAGAGCAGCGAGCGACCGTCGGCGAGGTCGTCGCGCTCGGCCGACTGCCCGCGACGCTCGAGCACCGAGGACAGGGCGAGGAAGGCAGTGCCGGAGACGTAGTAGGTGCCGAGCAGCACCAGGCAGGCCAGGCGGGCGTCGGGCACCGCGATGCCCATGGCGATGACGAAGCCGCCGTAGATGCTGAAGTCGGCGACGATGTCGAGGAAGCCACCGAGGTCGGTGGCGCCGCTGCGGCGTGCCACCGGGCCGTCGAGCCCGTCGAGCACCCGGTTGAGCAGCCAGCCCACCAGGGCCAGGTGCCAGTGACCGGTCGCCGCGAGCACGCAGGCCCCCACTCCGGCCAGCCATCCCAGTGCGGTCAGCGTCAGCGCGGACACCCCGGCTCCGTGCAGGATGCCGGCGACCCGATCGAGCGGGGACGCCAGGGCACGACGTACGGGCGCGTCGAGCATGGTGGTCCTCCGGGTCGCGGGCGGGCGTGACGGGTGTTCGTGGCCGACCGGGCACCTGGATGGCCCGGACCCCGAAGGGCCGTCACCTGGAGGAACCCGGCGAGTCGCCCCTGACCTTCCCAGACCAGAAGATTCTTCGCTCAGCGGCGCCAGGGCGGCGGCTCGCCGTGCAGCCACCACGACATCGTGCGGGTGATCCACGGGAGCGCGAGGTAGGTCATGATCGGGGTGAGGATCAGGATCGTGATCAGCACCCGCAGCGGCAGCACGATGTCCTCGAGATAGGCGCGCGAGAAGTAGTTGACCGCCAGGCTCAGCGGGAAGAAGACCAGGAAGATCGTGCACGCCTGCTTCCAGCGCGGGGGCGCTGCGCGCTGGACCGGGCTGCCGTCGTCGACGACCGTCGACTCCGGGACGTCGAACCAGCCCTCGATGCCGGTGCGCTTCTCGACCCGCGCCTCGACCACCCCGAGACCAGAGGCGGAGGCACGCCACCACGCGCGCTGCGAGGAGTGCTCCCAGTTCTGCAGGGCGTCGTGGTCGGCGAAGCGGTAGAGCATGTGCCACTCGTCGGAGCCGGCCTCGGGCCGTACCCACCCGGCGCCGAGGAAGCCCGGGAACCGCTCGGCGAGGTGGATGCCGGCGTTGAGCCAGCTCATCATCTCCGCCTCGTGCCCGGCCTCGAGGTGGCGGGTGATGGCGACGGTGACAGGAGCGTTCATGCCCCCATGGTGCTGCCTGAGGATGCCGAGGTCATCCGCAGTCGGCCCGCACGCGCCGGGGGCGTGGTCGAGATCACGACGCCGCAGCCGAGGTCAGGGGTCGTGTGCCCGAGAGCGGTCCCTGGACCGGGCTCAGGCACACGACCCGCGCAGGTCAGCCGCAGCCCAGTCCTCCGGCGTACCCCTCGACGGGGCGGCCCGCGGCGGCGTCGTCGGCGTACTGCCAGAGCACCTCGGGGTAGTCACCCTCGGCCGCCATCTCCACCAGGATCGGCCACTCCCGGCTGGTCGCCAGGGCGTCGGCGGCGTCGGCGGCCGCGGCCTCGTCGTCATCCTGACGGGCCGCGGTGTAGGCGTCGAGCCAGGCACACGCCACGGCGCCGGCGACATGGGCGCCGAGCTGGTAGCGATCGGTCTGGGCCGACTCGAACCTCGGACCGGGGACGCCCATCGGGGTCAGTCGGTGCTGCGGGGCGAGGGCACCGGCGATGCCGTCGGTCATCTCGTCGATCACCGCAGCGCGATCGGCGGTGGTGACGAACTCCGCCGGCAGGCTCGCCTCGAACCCGTCACGGTCGACCTGACGCACCTGGGTCAGGAGGTCGAGGAAGTCGCGCTTGCTCAGCCCGCCCCCGCGAAGCTCGGTCCAGTGCCCGCGCTCGACCTCTCGGATCACCGTGTGGTCGTCGGGGCTGTAGGCCCACAGCTGGCCGGGTACGCCGACCACCTCGACCGGCTCTCCCGGGGCCGGGGGCTCGACGATGTGGCTGCGGTCCTCGACGTAGTCGTCGTAGGAGGCAGCGGGGTACCACGAGATCTCGAGGTCGGCGCCGGCCTTGGAATAGCTCACCATGCCGCCGTACTCGCTCTCGTCGGTGTGGTCGACGCGCCAGCCGGGGGCGTCGAGCACGAAGCGATAGGCCTGCGCCGGGTCCTTCGGGGCGTCCGGGGTGGCGTCCGGGGTGGGGGTCGGGGTGGGCGTCGGGGTGGCCGCGAAGCCGCTCGAGTCCTGGATCCGGGGGTCGGCGTCCCCTCCGCGCCACAGAGGTGCGGTCGCGACCGCGGCGACCACCGCGGCTGCGGCCAGCGGCACGAGGTAGCGCGAGGGCCGGCGAGGGGCGTTGCGGCGGACGGGGCTGTCGTCGACGGCGGGGGTGGTCATGATCTCCTCCAGGAGCTCGGCACGCCCGAGGTGCAGTGGGAGGCGGTCGACGGCCTGGTCGGTCAGCTTCGGGTGCATCGGGTCCACGGGGCTCACTGCTCCTTCCGGGCGAGGTGGGTGGGTCTGGAGGAGTGATGTCCGGGCGGAGGCGGATCATTGCCGAGCAGCGCGCGCAACCGGGCCCGGGCACGCGAGAGCCGCGGCCGTACGACCACCGTCGTCAGTCCGAGCACCTCGGCGATCTCGCGCGGCTCGAGGCCCTCCCACAGGTGCAGCTCCAGCACCTCCTGGTCGCGGGCGCTGAGTCGTCGCATCGCCGTCGTCACGTCGGCCTGCTGCACGACCTCGTCGCTGGAGTCGGGCACGACGGTGCGCAGCTCGTCGCGCAGCCGTTGGCCCAACGTCGCGCGGCGGCCGGCACCGCGGCGCTGGTTGGCCAGCACCCGACGTGCGACGCCGTAGAGCCACGGACGGGTCTCCTCGCCCACCGGCACGTGCCCGAGGCGGCGCCACACGACGAGGAACGTGTCGGCGGCGACGTCGGCGGCGTCCTCAGGTCGGTCGACGCGGCGCAGGGCGTAGCCCAGGACGGCCGAGAAGTGCTCGGCGTAGAGATGACGGAAGACCTCGTCCCGAGGTGGGGTCTCGCTCATGCTGCCCTCATGTCCGGTACGACGCCCGACGTTGCACATGAGTTGCAGGCCGGGTTGCAGGCCGGGTCACAGCTGTCGTCGTGGATCAGGGCCGAGCGAGGTTCAAAGGATGGCGCCGGGGTTGTAGGCGGCGGCGGCCGGGTGCTGCTCGGCGAGCGCGGCGACCTGACGGCAGACCGCCTGGGTCTGCGCCACGGCGGCACCGGTGAACGTGATCGGCTCGGCCACCAGGGCGTCGAGCTGCTCGGGGCTCAGGCCGAGCCGGTCGTCGGCGGCGAGCTTGGCGAAGACGTCGTTGACGGCCTGGCCCTGGCGCATCGCGAGCGCGGTGCCGACCGCGGCCTCCTTGATCGCCTCGTGCGCGCTCTCGCGCCCGACGCCGTTGCGCACCGCGCTCATCAGCACCTTGGTGGTGGCGAGGTAGGGCAGGTAGCGGTCGAGCTCGCGCTGGATGACCGCCGGGAAGGCGCCGAACTCGTCGAGCACGGTCAAGAAGGTCTGGAAGAGCCCGTCGGCAGCGAAGAACGCGTCCGGCAGGGCGACGCGGCGTACGACCGAGCAGGAGACGTCGCCTTCGTTCCACTGGTCGCCGGCGAGCTCGCCGATCATCGAGAGGTAGCCGCGGGTGACGACGGCCAGCCCGTTGACGCGCTCGCACGAGCGGGTGTTCATCTTGTGCGGCATGGCCGAGGAGCCGACCTGGCCCTCCTTGAAGCCCTCGGTCACGATCTCGTTGCCGGCCATCAGCCGGATCGTGGTGGCGAGGTTGGAGGGCGCCGCGACGAGCTGGACGACGGCGGAGAGGACGTCGAAGTCGAGGCTGCGCGGGTAGACCTGGCCGACGCTGGTGAGGACGCGGTCGAAGCCGAGGTGGGCCGCGACGCGCTGCTCGAGGTCGGCGAGCTTGGACTCGTCGCCGTCGAGGAGGTCGAGCATGTCCTGGGCGGTGCCCATCGGGCCCTTGATGCCGCGCAGCGGGTAGCGGGCCAGCAGCTGCTCGATCCGCTCGACGCCGATGAGCAGCTCGTCGGCGGCGCTGGCGAAGCGCTTGCCGAGGGTGGTGGCCTGCGCGGCCACGTTGTGGGAGCGACCGGCCATCACGGTGGTCTCGTGCTCGGCCGCGAGCCGAGCCAGGCGGGTGAGCGTGGCGATCGCCCGGTCGCGCAGCAGCTCGAGGGACTGCTTGAGCTGCAGCTGCTCGACGTTCTCGGTGAGGTCGCGGCTCGTCATGCCCTTGTGGATGTGCTCGTGACCGGCGAGCGCGGAGAACTCCTCGATGCGCGCCTTCACGTCGTGACGGGTGACCCGCTCGCGCGCGGCGATCGAGGCGAGGTCGACGCCCGCCTGGCCCTGCTCGACCACGGCCTCGTAGGCCTCGACGACGCCGTCGGGCACGTCGATCCCGAGGTCGCGCTGAGCCTTGAGGACCGCGATCCAGAGCTGCCGCTCGAGCACGATCTTGTGCTCGGGCGACCAGATCTCGGCGAGGTCGGCGCCGGCGTAGCGGGTGGCGAGGACGTTGGGGAGGGTCACGGGCCCAGTCTCTCCCGGCGGGCCGAGGTCTGTCAGATCGGGATGATCTCCGCCAGGTCGATGCTCACGCTGCCGTGGTCACCGACCGGCACCTCGCCGGTGGTGGTCGCGTCGTCGAGACGGAAGAGGGTCTCCCATGCGCGCTCAGCGTTGGCGAGCACCTCGACGACGCGCGCCTGGGGGTCGACGACCCAGTACTGACCGACCCCGCCGTCGGCGTACTCGACCGACTTGCGCACCAGGTCCTCGAGACGGGTGCTCGGCGACAACACCTCCGACGGTGGGGTCCTCGCGACCACTCCTCCACAGGCCACCGCACCTCGACGCTCAGCTCGGACGCCACCCGTCCCACGGCGCCCACCAGCGCTCGTCGCGATCGAGCAGGTCGGTGAGCTCGGCGGCCGTGGCCAGCACCTGCAGCAGCGTCGGTACGTCGAAGCGCCCCTCGGCCAGGCGGGCGGTGAGCTGGTCGACGTCCTTCCAGTGCCGGGTGCCGTCGGGGTCGACGACGAGGTCGAGCTCGAGGTCGTCGGTGGTGATGCCGTCCGACGTGCGGACGACGGGGCGCTCGATGTTGAGGTACCAGTGGCGGAACGGGTGGCCCTCAGTGGCCGGGCCGAAGAACTTCCAGATCGAGTACCAGTCGCCCGGTCTCCGCAGCTGGAGCACGGTCGGGCCCCGCCACGCCTCGGCGCTCGACCAGGGGTGGGCCGGCGCGGCATCGTCGAAGGCGAACGGCGCACCGTCCTCCAGGACGACGGCCAGCACGTCGCCGGTGTCGGAGTCGACCCGGACCGGGAGGCTCAGCCACACCCGGTCGCCCCAGACCTCCCGCTTGGTGATCACCTGGTCCGACCCGAAAACCGACATGCGGCGATCGTGGCAGGTCGGCCATCATGGGCGCGTGCCCCAGCTCTTGGACCTGACGTGGCCGCGCCACACCGAGCGCCTCCTGCTCCGCCCGGCCACCCTCGACGATGCCGAGGCGGTCTGGACCTACCGCCGCCTCCCCGCGACCCACGAGTGGCTGGGCCTGGCCCCGACCGACCGCGCCGCGTGGGACGAGGCCTTCGCCGAGCCCGACCGGATGGCGAAGACGGTGGTCGTGGAGGCCGACGGCGAGGTGGTCGGCGACGTGATGGTGGCGATCAACGACGCCTGGGGGCAGCGCGAGGTCGTCGCCTCAGCCCGGGCGACCGAGGCGGAGCTCGGCTGGACCCTGCACCCCGACCACACCGGCCGGGGCTATGCGACCGAGGCGGTGCGCGGCGCCATGAAGCTCTGCTTCGACACCGAGGCCGACGGCGGCCTCGGGCTGCGCCGGGTCACCGCCGGGTGCTTCGTCGCCAACACCGCGTCGTGGCGCCTGATGGAGCGCCTCGGGATGCGCCGTGAGCAGCACGGCCGGCTCGACTCGCTGCACCGCGACCACGGCTGGCTCGACGGCTACACCTATGCGTTGTTGGCCGAGGAGTGGAGAGCGATGTCGGAGCGCGACTGAGCGCCGTCGAAGGCGATCTCGCCCACCCCGTCGTACGCCGCGGCGCGGGCGCCGGCGAGGTCGGACCCAGTGGCGATGACCGCGAGCACGCGGCCGCCGGCGGTGACGAGGTCGCCCGCCTCGGACAGTGCGGTGCCGGCGTGGATGACGTGCACGCCGGGGAGCGCCTCGGCTGCCGGGAGCCCGGTGATGACGTCGCCGCTCGAGGACGACTCGGGGTAGCCGGCGCTGGCCATCACCACGGCCACGGCGGCGCCGTCCTTCCAGACCGGGGCCGGCACGGAGCCGAGCGTGCCGGTGGCGGCGCCGAGCAGCAGCGGGGAGAGCGGGGAGTCGAGCAGCGCGAGCAGCGGCTGGGTCTCGGGGTCGCCGAACCGAGCGTTGAACTCGATGACGCGGGTGCCGCGCGAGGTCAGCGCCAGCCCGGCGTAGAGCAGGCCGGTGAACGGCGTGCCGCGGCGGGCCATCTCCTCGACGGTCGGCTGCAGCACGTCACGGAGCACCTCGGCGACCAGGTCGGCCGGCGCCCACGGCAGCGGGGTGTAGGCGCCCATGCCGCCGGTGTTGGGGCCGGCATCGCCGTCGAAGATCCGCTTGAAGTCCTGGGCCGGCTGCAACGGGTAGACGGTCGCGCCGTCGTCCTCGTCCCAGCTGCACAACGCGAAGAGCGACACCTCGGGCCCGTCGAGGAACTCCTCGATCACCACCCGCTCACACGCTGCGGCGTGCGCCAGCGCCTCGTCGCGGTCGTCGGTGACCACGACGCCCTTGCCCGCGGCGAGCCCGTCGTCCTTGACGACGTACGTCGGCCCGAACTCGTCGAGCGCGGCAGCGGCCTCCTCGGGTGTGGTGCAGGTGTAGGCGCGGGCGGTGGGCACCCCCGCCGCCGTCATCACGTCCTTGGCGAACGTCTTGGAGCCCTCGATCTGCGCGGCGGCGGCGCTGGGGCCGAAGACCGCGATCCCGCGCTCGCGCACCGCGTCGGCGACCCCCGCGACCAGCGGGGCCTCCGGGCCGACGACGACGAGGTCGGCGCCGAGCCGCTCGGCGAGGTCGGCGACCGCCGCGCCGTCCATCGGGTCGACGGCGTGCAACGTGGCGACGGCAGCGATGCCCGGGTTGCCGGGCGCTGCGTGCACCTCGGTGACGCCGGGGTCGAGGGAGAGGGCGCGGGCGAGGGCGTGCTCGCGGCCGCCGGTGCCGATCACGAGGGTCTTCACGAGCCCCGAGCCTAGTGCGCGGAGGGTGTGGGGGCTCCGGGGGCGGCGCGGGAGAGGGTTTACCCGGTCGACCGGGTAAACCCTCACTTGTGGGGCAGAGTGTTGCCCGACAAGTGGATGTTCACCCGGTCGACCGGGTAAACCACCCCCCCAGCGAGGAGACCGGCACCGCGTGACCGACCAGCCCCGGCCCCCGCAGGTGGGCGACACCTTGGGCCACTACCGCCTCGACCGCCGTCTCGTCGGCGGCGCCGGCGGGCAGGTCTTCGCTGCCACCGACCATCGTCGCGAGCAGGTCGTGACCCTCGCCGTCCTGGAGCCGGGAGAGGCGGCCGAGACGCTCGTCGCCCGCCTGCGCCGCGACGCCGACGCCCTCACCGCACTGGGGTCGCCCCACGTGCTCACCGTCGACGACGCCGGCGAGCACGACGGCCTCCCCTACTTCGTCACCCCGGACGTCGGCGGAGGCGACCTCGCCCGGCTGCTGCGAGAGCGCGGGGCGATGCCGACGGCCCTCGCCGCGACCGTGGGTGCGCAGGTCGCCGACGCCCTGGCCGCCGCGCATGCCGCTGACATCGTTCACGGCGACGTTCGTCCGGCCAACGTGCTGCTGCGCGAGCCCACCCCCGACGGGTCCGACCCCGACCTGCACGCCTACCTCGCCGGCTTCGACCTCGCCCCCGAGCAGCCCGACCACCGTGGCGCTGTCCCCTACCGCGCTCCCGAGCGCAGCGCTGCGCGACCGGAGACCCCTGCCGGGGACGTGTACGCCATGGGCTGCCTGCTCTGGGAGCTCCTGACCGGGCGTCCGCCCTTCCGGGGCACCGATCCCGAGATCACCCAGCAGCACGCGGAGGCCCCGGTGCCGCAGCTGCGCGGCGCTCGACCAGGCCACCACCCGGCTCAACCTGCTGCTGACCCGCACCCTGGTCAAGCGACCCGAGCTCCGGATCGTCACGGCCGCCGAGATCGGCGACGAGCTGCGCCGCGTCGCCCGGCTGGTCTCCGCCGCGCCGGCCCCGAGCACCACCGAGATCACCCCCCTCCCGAGCGCCGCAGCCGGCGCCCCTGGCACAGCCGGCACCTCTCCGGTCGCCGACCCGGACCCAGCGACCAGCAGGCGGCGTACGGCGGTGGTCGTGGGCCTCGTCGCTGCAGCGCTCGCCCTGGCCGGCAGCGTGACCGGCGCGCTCGTCCTCGGCGGGAACGACGCCGAAGGTCCCGCCCTCGCGGCGCCCCCCGCGACGAGCACCTCGCCCGCGACCCCCTCGCTCTCCCCGACGTCCACACCCACCACCACACCCACCCCACCCCACCTCCTCGCCCACGTCCGCGACACCCGTGCAGGGTGACCTCGGCGGCGACGGGCTCGGCGACCTCGTGCTGACCAGCCCCGAGGGCACGCTGGTGGCCGCCTCCCGCGGGACCCGCTTCGCCACGCCGGCGCCGCGCAACGTGCTGGGCGCGATGGTCCTGCTCGGCGACTTCGACGCCGACGGTCGCAGTGAGCTGCTGCAGGTCCGGGGCACCGCACGCGCGCTGCGCGTGACCGCGTTCGTCTCCGGCGCCCCCCGGGCGGTGTCGACGGTGGCAGTCCCCAAGCGACCGGGCAAGCGCGGGACCGGGAGCGACCTCGTCGCAGCTGCCGACCTCGACGGCGACGGTGCCGACGACCTGGTCCTCGCCGGGCCGGACGGCGCCGGCAACGTGTCGGGCATCGTGTTCCGCGTCGCCCTCAACCGTGGCGACGGCACGTTCGCCCGGGCCCGGGTGTGGCTCCGCTCAGGCCTGCGCTGGAGCCGCGCCGATCTCGCGGTCGCCGACCTCGACGCCGACGGCGCCGACGAGCTCGTGCACTGCCGCACCCGCGACACCGGCGCGACCCGGGGCATGGCCGCCACGGTGTTCGGGGCCAAGGACGCCGGGCTGGAGGAGCTCGGCGCCGTCGAGCTGCCGCCCAACCTGCTCGGCCCCCGCGTGCGCATGAGCACCTGTCGGCTCGGTGACGTCGACGGCGATGGCGAGCCCGAGCTCATCGGCCTGTCCACCGGACGCTTCGGTGCCGTGGTGCTGCCCTGGACCGGGTCCGGTTTCGGCGAGCCCACCGTCTGGGCCACCAACACGCCGGGCGGCGGGTCGGGCTCGACGATGTCCGACGTCGACGGCGACGGCCTGGCCGACGTGGTCACCCGGGCCCTGGACCGGATCCGGGTACGCCGCTCGACCGGCACCGAGTTCATCGCCGCACCCGAGTGGGACCTCGACGTCGATCTGCCGGGCAGCGTCACCTTCGTGAGCGCCATCGCCGAACGTCGCTCTGCCCCGCGCCGCTGACCCGCTGACCCGCAGCCGCGTGACCGCTAGCGGTCGCGGCCTGATCAGGCCGCGCCGCCCCTCTCCCACCGGGGCACCCACGCCCCTAGCGTCGGCGATCGTCGACCTCGATCGCAGCCCCCGGCTCGCGACCGGGTCCGGCCGAGCGGCGTACTACGACGCTGCCCGTCTCCGCTTCTTGCACCCACGAGAGATGGTTTCGATGCCCGTACGCACGCCCCGGTCCCGCTCGCGCTCCCTCACCGCCCGCCTCGTCGTCGTCGGCGGGCTCACCGCCCTCGCCGGCACCGGCGTCGTCACCGCGCCCGCCGCCCAGGCGGCCTGCGCCAACAGCGGCACCAACCCGGCCATGAGCACGATCAGCGGCTACCTCAGCTCCGCGGCCACGAAGTACAACCTGCCCCCGCAGGCGCTGAAGGTGATCGCCTACAAGGAGTCCAACTGGCGTCAGTTCACCACCGGCGGCAAGACCGTCGTCTCCCCCGACGGCGGCATCGGGATGATGCAGCTGACCGGGGCGACGGCCGAGCAGTTCGACGTGTGCCGGCTCTACACCGACACGGCCTACAACATCGACTCCGGCGCCGCCGTGCTCTCCCAGAAGTGGACCTACGCCGACAGCCGCACCCCCGGGACCCCGGCGCGCACCCTGATCGAGAACTGGTACCTGCCGATCCGCTTCTACAACGGCGGCGGCTCAGCGGCCAACACCTACGTCGCCGACGCGGTGGCCAAGCTGGCCAGCCCGCCGTCGGCGATCGCCGCCTACACCTCCCCGATCAGCGTCTCGACACCGGCGTCGGTCTACTCCGCCTACGCGATCCCCAACCCCTTCGCCGCCACCACCGGCGGCACCTTCACCTTCTACAACACCTCCGGCACCGTGCTCGCCACTCGCACCGGCACGGTGCACGCGTGGGGTGGCACCAGCGGCGGGGGCGGCACGACGCCGGTCTCGCTCGACTTCGCCGCCTACCCCGTGCTGCGCAGCGGCGACTCGGGCGCGGAGGTCAAGGCGCTGCAGTCGCTGCTCAACGCCCAGGGCTACAACGCCGGCACCGTCGACGGCGCCTTCGGCTCGGCCACCGACGCGGCCGTACGACGTGCCCAGACCGCCAAGTCGCTCACCGTCGACGGCGTGGCCGGGGCCCGCACCTGGACCGCCCTGCTCGCCGCCGGCACCAAGCCGACCCTCCAGAGCGGGGCCAAGGGCGACGACGTCAAGCGACTCCAGCGGGCCCTGACCGCTGCCCTGGGCCGGTCGGTGACCATCGACGGCGACTTCGGTCCGCAGACCGACCAGGCCGTGCGCGACTACCAGTCCTCGCGCGGCCTCGGCTCCGACGGAATCGTGGGCTCGGCCACCTGGACCAAGCTCCAGGCCGGGGCCTGAGCCGACCGAGCGCCCTTCGCGACCAGCACTCCGACCAGCACTCCTGACGAGGCGATCATGGCGAGGACCGGGTCAGACCCAGCCGCCCCGGGCGGCGGCCACGCCGAGCTCGAAGCGGCTGCGGGCGCCCATCTGCTCGCACAGGGTCGCGGTGAGGCGTCGCACGGTGCGCGGCGAGAGCCCGAGGGCTCGGCCGGCAGCCTCGTCGGTGGCGCCGTCGGCGTACAGGCGCAGCAGCGCACCGTGCTCCCGGCCGAGCTCGCCGGCCCGCGCCAGCGGGCGGGTGGGCCCGGCCGGGCACGGGCGACGCTGCGAGGAGAGGTCCTGGGCGCAGGTCCAGGCCTGCTCGAACAGCGTGGACAGGGCGCGCACCGCGCCCTCGTGCCGCACCACGAGCGCCTCCTCGCAGCCTTGACCGGGTCGCGACTCCAGGAGCGCGACCCGGTCGTCGACCACCAGCAGGCTCAGCGGCAGGACCGGCGCGGTGCGGACGTGCACGGCGTCCGGCAGGTGCTGCGCGGCGGCAGCGACCGGGGCCAGCAGCGCCCGTCCGACGCTGTCGAGGCAGATCACGCGCACCGAGAGGCCTCGGTCGGCCAGCTGCGCGGCCTGCACCACCAGCGCACCCAGCCGGAGCGGCGAGGGCTTGCTGGCGAGGAACACCCGCACCTCCACGCGGGCCTCGTCCATCAGCGAGGTGCTCGTGGTGGCGAGGTCGTCAGCGCCGACGTCGCACCAGATCGCGGGGGCCGTCGCCGCGGTGGCGATCTGCTGCAGCGCCTCGAACTCCGCCTCCACCTCGTGCAGTCGCGCGGCCTGGCGCGCGTGACCGACGCGCAGCTCCTCCAGTCGGCGGCCGAGCGCCTGGGCCGGGCTCACGGCGGCGTACTGCTCGAGCGCGGTCGGCAGCGGGCGCACCAGCTGCTGTCGCTCGAGGGCCGCCAGGGCCTGGCGGGCGGTCTCGGCGCTCAGCCCGGTGCCTGCTGCCACCGCGGGCAGCGCAGCGTCGCCACGGGCAAGGAAGGCGTACACCGACAACGCAGCGCTCGACAAGGAGTCGTCATCGCTCACTCAAGACCCCCGAGATAGGCCGTCACGAACGAGCGAAACCTATCGGCCACCCCGGGCCCTGTCCACGGGTGACCGAGCAAATTCCCCCGGGGTCCACGACCCCGCCCACAGCCCCGCCGGCCCGCTCCCGGGCCGGCGGACCACCCAGCAATCGAAAGGTCACACCCCCATGCGCAAGACCATCGGACGCCTCGTCGTCGCCGCCCTCCTCTCCACGATCGCCCTGGTGGGCGCGACCACGCCGGCCCACGCCGTGAACGGCTACGTCAGCCGCACTGCGACGGTGAGCCCCGACCCCAACGTCTGGGAGCCGATCACGCCCGAGATGCGATCGGGCGCGGCCGGGCAGAACCTCTACATCCGCTTCGACCGCTCGCCGGAGTCGATCTACGTCAAGTGGGTCAAGTGCGGCTACACCGCCACCCAGAACGCCGCCAGCAGCGTGGGGGGCCAGGCCGTGCTGTCGGCCAAGAACAACGAGTTCCAGGGCTCGCTCGGCACCGGCTTCGCCGCCAACTCCTGCGTCAAGATCTGGGCCCGCGCCGTCTACCAGCTCAGCTACCGCCCGTCCTTCCCGATGGAGGCGTACTTCAACAACACCTACATCCCGTGACAGGCGGCCGGCCCTGAGGCCGGCCCCGAGACGCAGCAACGCCGGTGGTGTCCGCGGACGCCACCGGCGTCGTCGTGCTGACGTGGGTGGGGCTGGGCCCTGCCTGGAGGGCCGGAGTCAGACCAGCTCGTGACGCACGATGGTCGCCGCGCGCGAGGGCCCGACACCGACGACCGAGATCCGGGCACCCGACATCGCCTCGACCGCCTCGACGTAGGCCTGGGCGTTGGCCGGCAGCTCCTCCCAGGTGGTCGCGGCGCTGATGTCCTCGCTCCAGCCGGGGAAGTACTCGTAGATCGGGACGGCGTGGTGGAAGTCGCTCTGGTTGACCGGCATCTCGTCGTGCCGCTCGCCGTTGACGTCGTAGGCCACGCAGACCGGGACCTGCTCGAGCCCGGCGAGGACGTCGAGCTTGGTGAGCACGAAGTCGGTGACGCCGTTGACGCGGGCGGCGTAGCGGGCGATCACCGCGTCGTACCAGCCACAGCGGCGCGGGCGCCCGGTGGTCGTGCCGAACTCGGCGCCGACCGAGCGCAGGTGCTCGCCCGACTCGTCCTCGAGCTCGGTGGGGAACGGACCCTCGCCGACGCGGGTCGTGTAGGCCTTGACGATGCCGATGACCTGGTCCAGGCGCATCGGCGGGATGCCCGAGCCGGTGCAGGCACCGCCGGCGGTCGCCGAGCTGGACGTGACGAACGGGTAGGTGCCGTGGTCGACGTCGAGCAGCGTGGCCTGGCCGGCCTCGAGGAGCACGGTCTCGTCGCGGTCGAGCGCCTGGTTGAGCAGCAGGCCGGTGTCGCACACCATCGGGCGCAGTCGCTCGGCGTGCTTGAGGAGGTCCTCCACCGTGGCCTCGACGAGCACCTCGCGGCGGTTGTAGACCTTGGTCAGGATCTGGTTCTTCAGCTCGAGGGCGCCCTCGACCTTGGCGGTGAGGATCTTCTCGTCGAAGAGGTCCTGGACCCGGATGCCGATGCGGTTCATCTTGTCGGCGTACGTCGGGCCGATGCCGCGCCCGGTGGTGCCGATCTTGCGGGAGCCGAGGAACCGCTCGGTCACCTTGTCGAGGCTGCGGTTGTAGTCGGCGATGACGTGGGCGCTGGCACTGACGCGCAGCTTGGAGGTGTCGACGCCACGGGCCTCGAGCCCGTCGATCTCCTCGAACAGCACATCGAGGTCGATGACGACGCCGTTGCCGATGACCGGGGTGCAGTTGGCGCTGAGGATGCCGCTGGGCAGCAGGTGCAGCGCGTACTTCTCGCTGCTCCCGTCGGGCTGGCCGATGACCACGGTGTGACCGGCGTTGTTGCCGCCGTTGAACTTCACCACGTAGTCGACGCGGCTCCCGAGGAGGTCGGTGGCCTTGCCCTTGCCCTCGTCGCCCCACTGGGCTCCGATGATCGCGATCGCCGGCATGTGTCACTCCGTTGCAGTTCATGGTGCGTACGTCAGGTCGGCTCCCGTGGAGCGAACCTCAGACAACGCAAAAGACCCCGGCACAAGTGCGCGGAGCCTCTTGCGGCGCCACGCTACCAAGAATCGGCCGACCCGTCGTCTTCCTCGGTCCACGGTTCACCCGTCCGGACCGTCCCCGGTGGGCACTAGGGTGCCGCTCATGACCGAGCCACTCCTGGTGATCACGAACAGCGACGCCGGGACCTCCGACGACGAGACCCTCGCCCGTGCCCTGAAGATCCTGAGCGAGCGCGCCTCGGTGGAGGTGCAGTCGACGTCCAACCCCGGCGAGCTCGACGGGGTCCTGCACCGCGCCGGATCGCGGCGCATCATCGTGGCCGGCGGCGACGGCAGCCTGCACGCAGTCGTCTCCGCGCTCCACCGCCGCCACGAGCTCGAGGGCGCCGTGCTCGGCCTGCTTCCCCTCGGCACCGGCAACGACTTCGCCCGCGGCACCGGCATCCCGCTCGACATCGAGGACGCCGCCCGGCTGATCCTCGAGGGCGAGGCCCGCCCGGTCGACCTGCTGGTCAACGAGGTCGGGGAGGTCGTGGTCAACAACGTGCACGTCGGCGCCGGCGCTGCCGCGAGCCGGCGTGCGCACCGGTGGAAGGAGCGGCTCGGCTCGGTCGGCGTCGGCAAGGTCAACCTCGGCAAGCTCGGCTACCCCATCGGCGCCGCCATCACCGCCTGGCACCCGCCGCTCGTCCGGCTGCGCGTGGAGGTCGACGGCAAGGTCGTCGCCGACTTCGACAAGCCCCTGCTGCAGGTGGCCATCGGCAACGGCGCCTCCGTCGGCGGCGGCACCGACCTGACGCCGTACGCCATGGTCAGCGACGGCCAGGCCGACATCATGATCTCGCGCGCCACCGGCCCGCTCTCGCGGGTCTTCTACGCCGCGCGACTGGGGCTCGGCAAGCACGCGATGCACGCCGAGGTCGACTACCACCGCGGCGAGCAGGTGACCGTGAGCGGCGAGGAGTTCTGGATCAGCGCCGACGGTGAGATCAGTGGCCCCGAGCGGCACCGCTCGTGGCGGCTGCACCCGGCGGCGTACTCCATGGTGCTGCCGCCGGAGACCACTGACGCCGACGACTAGAGTCCCCTCCTGTGGCACGTGGACGAGGAGCAGACAAGAGCGCCGGCGGCGACCCCACCGACTGGGTGACCCGCGCCGCTGACGACGCGATCCGGCACGCCGGTGAGGGCGCCGAGCTCATCACCTGCGCCTCGGGGGCCAGTCCGTCCGGGCCGGTCCACCTCGGCAACCTGCGCGAGTTCCTCACGGTGCACTTCGTCGCCGAGGAGATCCGTCGCCGCGGACTGCCCGTGCGTCACCTGCACAGCTGGGACGACTACGACCGCTTCCGCAAGGTGCCGGCCGGCGTCGACCCCTCCTGGGCCGACCACATCGGCCGTCCGCTCTCCGCGGTGCCCGACCCCGACGGCTGCCACGACTCCTGGGCCGAGCACTACAAGGAGCCGCTCGTCGCTGCCCTGCGCGAGATGGGCGTGGAGATGGAGGAGGTGTCGCAGACCGAGATGTACCGGGCCGGCGCCTACCGCGAGCAGATCCTGCACGCCGTCTCCCAGCGTGACGAGATCGAGACGGTGATGGCGCGCTTCCGCACCAAGGCGCCCGCCACCGATGCCGATGACGACGGCTCGGCCGCTGCCGACACCGCCTCGTCGCTGATGCGGTTCCCCTACAAGCCCTACTGCCGCGAGTGCGGACGCGACACCGTCACCGTCACCGCCTACGACGACGACACGACCGACCTGAGCTACACCTGCTCCTCCTGTGCGTTCACCGGCGTCACCAACCTCGCGACCCAGGACGAGGGCAAGCTCGTCTGGAAGGTCGACTGGCCGATGCGCTGGGCGTTCGAGAAGGTCGACTTCGAGCCCGGGGGCGACGACCACGCGACGCCCGGGTCGTCGTACACCGTCGGCAAGGAGCTCGTCGGCCCGACCTTCGACTGGCGCGCGCCATCGTTCGTGGCCTACTCCTTCGTCGGGGTGGCCGGCATGGCCAAGATGTCGTCCTCCAAGGGCGGCGTGCCCGACGGCTGCCGACGCGCTGCGCATCCTCGAGGCACCGATGGTGCGGTGGCTCTACGTCCGCCGTCAGCCCAAGCAGGTCTTCACCATCGACTTCGGGGCCGAGGTGGTGCGCCTCTACGACGAGTGGGACTCGCTGACCAAGAAGGCCGCAGACCCCGCCAAGCGCGACGTCGCCGTGCTCGCGTGGGAGCGGGCCTCCTCGACGGCTGCGGCCGGCGTGCTGCCGACCTCGGCGGTCACCGCGCCGTTCCGCCTGCTCTCCTCGGTGGCCGACGTGACTGCCGGCTCCGCCGACCTGATCTCACGCACGGTCGCCTCGTCGGGGTTCGCCCACGACTCCGTGGCCGACCTCGAGCCGCGCCTGTCGAAGGCGATGACCTGGACCGCCGACCTGCCGCCCGAGGAGCGCACCACCGTGCGCACCACGCCCGACTCCGCGCGCCTGGCCGAGCTGAGCGAGGACGAGGAGCGGTGGCTGGCTCAGCTGCTCGACCGGCTGCCGGACTCCTACGACCTCGCCGAGATCACCTCGCTGGTCTACGGCGTACCCAAGCTCGCTCGCGGGCTCGGGCTCGACGACCCGCCGACCGACGAGGTCAAGGCCGACCAGAAGGACTTCTTCCGACTGCTCTACCAGCTCCTCGTCGACGCCGAGCGCGGTCCGCGGCTGCCGACGTTGTTCCTGGCGCTCGGTGCGGCGAAGGTGCGCACGCTGCTCGGCGGCTGAGCCGGCCGGGGGATGTTACTGACCGTTGGGTGTACTACCCAGCGCCCGTAACCGCAGGGCAGTAGGCACAACGGTCAGTAACATGCGCCGCCGCCGGCATCAGCTGGCCCGGTCGCGACGACCGAAGCGCGCGCGGAGCTCGGCGGCCTGGCTCGCGAGGCGCGGGTGCAAGTCGCGACCGAAGCGCTGCTCGGTGACCTGGTACTCGGCGCGAAGCCGCGCCAGCGCTGCCGCACGACGGGCACCCCAGAAATCTTCGTAGAGGATCTCCGACAGTCCCAGGCCCTCTGCACGCACCAGCCGGGCGCGCTTCTTCTCGTCCCACACGACCTGCGTGACGGGGCTCTCCGCCACCCCACCCAGGCCGACCGGGGTGTACTTGATCTTGCCCTGGACCTCGAACACGTGGTTGCCGATGCGCAGGTCGCACCAGACCAGCCTGCCCTCGACCAAGAGGGGGAACTGCGGATCCACCGGACCGATTCCCAGCTCCTCGACGAGGTCCCGGCCCAGGGTCTCTGCAGCGCTCTCCGCCCGCGGGTCGGCCCGCTCCACAGCCGCGCGGACGTCGATGATGCCGGGCCAGTGCCTCATCGGGAGGTAGGCCTCGATCAGCTCGCTCCGCGGCACGCCCTGGCGCAGCGCCCAGTCACACGCCACCAGGCAGGCGAGCTCCCCGTGCTCGCGGCCGAGATCGACCGCCGTCCGAGCGATGGACAGGTGACGTATGCCGTCGTCGGAGGTCAGCACCTGCGCGTAGGTGAACCGGCCGTAGTGATGAGCGACGCCGGCGCGCGTCCACGCGGCGCCGTAGCCCGCCCGCGTCAGGTGCACCAGGCTGGCTCGCGGATCGATGAGCGGCATCTTCAGCTCGAACGCCGACGAGTCGTGGCTCAGCATCCACTCGCGCTGCTTGGTGAGGAGCACGGCCCGCACCCTCAGGCGCGGCAGCCCGTAGAACTCGTCCTGGGCTGCGTGGACCTCCGCCTCCGCGTAGACGCCGCGCGCCATGGTGATCAGGGTGCGGTTGTCGACCAGCTCCCGAATGCGGCTCGGTGGGAGTCCGGCATCGAGAGCTTGACCGTGCGTGACCAGACCGCCTTGCGATCCCAGGACCTGCTGCAACCGTGCGTACATGCGAGCCACGATGCCGCGGTCCGGGCGGCCCCAAACCGCGACTGATCCGGCCTGTGGAGGAGTGGCTCTGGGGTCGCGGCGCAGCAGGGAGCTACGGGCGCAAGTTACTGACTGTTGTGCCTACTTCCCAGCGCTTGTAACCGCAGGGCAGTAGGCACAACGGTCAGTAACATGCCGCCAGCGCCGGGCAGCCCTCAGCCCAGCAGCTCGTCGTAGGCGGTGGGGCTGGAGTCGCGCAGGAACTCCGAGCAGCGCTCCCACTCGTCGTTCTCGCCGATGGCGCGCGCAGCCTTGGCGAGCAGCGAGAGGCAGACGAGGAAGCCGCGGTTGGGCTCGTGCTCCCACGGCACCGGCCCGTGGCCCTTCCAGCCGTTGCGGCGCAGCATGTCGAGCGAGCGGTGGTAGCCGACGCGCGAGTAGGCGTAGACGACGACCGGGTCGGCCTCGGAGGACACGGCCTCGGAGGCCAGCGCGGCCCACGCGATGGGCGAGGCCGGGAACTGGCGCACGGCGTCGACAGGCGTGGTGCCGGCGCCGAGGGCGTCGGCTGCGGGGTCGCGCGGGAGGTGGGTGGGCGGAGGACCGGCCATCAGGTCACCGAAGTTGCTCATGCCCCCATCATGAACCCTGACCGCCCCGGTCCAGCGATTCGGGGGCCGGTCCGCCGGCCCTCAGCGTCCGGCGCGTACGGCGGCCACGAGATCGGCAGCCGCCGAGCGCCACGTCGGGTGCTCGAAGACGAACCCGGCCTCGAGCAGACGGCCGGGCACGACGCGCCGGCTCTTGAGCAGCAGCTCGGGATCGCTGCGCAGCACGAACGCGCCGAGACCTGCCATCCACCTGGTCGCCGGCAGCCCCGGACGCCGCCCCCAGGCGCGACGCAGCGTCCTCATCAGCTCGCGCTGCGGGACGGGCTCGGGCGCAGCGACGTTGACCGGCCCCGACAGCTCGTCGTGCTCGACGAGGAAGAGCACCGCGCGCACGAAATCCTCGCCGTGGATCCAGGACACGTACTGGTCACCGCCGGCGACCGGGCCCCCGAGTCCGACCCTCGCGAGCCAGAGCAGGTAGTCGAAGACCGATCCGCGGTCCGGGCTCATCACCATCGCCGTGCGCAGGGCCACCTGGCGCGTCAGCGGGGTGGCCGCCGCGGCCTGGGTCTCCTCCCAGCGCTTGGCGATCCGCACGCTGTACTCCCAGTACAGCGGTACGTCGGGCTCCTCGCCGCCGATGATCCCAGTGGTCTCGTCGTTGGCGGCGTCGCGTCGGTCGGCGTAGATCGTGGCGGTGCTCATCTGCAACCACACCCGAGGCGGTGTCGCAGCGGCGGCGATCGCCGCACCGACCACGGCGGTTGACTCGACCCGGGAGTCCATCATCTGGCGCAGGTGGGTGTCGGTGTAGCGACAGCTCACCGATCGCCCGGCGAGGTTGACGACGACGTCCGCGCCCTCGAGCTCCTGAGCCCAGGGTCCGAGCGTCCGGCCGTCCCAGAGCGCGTGGCGGATGCCTGTCTCGAGCGTCTCGGGCCGGCGACTGATGACGACGACGTCGTGGCCGGCGTCGCGGAGCGAGCGACGGAGCAGACCACCGACGGCTCCGGTGCCTCCCGGGATGACGATCTTCATGGCCCAAGTAAAGACGCCGCCTCGGGGATCCGAGACGGCGCCTCGACGTCAGGTCGTGCGGGTGGCTGGGATCAGATCATCTTGCCGGCCGAGCGGAGGTCCTGGCAGGCCTCGACGATGCGCGCAGCCATGCCGGCCTCGGCGGCCTTGCCCCAGGCGCGCGGGTCGTACTGCTTCTTGTTGCCGACCTCGCCGTCGATCTTGAGCACGCCGTCGTAGTTGCTGAGCATGTGGCCGGCCACGGGGCGGGTGAAGGCGTACTGGGTGTCGGTGTCGACGTTCATCTTGATGACGCCGTAGTCGACGGCTGCGCCGATCTCCTCCGGCGAGGAGCCCGAGCCGCCGTGGAAGACGAGGTCGAAGGGCTTGGAGCCGGCGGGCAGACCGAGCTTCTCCACCACGGCCTCCTGCGCGTGCTTGAGGATCTCGGGGCGCAGCTTGACGTTGCCGGGCTTGTAGACGCCGTGCACGTTGCCGAAGGTGAGCGCGGCCAGGTAGCGGCCGTTCTCGCCGGTGCCGAGCGCCTCGACGGTCGCCAGGGCGTCCTCGGGGGTGCTGTAGAGCTGCTCGCCCCCGCCGCCCTCGACGCCGTCCTCCTCGCCACCGACGACACCGATCTCGACCTCGAGGATGATGTGGGCGGCCTTGGCCAGGGCCAGGAGCTCCTGGGCGATCTGGAGGTTCTCGTCGAGCGGCACGGCCGAGCCGTCCCACATGTGCGACTGGAAGAGCGGCAGCTCGCCGCGCGCGACCCGCTGGGCGGAGATGTCGAGCAGCGGACGCACGAAGCCGTCGAGCTTGTCCTTGGGGCAGTGGTCGGTGTGCAGCGCGATCTGCATGGGGTAGCTCTTGGCCACCTCGGCGGCGTACGCCGCAAACGCGACCGAGCCGCTCACCATGTTCTTGATGGTGGGCCCCGAGAGGTACTCGGCGCCTCCGGTCGAGACCTGGATGATGCCGTCGGAGCCGGCTTCGGCGAAGCCGGCCAGGGCGGCGTTCAGCGTCTGGGAGGACGACACGTTGATGGCCGGGAAGGCGAACGACCCGGCCTTCGCGGCATCCAGCATCTCGGCGTACTTCTCAGGGGTGGCGATGGGCATGGCTCGGCTCTCCTCAGGACGTCAACGGTCTGCGCGGGTCAGCCTAGTGCCCCGCGCGGTCGGCGGAGCCCTGCGCGGTCGCGGGCTGGTCCGGGCTGCGTAACCTCGGGGCATGGAGCGTCGACGAAGCCTGCAGACCACCAGCCGCTCGGCGGTCGTGGCGGTCGCGCCCGACGTGGCGTGGGGCCTCGTGGCCTCCGGGGCCACCGGCGAGCAGTGGTACGTCGACGCGGCGCCGTTCGTCTTCCGGGGCGCCGTCGACCGCCTGGTCGGGGGCAGCGGCCGCGCCCACCGTCCGCCGGGCCGCCCACGCCTGGTCGCCGGTGACCGGGTCGGCTTCTGGCGGGTGGTCGAGGCCGACCACCGTGCCCGCACGCTGCTGCTGGAGGCCGAGGTGCGCGCCCCGGGCCTGGTCTTGCTCGAGGTCTCGATCACCCCGTCCGGCACCGCCGAGGACCGGTCCCGGGTGGACCTGACCATCTCGCTGGTCCCGCGCGGCCTCCTCGGGCGGGCCTACCTCGTCGCCGACCTCCCTGCCCGGGCGGCGGTCGCCGAGCTGACGATGCTGCACCTGCTGACGCTGCTGCGTCGCGAGAACCCGTGGCCGGTGGACCCGGTGGACCCGGTCGACGCGGCCGACCCGATCGACCCGGCCGACTCCACCACGTCGGCGATCCCGACCGACGACTGAGCGCCTCGCGGCTCTGCTCGCACGCGACCATGCCCCCTGACGTCCGGCGAGCCTGGCTGCGGTTGAGCCTGCTGGTCCTCGTCCTGGGCGCGATCGGGGCGACCACGGTGGTGCTCTCCCCGGTTTCGCGCGCCGACGTGGCGCGCCTGATCGAGCCCTTCGGCCCGGCGGCGCCGGCGGCGTACGTCGTGGTCAGCGCCCTGCTCGGCATGGCGTTCGTGCCCGGCCCGTTGCTGGCCGGCGTCAGCGGGGCGCTGTTCGGGACCGGCACCGGCTTCGTGGTGACGACCAGCAGCGCCGTGCTGGGCGCGGTGCTGTCGGCGGCGGTGAGCCGGCGAGCCGGCGGACCACCGGTGACGACCCTGTCGGGCGAGAGGACCGCCGCGCTGGTCGCGCTGGCTCGACGCCGGGGTCTGGTGGTGGTCGTGCTCCAGAGGTGGGTCCCAGGAGTCCCTGACGCGCCGTTCTCCTACGTCTTCGGTGCCATCGGTCTCGCCCTGCCGACCGTCGCCCTCGGCACTCTCCTGGGGTCGGCTCCTCGCGCTTTCGCCTACACCGCGCTGGGCGATGCCGCAGTCACCGGGGACGGCCGGCTGGCCCTCGTGGCAGCGGCGGTGGGCGTCGTCGTGTCGGTGTTCGGAGCCCTCGTCGCGGGCGTCCTGGTGAGCCGCCGGCGGCGCAACGCGCGAACCAGACCGTGACCTCGACGGATAGCCGTCGTTATCCAGACACCCGTCCAGGCCGATCCCCCAGGAGACCGACCATGCCTGCTACTGCCCTGCCCGATGCACGTCGTCGCACTCGACGACGGCGTCTCCCTGCCCTTCTCGCCACCACCTGTGCGCTGACCCTGGTGGGCGGGCTGACGCAGATCGCCCCGTCTGCGGCCGGCGAGTCGTCCCCTGCCACGACCGAGGCCGCTGCGTTCTTCGCGCCCCGACTGGTCACCGTGAACGTCTCCGGCCCCGAGGACAAGGCGCGGCTCGACAGCCTGGGCCTCGACCTGACCGAGCACGTGGGTCACGACTACGTCGAGGCCGTGCTGCACTCCCCCGCCGACCTCGCCACCCTCGTGAACAACAAGTTCACCTACGACACCCGCATCCCCGACCTGATCGCCCGCGACCTCCAGGTCCGCGCGCTCGACAAGGCCTACGCCGCCCGCGTCTCGACCTCGGCGCTGCCGTCGGGCCGCACCGGCTACCGCACCGCGCGTGACTACAACCGCGACATGGTCGACCTGCGCAAGACCTACCCGAAGATCGTGAAGCGGATCAAGCTCGACCGCCCGACCCTCGACGGTCGCCTCGTCTACGGCGTGGAGATCGGTCAGCAACATCCGCAAGGCCAACACCGGCCAGCCGACGTTCCTGCTGATGGGCCTGCACCACGCCCGCGAGTGGCCCTCGGGCGAGCTCGCGATGGAGTTCGCGATCGACCTCGCCAAGAACTTCGGCAAGGACCGCGTCATCACCAAGCTGCTCAAGAAGGCCCGCGTCATCGTGATCCCCGTGGTCAACGAGGACGGCTTCAACCTGTCCCGCACCGACGGCGAGTACGTCGACCTGCGCGACCTCAACGACTACGACCCGCTGGAGGGCACCGGCACGATCCTCGGCACCCCGGGTCGCGCCTACATGCGCAAGAACTGCCGCATCGTCGACGGCCAGGACACCCCCGACGCCTCGTGCAAGGCGCTGCTGGCCACCCCCGGCGGCTTCGGTGCCGGCGTCGACCTCAACCGCAACTACGGCGGTCTCTGGGGCGGCCCGGGTGCCTCGACCACCCCTGCCGACCCGACCTACCGTGGCGCCGAGGCGTTCTCGGAGCCGGAGACGCAGAACATCCGTGACCTCGTGCGCTCGCGCAACATCACGATGCTGATCTCCAACCACACCTTCTCCAACCTCGTGCTGCGTCCCAACGGCGTCAACCCGACCACGATCGGCTCCGACGGCCTGCCCGTCGGTGACGCCCCCGACGAGAAGGCGCTGAAGGCGCTCGGCGCCCGGATGACCGATCAGAACGGCTACCAGAACATCCACGGCTGGCAGCTCTACGACACCACCGGCACCACCGAGGACTACAGCTACAACGCCACCGGCGGTTTCGGCTACACCTTCGAGATCGGCCCCAACGAGTTCCACCCGCCGTACGAGGAGGTCGTCGACGAGTACGTCGGCGCCGGCAAGTACGCCGGCCGGGGCAACCGGATGGCCTACCTGATCGCGCTGGCCCACGCAGCCGACAAGCGCTTCAGCGGCACGCTCCAGGGCCGCGCGCCCGCCGGCGCGACCCTGCGCCTGAAGAAGACCTTCGACACCCCCACCTGGGAGGGGTCGTTCGAGGACTTCGTCGACACCTCGATCAAGGTGCCGCGCTCGGGTCGGTTCTCGTGGCTGGTCAATCCCTCCACCCGTCCTGCCGTGGCGTCGAAGACCTACCAGGAGCTCGCCGAAGCGCCATTCAAGACGCAGGTGGACACCGACGCCGTGCCGCCGCCGCTGGGGACCACCGACGTGGAGTTCGTGCTGCCCCGCAAGGCCGCCGCGCTCAACATCGCTCTCGACTGGGCGACACCGGACGACCTGGACCTCGAGATCTACAAGCGCGCCGGTGACGGTGAGGTCGAGGTGGGCTCCTCGGGCAACGCACCCGGTGAGAAGGAGCTGGTGACGCTCGTCGACGCCGAGCCGGGCACCTACCTGCTCCGCGTGGTCAACTACGCCTCGGCCGCGCCGTCGTTCACGCTGACCACCGACGCCTTCGACGCGATCGTGAAGACGACCAAGGGCGCCGTCGAGCGCTACACGCTGACCTGCGAGAAGGCCGGCAAGGTCAAGAAGAGCAAGAAGATCCTGGTCGAGCGCGGCCAGGTGAAGAAGTTCGACCTGCGTCGCGCCTGCCGCTGACGTAGCCCCGCAGCACCGCTGACCCGCCGCGAGCACTCGCGGCGGGTCAGCGCTTCTTCAGCCTCGCCAGGCCGGCTGGTCGCTGTCGTCGGAGAGGTCGGCGTAGGTGCGGATCCAGGCGTGCATCGCGATGGCGGCTGCTGCGGAGGCGTTGATCGAGCGGGTCGAGCCGAACTGGGCGATCGAGAAGGTGCCGTCGCAGGCCTCACGGGCGCCCTCGGAGAGCCCAGGGCCCTCCTGGCCGAACAGGAAGCACACCTGCCGCGGCACCGTCATCGTCTCCAGGTGCGCCGAGCCGGGCAGGTTGTCGATGCCCAGCAGGGTCACCTGCTTGTCGTGCAGGTACGCCGCGAGGTCGGCGACCGTGGCGTGGTGCCGGACGTGCTGGTAGCGGTCGGTGACCATCGCGCCGCGCCGGTTCCAGCGCCGGTTGCCGACGATGTGCACCTCCGCGGCGAGGAAGGCGTTGGCCGAACGCACGATCGTGCCGATGTTGAAGTCGTGCTGCCAGTTCTCGATCGCCACGTGGAAGTCGTGGCGCCGGGAGTCGAGGTCGGCCACGATCGCCGCCATCGTCCAGTAGCGGTAGCGGTCGACCACGTTGCGCCGGTCCCCGTTCGCGAGGAGCTCCTGGTCGTACTGCTCGCCGGTCGGCCAGGGGCCCTCCCACGGGCCGAGGCCGACTTCCTCGGGACCGTGCGGCATCGGGTCGTAGGGGGCGCGCCGTCCGGCGTCGCCTTCGCCCGGCTCCCCCGGTGAGTTGTCGTCCGACACGGCCGCGACCCTACGTCGTCCAGCCGGGCGTGCGAGGCGGCGGCCGGGCCCGACGTCACCACGCGCTGCCCCACCGTGCCCGCTCGGCGGGTACGGTTTCGGGGTGAGCCTCCTGGCAGTACTGCCCGACCTCCAGCCGATGCTGCTCGGTATCAAGTGGCTGGACCCCGAATGGCTCCAGATGCAGTACGGCAGCTTCTTCATCTGGATCGCCCTGGGGATCGTCTTCGTCGAGTGCGGCCTGTTCTTCCCGTTCCTGCCCGGCGACACCCTGCTCTTCGCCCTGGGGTTGTTCATCGCCGGTGGCGAGGCGACCGGCTACTCCGTGCTGGGCCTGACGAACCAGCCGCTCGAGCTCGTGCTCGCGATGACGATGCTGGTGATCGCGGCGTTCCTCGGCAACGTGGCCGGCTACGAGATCGGGCGCAAGATCGGGCCGCCGCTCTACGAGCGAGAAGGTCGGCTGCTCAAGAAGAAGTACTTCGACCAGACCTCGCTGTTCTTCGACAAGCACGGCAACAAGGCGCTGGTCATCGGGCGCTTCGTCCCGTTCGTGCGCACGTTCATCACCGTGGTCGCCGGGGTCACCCTGATGGACCGGCGCCGCTTCTTCGTCTGGAGCGCGGTCGGCGCCGTGGCCTGGGTCGTCAGCATCACGCTGCTGGGTTACTTCCTCGGCGCAGCCATCCCGGCACTGGGCCAGAACATCGACTACGTCACCTTGGCGATCTTGGCCTTCAGCGCCATCCCGATCGTCTACGAGGCGGTCAAGCACCGCCACGGTCACGAGGACGAGCAGGCCGACCCCACGGTCGAGGGCATCGTCAAGGGCACGTCGGCCGAGTAGGGCGGGGCCGAGCGCCGGTCAGACGGCGTCGAGCTCGGCCTTGGTGAGCACCGCGCGCACCTCGAGGCCGATGTCGGCGAGCGGGTTCTCGCCGGCCGGGCTGCGGTCGATCGCGCAGACCACGACCTCGACGATCGCGCCGCTCTCGCGCAGGGCCCGCGTGGCGTCGCGGACCGCCCCGCCGGTGGTGATGACGTCCTCGATGATCGTGACCCGCTTGCCGGCGTAGTCGGGGCCCTCGGCGAGCTTGCACGTGCCGTAGGTCTTGGCCTCCTTGCGCACGAACAGCGCCGGAGTGCCGGTGATGGCGCTCACGACCGTCGCGATCGGGATGCCGCCCATCTCCAGGCCACCGAGCAGGTCGGTGTCCTGGGGCACGATCTGGATCATCTCCCGCGCGATCCGCCCCAGCAGGAGCGGGTCGGCCTCGAAGAGGTACTTGTCGAAGTACTCGTGCGAGACCTGCCCCGAACGGAGCGTGAACTCCCCGGTCAGTCGGCAGCAGGCGTTGATGTCGGCGGCAAGAGAGTCGTCTGTGGTGGTCACAGTGGCAATCTAGTGCTGTGCCAGCCTCACGCCTCGCGGGGATCCCGCCGACCATCTTCGCCGACATGTCCGCGCTCGCGGTGCGGACCGGCTCGCTGAACCTCGGTCAGGGGTTCCCGGACGTGGACGGACCGGCCGAGGTGATCGCCGGCGCCGTCGAGGCGCTGCGGCACGGCGCCAACCAGTACGCCCCCGGCATCGGCATCCCCGCCCTGCGCCACGCGATCGCCGAGCACCAGCGCACCCACTACGGCATCACGCTCGACCCCGACACCGAGGTCGCGGTGACGACGGGCTGCACCGAGGGCATCGCGGCCTCCCTGCTCGGCCTGGTCGACCCCGGCGACGAGGTGATCGTGCTCGAGCCCTACTACGACTCCTACCCGGCGATGCTGCAGATGGCCGGCGGCGTACGCCGTGCGGTGACGCTGCGCTCCCCCGACTTCCGCCTCGACGTCGACGAGCTGCCGCGCCGCGGTGTCCCCGCGGACCAGGTACGTGCTCCTCAACAGCCCGCACAACCCGACCGGCACGGTCCTCACGCCCGACGAGCTCGGCGCGATCGCCGCCGTGGCGATCGAGCACGACCTCGTCGTGATCACCGACGAGGTCTACGAGCACCTGGTCTTCGACGGCGGGACCCACGTGCCGATCGCCACCCTGCCGGGCATGCGCGAGCGCACGCTGACGCTGTCGAGCATCGGCAAGTCCTACTCGCTCACCGGCTGGAAGATCGGCTGGGCGACCGGCCCGGCCCACCTGGTGGCCGCGATGGTGGCGGCCAAGCAGTGGCTGACCTACACCTCCGGCGCGCCTCTGCAGCCGGCGGCGGCGGTCGCCCTCACCGAGCACGCCGACTTCCCTCGGGCGCTCGCCCGCGACCTGGAGGGACGCCGCGACCTGCTCGTCGCCGGCCTGCGCGCAGCCGGCCTGACCACCACCGTCCCCCAGGGCACCTACTTCGCCACCTCCGACGTCCGCGACCTCGGCTGGCGCGACTCGCTCGAGTTCGCCCTGGCCCTGCCCGAACGAGCGGGCGTCGTCGCCATCCCGCTCCAGGGGTTCTACGACGACCCCGCCGGCGCGGGGCAGCACCTGGTGCGGTGGGCGTTCTGCAAGCAGCCCGAGCTGCTCACCGAGGCCGTGGGCCGCCTCGTCGCGGCCGACCTGGTGCGGTAGCGGCCGGGCCGGGTCCGGGGCCGGGCCGGGGCCGGGGCCGGGGAGCGGTGCACCAGCCACCGAACCCGATCCCACAAGGGTGGGCCACTCACCGCTCACCGGCGCCGAGCAACAGGGCGCGACCGCGAGGGAGGGGTCAGTGCTTGGGCTTCGGCTTGCTCGCGAACCAGGCGCGGGAGTCGCGGCCCAGCAGGAGCACGGCGACGATCACGCCGGCCGCGGTGATGGCGAGGGGCAGCAGGACCAGGACGCCGAGGAGCGCGACCAGGGCCGCCAGGATCGAGGAGACGACCAGCGCGATCCGCGCCGCGTCGCTGCGGCGCAAGGTCGCGATCGCCAGGACGATGGCGAGCAGGGCCCAGACCAGGAACACCACGAAGAAGCCGATCGCCACGTCGGCCACGGCGTCGGCCGAGACCTGGTCGTAGGAGGCGGTGGCCAGCTCCTTCTCGATCTCGACGATCAGCTCGGCGCGGCTGGTGAGCAGGTAGACCAGCGACAGCGCGATGCCGACGAACACGGTCGCCGACGACGCGATGGTCAGGACGCAGGCGGTGGTCACCTGCCGGGGACGCGCTCCCTCGGCAGCGGTGGCGGGCCCGCCGTACGGCGACGAGCCGGGCTCGGGGATGCCCCAGGAGGACGCGGTCGGGGGCGGCGGGGGCGCGGCGGGGCTCGACCCGGTGGTCGCATCGGCGCCGACGGTGGCGGAGACCTTCGACCTCGAGCGGCTCACCGGCGCGGGGGCCGGGACCCCGGCGAACCAGCTGCGCGAGGGCTGCACCCACAGCATCACGATCGCGGCGACCACGAGCGCGGCCGAGAAGCCGGCCGGGGCGATGGCCGAGATCAGCAGGACCGGGGCCAGGAAGCTCAACACCAGGCGTGCGCTGCGCGAGGCCTTCAGCACCTGCACGCCGAGGATCGCCGCGGCGGTGGCGCAACCGGCGGCGATGAAGCTGAGCAGGCGCAGCATGCGCTGCACGTCGTCGACGGTGAGGCCGAGGCCGCTGCCCGGCGACGTCGAGATGAACTGCTCGGCCGCCTCCTGCGACTCGATCGAGCCCAGGGTCGCGACCTGCTGGAAGGCCATGAGCACGATGAAGACCGAGCCGATGATGATCAGCCAGGCAGCCACACTCGCCTGACGGGGTCGGGCAAGAGGCTTGACGGTCATGGCTCCATTCCACCAGAGCGCCGGTCACGCCCCGGCATCGGAGGTTGAGCCGACCGAGACCCCGGGCGAGCGACTGCCCTCCCGCGGGCTGCTTGTCAGCTCACCCGGTTTCGTCTCGGGCTCGCTTGCGCTCGCCCGGCTCAACCTCCGGGGGCCCACCGCCGACGCTCGCCCGGCTCGACCTCCGGGGCCCACCGATCAGGTGGTGAGCACCAGGCCGTCGTCTCCCACGTCGACCTTCACGGCGCTGCCGTCCACGACGTCGCCGCCGATGAGCAGCTTGGCGAGCGGGTCGCCGATGGCCGACTGCACCAGGCGGCGCAGCGGGCGGGCGCCGTAGGCCGGGTCGAAGCCGGTCTCGGCGAGCCACGCCTTGGCGGCGTCGGTGACCGAGATGGTGATGCGACGCACGGCCAGCCGCTTCTCCAGCAGCTCGAGCTGCAGGTCGACGATGTGCACCAGCTCGTCCTTCGACAGGGCGTCGAACAGGACGATCTCGTCGAGGCGGTTGAGGAACTCCGGCTTGAAGCTCTGCCGCACCGTCGCCATGACCGAGGACCGCTTGGTCTCGGGGTCGAGCGTCTGGTCGACGAGGTAGTGCGAGCCGAGGTTGCTGGTCAGGATCAGCAACGTGTTGCGGAAGTCGACCGTGCGGCCCTGACCGTCGGTGAGCCGGCCGTCGTCGAGCACCTGGAGCAGGATGTCGAAGACCTCCGGGTGCGCCTTCTCGACCTCGTCGAGGAGCACGACCGAGTACGGACGGCGGCGGACGGCCTCGGTGAGCTGCCCGCCCTCGTCGTAGCCGACGTAGCCGGGAGGGGCACCCACGAGCCGGGAGACCGAGTGCTTCTCGGAGTACTCGCTCATGTCGATGCGCACGATGGCGCGCTCGTCGTCGAAGAGGAAGTCGGCCAACGACTTGGCCAGCTCGGTCTTGCCGGTGCCGGTCGGACCGAGGAACAGGAACGAGCCGGTGGGGCGGTTGGGGTCGCTGATCCCGGCGCGCGAACGACGCACCGCGTCGCTGACCGCGGTGACCGCGGCACGCTGGCCGATCAGGCGTTCACCGATGACCTCCTCCATGCGCAGCAGCTTGGCGGTCTCCCCCTCGAGCATGCGCCCGGTGGGGATGCCGGTCCAGGCCTCCACGACGAAGGCGATCTGGGTGGCACCGACCTCCTCGCCGACCAGCGGCTCGAGACCGGTCGCGGCGTCCTTCTCCTGGGCGGCGACCTTCTCGATCTGCTTCTCCAGGGCCGGGATCTGGCCGTAGAGGATCTCGCTGGCCTTCTCGAACTCGCCCTCGCGCTGGAGCCGCTCGCTCTCGATGCGCAGCTGGTCGAGCTGGCGGCGCAGGTCACCCTCGCCCTCCAGCATGGCCTTCTCCTGCTCCCAGCGGACCTCGAGCGCGCGCAGCTCCTCCTGCCGGTCGGCGAGCTCGGCGCGCAGCGCCTCGAGGCGCTCGACCGAGGCCGGGTCGGTCTCCTTGGCGAGCGCGAACTCCTCCATCTTGAAGCGGTCGACCTTGCGGCGCAGCTCGTCGATCTCCTCCGGGGAGGACTCGATCTCCATGCGCAGCCGGCTGGCGGCCTCGTCGACGAGGTCGATCGCCTTGTCGGGCAGGTTGCGCCCGGTGATGTAGCGGTCCGACAGGGTCGCGGCCGCGACCAGCGCGGCGTCGGTGATGCGGACGCCGTGGTGGGCCTCGTACTTCTCCTGGATGCCGCGCAGGATCTGGATGGTGTCCTCGACGCTCGGCTCCCCCACGAACACCTGCTGGAAGCGGCGCTCCAGCGCGGGGTCCTTCTCGACGCGCTCGCGGTACTCGTCGAGCGTGGTCGCGCCGACCAGGTGCAGCTCGCCGCGCGCCAGCATCGGCTTGAGCATGTTGCCGGCATCCATGGCCGAGTCGCCGCCGGCGCCCGCGCCGACGACCGTGTGCAGCTCGTCGATGAAGGTGATCAGCTGACCACCGGCATCCTTGATCTCCTCGAGGACGGCCTTGAGCCGCTCCTCGAACTCGCCGCGGTACTTCGCGCCGGCGACCATGGCCGCCAGGTCGAGCGACAGCACGCGGCGGCCCTTGAGGCTGTCGGGCACGTCGCCGTCGACGATGCGCTGGGCGAGACCCTCGACGACGGCGGTCTTGCCGACGCCGGGCTCACCGATGAGCACCGGGTTGTTCTTGGTACGCCGGCTGAGCACCTGGATGACGCGGCGGATCTCGGCGTCGCGGCCGATGACCGGGTCCAGGCGCCCGTCGCTGGCGGCGGCGGTGAGGTCGACGGAGTACTTCTCCAGCGCGTCGTAGGTGGACTCCGCGTCCTGGCTGGTCACCCGACGGTTGCCGCGGACGGCGGTGAGCCCCTCACGCAGGCCCTTCTCGGTGAGACCCGCGTCGGTGAGCACCTTCTGGGCGCTGGAGTCGGTGCCGGCCAGCGCGATGAGGAGGTGCTCGGTGGCGACGTAGTCGTCCTTCATGCTGCCGGCGAGGTCGAGCGCTCCGGCGAGGACGCGGGTGAGCGCTGCCGAGCCGGCGGGCTGCTGGACGGTGGCCCCCGATGCGCGGGGCAACGCGGCCGCGGCCGCCTCGGCCTGCGCGGCCAGGGACTCCGGGTCGAGCCCCGCCTTGGTCACCAGCGCGCGGGTGGTGCCCTCGCCGTCGCGCAGCAGGGCGACGAGGAGGTGGATGGGCTCGACGATGCTGTTGCCCGACGTGGTCGCGAGCAGCTGGGCGGCCTCGATCGCCTGCCGACCGCGGGTGGTGAACTTCTCGGCTCCGAACTGGCTCATGTGGGGGTCTCCTCCGTTGATGCCGCCCCGACGGTGGGCGCGTCTACTTCACTCAACAGCGTCGTTCTTTAGTCTGTTCCACTCAACTTTATTGTAGACCTGCTCGTCAATGCTGGCGCGGTCTACGCTGCAGCATGCCCAGCCTCTCCACCCGCGCCCTCTGCGTCGGCCTGCGCCTGCTCCCCGACGCCGCGGTCGCCTACGCGATGACCCACCCGCCGCGGCGCCGCCGCACTGCCCTGGCACCGCGGGGGACCACCCGCCGCCACGACGTGACCGAGGTCGAGATCGACGGTCGGCGTGTGGCCACTGCCCGCCCGCGCAGCGGGGGGAACGGGCGGCACCTCGTGCACCTGCACGGCGGCGCCTACACGCTGGAGGACCAGCACTGGGACTTCCTCGAGCTGTTCGTGCAGCGCGGGTGGACGGTCTCCCTGGTCGACTACCCCCTCGCCCCGGAGCAGACCGTCGCCGACGCCGTCCCGATGGTGGTCGCAGCCTGGGAGCACGTCGTCGCCGAGGCCGCCGGGGCTCCGGTCATGCTCAGTGGCGACTCCGCCGGGGGCGGGCTGGGGCTCGTGCTCCTGCAGCACCTGCGCGACCACGACCGCCCACTGCCCGACCGCACGGTGCTGCTCTCGCCCTGGGTCGACCTGGTCATGGACGACCAGGAGACCATCGACCTGGCTCGCCGCGACGTCCTGCTGTCACTGCCGGGACTGCGCGGCGCCGCGGCGCTGTACGCCGGCGGTCGCGACCTCGCCGACCCGTGGCTGTCGCCGATCCACGGCGGGCTGCACGACCTCGGCTCGATCCAGGCGTGGGTCGGCACCGCGGAGATGTTCGTGCCGCAGTGCCGACGCCTGGCCGACCTCGCTGCCTCGGCGCCGGGCACCGACCTCGAGCTGCGGCTCGGGCACGGCCTTCCCCACGACTGGGCGCTCTTCCCGGTGCCGGAGCGCGCCGAGCTCGTCGAGGAGATGGACTCCTTCTTCTCGGGCTGACCTGGTCGCGCCCCGGGCGCCCTCAGTCCTGGACGGCCTGGCTCTTGGCCCATCCGTAGTCGGCCTTGCCCGAGGGCGAGCGGAGGACCCGGTCGACCCGCACGACCGCCTTGGGCAGCTTGTAGCGCGCCACGTGCGCAGCGCAGGCCTCGATCAGGTCGGCGTCGCTCGCCTCCGCGCCCTCGTGCAGCTCGACCACGGCCACGACCTCGCTGCCCCACCGCGGCGAGGGCCGACCGACCACGATCACGTCGCGCACCGCCTCGTGGGTGGCCAGGGCCCGCTCGACCTCCTCGGCGAAGATCTTCTCGCCGCCGGAGTTGATCGTCATGCTCTCGCGGCCGAGCAGGGCGATGCTGCCGTCGGCACGCAGGTCGGCCCGGTCGCCCGGCACCGACCAGCGGACGCCGTCGATGGTCGGGAACGTCCGAGCGGTCTTCTCGGGATCGCCGAGGTAGCCGAGCGGCACCCGGTCGCGCCGCGCCAGCCAGCCGCCGCTCTCCCCCGGCTCGAGCTGCCGGGTGAGGCCGTCGTCGAGCACGGTGGTGTCGCTCTGGGGCGTGAACGTGGCGGCGTCCACCTCGGCGCCCTTGGCCGACAACGAGCTCATCTGGAGTCCGGTCTCCGACGACCCGGCTGCGTCGAGGATCATCAGGTGCGGGAGCGCCTCGAGGATGCGAGCGCGCACCGTCGGCGTCAGCGGAGCGCTGCCGTTGTTGATGGCCGCCAACCCGGACAGGTCGTAGGGCTCACCGGCCGCAGCGGCGCGCTCGACCTCCTCGACGATCGGCAGCGCCACCGCGTCACCCACGACGGGCATGCTGATCGCGCCCTCCCGGATCACCAGGCGCAGCGCCTGGGCTGCGTCGAAGTGCTTCACGTCGTCGAGCAGCACGACCGTGCCACCGCCGGTGATCATGTGGAACGTCGACCACTGCGCCGCCCCGTGCATGAACGGCGGGATCATCAGGGTCGTCATCGCCGAGCCGGCCGCCACCTGCGCAGCGGCATGGGCACCGATCTCGTCGTAGGAGTGGAACGGCTCGGTCGCCCCGAACACCGTCCCGCCCATCGAGGAGACGTAGATGTCGTCGTGGCGCCACATCACGCCCTTGGGCATGCCGGTCGTGCCGCCGGTGTAGATCAGGAACAGGTCGTCGCCGCTGGGGGTGGGCATCCCGCCCGCGGGCTCCGGGGTGTCCATCAGCGACTCGTAGTCGACCGCTCCGGGCAGCAGCTCGTGACCGCTCTCATCGGCCACCTGGATCAGGACCTTCAGCCCCGGCAGGCGGTCGCGGACCGCGGCGACCTGGGGGGCGAACTCGGCGTGGTAGACCAGCGCGGTCGTGGCGGCGTCGGTCAGCAGGTAGGCCAGCTCGTCGGCGACGTAGCGGTAGTTGACGTTGAACGACGCCACGCGAGCGCGGTAGCCGGCGATCATCGCCTCGAGGTACTCGTTGCCGTTGCGCAGGTAGATGCCGAGGTGGTCCTGGCCGGACTCGTGCGGCGCCAGTCCGGTCTCCGCGGTCCGCTCGGTGTGGCAACCGAGCCCCTGGGCCACCAGGTGGCGAGCGACCCCGTCGATGCGCGCGTCCATCGCGGCGTAGGTGAGGCGCCGGTCGCGCCAGATGAGGACCTCCTTGTCGGGCACCGCGGCTGCCACCGTGGCGAAGACCGTGGACAGGTTGAATCCGGCGTCAGCGACCATGGTCACAAACTAGAACGTGTTCTAAGCCACGGCAACCCACCTGCGCCGAGCGTCCTTCCGACAGGCGAGAGTGACACGCGCCACATTACGTGTTCTCATCGTGATAATACGAATACCTTTCGTATATCGAGCACTGCCGCGCCCTACGGGCTCCGCCCAGACGCGCACCCAGACCCGCACCCAGACCCGCACCGAGACGAGGACCCGTGTCCGACACCGAACTGGCCAGCGAACCCGCCACCGACGCCGCCACCGATGTCGCCACCGATGTCGCCGACACTGTCGCCGCCACGGCCATGGCCGACGAGCTGGCCCAGCGCGATCCCGGAGCCCTCGACTGGGCGATGCCGGTCCTGCGCCTGCTGAGCGCGGTGTGGCACCGCAGCGAGGTGCGCGACGTCGACCGCATCCCTGACGGCGGCGCCCTGGTGGTGTCCAACCACTCCGGTGGGGTCATCTCGGTCGACGTCCCGCTGCTCGCCGTGGCTCTCCATGACGAGTTCGGTGACGAGCGCCGGCTCTACTGCCTGGCCCACGACGCGATGTTCCTGGGCCCGATCGGCACGTTCATGCGGCGCTTCGGGTTCCTGCCGGCGACCCGCGAGCACGCAGCCGCGATCCTCGCCTCCGGCGCGGTCACGATGGTCTTCCCCGGCGGCGACTACGACGTCCTGCGGCCCACCAGCAAGGCCAACGTCATCGACTTCAACGGCCGTACCGGCTATGTCCGCACGGCGCTGGAGGCCGGCAAGCCGATCGTCCCGGTCGTGAGCATCGGCGGCCACGAGAACCAGCTCTACCTCACGCGCGGCGAGACCCTGGGGCGCCGCTCGCCGCTGCGCAAGCTGATGCGGACCAACTACCTGCCGGTGACCTTCGGCTTCCCGTTCGGCTTCACGCCGGCCTTCCCGCCCAACCTGCCGCTGCCGACGAAGATCGTCACCCAGGTGCTCGAGCCGATGGACCTCGCCGAGCTCGGGCCCGATCCCGACGTGGCCGAGATCGACGCCGAGGTGCGGCGGCGCATGCAGGAGGCGCTCGACGTGCTCGCCGCCGAGCGCCGCTTCCCCGTGCTCGGCTGAGCCCCGGCCACCCCCGCGCGACCTCGCGGTCGGCCCCACGCGCCCGCGCCGCCCACCACCCCCTGGAGGAACCACGTGTCCGAGTCCAACCTGAGCGGCTTCCCGCGTCTCGTCGAGGTGGTCGAGTCCGTCGCCGCCCGTGCGGTGATCGTCGGATCGGTGCTGCCGCGTGCGGTGCTCAGCTCCAGGGCCGCGGCCCGTCGTAGCGAGGAGTCCGGCATCCCGGCCTGGACGCTCGGGGCACGCCAGTTCACCGAGACCGCCACCGACGAGTTCTTCATCGCCGCGAGCTCGCTGATCCGCGAGGTGCCGGCGCTCGCGGCCGTCGAGGCTGCCGTCGAACGCTGCGAGACCGCCGCGCCCACGCTCCTCGAGCTCGGCGTCGCGGGGGCCAACGTGCACCCGGGCCGCCTGCGCCTGCTCGGGCTGCGGCCCAAGCGCTGGATGGGCACGGCCTACGAGCACCTGGAGTACGAGAGCCGCCCGCTCTTCCCCGAGGTCCTCACCGAGCTCGGTCACGGTCGGGTCGAGGTCGCGCACGCCCGCGTGCTGCGTCACGCGGGCGCACCGCGGCCGTGGGTGGTCTGCCTCCACGGCGCCGAGCAGGGTCGCGCCGACGACCTGTTCACCTTCCGCGCCCGCCACCTGCACGAGACCCTCGGGCTCAACGTGGCGATGCCGGTGCTGCCGCAGCACGGGCCCCGCCGTGAGCTCGGCGCCTCGTGGCCCGGCTTCAACCTGCTCGGCAACGTGGCCACGATGATGCGCGCCGTCTCCGACGTACGAGCGCTCCTGGGCTGGATCGAGGAGGAGGGCAGCACCGGCACGTCGGTGATCGGCATGTCCCTCGGCGGGCCGGTCGCCGCCCTCACCGCCGGGCTCGACGACCGGGTCGAGGCCGTGGCCGCCCTGGTGCCGATGCTCGACGCCCACGCGACCGTCGCCCACCACCTCGTGCGCGGCGGGCGTCGCGGGCGCCACCTGGCGACCCTGCTGCGGTCCGAGCCGGTGACGCAGTGCGGCACCGTCGTCGACCCGACCGTCCTGACCCCCCACGCCGCTGCCGATCGCCGCCTGGTCATCGCCGCGCTCAACGACCGGATGACGTCGGTGCAGGCGGCCCAGCGGCTCCACCGGGCCTGGGGCGGCGCGGTGCACTGGCACCCCGGCGGGCACGTCGGCCACATCTTCGCCGGAGGCGTGCACGCAGCCCTCGACGACTTCCTGGCGGTGCGTCCCGCTCCCGCCCCCGACCTGGCCACTCGCTGACCGAGGCGCCCCCGGCGAGGCGCGCGCTCGGCAAAGGAACCACGAGTTCCGACGAACTTGTTGACGCGTGTCAAAACTGCCGCGTACTGTCCGGACCGTGACCTCCACCACAGACACCCGGCCCGCCGCCCACCCGTCGAGCGCCACCCTGCCGACGACCGCCGTGATCGGCGCCGGCATCAGCGGCCTCACGTCGGCCAAGATGCTGCTCGACTACGGCGTGCCGGTGACGGTCTTCGAGGCCTCCGACCGCGTGGGCGGCAACTGGGCGTTCGGCAACCCCAACGGCCACAGCAGTGCCTACCGCTCGCTGCACATCGACACCTCCAAGCACCGGCTGTCCTTCAAGGACTTCCCGATGCCGGAGGACTACCCCGACTTCCCGCACCACACCCAGATCAAGGACTACCTCGACGCCTACTGCGACGAGTTCGGCATCCGCGAGCACATCGAGTTCCAGAACCGGGTCATGCACGCCGAGCGGCTGCCCGGTGGCGGCTGGAAGCTGCTCGACGAGCAGGGCGACCTGCGCTACTTCGACTTCCTCGTCGTCGGCAACGGGCACCACTGGGACCCCCGGATGGCCGACTTCCCCGGCGAGTTCACCGGCGAGTCGATCCACTCCCACCACTACATCGACCCGCACGACCCGCTCGACTTCACGCACAAGAAGATCCTGGTCGTGGGCCTGGGCAACTCCGCGGCCGACATCACCGTCGAGCTGTCGAGCCGCTCGCTGCAGAACGAGGTCACGCTCTCGACCCGCTCCAGCGCCTGGATCGTGCCGAAGTACACCGGCGGCCTGCCGGCCGACAAGTACTTCGTCACCACGCCCTACCTCCCGCTCGCCTGGCAGCGGAAGTTCCTGCAGAAGATGCAGTTCATGGCCGGGTCCAACCCCGAGCTCTACGGCCTGCCCAAGCCCAACCACAAGTTCTTCGAGGCCCACCCGACCCAGTCGGTCGAGCTGCCGCTGCGGCTGGGCTCGGGCGACGTGACGCCGAAGGGCAACGTCGCGCGCCTCGACGGACGCACCGTGCACTTCGAGGACGGCACGAGCGGTGAGTTCGACGTGATCGTCTACGCCACGGGCTACAACATCACCTTCCCGTTCTTCGACCCCGAGTTCCTCAGCGCGCCCGACAACGCGATCCCGCTCTACAAGCGGATGTTCAAGCCGGGCCTCGACGACCTCGCCCTGGTCGGCTTCGCGCAGTCGACCCCCACCCTGTTCCCGTTCGTGGAGGCCCAGGCCCGCCTGGTCGGCGCCTACGCCACCGGCAACTACCGCCTGCCCGACGAGGCGACCATGGAGCAGGTCATCGTCTCCGACCAGCAGAAGTACACCGGCCACGTGCTCGACCGTCCGCGTCACACCCAGCAGGTCGACTACTTCCTCTACGAGCACGACATGCGGGTCAAGGAGATCCCGGCCGGGCGCGCTCGCGCCCTCGCGCTGGGCGCGCCGGCGCTGGCGGGCCGCGCCGAGGCTGCAGCATCGGCTGCCGCCTCGACGTCCGCTCCCGAGCCGGTCGCCACGTGACCGCTCCCTCGCCGCTCGAGAAGACCGAGAGCAAGGGCGACAAGAAGCACGCTCCCAAGGGCGATGAACGACGCGCGGCCCTGCTGGCCTCGCTCAGCCAGCACCTGCAGGAGTCGAGCCTCGACTCGATCAACATCGCCGACATCTCCCGCAGCGCCGGGGTCACGCGCTCGGCGTTCTACTTCTACTTCGAGAGCAAGGCGGTCGCCGTCGCCGCGCTCAGCGAGGAGATGTACGAGGAGTCCCTCGCCGCCGCGCACCTGCTCGGCGGCGACGGCACCCCGGCAGAGAACATCGAGGCCACGATCCGAGCCCTCTTCGGCGCCTACGAGCGCCACCGGCACATGTTCCGCGCGATGCTCGACGCGCGGGCGACCAACCCGGCCGCCCGGGAGATGTGGGACGCCGACCGCGCCTCGTTCGTCGCCCCGGTCGCGGCCATCATCGAGGCCGAGCGCGCCTCCGGACGCGCCCCGGCCGGCGTCGACGCCGCGGCACTCGCCTCGGTGCTGCTCGAGCTCAACGACCGCATGCTCGAGCGCCTCGCCCTCGGCGGGGACCTGAGTCCTGACCAGCTCGTCGAGACCCTGGTCTCGGTCTGGCTGCGATCCATCTACGGAGGAAACCTGTGAACGCCACCCCCAGCACGCCCAGCACCGTCACGTTCCCCAGCCAGGGCGTCACCCTCGAGGGCTGGCACTTCGTCGGCACCGACGCGCTGGCCACCCCGGCCGGGCGGCCGGTGGTCGTCATGGCCCACGGCGTCGGCGGCACCAAGGACTCCGGACTGGCGTCGTTCGCCGCCGGCCTGGCCGCCGCCGGCTGCGACGTGCTCGCCTTCGACTTCCGCGGCTTCGGCACCTCGGGCGGCAGCCCGCGCCAGACCGTGTCGGTGACCGGCCAGGTCGACGACTACCGCGCTGCGATGGAGGCCGCCCGCCGGCTGCCCGGTGTCGACCCGCAGCGTCTGGTGCTGTGGGGCGTCTCGCTCTCCGGCGGTCACGTGTTCGCCGCCGCTGCCGGTCGCGACGACGTCGCCGCGATGATCTCGCTCACCCCGCTGGTCGACGGCCTGGCCGCCGGGCGGCACGCGCTGGCCACCCACACCAAGCGGGAGATGCTGCGCAGCAGCGTGGCCGGCTTCGCCAGCAAGCTCGGCAAGACCCGGATGATGCCGATCGTGGCGCGTCCCGGCGAGCTCGGCTGCCTCACCATCGAGGGTTCCTACGACGACTACCTCGCCCTCGCCGGCCCCTCGTGGCGCAACGAGATCGACGCGACCGTCGGCCTCGAGCTCGGCAACCACCGCCCCGGCAAGGTCGCCAAGCAGGTCACCTGCCCGACCCTGGTGCAGATCGCCGACTTCGACCGCAGTGCCCCGCCCCAGGCCGCGGCCAAGGCAGCCTTCCACGCCCGCGCCGTCGTACGCCACTACCCGTGCGACCACTTCGACGTCTGGGAGGGCAAGGCGTGGCACGAGGCCACCGTGCGCCACCAGGTCGACTTCCTGACCCGCCTCTTCGCTCCGGCCGGGCAGCCCGTCGGCTGACCTGCATGACCCACTACGACGTCCTGGTCATCGGCTCCGGCTTCGGCGGGAGCGTCACCGCGCTCCGGCTGACCGAGAAGGGCTACCGGGTCGGGGTGCTGGAGACCGGACGTCGCTGGACCGACGCCGACTTCGAGCGCCAGGGCTCGCGTGACCTGTTGTGGGCGCCGGCGCTCGGGATGTTCGGGCCGATGCGGCTGAGCATGATGGGCGAGATCTCGCTGTTCAGCGCCGTGGGCGTGGGCGGCGGCTCGCTCATCTACGCCAACACGCTCTACGAGCCGCACGACGCGTTCTTCGCCGACCCCTCGTGGGCGCACATCACCGACTGGCGCACCGAGCTCGCGCCGTACTACGAGCAGGCCAGGCGGATGCTCGGCGTCACGACCAACCCGCGCCTGTGGCCGGCCGACGAGGTGCTGCGCGACGTGGCCACCGACCTCGGCGTGCAGGACACCTTCACCGCCACCGACGTCGGGGTGCTCTTCGACGAGAGCGAACCGGGGCGCGTGGTGCCGGACCCCTTCTTCGGCGGCGCCGGCCCGGAGCGACGCGCGTGCGTGCACTGCGCCCGGTGCACCTCCGGCTGCCCCTTCAACGCCAAGAACACGCTGCCGAAGAACTACCTCCACCTCGCCGAGCAGGCCGGCGCCGAGGTGCACGAGCTGAGCGAGGTCACCGACGTACGGCCGCGCCCGGGACGCGACGGCGGGTACGTCGTGACCACCCGCCGACCGGGGCTGCGCGGGCGCAAGGCGCGCGAGTCCGAGCACACCTACACCGCTGACCAGGTCGTCTTCTCCGCCGCCGCGCGCGGCACCCAGGCCCTGCTCCACCGGCTACGGGACGGCGGGTCGCTGCCCGACCTGTCCCCGCGCCTCGGCGAGCTGGCGCGGTCGAACTCGGAGGCGATCGTCACCGTGCTCGCACGCGAGCCGATGGACTTCGCCCGCGGGGTGGCGATCACGTCGTCCTTCCACCCCGAGCCGCAGACGCACGTGGAGCTGTGTCGGAGCAACGAGATGCAGGACAAGGGCGCCGTGCTCAACGTGCCGCTCGTCGACGGCGGACCCGGCCGGCTGCGCCGGTTCGTGGCCGAGCAGGTACGCCGCCCCGGGCCGCTGCTGCGCACGCGCCGGCTCAAGAACTCCTCGTCGCGCACCTTGTCGCTGCTGGTCATGCAGTCGCTCGACAACTCCCTGACGTCCTACCTGCGGCGCGGCAAGCTGCGCACGCGGGTCGGCTCCGGCGTACCGAACCCGTCGTGGATCCCCCTGGCCAACGAGGTCGCCCGTCGGGTGGCCGCCAAGGTCGGGGGTGATGCCACCAGCCTGGCCTCCGACCTCGTCGGGTCGCCGGCCACGGCGCACTACGTGGGCGGCGCCGTGATCGGCGACTCCGCAGCGACCGGGGTCGTCGACCCCTACCACCGCGTCCACGGCTACGCCGGCCTGCACGTGATCGACGGCTCCACGATCGGCGCCAACCTCGGGGTCAACCCGTCGTTGACGATCACCGCGATGGCCGAGCGGGCGGCGGCGCTGTGGCCCAACCGCGGCGAGGTCGACCCGCGACCGGCACCTGGTGCGGCGTACCGTCCCGTGGCGCCGGTGGCGCCGACCACCCCCGCGGTGCCCGCGGAGGCGCCGGCTGCTCTGGTCTGGCTGGGGCTGCCCGGCTGAGCGGTCGGCCGATCGAGAGCTAGCTCTGCCGGAGCGGTGACGCCTCGGCGAGCTCGCGCTGGATCGGCGTGAAGTCGGTGTAGCGCTGCCACAGGGAGTGCTTCCAGGGCTCGTGGCCGACGACCGAGTCGATGACGTCCTCGAGCGAGCAGAACCGGAGCGTGTCCTGCTCCTCCTCGGCCAGCAGGCCGCTCACCTTGCTCACGACAGCCTGCGCGCTGGTGTCGTGCCGGCTCGCGACCACGACGACGGTGTGCTCGGCGTACTTCGGGGAGCCGTCGGAGCTCTTCACCAGCGCGCGGGTGCGCTGCGCGAGCAGCTGGTGGTACCAGAACTGGAGGTTGCGCCGGTGCGACACCAGCTCGTCGGCGGCCCCGTCCTTCCAGCCGCGCAGCGCGGTCTCGGCGGCGTACCTGGCTCGGCCTGCGCTGCCGACGGGCGGGAGCGGGAGCCCCTTGGCGAGGTCCTCGGCATACATCGTCTCGACGCCGACGAAGCCGAGCCGGCCGTCGGGCAGGTCGTAGTCGATGAAGGCGTCGAAGGCAGAGGTGCCGAGCGGCTCCTCGCCGAGCTCTGCCGCGCTGGGGGCGTAGCCGAGGCGCAGGCCGGCCACCCGGGTCGCGTCGGGCGCGAAGGTCTGGACCCACGGGAGCAGGGCGGCGAGGTCGGCCTGGGCGAGGTGACCGAAGAGGTTGAAGCACAGCGGCTGGGAGGCCAGCAGGTCGCGGCGCAGCCGGTCCTCCTGGAGCAGGGCGGGGGCGACGCCGCCCGCTGCCCGGGCCTCGAGGTGGGCGGCGAGCGCCTCGTCCGACATCAGGTTCGCGGAGAAGCCCTCCACGCTCTCCGGCAGCATCGAGACGACCAGGGCGTTGCGGCGACGCTTGCCCTTGCCGGCCGGCTGCCCCGCGTGCAGGGGCCCGGCCTCGGCGATCGCCAGGCACTCCTGACGCCACCAGGCCTGCTGCAGGCGCAGGCCCGCCTGCAGCGGGTTGTCACCCTTCACGCGCCATCGCTCGTCGTGCCACGGGGCCGATGCATCCTGGGAGGTCATGGCCGCAGTATGGCCGCCGTGCTGCACCACAGCCCACTCCCGGCGCGCCTCTGACTGCCGAGTCGGCGCACAAGTGCGCCGACTCACCGCAGACCCTGCCGAGTCGGCGCACAAGTGCGCCGACTCGGCAGGGGCGGGGGTCAGATGAGGTTGCGGAGGCGGTCGAGCAGGGAGGCCTTGACCGCCTCGGTGACGGCGGCCTCGATCTGCCGGTCCAGGTCGCCCTGGTCGTCGAGGTTGCCCAGGAGCTCGCGCAGGTCGAGGTCGTTGATCGCTCGCACGAGCACGTCGTCGGTCTTCAGCGCCCCGTCGATGATCGAGTCCGGCAGTGCGCGGAGGGTGAGCTCGAGGAAGCGGTTGAGGTCGGCGGCGTCGAGCGCCTCGTCGACGAGCTCGGAGGCCGGCGGCAGGGAGCCGTCGTCGTCCAGCTGCTCCACGGCAGCCAGCAGGCCGCCACGCAGCGCGTCGACCTCGGCCTCCGTCCGGTCGCTCGAGCCGGCCAGCTCGAGCGTGAGGGCCTCGCGGCTCACGCCCAAGGTGCAGGCGGCATCCGCGACGCCGAGCAGCACGAGACGCTCGGTGAGCCCGTCGATGCCCTCGGCCCGCGAGATGACCAGACGCGCGCTGCAGGCATCAGCCGGGCGGAGCGGCTCGAACGTCCCACCTCCGTTGGCGAGCTGGGTCCCGAGCACTCCCACCACCAGGACGACGGCAGCGGCGGGCAGGGAGAGCGTGCGCAGCCGGGCGCTCATGCGGCTCTCCGTCGACGCGGTGCGACCACCACGACCAGGGCGAGGACCGCGAAGCCGGCGCCGAGGAGGAAGGAGTCGCGGAACGCACGCGTGGCGGCGCGCTCGAGCTGGTCGTCCAGACCGCGTTGGAGCGCGACCACCGCGGGGCGCTCCTGCGCCGGGACGTCGAGGGCGGCGAAGGCAGGGCCGAGGTCGGGCACCTGACCCTGCTGCTGCGACAGCGCCGTGCCCAGCACCTGAGCCACCGCGACCTTGTCCTCCGGCCGCAGCGGGGCATCGAGCACGAGCGCTGTGATCGCTTCCTGGGCAGGCGTCTGGGCGTCGCGCAGGTCGGCGGTGAAGACCGGGGTCAGCAGCGCCAGTCCGATGACCACGCCGACGTGTCGCGCACCGATCGTCCACCCGGCGTGCTCGACCCGAGGCAGTCGCATCTCCACTGCCTTGGCGGTCAGGTGGTCGACGGTGAGCCCCAGCCCCAGGCCGACCAGCGCCTGGGGCGCGACCGTCCAGGCGAGGTCTGCCGCCGGGAGCAGCGCCAAGCCGGCCAGTCCCCCGGCGATGAGGAAGCACCCGACGGCCACCTCGACCTCAGCGGTGGGCTCCAGGACCCGGGCGAGGGGACGAGCGGCGAGCGCGGCGATCGGGACGACCGACACCGTCAGCGCGGCGACCCCGGGCGAGCGGCTCCAGCCCTCGACGAGGAGGAGCACCAGCAAGAACAGGGCGGCGGTGAGGGCCGCCGACAGCAGGGCGAGCGTGAGGTTGGCCCGGACGTGCGGGCGGTGGCGGTCGGTGGCCGGCGCCGCGACGGCCGACGCAGCGAGCGCTGCCGGCACGGCGAGGGCGGCGAACGGCACCTGCACCACGAAGATCGCCTGCCACGAGAACACCTCGGTGAGCAGCCCGCCCGCGAACGGCCCGGTGGCGGTGCCGACCACGCCGGCGAGCGTCCAGACCGCGACGCCGCGTCGCTCGCCGTGCTGGGCGACCAACAGCTCCAGGCAGCCGACCACCGCCACCGCTCCGCCCACTGCCTGCAGGCACCGAGCCACGATCAGGACGTCGATCGAGCCGGCCACCGCGCACCACGCCGACGCGCCCGCGAAGACCGCGATGCCGACCGCCGTGGGAGCCGCGGGCCGCACGCGGGCCAGCGCGATCGCGGCCGGCACCGCCGCGAGTCCGAGCACGAGGTTGAAGGAGATCAGCACCCACGCGACCTGGCCCACCGAGGTGTCCAGCTCGCGCAGGATGTCGGGCAGCGCGAGCGTCACGACCGCGGAGTCGGCCAGCACCAGCGCCACGGTCAGGGCGAGCAGCGGAGCCATGACGCGAGGCATCTGATCATCCTTCCACCCGAGCCCAGGGCAGCCCGTGCCCGAGACCCGTCGGTGCCGACGGCGGCAGGGACGCCGCTCAGCGACCCTTGGACGAGGCGGACTTCTTGCTGCCCTGCTGGGTCTTCGGCTTCTCCCGCACGCGGACCCCCTGGCCGGGCTGGCGCTCGACCTCGAACAGCTCGATCGCGGCGACCAGGTCGACGAGCTTGGCGTAGCCCCAGTTGCGGGAGTCGAAGCTGGGCGCCTGCTTGACGGCGTACGAGCCCACCCCGCCGAGGTTGGCCCAGCCGTCGTCGTCGGAGGAGGCGTCGATCCCCTCGCGCAGCAGCTTGACCAGCTTGGCGTCGCCACGGAGCTCACCGGAGCTCTTGCGCGACGGGGCCGCCGAGCCCGCGTCGTCGCCACTGGGCTGCTTCGCGTTGTCGTTGCGGCGCAGCACGTCGAGGAACACGAACTTGTCGCACGCCGCCACCAGCGCCTTCGGGGTCTTCGGCTCACCGAAGCCGTAGACGGCCATGCCGGACTCCCGCAGCCGGGAGGCGAGCTTGGTGAAGTCGCTGTCGGAGGAGACCAGGCAGAACCCGTCGACGTTGCCGGTGTAGAGCAGGTCCATCGCGTCGATGATCAGCGCGCTGTCGGTGGCGTTCTTGCCGGTCGTGTAGGCGAACTGCTGCATCGGCTGGATCGCGTGCTCGTTGATCGCCTCCTTCCAGCCGCGCAGGTTGGGCGTGGTCCAGTCGCCGTAGGCGCGCTTGATGGTGGCGCTGCCGTACTTCGCGATCTCGGCGAGGAGCGCCTCGACGATCGTGGGGGTGGTGTTGTCGCCGTCGATGAGCACGGCGAGACGGGCGGAGTCGGGGGCTGCGGCCATGCCGCGAGCCTAGTAGCCCGGGTCCGGCTCGTCGGGAAAGAGGAGCCGCGCACCCGAGCCGTCGTGACCGAGCTCGTCCTGCGGGTTGTAGAGCCGGCACCGTTGCAGGGAGAGACATCCGCACCCGATGCACCCGTCCAGCTCGTCGCGCACCCGCTCGAGCTCCGCCAGCCGCCGCTCGAGGTGGGGCCGCCACCGACGTGACATCTGCGTCCACTGCGCCCTCGTCGGCGCGGCCTCGACTGCCAGCCCGTCGAAAGCGACCCGGATCTCGTCGAGACTCAGGCCCACCCGCTGGGCCGCCTTGATCACCGCGACTCGACGAAGCACGGCCCGGTGGTAGCGCCGACGGTCTCCCGCCGTGCGGGAGCTGGTGATGAGCCCGACCGACTCGTAGTAGCGCAGCGCCGACGCGGCGACGCCCGCGCGCTCGGCCACCTCGCCGATGGAGAGCAGATCGCGGCGGTCCACCCTTGACCTCAAGTCCACTTGACGTAGTCCGATGGTCAGATGCTAGCTGTGTCCGGCCCCTACGACGAGGCCCTCGAACGTTTCCACCGCACCGGCCCCGAGTGGGAGGGCTACCTGTCGAACCACGGCCCGATGGTCATCGAGGCCCTGGGACGGCTCGGGCACGACGAGGCCGTCCATCCCTGGTCCGACGACTACCTGGCGCGTCTGGAGGACGCCCCTCGCGGAATCGCCCCGATCGATCCGTCCTCCTGGCGCGAGGCGCTCGGAGACCCGGCGCGCACCGGCGACTGGATCCGTCTCCTGCTGCGCGAGGTCGACCTCGAGCCCTGGCAGGTGGTGCTGGAGAGGTGGTGGCCGCGCCTGCTCCCCGGCATCGCAGCCGGAGCGACGCACGGCGTCATCCGGGTCGGGCACGCGGTGCGGGCTCTCCGGGCGCTCGAGACGGCGCCGCGCCGCGCCGAGCTCGCCCATGCTCTCGCCTACTGGGCAGCGCGGTGGCAGCCACTGCCGTTGATCCCGCCCACCGGCCGTCTCGCGGCTGCTGCCGCGGTGGGAGCGGTGCCGCCCGTACCGCGCCAGGAGCACGGCATCCGCCATCGCCTCGCGCAGCTCGACGACACCGCCGGGTGGCGCGACTCGGTCGCCTCGCTCGCAGGGCCCGCGCTCGACGAGGACGTCCCGGCGGCGCTGGGCGCGCTGATCGACTCCGTGCTGGCGCACTACGTCACGCATGCGCACGGCAACGCGACGATGCTCGTGCACGCCGCCACCGCTCCACGGGCGGTAGCCAACGCGCTGCCGTCCCTGCCGACCTCGACGTGGGGTCCTGCCTTCGAGGCCGCGTGGTCGGCAAGCGCCGCGGTGCTCGCCGCCTACACCCCGCCGACTCCTCGCCCGTCACGCTCGGCCACCTCGGCCGACGACGTCCTCGACCAGGCCCTGGCCCACGGTGGAGAGCACGTGATCAAGCTCGCCGACACCGCCCTCGCGGCGTACGCCGACTCCGCCGACGAGCGCGCCCTGGGAGCAGTGCTCACCGCGATCGACCTCGACGCCTGAGCGGTTGCCGGGGGCCGGGGGGCGAGGGCCCCGCTAGACCGACCAGCTCGGCACGATGAAGAGCCCTTCGGCCTCCACGGCCGCACCGTCGGCGCCACCGATCTCTGCGGTCACGGTCACCTTGCGTCCGGTGTCGCCCGTGATCCGGCCGGCCAACCAGACCTCACCCAGCGGCAGGGGTCGGGTGTAGCGCAGCGTGAGGGTGCCGGTCATCGTCAGCTTCTTCATGTTGCTGGCCGTCACTCCCATCAAGTGGTCGAGCAGCAGCGCGCTGACCCCGCCGTGCACGAGGGACGGCGGGCCCTCGTAGGAGTTGCCGAGGTGGAGACGCGCCGAGGTGGAGCCGTCCTCGTGACGCTCGACCGCCATCGGCGGGGCCACCGGGTTGCGTCGACCCACCACCGCGTTGCCCCACTGCCACGAGCGCCCGGTGGCGTTGAACTGCAACCCGGACGGGGTCTCGCGCGCCTTCCGCGCCAGCAGGTCGGCCGCGGCCGCGAGGTGCTCGCGCGCCTGCGCCACCTCGTCGTCGCCGACCTCCGAGCCGATGGCGAGCACCCCTAGGCGACGCAGGTCGTCGGTCAGCGGCACGAAGCGCGCCTCGATCTCGTCGACCTCGGCGTCGGTGAGGTCGGAGGTCTCGAAGAAGCCGCCGTACGCCGGGGTGCTCACACCAGGCTCAGCGTGTCGAGGTCGCGGATCGCGGCGCACGAGCGGTTGACCATCGCGGCGAACATCGCGTCGCCCCGGTCGGTGCGGGCGCCGTACGCGCAGCCGAAGACCGAGACCAACGGACCCTGGAGCATCGCGAAGCGGTAGTCCTCCCACGCCAGGTCGCGGTCGTAGCCGGTGACGCCGTAGGCCTCCAGCGCGCCGTGGTAGGCCGTTACGACGTCCTGCTCCGCGGTCCGACGGTCCTCGACGGCAAGGCCGGTCCCGACGAGGTAGGCCAGGTCGCGCATCGGGAGACCGAGCGACAGCGTCTGCCAGTCGACGGCGGTGACGACGTCGGAGCCGGGGGTGAACATGAGGTTGTCGAGGCGGTAGTCGCCGTGCACCAGGCCGAAGCGCTCGTTGCGCCCCAGGGTCCACCGCTCGGCGAGGTCCAGGGTCTGGCGCAGGGTCTCGACCGTCGCGGGCTCGAGCCGTTCGCCGAGCCCGCTGATGAAGATGTCGAGCGCCGGGCCGTAGAACTCCGCGAGCAGCGCTGCATCATCGGGCCCCTGGATCGAGAGGCCCTCGATCTCGGCCAGCGTGGGGTCGCACCAGCGGGGGCCGTGCAGCCCGGCGAGGTTGACCGCGGCCGCGGTCGCCTGCTCCGGCGTGCACCCGGCCACCTGGTCGCCCTGGACCGCGGGGGCGAGGTCCTCCATGACCAGCGTGAAGGCCCCGGTCTCGAGATCGATCGCCTGGTGATGGACCTCCGGCACCTTGATCGCGACCGTCGGGGCGACCTCGCGGTAGAAGCGGAGCTCGATCGCGTAGGCGCCGATCACCATCGCTCGGGCAGCCGGATCGGTGGCCGGGAGCTTCACCAGCACCGTCGCCGGCAGTGCCGGGTCGCCGTCGAGGGTGACGCGGTAGCAGGTGCCCATCTGACCGGTGCCCACCTGCTCGGTGCGAGCCGTGTCGACGCGGTGCCCGAGGGCCTCGCTCAGCCACGCAGGGGTCAGGGCGTCGGGGTCGGTGACGATCATCGGTTCCATCCGGGGTTGGTGGGCAGGCGGTCGAGGTGGTCCGGCCGGACGACGCGCCAGGCGTCCAGCACCGGGGCGAGCTCGCCGGGGGTCGCGCCGTGGAGCACGACGCTGTCGGCGCCCGCGTCGAGCTGGTCCTGGATGCGGGCTGCACACTGCTCCGGCGTACCGGTGGCCGAGGCGGCGAGCCAGGCCGCCGGCAGCACGTCGTCGCGCAGGTGGCTGAGCTCGGCGACGGTGCCGATGGCGTCGAAGGCTCCGGGGTAGCCCTGCACCAGGTCGTCGGCGCGGAAGCGCTCGAGGTCGGCGAGGTCCCACCGGTTGGCGCGCACGAGCACCTCGCCGTAACCCTGGAGGTACGTCGCCAGGCGACCCACCAGCTTGCGCAGGCGCAGCTCCTCGGGCACGTCGTCGGTGACCGTGCCGAGCACCGACCAGACGCGCACGGATGCCGGGTCGCGGCCCGCGTCGGCAGCGGCGTTGCGGATCACCTCGACACTGCGCCGGACGGTCTCGTCGGTCATGAAGGTGTGCAGCACGACGCCGTCGGCGACCCGGCCGGCGAGCTCGAGGGTCTTGCCGCCGATGGCCATCATCAGCACCGGGATGTGCTCGTCGAAGGAGCTGTCCTGGTTGAGGTAGGGGTAGGCCCCGGCCGGGCCGTCGTGCCCGGCGACGGCCTGTCCCGACCACAGCGTGCGCCAGATCCCGACGGCGTCCTCCATCTGGGCGCCGGTGACCCGCGCGACCCCCATCAGGTCGAACAGCATGTCGAAGCCTCGGCCGATGCCCAGCGCATAGCGCCCGCCGGACATGCGGTGCAGCGTCGTGGCCATCGTGGCGGTGACGAGCGGGTGGCGGGTGTTGTGGTTGGTGGCGGCGGTCGCGATGCCGATCGAGGTCGACGCGGCGACCGCGGCGCCGGCCATCACGCCGGCATCCTTGACGTTGAACCGCTCGGAGAGGAAGACCGAGCCCAGACCGAGCTGCTCGGCCAGCGCCACCTCGTCGAGCAGGTCGCGAGGCGAGGCCGAGTGACCGGCCAGCCCGTAGCAGGCCAGCTCCGGGAAGTCCTGGGCCTTCGCGGTGGTGGTCTCAGGCATCGGCGACGGACTCCTTGCGGTGGCGGGCCGGCGGCGGCGCGAACGGTGCGGCGGTGCCGCGGCGCGCGTTCGTACGGCGCAGCACCTCGTGCAGGATCGGCGCCGCCAGCCGGTGGGCGTAGCGCTTGAGGCCGGTGCGGACCCGGATCTCCTCGAGCATGTCGGGCCACCGGTGACGCTGGAAGTCCAGCGCCTCCTGGGCGCGCGTGGTGTCCATCCAGTCAGTGGCAAACCAGGTGGTGTCGTCGTCGGGGTCGCCCCGGCGCCCCACCGGGATCGCACCGGCCAGACCCTGGGCCCCGGTCAGCGAGGGCGTCACATCGCCCTGGAGCAGTCGGTGGGTGGCGTCGTCGCCGGCGATGAGGAGGATCTCGCCGACCACGTCGGCGGTGGTCGCCGCCGCAAAGGCGCGAGCGACGTCGCGCACGTCGACGGTCTGGATCCGGCCGTCGACCGGGAGCAGGCTGGCGAAGTGGACCATGTCGAGGTCCAGGCCGGAGGCGGGCTCGACCGTCATCACCCCGCCGAGGCGCAGCACGACCCAGTCCAGGGCCGACTCGCGCACGTGCAGCTCGGACTCGGCCTTGAGCGCGCCGTACAGGTCGGTGGGCGTCATCGGGGTCGCTGCGTCGAGCACGTCGTGGTGGAGGGTGGGGTTGCGGGCGCCGTAGACCGCCACGCTCGAGGCCATCACGAACCGCGGCAGCCGGGGCAGGCTCGAGGCGGCGCGCAGGAGGTGGTCGGTCGCATCGACGTTCACCGCGCGCGCGAGCTCGGGGCGGGAGTAGCAGAGCGGCGGGATCACGGCGGCGAGGTGGATGACGGCGCTCGGCGCGCAGCGCGTGAGGAGCGCGGTCACGTCGTCGTCGCGCGTCAGGTCGCACCACTCGACGCGCAGGTGCGGCGAGCTGCCCCACGCGGCGGCGATCTTCTCGGTGGCCGGCGAGCGCAGGTCGGTGGCGATCACGTCGCGCCCGTCCTGCAGCAGCCGGGTGACCGTCGCCCGGCCGACGAGGCCGCAGGCCCCGGTCACGAGCACCGGGTGCGAGCCGCGGGCTGCGTCGTCGAGGGGACGGGGACGTCGTTGCTCCATGCCCCGCATCCTCGCCCACAAATCAGACACCTGTCCAGGTATCTGGAGCCAAACTCTTGACGCGCGTCAACAAGCCCGGTCCAATGGTCGTGTGACCTACGACACCGTCATCGCCCACGGCCGCTGGTTCGACGGCACCGGAGCACCGTCCGCGGTGCGCCACCTCGGCCTCCGCGACGGAGTCGTGGCGACGATCTCCGAGACGCCGCTCGACACCGGACCCGAGACCGAGGTCATCGATGCCGCCGGGCGCTGGGTCATCCCCGGCATGGTCGACATCCACACCCACTACGACGTCGAGGTGCTCGACGGCCCGGGGCTGCCCGAGTCGGTGCGGCACGGCAGCACCACGATCATGCTCGGCTCCTGCTCGCTGTCGACCATCCACGTGGACGGCGTCGACGCCGGCGACCTCTTCGGACGGGTCGAGGCGATCCCGCGCCAGCACGTCATCGACGCCGTCGACCGGCACAAGGACTGGAGCAGCCCGAGCCAGTACGTCGAGGCGCTCGAGCGGTTGCCGCTCGGGCCCCACCTGGCGGCGTTCATCGGTCACTCCGACATGCGCGCGGCGACCATGGGCCTCGACCGGGCCACCCAGCACGAGGTGCGCCCGACCAAGCCCGAGCAGAGCCGCATGGAGTCGATGCTCAGCGACGCCCTCGACGCGGGGTTCCTCGGCATGTCCTCCCAGCAGCTGCTCTTCGACAAGCTCGACGGCGAGGTCTGCCGCTCGCGCACGCTGCCCTCGACGTACGCCAAGGCCTCCGAGCTGCGCCGGCTCAACGCGATCCTGCGCAAGCGCGGCCGCGTGCTCCAGTCCGGACCCGACATCAACAACCCGCAGAGCCTGGTCTCGCAGGCGGTGACCTCGTTGGGGATCGGGCGCAACAAGCTCAAGACCAGCCTGCTCTCGGCGGCCGACATCAAGGCGATCCCCGCCGTCATCCACGGGATGGGCCCGCTGGCACGCGCCATCAACAAGCTGGGCGGCGACTTCCGCTGGCAGCACCTCCCGGTGCCGTTCGAGGTCTACGCCGACGGCATCGACCTGGTGATCTTCGAGGAGTTCGGCTCCGGCGCCGCCGCCCTCCACCTCGCCGATGCCCTCGAGCGCGACGAGCTGCTGCGCGACGAGGACTACCGCCGCCGGTTCCGCAAGGACTACGAGAACAAGTGGGGCCCGCGCGTCTGGCACCGCGACTTCTTCGACGCCGACATCGTGGAGTGCCCCGATGCCTCGGTGATCGGCAAGTCGTTCGGCCAGGTCGGCCAGGACCGCGGTGGGCTGCACCCGGTCGACGCCTTCCTCGACCTCGTCCTCGAGCACGGCACCGCCCTGCGGTGGCGCACCACCATCTCCAACCACCGCCCCGAGCTGCTCAAGAAGATCGCCGTGGAGCCCGGCATCCAGCTCGGCTTCTCCGACGCCGGCGCCCACCTGCGCAACATGGCCTTCTACAACATGGGCCTGCGCTTCCTGCGCCACGCCCACGACGCCGAGGTGGCCGGGGCGCCGTTCATGACGATGGAGCACGCCGTCCACCGCCTCACCGGCGAGCTGGCCGACTGGTACGGCATCGACGCCGGCCACCTGCGCGTCGGCGACCGCGCCGACCTCGTGATCCTCGACCCCGAACGCCTCGACAGCGACCTCGACGACTACCACGAGAGCCCGGTCGAGCAGTACGGCGGACTCTCCCGCATGGTCAACCGCAACGACGCGACGGTCTCGCGCGTGCTGATCTCCGGGCGCACCGTCGTGCTCGACGGCGAGCCGACCGAGCTCCTCGGCACCGAGCGCACCGGCTCGTTCCTGCGGGTCGGCCAGCGGGTCGCGCCGTACCAACCGAGCCCGGTGCCCAGCGTCTGACGCTCCGCCTCATCTGGCAGGCACTGGGCGATCGGCGATCAGGCCTCGTCGAGGAAGTCGGCGACGAGGGCGTTGACGACGTCAGGTCGCTCGACCTGGAGGAAGTGACCGACCCCCGGCACCAGCTCGGCCCGGCTGCCGGGCAGACCGCCCAGCACCGCGTCGGCGCCGACGAAGAAGCGACGGTCCAGGCAGCCGTCCCGGTCTCCCTGGAGGAAGAGCGTCGGCACGGTGGGCAGGTCGGCGAAGGTGCGGTGCCACGAGGCGTAGGCGTTCGCCCCGCGACCGGGTCGCAGGAACGCGCGGTAGTAGGACACCACCGCGCGCGCGTGGGCCCGGTCGGGCACCGAGGCGAGCAGGTAGGCGAGGTCGTCGGTGGCGTCGTAGTCCGGTGACCAGTCGTGCCACAGCTTGGTCACGAGCCGCTCGAAGTGCCGCTCGGCCAGCCCCGGCACCTGGTTGAACGCGATGTACCAGCTGTTCCGCGGCTGCCTCACGACGGCGCCGAGCCAGGGACGCACCCGGTCGCGAGCCGGGCTCATCGTCGGCAGCGGCGGCACCGCCATCGTCACCACCCGGCGGAACGGCGAGTCGGGGTGCGCGCCGAGGCCGCTGGTGGCGATCGCTCCCCAGTCGTGGCCGACGAGCATCGACCGCTCGTCGCCGCCCAGGGCGCCGTGCACCGCGACCGCGTCGGCCATCAGCGCGCCCACCGTGTAGGTCTCGTCGGTCGGCACCGAGGACGGGCCGTAGCCGCGCAGGAACGGCGCCGCCACCCGGTAGCCCCGCTCGGCGAGGAAGGGACCGAGGTGGCGCCACGTCCACGCAGTGTCGGGGAAGCCGTGCAGCAGCACCACGAGCGGGGCGTCGGGCTCTCCCCACTCCAGCACGCGTGCGGTGTACGTCGGCAGCGGGACCGCGACCGTCCGCGGCTCCTTCACCGCACGTCTCCTCGCCGAGTCGGCGCACATGTGCGCCGACTCGGCAGGCCGTCACTCATCGTCGGCCGCCTCGGCTGCCTTGGCCGCCTTCGCTGCAGCCCGCGCCGCCTTGGCGATCGTGTCCTCCACGATCGAGTTCAGCCGCGCGCCGTTGGGCCAGCCGGCGTAGTGGCAGACCAGGATGACGATCTCGCGCAGGGCCTCGTCGTCGAGCTCGCCGCGTGAGTAGGCCGCGGGGACCTGGATGCCGAGCACGTCGGCAGCACCGGTGCCGGCGAGCATGCCGATGAGGATCAGGCGGCGGTCGCGGTCGGAGAGACCGGGGCGCTGCCAGATGTCGCCGAAGAGATGGTCGGCGGTGTAGCGGAAGAAGTCCCCGACACCGTCGGTCATCTCGAAGCCGTAGACCTGCTCCATCTTCTCCAGCCCGAGCCGTCGGGCCTCGGGGAGATCATCGAACTTGCCTGTCACAGTCCCAGTCCTGTCCTCAGTCGGTGCAGCGCCAGCTCGGCGAGCGGGGTGTCGACGCCGAGGGAGCCCGCGAGCTCGGTGGCGAAGCGCAGGTCCTTCTCCCCCAGGTCGGCGACGTGGGTGAACACGCCGTGCCAGAAGTCGTCCGCCGCGATCGGCGCCGCGGTCTCGCGGTGCATGATCGCGCCGGCCCCGCCCGTGATGGCGTCGGTATGACGTACGACGTCGCCGAGCGCCCGCAGGTCGAGCCCCGCTGCCTCGGCCAGGCGCTGGGCCTCGGTCACGGCGGTGAACGAGATGAAGTGCAGCATGTTGCGCGCCAGCTTGAACGCCGTGCCGGACCCGATCGGACCGGCGTGGACCACCTTCGAGCCCATCGCATCGAGCGCGGGCCGCGCTGCGGCGTAGGCCTCCTCGGACCCGCCGACCATGATCGCGAGCGTGCCCGCCGCGGCTCCCATGGCGCCTCCGGAGACCGGCGCGTCGACGAGCCGTACGCCGTGCTGCGCCGCGGTGATCTCCAGCTGGCGCGGGGTGCTGGGGGCGACCGTGGAGTGGACGACCACCACGAGCCCGTCGCGGGCCGACCCGAGCGCCTGCCCGAGCACGTCGCGGACCTGGTCGTCGTCGCGCACCATCACGCACAGCACGTCGACGTCACCGGCCAGCGCCGCCACCGAGGTGGCCACGGACGCACCGGCGGCCTCGAGCTCGGCGAGCGGCTCGGGCATGACGTCGAAGACGCCGAGCGACAGCCCGTGCTCGTCGGCCACCGCCGCGAGGCGCAGGGCCATCGGCTTGCCGATGTTGCCGAGCCCGATGAATCCGATCCTGGTCACGCGCTAGCTCCGGAAGGTCTGGCCGCCGTCGACCGCCAGGATCTGGCCGGTCACCCACGACGACTCGTCGGAGAGCAGGAACACGCAGGCACCCACCATGTCCTCGGGCTGGCCCATCCGCTTGATCGCCAGTCCCTTGACCAGGTCCTTGGCCGCGTCACCGGCCTGGGTGCGCGTGGCCGCGGTGTCGGTGGGGCCGGGAGCGATCGCGTTGACCCGGATCCCCATGCCGCCCACCTCGTGGGCCAGCTGGTGGGTGAGCCCGTTGATGCCGACCTTCGCCAGGCCGTAGAACCCGGAGTAGAGGTAGGCCGCGGTCGAGCTCTGGTTGACGATCGAGCCGCCGCCGCGCTTCTGCATCGCGGGGTAGATCGCGCGGGTCATCACCAGGGCGCCGTCCATGTTCACGCTCATGAACTTCTTGTAGTAGTCCCAGTCGACGCTGATCAGCAGGTCGAACTGCATGTCACCGTAGATCGCGGCGTTGTTGACCAGGCCGTCGATGCCGCCGTACGCCGCCACCGCGGCCTCGGCGCACGCCGTGGCCGACTCGGCCGACGAGACGTCGGTGGCCACGAACATCGCCGTGCCGCCGTCGGCCTCGATCTGCTTGACGACCTGACGGCCTCCGTCCTCGTTGAGGTCGGCGACCACGACGGAGGCCCCCTCGGCGGCGAGCGCCTTGGCGTAGGCCTCCCCGATGCCCTGGGCGGCGCCGGTGACGACGACGACCTTGTTGTCGAGCCTGTTCATGGTGCTCCTCGTGTTCGTGGTTGCTGCTGGTCGTGGTTGCTGCTGCTTCTCGGCTCACTGGGTTTCGATGCGCGCGTCCCGAGCTCGTGCCTCGCTCGGGGCGCTTACTCAACCTTCGCCCCCGTTCGTCCCTTCGCAGGCTCAGGGACGGGGGCTCACGCCGGAAACGCCAGCGTCTTCGTCTCGAGGTACTCCTCGAAGCCGGCGACGCCCATCTCCCGGCCGATGCCGGACTGCTTGTAGCCGCCGAACGGCGCGTCCGGGCTGAACCACACCCCGCCGTTGACGGCGAGGGTGCCGGTGCGGATCCGGGACGCCACGGCCGTCGCGCGCTCCAGGGAGGCCGAGTCCACCGAGCCCGAGAGCCCGTAGGCGGAGTCGTTGGCGATGCGGACGGCGTCGTCGTCGCCGTCGTGGGCGATGACCACCAGCACCGGTCCGAAGATCTCCTCCTGCGCCAGGCGCGAGGAGTTGTCGAGACCGGCGATGACCGTGGGCTGGACCCAGAAGCCGTCCTGCTCGATGACCGCGCCACCGGTGGCGAACGTGCCGCCCTCCTCGACCGCGAGCCGGAGGTAGGCCTCCACACGGTCGCGCTGCACCTGCGAGATGACCGGCCCACAGATCGCGCCGGGGTCGGAGGGGTCCTTGGCCCCGATCGACTCCATCGTGGCCGCCGCGACCTGCACCGCCTCGTCGTACCTCGCACGCGGCACCACCAGGCGCGTGGTGATCGCGCAACCCTGGCCGGCATGGATGCACGCGGCGAACGCCGTGGCGCCGGCCACCGACGCCACGTCGGCGTCGTCGAGCGCGATGGCCGCCGACTTGCCGCCGAGCTCGAGGAAGACCCGCTTCAGCGTGGGGGCTGCCGCCGCCATGATCGCCTTGCCCACCTGCGTGGAGCCGGTGAAGGAGACCATGTCGACGCGAGGGTCGGTCGACAGCACAGCGGCGACGTCGTTGGAGCGCGGAGTCACCACGTTGAAGACCCCGGCCGGGATGTCGGTGTGCTCGGCCACCAGCCGGCCGAGCTCGCAGGCCACCCAGGGGGTGTCGGGTGCGGGCTTGAGCACCACGGTGCAGCCGGCGGCGAGCGCCGGGCCGACCTTGGCCAGGTTGATCTGGGTCGGCACGTTCCACGGGGTGATCGCCGCGACCACGCCCACGGCCTCGCGGCGCACGGTACGACGCGAGGGGATGCCCATCGGGGAGGCGACCCCGAGGTCGGTCTCGAAGGCATAGGTCTCGGCGAGGTCGGTGACCCACCTCAGCCCGTCGACGGGCACGTCGAAGCCGGCCGCGCCCATCATGAAGTCAGGCATCCCGACCTCGGCGCGGGTCAGCGCGCGGAAGTCGTCGGCGTGGTCGAGCAGGGCCTGGTGCAGCTGACGCAGGCACCGCACGCGCAGCTCGACGTCGCTCGACCAGTCGGTCTCGTCGAAGGCCCGCCGCGCGGCCGCGATCGCGGTCTCGACGTCGCCCGCGGTGGAGTCGGGGGCCCGCCCGATCTCGGTGCCATTGGCCGGGTTCAGGATCGGGTACGACGCGCCGTCGGAGGCGCCGGACAGCTTGCCGTCGACGAGCTGCTGCGGCGCGGGGGTGGCCAGGGCGCTCATGCGTCTGCCGCCGAGCCGGCCGCCGGAGCAGTGGGAGCCACCGCCTGGGTGACGTAGTCGCCGCGCTCGACCGGCGGCGGCCAGACCGGCGCCGGGATGTCCTTGAGGTGGTAGTGCCCCGGCACGCCGTGCCCGGCCACCGACATCCGCTTGAGCAGGGTCTCGGGCGCCTTGCCGGCCTTGATGATCTCCACGAACGTGTGTGCGGTGGAGGGCATGTCGAACCAGTCGCGCTGCCAGGCGAACTTGAGCTTCCCGTCGTCGGCCCCGCCGACCTGACGCTCGACGCCGAACCACGAGCCCCCGATGCCGAGGATCTCGTACTCCTGGCCGGTCTCGTCGTTGACGATGCCCGAGCGCTGCTTCCAGAAGCCCAGCACCATCGACTTGGTCTCGTCGATCATCGTGCACTGGTAGTCGTAGTGCCATCCGTCGAGACCGTCCATCTCGATGCCGATGGCCCAGTCACGGATCTGGTCGCGACCGACGGCCATGAAGTGCTCGTCGGGGCTGTACATCCAGCCGTACGACGCGTCCTCGGCATACCAGTCGGCCATCACCCGCCAGTCGCCACTGGTCTCGGCACGACGGTTGACGTCGAGCCAGGTCTCCCAGAACTCCTCGATCTCGGCGCGCGTGAGTGCGTTGCTCATCAGGCTCATTCCTCTTCCAGGGCCAGCGCCATCGCTGGGCAGTAGCGAACGGCCGCAGTGACCTGCGACCGGAGACTCTCGTCGGGGTGGGCCTCCAGCACGACCACCTGGTCGGCAGCGGCATCGAAGCCGAAGACGCTCGGCGCCTCGCCCTGGCACATCTGGTGGCCCTGGCACAGGTCGACGTCGGCCGTGACCTTCATCGGGCTGCTCCGCAGGGGGCGGTCACGTGGTCCGCCGGCGGTAGCGCACGCGGCACGGCTGGGCGAGCTGGATGACCATCTTGGAGACGTCGTCGGCGTAGGACTCCGAGGGCTGGACCATCTCGAAGGTGTAGTCGCGCAGGATCACCGAGAAGATCGCCTTGAGCTGCATCATCGCGAACGCCGACCCCACGCACCGGTGCTTGCCGGCGCCGAAGGGGATCCAGGTCCAACGGTTGACCAGGTCCTCCTGGCGACCGTCGACGTAGCGACCCGGGTCGAAGGCGTCGGGCTCGGGGAAGTCCTCGCCGATGCGGTTGGAGACCTTCGGCGAGGCGGCGACCATCGTGCCGGGCGCGATCGTGTGGCCGGCGAGCTCGATCTCCTCCTGCACCAGGCGCAGCAGGATGATGAGCGGCGGGTGCAGGCGCAGGGTCTCCTTGAGCGCCGCCTCCAGCCTCGGGATGGAGCGCAGCGCCTGGAAGGAGATCTCGGACCCGTCGGCGTAGAGGTCGTCGAGCTCGGCGACCACGTCGGCCATCGCGTCGGGGTGCCGCATCAGCTCGATCAGCGCCCACGCGGCGGTGCCCGAGGAGGTGTGGTGCCCGGCGAACATCATCGAGATGAAGATCCCGGTGATGTAGTCGGCCGTCATCTCCACCGAGATCAGCACGTCGAGCAGGTCGCGCTCCTCGCGCGGCACCGTGCCGCGGGCGATCCGCTTGTCGATGATGCCCTGCACCAGCTCGACCAGCGCCTCGCGCGCTGCGTCGCGGGTGCGGAAGGACTCGATGTCGAGGTAGGGGTCGACGTAGGCCAGGGCGTCGGTGCCCTTCTCCAGGTCGTGGTAGTGCTGGGCGAAGCGCGAGTCGAGCTCCTCGCGGAACGGCTTGCCGATGAGGCACGCGGAGGTGGTGTAGATGGTGAGCTCGGCGAACCAGTCGAGCAGGTCGATCTCGCCCTCCTCGCCCCACTCCCCGACCATCCGGTTGATCTCGGCCTCGATCGTGGCGGCGTGGCCGCGCATCATGTCGCCGCGCAGCGCCTGGTTCTTCAGCATCTGCTGGCGCTCCTCGGGCGAGGCGTCGAAGACGACGCCCTTGCCGAAGATCGGCGTCATGAACGGGTACGCCGCAGCCTGGTCCAGTGTCGAGTCCGGGGCCCGGAAGAACTGCTCGTTGGCCTCGGCGCCCGAGACGAGCACGACGTCACGGTCGGCGAGCCGGAAGCGCCCGATGTCGCCGCACTCGTCGCGCAGCCGCTGGAACAGCCCGATGGGGTCGACGCGCATCTCGGCGAGGTGGCCGTGGCCGTCGTCCGGCACGGCGTAGGAGACCTCGGGGATCTCCCGGGACGTCTGGCCGGGGATCTGATCAGTGGTCATGAGAGCGGGGCCTCCGGGTTGACTTCGATCAGGTTCACGTGGACGCCGCGGGGCGAGCCCACGACGTAGGCGATGGCGTCGGCGAGCGCCTGGGGCTTCATGAAGTGCGAGTGCCGGGCCAGGCCGAAGCGCACCCACTCGTTGAGCACGTGGGCGGCCTCGTCGACGTCCCAGTCGGTGCCCATCTCGCTCCAGGTCGGGCCGGGTCGCACGATGGAGGCGCGGACACCGGTGCCCTCGAGCTCCATCTGCATGGCGTGCGCCATGCCCTCCAGCCCCCACTTGCCGGCGGCGTACGACGACATGAACGGCCGCGCGCGCACCGCCACGTCGGAGGACACGAAGACGATGTCGCCGCGGCGCCGTTCGACCATGGCCGGCACGAACGCGCGCACCAGCCGGTGGGCGCCCATGACGTTGAGGTCGAGCTCGCGGGCGAACCGCTCGGTGTCGACCTCGTGGATCGTGCCGGGCGCGACCGCACCGGCGTTGGAGACGACGGTCTCGATGTCACCGAGGGCGCCCTCGACCTCGGCGGCGAACGCCTTGACCGAGTCGGCGTCGGTCACGTCGAGCGCGGCGACCGCGACCTCTCCCCCGCTCTCGCGGATGGAGGCGGCCAGCTCGTCGAGCTTGTCGACGCGGCGTGCGCCGAGAGCCACCGGGTAGCCGGCGGCGGCAAAGGTCAGGGCGGTGGCGGCACCGATGCCCGACGAGGCGCCGGTGATGACCGCGGGGCGACGCTCGGGCCGCTCGTACTTGGCCATGTCAGCGCGCCCGGACCGCCATCGGGACCGACGCGAAGCCGCGCACGCTCACCGAGTGCACCCGTCGGCAGGAGTCGTGGTCGACCTCGACCCGACCGACCCGCGTGACGAGCTCGCGCAGGGCGATCGTCGCCTCGAGCCGCGCCAGGTTGGCGCCGAGGCAGAAGTGACGCCCGCCGCCGAAGCTGACGCTCTGGGCGAGCTGCTCCTTGGGTCGGTCGAGGTCGAACACGTCGGGGCGCTCGAAGACCCGCTCGTCACGGTTGGCCGAGCCGAGGGCCAGCAGCAGCTTGGACCCGGCCGGGGCGACTGCGCCGTGCAGCTCCACATCGGTGAGCAGGTGGCGCGCGAGGAGCTGGGTGGAGGTGTCGTAGCGCAGCGTCTCCTCGATCCAGGCCGACACGAGCGCGTCGTCGGGACCGGCGAAGACCCGCTCGAGCTCGTCGGGGTGGCGGCTGAGGTGGAAGACCGCGTGCCCGAGCAGCTTGGTCGTCGTCTCGTTGCCCGCGACCACCATGAGGAAGAGGAAGCCGATGATCTCCTCGTCGGTGAGCCGGTCGCCGTCGATCTCGGCAGCGAGCAACGCGCTGGTCAGGTCGTCGGTCGGGCGCACCTTGCGCTGCTCGACCATGTCGGCGTAGTAGACGACGAGGTCCATCGATGCCGCGACGCCGGCCTCGGGCACGTCGTACACCCCGTCGTCGCGGTGGACGACCACGTCGGCGAGGCGGCGCACCTCGTCACGGTCGGCCTCCGGGACGCCCATCATCTCGGAGATGACGTCCATGGGGAGCTTGGAGGCGAAGTCGGCGATCCAGTCGAAGGAGCCCTGCTCCAGGCAGGCCGTCAGGTAGCGATCGGTCAGCTGCTCGATGCGGGGCGCCAGCTCGGTGACCCGCCGGGGCGTGAAGCCCTTCGAGACCAGCTTGCGCAGACGCTGCTGCCGCGGCGGGTCCATGCCGAGGAACGACATCACCTTGTGCATGTGGGGCCCCCACGCGCTCTTCTCCAGCGAGACGCCCATGGCGTTGGAGTAGACCCCCTCGGTGCGGAAGGCCTGCTGCACGTCGGCATGGCGGGTGAGCACCCAGAAGTCGTGCTCGACGTTGTGGTGGAGCGGGTCCTCGGCGCGGCACCGGGCATAGACCGGGTAGGGGTCCTCCTGGAAGCCGTAGTCGAACGGGTCGAAGACCAGCGGGGTGGCGGTGTCGGGGGTCAGGAGCGTGCTCATGTGTTGCCTCGCAGGATCGTGGCGACGACGACATCGAGCCGGTCGCCCATCTCGGGATAGGTGAGCAGGCCCATGCCGGCCTGGAGGAGCGCTCCGGAGAACGCCAGGGTGAGCGTCTCGACCAGCTCAGGGGTGGCATCGTCCGCGAGCGCTGCCTCGAAGCGTCGGACGAACTCGCCGCCGATGCGCAGCCGGAGCCGGTCCACGTCGGGGTCGGTGCTGAGGAGGGCCGGGGTCACGGCCGCGGCCAGCTCCGGGGCGTCAGCGAGGCGGAGCGCCATCTGCCGGGTCACGCTGCGGACCCGGTCGACGGCGTCGCCCTGACCGGTCCCGGTCTCGTCGGCCACGAGGTAGTCGAGGAAGAGCTCGGCGAACAGGTGGTTCTTCGAGGCCAAGTAGGTGTAGGCGGTGGCCGGGGAGACCCCGGCGCGGGCGGCGACCGTACGGATCGTCAGCGCCTCGCGCCCCACCGCCCGCAGCTCCTCGTCACCGGCGGCCAGGAGCTTGGTGAGGGTCTCGGCCTGTCGAGAGCGCAACCCCTGACGCGACGCTTTGAACACATGACTGGACACGTGTCCAGATTAGGCCGTGAGCGCGGTCCTGCGCAAGGGGTCGCCCAGGCTCACGTGCCCGCTCACGTGCCCGCTTGCGTGCCGGTTCACGTGCCGGCTCAGCGCTGGAGGTAGTCGAGGTCCTCGAGAGCGGGCACCGGCGTGTTGAGCAGGGCGAGCCAGTCGGTGGCCCCCACGGTGCCGACCAGCGCAGCCCACGGCAGCGCGACATCGCGGTCAAGATGACCGATGACGCGCGAGCCCGGGCAGGCCCGGGCGAGGCCGGCGCTGTACTTGGTGAAGCAGAGCGCCACGCCACCTCCGGAGCCGGGGACGGCGAGGTTGATGCGTCGCGAGTCGGGCCCGTCGGCCGACCCGGCGCCCAGTCCGGTCACGCTGATGCCGGGGATCGCTCCGTCCGGCGGCAGGTAGCCCAGCCACGTCGGGTCCTTCTCGACCGTGCGGTAGGCCAGGGACGTGGAGCCGGACCCGGCACCCGCCACGATCGCGAGCACCACGACGACCGCGAGCACCGCTGCGACACCGGCCCAGGCCCGTCGTGGCACCTTCCCCATCAGCTCGCGCACCTGCGTCATCGCCTGCCCCTGTCGCTGCACTCGTCACCACCGCCGCGGCGAGTGTTGCACCCCAAGAGCCCACGCGCAGGGGTTCGACCCGCAACAATGGCGCGGTGAGCACTTCCCACGGCCGGCGCGAGGACGCAGCCCTCGACGCGACCGCCGCCCTGGTGCGCGCCTGCGGCCGACGCCGGCCCAGCGACCTGGCCGACCTCGTCGTCGAGCAGGCAGCAGCCAGCTGGGGAGCCGAGAAGGTGGTGCTCTACCTCGTCACCCACGAGCAGACCGACCTCGTGCCGGTGCCTTCGACCCTCTCGCCGCGCGCCACCGCTCGTCCGGTGGACGCAGGCCGCGGCGCCGGCCGGTGCTTCGCCGAGGCGGCCCAGGTCCGGGCGGGGAAGCGGCTCTGGACCTGCGTGCACCACGGCGCCGAACGGATCGGCGTCCTGGAGATGATGCTGCCTGAGCCGCTCACCCCCGAGGTCGCCGCCGAGGTGGAGCAGTTCGCCCAGGCCGTGGGCTCGGCGGTCGCGACCACGCAGGTCTACAGCGACGACGTCGAGGCCGTCCGCCGCACCCAGGAGATGTCCTTGGGAGCCGAGCTCCTCTGGTCGGTGCTGCGGCCGCCCTCCTACGCCACGGCAGAGGTCGAGATCGAGGTGATGCTGGAGCCGACGTACTCCAGCGGCGGCGACGCCTTCGACTACGCCGTCAACGGCGACATCGTGCACCTGCTCGTGCTCGACGCCATGGGTCACGGCTTCCCGGCGGCATCGCTGTCGACGGTCGCGGTGGCTGCCTACCGCCACAGCCGCCGCACCGGGCTGGACCTGCCGGCGACGCTGAAGGCGATGGATGCGCTCGTGGGCGGTCAGTTCGAGTCCACCTTCGCCACGGCGGTCCTCGCCGAGCTCGACACCACCACCGGCCGGCTGTGCTGGGTCAGCGCCGGCCACCCCGCTCCCCTGGTGGTCCGCGGGTCCGCAGGGGTCCAGGTCCTGGAGGGCGATCCCGCGCCGCCCCTGGGTGTCGGCCTCGGCCTGGGCGCCGCCACCGTGCAGGAGGACTACCTCGAGGTCGGCGACCTCCTGGTGCTCTACACCGACGGCGTGACCGAGGGCCGCCACCTCGACGGCACGCTGGTCGGCGAGGACGCCTTCGCCGACCTCCTCGCCACCGAGGCGGCCGTCGTACGCCCCCTCAACGAGACGATGCGTCAGGTACGCCGGCAGCTCCTCGCCGCCGAGGACGCCTGGCGCAGCGACGACACCACCGCCATGCTCGTGCGCTGGGCCGCCGCCTCGGCAGCGTCCGACCCCGACTGACCCCGGGCCGCTGTGCGCGGGCCGCATGTTACTGACTGTTGGGACTACTACCCTGCGCCCACAACCGCTGGGTAGTGCGCACAACGGTCAGTAACATGCCGCGGAGCGGAGCGGAGTCGGACCCGCTCAGACGCCGGCGCTCGCGCGGTACGCCGTGCCCCGCGCGTCGCGCTCCCACAGCGTGCCGTTGCCGGGGGTCGCGCCCTCGGCGGTGAGCTCGCGCTTGAGCACCTTGTTGGTGGCGGTGCTGGGCAGGGACGGCGCGATGCGGACATAGCGCGGCCACGCCTTCGGGGAGAGGTCGGGCTGAGCGGCGAGGAACTCCTCGAGCTCGGTCGGGTCGAGGGAGGCGTCGTCGGCCAGCACGAACGCCGCCATCACCTGGTCGCCCACCTCGGCGTCGGGCACGGCGTAGACCGCCACCTGGTTGACGGCGTCGAGGCGGGTCAGGATCCGCTCGATCGGGGCCGCGGCGAGGTTCTCCCCGTCGACGCGCATCCAGTCGGCCGTGCGGCCGGCGAGGTAGATCCAGCCGTCGGCATCGCGGTAGGCGAGGTCACCCGACCAGTACATGCCGTGGCGCATGCGGTCCTCGTTGGCGGACTCGTCGTTGTAGTAGCCCTGGAAGTAGCCGGCGCCCTGGGTGTTGACCAGCTCGCCGATCGCCTGGTCGGCGTTGGTCAGGGCCCCGTGCTCGTCGAACTCGGCCACGGCGCACTCGGTGACCGTCTCGGAGCTGTAGATCGCGACGCCGTCCATGCCGACGCCGATCGAGCCCGGCGGCGTGCCGTCCTCGCGGGTGATGATGATCGCGAGCTCGGTCGAGCCGAAGCCGTCGACGACGCTGCACCCGAAGCGCCGGGCGAACTCGTCGATGTTGCGGTCGCCCGCCTCGTTGCCGAACGCCACGCGAAGCGGGTTGTCGGCGTCGTCGGGCTGCTCGGGGGTGGCGAGCACGTAGGCCAGCGGCTTGCCGACGTAGTTCATGTAGGTGACGCCGTGGGTGCGCACGTCGTCGAGGAACCGGCTGGCCGAGAACTTGGTCGGCACCATCGCCGCACCGCTGCCGATCGCGACCGCCCACCCTGCCGCCACCGCGTTGGAGTGGAAGAGCGGCATCGAGAGGTAGCAGACGTCGTCGCTGGTCACCTCGAAGCGGCTGACGAGGTTGAGGCCGGAGAAGAGCACCATCAGGTGCGCGACCTGCACGGCCTTGGGGTCACCGCTCGTGCCGGAGGTGAAGATCATCATGAACGTGTCCATCGCCTCGACCTCGCGGTGCGGGGTCAGCGGCCCGGCAGCGGCGAGCAGGTCGGCCCACTCCGTCGAGGAGGTGTCCACCACGCGTACGTCGCCGAGGTCGAGCCCCTCGAGCAGCGGGCGGTGCTCGGCGTCGGTCACCAGCACCTGGCACTCCGAGCGTCGTACGTCGGCCACCAGGCCGTCGCCGCGACGCGTGGTGTTGATGCCACACAGGACGTAGCCGCCGAGGGCCGCCCCGGCCATCATCCGCAGCATGTCGGGGCTGTTGCCGAGCAGGGAGCCGACGTGCACCGGGCGGTCGGGGTCGATCAGCCCGAGCAGGGCGCTGGCGGCCTGCTCGGACTCGGCGAGGTGCTCGCGCCAGGTCTGGGTGGTGCCGTCGTGGATGAGGGCGGTCGAGTCGTCCTCGGCGCGCTCACGGAGCAGTTGCTGCACGGTCTCGGCCATCAGGCCACACTCCCTGCGGTCAGGCCCAGTCGACCGGCCATCCGGTCGAGCGAGGCGAGGACGTCGTCCTTCGGTTTGTCCGGCACACCCCAGATGAGGTCGGTGGCACCGGCTGCCGCCCAGGACTCGAGGTCCTCGGGCGAGGGCTTCATGGCGATCAGCACGTGGATCTGCGGGGCGCCGTCGCGGCCCGCCTCGGCCCAGGCCTCGTGCAGCGCCGCGCACTTGGCGCTGATGTCCTGCTCGACGGGCGTGGTCATCCAGCCGTCGGCGTGCGCGGCGATCCACGCGAACGTCTTGGGGCCGGCGCCGGCGCCGACCACGAGCGGGATGTGCGGCTGGACCGGCTTGGGGTAGGCCCAGGACGGACCGAACGAGACGAACTCGCCCTCGTAGGACGCCTCTTCCTCGGTCCACAGCGAGCGCATCGCCTCGACGTACTCCTTGAGCACGGTACGACGCCGGGCCGGGGGCACGTGGTGGTCCTCGAGCTCGTCGGTGTTCCAGCCGAACCCGGCGCCGATCGTCACCCGCCCGCCGGAGAGGTGGTCGAGGGTGGCGATCTGCTTGGCCAGGGTGATCGGGTCCGACTCCACCGGGAGCGCCACGGCGGTGGAGAGCCGGATCCGGCTCGTGACCGCGGCAGCGGTGGCGAGCGAGATCCACGGGTCGAGGGTGCGGGTGTAGCGATCGTCGGGGAGCGTGTCGCCGCCGGTGGGGTGGGCGGCGTCGCGGCGCACCGGGATGTGGGTGTGCTCCGGCACGTAGATCGTGTCGAAACCCCGCTCCTCGCCGGCGACGGCCAGGTCGGCGGGGGTGATTCCGCGATCGGAGGTGAAAAGAACCAGTCCATTTCGCATGAAACGAATTAGAACGTGTTCTACTCGATCCGTCCAGACCGACACCGTGCTCCCTCGAACTTTTGCGTGCTCGCGCGTCACCTGCCGCCCGCACCCTGGTGACCCCGACCTCGTCCGGAGAAGACCATGACTCGTTCCCTTCCTCGACGCACCTCGCTCGCGATCGCGCACGTGACCGCGCTCTGCGTGGTGCTCGCTGCCTGCGGTTCCCAGCTCGACCCCGAGGAGGTCGCGGCCGGCACCCGCGGCACGGTCGGGGCCGGGACGGTCGGCGGGGTCGCGGCGGGTTCGGGATCCATCGACACCGACGGCGACGGCGTCGGCGACGTGACCGTGGCGGAGCCCGGCGACCCCGGTGTGCCGGACGGCGGCGCACCCGCCGGCGGGTCCACCGACACCGGTTCCGGCACCTCGACGACCGGCGACGGGGCCGATGGCGGGTCCGGCACTGCTGCCGGATCAGCCGGCGGAGGCGGTGGGGGCGGCCCCCAGAGCCCCACGACGCAGGCGGCCTCGGGCGGCGGGCGCGCGGGGAGCTGTGACGGGTTCGAGAACAGCACCGGGATCACCGACAGCTCCATCACGATCGCCAACGCCTCCGACATCTCCGGGGCCGTCCCCGGACTGTTCGAGGCCTCCCGCCAGGGCACCCAGGCCTTCGTGGCCTACTACAACGCCACCGAGAAGCTCTGCGGTCGCTCGCTCAAGCTGATGCCGCTCGACAGTCGCGGCGATGCCGGAGGAGACCAGCAGGCCTATGCCAAGGCTTGTGACGACGCCTTCGCCGTGGTCGGCTCCACCTCGGCGTTCGACTCCGGCGGCGCGGCCACCGCCCAGGCGTGCGGGCTGCCCGACCTCCGCGGCTTCACCGTGACCCCGGAGCGCCAGAAGTGCAGCACCTGCTTCGCGGCCTACACGATCGACTCCGACCAGATCGCGTCGACGGTGCCGGACTTCTGGCTCAAGAAGGAGCCCGAGGCGAGCAAGCACGTGGCGATCTTCTACGTCAACGTCGCCGCCGCCCGCACCAACGCCGAGAGCTTTGCCGCGGTCTACGAGAAGGCGGGCATGAAGGTGCCCGTCGTGCAGGGCATCGACACCGGCGAGTTCAACTTCGCGCCCTACGTGCAGCAGATGAAGGACAACGACATCCAGTTCGTGCAGTACTTCGGGCCCTACCAGTTCACGATCAAGCTGCAGCAGGCGATGGCCCAGCAGCAGTTCACACCCAAGGTCTTCCTGCAGGACCCGACGATCTACGACGCCAACTACGTCAAGCAGGCCGGCTCGCTGGCCAAGGGCGTCTACGTCTACAGCCCGATCCAGCTCTTCGACAACACCCGCATCCCCGAGATGGCGCTCTACCGGAGCTGGCTCGAGCGGATCAAGCCCGGCGCCGTCCCCAACTACTACGGGCTGTTCGCGTGGTCGGCGGCGCGCCTGTTCGTGCAACAGGCCACCGCGCTCGGCGGCGCGCTGGACCGCAAGACCCTGGTGTCCTCGCTCACCCGGGTCAAGGACTGGACCGGCAACGGCCTGCACGCCCCGATGGCGGTCGGCGGCCGCACGACCTCGCCGTGCATCAAGTACTTCCAGTACAGCGGCTCAGCGTGGAGCCAGGTCTCCCCGGGCGACTTCATGTGCGGCAGGCTCATCACGCGCTGACCCGGCGCCGGCCGGGCCCCGCGAGTCGGGCTGGTGCTCAGACGTCGTCGGTGGGGAACCCGTGGCGGATGCACCACACGACCGCCTGGCTGCGGTTGGTGACGCCGATGCGGCGGTAGGCACTGCGGATGTAGGTCTTCACCGAGTTGATGCTCAGGTAGGACTTGTCGGCGATCTCCTGATTGCTCAACCCCCGGGTGATCAACGAGAGCACGTCGGTCTCGCGCTCGGTCAGGCCCACGTCCTGGCCGAGCCGGACCTCGCGCGCCTCGCGCGCCTCGAACGTGTCAGCCCCGCCCGTCGGGGAGCCGGGCGGGGCCGCGTCGACCGCGTCGGCCGTAGCGGCCTCGACGGCCTCGACCAGGTCCTCGGCGTTCACGCCGACGAGGAAGTAGCCGTCGACACCCATCGAGCGGGCGCGCGCCTCGAGGTCGGTGCCCGGCTCGTGGGCGACCACCAGCACGGCCGAGGTGGTCTCCTCGACGAGCTTCTTCAGGTCGGCGCCGCGACCCTCGCGCAGCGCGCCGGCGTCGTAGAGCACGACGTCGGGGTTGTCGGACTCGAAGCCGAAGGCCAGGTCCACCACCTGCACCCGCTCGGGGAAGTGGGAGAGCATCGCGCCCAGCCGATCAGCAACGGCGTCGAGCGGGCTGACGATCGCGACCCGGAAGGACTCTCTCTTCATGGGGCCGATTCTGGCCAACCCCAGCAGCGGATGGCGAGCGAGTCATCCATGCGGGTGAGAACGGCGCCGAGAAGCCTCGATCCCCACTCACCCTTGGGTATGGGGCCCGACGGGACGGGATCTGACACGGTGAGAGACGCCCGCGGCAACTCCGCGCGCGTCACCGAGTAGAAGGAGTGATTCACATGGGGTACGGATTCGGCGGAATTCTCATCGTGGTCGGACTGATCCTGGCGCTGGCCGTCGACGAGACGATCAGCGGCGTCGACGTGCACACGGTCGGTTGGATCATGACGGTCGTCGGTGCAGTACTGGTCGCCCTCACCGCGGTCACCCTCAACAACGACCGTCGTTCGAAGAGCGTCGCGACCACGACGCACCCGGACGGCTCGCAGACCGTCCAGGAGCGTCGTAACGAGGTCTGATCACGCGTCGGTCAGTGGCGCGAAGCGCCGTAGTCGCAGGCTGTTGCCGACGACGAAGACCGACGAGAACGCCATCGCGGCGCCGGCCAGCATCGGAGTGAGCAGGCCGGCGGCCGCGAGGGGCAGCGCAGCAACGTTGTAACCGAAGGCCCAGAACAGGTTGCCTCGGATGATCGACAGGGTCCGTCGTGAGAGGCGGATGGCGTCGGCCGCGACCCGCAGGTCCCCGCGGACCAGCGTGAGGTCGCCGGCCTCGATGGCCACGTCGCTCCCCGTGCCCATCGCGAGACCCAGGTCAGCCTGGGCCAGCGCGGCCGCGTCGTTGACGCCGTCGCCCACCATCGCCACCTGGCGGCCCTCGGCCTGCAGGCGACGGATGACCTCCACCTTGTCCTGCGGCATCACGTCGGCGGTCACGTCGGCCGGGTCGATCCCCACCTGAGCAGCCACGTCGGCGGCCACCACGGCGTTGTCGCCGGTCAGCAGCATCGGGTGCAGACCCAGGTCGCGCAGCTGGGCGACAGCCTCACGCGCACCTTCCTTGACGGTGTCGGCCACGACGAGCAGCCCACGCGCCCGGTCACCCCAGCCGACGAGCACGGCGGTGCCGGCTGCTGCGGCGGACGGCTCCAGGGCGGCGGCGAGGTCGGCAGGGATGCTCAGGCCGAGCTCGGTCAGGAGCCGGGGACGCCCGACGAGGACCACCTCGTCGAGGACCGTGCCCCGGACCCCGAGGCCGGCGAGGTTGCCGAAGTCGGCGACCTCGGGCAGCGGACCCAGCCGGTCGCGGGCAGCATCGGCGATGGCCCGGGCGATCGGGTGCTCGGAGGCGTCCTCCAGCGCGCCGGCGCGGCGGAGCACCTCGTCGGCATCCTCGCCCGCGGCAACCACCACGTCCACCAGGCCCATCCGGCCCGTCGTGACGGTGCCGGTCTTGTCGAGCACGATGGTGTCGGCGCGTCGGGTCTGCTCCAGCGACTCCGGGCTGCGCAGCAGGATGCCGAGCTGGGCTCCGCGTCCGGTGGCCACCATCAGCGCCACCGGCGTCGCCAAGCCCAGCGCGCACGGGCAGGCGATGATCAGGACGGCGACCGCAGCAGTGAAGGCGGCCGTCGCGCTGCCGGAGAACAGCATCCACCCGGCGAACGTGAGCAGCGACAACGCGATGACCACGGGCACGAAGACCCCCGAGATCCGGTCGGCCAGGCGCTGGGCGGCGGCCTTGCCGCTCTGGGCCTCCTCGACCAGGTGCGCCATCTGGGCCAGCTGGGTGTCGGCGCCGACGCGGGTGGCCTCGACCACCAGGCGTCCACCGACGTTGAGCGTGGCTCCCACGACCCGGTCGGCAGGGCCCACCTCGACGGGCACCGACTCCCCGGTCAGCAGGGAGGCGTCGACGCTCGAGGCGCCGTCGACCACGGTGCCGTCGGTGGCGATCTTCTCGCCCGGGCGGACCACGAAGCGGTCGCCGACCCGGAGGTCCTCGACCGGCACCCGCGTCTCGACCCCGTCGCGCAGCACCGCGACGTCGCGGGCGCCGAGCTCGAGGAGCCGGCGCAGCGCGGCACCTGCCTGACGCTTGGAGCGGCGTTCGATGTAGCGGCCGGCGAGCAGGAACGTCGTCACGCCGGCGGCTGCCTCGAAGTAGAGGTTGCCGGTGCCCGATGTCCGCTCGATGACGAAGCGGAAGTCGTGGCGCATCCCGATGTGGCCGGCAGTGCCGAACAGCAGGGCGTAGAGCGACCAGCTGAAGGCAGAGATCGTGCCCAGCGAGATGAGCGTGTCCATCGTGGTCGTGCGGTGCCGCAGGTTGGTCCACGCCGCCTGGTGGAACGGCAGACCACCCCAGGCCACCACCGGGATCGCCAAGGCCAAGGACAACCACTGCCAGTAGTCGACCTGCAGCGCCGGGACCATCGCCATCGCGATGATCGGCAGGCTCAGCGCCGTCGAGACGATCAGGCGGTTGCGCAGCAGGCGCCCGGCAGCGGCCTCCTCGGCCTCGGCCTCGGCCGGGTCCGCGTGCGGGCGCGGCACGGACGCGGCGTACCCGGCCGCGGCGACGGTGGCGAGCAGGTCGTCGGGCGTCACCTGGGCGGCGTAGGACACCGATGCCTTCTCGGTGGCGTAGTTGACCCGGGCGGTCACGCCGTCGAGCTTGTTGAGCTTGCGCTCGATCCGGTTCGCGCACGACGAGCAGGTCATCCCGGTGATCGCCAGCTCGACGCTGGACTCCGCGTCCTGGCCGGCGGCAGTGGTGATGTCGGCGTCGTGGCGAGTGGTCATGACAGGGAGTACCCGGCTTCCTCGACCGCGGCGCGGATGTCGGCCTCGGTGACGGCCGACTCGCTGGTGACGGTGACCGTCCCGCTGCCGAGCTCGACCGAGACCTCGTGGACGCCGTCGATCTCAGAGATCTCCTCGGTGACCGAGGCGACGCAGTGCTCGCAGGTCATGCCGGTGACGGTGTAGGTGGCGCTGTTCATGGTGGTGCCTCTCGTCTGGGTGGTGGTTCACGAACGAACGAGCCGGGCGATGGCCTCGGAGGCCTCACGCAGCTTGGCCTCGGCCTCGGGGCCGCCCGCGCGTGCTGCGTCGAGCACGCAGTGCGACATGTGCTCGTCGACCAGGCCGAGGGCCACGGCCTGCAGGGCCTTGGTGACCGCGGAGACCTGGGTCAGGATGTCGATGCAGTACTGCTCGTCACCGATCATCCGCTCGATGCCCCGGACCTGGCCCTCGATGCGCTTCATCCGCTTGAGGTAGTCGTCCTTGCGGGTCAGGTAGCCCGGGTGCACGTGCTCGTCCGTCGCCATACCGAACACCATACCCCCCTAGGGTAGTGAATCAACCCCCTAGAGCACGCTCTCGCCGTACATCTCGCCGAGCGGGTCGGCGATGATCTCGAGGCGGGCCCCGTCGGGGTCCAGGAAGTAGGCCGACACCTCGGAGTGGATGTCGTAGGCGACACCGGCCGCCTCGAGGTTGTCCACCAGCTGTCGCCAGCGCTCGGGCTCCACCGAGATCGCCACGTGGTGCAGGCCGCCGAGCACCTCGCGCGCCGGCTCCAGGTCCAGGCCGGGGAAGTCGAAGAAGGCGATGGTGTTGCCGTTGCCGATGTCGAAGAAGAAGTGCGTGGAGCCGGGGTAGTCACGGTTCTCCATCAGGTCGGTGAGCGGGAACTCCAGCACCCCTTGGTAGAAGCGGATGGTGCGCTCCACGTCGCTGCTGATCAACGCGGTGTGGTGGGTGCCGCGGCCCGACGACGCCGGCCGCCGGTCGGCGGGCAGCAGGTAGGTCTCGGCGAGCTCGTCACGACGCGCGTGCAGCCGCTCGACCTCCACGCCGCTGTTGTGCTCGGAGTCGGGGGTGTCGCTCATGGGTCTCCTCGGATCGCGGGCGGAGGGGCTCAGCCCAGCATCCCAGTGAAGACAACCCCCGCGGGAGGCGTGCGACCGCGGCCCCTAGTGCTTGCAGATGAGGCCGCCGTCGACCACGAGCTCGGTGCCGGTGACGAACGACGCATCGTCGGAGAGCAGGAAGGCGACGGCAGTGGCGACCTCGCGCGGCTGCGCCATCCGCCCCAGGGGCGCGGCCTGCTCGTACTGCTCCTTCAGCTCGGGGATGTCGAGCACCTGCTGGATCAGCGGCGTCACGACGAAGCCGGGGCAGACCGAGTTGGCCCGGATGCCCGAGCTGCCGAGCTGGGCGGCCATGGAGCGGGTCAGGCCGAGCAGTCCGGCTTTGGAGGCGCAGTACGACGGGATCCACGGGTTGGCCGCCATCGCCTCGATGGAGGAGATCGCGACGACCGACGGGCCGCTCCCCGCCGCGGCGGCCTGCTCGAGGTGGGGCAGCATCGCCTGCACCAGCAGGGCGTGGGCCTTGAGGTTGACGTCCAGCACCTCGTCCCAGCTCGCGGAGGTGAAGGCGCCCACCGGCTCGGCGTGAGCCCGGCCGGCGGCATGGACGAGCCCCGTCAGACCACCGAGCGCCTCGGCGGCCTCGGCCACCGGTGCGGCGAGGTCGCCGGTCACGTCGACCACCTGACCGTGCGCCCCGATCTGCTCGGCGACGGCGAGGGTGTCGGCGGCGAGGTCCCAGAGCGCGACCCGGGCGCCACGCTCGATGAGCAGCTCGGCGCTGGCCCGGCCGATGCCGGAGGCACCCCCGGTGACGACGATGCGGGCGGCGGAGAGAGAGGTCACGGGATCAGCATCACTTTCAGGCAGTCGGCGGAGCGGGCGGCGACCGCGGCATAGGCAGCGGCCGCCTCGTCGAGCGGGAAGGAGTGGGTGAAGATGCCCGCCGTGTCGAGCCGACCGTCGGCGATCAGCGGCAGCAGCTCGCCCCAGGTGCGGTGGACCGGCGCGGTCGTCATCCGCAGCGTGATGGAGCGGAACGTCGCCATCAGCAGCGGCAGGGGGTAGGGCTCGAGGTCGTGGATGCCGACGACCGAGATGGTCCCGCTGGAGCGGACCGCGGCGAAGGCGATGTCGAGCGTGGCGTTGTGGCCGACCGCGTCGATCACCGCGGCGGCGCCCCGACCGTCGGTGGCTGCGAGGACCTCGGCCACCACGTCGGCGCCGAGCACGGTCGCCCCGGCCTGCTCGGCCAGCGCCGCCCGACCCGGGACCGGGTCGTAGGCCAGCACCCGGCCGCCGAGGGCGACGGCGCAACGCACGGCACACTGCCCGACGGCTCCGAGCCCGAGCACGACGACCGTGTCGCCGGGGCCGAAGTCCGCGCGGGTCGCGGCCGCCCAGCCGGTGCCGAGGTTGTCGGTCAGCAGCAGCGCCGCCTCGTCGCTGACCCCGTCGGGGATGGCGAGCAGGTTGAAGTCGGCAGCGGGTACGGCGAGCAGGTCGCTCTGCGCACCGGGCAGCTCGCCGGAGCCGAACACCTTCGCGCCGACGACGCACGCCACCGGGTCGCCGGTCGCGCATCCCTCGCAAGCGCCGCACCCGGCCACCGAGGCCACCAGCACCCGGTCGCCCACGGCGAAGCGCTGCACGTCGGCGCCGACCTCGAGCACGCGGCCGATCGCCTCGTGCCCCACAGCGACCGGGAAGAACGGCAGGTCGCCGTCGTAGAAGTGCAGGTCCGAGCCGCAGATGGCGCTCGCCTCCACCTGGATGACGGCGCCCGCGGCGTCGGGGAGGGAGGCGTCGGGCACCTCCTCGACGCTGACCTGCCCGAGGGCTTGCACGGTGACGGCTCTCATCCGCGGCACGCTAGGCGAGTAGACAGATATGCACAAGTGTGTACCTTGTCGCTCATGCGCAACCCGCACGCCGGCCTCCCGTTCACCGACTCCGACGACGACGATCCGGGCGGCCCTCGAGGAGGTGTCGATCCCGACCCTGCTCGCCTCGTGCATCCACATGAGCGGCGACGTCTCGATCCTCGACGGACCGGTGCGCCCGGGCGGGGCGATGCTCAACGAGATCCAGGGCTACCTCTCCCCCGAGGACCAAGCCGACCGCGCGAGCCCTGGCCTTCGAGGTGATCCGCGACTACCGCGACCGCGGCTGCCCGGAGCCCGAGCCGCCGGACCCGGCCCTGCTCGCGCGGATGATGGCCTTCGTCGTCGGCGGCGAGGTGGCCGCCGGAGTACGTGCCGATGATGCTGGAGGAGATGGGGCTCGCCGGTGTCGACGAGCGCGCCGGGAGCACCAGCAGTCCCCGGAGCACCGAGCGGGTCGTCCCCGACGGGTTCTCCGCGGTCGTCATCGGCTGCGGCATGTCGGGCCTGCTCGCCGCGATCCGGCTCGGCCAGGCGGGGATCCCCTACACGGTCGTGGAGAAGAACGCCGGTCCCGGAGGCACCTGGCGCGAGAACACCTATCCCGGCGCCCGGGTCGACGTCGGCAACCACTTCTACTGCTACAGCTTCGAGCCCAGCGACCACTGGACCGAGTACTTCGCCCAGCAGCCCGAGCTGCTCGCCTACTTCGAGGGGGTCATGCGCAAGTACCGCGTCGACGAGCACGTGCGGTGGAGCACGTCGGTCACCGGCGCGACGTGGGACGACGCCGCCGGCACCTGGCACGTCGAGCTCGACACCGGCGAGACAGCTCGAGACGACGGTGCTCGTCAGCGCGGTCGGCGCCCTCAGCACCCCGCACGTGCCCGACGTGCCCGGCGACTTCGCGGGGCCGTCGTTCCACACCGCGCGGTGGGACCACGACGTCGACCTCACCGGCAAGCACGTCGTCATGGTCGGCGCCGGCGCCACCGGCGTTCCAGGTCGCCCCGGCCATCGCCGACACCGTCGCCTCGCTCACGGTCCTCCAGCGCACGCGCGCAGTGGATGTTCCCCAACCCCGGCTACCACGAGCCGGTGGGCGCGGGCATGCAGTGGGCCCTGCGACACCTGCCCGTTCTACGCCCGGTGGTTCCGCTTCCTGATCTTCTTCCCGGGCTGCGACACCGGCCTCGCGGCCGCCAAGGTCGACCCGGAGTGGGGGCCGCAGGAGACGTCGGTCAGCGAGATCAACGACTTCGCCCGGATGATGTTCACCGAGTGGATCGAGGGCCAGGTCGGCGACGACGCCGAGCTGCGGGCCAAGGTCGTGCCCGACTACCCGGCCACCGGCAAGCGGACCCTGCAGGACAACGGCGCCTGGCTGCGGACGCTCCGGCGCGACCACGTCGAGCTCGTGCGGGCCGGCGTCGACCGGCTCGAGCCAGGCGCGGTCGTCGACTCCGACGGAGCCACGCACCCGGCCGACGTCCTGGTGTGGGCGACCGGGTTCGCCTTCGACCAACCGCTGACCCCGCTGCGCATCACCGGTCGCGACGGCGTCGACCTGCGCGAGCACTGGGGCCATCGACCGCGGGCCTACCTCGGGGTCACCGTGGCCGGCTTCCCCAACTTCTTCTGCCTCTACGGACCCGGCACCAACCTCGCGAGCGGTGGCAGCATCATCTTGGCCAGCGAGTGCGAGGTGCAGCACGTGATGGCCTGCCTCGACACGCTGCTCGACGCCTGGCCCGACGGACGGCGCACGATCGAGCCGACCGCAGCGGCGTACGAGGACTACTACGCGCGCACCCAGGCCGAGATGGCGCACGATGGTGTGGGCCTCGCCGCACATCGAGCACAACTACTACCGCAACGAGCACGGCGAGGTGAACGGCCTCAACCCGTGGCGCCTGGTCGACTACTGGGCGTGGACGAAGACCGCCGACCCGTCGACTACGAGCTGCGGTGAGCAGGTCCGACGATCCCGGCCTCTCGGCCCGCGACCGGATCCTCGATGCCGCCGAGGCCTGTCTGCGCCGCGACGGCATCCGGCGTACGACGGCCGCGGGGGTGGCCGTCGAGGCCGGGGTCTCGCGCGCCTGGCTCTACCGCCACTTCCCCGACAAGGCCACCCTGCTCTCGGCCGCGCTCGATACGCCGCGACGAGGCGTTCTGGGCCGATGCCCAGTCGCGCGTCGACCACGCCGTCGGCCTGGCGGGCAAGGTCGCGGCGGCGGTGGCGTTGTGCCGGGTCGCGCCGCTGGGTCCGCTGGCCACCGAGCTCCGCGACCGCGAGCCGGCTGCCTTCGCGGCGGTGATCGGCACGTTCGTCGACGACATCATCCCGGGGATGTCGTGGTTCTGGCGCGCCCAGCTCGAGGCCGCGGTGGCCTCGGGTGAGCTGCGCGCCGACCTCGACCTCGACGGCGCCGCGGAGTGGGTGATGCGCCTGGTCGTCTCGCTGGTCAGCGTGCCGGGCACCAGCGTCGACATCGACGACCCCGAGTCGGTGCGCGCCTACCTCGAGACCTACCTGCTGCCGGCACTGCGGGCCTGACCCTCACCCCCGGTCCAGGGTCTCTCGTCCTCTGGTCAACCTCGATGGGCCCGGTCGAGGTTGACCAGAGGACGAGATATCCGCAGCGGGGTCCTACTGGCGCAGGAGGCTGCGGAACGACGCAGCGGCCCAGCCGTCGGCCTGGCGCGGGCCCACGGGCGGGAGGTTCTTGCCGCCGTAGACCGGACGGCCACGGGCATCGCCGTAGCGCAGCCAGGTCTGGTTGGCCTGCTTGCCGCGGCCGGGCACGGAGTAGTCGCACACGCCGTGCGGGAAGATCTCCTGCAGCGTCGCCCACTGGGCGTCGTTCGGCGGCACGAGCAGGAAGTCGTAGTCGGCGCGGTCGAGCGGACGAAGCCGGCAGGCGACACGGTCGTTGTAGACGTCGTCGCCGGCCTGCTCGCGCGGCGTGCTCAGGTGCAGCTGCAGCGACGGCGGCAGCACGCAGTCGACCTCGTCGTCCTCGCCGGGCACCTGCAAGATGCCGGGCACGTTGTCGCAGCGGTCGGTGATGTCGGCCGGCTTGTCGAGGGCGATCTTGGTGGCCAGGCTCTTCTTCGAGCGGTCCTGCTCGACCGCGGCGAGCCAGCGGTCCATCGCCTCGAGGGCCTCCACGGCCCAGCGCGGGTCGCCGATGAGCGGCGTCAGCCCGAACCACATCACCCGGTTGTCGGTGTGGCCCTGCGAGCGTTGCAGGCGGTCCTCGACCCAGAACGCGTGGGCGTAGTCGTGGGCGATGCCCGGGTCGGGTCCGCCGAAGTTGATGATCGCGACCTGGTCCATGTGCTGCGCCTCGTTGATCAGCCCGGTGCGGTGCGCCCGGCCGATCGAGCGGATGTCGCCGACGGTGCGCTCGGGGATCTGGTTGAGGTCGACGTCGAGCCCCCCGAGCTGGGTGTTGAGGTCGAGGAACTGCTGCAGGCTGATCTCGTTGCGCCGCAGCGGCTCGAGGCCGTACTGGATGCCGATGTTGGCGAACGGCAGCCCCGCGAAACCGTGCCCGACGCTCTTCTCGGCCGGGCTCCACACCGACCTTGGCCGCAGGCCGATGAGGTTGGCCATGATGTCGAGCACCGAGCACCGCACCCCGCCGGGGTTGATCTCGCTGTCGTAGCGGGTGGTGGTGTCACCCGCCACCGGGTCCTTGGTCCCCGAGCAGTCGTGCTCGGGGTTGAGGGCGCTCTTGAAGAGCAGCTCGTCGGCGGCGATCGAGTTCACCATCGAGATGTGCCCCTCGACGGCTGCGATCTGGGTGGGCGTCCAGAGCACCCCGGGCGCCCAGCCGAACGGGTTCTCGAAGTAGCGACGCATCAGGTGGTAGTCGGCGAACTGCGCGCCGGGACTGATCACGTCGGGATAGGTGCAGGTGGTGAGCAGGCCTTGGTAGATGCCGGGGTAGGCGTTGGCGATCGTGTTCTGCGCGATCGAGCCGCCCGAGCAGCCGGTCCCGATGGTGTAGCGGATCGTGCCGTACTGCTCGACGAAGCGCTCCTTGACCATCAGCAGCGACTCGGCCTCGGTGGCGACGTTGCAGTTGTGCCCGGTGTTGTCGAGCGCGGTCGACACGACGCCGAAGCCGCGGCCGAGCGCCACGAGGTAGGTCTGGTCGGCGCCGGGGCCCTCGGGGATGGTGCCGGAGTAGTCGGTCAGCGGCGGCACGCCGGGGGTGTACGACGCCCCGCAGTTGCCGCCGTGGGTGATGAGCACCTTGTGGTTGAACTGCTCCTGCTGCACGTAGCGGGTCCACTTCTTGCCGGGCTGCCACAGCGCCAGGATCGTGTAGCGGTCGCGGGCCTGGAAGCCGTCCTCGCGGCGTACGACGAACGGCAGCGTGGTGCCGTTGTCGGTCGTGGTGACCGCGACGTCCGAGGGCGGGTCCTTCGGGTCGTAGGGCTGCAGCCCGATCTTGGTCGGGTTGGTCGACTTGTAGAAGTAGGCGTACGTCGCCGGCTGGTCACACTTGGCGTTGACCGCGCCCTCCTGGCACACGTAGGGCTCGTGCTGCGGCCCGGAGAAGATCGGTCCGCCGTTGGGGTGGTTGGTGATCACCAGTCGACCGGCGTGCCGCGGCGCGGTGGCGCGCACGACGTTGCGCCCCAGGCGCAGCCCGGTGAGGTAGGCCTCGAACCGGCCACCGGGGCGCACCGCGAACTTCCTGGTCACGTCGCGCCCGTTGAGGCGCACCCGCACCTTGGACCGCTTGAGCCCCTTCGCCGGCGCGATGACGACCCGCGCATCGCCGCCGGAGATCAGGTCGGGACGGTTGGAGAGGGTGAAGATCCGGATCGACGTGCGGGCCTTCCTCGCCACCGGTGGCGCGGCCGGAGCAGCGGCCGGAGCAGCCGCGGCCGGGGCCGCTGACCTCTCCCCTGCCACGGGGTCCGCGGCGGCGGACTCCCCGACGGTGATCGCCGCGAGCGGCACGAGCAGGGCCAGGCACGCCAGCAGCGGCGCGGTACGACGGTGATGCACGACGACTCCTCACCGGCCTCCCCACGTGGCGGCCGTCACCCCATCATGAGGGGTCGAGCCGGGGCTGTCAGCGCGTCCCACGCACGAGCGCGCCGACGTAGCATCACCTCGTGACCGCCGCCGCCCGTCCCGACCCCGGCTCGCAACCTCGTCAGAGCCGGGCCGAGGCCCGCGCGCAGACCCGCGCCCGCCTGCTCGACGCCGCGGCGAAGACGTTCGCCGAGAAGGGGTTCGACGGCGCCACCGTCGATGAGATCGCAGCCGCGGCCGGCTTCACGATCGGCGCGCTGTACTCCAACTTCCGCAACAAGGAAGCGCTGTTCCTCGAGCTGCTCGACACCCGCGGGGGCGACCGGCTCTCGCGCGCCGCCGAGCTGGTGCGCTCCCACGACCTCGACCTCGCCAGCTCTGCTGCCGACCTCGGCGAGCTGCTCACCGAGGTGGCCGACCACGATGCCGAGTTCGCTCCGCTCCAGGCCGAGTTCTGGTTGTACGCCGTGCGCAACCCCGCTGCGCTCGCCACCATGACCGAGGCCCTCGCCGGCTCGCGCGCCCTGCTCCGGTCGCTGGTCGGCACCGTCGTGGCGCAGCGCGGCATCCCGGCCGATGCGCCCGAGGTCGACCACCTCGCCACCGTGGTCGACGCCCTCTTCGGGGGACTGGCCCGCCAGCGGCGCCTCGCCCCCGACACCGTGCCGGACCAGCTGTTCGGCGAGGCCCTGGTGTGGCTGCTCGACGGGCTGTGCGCCCAGCAGGGCGATACCCCCAGGGACATCTGAGGGCCCGCGCGCCGGCAGGGCTAGGCTCGACGAGCCCCGCCGCGCACCTGCGCCCGGTCCGGGCGTCCTGGAGGGGGACCGATGAGGATCTACGACCGCGCCCACACCGCCCGAGGCCCGCTGACGGCGCTGGCCGCCGTCGGCGCCCTGCTGGCGCTCGCCTCGTGCAGCTCCGAGACCGCCGCCCAGCCGGCGCCGGACGACGGGTCCAGCGCCGCGGCCCCGACCGCGATCGATCCCGTCGACGCCCCCGGCGGCGACGACTTCTACACGCCCCCCACCGACCTCGGGAGCGAGCACGGCCGGCTCATCTGGCAGCGCCCCTTCGACGGTCCGGCCGCCCTCCCGGGCGCGGTCAACACCGCCTACCTCTACACCCAGCTCGGTCTCGATGCCGAGATCGTGGCCACGTCGGCCTTCGTCGCCGTGCCCGAGGGGGACGCCCCTGCCGACGGGTGGCCCGTCGTGTCGTGGGCCCACGGCACCACCGGCATCGCCGACCAGTGCGCCCCCACCCGCTACGACGACTACACCAGCGGGAGCGAGGCGCTGCTCGCCAGCTGGATCGACGCCGGGTACGCCGTGGTCAGCACGGACTACGAAGGCCTCGGCACCCCCGGCGAGCACCCCTACCTGATCGGCAGGTCCGAGGCCCGCGCCGCACTCGACGCCGTCACCGCCGCCCGCCTCCTCGACCCCTCGCTCGGCAACGAGCTGGTCGTGGCCGGTCACTCCCAGGGAGGCCATGCCGCCCTCTGGGCAGCGGCGATCGCACCGACGTACCTGGCCGACGTCGACCTGCGCGGCGCGATCGCGCTGGCCCCGCCGTCGGGACTGGAGGCCCAGATGGGGCTGCTGCAGACCCAGACCGCGAGCTCGGCCACCGGCACCGTCGCGCTCATCCTGCGCGGCTCGCAGATCGTCGACCCGTCGATCGACGAGACCACGCTGCTCAGCAAGCGGGCCCAGAAGCTCTTCCCGCAGACGCTGACCGAGTGCCTCTCCGACCTCGGCGCCCGCGACTCCTTCGGTGGACTGCCGCTCAACCGGCTGCTGGGCAGCCGTGCCGATGTCGACCCGATCCGAGAGGTCGTGGCCGCCAACGACCCCGCAGGCCTGACGATCAAGGCGCCGGTGCTGCTCACCCAGGGCCTCGACGACACGACCGTCATCTCGCTGTTCACCGACGCGCTCGCGCCGGCCCTGGAGGCCAACGGCACCGAGGTCGACTACGAGACCTACCCGGGCGTGACCCACGGCGGGTTGCCCGACGCGAGCCTCGAGGACGCCGACGCCTTCCTCGCCCGGGCCTTCGGCTGACTTCTCGCTGGGGTGGCGACACCCACGGGGGGATCGGGGCATGATGACGTGCATGGCCGACCCCCGTGCAGGACTGCCCGCCGAGCCCGCCGACCTCGTCGACGTCGCCCACCTCGTGACGGCGTACTACACCGGGGTGCCCGATCCGGAGGACGTCGACCAGCAGGTCGCCTTCGGCACCAGCGGCCACCGGGGGACGTCGCTGAAGACGTCGTTCAACGAGACCCACATCCTCGCCACCACGCAGGCGATCTGCGACTACCGCCGCGAGCAGGGCTACGACGGTCCGCTCTTCATCGGCCGCGACACCCACGGGCTGTCGGAGCCGGCGTGGGCCACGGCGCTGGAGGTGCTGGCAGCCAACGACGTGACGGTGCTGGTCGACTCCCGCGACGGCTACACCCCGACGCCGGCGGTCTCGCACGCGATCATCCGCGCCAACCGCGGCAAGTCCCTCGACGGCGGCGCCGGGCTGGCCGACGGCATCGTGGTCACGCCCTCGCACAACCCGCCCGGTGACGGCGGCTTCAAGTACAACCCGCCCCACGGCGGTCCGGCCGACTCCGACGCGACCTCGGTGATCGCGGCCCGCGCCAACGCCCTGATCCGCGACGGGCTCGGCGACGTACGCCGGGTGCCGTTCGCCCGCGCCCGCGCTGCTGCGGGCTCCTACGACTTCCTCGGCACCTACGTCGACGACCTGCCCTCGGTGGTGGACCTGGCCGCGATCAAGGCTGCCGGCGTCCGCATCGGCGCCGACCCGCTCGGCGGTGCCTCGGTGCACTACTGGGGAGAGATCGCCGACCGGCACGGGATCGACCTGACCGTGGTCAACCCGCTGGTCGATGCCACCTGGCGCTTCATGACCCTCGACTGGGACGGCAAGATCCGGATGGACTGCTCCTCCCCCGACGCCATGGCCTCGCTGGTGGCGCGACGCTCGGAGTTCGACCTCGCCACCGGCAACGACGCCGACGCCGACCGGCACGGGATCGTCACGCCCGACGCCGGGCTGATGAACCCCAACCACTACCTGGCCGTGGCGATCCAGTACCTCTTCGGCGGCGCGCGCCCCGGCTGGCCGGAGACCGCCCGGATCGGCAAGACCCTCGTGTCGTCCTCGATGATCGACCGGGTCGCCGCCGGGCTGGGCAAGCCGCTGGTGGAGGTGCCGGTCGGGTTCAAGTGGTTCGTGCCCGGCCTCATCGACGGCTCGTTCGGCTTCGGCGGCGAGGAGTCGGCCGGCGCCTCGTTCCTGCGCACCGACGGCTCGGTGTGGACCACCGACAAGGACGGGCTGATCCTCGGGCTGCTCGCCTCGGAGATCCTCGCCACCACCGGCCGCTCACCCAGCGAGCACTACGCCGACCTGGTCGCCGCGCACGGCGAGCCGGCGTACGCCCGCATCGACGCCGCCGCCACCCGCGAGGAGAAGGCCGCGCTCGGCGCCCTGTCGCCCGAGGCCGTCACCGCCACCGAGCTCGCCGGCGAACCCATCACCGCCAAGCTCACCGAGGCTCCCGGCAACGGGGCCAAGATCGGCGGGCTGAAGGTCACCACCGAGTCGGCCTGGTTCGCCGCGCGACCCTCCGGCACCGAGGACGTCTACAAGATCTACGCCGAGTCCTTCCGCGGCCCTGAGCACCTCGCGCAGGTGCAGGCCGAGGCGCGCGAGGTGGTCGCCGCAGCGCTCGCCTGAGGACGACGCACGTGCCTTGCTCAGCCGGCGGGCGCGACCATTTCTTCCGCCGCTGCACTGCGCTCTAGAGTGAGCAGCGCAGAGGGTTGTACGCGTCTTGGAGGTGGGTTCGGCGCGTCGTACTGACGCACCCGAAAGGCACCCACTCGTGACCCCGCTCGCCTCCTATCGCCGCCTGCTCCAGCTAGCCGGTCCCGCCTACGTGGCCGTGGCCTTCCTCGGTCGGCTCCCGCTCGCCATGAGCCAGCTCGGCACCCTCCTGCTGGTCGCGACCGCCACCGGCAGCTATGGCCTCGGTGGCCTGTGCGCCGGCGCGCTCGCGGTCGCCAACGCGGTCGGTGCCCCGCTCGCCGGCTCCCTGGCCGACCGCATCGGACAGCGCCCCGTCGTGCTGGTGCAGTCGCTCGCGGGGGCGGTCGGTCTGGGCACGCTGGTGCTCGTCGTGCACACCGACCTGGCCGACGCCGCGATCCTCGTCGCCGCCGCGGCCACCGGCTTCGTGCTGCCGCAGGTCGGTCCGCTCGCGCGCGTGCGGTGGCGGCCGATCACCTCCGGCACCGGCACCCACCAGCGTCGCCTGGTCGACGCCGCCTTCTCCTACGAGGGCGCTGCCGACGAGGCCTCCTTCGCGATCGGCCCGGCCCTGGTCGGTGTCGTGGCGGTGGTCATCTCCCCCGGCGGCGCGCTGCTCGCCGCCGCCGCCCTGCTCGCGATCTTCGGTACGGCGTTCGCCCTCGACCCCTCGGCCCGGCTCGCTGCGCACGCCGCGCGCGAGGCCCAGGTCGCCCACGCGGCACGCCCGCACGGTGAGATCGGCGGCGCTCGCCTGCTGAGCTGGACCTTCGCGGTGCTGGCGGTGGCGCAGCTCGCGATCGGGATGCTCTTCGGCGGCACCCAGACCGGGGCCACGGTGGTGGCCACGGACGCCGGCACCCCCGGCGCGGCCGGACTCATCCACGCCACGCTCGGCGTGGGCAGCGCCGTGGCGGGCATCGCGACGGCGTACCTGCCCGAGCGGATGGGTCACGAACGACGCTCGCTCGTCGCGGCCGTCGCCCTGGTGGTGCTCTCGCTGCCGCTGCTCGTCGTGGACGGCATCCTCGGCGTGACCCTCACCGTGGCCGTGCTCGGCTTCGCGGTCGCGCCCTACATGATCGGGGTCTTCTCGCTCGGCGAGCGGGTCGTGCCGGCCACCCAGGTGGGCGCGGCGATGACGCTGCTGGCCAGCGCGACCGGGATCGGCTACGCGCTCGGCTCCAGCCTCGCCGGACGCCTGGCCGACACCCACGGCTCGACCGCCGCCTTCGGCGTGACCGTGGGAGCCACCGTGCTGGCCACGACGGTGATGGCGACCCAGCAGCGGCGCCTGCGCCACGCGGTGCGGGTCGCCGACGAGCTCGCCCACCACCGCGAGTGAGCTGACACCCCTTCCGGCGCGCTCGACCGCCCGGCATGATCGAGCGATGCTGATCCGGGAAGCAGACCCGAGCGAGCACGACGCCATGGTGCGGCTGAGCACCGAGCGCAACCCGCACGAGAGCGCGGCCGAGGCCGGGTGGATGTATGAGGTGCCAAAGTCGTGGCCCGACCTCGTCGCCCTGGTCGCCTGCTCCGACGATGGCGAGATCCTCGGTCACGCCCGGATGGCGACCGGCACCCACATGGCGCCGGGACGGACTGCGGTGGCGCTGACCGTGGCGCGCGACCAGGAGCAGCGAGGGGTGGCCGGCGCCCTCTGGCGCGCACTGTCGACGCGTCGCCCCGCCGGCGCGACCCAGCTGCGCGCCGCGGTCTTCGACGACGAGCCCCGAGCCCTGGAGGTCGCCCTGCACTGGGGATTCGTGGTCGAGGAGCGGTCGCTCACCAGCACGATGCCGCTCGCCGACGTGCCGCTCGCCGACGTGCCGGTGCCGGACGTGCCCGACGGCGTCACGCTCGACAGCCGCACCGACTTCGCCTACCCCGATCGCGAGGCGGTCGAGGCGATGCTGCTCGCCAGCCGGACCAGTCCCGAGGCCCGCGCGGGCGCCGTGCTCGACCTCGCACGGCTGCAGGCCGTGATGACCGGCTCCACCCCGGTGCAGGTGGTCGCGCGCGTCGACGGCGTCCCTGCGGCGATCGTGAGCGGGTCGATCTACGACGGGCAGCTCAGCGTGATGTACACCGGCGTCGATCCACGCTTCCGGGGCCGGGGCCTCGCGCTGCTGGTGAAGCGGCAGGCCCACCACGACGCCGCCGGGCTCGGTGCCACCACAGCGTTCACGACCAACGAGGCCGGCAACGCCGGCATCCTCGCCGTCAACGCCGAGCTCGGCTACGTGACCCGACACGGCACCTACCGGCTACGCCTGGACCTCTGACCGGTTGGACCTCTGAGCGGTGCTCCGCTGCGACGAGAAGCCACCGGCCCGCCGCGGAGTGCGCGACGGGCCGGTGGGTACGACGGGGCGTCAGGACGGAGGGTCAGGCTGCCGCGGTCTCGGCCTGCTTGCGACGCTCGGCCTGCATGAGGCGGGCCTGGGCGGCGCGACGGACCTTCTTGCCACCGGTCGACATCTTGTAGAGCAGGCCCAGCTGCTGGGGCACGTTCTTGACCGTGGTGGTGGCCGCGAAGCCGTTGGGGAGCGAGAGCCGCACGACCTTGTGCCAGGCGCTGTAGACCTGCTTGGGCAGCGAGCCCTCGACATAGGTCAGGCCGTAGGTCTCGAAGACCTGCTTCACCCGCGGGGCGATCTCGGCATACCGGCTGCTCGGGAGGTCGGGGTAGAGGTGGTGCTCGATCTGGTGGCTCAGGTTGCCGGTCATCAGGTGCATCGCCTTGGAGCCGGTGATGTTGGCCGACCCGAGCATCTGACGCAGGTACCAGTCGCCCCGCGACTCGTTCTCCGGGATCGACTTCTTCTCGAAGGTCTCGACGCCCTCGGGGAAGTGGCCGCACATGATCACCGAGTGCGTCCACAGGTTGCGCACCAGGTTGGCGGTGAAGTTGGCGGCCAGGGTGGGCAGGAACGAGCCCGTCGGCAGCGCCAGCAGCGGGTTGACGAGGTAGTCCTTGGTGGCCTGCTTGCGGATCTTGGCCTTGGTGTTGCGCAGGTTCTGCTTGAACGCCTCGCTGCGCTTCTCCTTGGGGATCGACAGGTTCTTGCCCAGCTCGAGGTCGTAGGCGGCGATGCCGTACTCGAAGAAGCAGGCGTTGATGAAGTTCCACAGCGGCTGACCGAGGTGGAACGGCGACCAGCGCTGGTCCTCGTCGACGCGCATGATGCCGTAGCCGAGGTCGTTGTCCTTGCCGACGATGTTGGTGTAGGTGTGGTGGACCTCGTTGTGCGAGTGCTTCCACGCCTCGGAAGGCGTGGCGTTGTCCCACTCCCAGGTGGTCGAGTGGATCTTGGGGTCACGCATCCAGTCCCACTGGCCGTGCATGATGTTGTGCCCGATCTCCATGTTCTCGAGGATCTTGGCGACGCTGAGGCCCACGGTGCCCGCGATCCAGGCCGGCGGGAAGATGCTGGCCAGCAGGACCGCGCGCGAGCCGAGCTCGAGCTTGCGCTGCACGTCGACGACCTTGCGGATGTAGGCGGCGTCCTTCTCCCCCCGCGCATCGAGGATGTCCTGGCGGATCGTGTCGAGCTCGGCGCCGAGCCGGTCGATGTCCTCGGGGGTGAGGTGGGCGATGGGGTTCACGGCCTGCTTGGTGATGACGGTCATGGGGAGCCTTTCGTCGAAGCGACGCAGAAGAGGGTCAGGGGGGTCAGTGGCTGAGGGTGCACGGGCCGGCGGCGGCGCTCACGCAGGTCTGGATCGGGATGCCGGCCGGGCCGGTCTCACCGGGCACGGCCACGGTGAGTGCGCCGTTGCGCAGGTCGCGCACCGCGCCCTCCTTGAGGGGCAGCACGCAGCCGAAGCAGACGCCCATCCGGCAACCGCTCGGCATCAGCCGACCGGCCGACTCCGCCACGTCGAGGAGCGGCGTGGAGCCGTCGGCCTCGACGCTGGAGCCGTCGGCGAAGGTGAGCGTGCCGCCCGCGCCGGCCTCGGCCAGCACGGCGGTGCGGAACCGCTCGAGGTGGAGCGGCAGTCCGGCCTCGGCGTGGTGCTGCTCGAGGGCGTCGAGGAGACCGACCGGGCCGCAGGCGTACGTCGTGCGCTCGACCAGGTCGGGCACGAGGGTGTCGAGGTCGCTGACGTCGAGCATGCCGTGGCTGTCGGTGTGCAGCTCGATGAGCGTGAGCTTGCCGGCGGCGGCGTAGGCGCGCAGCTCGTCGCGGAAGATGACGCCGGACTCGGTGAGCGCGGAGTGCAGGAGCACGATCCGCTCGGCTCCGCCGTCGAGGGGCGCGGCCTTGGAGAAGAGGTTGCGCAGCATGCCGATGACCGGGGTGATCCCGGAGCCGGCAGTGACGAGCAGGAGCTTGGCCGGCAGCGGGTCGGGCAGCACGAAGTCGCCCTGGGCCTGGGCCAGCTGGAGCATCTGACCGGCGCGGGCGGCGCGGACGAGGTGGTTGGAGACCACGCCGCCCTCGATCGCCTTGACGGTAATGGAGATGCAGCGGTCGGCACGCGGGCCGTGGGTCAGGCTGTAGGTGCGCCACAGGCGCACGCCGTCGACCTCGACCCCGACGCGGACGTACTGGCCGGGCAGGTGGCCGGCCCAGTCCTTGCCGGGCTTGATGACGAGGGTGGCCGAGTCGGCGGTCTCGGGGCGGACCTCCACGATGCGGCCGCGGAGCGTGGCGCCGGAGCGGAGAGGGTGGAAGACGTCGAGGACGTCGTCGAGCTCGAGGGGGGTGATCGCGGCTTCGGCGATCGAACGCAGGCGCTGACGCAGGGTGAGCGTGCGCGGCGCAGGGGTGGTGGCCTCGGTCTCGACGGCGCCGTCGGCCGCGGAGGTGGCCTGGGGCGGGAGAGCAACGGTGGTCATGACTCAAGTGTGCTCGACCGAGGGGATAAACTCCTGTGTCTGCAACGTGAATGATCCGCCGCTCTTTGTTCGGAAAGGATAGTTTTCCTATGACGGAGGTCCCGAACCGGTCGGCGACGCCTCAGCTGCAGCTGCCCGAGGAGGCAGCCGCGTTGATCCGCGCCGCGCTCCCCGCGGTCTCCGAGGAGGTCCTCGCGGTGATCATCGAGGAGGTCCCGAGCTATACCGACGCCTTCTCCGGCTCGATGGGTCAGACCATCCGCAACGCCGTCGAGATCGCCCTGGGGGCCTTCTTGTCGATGGCCACCGGGAGCCTCGGCGCCGACCCCCGCACCCCTGCGGCCCCGGCCGTCGAGGGCGCCTACCAGCTCGGCCGCGGCGAGGCCCGCGCCGGACGCTCGACCGACGCCCTGCTGTCGGCGTACCGGATCGGGGCCCGGGTCTCCTGGCGCAGCATGTCGAGCCAGGGAGTGCACGCAGGCCTCGATGCGCAGACCCTCGCTGCGTTCGCCGAGCTCGTCTTCGCCTACATCGACCAGCTCTCCGCAGCCAGCGTGGCCGGGCACACCGACGAGCTCGCCACCACCGGACGGGTCCGCCAGCGCCGGCTCGAGCGGCTGGCGCACCACCTGCTCACCGGCTCGCCGATCGAGACGGTGCTCGCCTCCGCCGAGCGGGCCGACTGGGCCCTCCCCACGACCCTGACCGCCGTGGTCGTGCCGGAGGCCCAGGTGCGTCCGGTGCTCGCCGCGGTCACCGCCGCGACGCTGCAGGCCGCCGACCCGCCCGGCCTCGACGACGGCGTGCTGCTGCTGGTGCCCGACGCCCACGGCCGCAACCGGGCCCGACTGCTGCGCGACCTCGCCGGCCGTGGCGCCGTCGCCGGGCCGGCGCGTCCCTGGCTGGAGGTGCGCTCGTCGTACGACCGCGCCCTGCGCACGGTCAGCCTGGGGCTGCCCGGCGACTCCGAGGCCCACCTCCCCCAGCTCGTGCTCACCGCTGACCCCGACGCCCTCGCCGACCTGCGCGAGAAGGCGCTGGCCCCGCTGGCCGAGCTGCGTCCGGCGACGGCCGACAAGCTGGCCGAGACCCTGCGCGCCTGGCTGCTCCTCCAGGGCCGGCGCGACGACGTCGCGGCCGCTCTCTTCGTGCACCCGCAGACCGTGCGCTATCGCATGGGCCAGCTGCGCGAGGCCTTCGGCGACCGTCTCGACGACCCCGAGGAAGTGCTCGCCCTGACCCTGGCCCTGGCGCTGCCGGAGGCCGCCGGCTGACGTCTTCTGGACGGACGGCTGGTGACCGCGACGTAGCGTTGCGGTCATGACCAGGACTGGCCAGCGGCTCCGACGCCGCGCTCGTGCCCCTCGACGGGCAGTCGGCGCGACCACCACGACTGCCTCCGCGGTGCTGCTGCTCGGGCTCGTCCTGAGCGGGTGCGGCACCGACAGCGCTGCTCAGGCCGACGCACCCGGCGCCACGGCGTCCTCGTCCGCGGCGTCGTCGTCAGCAGGCCCCGAGGCCCCCGTGACCCCTTCTCCCACCGCGGCGCCCGGCGACCTCCAGTACGTCGCCCTCGGCGACTCCTACGCCGCCGCTCCCGGAGTGCCCACCTCCGACATGGCCGGCGGGTGTTTCCGCTCCGACAACAACTACGCCCACCTCCTGGCCGCCGGTGACGACTCGATCTTCCTGACCGACGTGACCTGCAGCGGCGCCACCAGCGACGACGTCATCACCAAGCAGGTGCCGGCACTGAGCGAGGAGACCGACCTGGTCACCGTCGGCATCGGCGGCAACGACTTCAACCTCTTCACCAGCGTGCTGAGCAGCTGTCTGGCCGTGGGCAGCAGCAGTGGCGACGGGGCCGGGTGCACCGACGAGGCCCAGCCCCAGGTCGATGCGGTCACCCCGCAGATCCAGGGCAACATCGGACGCGTCCTCGATGCCGTCACCGCCGCCGCACCCGAGGCCACCGTGCTGGTCGTGGGCTACCCCGCCCTGCTGCCGGCGTCCGGCTCCTGCCCGGCGCTGGTGCCGGTCGCCGAGGGCGACTACCCCCTCGTCGCGAGCATCAACCGCGACCTCTCCGACGCGCTGCGCGCGGAGGCCGAACGACGCGACCTCACCTACGTCGACGTGTTCGCGGCGAGCACCGGCCACGACATCTGCTCCGACGACCCCTGGGTCAACGGCATCACCACCGCAGAGGACGGCACGATCCCCTTCCACCCCTTCGCCGCCGAGCAGGCCGCTGTCGCAGAGCTGATCGACCAAGCCCGCTGAGAGCTGCCGGCTTCTGGAGGGCCGGCGCCGCGTTACTGGTGAGTTCGGCCACGCGCGGTCCTTCTCGTAGGATTTGGGTGTGTCCCGCCGCCCCCTCGCCCTCGGCACGCGCACCCGCACGGTGCTCGTGGCGCTGACGGCTGTCGCGGCGATCACCCTGAGCGGCTGCCAGTCAGCCACCGGGACCGCCGCCCCGCCCGAGGTGGAGCAGGGCTCCGAGCAGGCCGGCGAGCCCGACGAGTCCCTCACCCCGACCTCGGCCGAGCCGATGACCTACATCGCGATGGGCGACTCCTACACCGCCGCACCGCTCTTCCCGCTGCGCAGCCGCGAGACCATCAACTCCTGCCTGCGCTCGGACGAGAACTACCCGACGCTGGTGGCGCGCGCCCTCGACGTGAGCGTGCTCGACGTGTCCTGCTCGGGTGCCTCGACCACGAGCATGTTCTACAAGCAGAAGTTCGTCGACAACGAGCGCCCGCCGCAGCTCGACGCCCTCAGCGACGCCGCCGACCTGGTCACGCTCGGCATCGGGGCCAACGACTTCCGCTACTTCTCCAAGATGATCTTCACCTGCCTCGCCGTCGCCCCCAAGGACCCCGAGGGCGCCCCGTGCCGCGAGCGCAACACGACCCCTGCGGGCCGCGACCGCGTCGAGCGCCACCTCGGCGAGATCCGCCACAACGTCGCCCGCGTGGTGCGCGCCATCGGCAAGCGCGCCCCCAACGCCCGGATCCTCCTCATCGGCTACCCCCAGCTCCTGCCCAGCGAGGGCACCTGCCGCGCCAAGCTCCCCCTGGCCGCCGGCGACTACCCCTACGCTCGCAAGCTCAACCTCCGCCTCGCCGAGGCCGTGCGCCAGGGCGGACTCAAGGGCGGCGCCGAGTTCGTCGACCTCGTCGAAGCCAGCCAGGGCCACGACATCTGCTCCAAGCAGCCGTGGGTGGCCGGTGTGCGCGGAGACCCGCGCCGCGCCATGGGCCTGCACCCCTACCCCGCCGAGCAGCGCGCCGTCGCCGAGCTCGTCGTCGACCTGGTCGGCTGACCCGAGCCACCGCCGGCTGCGTCTCACCTCACCCGGTTTCGTCTCGGGCTCGCTTCGCTCCCCACCCCACGTTCGTCGAGTAGTCGGGGACGAGCGACGAAGGAGCGAGAACCCGACGTATCGAGACGCGGCGAGCCGACAAGCAGCCCCGTTCGCCACCCCCCACCCCCACGTTCGTCGAGTAGGCGGGGACGAGCGACGAAGGAGCGAGAACCCGACGTATCGAGACGCGGTGAGCCGAGAAGCAGCCCCGTTCGCTACCCACCAATCATCCACAACCAGTGGTCAGCAGAATCTTGTCCACAACCCCATGGTTGAGCCGAGATTCACGCCCCCGGACTGTCGGTGGTCGGTGCTTGAGTAGACCCATGGCCAAGCACCTCGACAACACCCAGGGTCACCCGATCCTGCGGTTCCTCGACGCGCTCGAGCGCGGTCTGGACGAGATCGCCGAGACCCCCGCCTGGTCACTCACCACCACCGAGACCACGCAGGTCGTGACGAGGTTGGAAGCAGACCTCGCCAGGTTGGCCGAGGTCGAAGCCCGCACGATCACCCAGGCCGAGACCCTCGACCTCCACGGCGCCGCCGGTGCGAAGTCCATCGCGGTCTGGCTCGCGATGACCACCCGCCTGACCCGCACCGAAGCCGAACGACGCACCCGCCTGGCCAAGCAGCTGGTCGCCCACGACCAGACCCGCGAAGCCATGGGCGCCGAGGCGCAGTGCTGCCGCAGCAGGCAGTGGTCATCAGCAAGGCCGTCGACGCCCTCGACAACACCCAGCACCGCGACGCGGCCGAAGCACACCTCATCAAGGAGGCCGCACACTTCGACGCCCACAAGCTCGCCGAGCTCGGCCGCCGGATCCTGGAGACCGTCGACCCCGAGAAAGCCGACGAGCACGAAGCGAAGCTGCTGGAGAAGCAGGAAGCCAAAGCAGCGAAGAAGACCCAGTTCCGGCTCTACGACGACGGCGAAGGCCTCTCCCACGGCCGCTTCACAATGCCGACCGCGCAGGCCGCGATGCTCCGCAAAGCCCTCCAAGCCCTCGCCGCCCCCAAGCACGTCCGCGCGACCGAGGGTGCCGGGTCCTACGACTACGAGAAGCCCACCCCGGAGAAGCTCGGCAAGGCGTTCTGCGAGTACGTCGAGCGCTACCCCGCCGACAAGCTGCCCTCCATGGGTGGCATCAACGCCACCATCATCGTGACCGTCGACGTCGATGTCCTCCAAGGCGCGCACCAGGCCGCGCACCTCGACACCGGCCACGCCATCTCACCCGGCCAGCTCCGCCGCTGGGCGTGCGAGGCGAAGATCCTCCCCGCCGTCATGGACGGCCAATCGCACGTCCTCGACCTCGGACGCTCCAAGCGGTTCCACACCGCCGCGCAGCGGACTGGCGCTGTCGATCGAGCAGCAGACCTGCCAGCACCCCACCTGCGACACCCCCGGCGCGTTCTGCCACACCCACCACAACCCCCCCTGGTCCCAAGGCGGGGCCACCAACACCCAGGACGCCTCGCTGTTGTGCCCCTTCCACCACCACCAAGCCCACGCCACCGGCCAGAGCTACCCGCTCCGCACCTAGCCGGCGCGGTTCGAGACAGCTCGCGAGCTCGGAGCGGAACCCGCCGTGCGTGCAAGTGCGATCGCGCTAGCTCCGCAAGGCGTGCACGAGAGCTGTGCGCACGACGCCGTGAGGAGAAGTCGGCATCTCCTCGAGGGTGAACCACCCCAGGTCGTCGTGTTCCTCAGGAGCGAGGTTGGACGGCGTCCCCTGCCAGTCGTCCACCAGCCAGGCGCTCAGGACGGCCCGCTCGTCGGCAGATCCAACGTGCAGCCGACACAGATGAGACGCCGAGGCCGTCACGATCTGCACACCGAGCTCCTCCAGCAGCTCCCGCGCGAGGGCGCCCAGCTCCGACTCGTCAGCCTCGACGTGGCCACCGGGCAGGTCCCACGCGTCCGGGTTGGCCCGCTTGTCCGGCCTGCGATGGACGAGGAGAACTCGACCCTCACGGACCAGCGCGCCCACCACGACCTCCTCCATCCGCTCAGACAAGCACGTCGCTCCGACGATCGGCCCCAGAGCTGCCGCGCCACGCCCGTCGCCGGAGTGACCTACAGGGTGCTGTGGACGACGTCGCCGCCGACGACGGTGAGGGCGACCGGCATCGAGCGCAGTGCCTGGGCGGTGGCGCGGGGGTCGTCGTGGGGAGCGAGCGGGTCGCGGTCGAGGAGCACGAGGTCGCCGCGGGAGCCGACGCGCACGCGCGGCTGCTCGCCCACCGACGCCGCGAGCGCCTCGCGAGCGGTGAGGGCGTGCTCGGGGTGCCAGGGGTCGCGGTCGTCGCCGGTGCGGTGGACGGCGGCCGCCATCGCCAGCCACGGGTCGAGCGGGGCGACGGGGGCGTCGGAGCCGAGCACGAGGGTCACCCCGGCATCGAGCATCCAGCGGAAGGCAAAGCTGCGCTCGGAGCGCCCCGGCCAGATCAGCTCGGTGAGGTCGCGGTCGTCGAGCAGGTGCGCCGGCTGCACGCTCGCGCGCAGGTCGAGCGCGGCGAGGCGAGGCAGGTCGGAGCGGGCGATGAGCTGGGCGTGCTCGATGGAGCCGCGGGCGCCGGTGGCCTCGTAGGCGTCCAGCGCAGCGCTGAGCGCGGCATCCCCGATGGCGTGGGTGGCGATCTCGATGCCGGACATGTGGGCGCGCGCCAGCAGGGCGACCAGCTCGTGGTGGGCGAGGTTGGCTGCCCCGCTGGGGTGCTCGAGACGGTCGCCATCGGCGTACGGCTCGCAGCACCAGGCGGTGCGGGTGTTGAGCGACCCGTCACTGATGATCTTGAGCGGGCCCATCAGCAGACGCTCGTCGCCCTCGACGAGCGGGGTGCCGGTGCGCAGGCCGGCGTGGATCGCGTCCTCGAGGCCGTCGGCGTACGTCGCCACCCGCACGCGGATCAGGTCGCAGCCCTCGTGCCAGCGCTCGACCCAGGCCGGAGGACCGCCGTGGAACTCGAAGTCGACGAGGCCCACCACACCCTGCGCCGCCGCCGCCTCGAGGCTGGCGCGGTAGGCAGCCGGAGAGGTGCCGTCGTGGCCGGTGAGGGAGTTGAGGATCTCGTAGGCGGCGAACCACTCGTTCTCGCGGACGACGTCGTCGCGCGCTCCGAGACCGAGCGCAGCGAGCGCCGCACTGTTGAGCCACGCGTGGTGGGCATCACCGGCGATCAGGATCACCGGCGTCACTCCGGTGACCTCGTCGAGCTCGGTGACGGTGACGTCGCGCGACCACGTGCCCGGGCGGTGGCCGAAACCGATGATCGGCCGACCGGGCGCTCCTGCCACCTCGTCGGCGACCAGCGCGATCGCAGCCTCCGGGCTGGTGACCAGGGTGGTGTCGAGCCGCGCGCGGCACAGGCCCCACTGGCCGAGGTGCACGTGCTGGTCCCAGAGCCCGGGGATCAGCCAACGCCCGGCGGCATCGACCTCCTCGACCCCCGAGACCGCGTCCAGCTGCGGTGCGACCGCAGCCACCTCGCCGTTGCTGACGAGCACGTCGACCGGCTCGGAGCCCGTCTCGTCGCCGTTGACGAGGGGCACGAGCCGGGCGCCACGCAGCAGGAGGTTGCTCACGCACAGACGCTAACGGACCGCCGGGCGACCCGCGGGTTAGGGTCGGCGCCATGACCGGGCGGATCGTGGGGGTGCTCACGCTCCTGGCCCTGGTGGGCGGCGCGATCGGGTACGCCGTCGGCGAGAACCGCCCCGAGACCGTGGCCCCCGGACCGGTCGTCTTCGCCACGCCGCGCCCCCTCCCGGCTGTGGATCCGAGCTATCCGGTCAACGAGTACGACGTGCGGCCCGACCCGACCACGGCGCCGCTGGCGACCGGGCTGCCGCTGCGCACCGCCCGCTTCCGCGCCGGCGGCTTCACCCTCCAGGCTCCGGTGCCGAAGGGCTGGCGCCGCGGCGTGCTCGGCGGTCGCACCCAGTGGAACTTCGTCGACCCCGACAACCCGCTCAACACCTACGTCCTGCGGATCGGCATCGTCGCCGGCGAGCGCAAGTCACCCGGCGTGGCCACCATCGCCCGGGTCGCTGCGCTGCAGGCCCAGGAGTCCGACGGCAACTCCGAGAACCTCGTCATCCGCACCGATGACGACGGCGCCGGCTTCACCGCCAGCCTGATCGACCTCGCGGGCTACCGACGGGTGGCGATCGAGCGCTTCGAGACCCTGCCCGACGAGCCGCTCGCCTACTACACCGTGGCGCTGAGCGGCCGCGAGGTCGACCGCGAGGGCATGGCCGACCTGCTCGCCCGGGTGATCGCCGGTGCCCGTCCCTGACCGTCAGCCGGCGGTCGGGCCCTTCTAGAGCCCGTGGACCTCGACGTCGTCGAGCACCCGGTTGGCGGTGGCCCGGTCGGTGCTGCGGATCTGTACCCACAGCAGCTGGGCTGCGTTGACCTGCACGACGCGCTCGATCCGCAGGCCGTCGGGGCAGCCGCTGTAGACCACGGTGAGGGTCGGGCCCATGGCGGGCGAGTCGGCCACGGGAGCCGAGGCGACGGCGCACTCGGGGTGCTGGGGCAGCTGGTCGGGGATCTCGCTGCCGCCCAGGACGCCGACGAAGACCCCCTCGGACTCCTCGCTCGCCTGCGCCCAGACCGCCGACGTGCCCACGGACACCGCCGGTGACAGCTCGCCCTCAGGAGCGTCCGGCGGCACCCACCCCGCGGTCGAGCGGGCCTCGCCCCAGGCCTGAGGCACGGTGACACTGACCGTGCCGGTGTCGTCGGAGACCATGACCTCAGCGGCGGCCTCGGTCGTCGGTCGCAGCCGGTCCTGGGCAGCCAGGCCCGCGAGCCCGCCGCCCACCAGCGCCACCACGGCGGCCACCGTGAGCGCGATCCGGCGGATCCAGCGACGTCCGCGCGGCCGGACGGACGGGTCCGGTGCGAGCTCGGGCTCCGGCTCGGGCTCGGGCAGCCGCGTCGCGGCCGGGTACGGCGAGGGACGCGCACCGGGCAGGGTGAGGTGAGGATCCACGGGCAGGGAGCTGAGGCCCGGCTCGCCGCGAAGGCCTTCCCACCCGGCCAGGACCGCAGCGAGCTGCTCGGCGTACGCCGTGACCGAGGTGAACCGGTCCTCGCGGCGCAGCGAGAGCGCGCGGGCCACCACCTCCTCGACCGCGGGCGGGAAGGTGAGGTCGGGGTCCGACAAGGTCGGTGGCGCAGACGGGGCCGCCGCCGCAGGCAGGCTGGGGTGGTCCCAGGGGCGGCGCCCGGTGAGCAGGAGATAGGTGATCACGGCCAGGGAGTACTGGTCGGCGCGCGCGTCGGGGGTCTCGCCCTGCGCCTGCTCGGGGGCCACGAACGCCGGTGTGCCGCCGATCAGCGAGAGGCGCGAGGAGCCGTCGAGCGCCTTGCCGAGGCCGAGGTCGCCGACCATCGCCCGGATCCGCCCGCCGGGCTGTCCGGTCGGGCCACCGCTCGGGCCACCGCTCGGGCCACCGCTCGGGCCGCCATCCCCGGATCCTGCATCGCTGGTGCGGAACAGCACGTTGGCCGGCTTCACGTCGCGGTGCAGGATGCCGCGGTCGTGGAGCGCCTGAAGACCCGCGGCCACCTGCCGCACCACCTCGAGGGACTGCCCGGCGCTCAGCGGACCGGCCGCGAGCCGGTCGGCGAGCGTGCCCTGGTCGGCGTAGGTCATCACGAGGTAGGGGCGTCCGTCGTCGAGCTCGCCCGCGTCGTAGACCGTCACGACGTGGGGCGACTCCACCCGGCGCAGGTAGCGACCCTCCTCGACGAACCGGGTGCGGACGTGGTGGTCCTCGGTCCAGTTGTCGGCGAGCACCTTGATCGCGACCGGCGCGTCGAGCTGCTCGTCGTAGGCGAGCCACACCGTCGCGAACCCGCCGCTGCCGATGCGGCGTCGTACGACGTAGCGGCCGAGCCGCTGGGGTCCCGATCCCCCGGTGTCACTCACCGCGCCATCATCACCCGACGCCGCGGGGCGACAGCAGCGGGAGGGGTCGGGAGCACCCCTGCATTATGTTTCACAGCAAGGCGTTTCACAGCGGTCCGCGGGCGGGGAGGGTGTCGAGCATGAGCATCGAGCCGACCAGCCCCGACGAGCTCGACGAGCTGGCGCGGCGAGCACAGGACGGCGACCGCGACGCGCTCGAGACGCTGCTCGGCGCCGTACGGCCCCGGATCCTCCACGTGTGTCGCGGCGTGCTGCCCTACACCCCGGACGCCGAGGACGCCTGCCAGGAGGCGCTGCTCAACATCGCCACCAAGATCGGCTCCTGGGGCGGCCGGGGGCGGTTCACGACCTGGGCGCACGTCGTCGCGGTCAACGCCGCGCGCACGACGTACCGCAGGATGAAGCACCAGGCCACCGCCACGGACCCCCTCGAGCACAGCCCGATCAGCGAGCGGCCCGATCCGCGCACGACCAGCGTGATCGCCGGGACCCGCCTCGACCTGCTGGAGGCCATGGAGCAGCTGGAGAAGGAGCACCCGCAGTACGTCTCCCCGCTGCTGCTGCGCGACGTCTACGGCATGGCCTACGACGAGATCGCGGCCCACGTGGGTGTGCCGCTGGGCACCGTCAAGGCGCAGATCCACCACGGACGCCGACTGACCCGACCGCTGCTGCGCGGCGAGGAGTGAGCGGTGAGGAGTGAGCGGTGAGCCGGTGGTGACGCGGGATCGTCGCCTCTCTGCCACGCCGGTCACCGTCGTTGTCACCGTCGTGATCACTGCCATCGCCGCCCTGCTGCTCGCCGGGTGCGGCGGCGGATCGGTCGCGCCGGCCGCGCCCGCCGCACCCGTTGCGACCACCTCGTCCACCGCGCCGACCACGCCGGCCACCGGAGACCGACCTCGACCTCGACCTCGACCTGGCGCTCAGCGAGCCCGTCGAGGACTCGGTCTACCCCCAGGTCGGCGACCCGGGAGTCGATGCCCTCCACTACGCCCTCGACCTGGCGTGGGCCCCCGACACCGACACCCTCACCGGCCGCCAGACCCTCACCTTCCGGGCCACCGAGACCGCGCCGTCGTTCCAGCTCGACCTGGCCCCACCGCTGACCATCAGCACCCTCACGCTCGACGGCGAGGAGGTCGACTACCGGCGTCGTGGCAAGGACCTCGTCGTCCTCGCGCCGGTCGAGGCCGACGTCCGCTACGAGCTGAGCCTCGACTACGCCGGCACGCCGGAGCCGGTCGAGGCCCCCACGACGCGCAGCGACCTGTCGACGGTCGGCTTCACGATCGACGACGACCACCAGGCGTGGACGATGCAGGAGCCGTTCGGCGCCTACACCTGGTATGCCGTCAACGACCAGCCCGCCGACAAGGCGCTCTACGACTTCACGCTCCGGGTGCCCTCGCCGTGGACCGGCATCGCCGGGGGCGCGCAGCTCTCCTCGAGCGACGACGGCACGACCACCACGACGACGTACCGGATGGTCGAGCCGGCGGCCTCCTACCTCATCACCGTCGCGTTCGGCGACTACGACCGCACCGACGACGTCGGCCCGCGCGGGCTGCCGATCACCTACTGGACGCCGGCCGGGGTGCAGCGCTTCGACGCCGCGCTCGCGGTGACCCCCGCCGCGATCACCTTCCTCGAGCGCTACCTCGGGCCCTACCCCTTCGACACCGCGGGCATCGTGCTGGTCGACTCCCGCAGCGGCATGGAGACCCAGACGCTGATCACGCTCGGCAACACCACCTATGCCACCAGCGCCGGCACGATCGTCCACGAGCTGGCCCACCAGTGGTACGGCGACCAGGTCACTCCGGCCGACTGGCGCGACGTGTGGATGAACGAGGGCATGGCGATGTACCTGCAGCTCATGTGGGAGGCCGAGCAGGACGGCGGCAGGCGCAGCCTCGAGCGCCTCGTGCGGTCCTACCGCACCTACGAGCAGGAGGTTCGCACCCGAGCAGGCCCCCCGGGCGCCTACGCACCCGAGCAGTTCGGCTCCGCCAACATCTACTTCGGCCCGGCCCTGATGTGGCACGCGCTGCGCCGCACCCTCGGCGACGAGACGTTCTTCGCGATCGTGCGCAGCTGGCCCACCACCCAGGACAACCGCAGCACCGACCGCGAGACGTTCCTGGCCTACATCGAGGAGCAGTCCGGGCGCGAGCTCGACGACTTCTTCGACGCCTGGCTGCTCAGCGAGACCTCTCCCGACCTGGGGCGCTGAGCAGGGCACAGGCACGCTCAGCCTTCTGGGTGGCTGTCGGGGGCGGCCCGCGCGACGTAGCGTGTGCCGATGAGGCGCCCCCACCAGAACGTGGCGACCGTGCTGGTCGCTCCACAGGCGTTGCGCGACCTCGAGCTGGACCTCATGGCGCACGACCTCTGGGTCTGGCCGGTGGCCACCTCCGGGCTCAGCGCCGACGGTCCTCGGCTGGCGTTCCAGCTGCGGCGCCGCCTGATCACCGCCCGTCGCGGCGCCTGGGACCTTGCCGCCGACTGGGTGCCGGTCTGGATCGCCTTCGGCGACACCTGGTACGACGGCGCCGAGCCGCTGCCGTGGTCGGCGCACGCCACCTTGTGGGACACCTTGAAGCGCTATCCCCACCACACCCGCTACCGCCTCGGGCTCGGCGGCATCCCCCACCTCACCGTGCGCCGCGAGACCGAGGTCTGAGCCTGCCGAGTCGGCGCACTTATGCGCCGACTCACCACCCACCCTGCCGAGTCGGCGCACTTGTGCGCCGACTCACCACACATCTTGCCGAGTCGGCGCACTTATGCGCCGACTCGGCAGCGCTAGCCTTGCGGCCCATGGCCCGACTCAGCGCGCACGACCTGATCGACCTCGTCCTCGACGCCGACTCGTGGACCTCGTGGGACACCGCGCCGGTGCGCTCCGGGCTCAGCGAGGAGTACGCCGCCGAGCTGGTCGCCGCGGCGGAGAAGAGCGGGGTGGACGAGTCGGTGCTCACCGGCGAGGGCAGCCTGCGCGGACGCCGGGTCGCGGTGCTCGTGAGCGAGTTCGGCTTCCTGGCCGGCTCCATCGGGCGCGCTTCGGCCGACCGCATCGTCAGCGCCGTGCAGCGCGCGACGGCGGCCGGGCTGCCGCTGGTCGCCGCGCCCGTCAGCGGCGGCACCCGGATGCAGGAGGGCACTCCGGCCTTCGTGCAGATGGTCCGCATCTCCCAGGCCGTCGCCGCCCACAAGGCGGCCGGCCTCCCCTACCTCGTCTACCTGCGCCACCCCACGACCGGTGGCGTGATGGCCTCGTGGGGCTCGCTGGGCCACGTCACCGTGGCCGAGCCCGGCGCCCTGGTCGGCTTCCTCGGCCCGCGGGTCTACTCCGCGCTCTACGACAAGGAGTTCCCCGAAGGCGTGCAGACCTCGGAGAACCTCTACGCACGCGGCATCATCGACGCGGTCGTGGCGATCGAGGAGATCCCCGACCTCCTCGACCGCGCCCTGTCGATCCTGATGGCCCCGCGCTCCGGCGTCCCTGCCCTGCCGGAGCCGGAGCCGGAGGAGATCCCCGACGTCGACACCTGGGACGCCGTCACCCGCTCGCGCCGCCCCGACCGTCCGGGCGTACGCCGGCTGCTCAAGTACGCCGCCTCCGACGTCGTCCCGCTCAACGGCACCGGCCAGGGCGAGCAGGACCCCGGACTGCTGATCGCGCTGGCGCGCTTCGGCCAGGCGCCGTGCGTCTTCCTCGGCCAGGACCGCCGCGGCCAGACCGCCGACCACCCGATGGGGCCGCAAGCGTTGCGCGAGGCCCGGCGCGGCTTCCGCCTCGCCTCCGAGCTCGGGCTGCCGCTGGTGACCGTCATCGACACCCAGGGTGCCGCGCTGTCGCCCGAGGCCGAGAACGGCGGCCTGGCCGGTGAGATCGCGCGTTGCCTGGCCGAGCTGGTCTCGCTGGACGCTCCCACGTTGTGCCTCATGCTCGGCGAGGGCAACGGCGGCGGAGCCCTGGCCCTGCTGCCGGCCGACCGGGTCATCGCGGCCCAGCACGCCTGGCTCTCCCCCCTCCCGCCCGAGGGCGCGAGCGCGATCGTCTACCGCGACCTCGACCACGCCCCGGAGATGGCCCGCCGCCAGCAGGTGCGCGCCCTGGACCTGCACCGGCTCGGCGTCGTCGACACGATCGTCGCCGAGCGGCCCGACGCCGCCGACGAGGCCGAGGCGTTCTGCCAGCGCGTCGGCCGGGTGCTGGAGCACGAGCTCTCGCACCTGCTGCGCACCGGAGCCGGTACGCCGGCCTCCCGGGCCGAGCGGTACGTCTGACTTCTCAAAAACTAGAACGTATTCTAGTCTGAGCGGATGACCACCCCCTCTGCCCCGCGCACCCACGTCGTCACCGGTGCCGCCAGCGGCATCGGAGCAGCCACCGCCGCCATGCTCCGCGACCAGGGGCACCGGGTGATCACCGTCGACCGCCACGAGGCAGACGTCGTCGCCGACCTCGCCACCGCCGAGGGCCGCGACGCCGCGGTCGCCGGCGTGCAGGCGCTCACCGACGTCGTCCACGGGCTCGTCCCGGCCGCCGGCCTCGGCGGCTTCACCGACGTCGACCCGGCCCTGGTCACCTCGGTCAACTTCTTCGGCGCCGTGGCCCTCGTGCGCGGCCTCCGTCCGCAGCTGGCCGCGGCAGCGGGCGCCAGCGTCGTGCTGCTCGCCTCCAACTCGATCACCGGTCAGCCCGGATGGACCGTCGAGGTGGCCTCGGCCTGCCTGCGCGAGGACGAGGAGGAGGCCCGCGCCCTCGCCTCCGGCGTGGAGGCCGTGATGGTCTACCCCGCCACCAAGGCGGCGTTGGCCTGGTGGGCGCGCCGCGAGGGCATCAAGCCCGAGTGGATCGGCGCCGGCATCCGCCTCAACTCCGTCGCCCCCGGCAAGGTCAGCACCGCGATGACCGCCCAGCTCGCCGCCGACCCCGTCTTCGGCCCGTTGTCCGAGGGCTACCCCAGCGCGATCGGCCGCGACGGCCGGCCCGAGGAGATCGCCGCGCCCATCGCGTTCCTGCTGTCAGAGGCCTCCTCGCTCATGGTCGGCACCTGCTTGTACGTCGACGGCGGCACCGACGCGATCCTGCACCCGATCTCCCCCGAGGGCTGGGACGTCGGTCCGGTCGAGGTCTGAGCACGCCCCGTCAGGCGAGCTCGACGGTCGCCAGCACTGCCTCGACCGTCTCGCGACGCTGCTCCGGCGGAGTCTCGGGGCCGAAGAAGAACGTGAACGACACCTCGTAGTCGCTCTCCCCCGCGCCGTAGACCTCGGCCCACAGCTGCTCGTTGATCATCCCGGCGGCGTGGAACATCTTCACCCCGTCGACGGTCACCGGCGCCTTCGGCCGCGGATCGGTCTGGAACAGCACGTTGCCGGCGATCTGACGCTTCATCACCGTGCGCGGGTCCTCGGCCAGGCCGTAGGCCGGCGTCGCGAAGGCACCGAGGAGGTCGAGCCCGAGCGCATCGGTACGGCGGGCCTCCAGGCGCGCCGAGGTCGAGCTCAGCAGCTCGTAGTCGTCCGGGAGCCGCAGGCTCAGCCCGTCGAGCTCGACCAGCTTGCCCGAGGCCGGGGCCACCGCCGGCCCTGACGACGAGTCCGCCGAATCCGGGGTCGTGGCGGCCGAAGCACTGGGGGACGAACCCGCGGCACTCGATGCGCCGTCCGATCGTGGCGCTTCCTCGCCGGAGCAGCCGGCGGTCGTGGCGAGCAGCAGCGCTGCCGCCGCCGAGGCCGCTCCCAGCCGTACGGCGTTCATCTCACGCATGGGTGCCTTCCGAGTGGTCGTCCGCGCCGGCCGTCCCGCCCCGAGATCCGCGGGACGACGTTTGGGTCCTACCCCTGGAGGGGAAGGGGAAACCCGTCGGCGCACCACAGGAAAGGACCTCCCCGTGTTCACACCCGCCATCGACGGCTTCCTCGGCGAGATCGGCGACGTCCTGCGCGAGCTGACCATCGACGAGGGCACGATCGCCGGCATCCTCGCCGGACTGGAGGCCGCCGCCGAGGACATGCCGGGCGACGACAAGCTCAAGCCGCTGCCCAGCGGCGCCTTCACCTCCCTGCCCGCAGGCGAGGAGATGGGCCACCACACCAACAACGCGCAGGCCTACCTGCTCGAGGCGCTGACCGAGATGATGCAGGTGCTCGGGCTCTACCGCGAGGGAGTGGTCGCCTTCAAGCAGGGCAACGTGACCCACGACCAGTTCAGCGCCGACGAGCTGACCCGCATCGCACGCACGGTCGAGCAGGCCGGGGCGCTCAACGCCCGCGACGCCGTACGAGGAGGCGACCGCTGATGACCGGTCCCCACCGCGCGCGCCTCGACCAGGGGCTCGCCTCTGCCCAGCTCCCCCGCCTCAACGAGGCGGTCACCGGCTGGTTCTCCTCGATGAACGCGCTGAGCCTGGTCTCGGCGGCACTGCGCAAGGCAGCCGAGGCCGGCAACCTCATCGGTGGTCGCACCGGGCCCGCGATGTTCGCGGCGATGAACGACTCCAGCGCACGCCTCGACGGTCACGCCGAGCAGATGAGCAAGGGGTTCGCCGCCCTCATGGATGCCCGGGCCTCCCTCGAGGCCGCCCGCGAGGCCCGCGACGCGATCGACCGCGACCTCCCGCCGTACTCGCCCCGGACCTACACCTCCGACCCCGACCTCACCCCGGCCGACAACGAGGTCGCTCGCTCGCTGCACGACCACGGCGAGCAGTCGGCCGCCGCCGACCGCGAGGCGCAGCGCGAGGCCCGCGCCCGCCAGGTCGCCGACGACTTCGAGCGCTCCTACGAGCACCCGGTCGCGGTGATGAAGGAGATCTACGGCTACGAGCCGCCACCCGACCGCCCGGTCCACGTCGACCGTGGCATCGGCGGCTCCTCCCGCACCGGGTCCGCACCGGGCACGACGACCTCCGGCCATGCCGGTACGCCGACCCTCGGCGGCACCTATCACCCTGACCACGGCGGCGCAGGCGCCGACGGCGATGCCGGCGCCGGCGAGGAGTCCTCCGACCCGTCCTCGACCTCCGGTACGACCACCCCCACCGGCACTGCTGACGGCACGGGTGACTCCGGCACCTCCCCTTCAGGCACGCCGACCACTCCTGCGGCCGGCGGGTCCGGGCTGACCGGCGGAGTCGTGGGCGGGGTCGCCGGAGCCGGGCTGCTCGGCGGCCTCGTGCGTGGCGGCCTGGGCGGCGCTGCGACGATCAAGGCTCCGAGCACGGCGGCACCCCTCGGTGGCACGGCCCGCGGGTCTGCGGGCACGCTGGGGCGCGCCGGCACTGCTCCCACGACCCCGGTCAGCCGCAGCACGACCACCGGTGCGACGCCTCGCGGTGCCGCCACCGGGGGCACCCCCGGTCGGGGTGCCGCTGCCGGCACCCGCGCCGCGGGCACGTCGGGCACGCGCTCCACAGGGGCACCCGGGGCCTCCGGAGGAGCCAGGGGCGCCGGCACCGCAGCCGGCCGCAACGCTCGCAAGGAGCGCCGCGACGGCACCGACCGCGACCTCTTCGACGATGGCCAGGACTGGCTCGACGACGACGGGGTCGAGGGCGTCCTCTCCTAGGACGCCCTCGACCCCGTGCGGGTCTGACGGCTAGAACAGCAGCGCCGAGGCGGGGTCCTCCAGCAGACCGGCGACGTCGGCGAGGAAGCGCGAGCCCTTCTCCCCGTCGATGTGGCGGTGGTCGAAGCTCAGGGCCAGCGTCGTCACGTGCCGCACCGCGATCTCGTCGACGCCGTCGCGGGTGACGACCCACGGCTGCTTCTTGATCGCGCCGAAGCACAAGATGGCCGACTCGCCGGGGTTGATGATCGGCGTGCCTGCATCGACGCCGAAGACGCCGACGTTGGTGATCGTGAACGAACCACCGGCCATCTCGGCCGGCTGGGTGCGTCCCTCCCGGGCCGTTGCGGTGAGGGCACCGAGGGCCTCGGCGAGCTCGACGAGCGACAGGTCGTGGGCGTCCTTGACGTTGGGCACCACGAGGCCGCGGGGCGTCGCGGCGGCGATCCCGAGGTTGACGTAGTGCTTGAGGACGACCTCCTGCGCGTCGGCGTCCCAGTAGGAGTTGATCTCCGGGGTACGACGGATGGCGAGCAGCACGGCCTTGGCCAGCACCAGCAGCGGCGAGACCTTCACGTCGCGGAACTCGCGACGCTTCTTCAGCCGCTCGACGAGCTCGACCGTCGCGGTCGCGTCCAGGGTCACCCACTCGGTGACGTGCGGGGCGGTGAAGGCCGAGCCCACCATCGCCTGCGCCATCATCTTGCGCACGCCCTTGATCGGCTCGCGCGTCTCGCGCTCGCCGGTCTGCCGCGGTCCGGCCGCAGCAGCACGCGCCGGCTCGGCGGAGGTGGCGGTGGCGCCCTCCACGTCGGCGCGGGTGATCGAGCCCTGCGGCCCGGTCGCGGTGACGGTGGTCAGGTCGACCCCGAGGTCCTTGGCGAGCTTGCGCACCGGGGGCTTGGCCAGCACCCGGACGTCGCCCTCCTCGCGCGCCGGGGCGTCCTCGCGCACGTCACGAGCCGGCACGGCCGGCTCGTCGGACTCCAGCACCGCATCGCTCTGCGCGCCGCCGGGGGCGAAGGCGCCCTGCACCTGCATCTGGGTGTTGGCGGCCGCTTCGCTGCTCGGCGAGGCCGAGCCCTTGCGGGCGCGACGCACGGGGCCACGGTCGGCCTTGTTGCGACCGACCAGGCTCTCGCCCTCACCGCCACCGCTCGCGGCAGGGTTGGAGAGGTCGATCTCCATCGGGTTCTCCGATGAGCCCCCCGAGTCCCCTCCGGCGGCTCCGGCGTCCGGCACCGGCTCGCCGATCCTGATGATCGGCGTACCGACGGCGATCATCTCGCCCTCGCCCACCATCAGCTCGGTCACCTCACCGGCGAACGGCGACGGCAGCTCGACCAGCGACTTGGCGGTCTCGATCTCGACGATGATGTCGTTGATGGCGACCACGTCGCCGACCTTGACCTTCCAGGCCACGATCTCGGCCTCGGTGAGGCCCTCCCCGACATCGGGCAGCTTGAACTGGGGCATTCTCAGAACTCCAGACTGCGGTCGAGGGCGTCGAGCACGCGGTCGATGTCGGGCAGGAAGTCCTCCTCGATGCGCGAGGGGGGATAGGGGATGTCGAACCCGCCGACGCGCATCACCGGAGCCTCCAGGGAGTAGAAGCACTCCTCGGTGATGCGGGCCGCGAGCTCGGCGCCGAGGCCGAGGTTGACGTGTGCCTCGTGCACCACGATGGCGCGACCGGTACGCCGCACCGACTCCAGCACCGGCGCCATGTCCAACGGCGAGAGCGTGCGCAGGTCGATGACCTCGAGCGAGCGACCCTCCCCGGCAGCGGCCTCGGCCGCCGACAGGGCCGTCTTCACCGTCGGGCCGTAGGCCAGCAGGGTGGCGTCGTTGCCGGCGCGCACGACCCGCGAGGTGAACAGCGGCGGCGGGGTCAGGGTGTCGTCGAGCTCGGCCTTGTCGGCGTGGTACTGCCGCTTGGGCTCGAGGAAGATCACCGGGTCGTCGCACGCGATGGCCTGCTGGATCATCCAGTAACCGTCGACGGGGTTGGAGCAGGCCACGACCTTGAGGCCGGGCGTGTGGGCGAACTGCGCCTCGGGCGACTCGCTGTGGTGCTCGACGGCGCCGATCCCGCCCCCGAAGGGGATCCGGATGACGATGGGCATCTTGGTGCGGCCCTTGCTCCGGTAGTGGATCTTGGCCACCTGGCACACGATCTGGTCGTAGGCGGGGTAGACGAAGCCGTCGAACTGGATCTCGACGACCGGGCGGTAGCCGCGCATCGCCATGCCGACCGCGGTGCCGACGATGCCGGACTCCGCGAGCGGGGAGTCGATGACCCGGTCCTCGCCGAAGTCCTTCTGCAGCCCGTCGGTGATCCGGAAGACGCCGCCGAGCTTGCCGACGTCCTCACCCATCATCAAGACCTTGGGGTCGTCCTCCATGGCCTTGCGCAGACCCTGGTTGAGCCCCTTGGCCAGCGTGATCTTCTGCGTGCTCATCGGTGTGCTCCCTCGAACGTCTCCAGGTACGCCGCGAACCCGTCGCGCTGGGCGACCAGCTCGGGCGGCATGTCGGCATAGACGTGGTCGAACATGCTCATCGGCTCCGGGTCGGGCATCGCCTTGCAGCCCTCGCGCAACGTGTGGCCGAGCTCGTCGGCCTCGGTGGCGATGGCCTCGTAGAAGTCCTTGTCGGCCAGGCCGTTGCGGTCGAGCCAGACCTTCACCCGGGCGATCGGGTCCTTGAGCTTCCAGCGCTCGACGTCGTCGGAGAGCCGGTAGCGCGTCGGGTCGTCGGTGGTGGTGTGGGCACCCATCCGGTAGGTGTAGGCCTCGACCAGGGTCGGGCCCTGACCGTCGCGGGCGCGCTGGAGCGCCGCCTGGGTCACGGCATAGGTGGCCAGGACGTCGTTGCCGTCGACGCGCACGCCGGGGAAGCCGAAGCCGAGGGCGCGCTGGTAGAGCGGGATGCGCGACTGGCGCTCGATGGGCTCCGAGATCGCCCACTGGTTGTTCTGGCAGAAGAAGACCACCGGGGCGTTGTAGGAGGCGGCGAAGATGAACGCCTCGTTGACGTCACCCTGGCTGCTCGCGCCGTCACCGAAGTGGGCCACCACGGCCGCGTCCCGCTCGGCGTCGCCCGTGCCGACGTCGCCGTCGCGCTGGATGCCCATGGCGTAGCCGGTGGCGTGCAGGGTCTGGGCGCCGATGACGATCGTGTACTGACCGAAGTTGACCTCGGCCGGGTCCCACGCGCCGTGGTCGACCCCGCGGAAGAGGCCGAGCAGCTTGAGCGGGTCGAGCCCGCGGCAGTAGGCGACGCCGTGCTCGCGATAGGTCGGGAAGACGTAGTCCTGGGGACGCAGGGCGCGACCGGCGCCGATCTGGGCGGCCTCCTGGCCCAGGAGCTGGGCCCAGATGCCGAGCTCGCCGTGACGCTGCAGGGCAGTCGCCTCGGTGTCGATCCGCCGGGTCAGCACCATGTCGCGGTAGAAGCCGCGCAGCTGCTCGGCGCTGAAGTCCATGTCGAACTCCGGGTGGCTGACCCGCTCCCCCTCGGGAGTCAGGAGCTGGACCAGCTCGGGGCCGCCGTCGCGCTGGCTGGGTCCGAAGACCTCCGCCAGGTCGGGGCCGAAGCCGTTGCCGGGAGGTGTGTTCATTGCGAGCTCCTTCTCGTCTTCCGGGGGCGGGGTTCTCCGTCGCCGGGAGGCTGGACCGGTGCTGCCTCGAGGAACACGTCCGCGAGGGTGGTGGGGCGTGTGACCCGGGACACAGTCCGGATAGGAGCAACCTACAAGGGCACCGGCCGACGGTGCCAATCACCTCGCGCGAGCGTGCGTCGGAGCGGGTCGCAACGCCGCAGTTCCGCTACCTCCGCACGTCGCGGCTCCCGGGCGCCTACGGTTTTACCTACGCCGTGGACGACCCGGCCCGCGGCCCCACCCACCAGCGACCCCCACCAGCGACCCGAGATCCGGCGGCCCCTCCATGAGTCCACGATCGAGCGCCTCACGCCTGCTCGCCCTGACGACGACCCTGGTGTGCTCGCTTGCCCTCATCGCTCCGGCCTCGGTCGGGCCGGCCCGGGCGAGTGCTCCCGGCAGCAGCCCCGGCAGCCCGGTCCGACCCACGCCGGCGCTGGGCCTCGACGGCACGGGCTCTCCGCTCTCGATGGCCGATCCGGCCGTGACCCCGCTGCCACAGGTCGGCTACGTCGCCTTCACCACCGGGGCGCGGGTCAGCCGCTATGCCGCGGAGCGGCTCGGCGGCCCCTGGGGCAAGCTCGACGCCCCCGCGATCCCTCCCGACGAGGTGCCGGCATGGATGAGCCGCCCCGACGGCAGCCACAGCGGCTCGACCGCCTGGGCGCCCGAGATCGTGCACGACACCGCCTTCGGACGCGACCGGTGGTTGCTCTACTACGCAGCGATCCCCCGACCGGCGCTGCGTGGCGGCGACCCGACGTTCCGCTGCATCTCGGTGGCGGTGGCCTCTGACCCGCTCGGTGACTTCGTCACCCCCGACTCGCTCCAGGAGCGTCCGCTGCGCTGCAAGCAGGGCACCTCGGGAGTGATCGACCCCAGCGTGCTCGAGGTCGGCAACGCCGCCTACCTGCTCTACAAGACCCGCTCGCTGCCGGCGCAGCTGCGCCTCGCGCGGCTGACCCACAGCCGGCTCGGCATCGTCCCGGGCACCGACCGCGAGCTGGTGCGCAACGCCCGGACGATCATCGAGAACCCCGTGGTCGCCCGGTTCGGCGACCGGTTCGTCCTCTTCGCCTCGCACGGCTCGTTCCGCAGCTGTGGCTACCGCACCGACTACTGGGTCTCGGGCCGGCTGCACTTCACCGGCCCCCCACGCACCCTGCTCAGCCACGACGGCCCCGGGCGGCGTACGACGGTGTGCGGTCCGGGAGGCGGCGACGTCGTGCGGACGCCGCGGGGACGCATGCTGATGTTCCACGGCACGCTGGTGCCGCGACGGGGCCGGTGGGCTCCCGGCACCGACGACCAGCGCGCGGTCCGCACCCTCTACGGCGGCACGCTCGGCTTCGACCACCGGCGCGACCGGCCGGTGATCCGCACCTGGCTGACCCGCTCCACCTCCCCGGTCCGGCGGCGCGGCCCCGACGGAGCCCCGGCCCGGGTGCTGGTGTCCACCGCCTCGCCGCTCCCCGCACCGGCGCCCCCGCCCGAGCCCGAGCCCGCCCGGGCGGCTGCTCTCGGACGGCCCGACCTGCAGGACGCCGCGTGGGCCCGGGTGCGGTGGGTCCGCCTGCGCTGGTCGTGACCGACGCGTCCCGGCGCGGCACCCCCCTCTAGGCTGGGATCATGGGTGACAAGAGCAAGTCCGCACAGATCACGATCGCCGCCCCGCCGGCGACGGTCTTCGCCATCGTCAGCGATCCGCGGCAGCACCCGCGGATCGACGGGTCGGGCAACGTGGTGGAGTCGCTGTCGGGCCCCGACAAGCTCGAGCTCGGCTCGGAGTTCGGCATGGACATGAAGCAGGGCGCGAAGTACAAGATCAAGAACAAGGTGGTCGAGTTCGAGCAGGACCGCCTCATCGCGTGGCGCCACAAGAGCGCCCACCGCTGGCGCTACGAGCTCACCCCCACCGCCGACGGCGGCACCGAGGTCACCGAGACCTGGGACCTGTCGCGGTGCAACCCGGTCCTGCGCACGAGCCTGGACCTGCTGTTCGGCAAGAAGACGCAGAAGTCCCTCGACGCCACGCTGGTCAAGCTCAAGGCTGCTGCCGAGGCCGACGCCGCGAGCTGATCAGGCGCGTTCGTCGTCGGTGCTCCAGTCCCACAGCGCGTCGCGCGGGATCTTGACCTCCGGCTCACCGGCAGCCGCAGAGAACGCCTCGAGCGCCGCGACGAAGGTCTCACGGGTCTCGGGCGGCATGCGGAGCGCGATCTCGGCGAGCTCGCGACGCCGACGACTGGTGACTCGGTCGACGAGGTCCTGGCCCTCGGGCGTGAGGCTCAACAGCACCTCGCGGCGGTTGTCGGGGTGGGGATCGCGGGACACGAGCCCGGTCCGGACCAGCCGCTCCACCATGCGCTGAGCGGTGGAGGAGTTGACGCCGAGACGTCCGGCGAGCCGCACGAGGTTCATCTGGCCGAGCCCGTCGAGCACGACCAGGGTGCGGAACTGCGTGAGCGTCACGACCTCCTCGGCGTCGCTCAACGAGCGCGCGGCCACCCCCACGAGCACGCGGGAGGCGCGCAACAAGGCGGAGGCGAGATCGTCGGTGGCCGGACTCTGCACCCGGCCACTATGTCAGAGAAGGAGCGGCGCGATCGCGGTCATTTCGGTGTCGCCGCGTCAGGGCTGGAAGGTCAGCCCGAGGCGCGCCGCGAGCTCGTCACGCGTCGTACCGAACGTCTCCAGGACCCGCACCCCGTCCGGCCCGACGGCGAAGATCGCCTCCTCGGTGTAGACGCGGTCGACGCACGCGAGCCCGGTGAGGGGATAGGTGCAGCGCGGCACCAGCTTGGGGGCGCCGTCTGCTGCGAACAGGCTCATCATCACCAGCACCTGCTTGGCCCCGATCGCGAGCTCCATCGCGCCACCCACGCCGGGGATGGCATCGGGCGCACCGGTGTGCCAGTTGGCGAGGTCGCCGTGCGCCGAGACCTGGAAGGCGCCGAGGACGCACACGTCGAGGTGTCCGCCGCGCATCATGGCGAACGAGTCGGCCTGGTGGAAGTACGCCGCTCCGGGCAGCTCGGTGACCGGCTGCTTGCCGGCGTTGGTCAGGTCGGGGTCGACCTCGTCCCCGACGGCGGCCGGGCCCATGCCGAGCATGCCGTTCTCGGTGTGCAGCACGATCCCGGAGCCGGGCTCGAGATGGTCGGCGACCAGGGTGGGGCGACCGATCCCGAGGTTGACGTACGAGCCCGGCGCGATGTCGCGCGCCACGCGCGCAGCGACCTGGTCCAGGGTGAGGCTCATCGGCAGACCACCCGGTCGACGTAGATGCCGGGCGTGACCACGACCTCGGGATCGATCTCGCCGAGCTCGACGACCTCGCTCACCTCGACCACCACCCGCCGAGCGGCGGTGGCCATCACCGGCCCGAAGTTGCGAGCGGTGCGCCGGTAGACGAGGTTGCCCGCGCGGTCGGCGCGGTGCGCCCCGATCAGCGCCACGTCGCCTCGCAGCGGGTACTCCAGGACGTGGACGCGTCCGTCGATCAGGCGGGTCTCCTTGCCCTCGGCCAGTGGGGTGCCGGCGCTGGTGGGGCAGAAGAAGGCGCCGATGCCGGCGCCCGCGGCACGCATCCGCTCGGCGAGGTTGCCTTGCGTCACCAGCTCGAGCTCGATCCGCCCGGAGCGGTAGAGGTCGTCGAAGACCCAGGAGTCCTTCTGCCGTGGGTAGGAACAGACCATCTTGCGCACCCGACCCTGCGCCAGCAGGGCGGCCAATCCGGTGTCGCCGTTGCCGGCGTTGTTGGAGACGACCGTCAGGTCGGTGGCGCCCTGGGCGATCAGCGCGTCGATCAGGGTCACCGGCGAACCGGCGAGGCCGAAGCCCCCGATGAGCACCACGTCGCCGTCGCGGACGTCGGCCACGGCCTCCGCGGCGGTGTTGCAGACGATCACGTCGCCAGGACCCGCTGGGCGATGCGGTAGGCAGCGCCCGCGGCCGGCATCCCGCAGTAGACGGCGGTCTGCAGCAGGCACTCGGAGATCTCGGCGTCGCTGAGCCCGTTGGTGCGCGCCGCCAGCAGCTGCACCTCGAGCTCGTCGAGGTGGCCGCCGGCCACCAGAGCGGTGAGCGCGATCAGCGACCGGCTGCGGCGGTCGAGCCCCGGGCGGGCCCACACACCACCCCAGGCGTATTCCGTGGCCAGCATCTCGAAGTCACGGGTGAGGTCCGTGGTGGCCGCGGCCGCGCGGTCCACGTGCGCGTCACCGAGCACCTCGCGCTGCACGGCGAGCCCGGCGACGTGACGCTCCGACGACGCCCCCGCGTCGAGCGGCAGCGCCTCCCCCAGCACGTGGTGCCGGATGAGGGCGGCGACCTGCGCCGGCGCCTCGACCGCCAGCGGGGCAGCGCCTCCCTCCAGCAGCTCCACCCGACCGTCCTGCACGCCGTCGGCGACGGCCTCCAGGTCGGCCGCTGGGGTGCCGGTGTCCTGCGACCCGGCGACCGCCAGCACCGGGGCAGTGATCTCGGCCAGCCGGTCGCGGACGTCGAAGTCCGCCAGCGCGGCGGCCACCAGGGCGTGGCCCTCGTCGACGACGTCGTCGCCGCGACCCTCCCGTGAGGCCCGCCCGACGGAGCACGCCCCGGTGCCGAGCAGCACGGCGCTCCAGATCCGGTCGGGCGCGTCCAGGAGGAGCTGCAGCCCCACGGCACCGCCGACCCCGCTGCCGGCGTAGGCGAAGGTCCCGCCGAGCTCGTCTCGGTGCGCGAGCACGTCGTCGACCACGCGCAGCACGCCGGCGGCGAGCTCAGCCATCGTGAACCCCTTCGCGGGCACGCCCCGGTTGTGGCCATGACCCGGGAGGTCCCAGGCCAGCACGTCGAAGGAGTCGGTCAGCCCGGCCGCGCAGTCCGTCCAGGAAGCGGCGGCCGGGGTGCCGAGCGAGGGTCCGAGCACGAGCAGAGGCAGCTCACCCCGGGTCGCCGCACCGCTCATCCGCACGGCAGTGATGCTGGGGATCATCCGGGAGGCTCCTCTCGCGGGCGCACGCCGCCCTGGCTCCATCCTGTCGCACGCGAGCCGCCGAAGGTCGAGCCGGCGAGCAAGTGACGCCGGAGCGTCACGTGCTCGCCCGGCTCAACCTCCGAGGGCGAGCACGGCGGCAGCGGCACCCACCACCGCGCCGGCCCAGCGGACCCGGTCGATCAGCAGCAGGCGGCGGAGCAGGACCGGGTCCGGGGTGGTGAGCCTGCCGTGGGTGGGCGCCGCTCCCAGGGCCGTCGCAAGCGCTGCCCCGAGCGCACCGGCACCGGCCACGACCGTCGCGAGGTCGTCGACCCCAGTGGCCAGCACCCAGGCACCGGTCGCCAGCAGGGCGGCGTACACGACAGCGACGATCGGGCCGATGCCGCGCGAGTGTCGGGCGTGGGCAGCACTCCAGTCCGCGGGATGGTCCAGCCCCACGCGCACGAGCGCGGGGTAGACCAGCGCGGTGACGGTGGTCTGGAAGCCGGCGTGCGCGAGCGAGGCCAGGGCGAAGGCCGTCAGCGGACTCATCCGGCCAGGGAACCGCCGAAGATCTGCCAGGCCAGGATCGACTTCGCGACCAGGCTCAGCACGAGGTAGACCTTCTCGCCGAACAGGTAGCTGCGCCACGGGCCGATGCCGCGGTACTGCAGCCACTGGTTGAGGGCGAAGGTGTTGAAGAAGATGAACAGCGAGATGAAGATCCCGTAGACGAAGCCGGGGACCGTCTCGGCGCCGAAGATGTTCCACCCGACGGCGATCCAGGGGGTCGCCCCGGCCACGCACCCGAACCAGAACGGCAGCATCGTCGTGCGCTCGCGCCCGGGCGGGTTGGCCGCCTCCTGCAACCAGCCGAACAGGATCATCGAGATGTTGACCCCGGCCAGGGCGATGACGGCGGTGATGTCGGTGACGCCGGCGTAGAAGCCGATCAGGATCACCATGATCGTGGCCGACACCGAGTACTCGACCCACCGGAAGAGGTTGCGTCCTCGTCGTAGGTCGTGCTCGTAGCGATCGCGCAGGACGGTGCCGGTGAGCAGGTGGTCGAGGGCGGCGAGCAGCAGGAACGCCGCGATGGCGGCGCCGATGCGCACGTCGACCAACGACTCGGGCGCAGGGGCGGCCGATCCCGGCGGGCCCTCGGGGAACGTCGTGGTGATCGAGATCGCAAAATCGCTGGCCAGCACCAGCACTGCCACGGCCTGCGCAGCGTGCAGGATGGTCAGCCCGAGGTTCCAGCGGCGCAGCGAGCTGCGTGCGGTGTCGTCGAGAGCGATGGTGTCGGCGTGGGTGGGGGTCACGCCGTCAGGATGTCGCACCGGTCAAGACACCGGCACCACCCCACGGGCGAGGGTGTCGCCGGCAGGACTCAGAAGTTGCGCCACCGCGGCTGCTGCTTGAACGCGAACGCCAGGATCCCCCCCACGGGCGAGGGTGTCGCCGGCAGGACTCAGAAGTTGCGCCACCGCGGCTGCTGCTTGAACGCGAACGCCAGGATCCCCTCGGTCGTGTCGCGGGCGACGAGCAGCTTGTCGAGCGCGTCGGTGGGGGCGTCGATCGCGTCCACCGGGTGGGCGTGGGCCTGCGCCTCCTCCATCAGCTGCAGCGACAGGCGCACCGACGTGGGTGAGGCCTCCAGGATCTCGGCGGCCATCGCGCGGGCCGCGCTCAAGGCCTCGCCGGTGGGCACCACCCGGTTGACGATCCCCCAGCGCTGAGCCTCGTCGACCCCCATCCGGCGCCCGGTCAGGATCATCTCGTGCGCCACGTGGGGAGGCAGCACGCGAGGCAGCCGCACGAGCCCTCCGGCGGCCGCGACGAGGCCGACCTTGACCTCGGTCAGCGCCAGCTGCGCCTGCTCCTCGGCCACCACGAGGTGGCAGGCGAGCGCGACCTCGAAGCCCCCGCCGAACGCATGTCCGTTGAGGGCCGCGATCACCGGCTTGTGCAGGTTGCGCCGCGAGGTGAGGCCGCCGAACCCGGTCTTCGGCAGCCACATCGCCCCGCCCAGGGCGGTGTGCTTGAGGTCGTTGCCGGAGCAGAACGCGCCGCGACCGTCCGGGGAGGGGGCGCCGGTGATGATCGCCACCCACAGGTCCCGGTCGGCGAGGTAGGCGTCGAAGACGTCCTCGAGCTCCTGGCTGGCCTCCGGCGTGAGCGCGTTGCGCGACCCGGGCCGGTTGATGGTGATCTCGAGGACGTGGCCGTCTCGCTCCACGAGCACGTGCTCGTAGGAGTCGCGGAACCCGGTGGGTCGTGCCGGCAGCAGCTCGGCCATCCGCTCCTCGGTGAGGGTGACGCGGTTGCCGATCGGCAGGGAGCGCACGAAGACCCGACGCTGCCACGGCTGCTCCGCCAGCAGCATCTCGACGACCTCGTCGTCGCCGTCGACGCCGTTGGCCAGGAAGCGGCGGCCGTCGTCGAGCCGGCCGATGACGACCGCTCTGCGCCCGGCCCCGCCGTAGGTCACCGTCCAGGTCTCGACGCTCGCCCAGCCGTCGGCCTCGAGGGCCACCGGCACGTGGGGCGCTGCATCGATCTCGTCCTGCCACCGGTCGTCGTCGCCGGCGAGCCACGGCCCACGGGCGGTGGAGTAGACCCCGGTGGAGTACTTGCTGAGCGTGCCGCCGTTGGCGCCGACGAGCCCGAAGCTGCCCGGGTCGGTGCGACACCGGAGCACGGTCTCGACGATCGCGTGCAACGAGTAGTTGTTGCCCGGGCCGCCGAAGAACGGCAGGCCACCGGTCACCGTCAGTCGCCTCGGGTCGTCGACGGCCAGGCCCAGCGGCTCACTCACCACGGTGACCGCGATCGGGAAGCAGGAGTAGAGGTCGATCGAGGCCAGGTCGTCTGCGTCGACCTCGGCCATCTCGAGGGCGGCCCGCACCGAGCGCACGGCCGCCGGAGCAGCGCTCAGGTCGGCGCGCTTCATCAGCTCGGCCTCGAGCAGGTCGCTGTGCCCGCGCAGGTAGACCCACTGCTCCTGCGGCACGCCGAGCTCGGCCGCCACGGCCTCGGTGGTGAGCAGCACGGCCGCCGCCTGGTTGACCTTCTCGCGTGACACGACGTGCTTGGGGTAGGGATCGACGATCATCCGGTTGCCCTCGGTGACCGTCATCAGCTCCTCGGCGCTGCGCGCCACTGGCACCGCCGCATGCGGGTTGGCAGCGGCCACCTCGGTGAAGGGGGCGAAGAGCGCGCCGAGGTCGGCGGCGTGCTCGGCGCGGCTCAGGCCGAGCCGGGCCCGCCGGGCGTTCTCGAACAGCGCGTACTGGGTCGGGGCGTCCACGAGGCCGTGACCGGCCTGATAACGGGTGGCGAGGCCCTCGAGCCCCGCGCCGCGATCACCCTCGGAGCCGCCGGGCGACTCGGTCAGGTCCGGCTTGTCGTCCCTGCGGGTCAGGGCGAGCACGGTCGAGATCGCCTCCGACCCGGCGACGACAGCCACGCGACGGCGACCGGCAGCGAGGTCGGCGGCCACCTCGGTCACCAGGTGCTGGGGCGACTGTCCACCGGACACCTCGTAGATCACGCGGTGCGGATCGACGTCCAACCGGGCGGCGACGGAGCGGGGGAAGTTGTCCGAGCGCCCCAGGGGCGAGGGCATGCCGGGGACGGACTCGTCGAACTGCCGCGAGCACGCCAGCAGGTCCACCTCGGCGAGCAGGTGCTGTCCGCCGGCCGGGGCGGCGTCGCCCGCGGCGTCCTGGGCCGCCACGCGTACGGCGCGGGCCGCGAGGTCGACCGGGGAGAGCGCCTCGTAGCCGGGGTCGTCCAACCGCTCGGACCACTGGCCGACGCCGATCAGGACCGGGACCTGCTCGGCGGCGCTCACCGGTCGGCCCGGGGCGACAACGCCTGACGCTGGGCGGCCACCACCGAGCGCAGAGCAGCACCGGCTCCCCGACAGAAGTAGGGGAAGCTCAAGAAGCCGTGCGGCATGACGTGGAAGTCCTCCACCCGCGCCTCCACCCCCGCGGCGGCGAGCGCCTCGGCATAGGCCACCCCCACGTCGTGGAGGGGGTCGAGGCCGGCGACCAGCACCACCGCCGGCGGCAGCCCTGAGAGGTCGTCGGCGTGCAGCGGGGATAGCCGCCAGTCACGGTGGTCGGCGTCGGGTTCGACGTAGTGGCCGCGGAAGACCTCCATGTCGGCGTTGCTGAGGATGATGCCGCGGGTGTTGGCGAGGTAGGACGACGTCTCGCGCAGCGCGTCGCTCAGGTCGGTCGCGGGATAGAGCAGTGCCTGATGTCCGATGGCCGGTCCGCCCTCGTCGCGGGCCATCAACGCGATGACGGCCGCGAGGTTGCCGCCCGCGCTGTCACCCATCACGCCCAGCCGCGAGGGATCGGCGCCGAGCTCGGCGGCGTGCTCGGCAGTCCACAGGAGCGCCAGGTAGCAGTCCTCGATGGCAGCCGGGAAGCGATGGTCAGGCGCCAACCGGTAGTCGACCGAGACCACGACGGCGTCGAGGTCGGCGGCCACGTTGGAGCAGATCCAGTCCGCCTGTCGGGCGCTCCCGAGGACGAAACCGCCGCCGTGGAAGTTGACGACGACCGGCCGGGCGGTGTCGTCGGGGTCGGCGCCGGAGCCCGCCGGTCGGTAGACCCGCAGGTTGAGGTCCCCGTGCGGTGCGGGCACGGTGGTGGTGCTGATCGTCACGCCTCGGCGCGGTCGTCCCATGAAGAGCGCGGCCACCAGGGCACCGGGCCCCGCGTCGGGGATCGCGGTGGTCTGGGCACGACGGAGCGCTCGCTCGTCCATGTGCTCGACCGAGAGCCCCTTGGAGGCCTTCATCAGTCGATCGATCGATCGGACGCCGACCGGGGGGACCACCTGGTTCATGGGGGCATTCTGGCAGGGCCGCCTGCCTGCCCGGCCGCACCGACCACCGCGACGCCGCGGCCGTCGACATCGGGCGACCCGCTCAGTGGTTGCGCAGGGCCTCGATCAAGTCGTCCTTGTTCATCGACGAGCGACCCTCGATGTCGAGCTCGCGGGCGCGCTCGCGCAGGTCGTCGACGGTCCAGTCGTCGTAGGATCCGGCCTCACCACCGCGGCGTCCCACGGTCGAGGCGCCCTCGGCGGCTGCCGCATTGGCGATGCGCGCCGACTTCTCCTTGCTGTTGCCCTCTCGCCGCAGGGCTTCGTACCGCTCGTCGTCCTTCACGCTGGGTCCGGGCTTCTTCCCTTCGGGCATCGTGTCCTCCTCACGTCGGTCGTGGTCGCAGACTGAATCCGACGCTACCCAGCGCTGCCGATGCCGCCAACCACCTCGCGGGTGAGCCGAGCCGGGCGCCCGTCAGGGGCGTAGGGTGGAGGCATCCCTGCTGAGAGTTGGCCCCCGATGTCCGACCTTCCCGACGTCGTGGCGCGGCTGACCCGCAGTCTGGCCGCGATGCCGCCGACGCAGCCGCTGCCGCTGCGGTTGTGCACCGCCGTCGTCGAGGTGTCCGAGGCCCGCGACAGCGCGATCGCGCTCGGGGTCAGCGTCTCGCGGCGCACCCTGGTCTATGCCACCAGCGAGATCGCCGCCCGTTTCGAGGATGCCCAGGACCTCGTGCGCGAAGGACCCAGCCTCGATGCCCTGCGCAGCGGGCAGGCGATCAGCAGCTATGCCGACGCCGAGCGGCGCCGCCGGTGGCCCTCGCTGACCGACGCGGTCTCCGGCCTGCCGCCGACCGTCGTCCACGCCCTGCCGATGCGATCGCACGCCGCGCTCATCGGCGTGCTCACCGTGCACCACGACCCCGACCCGTTGCCCCGCTTCGCAGTGGCCGACCTCCAGCTGCTGGCCGACACCGTCGGCACGGCCGTGCTGGACGAGATCGCCGACCAGCCCCGAGACCCGCACGAGGCGGGCCTGCTGTGGTCAGAACGCGATCGGGTCTCCCAGGCCACCGGCATGATCGTCGCCCAGCTCGCGCTGGCGCCCAGGGATGCGTTGGCGCTGCTGCGCGCCCACGCCTTCTCCCACGAGGCGAGCGTGCTCGAGATCAGTCGCCGGGTGCTCGCTCGCGAGCTCGACTTCAGTCACCTCGACGGTGAACGCCCGTGACAGCCCCCGGCGCGCCAGGACTCGGTGCCGCCCTCGCCGCCATCGTGTCGGACCACCTCGACGTCGCCGACACGCTCGCGCGGCTGCTGGCCGACTGCGCCGAGGCCGTCGGTGCTTCATCGGCCGCCATCCTCGCCCAGGAGGCCGATGGCCACCTGGGGCTCCTGGCCGCCACGACGCACCGGGCAGCGGAGATCGAGATGTTCCAGGCGCAGCAGTCGAGCGGGCCCTGCGTCGACGCCCTCTCGGCGAGCGTACCGGTGACCGCGCGCGGTGAGGCCGAGCTCATCGAGCGCTGGGGCGAGGTCGGGTCAGCCCTGACCTCGGCCGGGTTCCGCACGGTCGCTGCCTTCCCGATGCGCTGGCGCCGGCTCCCGATCGGCGGCCTCAACCTCTTCTGGGAGAGCGAGACCGACCCCCGTGTCGCGCAGGCGGTCGGCCAGGTCTACGCCGACGTCGCCACGCTGGTCCTGGTGGGCGCTGCCCCGCTCGCCGAGAGCGATCTGCACCGCTCCTTGCACGACGCACTGGCCGAACGTGAGGTCGTCGAGATCGCCAAGGGCGTGCTCGCCCACGCCCGGGGGTTGTCGCTCGAGGACGCCTACGCCGACCTGCTCCGGATCTGCGCCGAGCGTGGCCAGGCGCTCACGGCCGTGGCCGAGGACGTCGTGCGGCACCGCGGAGCGGACCTCCCCTGACTCGGGTCTCCCCGCAACGGGAGGATCTCGCTATGCTGACCGCACCGACCGGGCCGAAAAAAGACCCGCTGGTCGGCGTCTCGGAAGGTCAGCCACGATGGTCGAGCCTCTCGCGTCCCACCCGATCCGACTCTTCGTCCACGCTCCCCCGCTGGTGCGGGCCGGAGTGGAGTCGGCCATCGCGGCCCGCACGCGTCGGATCGTGCCGACCCGTCCCGAGGGCGCCGAGGTCGTGCTCGTCGACATCGACCACGGCCCACTGCTGACCGCACCGCCCCCGGCATCGGTCGTGGTGCTGACCCGGTCCTCGACCGAGGCTGCCCGGCAGCGCGCCCTCGAGTGCGGAGCGGAGGTGGTGCTCCCCTGCGACATCTCGGCCGACGACCTGGTGCGGACGTTGCTCGAGGTCGGCACCCGGGTGCACCGCGTCTCGGCGGCTGCCGCAGCCCCGTCGCGGGACCTCCGCGACGACCCGGCGGTCCGCGAGTTCCAGCTGTCGGCTCGCGAGGTCGACGTGCTCGAGCTCATCTGCCAGGGCCTCACCAACGAGGAGATCGCCGCGCAGCTCTACCTGAGTATCAACTCGGTCAAGACCTACATCCGCACGCTCTACCGCAAGATCGGCGTAGCCCGCCGCTCCCAGGCGGTCCTGTGGGGCCTGGAGCGCGTACGGTGGTGACGACGGGCAGGGACACCTGCCCGTGACGGTGTCGGAGTGGCCACGCAGGGGGCTCACGATCCGACCCACCGCACACCGAGTTGCCTGCCGGAGCTCCATGCCGACCTCGTCCAGCGTCGCAACCTCGCTCACCCGAGCCGTCGGGCAGCTCGACCCCGCCCAAGGTCTGGAGCACTCCCTCGACGTGCTCCTCCGGTTGGCCGCTGACTTGATCGACGAGGTCCACCACGTCAGCTTCCGCATCGAGCGCCGGTCTCGGAGCGCCCTGGTGCGGGGCACCTCACCCCTGGCGCTCGAGATCGAGCGGCTGGGTGACCGCTGCTCGTCCAGTCCCCGCGCTGCGGTGCTCCGCGACGCCGTCGACCTGCTGGTCGACGACCGCGATGCCTTTGCAGAGTGGCCGGACTTCGCCGCGGCCGCAGAGCTCCGAGGCGTCCACCAGCAGCTGTACCTCCGCATCGCGGTCGAGCACCAGCCGCTCGGCGTGATGACGCTGAGCTCCACGACTCCGGTCCGGCTCGGTCCTGACGTGCAGGAGGTGGCCGAGCTCCTCCGGGCCCAGGCAGCCCTGGTCCTGGCACAGGCGCGTCAGGTCGAGAACCTCAACCTCGCGCTCGACTCGCGCCGGCTGATCGGTCTCGGTCTCGGTCTGGTCATGCAGCGCTACCAGCTGAGCGAGGACGCCGCCTTCGACTACCTCGCTCGCATCTCGGCCTCGACCGAGACGAAGATGCGTGACGTGGCCCAGCGACTGGTCGACGAGCACCGATCACGCGTGGGGTCGCACGCGGCAGCACCGCCCGTCGAACCGGACACCCACCACTGAGGCGTCAGCCCGGGACCCGCGTGACCTGACGCGAGGACCAGATCACCCCGGCGCCGGGGTCCACCTCGGTCACCAGGCTCGGCACCTCGTCGAGACCTGCGTCGCCGAGGTGCTCGACGAGCACGGTGAAGGGGTAGGCCAAGCGCACCGCCCCGGGCATCGCGCGATACCCGCGCTCTCGCAGGAGCCGGATGGCGCGACGCTTGGCTGCCGCACTGGTCACGCTCAACTCGATCTCGGTCATCGCTGCACGTCCCGTACGCCCATTCGTCTCGGAAGTGGTGCTCTGTCTGGTCAAAGTAAAGGAACTCCAGCGTCGCGGCATCCGCCCGGAGGGGTGATTGGCCGACTCACCCCTGGGGTCGATTCGTGCTGCCCGACCCCGTGGAAGCGTCGGGAGCTGCTGCTGCACTCGACAGAAGGACCCCGGCGCCATGACCTCCACCCCGGCCGACAGCACCCGCATCGACACGGTCGTGCTGGACCTCGACGGCACGCTCGTCGACTCCGTCTACGTGCACGTGCTCGCCTGGCAGGCGGCGTGCCGCGACGTCGGACTGACGATCCCGACACCGCGCCTGCACCGGGCGATCGGCATGGGAGGAGACCGCCTGGTGACCGAGGTGGCCGGCGCAGCGGCCGAGGAGTCACTCGGTGACGAGCTGCGAGATCGGCACGCCCAGCACTTTGACCGGCTCTTCGACCTCGTCGTGCCCACCGAAGGAGCCACTGAGCTCCTGGAGGCGCTGCAGGAGCACCAGCTCGCGGTGGTGCTGGCGACCTCGGGCCAGCGGGAGCAGGCCGACCGGCTTCTCGAGCTGGTCAGCGGGGCCGGCTTCCTGGCCGAGACCGTCACCGGCTCGGACGCGGAGAAGAGCAAGCCCGCCGGCGAACTCATCGAGGTGGCCCTTCGTTCGGTGCGCGCCGAGTCGTCGGTGGTGATCGGCGACGCGGTCTGGGACGTCCGCGCCGCCCACGATGCCGGTGTCCCCTGCATCGGGCTGCTCACCGGCGGGCTGTGCGAGCGCGAGCTCCTCGACGCCGGCGCCCGCAGCGTCTTCGACAGCCCCCTGCGCGTGGCCGAGCACCTGCGCGAGACCGGCGCCCTGGTGTCGGTCGAACGCCCGAACGGGTGAGGACCGCTGACGACGGCGGGTGACGTCCCTATCCTGCTGGGGTGACCGCTCCTGCCCCGATCCGCCTGGCGATCGTCAACGACTACGAGATCGTCGTCAACGGCGTGGCCGCCGTCCTGGACGCCTACCCCGAGCGCGTCACCCTGGTCGAGCTCGACAGCCAGCTGCCGGTGGCGGCCGACATCGAGGTCGACGTCGTCCTCTACGACACCTTCGGCCAGGCCCAGGGCGACACGATGGACGTGGAGCGCCTGCTCAACGGCTCCCAGGCGCGGGTCGTGGTCTTCAGCTGGAACACCGACGCAGCCCTGGTGCAGCGCGCGTTGCGAGCCGGCGCCGCCGGCTACCTCTCCAAGGACGTCGACGCCGACCAGCTGGTGGACGCGCTCGAGCGGGTCCATCGCGGAGAGCTGGTCCTGCCCGCCGAGGACGTCACCCAGGACCGGTTCGGTCGCTGGCCCGGCGACGACCTCGACCTGAGCCCGCGCGAGTCCGAGGTGCTGGCCCTGATCTGTCAGGGTCTGACCAACGCCGACATCTCCGAGCGAGCCTTCATCGGGGTCAACACCGTCAAGACCCACATCCGCACGCTGTACCGCAAGATCGGCGTGGAGAGTCGGAGCCAAGCGGTGCGCTGGGGCCTCGAGCACGGCTTCGCCCCCGACGTGTCGCGCCGACGTCCGGAGGAGTGAGCGCCCGATCCGCCGGCTGGTCGGATCCGGCTGGTCGGATCCGGCTGGTCGGATACTGACGCAGGCCCCGCCGTGATGCCGGGGCCTGCGCCGGCTGGCCTCGATCGTTTCACCGAAGATCGTCTCGGGGCCGGCCTCGGGCCGCACGAGCTGCGTAAGACGTGGTACCCGAGAGGTCTCGAACGTAACCCGCAAAGTAAAGAGGCGGCTTCACCCGCAGCGGTGATCGTGCTGAGAGCGGCGCGCTCGGGCAAGTTGAACAATCACCCATCGGGGTAAGTTTCACCCCTCCTGAGCCGGGGCAACTTCTCTGTGACCGCGCCCCGACATCCCGTGGGGGCCGCAGATCACGAGCAGGAGTGTGCGACATGACGACATTCGATGGGCTGCTGGCTCGCGGGCCCGAAGATCTCAGCGGACGCGAGCGGGACGTGCTCTCGCTCATCACCCAGGGCCTGAGCAACCAGGACATCGCCGAGACGCTCTACCTGAGCATCAACTCGGTCAAGACCTACGTGCGCTCGGCGTACCGCAAGATCGGCGTGACCCGTCGCTCCCAGGCGATCATCTGGGGAGCACGGCACGGCATGCTCGACGACTTCCCCGCGACCACCTCGACCGACCAGCGTTCGGTGGCGCTGACCGGCTGAGTCCCTCCCGGCTCGATCCAGCCCGGCTCGTTGTGGCCGGTCTGTCGCCGCCCGGCATCACGCTCGGCGGCGACAGACCGGCCACACTGCTCTGGTGACCCAGGACCTGCTCTCGCTCGCCGGATTCGGCCTGCGCCTCCTGGTGCTCACCGTCGGCGTGCTCGCCCTGCTGGCCTGGGGCCGCATCGGGTTGCGGTGGTTCCCGCTCTGGGCCATCGCGCGAGCAACCGTCCAGCTCGCGCTCATCGCGCTGCTCCTGCGCGGGATCCTGGCCGCGCCCTGGACCGTGGTGGCGTTCCTCGCCCTGATGCTGACCACGGCGTCGTGGACGGCGGCGGCTCGGCTGCGTGAGCTGCGCGGCGGCCGTCGTATCGCCGTGCTCGGTGTCGTCGTCGGTGCCGGCGTCGCGGTCGCCCTGATCCTGGCGCTGCGACTCGTCGACCTCGAGGTGCGCTACGTCGTGGCGGTCGCCGGCATCGTGATCGGCAACGCGATGTCGGCAGCGACCCTGTCAGGGCGCAACTTCCTGCGTGGAGCACGACAGCGGCGCGACGAGGTCGAGGGCTGGCTGGCCCTCGGCGCGACACCGTCGCAAGCCCATGAGGAGCTCGGACGTGAAGCCGTGCGCGAGTCGCTGCTGCCCAACCTCGACCAGACGAAGTCGACCGGCCTGGTGACCCTGCCCGGCGCCTTCGTGGGAGCGCTGTTCGGAGGGGCCTCTCCCCTGGAGGCAGCGCAGTTCCAGCTCGTGGTGCTGGCCGGTCTCGCGCTGGCCATGTCGATCACGGCGCTGATCGTGACGCGGCTGGCCGGGCGCACGCCGTACGTCACTGCACCGCAGGCGTCCTGACCCCGCCTCCGGACATGCGTGTGGGCCGCCCCCGAGGAGGCGGCCCACGTCGTGGTGCGGATCAGGCGTTGATCGCCGAGGGCTCCTTCGAGCCACCCGAGATCTCGATCTTGCGCGGCTTGGCCCGCTCGGCGACCGGCACGAGCAGGCGCAGCACGCCGTTGTCGTAGGACGCCTCGATCTGGTCCAGGTCGAGGTTGTCGCCGAGGACCAGCTGGCGGCTGAAGGCGCCGCGCGGACGCTCGGAGGCGAGCATCTCCCAGTCGCCGTTGCGGGCCACCCGCTCGGCGCGGACCGTCAGCACGTTGCGCTCGACGTCGAGGTCGATGCTGTCGGCGGAGACACCGGGCAGGTCGAACTCGATGACGAAGCGCTCACCCTCGCGCCATGCGTCCATCGGCATGACCGCGGGGCGGTTCGTCGTGCCCATCAGCTGGTTGGCGAGGCGGTCGAGGTCTCGGAAGGGGTCGGTGGTGCGCAGCAACATGGCGTCCTCCTTGTTCTATGAGAGTGGGGTTCGATGAGAGTGGTGGGGCCCGGTGACCCCTGTCGTGAGTCCGTCCGGACCTGTATCGTGCGATACAGGTTTTATATATTCCGACAAGTCGAAGAAATCAAGTTCTCCGGAGGATTTTTTCATGACCGGTCGCAGCCAGGCGGTGTTCGCCATCTCCGTCGCCGCCGACATGGCGTCCATGCAGATCCAGAACCTCCGCGTCTACGAACGGCGCGGGCTCGTGGCCCCGGCGCGCACGCCCGGCGGCACCCGCGTCTACAGCACCGAGGACGTGGAGCGGCTGACCCGGATCGGTGAGCTCCTCGCCGAGGGGCTCAACCTGGCCGGGATCGCCCGGGTCCTCGCGCTCGAGACCGAGGTGGAGCGCTTGCGCGACGACCTCGCCCGAGCGAGGGAGAGGAAGAAGCGTCCGGTCAGCGACTGAGCCGCAGCCGGCGGTGCCAGATCGCGGCTCGTGCTGCGTTGTTGCCCGCGGCGCCGTGCACGCCGCCGCCGGGATGAGCCGAGGCGGAGGCGAGGAAGAGGCCCCGCACGCCGGTCTCGGGGCGCCCACGCAGGCCGGGGACCGGGCGCAGGAAGAGCTCCTGATGGAGCTGGGAGGTGCCGGCGTTGATCGCGCCGCCGACGAGGTTGGCGTTGCGTTGCTCGAGCTCGCGCGGCCCCAGCACCCGGCGCGCGCTGATCCGTGCGGCGAAGCCGGGGGCGAGGCGCTCGACCCGGTCCTGCATGCGGTCGGCGAATCGCTCGCAGTCGTCGCGGTCCCAGACGCCCCGGATCGAGTCGTCCCCCGCATCCCGCACGGTCGCGCCGGGCTGCGGCACGTGGGTGTAGGCCCAGCACGACTCGGTGCCGGCCGGCGACCGGGACGCGTCACTCGTCGTCATCTGACCCATGAGCAGGAACGGCGCCGCCGGTACGGCGCCCGCGGCCACCTGGCCGAGCGCCTCGGTGATCTGCTCCACGGAGTCCCCCACGTGGACGGTGCCGGGGGCGTGCGGCGGGGTCGTCTCCCACGGCACGGGACCGTCGAGGGCCCAGTCGACCTTGACGGTGCCCGGGTCGAGCTCGAAGCCGCGGGCGCCGCGGCGTACCCGATCGGGGACGTCGGCGACCTCGAGGAGGTCACCGAAGAGCCGCGGGAAGGCGACGTCGGCGAGCACGGCCGAGCGGGCGTCGTACCGCTCGCCGGCTGCGGTGAGCACCGCGTGGGCCCGCCCGTCGGTGACGACCACCCGCGTCACGGCGTCGCCGAGCACCACCTCGCCGCCGCGAGCGACGAAGCGGCGGTGCAGGGCGGCGCTCAGCTCGCCCGCGCCGCCGCGAGGCACCGGGAAGCCGACGGTCTGAGCGAGCATCGACATCAGGATCCCGAAGGCTCCCGAGCCCGGGGAGGTCGGCGGGAGGTCGGCGTGCCCGGCGTTGCCGGCGAGCAGCAGGCCCGGCGCCTGCCCCCCGAAGTGGTGTCGGGCCAGGGCGGCGACCGGGGTGGCCAGGGTGCGCACCAGGTCGAGGCCACCGGCGCGCGGCATCCGAGCCGCGAGCCGGGCCCCGGCACCGAGCGGGGGGAAGGGCCGGGTCAGTCCGTCGACCAGCGCACCACCGATGCGGTCCCAGGTGGAGCAGAGGTCGAGCCAGGTCTCGCCGTCGCCCGGGTGCTGGGCGTCCATCAGCGCGGCGGTGACGTGACGGTCGCGGTGCAGGAGCGCCCACTGCCCGTCGTCCATGACGTGGCCGAGCACCGCCGGGGCGTGCTCCCAGACCAGGCCGTGCTCCTCGAGGCGGAGGTCGGTCATCGCGCGTGAGGCCACCGCGAGCGGGTAGAACGCGCTGAACGTGTCGTGGACGAAGTCCGGGTGCAGCTCGCGGTCACTGCGGACGGCGCCACCGACCTCCGGCTGCGCCTCGACGACCAGCACCGACCACCCGGCGTCGGCCAGGACGTTGGCCGCGACCAGGCCGTTGGGTCCCGAGCCGACGACGACGGCATCCCAAGTGCGGCTCACGGGTGGCTCACGTGCGCCGTTCGGCCAGGTAGGCCAGGCGGCGCAGGGTCTCGACGTTGCGCCAGGAGATCTGGGGGTCGCGCAGGGGCTTGGGCATCAGCCGGCCCGGGCCGCTGACGACGTCCTCGACGATGGTCACGACCGTGTTGGCACCAGCGGCCTCGAGGCGCAGCTCCACCTCCGCCTCGCCTGCCGGCCAGCCCTTCGCCCGGAGCCGGAGCGAGCGGCCCTCGTCGCACGCCAGCACCTCGGTCTCGTCGTCGAGGAGCAGGGGCCACACGCCCACGGAGTGGTGCAGGCGCGTGCCGACGGCGGGCCACCCCTCGTCGACCTCGCGCATCCGTGAGGCGCCCACCACGAACAGCGGGTACAGCCAGCCGTCGGCCAGGACGGCCCACACCTGGTCCGGGGTGGCTTTGACGACGCGACGACGGGTGCTCATGCCCCCATCGTGTCGTGCAGGGGCGTTCGAGCCACCCCCCACGCGGGTGAGCGGTCGGTTGCGCGCGGGGGGCCACTAGCCTCGAGCTGTCGGGTCGCAGGCACCCGGACGGACGGGAGGAACCGGTGACCGAGCAGCCGAGCAGCGATGCGTGGGGCATCCAGCAGGACTGGATCGACGCCGACGACGAGCCGCAGCGCGTCGCCGAGGCGACCATGGAGCAGATCCGTGCCGCCATCGGTCGACCGCCCGCCGACCTGGAGGACCGCGCTCCCGTGGTCACCCGGCCGGGCCGACGGTCGGGCCTCACCGGCGTCGTGCACTGCGAGGACGGGTCCGAGCGCCGTCTCGACGACCTGGTGCCCGACGACTTCCCCCTGGGCTACCACCGCTTCGTGCCGGAGGCCGCGGACGGCGTGGAGCGCAGCTTCATCGTCTCGCCCGGGCGCTGCTGGCTGCCGCCGGAGCAGAGCTGGGGCTGGGCCGTGCAGCTCTACGGCGCCCTGTCATCGAGCAGCTGCGGCATCGGCGACCTCGCCGACCTGCGCACGCTGCGGGAGTGGACCCAGGCCCAGGGCGGCGGGTTCCTGCTCGTCAACCCGCTCCACGCGGTGGCACCGGTGCTGCCGATGGAGGCCAGCCCCTACCTGCCGGCCACGCGTCGCTTCCGCAACCCGGTCTACCTCCGCCTCGAGGACGTCGACGGAGCGGTCGAGGTGCTCGCCGGTGGCGACGTACCGCCCGAGCCTGCGCCGGCGACCGTCGACCGCGATGCGGCATGGCGTCGCAAGCGCCGGGTCCTGCGCGCCGTGTACGACGCCGACCCGGCTGCCCACGGCAGCGGCTCGGAGCACGACCGCTGGCGCCAGGAGCAGGGCACGGCGCTGGAGGAGTTCGCCCTCTGGTGCGTGCTCGCCGAGGAGCACGGACCCGACTGGCACGCGTGGCCCGAGGCGTTGCACGATCCCCGCGGCCCGGCCGCGAGCGCCGTACGCCGCGACCAGACCGCCGACGTCGGCTTCCACGCGTGGCTCCAGTGGCTGCTGTCGCGCCAGCTCGACGAGGCCACCGGCGGACTCACCGTCATCCAGGACCTGCCGATCGGCGTCGCCGGCGGTGGCGCCGACGCCTGGGTCTGGCAGGGCGTGCTCGCCGACGGCGTGAGCGTGGGCGCTCCCCCTGACGCCCTCAACAGCATCGGTCAGGACTGGGGCTCGCCGCCGTTGACGCCGTGGCGTCTGCGCCTGGCCGACTACGAGCCCTTCATCGAGTCGGTGCGCGCCACGATCGCCGGGGCCGGGGGCATCCGCATCGACCACGTCATGGGTCTCTTCCGGCTGTGGTGGATCCCGCAGGACGCGCAGCCCACCGAGGGCTGCTACGTGCGCTACCCGGCCGACGACCTGCTCGACATCGTCTGCCTCGAGTCGCACCGCGCGGGCGCCGTCGTGATCGGGGAGGACCTCGGCACCGTCGAGCCCGGCGTGACCGAGGCGCTCGCCGCGCGCAACATCCTCAGCTATCGGGTGCTGTGGTTCGAGGACGACGAGCCCGCCACCTGGCCCGAGCTCTCGCTGGCCACGGTGACCACCCACGACCTGCCGACGGTGGCCGGGCTGTGGACCGGCTCCGACATCGACGACCAGCTCGAGAGCTCGGACATGGCAGAGGCCGACGTGCGCGCCGGCCGCGAGGAGCTGCTCGAGCGTCTGTGCCGCGGCGGCCTGGACCGGGATGCCGGGGTGGCCGAGGCGGTCGCCGCGGCCTACCGCCGTCTGGGTGCCGCGCCGAGCCTGGTGCTCGCGCTCTCGCTCGAGGACGCGCTCCTCGAGGCGCGTCGGCCCAACGTGCCGGGCACGACCCAGCGCGACAACTGGCGGGTCCCGCTACCGGTCCCGCTGGACGAGCTGCCCACCACCGCAGCGCCCCGCACCCTGCTGGCAGCGCTCGAGGACGGGCGGGGCGCACCGCACAGGGCCTGAGGGCGCCGGTCGCGTGGAAGGATGCGGGCATGGTCGACGACGTGCCGCAGCCGGAGGCATCGGCTCGCCGCGGCCGCCCCGGCTATGACCAGGCGACGGTGCTGCGGCGCGCTATCGAGGTGTTCAACCGCCAGGGCTACGACGGCACCAGCATGGGCGACCTCGCCCGCGAGCTGGGGCTGAGCAAGTCCGCGATCTACCACCACGTGCCGAGCAAGGAGCACCTGCTGTCGGCCGCCCTCGACGAGGCCCTCGAGGGGCTCACCTCGGCGCTCGCGACGGCCTCCGGGGCGGCAGGGAGCAGCGCGGTGGAGCAGCTGCGCACGGCGGTGCACCAGTCGGTGGAGATCCTCGTCGCCCACCTGCCGGCGGTCACGCTCCTGCTCCGGGTGCGGGGCAACAGCGAGGTCGAGCTCGACGCGCTCCGACGCCGACGCGCGATCGACGACCAGCTCGCCCGACTCGTGCGGGCTGCCGCCGACGAGGGGGCGGTGCGCTCCGACGTACCGCCGGAGCTGATCAGCCGGCTGCTCTTCGGCATGGTCAACTCCCTGGTGGAGTGGTATCGACCGAGCGGTCCGGTGGCGGCCGACGCGCTCGCGGACACCATCACCACGCTGGCCTTCGACGGGCTGCTGACGGCCCCGCACTGACGGCCCCGCACTGACGGGCCCGCACTGAAAGGCCGGGCTCAGGCGTCGAAGTCGACCGTGACCCGCTCGCCCAGCGGATAGCTCTGGCAGGTCAGCACGAACCCGCGGGCGACCTCGTCGTCGTCGAGCGCGTAGTTGCGACGCAGGTCGACCTCGCCCTCGGTGACCAGCGCCCGGCAGGTGCCGCAGACGCCGCCCTTGCAGGCGAACGGCAGGTCGGCGCGGGTCGCAGCAGCACCGTCGAGCACCGAGTGGTCCTGCGACACCGTCGAGGTGGTCGTGCGTCCGTCGAGCACGACCAGCACCTCGGTGGTCCCGGCTCCGCCCGGCTCGGCGGCCTCGGACCGGTGCAGCTCGGGTGGCGGCTCGTCGACGTAGAACAGCTCCACGTGGACCCGGTCGGCGGGCACCCCCACCTCGGTGAGCACCGTGCGGGCGTCGTTCACCAGACCGAACGGACCGCAGAGCCAGACGTGGTCGAGGCCGCGTACCGGCACCAGCGCCGCCAGCAGCCGGCGCAGCCGGTCGGCGTCGAGGCGTCCGGAGAAGAGCTCGACGTCACGCGGCTCCCGCGAGAGCACGTGCACCAGCTCGAACCGGGCGCCGTAGGAGTTCTTCAGGTCGGCGAGCTCCTCGGCGAACATCACCGAGGTGCTGGTGCGGTTGCCGTAGAGCAGGGTCACCTGCGCGTCGGGGTGTCGCAGCACCGAGGCTGCGATCGAGAGCAGGGGCGTGATGCCGGACCCGGCCGCGACCAGGAGGTGGCGGCCGCCGGTCGCGGGGTCGGCCCGCAGGCTGCCGGTCGGGGTCTGCACCTCGACGACGTCGCCGACCGCGACCTCGCGCACCAGCCACGAGGAGAACACGCCGTCGGGGATCTCCCGGACCCCGATGCGCGGACGAGCGCCGAGCGGCGCGCAGATCGAGTACGTGCGTCGCTGCTCCTCGCCGTCGATCATCCGGCGCACGGTGAGCGACTGGCCGGGCTCGAAGGCGTAGTCGTCGCTCAGCTCGCTCGGCACCTCGAAGGTGATCGCGGCGGAGTCGTCGGTGAGCCGGTCGATCGCGGCCACGGTCAGGGGGTGGAACGTCGCGCGACGGCGCCGGACGGGGTCGACGGCCGGGTCGGCGGCGGGGTCGACGGCTGGCGTTGCCGCCGGGGCGCCGGCGGGGGAGCTCATCAGATCTCCTTGACGTGCTCGAAGGGCTCGAGGCACGACGTGCACCGGTAGAGCGCCTTGCACGCAGTCGCGCCGAACTCCGAGGTGAGCTGGGCCTCGGCCGAGCCGCAGCGCGGGCAGGCCAACGCCCGCCGCGGGGGCAGCAGCGTCAGCGGCACCGGGCCGTCGCCCCGCGGAGCCGGGCCGGGCGCCGAGATGCCGTGGGCCACCAGGGCAGCGCGCCCGCGAGCGGTGATCCAGTCGCTCGACCAGGCCGGGCTGAGGCTGATCCGCACCTCGACCCGGTCGAAGCCGGCGTCGCTCAGGGCGTGCTCGAGGTCGTCGCGCATGGTGGCCAGGGCGGGGCAGCCGGAGTAGGTGGGGGTGATCGTGACCAGGACCCGGCCGGCGTCATCGGTGGCGACGTCGCGCAGCACCCCGAGGTCGGCCAGGGTCAGCATGGGCAGCTCGGGGTCGACGACGGCGCCGGCCACCAAGCAGGCCAGCTCCTGGGCCGAGAGGTCCGTACGGTCGGAGCGGTCGACGAGATCGGTCATGGCGCTCACCACCGTCCCTCCGGGTGCGCGCGGGCGACGACCTGCATCTCGGCCAGCAGGTGGCCCATCGCCTCGGAGTGGCGACCGTCGCGACCGGACCCGCCGGCAACGGCGCTGACCTGGGCGACGTCGGGGCGCTCCACCCCGCTGATGGAGAAGACCTGCTCGAGGATCACGTCGACCTCGGCCACCAGCGTGGCGGGGTCGACGCCCACTCCCTGCTCGGCGACCAGCGTCTCGACGGGGTGGGTGCGGAAGAGCTCGTCGTGCTGCGGCCACACCAGCGTCAGGGCGGCGAGCAGCCGGCGGCGAGACTCCTCCGTGCCCCGCGCCAGGGTCAGGAACCAGCGCCCCGCGTAGTCGCGGTGGTAGGTCACCTCCTTGACCCCCTTGGCCGAGATCGCCGCGAGCACGGGGTCCCGGCTGGTGCCGAGGTGCTCCAGCAGCGCGAGGCGGTAGGCCGAGAACACCAGCAACCGCACGATGCTCACCGCGAAGTCACCGTTCTCGGCCTCCACGAGGCGCACGTTGCGGAAGTCCGCCTCGTCGCGGAAGAAGGCGAGGGCATCCTCGGGCGGCACCGGCGACCCGGGCGGCAGCGTCGGCACCAGCGAGGCGTCCGCGGCCGCGGCGCGGGCCAGCAGCAGCCGGGCCTGACCCAGCAGGTCGAGGGCGATGTTGGCCAGCGCGATGTCGTCCTCGAGGTCGGGGGCGTTGCTGGTCCACTGCGAGAGTCGGTGGGCGTAGATCAGGGCGTCGTCGCCGAGCATCAGGCAGTACGCCGCCAGTGCGCTCGCATCGACGTCGTCGGGCAGGGTCGTGTCGACCCCGGCGAGCGGGTCCTCGAAGGAGGTGCCGAAGGCCCACTGGGAGTCGTCGGAGCCCAGGAGGCCGGCGTACGCGCTGTCGTGATCGGTCTCGTGCTCGGTGGTCATCGCAGCCCTCTCACATGTGGGGGACGTCGTCGGGGATGGCGTAGAAGGTCGGGTGTCGATAGACCTTGTCGCCGGCCGGGGCGAAGAGCGGGTCCTTCTCATCGGGGCTGCTCGCCGCGATCGCATCGGCGCGCACCGCCCAGATGCTGACGCCCTCGTTGCGTCGGGTGTAGACGTCGCGGGCGTGGCGGATCGCCATCTCGTCGTCGGCGGCGTGCAGGGAGCCGACGTGCACGTGGTTGAGGCCGCGCTTGCCGCGCACGAAGATCTCGTAGAGCGGCCACTCCGGCTCGACCTGCTGGTGCTTCTGGGGCTGCTGGTCCTGGGCACTCATGCGGTCTCCTCCGAGGTCGAGTCGGCGCATATATGCGCCGACTCGGCTGGGGTCTGCGTCGAGTCGGCGTACTTGTGCGCCGACTCGGCGAAAGCAAGGGCGGCGGCGCGCACCCAGGCGCCGTCCTCGTGGGCGCGGCGACGGTGGGCGATGCGCTGGGCGTTGCAGGGGCCACCACCGGTGATCACTGCCTTGAGCTCGTCCCAGTCGGGCTGGGCGAAGTCGTGGTGGCCGCGCTCCTCGTTCCACCTCAGCTCGGGGTCGGGCAGCGTCACGCCCAACGCCTCGGCCTGCGGCACGGTCATGTCGACGAACTTCTGGCGCAGGTCGTCGTTGGTGTCGCGCTTGATGCCCCACGCCATCGACTGCACGGTGTTGGGCGAGTCGGCGTCGGGCGGGCCGAACATCATCAGCGCCGGCCACCAGAACCGGTCGACCGACTCCTGCACCATCGCGCGCTGGGCGTCGGTGCCGCGCATCATCGTGCTCAACAGCTCGAACCCCTGCCGCTGGTGGAACGACTCCTCCTTGCAGACGCGGATCATCGCGCGGCCGTAGGGGCCGTACGACGTACGGCACAGCGGCACCTGGTTGCAGATCGCGGCACCGTCGACGAGCCAGCCGATGGTGCCGACGTCGGCGTAGGACAGCGTGGGGTAGTTGAAGATCGAGGAGTACTTCTGGCGACCGTCGATGAGTCGCTCGGTCAGGTCCTGGCGCGAGACGCCGAGGGTCTCGCAGGCGGAGTAGAGGTAGAGCCCGTGGCCGGCCTCGTCCTGCACCTTGGCGAGCAGGATCGCCTTGCGGCGCAACGACGGCGCGCGGGTGATCCAGTTGCCCTCGGGCTGCATGCCGATGATCTCGGAGTGGGCGTGCTGGGCGATCTGACGCACCAACGTCGCGCGGTACTTCTCCGGCATCCAGTCGCGCGGCTCGATGCGGTCGTGGTGCGCGATCGTCGCCTCGAACGACGCCTGCAACGCCGCTTCGTCGTACGCCGTCTCGGTCGTGGCGGTCATGACTCCTCCAGGCTGGCTCGTCACACCGCGCGGCATTACCGACCGAGCGGTCAGTAATAGTGTGACACGCGCCACGACCTCACACCAGTCGCGAACGGGGGGGCGACTCAGCCGGTGTTGCGCAGACCGGCCGCGATGCCGTTGATCGTGAGCAGCAGCGCGCGCTGCAGGGCGAGGTCCGGCTCGTCCTCGGGCAGGGCGCGGGTGCGGGTGAGCAGCGAGACCTGCAGGGCGTGGAGCGGCTCGAGGTAGGCGTCGCGGATCGCGAGCGTCTCGCGCAGGGTCGGGGCGCCCTCGAGGAGCTCGTCCTGGCCGGTCACCCGCAGCACCTCCTCGACGGTGCGCTCGTGCTCGGCGCGGATGGTCTCGAAGAGCTCAGCCGCGTCGTGCGGCACGAGTGCGCGCACGTAGCGCGCGGCGATGTCGAGATCGGTCTTGGCCAGCGTCATCTGCACGTTGGAGAGGAAGGTGCGGAAGAAGTTCCACGACCCGTACATCTCCTGCAGCGTCTCCCCCCGGCCGTCCTCGCGTGCCGCAGCCAGACCGCTGCCCACGCCGTACCAACCGGGCAGGATGATCCGCGACTGCGTCCAGCCGAAGACCCACGGGATCGCGCGCAGGTCGTCGAGCCCGCCGGGGCCGCCGGGGCGCTTGGCCGGGCGCGAGCCGATGTTCATCTTGCCGAGCTCGTCGACGGGGGTGGCGGCGACGAAGAACGGCACGAGGCCCGGGTCGCGCACCAGGCTGCGGTAGGCCTTCTGCCCGGAGCCGGCGACGAGGTCCATGGTGGAGTTCCAGCCGTCGAGCACGTCCTGGGGCAGCTGCGACGTGCGGTGCAGCACCGAGGCCTCGAGCACGGAGGCGAGCGCCTGCTCGAGGTTCTCGCGGCCGAGCTGGGCCAGGGTGTACTTGTCGGAGATCACCTCGCCCTGCTCGGTGATCTTGATCGGTCCGTCGAGGCTGCCGTAGGGCTGCGACAAGATCGCCTCGCCGGTGGGACCGCCGCCGCGGCCGACCGAGCCGCCGCGGCCGTGGAAGAGCCGCAGCACCACGCCGTGCTTGCGGCCGAGGTCGCGCAGCGCGCGCTGGGCGCGGTGGATCTGCCACTGCGACGCGGCGATGCCGGCATCCTTGGAGGAGTCGGAGTAGCCGAGCATGATCTCCTGCACGTCGCCACGCGCGGCCACGACGCGACGGTACGACGGGTCGCTGAGCAGGGCGTCGAGCAGCGGGCCGGCGGCCTCGAGCTCGGCGACGGTCTCGAAGAGCGGGGCGAACCCGATCCGGGAGCGCGCCGGGGTGTCCTCGCTGCCGGTGTCGACGAGGCCGACCTCGCGGGCCAGCACGACGACCGCGAAGAGGTCGTCCACGTCGTGGGTCATCGAGACGATGTAGGTCTCGATGACCTCGGGGCCGTAGGTGTCGAGGGCACGACGGATGGTGGCGAGCAGGTCGAACACCTGCGCCGCCGTGCCGTCGAGCTCGCTCGCGGCGGCGCCGACCAGCGGACGGCGACCGGCCATCTCCTGCGAGAGCAGCGCGATCCGGTCGGGCCGCTCGAGCTCGGCGTACGGCGTGGGGAGCTCGCCGAGGCGGTCGTAGAGCGCGGCGAGGGCCTCGTGGTGCTTGGCGCTGTGCTCGCGCACGTCCATCGTCGCCAGCCCCAGCCCCATCGCCGTGGCCGTGCGGATCAGCCGCAGCAGGGCACCGTCGGCGGTGATGCGGTCGCCCGAGGCGATCAGGGAGTCGCGCACCAGCACGAGGTCGGCGAGCAGCCCGTCGAGGTTCTCGTAGTCGCGGCCCGGCTCGTGTGCGCTGCCCTTGGCGAGCCGGTCGCGGGTGCGCATCAGCCGGACGCGCACATAGCTGAGCTTGAGCCGGTAGGGCTCCTCGGCGTTGAGGCGCTTGATCGTGGAGTAGGTGATCGGGAGGAACTCGCGGTCGGCCTCCAGGCTCGCGGCGAGGTCGTCGCTGACCGAGACCACCCGCGAGGACGACGACAGCTCGAGCAGCAGCTCTTCCACCCCGCGGACCAGCTCGCGCAGGCCGAAGTCGTGCTGGAGGCCGAGCACCTCCAGGGTGACGGCCGGGGTGACGTTGGGGTTGCCGTCGCGGTCGCCGCCCGCCCAGGTGCCGAAGCGGAGCGGCCGGGCCGTGGCGGGCAGCTCCACGCCGAGGGTGGCCAGGCTGCGGTCGAGCTCCTCGAGGAGCCCGGGCACGACCTGCTCGGCCAGCGTCTGGAGGTAGTAGATCGCCGTGCGGGCCTCGTCGGAGGGCTCGGGACGCTCGATGCGCAGCTCGTCGGTCTGCCAGAGCAGGTCGACGAGCTCGGCCAGGCGGCGTTCGCTGCCGGGTCGATCGGTGACCCGGCCGCGAGGGTCCTCGGCGGCGTAGGTGACCGCAGCGATCTTGCGCAGCAGGCCGAGCACCGAGCGTCGGGTGGCCTCGGTGGGGTGGGCGGTGAAGACCGGGCGGTACTCCAGGCGCCCGAGCACGTCGGTGATCAGCTCGCGGTCGATGCTGCCCGCCTCGAGCGCCTCGGCGATGCGGCGCGTGGTGGCGGCCAGCGGTCGCTCCGGGCGGGTGACGAGCTCCTGCCAGCGGTGGAGCTGCTCGGTCACGTTGACGAGCTGGAAGTAGGCCGTGAACGCCCGCGCGAGCACGATCGCGGTGTCGTGGTCGACGCCGGCCAGCAGCTCGGTGAGCGCACCGTCGTCGGGCTCGCGGCTCAGCGTGCGCACCTGCTCGACCAGGGCGAGGAGCTCGGGGCCCTCGTGCCGGGTCAGCGCCTCACCGAGCAGCGTGCTGAGCTGGCGCACCGAGGCCCGCAGCGCCGCGTGCTGCTCGTCGGAGGACACGCCGCCGGCGAACTGGGCGACGTCGGGCTCGCGACGATCGGCCTCGATCATCTGCTCGGTCGTCAGCGTCGGGGTCGTCTTCGCAGCCATGCCACCAGTCTTATGCACGCGATGTTTCCGGCGCGTGTCGTCCCACGTACCTGCGAGTAGGCGACGGCGATCGCGGGAATGCCTGAGCCTTGGGGCCGTTGGGCAAGGTAGAGAGACGACACCCGATCCCTTGAGGAGTTCTCCATGTCGAAGGTCCTGATCGTCGGCGGTCACGGCAAGATCGCCCTGCTCGCCACCCCCCACCTCGTCGAGGCCGGCCACGACGTCGCTGGCGTCATCCGCAAGGCCGAGCAGTCCGACGACGTGCGCGCCGCCGGCGCCGAGCCGGTCGTCGCCGACGTCGAGCAGCTGTCCACCGACGAGCTCGTCGACCTGGTGAAGGGCTACGACACCGTGGTGTGGTCAGCCGGCGCGGGCGGCGGCAGCCCCGAGCGCACCTACTCGGTGGACCGCGACGCCGCCATCCGCACGATCGACGCCGCCGCGCAGGGCAGCCCGTCGCGGTTCGTGATGGTGTCCTACTTCGGCGCCGGACCCGACCACGGCGTCGACCCGGACAGCGACTTCTACGCCTACGCCGAGGCCAAGACCGCCGCGGACCTGCACCTGGCCGATGCCGCGGTGACCTCGACGATCCTGCGGCCCAGCAGCCTCACCGACGAGAACGGCACCGGCGGCATCGAGGTGGGTGACGACGTCAGCGCCTCGCAGGTCTCGCGCGCCACGGTCGCCCGGGTGATCGCCGCGGTCGTCGACGCGGCTCCCACGGACGACTCGATCCTGCCGTTCAACGACGGTGAGCAGTCGATCGCCGAGGTCGTCGGCGGCGCCTGACCGCACGCGGTCGCTCGGTCGAGCGGGGGCGGACGCGGGGTCGAGCGGGGGGTCCGGCCGCGGGAGTTTCACCAGTTAACTGGTGAAACTCCTGCTTCCCCGACAAAGGATTGTCGGCCAAGCAGGAGTTTTGTCCCGCTCCGTCACGCCCGTCACGCCCGTCACGTCCGCCCCGTCCGTCCCCACCCGGCCGTGCCCGATCGCTCAGTCGAGCTCGGCGCAGGCCTGCTCGGCCCACTCCACCCAGTGCTCCTCCAGCCCGATCCCGGCCCGCAGGATCAGGTGCTGGAGGTGCTGGGTGGGGGTGGCGTCCGGTCCCGGGAAGTCCCGGGCCTCGATCTCGCGGTACGCCGCGAGCCTGGCCCGGTGCGCCGCCAGGTGGTGCTGCAGCTGCGGGACCACGGCGTCCGAGCCGAGCACGGCAGCCGCCCGCAGCCGCACCATCATCGGGTCGCGCAGCTCACGCGGCGCCTCCTCCTGCCCGACCCAGTCGTCCAGCTCCCTCTGGCCCTGCGGCAGCACGTCGTAGGAACGCGGGCTGCCGCGCAGGCCGGGCTGGGGCGTGGAGCGCACCAGCCCGTCCTGCTCGAGGCGCGCCAGCTCGCGGTAGACCTGCTGGTGCGTGGCTGACCAGAAGTAGCCGATGGACCGGTCGAAGCGCCGCGTCAGCTCGAGCCCGGTCGAGGGGCGCTCGAGCAGGGCGGTGAGGATCGCGTGGCGCAGGCTCAACCGAGGTCTCGGGTGAGCCGCGACAGGGTCGCGATGTCGCTGATGCGCTGCTCGGGGGTAGCGGCCAACGGCGTGGTCAGCAGGGTGGTCACCCCCGCGGCGTGCAGCTCGCCGAGCTGGGTGGCGATCTCCTCCTCCGACGCCGAGCAGGGAGACGGCACGGACCAGGTCGTCGGGCACGGCCTGAGCGGCCTCGGCCTTCTTGCCGTCGAGATAGAGGTCCTGGATCTCCTTGGCCTCGGCGTCGTAGCCGTAGCGGACCGCGAGCTGGTTGTAGAAGTTCTTGTCGCGCGCGCCCATCCCCCCGATGTAGAGAGCGAGCTGGTTGCGGATCGCCTGCAGCGCCTGCGGGTCGGGCTCACCGATCGCGAACGGGATCTGCAGCTGGATGTCGAGGGGGCCCATCTCCGGGTCGCGCTTCGCGTAGCCGGCCTCGAGCGACTCGCCCCAGGCCGTGGCGGCCTTGCCGGGGTGGAAGAACAGCGGCTGCCAGCCCTCGGCCAGCTCGGCGACGAGCTCGACGTTCTTGGGGCCGAGCGCGGCGACGGCGATCGGGATGCGGCTGCGCACGGGGTGGTTGATCAGCTTGAGCGGCTTGCCGAGGCCCGATCCGCCGTGCTCGACGTCCAGCGGGATCGTGTAGTGCTTGCCCTCGTGGATGACCGGCTCGCGGCGCCACACCTGACGGCAGATCTCCATCACCTCGCGGGTGCGGCCGAGCGGGGCGTCGTACTTCAGGCCGTGGAAGCCCTCGATCACCTGCGGGCCCGATGCGCCGATCCCCATCGTGAACCGGCCGTTGGAGACGTAGTCGAGACCGGCCGCGGTCATCGCGGTGAGGGTGGGCGTGCGCGAGTAGATCTGGAAGATCGCCGAGAGCAGCTCGAGCTTGGTGGTGCGCGCGGCGATGAAGCCAAGTTGGCTGACTCCGTCGAAGGAGTAGACCTCGGGCATGGCGACCATCTCGAGACCGGCGTCCTCGAGGGCGACCAGCTCCTCGACCGTCTCGGAGAAGCCACCTGCGTAGTTGATGATCATCCCGGTCTTCATGCGCGCTCCTCGCGGTCGACGGTGCTTTGTGCACTTTGTTGCAGGAAGCGTGCCACACCGGTCCTCGTCGCGACAGCGGCCGGTTTCGCCGGTTGGGGTGGAGCGCCATCGTCACGGGTTCGCGACCGTGGGCCCATGACCTCATCCGACAACGGAAACGACCCGGCTCCGCACACCGACGAGGACGCGTCGACGGATCCGCGCGACGACACCCGCGACGACAGCGGCGACGACAGCACCGACGTCGCCCCCAGCCTCGACCCGAAGCAGCCCCAGGCCGACCCGCAGACCCACCTGTCCGGCCCACCCGAAGGCGAATGACCGCTGCCCCCGGCCCCGGGGTCTACCGGGCACCGATGCGGTCGCGGCTCGTGCCCGACCCGATGCTCGCCGCCGTCGATCGCGCGCTGGAGCGAGGCGTGGTGGGTGTCGGCGGCCGGCTGTCTCGCCGTCCGAAGAACGCAGCAGAGGCGATCGCGCTGACCGAGGTCGAGCACGATGCGCGCACCGCCCGCCGCCTGGAGCGGTTCATCGCGGTGCCGGTGAGCGCAGAGGTCTGGACGCGCGATGCGGCCGGTCACTTCCACCGCGGTGTCGTGCGCGGGGACTGGTGCTACGACCCTGCTCCGCAGGCGACGCACGTCGACCTGACCCACGTGCGACCCTGCGCGTGGGAGGGAGCCCCGGTGGCGCCTCCGGCCGCCGTCCTCGAGGCCTTCGCCCGCGGCGGGCTGAACTTCCAGCGCATCAGGACGGCTGAGCGGGGCGGCACTCGCTGACGGGTCTGCTAGTAGATGACGTAGGCGATGACGCCCATGATCGCCAGGACCACGAGCATCCCGACGACGTAGGTGACCTGGATCCACACGCCTTTCCCGGGGTGTGTCATGCGCATCTCTGCTGCCTCCTCCTTCTCTCGGTGACGCGTCTCTTGATGACGGATGAGCGACGTGAGCAGGTGGTCGTCCACGCGGGAAGAAGCGATCAGCTCGCCGGACGTCGGCCGCGGAGGAGATCGATCACTGCTTCGACGAGCGTCGGCAGCTGAAGGCCCTCGCGAGCGGCCGTCGCACGCAGGCGGTTCTCGCTCTCCTCGACGGTCAAGCCGCAGCGCCGCGCCAGGAGCGCGGTGGCCACGACGAGCCGCGTCGACTCCCGCAGCACCTCCGGCGCGCGACGCGCCTGCTCGATCGTGGAGAACGACAGGTCGGCGTCTCGGATCGCGCCGGGAAGCCACGCACCCAGGACGTGGGCGATCTGCTCCTCGCACCCCTCGAAGGTGTCGGGCGCGGATCCGTAGAGGTTGAAGGCGGCCACCGCCACGCCGTCCTCCATCACCGGAAGCGTGAGCGAGCTGGCCACGCCGTAGGCAGCAGTGGTGGCGGCGAACGCGGTCCACCGGGTCTCGTCGAGGAGCTCTTCCTCGACGGTGCGGCTCTCGGGCGCAGGCGCCACCTGGTCAGGGCTCTGCTCGGTCGCCGGGTCGGCGGCCTCCGCGGCGTCCGCCGAGGCGACCCGGGTGTCGCGACCGACCAGGGTGAACGTCACGCCTCGCTCCGACACCGTCAGGCTCAGGCCGACGCAGGTGGGAGCGATGCGGGAGACCTCGTCGCTGACGCGCTGCAGCCGTTCGAGCAGGTCCTCGTTGTCGAGCTCGAACGGTCCGTACAGGCGCTCGGCCTCCATCGTCTCTGCAATGGGTTCCACTGACGCCTCCGTTCCTCGACCGTCGCGCCTCGGCCGCCGGCACGTCGTCATCCTTTTGTAGCGCGACCCGCTCCGATTTCCTTCACCCCCAAGGTCGGTTGTGCACCCGGAGCATGATCTCGGTCTCGCTCGAGCCCCGCCGCAGAAGGTGATCACCCGCAAGGAGGTGGCTCGGGCACCGCGTCCGTCCCAAGGTGGAAGCATGTCGAAGTTGAGCCTGACCGCAGCGGCGACCGTCGGATTCCTCCTGGGATCGCGCGCCGGACGTGCCCCCTACGAATCAGCCAAGGCCCAGGCCCAGCGCCTGCGCCGGGATCCCCGGGTGCGCGAAGCCGTCGCCCAGACGGGAGCCGCGGTGAAGGAGAAAGCCGCCGAGGCGGTCGCCGTCGCCCAGCAGACGGGCGTGCGACAGGACGTGCCGTGAGCGAGCACCGCGGCGCAGCGCCCGACGAGGCCAGCCTGCCGCAGCTCCTCGAGCAGATGACCCAGCAGCTGACCGTGCTGGTGCGCGACGAGATCGCCCTGGCCCGCACCGAGCTGAAGGAGTCGGCGCAGGACGGCGCCGCGGCCGTCGGCCTGTTCGGCGCCGGTGGGGTCACTGCCCTCTACGGCGTGGGCGCCCTGGTGGCGACCCTCATCCTGCTGCTCGACCTCGTCCTGCCCGCCTGGGCAGCAGCGGCGATCGTCACCGCGTTGTTGTTCGCGGCGGCCGGGGCTGCCGCGCTGGCAGGGAAGTCCAAGGCCGGCCAGGTCACCCCGCCTCTCGACGGCACACCTGACAGCCTGCGCGCCGACGTCGAGGCACTGAAGGGGGGCGACGCGCGATGATGGACTCCGAGCTGCCCGACTCCCGGCCGCAGACCCGTGAGGAGATCGAGGCCGAGCTCGCCGAGACACGAGAGCACCTGGCGCAGACCGTCGATGCGTTGCACCACAAGCTCGACGTGAAGTCACGGGCATCGTCGCGGATCACCGAGCTCCGCGAGCGGCACGGCCGCACCCTGATCGCGGCGGGCGCCGCCTTCGCCGTGGCGGTCGTGGTGACCTACGTGATCCGCAGGGAGACGTGACCGACCGGATCGAAGCGGACGAGCTCCTCACCCGTCACGGGCAGACCTATGCCGCGCAGGCGGGCATCACGCTGCGCGACAAGCCCGCTCCCCTCTTCCAGCTGCTCGTGCTCACGCAGCTCTCGGCGACCCGGATCTCCGCCGACGTCGCCGCCACCACGGCGGCTGAGCTCTTCGCTGCGGGCTGGCGCACCCCGGAGCGCCTGCTCGGCTCGACGCGGCGTCAGCGCATCGAGGCGTTGGGGCGCGGCGGCTACCGACGCTACGACGAGAGCACTGCCGACCGGCTCGTCGAGCTGGCGACCGTGGTGAGCGACGACCTCCATGGCGACGTACGCCGCCTGGTCGCCGAGGACGAGCGCTCGGTGCCGTTGCTGCGCGCCCGCCTCGAAGAGCTGCCCCGGATCGGTCCGACCGGTTCGGCGATCTTCTGCCGTGAGGTGCAGGAGGTCTGGCCCTGGATGCGTCCGTTCTTCGACGAGCGGGCGGTCGGGGCGGCACGGGACCTCGGCTACCCGACGCAGCCGAGCGGCCTGGCCGGACTCGTGCCCAGCGAGCGGCTCACCGACTTCTCGGCGGCTCTGGTCCGCTGGTCGTTGGAGCACAGGACAGGCTGACCCCAGCCACCCACCGCGCCACCCCGTCCCCACGAGAAGGAGATCGACCATGAGCACGAAGGACAGCTGGAGCAAGCACGAGTTCGCCTGGGCGCCGTCGTACCGGCTCCCGGCGCTGGCGCTCGGCATCATGCCGGCCACGACCGGGGTGGAGCTCGGGCCCGAGGGGCTACGCGTGAAGTTCGGCCTCTGGCGGCTGCAGACCACGCTCGACAACATCGCCGACGTACAGCGCTCGGGCGACTTCGCCTGGATCAAGACCGTCGGCCCGCCGCACCTGTCGTTCACCGACCGGGGCGTCACGTTCGCGACCAACGGAGCCGACGCGGTGTGCGTGTCGTTCCACAAGCCCGTGGCGGGCATCGATCCCACGCGGCGGATCCTGCACCCGGGCGCGACCATCACCGTTGCCGATCCTGCCCGCTTCATCGAGGAGCTCAAGAGCCTCCAGGGCTGAGCGGCTCCTGTCGACTGGTGAGACGCGGCAGCACCGGCCTTCCGCAGTCGCTCGGTGGGCGCCACAATGAGCGCCGACCATCCTCGTCGACCGTCCGGAGCCGCCCGTGAGCACCACCATGCACCCCTGCCGCAAGGTCGACCTGTCGTTCCTCGACACCGCACCGGCCACGTTCAGCAACACCGTCAGCGTCGCACTGAGCCCCGACGAGCTGTTCGATTTCCTGGCCCGGGCTGACACCTGGCCGCTGTGGGCCAAGGTCATCACCGACGTCGAGTACACCTCCCCCGAGCCCCGCGGCGTCGGCACGACCCGCGTCGTGACCATGCGCGGGGGCCTCGTCGGTGACGAGGAGTTCCTCGCCTGGGAGCCCGGGGCCCACCTCGCCTTCCGCTTCAACGCGGCCTCGACCACGGCCGTCGGCGCCTTCCTCGAGGACTACCGCATCGTGCCCACGGCCACCGGCTGCGACCTCACCTGGCGCCTCGCCCAGGAGGTCAACGGAGCCTCCCGCTTCTTCACCCCGGTCTCCGGGCCGATCATCAACCTGATGTTCCGTCGTTTCCTGCGCAACCTCCAGCGCGTCGCCCCCGCCGCCGTCTCCTGACGGCGCCGCCGTTCGTTGCCGGACCAGGCTGCTTCTCACCTCACCCGGTTTCGTCTCGGGCTCGCTGGCGAGGGCGAGACGAAACCGCCGCAGGCCAAGAAGCAGCCCCGTTCGCTACCCCACCTCCCAGGTTCGTCGAGTAGTCGGGGACGAGCGACGAAGGAGCGAGAACCCGGCGTATCGAGACGCGGTGAGGCAAGAAGCAGCCCCGTTCGCTACCCACCAATCATCCACAACCAGCGGCGCCCAAGAAGTTGTCCACAACCCCCATGGTTGAGCGGAAATCACGGTCCCGGACTGTCGGTGGTCGGTGCTTGAGTAGACCCATGGCCAAGCACCTCGACGACACCCAGGGTCACCCGATCCTGCGGTTCCTCGACGTCCTCTCGAAGGGCCTGGACGAGATCGCCGAGACCCCCGCCTGGTCACTCACCACCACCGAGACCACGCAGGTCGTCACCCGCCTCGAAGCAGAGCTGGCCAGGTTGGCAGAGGTCGAAGCGCGTGCGCTGACGCAGGCCGAGACCCTCGACCTCCACGGCGCCGCCGGCGCGAAGTCGATCGCGGTCTGGCTCGCGATGACGACCCGCCTGACCCGCACCGAAGCCGAACGCCGCACCCGCCTGGCCAAGCAGCTGGCCGCCCATGACCAGACCCGCGAAGCCATGGGCGCCGGTGCGGTCCTGCCGCAGCAAGCGATGGTCATCACGAAAGCCGTCGACGCCCTCGACAACACCCAGCACCGCGACGCAGCAGAGGGCCACCTGATCAAGGAAGCCGCACACTTCGACGCCCACAAGCTCGCCGAGCTCGGCCGCCGGATCCTGGAGACCGTCGACCCCGACAAGGCCGACGCCCACGAAGCGAAGCTCCTGGAGAAGCAGGAAGCCGGAGCACGCGAAGAAGACCCAGTTCCGGATCTACGACGACGGCGAAGGCCTGTCCCACGGCCGGTTCACGATGCCGACCGCGCAGGCCGCGATGCTGCGCAAAGCCCTCCAAGCCCTGGCCGCTCCGAAGCACGTCCGGGCCACCGAGGGCGCCGGGTCCTACGACTACGAGAAGCCCACCCCGGAGAAGCTGGGCAAGGCGTTCTGCGAGTACGTCGAGCGGTACCCCGCCGACCTGCTCCCCGCCATGGGTGGCATCAACGCCACGATCATCGTGACCGTCGACGTCTCCGATGCTCCAGGGTGCCTACCAGGCAGCGCACCTCGACACCGGCCACGCCATCTCCCCCGGGCAGCTCCGCCGCTGGGCGTGCGAGGCGAAGATCCTGCCCGCCGTGATGGACGGCCAATCCCACGTCCTCGACCTCGGCCGCTCCAAGACGCTTCCACACCACCGCCCAGCGACTGGCCCTGACGATCGAGCAGCAGACCTGCCAGCACCCCACCTGCGACACCCCCGGCGCCTTCTGCCACACCCACCACAACACCCCCTGGTCCCAAGGCGGGACCACCAACACCCAGGACGCCTCGCTCCTCTGCCCGTTCCACCACCATCAAGCCCACGCCACCGGCCAGAGCTACCCGCTTCGCACGTAGCAGGGGCTTCAGCGACCGCCTGACCTCGCGAGCAGCTCTGAACGACGTGTCGTGGAGGTCTTGGCGAAGATCGACTTCAGGTGGTCCTGGACGGTGTAGTCGCTGATGGACATTGCCGCCGCCGCCGAGCGCGTGTCGACCCCGTCGGCCAGGTGACCGAGCAGCTCGACCTCACGCCTCGTCAGTCCGTGGGAGCGGGAGAAGACGTCGCGGCGTTCTGAGGACGAGCTCGCCTCCATGGTCACCACGATGTCGCGGTCCGCTGCCGGCCCGCCGCCGGCTGCGCGGTCAGCACGGAGGGGTCAACCAGGTGGCCCCACCCAGGTGCACACGCGCCTCCGCTGGATGAACGTCGACCCCTGCCTCGGCGGCCAGGAGCTGCGCCGCGACGTTGAGCGCGCTCGCCGGTACGGGGCCCCGCCCGGGGGTGGGCGGGACGAGGACCGCCAACCAGTCAGTCGTCTGCGGCGTCTGCACCCGGACCTCGAGCGTCGGCGAGAGGACCAGCGCCCCTGGACCCCGTGGTCGATGGGCCTCGCCACTCGCGGTGAACGAGGCCGCCTGCGCTGCCCGCAACCGAGCGGTGATCGTCGGTCGCGCTCGCACCAGGGCAGCAACCTCGTCATCGGTGAAACAGGCCTGACAACGCCACAGGTCCAAGAACCCCCACCACCCGAAGCGGTCCGCGAAGACCACCGAGGCCACGTCGGTGACCCCGAGGCCGGCCAGGTACTCGCGCCAGACCAGGCTGCGCTCGGGTCGACCGGCGGTGGCCTGCTGCAAGGTCGCGCATCCGCTCGCGGGCAGCGCAGTCCACCGGTTCACCGGCGTCACGTACTTGAACCGGATCAGGTCCGGCAGCGTGGCGAGGTCCGGGACGCTGGCAACGGGCGAGCACCCCACTGCAGTGGCGGGATCGGTGAGCAAGAAGGCGTAGGCGTCGAAGGGGAGGAAGCGTCCGATCACGTCGATCACGGTCGCGCGCAACGTTCGGTCGTCGGCTCCTGAGACAGCAAGGTGCTCGACGGCCGCGGGGAGCCGGTCAGCTCGGACCCGACCTGTCACGCAGCGAGCGTACGCCCGCATAGACCCCAGATGACTGGGATGTTCACGGCCTCACGACCTGCCTAGCGTCGATCGTCACCAGCCACTTCAGATCGGGAGACGTCATGCACACCCTGCTCATCGAACACGCCATCAGCGACTTCGCCACCTGGCAGCGAGCCTTCGCTCGCTTCGCCCCTCACCGCACGGAGGGAGGGGTGCTGCACGAGCGGGTCATGCAGCCGGTTGACGACCCGCACTACGTGCTCGTCGACCTCGATTTCGCCACCGCCGAGGCCGCGCAGCGCTTCCAACATCTCCTGGAGACCCAGGTGTGGTCGACGCCGGCCAACTCGCCCGCACTCGTGGGCAGTCCGACGGCGCGCATCGCCTCGGTGATGTCCTCGACGCCCGCCCCTTCGAGCCGCTTCGTAGGACCCTCCGCTGAGGTAGCGTCAGGCGGCGAGGGCCGGGGTGTCGATCAAGGTCTCGGTAGCAGCACGCTCGCCGAGCTCGAAGAGCGTGCCGGTGTGGGAGAAGTCGAAGACACGGCCGCAGTCGAACTCGGTGTCGAGGTGGATGTGGCGGACCTCGACGCCGCTGGGCGTGGCAGGTGCCTCCTGGCGGCGGACCGTGGCGACCAGGGAGGCGATGAGGACGTCGAGCGGGTTGCGCATCGTCCGGAGCGGCGCGGTGCGGGTGACGTCGAGGCCCCAGACGGTGTCGCCGGGGCGAGCGATCTCGAAGGCAGCAGCCCAGGGCATGTTGCCCGAGACGCCGGCATCGACGTGCAGGCTGGGTCCGTCGGAGCCGGGGAGCTGGACCGGGGGGAACACCGCGGGCAGCGCTGCCGAGGCGACGATGGTGTCGGTCAGGTCGCCGTGGTCGTGGTGGGCGGCGCGGCCGGTCGACAGGTCGGTGGTGGCGATGCGCAGGCGGGTCGGCAGGTCCTCGATGCGTCCGTCGCCGACCCAGGTGGCGATCATGCTGCGCAGCGACGTCGACTCGAAGAGGTAGGGGCGACGACGAGCGAGGTTGAGGGCTGCGGCGCTGGTGCGCCCGGTGAGGGTGCGGCCGGTCATGTTGCGCCACAGCGCCGCGAGCTCCTCGACCCGGTCGACGGTGGGGGCCGTGGCGACGAACGCAGCGTTGAGGGAGCCGACCGAGGCACCGACGAGGGCGTCCGGCACGACGCCGGCGCCGATCAGTGCACGGAGCATGCCGACCTGGGCACCTCCGCGGGAGCCGCCGCCGGAGAAGGCGAAGATGTCGCGAGGACCGTGTGAAGCATCGAGGCCACGGGGGGAGCGGACGGATCCGCCTGACGTGGTCACCGACGGGGGCCGGAGGCCATCTCGAGCATTCATCTCTGCACCTCCATTGCCGATCACCGGGTTCTTGCGGATTCCTTGAGGTTACGGACAATCCACTGCCTGGCCGTCGAATCAGAGGTTTTGCCTCGCTATGGGCGGCAAGTTAGCGCGTGTCGGCGTCGCGCCTAGTCAGGAATGACCACGGCCAGGCCACCGCACGACCCCATCGGGAGCCAGCAACACGACAGCCCCTGCCTGCAGGTGCGCAGGTCAGGGGCTGTTCGGTGAGCCGCCTGTCAGAATCGAACTGACGACCTAGTCATTACGAGTGACTCGCTCTACCGACTGAGCTAAGGCGGCCGGGCGCCGTTGCGACAAGCGCGAGGACGACCGTCGGGAAGTATACGGACCGCCCTCCCCGGCGACGAAAACGCCCCACCTCCCCCGCGCTCTCCTGGAGATCGCAACCTCCGGTCCCACTGAGCGGCAGTTTCTGACAGTCGCCTGCCACTTCGCTGCTAGCGTGCTGCCATGGACCGTCAGCTCATCACCTCCCGCGTCGCCGACTCGACTCCCCGCTTCGTGGAGTACCCCCGAGCGGCCGAGGGCGCTCCCAACGTGGTGATGGTGGTGCTCGACGACGTGGGCTTCGCCCAGCTCGGCTGCTTCGGCGCCACCATCGACACGCCCGCACATCGATCGGCTGGCCGGTGCCGGGCTCCGCTACAACCGCTTCCACGTCACGTCGGTCTGCTCCTCGACGCGCGCTGCGCTGCACACCGGACGCAACCACCACGCCGTCGGCATGGGCGTCACCGAAGAGGCGGCGCTCGGGTTCCCCGGCTACACCGGCCGGCTGCCCGCCTCGGCCGCCACCCTGGCCCGGCTCCTGCGCGATGGCGGCTACAACACGATGTCGGTCGGCAAGTGGCACCTGACGCCCAAGACCGACTACTCCTCGGCCGGTCCGTTCGGCCAGTGGCCGCTGGGCGTCGGCTTCGAGCGCTTCTACGGCTTCCTCGGCGCCGAGACCAGTCAGTGGGCCCCCGAGCTGGTGCGGGACAACACCCAGGTCGACCCGCCCAGGACCCCGGAAGAGGGCTACCACCTCACCGAGGACCTCGTCGACGAGTCGATCCGGATGATCCAGGACCAGCAGCAGGCCGAGTCGCGCAAACCGTTCTTCCTCCACCTCGCCACCGGCGCCGCGCACGCTCCGCACCAGGTGCCGGAGGAGTGGGTCACGCCGTACGTCGGGCAGTTCGACGACGGCTGGGAGGCGTGGCGCGAGCGGGTCTACGAGCGCCAGGTCGCCTCCGGCGTCGTGCCCGCCGACACCGTGCTCACCGAGCGCCCCTCCTGGGTGCCGGAGTGGTCGACCCTGCCCGAGGAGCAGCGCCGGCTCTTCGCGCGCTACATGGAGGTCTTCGCGGGCTTCATGACCCACACCGACCACCACCTCGGCCGGCTCTTCGACTACCTCGATGCCCGCGGCATCGCCGACAACACCATCGTCATGGTGCTCTCCGACAACGGCGCCAGCGCCGAGGGCGGCGTCTCCGGCACCCTCAACGAGGCAGCCGGCTGGCTCGGCTTCGCCGAGGACGTCGCGGACTCCGTCGAGCGCATCGACGACATCGGCGGCCACGACGCCTACAACCACTACCCCTTCGGCTGGGCCTGGGCCGGCAACACCCCGCTGCGGCTGTGGAAGCGGCACGCCTGGCTCGGCGGCGTCCGCACCCCGTTGGTCGTGCGCTGGGGCGCCGGCATCAGTACGCCGGGCGAGATCCGCGGCCAGTTCTGTCACGCGGTCGACATCTTCAGCACCGTCCTCGACGCCGCGGGCATCGAGGTGCCGGCCGCCGTGGACGGCGTCTCGCAGCAGCCCGTCGACGGCTCGTCGCTGCTGCCGTCGTTCGCCGACGCCGACGCTGCCGAGCACCGCCGCCTGCAGTACTTCGAGATGATGGGCTCCCGGGCGATCTACCACGACGGCTGGAAGGCCACCACCAACCACGTGCCCAACCAGTTCGGTGAGCGCGAGGTGCTGCCGGGCAGCTATGACTTCGCCACCGACCGCTGGTCGCTCTTCCGGCTCGCCGAGGACTTCTCCGAGGCGGTCGACGTGGCCGACGAGCAACCCGAGGTCGTCAAGCGCCTCGAGGAGCTGTGGTGGGCCGAGGCCGGCCGCAACCAGGTGCTGCCGCTCTTCGAGTTCCCCGACTCGATGGCCCACATGCACCCCGGCGCCTATCCCCCGATCGACGAGGCGACCTACACGCCCGGCGGCGGGCCCATCCAGGAGAGCCAGCTGCCGCCGACGCTCGGCGGCTTCGACCTGACCGCCGAGATCGTCGTGCCCGAGGGCGGCGCCGAGGGCGTGATCGCCGCGATCGGCGATGCCCACGGTGGCTGGGGCTGCTACCTGCTCGAGGGGCGCCTGGTGGCGGCGTTCGCGCTGCTCGACGGGCTCGTGCGGGTGGCCTGCGACGAGCCGGTGCCGGCCGGACGCCACACCGTCTCGGTGCAGTACGTGCCGGGGCCGGAGCCGATCGCCCGCCTGCTCGTCGACGGGATCGAGGGCGGCTCGGCACCCCTGCCGGGCCTGTTCTTCTTCCCCAACCTCTCGACCGCCGCGACCGGCATGTTCATCGGTCGCGACCGGGGCCTCCCGCTGTGCCACGACTACCGCGCACCGTTCGCCTTCACCGGCGAGCTCGAGCAGGTGCGGCTGCGCAGTGGCAACCCCGCTGCGCGGCCCGACGCCGAGACGACGCTGCGCGCCGCGCTCTCCTCCGACTAGCGCCGGGTGGATACTCGACCATGAGCCTGCGCGAGCAGCACAAGCAGACGACGCGCCGCGCGCTCGAGGACGCCGCGCTACGGCTCTTCGCCCGCGACGGCTTCGACGCCACCTCGGTGGAGGCGATCGCTGCGGAGGCACACGTGTCTCCGCGCACCTTCTTCCGCTACTTCGCCACCAAGGACGACGTCCTCACGCCCGATCGTGAGGCCCGTCAGGCTCGGTTGCGCGAGGAGGTGCGCAGGCTCGGCGGGAGCGGGAAGGCTCCCTTCGACCTCGCCGCCGAGGCGCTGCTGGCCATCGCCCCCGACTTCGAGGCCGAGCGGACCACGATGGTGCTGCGCCGCCAGGCCGCGGCGTCCTCGCCGGCGCTGCGCGGTCGGCTGTACGACGTGATCTGGACCTGGCAGGCCACCCTGGCCGAGGCCCTGGCCGCGTGCCCGTCCGGGGCTGACCCCGACGCCCGGGCGTACGACGCGACCCAGGTCGACGTCGCCGCCGCAGCGGCCATCGCGGTGTGGCAGACGGCGATCACCCGCTGGCTGGCCGACCGCGCCGAGGAGCCGCTGACCCACCACCTCGAGCGCGCGTTCGCAGCACTGCGTCCCTAGCCGGAGCCCGGTCAGGAAGCAGAGGCCTCGCGGATCCGGGCCCACACCCGCTTGCCGTCGGCGGTCTCCTCGACCCCCCAGTCCTCGGCGATCAGCGAGACGATCGCCAGGCCCCGCCCGGAGATGTCCTGGTCAGCCAGGTCGATCTCCGACGTCGTCGGGCCCCTCGCCGATCGGCGTCGACCGGGGTACGACGGCATCGAGGGTCACCGCTCCGTCGTCGGTCACTGCGATGGTGACCGCATCGGGCTCCAGGAGCACCGAGACCTCCATGGAGTGCCCCTCCCCGTGGAGCGTCGCGTTGGTGGCCAGCTCGGTCACGCACAGAGCGACGTCCTCGACCAGGGAGGACAGGCGCGTCGCCACGACGTCGCGCACGAAGGCGCGGACCTCCGGGATGCTGGCCGGCTCGGTCCGGAAGTGGGCAGACACCAGACGGCCGTTCGCCCCGGGAGCGTCGGGGTCGACCGAAGCCGGCACGGAGGCAGCGGGGGCCTCGGGCGGGCGCGGCTCGTCCTGGTGGTGCAGCCGTACGGCGACGAGCGCGATGTCGTCCTCGCGGGGGCCGGGCGCCATGCGGGCCAGCAGCCGGTCACAGAGATCATCGAGGCACAGGCCCTCGGCGGCCAGGCGGCCGAGCTCGCCGCACAGCCGTTCCAGCCCGACGTCGAGGTCCTCTCCGCGGCGCTCCACGAGGCCGTCGGTGAAGAGGATGACCGTGCCACCGCGCTCGAGCACCACCTCGTGCTCGGTGCGATCGACGCCGGCGTCCAGACCGAGCAGGAGGTCGGGCTCGCCCTCCTCGAGGATGTGCACGGTGTCGTCCGCCCCCAGCACCACCGGCGGTGGGTGTCCGGCGTTGGACCACCGCAGCCGGGTGACGCCCCGCTCGAGCTCGCCGGGCGTCTGCTCGAGCCGGGCGACGACCGCGGTGGCCGTGGTCTCCACCTGGAGGGTCTCCAGGGCGCGGTCGACGCCGCGCAGGACGTCGCCGGGGCCCTCACCGCTGAACACCGCGACGCCGCGCAGCAGGCTGCGCACCTGGCCCATGGCCGCAGCAGCAGCGGTGTCGTGGCCGACCACGTCACCGATCACCAGCACCGTGTTGCCCTCGGCCTGGACGAAGGCGTCATACCAGTCGCCGCCCACCTGGGCGGTCTCCGCGGCCGCCTCGTAGCGCACCGCGATCTCGAGGTGGTCCGGCTGCGGCGGCGCCGTCAGCATGCTGCGCTGCAGTCCCTCGGCGAGGTCACGCTGCTCGGCGAAGAGCCGCGCGTTGTCGAGGGCCAGGCCGGCTCGGCCGGCGACCTCGGCGAGGGTGTCGATGTCGTCGTCGAGGAAGCGTCCCCGCTCGGCCGAGCGGAACACCGTGAGCAGACCGACGACGCGGTCGTGCCCACGCAGCGCCACGACCGCGACGTGCTGGGGGGCCAGGCGGCCGACGAGATCGCTGACCTCGCCGGACTCGAAGATCTGCGCCAGGCTCTCGGTCGCGTCGTCGCCGACGAGTGGGCGGTCGCTCTTCAGCACTGCCGAGAGGACCGACAGGTCGGTCAGGTGGGCGAGCCGGATCGCGGCGTACCGATCGACCCAGTCCTGCTGCTCGGGATCGCGGTGCCACCCGCCGACGTCCCGCAGCCCCGGCAGTCGACCCGCGCGCCCGACATGGTCGACGAGGGTCGCCACGCACCAGTCACCGAGGTCGGGCACGACCAGGGAGCCGAGGCGACCCACCGCCTCCTCCACGTCGAGGGTGCCGGTCAGCCGCTCGGTGACATGAGCGACGAGCGCCCCTCGCCGCGTCGTCCGTTCGCGTTGCTGCTGGGCCTCGTAGCGAGAGGTGACGTCGACGAAGTAGACCGCGAGCCCGTCGGGGTTGGGCCAGGCCCGCACCTCGTACCAGGCGTCGAGCGGTGCGGGGTAGTAGGCGTCGAACGAGACCGGCTGGCCGGTCTCCACGGCGCCCCGGTAGTTGCGCTCGAAGTCGCTTCCCACCGCCGCGGGATAGGCCTCCCACACGACCTTCCCGGAGAGCTCTCCGCGATCCGCGCCGAGCATCCGCTCGGCCTCGGAGTTGAGGAAGGTGAAGCGCCACTCTCGGTCGAGCTGGAAGAACGCCGTCGGCATCGACTCCAGCACGCGGGCCACCCGGGCCTCGCCCTCCTGGACCGCCGTCGTGTCGTAGGCCGCACCGAGCAGGCGGACGGCGGTGCCCTCGGCGCCTGCGATCGCCCGCCCGCGGGCTCCGATCCAGCGCAGCGTGCCGTCGGGGAGGTGGATGCGGTACTCCGCGGCGTACTCCCCGCACGACGTGATCGCCTTCTCGAGAGCCGCGGTGACCCGCGGCAGGTCCTCGGGGTGGACCATGACGTTGAACGCCTCGATGCTGCCCCCGAACGACTCCCGGTCGAGCCCGAAGAGCTCGAGCAGCTGGTCGTCCCAGCGCATCGCGCCGGTGACGAGGTCCCAGTCGAAGGCGCCGACGCCGGCCGCGTCCGCGGCGAGCCGCCAGGTCAGCTGGCCGGCGGCGAAGTCGCTGCTGAGCGCCGCGAGCTCGAGCTCGGCGGTCGCGGCGACCGCGAGCCGCTCCAACGTGGTGATGTCGCGCCGTGACCACTTGCGGCGCTCGGGGCCGTGCACCGACAGTGCGCCGACCGCGTGTCCCTCGCTGGACACGAGCGGGACGCCGAGATAGCTGCCGATGATGCCGGAGGTCACCGGGCTGAGGTCGCGCGAGCGGGCGTCGCGGCGAGCATCGGCGATCGGCAACGCATCTCCGTGACGCACCGTCGAGGCACACAACGAGTCGTGGGCCGGGTGGTCGTGGGCAACCCGCGCGTTGGGCCCGAACTCCCCGATCACGACCTCGATGTCGCTGACCAACGACACGTGGGCCGAGGCCGTGTCGAGCAGGGCGGCCGCGAGCTCGCAGAGCCGGTCGAGCGAGGACCCCTGCGGGGTCGTCTGCACCAACCGGCCGGCCGCCCGGGACCGCGCCTGGTCGTCGAGCGCCGCGCCGACCACAGTTGTCACGACGCCTCCCAGGTCCTACGGCGCACGGCCGTCGCGAGCGCCCCTGCACTCCGGCGCAAATCCTACGGCCTGGCCCCACCGGGTGGGGCTCTCCGGCCCGACAACTCCGCGACCCGCGGCATCCGCGTCCGGTCGAGGCTCAGCCCCAGCTGGAGGCGCCGTCGAGGAGGGCGTCGATGTTGCGGACGCTGAGGACCTGGTCGAGCGCCATCACCGCGCAGCCGACCAGCCCGGCGCGGGCGCCGAAGGTCGAGGGCAGGAACTGCAGGTCGCGGGTGGCCAGGGCCGAGGCGCGGGCATAGACGCTCTCGCGCACGCCTGCGGCGTAGACGTCGAACGCCGCCGCCATGTCCCCGCCGAGGACGACGGCGGCCGGGTTGAGCAGGTTGATCGCCACCGCCAGGGTGTCGCCGAGCAGCCGCCCGGCATCGCGCAGGTGCGCGCGGGCCTCGGCGTCGCCGGACGCCGCCAGGGCCGCGAGGTCGCGCACGTGCTCGACCGGGCGCCCCTGCTCGCGCAGCCGGGCCACGATCGCCCAGCCGGCCGCGACCGTCTCGAGGCAGCCGGTGTCGCCGCAGCGGCAGTGCAGGCCGCGCGCCGCCTCGACCTTGGTGTGGCCGATCTCGCCGGCGGCGCCTCGGGTGCCCTGCACGATGCGGCCCTCGGCCAGGATGCCCAGACCGAGCCCGGTCGAGGCCTTGAGCACGATCAGGTCGTCGAACTCCGCGGCGTGACCCAGTCGCTCGGAGCGCGCCAGGACGTCGCAGTCGTTGCCGACGAAGCACCGTCCGGGGCCGACGTCGGCGAGGTAGCCGGCGAGGTCGACGCCGTCCCAGCCACCCATCACCGGCGAGTCGATGCTGACGCCGCGCACGGGGTCGACCGTGCCCGGCAGGCTGATGCCGGTGCCGAGCACCGGCGGTCGGCCCGACGGCCCGACCGGCAGCTCGGCGAGCAGGGAGCCCAGGCTCGCGGCCACGACCGGCATCACCACGTCGGGCGGCGCGCCCACCTCGTGAGCCACCTCGGAGGCTCCGAGCTCGCGTCCGACCAGGTCGAACACCGCGACCTGCGAGCGGGAGCGACCGACCGCGGCCGCCAGGACCACCCCGGCCGCGGCGTGGAAGACCAGGCCCGACGGCGGTCGTCCGCCGGTCGAGGCCAGCTCGTCGGCCTCGACCACGAGCCCGGCTCCGATCAGCAGGGCCAAGCGCGCCGACACCGCCGTCCGCGAGAGCCCGGTGACCCGCGCGAGCTCCGAGCGACTGGTGGCGGTGCCGCCACGGATCAGCTGAAGAAGGTCGCCCGCGCTTGCCATGTCGCCATCCTAGGGCCCCGCTCCGGCCTACTTATGTCCTTTCAATACTGAAGTCTGCTTGCAGAAGACGCCCTTCCGCCCGTACCGTCGACGCATGACCCTCCCCTCCGCAGAGCACTCCGCGGACCTGCCGACCTGTGACTTCACCGTCATCGGGGCCACCGGCGACCTCGCCCTGCGCAAGCTCATCCCCGCCCTCTACCACCGCGAGCGCGAAGGTCAGCTGCGCCCCGACAGCCGGGTCATCGGCGTCTCGCGCACCGAGCTCGACGACCACGGCTACCGCATGCTGCTCGAGCAGTCCCTCACCAAGTTCGTGGCCGCCGACGACCTCGACACCGCCGTGGTCGACCGGTTGCTCGCCCGCGTGCACCACTTCACCCTCGACGGCGTCGACCCGCGCGGCTGGGAGGACCTGCAGCGCCTGCTCCTCGACCGCGCCCCCGCCGAGCTGCCGACGGTGCTGCACGCTCGGGGAGCACGCCGTCCGGGTCTTCTACCTCGCGGTGGCGCCGGCCCTCTTCGGCCCGATCTGCCACCGCCTCGAGCAGATCGGCGTCGTCGACGAGCACGCCCGCGTGGTGATGGAGAAGCCGATCGGCAAGGACCTCGCCTCGGCCCGCGAGGTCAACGACGCCGTCGGCGCGGTCTTCGCCGAGAAGCAGATCTTCCGCATCGACCACTACCTCGGCAAGGAGAGCGTGCAGAACCTCCTCGTCACCCGCTTCGCCAACACCTTCCTCGAGCCGCTGTGGAACTCCCGCTGGGTCGACCACGTGCAGATCACCGTCTCCGAGACCCTCGGGGTCGGCGAGCGCGGCGACTACTACGACGGCTCCGGCGCCCTGCGCGACATGGTGCAGAACCACCTCCTCCAGCTGCTCTGCCTCGTCGCCATGGAGCCGCCGACCTACGTCGGACGCGAGACGGTGCGCGACGAGAAGCTCAAGGTGCTCCAGGCGCTCAAGCCGATGACTCCCGCCGACGTCGACCGCGACACCGTGCGCGGGCGCTACGGCCACGGCCTCGTCGAGGGCGCGCCGGTGCCGTCGTACGTCGACGACCTCGGCCGTGCCGGCAGCACCACCGAGACCTTCGTGGCGCTGCGTGCCGAGGTGCAGAACTGGCGGTGGGCGGGCGTGCCGTTCTACCTGCGCACCGGCAAGCGGATGGACCGACGCCACTCCGAGATCGTGGTGGTCTTCAAGGAGCCGCCGCACGCGATGTTCCCGCACAGCCAGGGCGCCACCGAGGCCAACCGGCTGCACATCAAGGTGCAGCCCGACGAGGGCATGCAGCTGCACCTGACCGCCAAGGAACCGGGCCCCGGTGGGATCCGGCTGCGCCCGGTCTCCTTGGACCTCAGCTATGCCACGACGTTCACCGAGCGCTCCCCGGACGCCTACGAGCGGCTGATCATGGACGTCGTGCGCGGCAACCCCACGCTCTTCATGCGTCGCGACGAGGTCGAAGCGGCCTGGACGTGGGTCGAGCCGATCCTCCAGCGGTGGGCCGAGTCGCCCGACCGCCCCAAGCGTTATCCGGCCGGCACCAGCGGGCCGACCGCCGCCTCCACCCTGCTCGAGCGGGATGGCCGACACTGGCAGGACCTCGACGAATGACCTCCACCACCCCCACCCCCGTCCCCATGCATCCTGTGGTCGCCGACGTCACCGAGCGACTCGTCGCCCGCAGCGCCGCCTCCCGGGCCGGCTACCTCGCCCGGATCCGGGCAGCGTCGGTGGAAGGCCCTGCCCGCGGACAGCTGGCGTGCGCCAACATCGCCCACGGCTTCGCCGCAGCGCCCGGCGCTCAGAAGGTCGACCTGCGGGGCAGCGTCAAGCCCAACCTGGCGATCGTGACCAGCTACAACGACATGCTCTCGGCGCACCAGCCCTACGGCGCCTACCCGCCGGTGCTCAAGCAGGCCGTCATCCGCCGCGGTGGCATCGCCCAGGTGGCCGGCGGCGTGCCCGCGATGTGCGACGGCATCACCCAGGGCCGGGCCGGCATGCAGCTCTCGCTCTACAGCCGCGACGTCATCGCCATGTCGGCCGCGATCGCGCTGAGCCACGACATGTTCGACGCCACGCTGATGCTCGGCGTCTGCGACAAGATCACCCCCGGCCTGCTGATCGGGGCGTTGTCGTTCGGTCACCTGCCGACCGTCTTCGTGCCCGCCGGGCCGATGACCTCGGGCCTGCCCAACAAGGAGAAGGCCCGCGTGCGCCAGCAGTACGCCGAGGGGCTCGTCGGGCGTGAGGAGCTCCTCGACGCCGAGGCGGCGTCGTACCACTCGGTCGGGACGTGCACCTTCTACGGCACCGCCAACTCCAACCAGCTCCTGATGGAGGTGCTCGGGCTGCACCTGCCCGGCTCGTCCTTCGTCAACCCCGGCACCGAGCTGCGCGAGGCGCTGACCGAGGCCGCCGCGGCGCGCGCGGTCGAGCTGGCGGTGGAGAACAACACCGGCAGCGCCGGCGAGCCGCTGGGCATCGGGCACCTCGTCGACGAGAAGGCCGTGGTCAACGCGTGCGTCGCGCTGCTGGCCTCCGGCGGCTCGACCAACCACACCATGCACCTCGTGGCGATCGCCCGGGCGGCCGGCATCGCGCTGACCTGGCAGGACCTCTCCGACCTCTCGGCCGTCGTGCCGCTGCTGTCGCGGATGTATCCCAACGGCGCTGCCGACGTCAACCACTTCCACGCCGCCGGCGGCATCGGCTTCCTGGTGCGCACCCTGCTCGCCCACGGGCTGCTGCACGACGACGTGCTGACGATCGCCGGACGCGGTCTGGGTCAGCACTACACCCGCGAGCCGGTGCTGCGCGACGGGGCGCTCACCTGGATCGACGGCACCACCGCCAGCCTCGACCTCGACGTGCTGCGACCCGTCGAGGAGCCCTTCGCCCCCGACGGCGGCCTGAAGATGCTCACCGGCCCGCTGGGGGCTGCGGTCATCAAGACCTCGGCGGTCGCCGAGGAGCACCGCGTCGTCAGCGCTCCGGCGTTGGTCTTCGACGACCAGGCCGACTTCCTCACCGCCTTCGACGAGGGTCGGCTCGACGACCGTGACTTCGTGGCGGTGATCCGCTACCAGGGGCCCGCGGCCAACGGCATGCCCGAGCTGCACAAGCTCACCCCGGCACTCGGCGTGCTCCAGGACCGGGGCCACCACGTCGCGATCGTCACCGACGGTCGCATGTCCGGCGCCTCCGGCAAGGTGCCCGCGGCCATCCACGTCACCCCGGAGGCAGCGCTCGGCGGTCCGCTGTCGCGCGTGCGCGACGGCGACGTCATCACCGTCGACGCCGTCCGGGGCGTCCTCGAGATCGCGGTGACCGACCTGATGAGCCGCGAGCCGTCCGGCCGCGCCGCCGTCGGCGACGAGTGGGCCGGCACCGGACGCGAGCTGTTCTCGGCGTTCCGCGGGGCCGTCGGGCCCGCCGACGAGGGCGCGAGCGTGTTCCCGGCCTACGGCATCGACACCGCCACCACCACTGCAGGAGCCACGCATGCCTTCCACTGAGTCCCCCCGCTCGATCCTCGACGTCGTGCCGGTCATGCCGGTCGTCGTGGTGGAGCGACTCGCCGACGCCGTCCCGATCGCGCGGGCCCTGGTCGCCGGCGGTCTGCCCGCCATCGAGCTGACGCTGCGCACCCCGGTCGCCCTCGACGCGATCCGCGCCATCGCCGAGGAGGTGCCGGAGATCCTCGTCGGCGCCGGGACGATCGTGGCCCCCGACCAGGCCGAGGCCGCGGCCGCTGCGGGGGCCCGCTTCCTGGTCTCCCCGGGCGCCACGCCCACCCTGCTGGCCGCGATGCTCCAGACCGGGCTGCCGTTCCTGCCCGGGACCGCCACGGTCTCCGAGGTGATCGCGGTGCTCGAGCTCGGACTGCGCGAGATGAAGTTCTTCCCGGCCGAGGCAGCCGGCGGAGCGGCGTACCTGAAGTCCATCGCCTCCCCCGTGCCGGCAGCCCGCTTCTGCCCCACGGGCGGCATCACCGCCACGAGCGCCCCGGCGTACCTCGACCTCCCCAACGTGGGGTGCGTCGGTGGCTCGTGGCTGACCCCGGCCGACGCGGTCGAGGCCGGCGACTGGGACCGGATCGCCGAGCTCGCGCGAGCAGCGGCCGCCCTGCGCGACTGACGCAGTCAGGTTGTGGGCAGGTCCGCGCCCGCATCCTCGGGCCATGACCGACATCACGACTCCCAGCACCGCTCGGCAGATGCTGAACAAGGTGCCCGAGGTGACCCTCTACTTCTGGATCATCAAGATCCTCTGCACCACGGTCGGGGAGAGCTTCGCCGACTACATCAACGAGACGCTCGGCTTCGGCCTCACCAACACCACGGTGGTCTTCTCGGCCGCGCTGGTGGTCGCGCTCGCCGTGCAGTTCCGACTGCGTCGGTACGAGCCGAGCAGCTACTGGCTGGCGGTGGTGCTGATCAGCGTCGTCGGGACCCTGGTCACCGACAACCTCACCGATGCCCGTGGGGTGCCGCTGGCGCTGAGCAGCGCAATCTTCGCGGTGCTCCTCGCGGTGGTGTTCGGGGTCTGGTACGCCCGCGAGCACACCTTGTCGATCCACTCGATCGTCACCACCCCGCGTGAGGCGTTCTACTGGCTGACCGTCCTGGTCACCTTCGCGCTCGGCACCGCCACGGGCGACTGGACCCTCGAGCTCACCGGCTGGTCCCCGGGCTACGCCGTGCTGCTGCCGGCCGGCCTGATCGCGCTGGTGTTCCTCGCCTGGAAGCGCGGCCTCGACCCGGTGCTGTCGTTCTGGCTCGCCTACATCCTGACCCGGCCGCTGGGCGCCAACATCGGCGACTTCCTCTCCGCGCCGCGGGCCGAAGGTGGCCTGGCGCTCGGCACGCTCATCACCAGCCTGCTCTTCCTCGCGACCATCGGTGCGGTCGTGACCTACCTGACCTATACCCGGGTCGACGCCACCGAGGGTCACGCCGTGCACGAGGGTCACCGCGATCTGCACCTGGGCCACGCAGACGAGGCGGGCACCGGCGCCGCTGCCACCGAGAGCGCCACCACCTGAGGCTCAGCGCCCGGTCCACACCGGCGGGCGCTTCTCGGCGAACGCCGACGCGCCTTCCATGGCGTCGGCCGAGGTGAAGACCGGGGCCATCAGCTCGGACTGCCGCTCCCACCCCTCGGCGAAGGTCCAGTCAGCGGCCGAACGTGCGATCTGCTTGGTGACGGCCACCGCAAGGGGGCCGTTGCCGGCGATCACGTCGGCCAGGGCCCGGGCCCCGGCCAGGGCACCGCCGGGCTCGGTGACCCGGTTGACCAGCCCCAGCTCGGCGGCGCGGGGGGCGTCGACCGGGTCTCCGGTCAGCAACAGCTCCAGGGCGACCGGCAGCGGGAGCCGACGTGCCAGCAGGAGCGCGGCGCCGCCACCGGCCACCAGCCCCCGCTTGACCTCGGGCACGCCGAAGCGGGCGTTGTCGGCAGCCACGACCAGGTCGCAGGCGAGCAGCAGCTCGAAGCCACCGGCCACCGCCCACCCCTCGACCGCACCGATGAGCGGCTTGCGGGGCGGCTGCTGGGTGATCCCGCACAGGCCCCGATCGCCGACCAGCGGGGTCTCGCCGGCCAGGAACGCCTTGAGGTCCATCCCGGCACTGAAGGTGCCGCCGGCCCCGGTGAGCACGCCGACGAACAGCGAGTCGTCGGCGTCGAGCTCGTCGACCGCGGCAGCGATGCCGTCGGCGACCGCCTTGTTGAGGGCGTTCTTGGCCTCGGGACGGTTGATGGTGATCACCAGGACCGCGCCATGGCGCTCGGTCAGGACTGCCTCGGACACGGGTGCTCCTTCGTCGATGGGTCGCAACGGGTCCGAGGGTAGGGCTCGACGCCGACGTCGAGGACGCGTCTCAGCCGACGCGGGAGAGGAAGTCGAGCGAGCGCTCGACGACCAGGGCCGTCGCCGCTGCGTCGTAGGACGGCAGCGAGCTGTCGAGGAAGAGGTGGGCGTCGCCGGGATAGGTGAAGAGCTCCCCGTGCACCGGACCGGCGGCTGCCACGATCTCGCGGGCTGCGTCGATGTCGCCCTCGAGGGCGAAGAACTCGTCGTTGTCCATCCCGTGGATCTGCACCGGCACGCCGTCGGGCCACGGCCCGAACGCCCACTCACCACTGATCGGGATCGCTGCCTCGTAGAGCAGGGCCCCGAGCGCACCGGGGCGCGTCTGGGCCAGCTCCTGGGCCCGGGGCACGCCCCATGAGATGCCGGCGTACACGAGCGCCTCGGGCAGGTCGGCGAGCACCTGCTCGATCCGGGCGGTGACCGCCTCCTTGCCGAGCTCACGCTGGTGGGCGAAGCCGTCGGACATCTCGGTGAACGTCGCACCGCCGTACAGGTCGGGGGCGTGGACGGCGTGCCCGCCGGCGCGCAGCGCGTCGGCGAAGGCCCGCACCCCGTCGGTGAGTCCTTGCACGTGGTGGAACAGGACGACATCGGTCATGGTGGGCTCCCGAGAGCGGTGGGGCAGGACGATCCGCAGGCTAGTTCGGTCAACCGGCCCGCGCCAGGGGTCCGCGCGGCTATCGTGCGCTGGTGAACCTCGTCTCCCGCACCCTCAACAAGGGCGTGCACGCCGCCTGGCGCTGGCTCGACCGCGCCGGCGAGATCGTGCCCGGCACCAAGGCCGCGGCAGGGTTCGGCAGCTTCGGCACGGGCAGCTGCATCGGCTTCCCGAGCGCCACCCTGCTCAACACCTCCAGCATCCACCTCGGCACCGACGTGCTCGTCGGGCGCCAGGTCACGCTGTCGGTCGGGTACGGCGTCGGTCCGCACCCGCTGCCGCCGCGCGGCCTGGTGCTCGGCGACCGCTGCGTGCTCGGCGCGCGCAGCAGCATCACCGCCCACGAGTCGATCGAGCTGGGCGAGGCGGTCTTCTGCGGTCAAGGGGTCTTCATCACCGACGCCAGCCACGGCTACCAGGACCCGACCCTGCCGATCGGCGACCAGTTCGGCACCCACCAGCCGGTCTCCATCGGCTCCGGCTCGTGGATCGGGCACGGCGCGGTGATCCTGCCCGGCGCCCAGATCGGACGCAACGTCGTGGTCGCCGCCGGCGCGGTGGTGCGCGGGGTGGTCGAGGACTACGCGATCGTGGCCGGCAACCCGGCCCGCGTCGTACGCCGCCTCGAGCCCGACCTCGGCTGGCTCACGGCGTCCGGTGACCTGCGACCCGTGCTCACCGGCGACCCGCTGCCCTCGACCTGACCCTGCGACCTACTCCGCGGCCACCTTGGCGAGCCGCAACCAGGTCTCGACGACCGTGTCGGGGTTGAGCGACATCGACTCGATGCCCTGCTCGAGCAGCCAGTCGGCGAGGTCGGGGTGGTCGGAGGGACCCTGACCGCAGATCCCGACGTACTTGCCGGCCTTCCTGCAGGCCGTGATCGCGGCGCTGAGCATGTGGAGCACCGCCGGGTCGCGCTCGTCGAAGCCGTCGGCGACCAGCGCCGAGTCGCGGTCGAGGCCCAGGGTCAGCTGGGTCATGTCGTTGGAGCCGATGGAGAAGCCGTCGAAGTGCTCGAGGAACTGATCGGCGATCACCGCGTTGGACGGCACCTCGCACATCATCACGACCTGCAGGTCGTTCTCGCCGCGCTTGAGCCCGTGGGTGCCGAGCAGGTCGATGACGCCGTCGGCCTCCTTGAGCGTGCGCACGAACGGGATCATCACCTTGACGTTGGTCAGGCCCATCTCGTCGCGCACGTGGCGCAGCGCCTCGCACTCCATCGCGAAGCACTCGGCGAAGTCCTCCGAGAGGTAGCGCGAGGCCCCGCGGTAGCCGATCATCGGGTTCTCCTCGTCGGGCTCGTAGTGCTCGCCGCCGACGAGGTTGGCGTACTCGTTGGACTTGAAGTCGCTCATCCGCACGATCACCGGCTCCGGCGCGAACGCCGCCGCGATCATCGCCACGCCCTCGGCGACCCGCTGCACGAAGAACTCGCGCGGTCCGGCGTAGGCCGCGGTGATCTCCGCGATCTCCTCGCGCAGGTCGGCCGGCAGCGCGGCCGCGGCCTCGCCCCGGCGGCGAGGTCGAGCAGCGCCTTGGGGTGGATGCCGATCTGGCGGTTGATGATGAACTCGAGCCGGGCCAGGCCGACGCCGCGGTGCGGGAGCTGGGCGAAGGCGAAGGCCTGCTCGGGCGTGCCGACGTTCATCATGATCTTGACCGGCACGTCGGGCATCGAGCCGAGCTCGGTGCGCTCGACGGTGAAGTCGAGCAGCCCGTCGTAGACCAGGCCGGTGTCGCCCTCGGCGCAGGAGACGGTGACCTCGCGGCCGTCGGCGAGGTCGGTGGTGCCGGAGCCGGTGCCGACCACGGCCGGGATGCCGAGCTCGCGGGCGATGATCGCGGCGTGGCAGGTGCGTCCGCCGCGGTTGGTGACGATCGCCGAGGCGCGCTTCATGATCGGCTCCCAGTCGGGGTCGGTCATGTCGGCGACGAGCACCTCGCCCTCGACGAACTCGTGCATCTGACTCGATGCGAGGTCATCACCCGCACCGCGCCGGCGCCGATCTTCTGCCCGATCGCGCGGCCCTCGACGAGCACGTCGACGCCCTTGGTGGTCGCGGCATCGATGCGGAAGCGCTCCTGGGCGCCGACCCGGCGCGACTGCACCGTCTCGGGGCGCGCCTGGAGCACGTAGAGCAGGCCGTCGACGCCGTCCTTGCCCCACTCGATGTCCATCGGCGCGGCCGTAGTGCTCCTCGATGACCAGCGCGTGGCGGGCCAGCTCGTTGACCTCGTCGTCGGTGAGGCTGAGCCGCGCGCGACTCGGCGGCGTCGACCGGCACGAACTCGGTCGTGCGCCCGACCGCGGGCGTCGTCGGTGTAGACCATCTTGGTGGCCTTGCCGCCGACGCCGCGCTTGAGGATCGCGGGACGGCCGGCGCGCAGGGCGGGCTTGTAGACGTAGAACTCGTCGGGGTTGACCGCGCCCTGCACGACGCCCTCGCCGAGGCCGTAGGCCGAGGTGATGAAGACGGCGTCGTCGAAGCCCGACTCGGTGTCCATCGTGAACATCACGCCCGAGGCGCCGATGTCGGAGCGCACCATCTTCTGCACGCCGGCCGACAGGCCGACGTCGGCGTGGGCGAAGCCGTGGTGCACGCGGTAGGCGATGGCGCGGTCGTTGTAGAGCGAGGCGAAGACCTCGCGCATCGCGAGCAGCACCGCGTCGATGCCGCGCACGTTGAGGAAGGTCTCCTGCTGCCCGGCGAACGAGGCGTCGGGCAGGTCCTCGGCGGTGGCCGAGGAGCGCACCGCGAACGACGCCTCGTCGCCCGACTCCGCCGGCCAGCTCGTCGTAGGCCGTCGCGGATGTCGGCCTCGAGGTCCTCGGGGAACTGCTGCTCGACCACGCCTCGCGGATCTCGCTGCCGACCTCGGCCAGGCGGCGTACGTCGTCGGTGTCGAGGCCGTCGAGCAGGCCGGCGATCCGCTCGGCCAGGCCGGTGTCGCCGATGAAGCGGTGGAAGGCGTCGGCGGTGGTGGCGAACCCGTCGGGCACCCGCACGCCGAGGTCGGTGAGGTGGGAGACCATCTCGCCGAGCGAGGAGTTCTTGCCGCCGACCTGCTCGAGGTCGGCCAGGCCGAGGTCGGAGAACCAGCGGACGTTGGTGTGCTCGCTCGCGTCATGGGTGTCGTCCTGTCGGTCGAGGCGTGCGTCGGTCGGAGAGCGTGCTCGGTCGGCGCGGTGGTCGGCGGCCGGTCGCGGGCCTTGCTGCGCTCGCGGCTGAGGATGCCGCCGTTCTTCTTCAACGTCTGCAGGATCAGGGTCGAGATCTCCTCGACCGACTTGGCCGAGGAGTCGATGACCGGGATCCGGTGGGCGGCGAAGATCTCGCTCGGCGCGGCGCAGCTCCCAGCGGCACTGCGCGGCTCGGCGTACGACGACCCGGGTCGGCGCTCGTTGCGCACCCGGCTGAGCCGCTCGACGGTGGTGGTGATGCCGAAGCAGCGCTCGCGCGAAGTCGCGCACCGGGCGGGGCAGCTCGGAGGACTCGAGGTCCTCCTCGACCAGCGGGTAGTTGGCGACGAACAGGCCGTGCTGGAGGGCGAGGTACATGCTGGTCGGCGTCTTGCCGCAGCGCGAGGGCGCCAGCAGGATCACGTCGGCCTTCTCGAGCGCGCGCAGGCTCTGGCCGTCGTCGTGCTCGATGGTGAACTCCACCGCCGCCATCCGGGTGTTGTAGCGCTTGATGTCGCCGACGCCGTGCAGCCGGGCGGCCTGGCGCACGCCGCGCTGGCCGAGGATGCGCTCGACGCGGCTCATGTGCATGTCGAAGAAGTCGATGAGCGGTGCGCGGGTGGTGGCCAGCTCGGCGCGGATGTCGTCCTCGGCGGCGGTGGTGAAGACCAGCGGCGTGCACCGGGCCGTCCATCGCCTCGTCGAGGATCTCGACCACCCGCCGCGCGTCCTCGACGGTGGTGATGAACGGGATGATGGTGCGCTCGAAGACCAGGTCGGGGAACTGGATGAGCAGCGCGTTGCCCATCGTCTCGGCGCTGATGCCGGTGGAGTCGGAGAGGAAGAAGACGGGGACGGCGTGGGTGCCGCTCGCCGTGTCGGCTCGCGACTGCTCGGTCGTCGGCCCCTCCTCGTCGTACGCCGCTCGTCGGCGTTGCGGGCACGTTACTCCACGGCGACGTGCGGCCGGCACGTCTCGACCCCGCCGCGGAGCGCCGGTGGGCGCGGGGAGGTACGCAGGTCACACCACCGGCCCTCGCCGGGCGATACTGGCGCCGATGAGCCTGCGTGACCGCGTCGACGACCGCCTCCCGCACCGTGCCGCGCGGTACCCGCTGGGGCCTCGGCCAGGCGCTCCCGCGCCGGGCGATCGGCGGCCGCCGAGCGCGGCGACCTGCACGGGCGGCTCATCGTGACGACGACACCAGCGAGGAGGTGCCGGTCGAGCTCTTCGACGAGATCCGTGCCTGGGCCCGGTGCACCGGTCCCGCTTCGCCTACGTGACCGCGTCGCAGCCGATGGTCAAGGAGGTGCTGACCAGCGCCGACGTGGAGGCCGGCGTCGAGATCGGCGCCGAGGGGCTGCTCGCGCGCCTCGGCGCTGGGCGTACGCCTCCGCGCCGATCGGCCCGCTGACGCCGCCGTCGCTGCTCGTCACCGAGCCGCCCGACCACACCCGCTACCGCAAGCTCGTCACCCGGGTCTTCAGCGTGCAAGGCGGTCGAGCGGCTGCGCGCGCGCACCGAGGAGATCGCGGCCGAGCTGATCGCCGGCCTCGACCCGCGGCGAGCCGGTCGACCTCATCGAGCGCTACTGCGCCCAGCTGCCGGTGACCGTGATCGCCGAGATCCTCGGCGTGCCGCCCGCGGACCAGCGGCGGGTGCTGGAGTTCGGCATCGGCCGCCGCCCCGAGCCTCGACCTGGGGCTGACGTGGGCGACGTTCCAGCCAGGTGGAGGAGGCCCTCAGCGAGTTCGACGACTGGCTCGCCGACCACCTCGAGCGCCGTGCGCCGCAACCCGGGCGACAACCTGCTCAGCCAGCTCGTCGCCGCGCGCGACGACGACGGCGACGGGCTCAGCGACGACCGAGCTCAGGCGACCGCCGGGCTGGTGCTCGCCGCCGGCTTCGAGACCACCGTCAACCTGCTCGGCAACGGCATCGCCCTGCTCCACGAGCACCCCGCGCAGCTGCGCCGCCTGCAGGCCGACCCGGGGCTGTGGCCCAACGCCGTCGACGAGGTGCTGCGCTTCGACCCGCCCGTGCTGCTCACCGGTCGGACGGTCATGCGCGACACCACCTTCGCCGGGCGTCGACGTCCAGGCCGGCGCGCTCGTGACGACGCTGCTCGCCGGCGCCAACCGCGACCCCGAGGTCTTCACCGACCCCGACACCTTCGACGTCGCCCGCGCCGAACGCCGGCGAGCACGTGTCGTTCTCGTCGGGGCGCCACTACTGCCTCGGCGCCGCGCTCGCCCGGATGGAGGGCGAGGTCGGGCTGCGCGCCATCTTCGACGCCTTCCCGGACCTGCGCGTGCTGCCGGGGGCCCGGCGCCGGACACGCGCATCCTGCGGGGGTACGCCGTGCTGCCGGTGCGGTTGTCGACTGAGGGTCGCGCCCCAGCAGTTTCTCCGCTGAAGCGGAGAAACTGCAGGTTCTGTCAAGAAGTTCCGTGACGGGACCCGCAGTTTCGTGACGTTGCCCGTCCGCGCCGGGGCGATTGTAGAACTCCCGGTTCTGTCATGAATTTCGTGACAGAACCGGGATTTCTCCGCTTAGGCGGAGAAACTGTCCGCGCGTCAGCCGTCGGCGTCGAGCGCGGCCAGCTCGTCGGCGGCTCAGCTCGAGGTCGGCGGCGGCGGCCGAGTCGGTGATCGACGTGCGGCCGCTTGGCGCCGGGGATCGGGATGACCACCGGCGACTGGGCGAGCTCCCAGGCCAGCGCGACCTGCTGGGCGCTGACGCCGCGCGCCTCGGCGACCTCTGCGAACGCCGGGTGCTTGTCGGCGAGCTCCTTGGCGCTCGCCGAGACCCACCGAGCGGGCTCCACGGCAGGAACGCCAGGCCGAGCTCCTCGCAGACCTCGATCTCGGGCGCGCTGGAGCGGAAGGCCGGCGAGAACTGGTTCTGCACGCTGACCAGCGCGTCGCCGAGCACGGCGTGGGCCGCGCGGATCTGGTCGGGGTCGGCGTTGGACAGCCCGACGCGGGCGACCTTGCCGGAGTCGGCGATCTCCTTCAGCGTGCCGATCACGTCGTCGTAGGGCACCTCCGGGTCGGGCCGGTGGTGCTGCCACAGCGCGATCTGCTCGACGCCGAGGCGGCCCAGGCTGGCGTCGACGGCCGCGCGCAGGTGGGCGGCGGTGCTGTCGGTGTCCCAGCCGCCGCCCTCGGTGCGCACGTGGCCGCCCTTGGTGGCCAGCAGCACCTGGTCGCGCACGCCGAGCTCGTCGAGCAGGCCGGCGACCAGCGTCTCGTTGGCGCCCTGGGCCTCGGCGCCCAGCTCGTCGCCGGGGCCGTAGGCGTCGGCGGTGTCGAAGAGCGTCACGCCGGCGTCGAGCGCGGCGCGCACGGTGTCGAGCAGCTGCTCGCGCGGCTGGGCGCCGGTCTGGTCGAAGGTCATCAGGCCGAGGCCGATGGCGCCGACCTCGATGCGTCCGATGGTGTCGTTGCCGATGGTGCGTGTCTGCATGCAGGCCTCCTCAGGGGCGGGTCTCGGCGTGGGATCCCAATCGTGGGGTCCCAGTCGTGGGGTCTCAGGCGTCGAAGGTGGCGGTGTCGATGACGAAGCGGTAGCGAACGTCACTGTCGACGACCCGATCCTAGGCCTCGTTGATCTCGTCGGCGGAGATGGTCTCGATCTCAGCGCCGATGCCGTGCTCGGCGCAGAAGTCGAGCATCTCCTGGGTCTCGCGGATGCCACCGATCATCGAGCCGGCCAGCTGCTTGCGTCCGTCGATGAGCGCGAACGCCGGAACCTCGAGCGGCTCGGTCGGCGCACCGACGTTGACCAGGGTGCCGTCGAGCTTCAGCAGCGAGAGGTAGCGCCATCGTCAGTGGTCGCGGACACAGTGTTGATGATCAGGTCGAACGTGCCGGCGAGCTCATCGAACGTCGCGTCGTCGCTGGTCGCGAAGTAGTGGTCGGCGCCGAACCGCTCACCGTCGTCCTTCTTCGACAGCGACTGCGACACACGGTGACCTCGGCGCCCAGGGCGTGGGCGATCTTGACGCCCATGTGACCAAGGCCGCCGAGGCCGACGATCGGCGACCTTCGTGCCCGGCCCGGCATCCCAGTGCTTGAGCGGTGAGTACAGCGTGATGCCGGCGCAGAGCAGCGGCGCGGCGACGTCGAGCTCGATGCCCTCGGGGATGCCCAGCACGTAGTTCTCGTCGACAACGATGTGCGTGGAGTAGCCACCGTCGGTGGGCTTGCCGTCGGGCAGCCGTCGTAGGTGCCGGTCATGCCCTTGAGGCAGTACTGCTCCTCGCCGGCCTTGCAGTTCTCGCACTCGCGGCAGGAGTCGACCATGCATCCGACGCCGACGCGGTCGCCGACCTCGTACTTGGTGACCTCGGAGCCGACCTCTTCGACAATGCCGGCGATCTCGTGACCGGGTACCAGCGGGTAGTTGGCCTCGCCCCACTCGTCACGCGCGGTGTGGATGTCGGAGTGGCAGATGCCGGCGAATTTGATGTTGATGAGCACGTCGCGCGGGCCAGGTCGCGCCGCTCGATCGTGGTCTTCTCGAACGGGGCCTTAGCGGAAGGGGCGGCATAGGCAGTCACAGTGCGCATGGAGGGCGCAACCGCCCGCGGCGCCGCTCGTTCCGCCGCGGGCGCGATCGGCCTGCATTCTCAGCCCCGTCTCAGCCAGGTCGGGACGGATCACCGTGACCCCGCCGACGCCGGAGCCGGGTTCGCCGAGCCCGGCGAGCCGCGCCGGCGCCTCGTCGAGGCCGATCCCTCGCGCAGCAGCCGCGGCGGGGTCGAGGGTGCCGTCGGCGACCAGCGCGAGCAGCTCGGGGTACGCGGCGGCCGCCATGCCGTGGCTGCCGAGCAGCTGGAGCTCGCGGCCGATCACCCGGCCCATGTCGACGGGCGGGCCGGGCGTCGGAGCCGCCGAGCAGCCCCACCTGCACGTGCCGACCCCGGGGGCGCAGGCAGGCGATCGAGGCGGCCAGGGTGCCGCGGCTGCCGAAGCAGTCGAGGGAGACGTCGGCGCCGCCGGGACAGGTCGCCGAGCGCGCCCGGCGCCACGGCCTCGGCGCCGAGGTCGGCGGCCAGCGCGCGTGACGCGCGGCGACGGGTCGACGGCGATCACCCGGGCGCCCCGCGGCGACGCGCCACCATCACCGCGGCCAGACCGACCCCGCCGCACCCGTGCACCACGACCGTCTCGCCCGGCTGCACGGCCGCGACCTGGGCGACGGCCCGGTACGCCGTAGCGAAGCGGCAGCCAGCGCGGCGGCGACGTCGGCGCCGACCGCCGCGGGCACCCGCACCAGGTTGACGTCGGCGCGCGGCAGCGCGACCCGCTCGGCGAACGAGCCCCACTGGGTGAAGCCGGGCTGGAGCTGGCGCTCGCAGACCTGGCGCGTCGCCGCGCGCGCACGACGCGCACTCGCCGCAGGCCAGCACGAAGGGGGTGGTCACCCGGTCGCCGACCTCCCAGGCGCGACGCCCGGCCCGACCTCCACGACGGTGCCGGCGAGCTCGTGGCCGGGCACGTGCGGCAGCGCGATGCCGTCGTCGTGACCCTGCCAGCCGTGCCAGTCGCTGCGGCACAGCCCGGTCGCCTCCACCGCACCACCACCCCGTCCGCGGGCAGGCCGGGTCCGGCACCTCGACCAGCGCGGGCTCGCGGCCGAACTCGTTGACGACGACCGCGCGCATCAGGTGAGGCTCCGGGGTGGTCGGGGATCCGGAAGGTCGGGCCGTCGGGGTCCGGCTCGTCCGGCGTGCAGCAGCCCGTCAGGGTCGCGACGCGGCGGCACCGAGGCGAGCGCGATCTGCACCAGCGCCACGCGCCCCTTGAGCAGCACCGCCCGCTTGAGCCGCCCGCTCCGCCCTCGGCCGAGCGTTCGGAGACGACCGCGGTGATCGTCGCGTCGTCGTACGACGGGCGGGTGCCGGGGGCGACCTCGACGTCGGGCAGAGCCACCAGGACGGGCAGCATCTGATCGCCGAGCCCGTCGAGGATCGGAACCGCTCGATGCGCGTCATCGCGGCCCAGACCTCCTCGACGTCGTACCGCGGCGCACCTTGCGCCGAGCCCCAGCACCGACTTCGCGACTCCGTGCAGGGCGGCGGTGAGTTCGTGCTCGGTGAAGCGCATGGGCCCAGCATGACGGGTGGCCGGGTCCCGCTGCAGCCGACCCAAGGGCTGCACCTGGTGTCACCAGGCGTCACCAGGTGCAGCCCGTGGACGCCGTCAGCACGCGGGGCACCGCCGGAAGGGCTCCTGCCACCCGCGCGAGCGCAGGGAGCCGCGCGATCTTCTCGACCGTGGCGCAGCCGCGGGAACAGACCTGCCCGTAGGAGAGGCGCACCGTGAGCACGTCGCCCGCACCGGCGACGGCGGTGTCGAGGTCGCGCTGGAAGTCGCGGTCGCGCGCGCCGGCCGTGTCGTGGAACGGCCTGCCGTCGAGCTCCACGTAAAGACCGTGGCGCGCGTAGACGGCATCGCGCACGAACGGTCGCGCGCTTGCCTGCGAGCCGGTCGTGCCGCTGCCGGACCGCCCGCGGCAGCCCGTGGCGGCGCTCGAGGAGCAGGTACTCCCGCTCCAGGACGGAGCACGCCCCCTGCTCGAGGTCCGCCAGCAGCCGCGCCACCCGGGCTCGGCCGGGCACCCGCGCACGCGGACCGCAGCGCGCCCGCGATAGCGGCCGCCGAGGTCTGACGCGTCTGGCAGGCATCGGCGAGCACCTGGAAGCACCGGGCGGTGTCGGTCCTGCTCAGCGCCACGTCGAGTGCGGCGTGCTCCAGGCGCACCCGCGGTGGTGCGCTGAGCGGGTGCAGCCGCTCGGCGAGGCCGGCGACGCGACGCCCGTGCACGCCGGGCACCTGGCTGATCCGGCTGCGGTGCCCGACCGCCACCTGCACGAGTCCGCTGCGCGGCGGGCGGGGGAAGGCCGACTCCCACCCGAGGGCCGCCCCCCGGGCCGTGGACGAGCACGCCGGCCCACGGCGCTGCTTCCACGTCAGCGGTCCGTTGTGGTCGACGTACACACCGGGATGGATGGTCGTCAGGTCGCGGCGCAGCAGGCGGCGCAGGTCGGCCGGCGAGGCGCCGAGGTCGACAAGCTGGCGGCGCGCCACGACGCCGCCCTGCACCCAGCGGGTGAGGTGGGCGTAGCCCTCGTGGTCGAACGGCACCTGCTCATCGTCGGCACGCGCCAACGACTGCGCCACCGCGACCGGTCCCGCCTGTGGAAGACGGGCTGCACCTGGTGCCACGAGACGTCACCAGGTGCAGCCCGTACGCAGCCGGGTGAGGGAGCCCTACCAGCCGAGGGCGTCGCGCATCGCGGCGGCGACCTCGTCGAACCGGGCCCGGTCGAGCGTCGCACCCTCGCGGCGCACGGCGGTCGGGGCGAGCCGCAGCACGCGGTCGAGCCGCACCTCGCTGGGGCGGCCCTACGGTCCCAGTCGCCGGAGCCGAGGTCGAGACAGCGCCGGTGGTCGTCGGGGCCCTGGCGCCGGTCGTGGTCCTTGCTGGTGAGCATCAGCCCGAGCAGGTCGCCGTCGACGCGCCCGACCACCAGCACCGGGCGGTCCTTGCCCTGGCGCGTGGTCCTCCTCGTAGGGCACCCACGCCCACACGACCTCGCCCGGGTCGGCGTCGCCGTCGGCGCGCGGGGCGTAGGTGATCTCGACGCGGCCGGTGAAGTCGCCGCGGTACGCCGAGGCGCGCGAGGCCGGCACGCCCGGCGCGGGGGCGGGCCCACGCCGGGGCACCTCCTGGACCGCTGCGTCGTCGTCGACCGCGAGACCGCGGCCTTCACCAGCGCCGAGCCGACGCGACGCAGCAGGGCGGAGGTGCTCGACGAGGCCATGACCCCGAGCCTAGGGCGCGCGGGTGTGACGAACGTCGACTCGACGGGGTGAGGCAAGGCTGGAGTAGCCTATGGACAGGCAAACCTAACTTGCCCGTACGACCCGGCACGATCCCCGCTCGACCTCACTCGACTTCCCCGAAGAGGACCCGATGAAGCGCGCACGCCTGCTGCTGGCCCCACCCTGGCCGCCACCCTGGTCACGTCCGGCTGTGGCGACGACGGCCCTCGATCGTCGTCTACAACGCCCAGCACGAGGAGCTCCTCGTCGACTTGGCCGCCGACTTCACCGACCAGACGGGCATCGACGTCCAGCTGCGCAACGGCAAGGACCTGAGATGTCGGCCCAGCTGGTCGCCGAGGGCACGGCCTCACCCGCCGATGTCTTCCTCACCGAGAACTCCCCGGCCATCGCCCAGGTCGAGCGCGCCGGGCTCCTCCCGTGCCCCCGAGCTGACGTCGACATCCCCGAGCAGTATCGCCCGGCCAGCGGCGCCTGGACCGGCTTCGTGGCCCGCTCGACCGTGCTGGTCTACAACACCGACCTCGTCGACCCCGCCGAGCTGCCCGACTCGATCCTGGACCTGGCCGACCCCGAGTGGGCCGGCCGTATCTCCTTCTCCCCCACCGGCGCCGACTTCCAGGCGATCGTGGCCGCCGTGCTCGACCTCGAGGGCGAGGACGCCACCCGCGCCTGGCTGGCCGGCATCAAGGCCAACGGCACCGTCTACGACGGCAACAACGTCGTGCTCCAGTCGGTCGACTCCGGCGAGTCCGAGATCGGGATCATCTACCACTACTACTGGTACCGCGACCAGGCCGAGAACGGCGACGTCAGCGACAACAGCGAGCTCTACTTCTTCGGCGACCAGACCCCGGCGCCTTCGTGAGCGTCTCCGGCGCCGGCATGCTGGCCTCCAGCGACACCAGGACCGACGCCGAGGCGTTCATCGCCTACCTCACCAGCGAGGACGGCCAGCAGGTGCTGGCCGACTCCTACGCCCTGGAGTACCCGCTCAACCCGGCCGTGCAGCTGGCCCCGCCGGTGCCCCCGCTCGGCGACCTCGACCCCCCGGACGTCAACGTCTCCGACCTCGACGGCGAGACCGTGGTGGACCTGATGACCGAGGCAGGGTTCCTCTGAGCCTGCTGCCGCCCCCGGCACGGCTCGACCCTCCCGGCGGCGACCCCGCGAGCGTGACCGGA
>CAVXDL010000014.1:0-400945 GCA_963760515.1 uncultured Actinomycetota bacterium
CAGCCGGTCACGCGGGCGATGAAGGCAGCCGAGGTCTCGAAGATCGTGGGGGCGTCGTTGTCGAGGGTGGCCACGTGGTAGCTCTCGGGCAGCGGCACCTCGGTGATGTCGGTGCTGGAGACACCGCCCACGATGATCGGCTGGGAGAGCCCGTCGACGACGTGGTCCTCGGGGGAGCGGAAGTAGAGCAGCGGTGAGGTGATCGCGGGCAGGTCGTCGATGATCGTCGGCCACGTCTGCATGAACGAGTGGATCGCCTTGAGCGGCGTGCGGTCGTAGGCGCCCTCGGACATGCCCGGCTTCTTGATGTCGCCGGCGATGGCCGGGAAGGACTTCACGACGTGCTTGAGCACCGGCAGCAGCTTGACGTCGAGCCGCTTGGTCGCCACGGCAGGGTTGACCACCATCACCCCGGCCACCCGCTCGGGGTACTGCTCGGCGACGCGCAGGGCCAACGAGCCGCCCATCGACAGCCCACCGACCACGACCGCGTCGTGGTCGAGGCAGAGCTGGTCGAAGACGCGCGTGATCTCGCCGTACCAGTCCTCCCACCGGCAGGTGTTGAGCTCCTCCCACGTGGTGCCGTGGCCGGGCAGGCGGGGGACCGCTACGCCGTACCCGATGTCGGCCAGGTGCTGGCCCCACGGGCGCATCGCGACGGGAGAACCGGTGAAGCCGTGGCTGAGCAGCACGCCGATGCGGCGTCCACCGGTCAGCTCCGGGCGGGCGGCGACGGTCAGGGGCGCGGTGGTCGCGGCGGAGTCCATGCCGGGGATTGTGCCGCACCGGCCCGGGCGCCGGTGTCCGCGGTCCGCCGTTGGCGGGGCCCGCCCGGCACAGGCATTAGGCTGCGCTCGTCGGTCGAACCGCTCCGGGCCAGTGCCGCTGGCGGGTCGTCGTGAAATTCCTGCTGGTGCTGACGTCTCGGGGAAAGGTGACGCGGTTGTTCTACTGGTTCCTCAAGTTCTTCGCTCTGGGTCCGCTGTTGAAGGTCGTCTTCCGACCTCAGACCGAGGGCGCCGAGAACGTGCCCGACGGTCCCGCGATCCTGGCGAGCAACCACCTGTCGTACGCGGACTGGCTGTTCGTGCCGCTGACCCTGCCGCGTCGCGTCACCTTCGTGGCCAAGGCCGAGTACTTCACGACTCCCGGCATCAAGGGCTGGTTGCAGAAGCAGTTCTTCACCGGGTCGGGGCAGGTGCCGATCGACCGGTCCGGCGCCGACGCCGCGGCGGGCGCCCTGATGTCGGCCAAGCGGGTCCTCGCCGACGGCGGGTTGTTCGGCATCTACCCCGAGGGCACCCGCTCGCACGACGGCCGCCTCTACCGGGGCAAGACCGGGGTGGCGCGGCTCGCGCTCGAGAGCGGCGTCCCGGTGATCCCGACCGCCGTCGTCGGCACCGACGTCGTCGCGCCTCCGGGCAAGACCTTCGGCACCATCACGCGCCCGGTGGTGCGCTTCGGCAAGCCGCTGGACTTCTCGCGCTACGAGGGCATGGAGAACGACCGCTACATCCTGCGTTCGATCACCGACGAGATCATGTACGAGATCATGCGGCTCTCCGGGCAGGAGTACGTCGACAAGTACGCCACCCAGGCCAAGGAGGACGCCAAGCGGCTCGACGCAGAGGCCAAGGCCGCTGCGCAGGCGCGGGGCGAGGCGGCCGACGACCAGAGGCAGGCGTCCTGAATCCTGCGGACAGCGAACGAGGACAGGTCCGGGCGGCGATTGCGGTCGAGGACCGGTTGTTCGGTGCGCTGGCCGTGTTGCGCGGCGTGGTGCTGCTCAACGCCGTCGCGCTGAACATCTACCGCGGCGTGCACAACTACGACCATCCCGTCGGCGGGTTCGTGCTGGTCGCGACCATGATCGTCTGGACGGCCTTCGTGACCTGGGCCTACACCGAGGCCCACCGACGCACCCCGGCGCTCCTCGTGGCCGACCTCGCCGTGGCGCTGTCGCTGCTGATGCTCACCCCGGTGGTGAAGGGCGAGTTCTTCAACGCCACGGTGCCGGGGTTCTGGGTGATGGCGGCCCTGCTGGCCTGGGCCATCCGCTTCCGGTGGGTGGGTGGCCTGGTCGCCGGGCTGCTGCTCGGCGGTGTGGACCTGCTCGTCCGTGACGAGCTCACCCAGACCAACTACGGCAACTTCTTCCTGCTGGTCATCGGTGGTCCGATCGTCGGCTACATGTGTGGCTCCCTGCAGCAGATGGCCGACGAGCGCGACATCGCCCAACGCATCGGCGGCGGCCGCCGCCGAGCGGGCCCGGCTGGCCCGGGTGGTCCACGACGGTGTCCTGCAGGTGCTGGCCCTCATGCAGCGGCGTGGCGGCGAGCTGGGCGGCGAAGGAGCCGAGCTGGCTCGCCTCGCCGGCGAGCAGGAGTCGGCGCTGCGCACGCTCATCCGCACCGAGGACGCCGTACGCCCGGTCACCGACGCGACCACGGTCGATCTCGCCGCCCACCTGGGCCGTCTCGGGATCCGCCCCGGCGTCGACATCGTGGTGCCCGGCGGGCCCGTCGACGTGGACCTGCGGGTCGCCGACGAGCTCGTGGCGGTCGTGGCCGCCTGCCTGGACAACGTCGCTGCCCACGTGGGCGAGCGAGCACCGGCTTGGGTGCTGCTGGAGGCGTTCAACGACCGGATCGAGGTGTCGGTGCGCGACGAAGGCCCTGGCATCGGCGAGGGACGCCTCGAGGAGGCCGCCGCTCAGGGCCGACTCGGCGTGAGCCAGTCGATCTGCGGACGGATCGAGGATCTCGGCGGCGAGGCCCGCCTGAGCACCGGCCCGCTCGGCACGGAGTGGGAGCTCGTGGTCCCGCGGTGACGATCCACGACACCCATCCCTTCGCCGACCCCGACCCCGATCCCGCGCGGCGGCTGCGCGGACGGCTCGGCGGTGCGGTCACGCTGTGGACCGCCGGCGACGAGGAGGCCAGGGCGGGGCTCACCGTCACCTCGCTGATGCTGGCCCAGGGAGAGCCGGCCAGGGTCCTGGCGCTGCTCGACCCCGACTCCGACCTCGCTGACGTGCTCGCCCGGACCGGGCGATGTGTCGTGCACCTGTTGTCGTGGCGCCACCGCGACCTCGCCGAGGTGTTCGCCGGGCTCAGCCCGGCGCCCGGCGGCCCCTTCCGGGCGGCGTCGTTCGAGCCCTCCCCGCACGGTCCGGTCCTCAGCGACGCCTCCACGAGAGTCACGCTCAACATCGAGTCGAGCGCCGAGGTGGGGTGGTCGGTGCTGGTGACCGGTGTGGTCGACGAGGTCGTCGTCGGTGACGACGACGAGCTGCTGCGCCACTTCCGCGGTCGCTACCACCGCTGAGCGTCCCTCGCGTGTCGAAGCGGTTAGGGTCAGCGCGTGAGCGATGAGCCGGTGATCCGGGTGATGGTCGTGGACGACCACCCGATGTGGCGTGAGGCGGTCGAGCGTGACCTGCAGGCCGCCGGGCTGGAGGTCGTGGCGGTGGCCGCCGACGGACACCAGGCGCTGGCCCGGTTCCCTGCTGCGCGTCCGCAGGTGGTGGTGCTCGACCTGCAGATCCCCGGGCCGAACGGCGTGGAGGTCACCGCCGAGGTGCTGCGCCAGGACCCGAGCGCGCGGGTGCTGATCCTGTCGGCCTCGGGCGAGCAGGACGACGTGCTGGAGGCGGTCAAGGCGGGGGCGACCGGCTACCTGGTCAAGTCGGCCTCCCGCGAGGAGCTCCTCGACGCCGTACGGCGCGTCGCACGCGGCGACTCGGTCTTCACCGCCGGTCTCGCCGGGTTGGTGCTCGGTGAGTTCCGACGGCTGTCGGAGCCCACGACGGCCGTGCCCGGACACCCCGAGCTGACCGAGCGCGAGACCGAGATCCTCAAGATGGTCGCCAAGGGCATGTCCTACAAGCAGATCGCCGAACGACTGGTGCTGTCGCACCGCACGGTGCAGAACCACGTGCAGAACACCCTGCGCAAGCTGCAGATGCACAACCGGGTGGAGCTCACCCGCTATGCCATCGAGCAGGGCCTCGACGAGGACGACTGACCGTGGTGCGGAGGGCCCTGGCAGACTCCCCGGCGTGACCGACCCGCTCCTGGAGATCGCCGATGCGCTCTATGCGCTCCCGCTGGCGGACTTCACCGCCGCGCGCGATGCTCGTGCCAAGGAGCTCAAGGGCACTGAGCAGGCCGAGCTCAGTGCGCCGGTCAAGGGGCTGAAGAAGCCGTCGCTGGCTGCCTGGGTGGTCAACCTGCTCGTACGCCGCGAGGGTGGGCAGGTCGACCAGGTGCTCGCCATCGGGGCTGCGCTCCGTGAGGCGCAGGCCGGGATGTCCGGTGATGAGCTGCGCTCGCTGACCAAGCAGCGCCGCCAGCTGACCGCCGCTGTCACCCAGCAGGCCCGTTCGCTGGCGGGCTCGGCAGGGGTGAAGGTCACCCCGGCCGTCGCCGACCAGGTCGAGGCCACCCTCACCGCCGCCATGATCGACGAGCGGTGCGGCGCTGCGGTGCGCAGCGGTCTGCTCGTCTCGGCTCTCGCCACCACGGGTCTCGACGACGTCGACCCGACGACCGCCGTTGCGGTGCCGAGCGCCCTGGGCTTCACCGCCACGACCACTGCGGCCTCGCCCGAGCCATCGCAGCGCCCCGCACTGCACGTCGTACCTGATCCGGATGCGGCCGCAAAGGCCCGCGCGGTCGCCGAGCAGGACCTCACCGAGGCCGAGGACCAGGTGGGCGAGGCACAGGTCGGCTACGACGACGCCGTGGTCGAGGTCGAGCAGCTCGAGGCCCGCCAGCTCCAGCTCGAGGCCGAGATCGATGAGCTCAAGCGCCGGATCGCGGAGCTGGAGGAGACCTACGACGCGGTCGACGACGACCTGGGCGACGCCGAGGAGGCTCGGGCCCAGGCCCTCGAGACGCTCCAGGAGGCGACCAGGTCCCGCGATGCTGCCGCAGCCGCGCTCGACCGCCTCGGCTAGCCGTTCGACCCGGGGACGTCGGCCAGGGATTCCCGCAGGCCGGCTCCGAGACCGGCGAGGTGGGCGGCTCCGAGCGCGGCTGCATCGGCCGGGACCACGTCCGGGGGATCCGTCTCGACGACCCAGGCGGTCTCGCCGGTCGGAGCGCGCCACGCGATGCTCACCGTCTCGTGGTCCCCGGGTGCCGGACGGGTCGCGCCGCCCGCCACGCGCAGGCGCGAGCGGCCGGGGGAGTGCGACGCCGCGCCGGCCTCGCGACAGCCCAGACCCACCAGGGCTGCTGTCCGGTCGCTGACGACGGCGGTGAGGGGCAGCTCCAGGCCGAGGAACGTCGCGGCCTCGGTCACCGCGAGGCGACCCCAGCTCGGCACCAGCTCGGGGAGCGCCTCCGGCGTCACCCCGAGCAGGGCGCACAGCTCGGCCGACCAGACGCCGAGGTCCAGGTCGAGGAGCAGCGACCGCGAGGCGCTGGAGAGATCGGTGAGGTGCTCCAGGCCTCGCGTCATCCGGGCGACCAGGTAGGAGTCGATGCCGCCCGCGGCGTACCGGTCCGCCGCGACGAGCGCCCACGTGTGGGGCTCGTGCTCGGCGACCCAGGCCAGGGCCGGACCGAGGACGGCGGCGCCGGCCGGATCGGGGTCCAGGGAGATCCCGGTCAGCTCGCGGACCCGAGCCAGGTGACCGTCGGTCACCAGCCGCGCCCGGCCCTCCGCCGGACGGCGGTCGGTCCCGAGGATCGCGTGGCGCGGCGACCCGAGGGTGTCGCGGTCCCAGAGGACCAGCGCGTCGCTGCGGGCGGTCAGGCCGATGCCGACCAGCTGGGCCGGGTCGACCTGCTCGAGGACGTCACGGGTGGCGCCGACCGTGGCTGCCCACAGGTCCTCGGGCGCCTGCTCGACCCGGCCCGGCGCGGGCCGACGGGTCTCGACCGCGGCCTCTGCCCGGGCCAGGACCGCCCCGGCCTCGGAGACGACGAGCGCACGGACCGCACCCTCGGCCGCCTCGATGGCCAGGACCGTCACGGCGCGGGGTCGGCTCCGCCGGCGCGTACGACTGCGAGGACCTGCACGTCGATCCAGTCCAGGTCGGAGTCGACGCGCATCTCGTAGTTCTCGGTCCCGACCCAGGTCGAGAAGTCGGGATGGCCCTGCGCGCGGGCGAACTCCTCGAGCTCGGCGCGCAGCTCTGGAGTGACCGGCACCTTCTCGTCCTCGGTGGAGGCGGTCATGTAGAGCTGGTTGAGGTCGAGCAGTCGGGCCAGCTCGGGCACCGGTGCGGCATGGTCGTCGACGCGCAGGTCGACGGCGATGTCGTCGTTGCCGTCGTAGCCGGCGCCATCGCGGACGACGAGCAGCGCTGCCGACTGGCGACCACGCTTGTCGCCCCCGGCGGCGTCGCCGGCGGCGAGGGCGGCGAGCAGTCGGTCGGCGAAGGGCAGTGTGGTCCCGGCGTTCCACGCCGACTCCATCGCCTCGACGACCTCGGCGCCGGCCAGGCAGTTGCCCTGGATGGCATAGCCCTCACCGGTCGCACCGCCGGCCCACTCGATGCAGGCGTGTCCGGTGTGGGAGGCGGCGCCACCGTCGACGTCGACGATGCCGACCTGGCGGTGGTCGCGTCCTTCGTCCTCCTCGAGCAGACGGGTCAGGGCCACCGAGGCGGTGGCCCCCTCGTCGAGGTGGGACAGGGCCAGGCCCTTGTAGGCGACATTGGCGTGGGCCTGGGTGGCGATCGCGCCCACCTGGGCCACCGCTGCGGGCACCGCGGCACCGACCGCAAGGAACTTGGAGGCCACGGCCACGCCCCACGACTCGCCGTCGTCGGAGCGGGCCACGATGGAAAATGTCATGGCGCGAGCCTAGTGGGCCACCGTTGCGCCGTGGTCAGGTCCGGCCCCGGTCCGGGCCCGTCGGGGCGGCGCCTGCTGTGACCCGGCTCTCGCCAGGCGGCGGCACCGCGTGGTTAGGTGGACGTACGGGATGTGAACGATCCAATCGGGTCGCACCGTGGTCTCGACCAGGAGGAGTGGCATGCGCGTCGGAGTACTCACCGGAGGAGGCGACTGCCCCGGACTGAACGCTGTGATCCGCGCCGTCGTGCGCAAGGGGGTCACCCAGCACGGCTTCGACTTCGTGGGTTACCGCGATGGCTGGAAGGGCCCCTTAGAAGGACTCACCATGCCTCTGGGCATCGAGGAGTGCCGCGGCATCCTGCCGCGCGGTGGCACGATCCTGGGCTCCTCGCGCACCAACCCGTTCGGTATCGAGGGTGGTGTCGAGCAGATCAAGGACAACCTGGCCGGGGCCGGTGTCGAGGCGCTGATCGCGATCGGCGGCGAGGACACGCTCGGCGTCGCGACCAAGCTGGCCGAGATGGGGGTCCATGTGGTGGGGGTGCCCAAGACGATCGACAACGACCTCTCCGGCACCGACTTCACCTTCGGCTTCGACACCGCGGTCAACATCGCCACCGACGCGATCGACCGGCTCCACACCACCGCCGAGTCCCACCACCGGGTGCTCGTCGTGGAGGTGATGGGGCGGCACGCCGGCTGGATCGCGCTGCACGCCGGCATCGCCGGGGGAGCGAGCGCCGTGCTGATCCCCGAGCAGCCCTTCGACATCGAGAAGATCTGCGCCCACGTCACCACGCGGTTCCAGACCGACTTCGCGCCGATCATCGTCGTCTCCGAGGGAGCCGTGCCGGTCGAGGGCGGTGACATGAGCGTCGTGTCGGGGGAGAAGGACGCCTTCGGCCACGTCCGCCTCGGTGGTATCGGTGACCGGCTCGCGAGCGAGATCGAGCACCGCACCGGCAAGGAGGCACGCGCCGTCGTGCTCGGTCACGTCCAGCGCGGCGGCACCCCGACGGCGTTCGACCGCTGGTTGGCGACGCGCTTCGGTCTCCAGGCGATCGACGCCGTCGCCGACGGTGACTTCGGCACGATGATGGCGTTGCGCGGCACCGACATCGTGCGGATCCCCCTCGCCGAGGGCACCGGGCAGCTCAAGCTGGTCAGCGAGGCCGAGTACGCCGAGGCCCAGGTCTTCTTTGGGTGATGTCGGGGTTGCCGACGAAGGAGGCAGTCCCGACATCGTTGGTCGTCGAGCAAGCCGCCCGACCGAGCTTGCGAGGTCGGGACCGGCGCGTCGAGACGCGGTGCGGAGAGAAGCAGGTCCAGCCATGAGCGTGGGAAGCCAGGTCAAGCGAGGTCGCGACGGCCGCGTCGAGACCCGTGGCGTGCCGGAGCCGACTGCCATCTGAGAGCAGGCCCACATGAACCCCACCACACCGACCGCGGACCAGCCGAGCCTGGTCCGCGTGATCGGCCCACGGCTGCTGCTGTTGTTCATCATCGGCGACATCCTCGGCACGGGGGTCTACGCGCTGACCGGCGATGTCGCCGGGGAGGTGGGCGGCGCGGCCTGGGTGCCGTTCCTCGTCGCCTTCCTGGTGGCCACGGTGACCGCGGTGTCCTACCTGGAGCTGGTGACCCGTTACCCCCAGGCCGCCGGTGCCGCGCTGTATGCGCACAAGGCGTTCGGGGTGCCGTTCGTGACGTTCATGGTGGCCTTCGCGGTGATGTGCTCCGGCATCACGTCGGCATCCACGGCATCGCGTGCGTTCGCCGGGTTCCTGCGCGACGGCTTCGGCCTCGACGCCGCGGACGGCTCGGTCGCGGTGCTGGGCATCGCCCTGCTGTTCATGCTCGTCGTGGCGGTGGTCAACTTCCGCGGCGTGGGGGAGAGCGTGCGGGCCAACGTGGTGCTCACGCTCGTCGAGCTCTCGGGACTGCTGTTGGTGATCTTCGTCGGCTTCTACGCCGTCACCCAGGGCAACGCCGACTTCTCGCGCGTGGTGGTCTTCGACAGCGGTGAGGGCAAGAGCATCTTCTTGTCGGTCACCGCGGCGACCACCCTGGCCTTCTTCGCCATGGTCGGTTTCGAGGACTCGGTCAACATGGCCGAGGAGTGCGAGAACCCCGTGCGTGACTTCCCGCGGGTGATGCTGACCGGGCTGGGGGTCACCGGGGTGATCTACCTCCTGGTCTCGGTGACCGCTGTGGCACTGGTGCCGGTCGGTGACCTCACCGATCCCGCCCTGCCATCGGCGCTCACCCAGGTCGTCGCCGCCGGCGCGCCCGGCCTGCCCTTCGCCACGGTCTTCCCCTTCATCGCGATGTTCGCGGTCGCCAACTCGGCGCTCATCAACATGCTCATGGCCAGCCGGCTCCTCTACGGCATGGCGACGCAGGGTGTGCTGCCGCGGGTGTTCGGCACGGTGCACCGCCGTCGCCGTACGCCGTGGGTGTCGATCTGCTTCACCACGGCGCTCGCCTTCGGCCTCATCAGCTACGTCGTCCTCGCCAGCCGCAGTCCTTCAGGGGCCGACGCGGTCTCCCTGCTCGGCGGCACGACGTCGCTGCTGCTTCTGGGCGTCTTCGCGGTGGTCAACATCGCGCTCCTCGTCATCCGGCGCCGCCCCCCGGACCACGACCACGAGCACTTCCGCGCCCCGCGACCGCTGCCCTGGGTCGGGGCCGCGTCCTGCCTGTTCCTCGTGGGCCCGTGGGCGCGTAGTGCCGATCAACAGGGCCAGTACCCGATCGCGGGCATCCTGCTCGGTCTCGGGCTGGCGCTGTGGACGCTCACGTGGGCGCACGAGCGCCGCAAGGACCGGCGCGCGTAGGCTGACGGGGTGTCTCTTCCCGACCTCGCGACCCTGCACGCGCTCGGCCCGGCGCAGCAGCCGAACTATCCCGACCGCTCCCTCGTCGATGCCACCGTCGAGCAGCTCAGCAGCGCCCGCCCGCTCGTCTATGCGCGCGAGTGCGACGAGCTCACCGCCAAGCTCGCCGCGGTCGCGCGGGGCGAGGCGTTCCTGCTCCAGGGCGGCGACTGCGCCGAGACCTTTGCGGGGGTGACGGCCGACAACACGCGCAACAAGCTGCGGGTGCTGCTGCAGATGGCCGTGGTGCTCACCTACGCCGCGTCCGTGCCGGTGGTCAAGCTCGGCCGGTTGGCCGGTCAGTACGCCAAGCCGCGCTCCTCCGACCTCGAGACCCGCGCCGGCATCACGCTGCCGGCCTACCGCGGCGACGCCGTCAACGGCTTCGACTTCACCGAGGAAGCGCGGCTGCCCGACCCGCGCCGGCTGCTCGAGGTGCACCGCACCTCGGCCGCCACGCTCAGCATGATCCGGGCCTTCATCGCCGGCGGTTATGCCGACCTGCGCCAGGTGCACACCTGGAACACCGACTTCGTGGCCGAGTCCTCGGCCGGCCAGCGCTACGAGGCGATGGCGCACGAGATCGACCGTGCGATGGCGTTCATGAAGGCCATCGGTGCCGACCCCGAGGAGTTCCACCAGGTCGACTTCCACATCTCGCACGAGGCGTTGGTGCTCGAGTACGAGCACGCCATGACCCGCCTCGACTCCCGCACCGACCAGCACTACGACCTCTCCGGCCACTTCGTGTGGATCGGCGAGCGCACCCGTCAGCTCGACAACGCCCACGTCGAGCTGCTCAGCCACGTGCGCAACCCGATCGGTGTGAAGCTGGGCCCCACCACGACCGCCGACGACGCCATCGCGCTAGCGGAGCGACTGAGCCCGGACAACGAGCCGGGGCGCCTCACCTTCATCACGCGGTTCGGCGCCGGCAAGATCCGCGACGGACTCCCGCCGCTGATCGAGAAGGTGACCGCGGCCGGCCTGCAGGTCGCCTGGGTGTGCGACCCCATGCACGGCAACACCTTCGAGGCCAGCTCCGGCTACAAGACCCGCCGCTTCGACGACGTGATCGAGGAGGTGCAGGGCTTCTTCGACGTCCACCACCAGCTCGGCACCTGGCCCGGCGGCGTCCACGTCGAGCTGACCGGCGACGACGTCACCGAGTGTGTCGGCGGCGGCGAGGAGCTCTTGGAGATCGACCTGGGCAACCGCTACGAGTCGGTCTGCGACCCGCGGCTCAACCGCGTGCAGTCCCTCGAGCTCGCCTTCCTCGTCGCCGAGATGCTCCGCGCCAGGTCCGCCTGAGCTTGCTCAGGCGACCTGGGAGCGCGGAGGGTTGCGGGCGCGGAGGGTTGCGGAGCGCTCGGGCCGACCCGTCGTAAACCTCCACGACGGCTCAGCGAGGATGGGGCAGTGATCGATCTGCGCTCCGACACCCTGACCCGCCCCACCGACGCGATGCGTGCCGCGATGGCTGCGGCCGAGGTCGGTGACGACGTCTACGGCGAGGACCCGACGGTCGCTGCCCTCGAGGAGCGGGTGGCGGCGATGTTCGGCCACGAGGCGGCGCTGTTCATGCCCACCGGGTCGATGTCCAACGTGCTCGCTGTCCGTTCGCTCGTCGCCCCCGGCCAGGAGGTGTTGTGCGAGTCGTCGGCCCACATCGCGCGCGCCGAGCTCGGCGCCCACGGCGCCTACAGCGGTGTCACGATGCGCACCTGGACGCATCCGCGCGGTCACGTCGACCTGGCTGCGGTGCAGGGGCTCTACGCCCCGGAGATGGGCCCGTTCTTCGTGCGGACCACCGCGATCTCGATCGAGAACACCCACAACTTCGCCGGGGGCACGGTCCTGGACATCGGCGACCTGCGCGACCTGCGCGAGTGGGCCACCGGCGTCGGCGTGGCCATCCACCTCGACGGGGCGCGCATCTGGAACGCGCACGTCGCCACCGGCACCCCGCTGGTCGAGTACGGCGCGATCGCCGACGTCCTCTCCGTCTGCCTGTCCAAGGGGCTCGGAGCGCCGATCGGATCGGTGCTCGTCGGCAGCCGCGACACCGTCACCGAGGCGCGGGTGTGGCGCAAGCGCATGGGGGGCGGGATGCGACAGGTGGGGATCCTGGCTGCTGCCGGGCTGCATGCGCTCGACCACCACGTCGAGCGTCTCGCCGACGACCACGCGCACGCACAGCTCCTCGCCGAGGCGTGCGGGGTCGACCCGGCCGGCGTCGACACCAACATCGTGGTGGTGCAGCGCTCGGATGCCGCCGCCTTCGTCGCCGCGGCGGCCGAGGCCGGGGTCCGGGTCGCGACGGTGGGGCCGACCGCGGTGCGGCTGGTCACCCACCTCGGGGTCTCGCGGGCCGACGCCGAGCGCGCGGCGCAGCTGCTGGCGGCGCTGTGACGATCGGCGCGAGGATCAGCCCGGGACGCCGAGCAGCGTCACGTCGCTGATCGCGGTGTAGTCGCGGCCCGACGACCCCGGCCCCGGGGGAGTCACCTGGAGCATCCGGAGGGTGATCGTGGTGGTCACCACGTCGTCGATCGAGATCGTCTGGGGGCCACGGTCGTCGGCGAGCTGCTGACGCACCTTGGTGCCGTCGTCGAAGACCCACTGCACCGCCTTGAGCCGCCGGTTGGCGCGGTAGCCGTCGTAGCCGGGCGACTGCTTGGCATAGCCGTTGATCAGGCCCACCTCGGTGATGCTCGTCGGGGCCGAGAGCCGGAAGACGATCTCGGCACCGACCCCGGAGCCGGCCATGCGCCACGCGGTGTCGGCCTGGCCGTCGAGCATGTTGCGAGCCTCGTAGCGCACCGGGTTGCCGCGTACGTCGCGGCTCGGGGCGGCGGTGTCCGGCGGCACGGCGGTGGCGCCGGCTGCGACGTCCACGGCCTCGCCGGCTGCTGCTGACGGCGGCTCGGACTCAGGAGGCGTCGCGGACGACTCGGTCGTCGCGGGGGACGAGTCCGTCGGTGTGGCACCGGTGCTCGTCTCACGTCCCGTCGCCGGCGCCGGGTCGTCGTCGCGCAGCAGGAGGACGACGCCGATGGCGCCGCCGACCACGAGCAGGAGGGCCACCGCGCCGGCCAGCCACAGCACGGCGGCACGCCGTCCGCTCGTGCCTGCGTGGCGCCGGTCTGCCTCGGACCCGGTCGACCAGAGAGCATCCTCGCCCGATGCTGCGGCCAGCACCCCTTCGCTGCCGGGCCCGGTGGGGTCGTCGGCGTACAAGGGGAAGCGCGCTCGTTGCGGGAGCGGGTAGGCAGGCGGCGGCGCGTGGTCGGGGGGTCCGGCCGGGGGCCGCTGCACAGGGACGGCCGGACGCTCCGCCGTGGTGTCGCGCCAGTCGTCAGCGCCAGGAGCAGGAGGTGCGCCAGGCGCCGGCGGAGGAGCGGACGACGTCGCGGCCGGCGACTCGATCGGGTGTCCGCAGTTGGTGCAGAAGCGCCCGATGCCCAGGCTGTGTCCACAGCGCGCGCAGGCTTCCATGGCCCGCTCCTCTCAGCGGTCGGCTGGACCGGTGGTCGGTCCAGGGTAGTGCCGCGGTCAGCCGCGCCCGATGTACTCCTGGGCCTGCGCGCGGCCGACAGCCTCGGGAAGGCGGCGTACGGCGGTCGCGAGGTCGCGCAGGTCGGCGCCGAGGAGCGCCTGCGGGCCGTCGCACAGCGCGGTCTCGGGGTCGGGGTGCACGTCGACGATGACGCCGTCGGCGCCGACGGCGATCGCGGCGCGCGAGAGCGGGACGACGAGGTCCTTGCGTCCGGCGGCGTGCGACGGGTCGACGATGATCGGCAGGTGGCTGGTGGCCTGCACGACCGGGACGGCCGAGATGTCGAGGGTGTTGCGGGTGGCGGGCTCGAAGGTGCGGATGCCACGCTCGCAGAGCACGACGTCGAGGTTGCCGCGCTGGGCGATGTACTCGGCCGCCATCAGCCACTCCTCGACGGTGGCCGTCATGCCGCGCTTGAGCAGGACCGGCTTGCCGGCGTCGCCGACGGCCTGCAGCAGCCCGAAGTTGGCCATGTTGCGGGTGCCGACCTGGAGCATGTCGGCGTGCTCGGCCACGACCGGCACGTCGCGGGCGTCGACGACCTCGGTGACCACGGGCATGCCGGTGGCGGCGCTGACGTCGGCGAGGATCTCGAGGCCCTTCACGCCGAGGCCCTGGAAGGCGTAGGGCGAGGTGCGCGGCTTGTAGGCGCCGCCGCGCAGGATCGTCGCGCCGGCCGACTGCGCCATGCGGGCTGCCTCGAGGGTCTGGTCGGCCGACTCCACCGCGCACGGCCCGGCCAGGAACGTGAAGGTGTCGGGACCGATCGGCACCCGCGAGCCGAGCTTGCCGACCCAGACCGTGGAGCGTTCGGCGTGGTGCTGGCGGCTGACGAGCTTGTAGGGGTCCGAGATCCGGTGCACGTCGGCGACACCCTGGAGGGTGCGCAGGTTGAGGTGGTGGAAGGACTCGAGGTCACCGACGAGGCCGATGATCGTGCGGACGACGCCCTTGCTGACGAACGCTTCGCCGCCGACCCCCTCGACGCGGGAGACGACGTGCGCGACGTCCTCGTCGGTGGCATCCGGTGACATGACGACGACCATGGGAGTTCCTCTATCTGTGCGGGTGGGGTGTGATGCGCCGCGACCCGGCCGGGGAATGCGAAACGCCCCGGACATCGAGCCGGGGCGTTGACGGTGCGGACGCGTCTAGGACACGGCCTGCACGGGTGCTCCCGGCAGGTGTGCAAAGAAATAGGTGCGCGTCACGAGCATGACTCTAGCCGGAGCCTCGTCGCCGGGCGGTCGCGGTCCAGGGGCTGGGACGTCGCGCCGTGCGGCTCACACCACGAGGTGCTGCACCTCGCCCTCGATGGAGCGGCGCGGAGCGGCCTCGACCACCAGCATCGCGATCAGCACGAGCGAGCCGCCGCCCAGCAGCCGCCACGTCACCGACTCGCCGCCCAGGCCGACGGCGAACACGGCCGCGAAGACGGGCTCCATGCTCATCACGATCGCGGCGCGGGTCGGCGCGAGGTGGGCCTGCGCCCAGGTCTGGGCCACCAGCGCCAGCGCTCCGGCGACCAGCGCCATGTAGAGCACCGCGAGCCAGTCCGAGGTGCGCTCGGGCAGCACGATCCCGTCGGGAGCGGTGGCGACCAGGCAGATGACGGCGATGATCAACACCTGCAGGATCGACATGCCGAGCGCGTCGCGCGGGGTCGACCAGGCGCCGAGCGCCACGATGTGCAGGGCGTAGAGGATCGCTGCCACCAGGGTGATCGCCTCGCCGTAGCCGAGGCTGAGGCCGTCGAGGGTGAGGATCGCCAGGCCGGTCGTCGCCAGGGCCACCGCGGCCCACGTGATCGGCGTCGTCCGGGTGCGCAGGAGCAGCGCGGCCAGGACCGGGGTCGCCACGACGTAGAGACCCGTCACGAAGCCCGACACGCTTGCGGCGGTGTGGGCGAGACCGGCGGTCTGGAGGATCTGGGCGAGCCCGTAGACGGCGCCGAGCACGACCGACTGGCGCCGGGCGGCGGGAGAGAGGCGCAGCAGCGCGCGCGGCGCGACGACGACCATGACGACCCCGGCGATCAGGAAACGGACCGCGAGGAAGTCGAGGGTCGGGACCCGGTCGAGCAGGTCCTTGATGAGGTAGAACGTCGAACCCCAGGAGGCGGTCATCACCAGGAGCGCCACCGTCGCGAGGACGGTGGTGGACGGGCGCTTCACCGCAGGCTCTTGAGCAGGGCCAGGTCCGGGTCGCCCAGGGTGCGCGACCCCGGCGTCTCCAAGATGAACGGGACGCCCTCGGTGGCCGGGTGCGCGAACAGCTCACGGAACGCCTCGACGCCGATGTGTCCCTCACCGATCTTCTGGTGCCGGTCCTTGAGCGCGCCGCGCACGTCCATCGAGTCGTTGGCGTGCACCAGCCGCAGCCGACCGGGTCCGCCGATCTCGACGATCCGGTCGAGGGTCGCGCTTGCCCCGCCGGGCTCGTCGAGAGGCGCGCCGGCGGCGAAGACGTGGCAGGTGTCGAGACAGATCCCGGCCCGCGGGTGGAAGTCCAGGGCGCCGAGGTAGGCGTCGAGGTCCTCGACGCCGGCGCACAGGCTGCGGCCCTGGCCCGCCGTCGGCTCGAGCAGCAGCCACGGAGCCTCGGCGTCGTCCCCGATCGTCTCGAGGATCGGGAGCAGGCCCTCCCGCACCTGGCGCAGGGCAGCGGCGTGACGGGCCTCGGCCTCCTCGGAGCCGGGGGCGACGTACGACCCGGTGTGCACGACCACGCCCTCGGCGCCGATCTCGACCGCCCGGCGCAGGTTGTGCGCCACCAGGTCCACCGACTTCTCGTACGTCGCAGCCGTGGGGGAGCCGAGGTTGACCAGGTAGGGGGTGTGGATGAACGTGCGGATGCCGCGCTCGGCGGTCGCCTCGCGGAAGGCGGCGTCCTCGGCGGGCTTGCCGGCGCTCAGCGCCCAGCCGCGCGGGTTGCCGACGAAGACCTGCAGGGCCTCGCAGCCGAGCTCCTCGGCGGAGGCGAGAGCGCCCTTGACGAGTCCGGCTCCCACCAGGACGTGGGTGCCGACCGGGTTACGCATGCCGCAGATGCTAATCGGCCGCCGGACGGCGTCTCGAGCAGGTCAGAGGACGTAGAGGGTGATCGTGCTGCCCTTGGGGGCGCGGGAGCCCGAGGGCGGGTCGGTGCGCACGGCGAACCCGAGCCCGAAGTAGTCGGAGTTGCGCTCGACCTCGACCTCGAAGCCGAGCCCCTCGAGCTTGTCGGTGGCGGCATCGACGCCGAAGGCGCGCACCGAGGGGACCGTCACGAGCTCGGGGCCCTTGGAGACGGTGAAGGAGACGACGCCGCCTCGGGTCAGGGTGCCCGAGCCGGGGTCCTGGGTGAGGATGTGACCGGCCACGACGCTGTCGTCGAACTCCTCGGAGACGACGCGTGCGACCAGCCCGCGGCGTTCGAGGGAGGCCCGCGCGGTGTCGATGTCGGTGTCGACCCAGCGCCCGACCGGGATCGGCTTCTTGCCCTTGCTGACGATCAGGTCGACCTTCGCGCCGGGCTTCAGCTCGGCACCGGCCTTGGGGATGCTGCCCAGGACGGTGCCCGCCGGCTGGGTCTCGGAGAAGCGACGCTTGCTGGTGCCGAACTCCAGCTGGCGCGCGAGCAGCGCATCCTGGGCGGCGTCCTCCTCGAGGCCACGGACCTTCGGGACGAGCAGCTTGCCCAGCGACAGCACCAGGGTGATCTCGTCGCCGGGCAGCACCCGGGCGCCCCCTCCGGGGTCGGCGCGTACGACGGAGCCCGCCGGCAGCTCGGAGTCGTAGACCTTGTCGCCGTAGACGACGGTGAGCCCGGCGTCCTCGAGCTGCTGGACCGCGTCGGACTTGGTGAGGCCGAGCACCGACGGGGCCGTGGTGTAGCGGGCCTCGCCGTACCAGTAGGCGCCGCCGCCGACGGCAAGGGCGATGACCAGGGCCAGCGCCAGCAGGATCGGGCCGCGCCGCGATCGTCGCGGCGCCGCGGACCGGGGTGCCCGGGGCTGCTTGGGCGGCTTGGGACGGCGGCTCGTGCGCGTCGGGGGAGGCGGAGCGCCTCCGCCCGGGCCGGGGGCATGGGTGGGCAGGACGGTGGTGTGCTCGCGCACACGCGGCGTGGCCAGCAGGGTGTCGAGCTGGCGCTGGTCCCAGGGCTCTGGGGTCGTGCTCCCGACCTGCTCCGCGTCGGCGAGCTCGGCGTCGTCGCGGACCGGGTGCGGGGCGAGGTCGGCGGTGAGCTCCGGGTCGTCGCGCACGCCGGTGGCCAGGGCGTGGCCCACCCGGTGGAGCTGGTGCAGCAGCACGGCCGCGTCGGCAGGTCGCTGCCCCCGATCACGCGCGGTGGCGCGTGCCACCAGGGCATCGACGTACGGCGGCAGGTCCGGCACACGCTCCGACGGGGCGGGCACGTCGTGGTGCACGTGGCGGTAGGCGACCTGGATCGGTGTCTCGCCCTCGTGGGGCTTGACCCCGGTCAGCAGCTCGTAGAGCACGACGCCGAGGGCGTAGACGTCGGCGCGGGCATCAGCGCGACCGTCGACGACCAGCTCGGGCGCGAGGTAGGACACGGTGCCGATCAGCACGCCCTGCGTGGCGGTGTGCTGGGTCTCGGCGCTGATCGCCTTGGCGAGCCCGAAGTCGGCGACCTTGACCCGACCGTCGTCGGCGATCAGCACGTTCTCGGGCTTGATGTCGCGGTGGATGAGCCCGTTGCGGTGCGCGGAGGCGATCGCGGACACGACGGGATCCATCAGCGCCAGCGCCCGCGCCGGCGACATCGGGCTCTCCTTGGTGATCGTGTCGCGCAGGGTGTGACCGGTGACGAGCTCCATCACCAAGAACACGGTGCCGTCGTCGTCGCCCTGGTCGTAGACCGCGACCACGTTGGGGTGCGAGAGCCGTGCTGCGGCGCGGGCCTCGCGCACGAAGCGCTCGGCGAAGTCGCGGTTGCCGGCGTCGTCACCGAGCCCGGCGTGCATGATCTTCACCGCCACGGTGCGGTCTAGCCGCAGGTCGTGGGCCTCGTAGACGCTGGCCATGCCCCCGCGCGCGACGCGGGAGGCGAGCCGGTAGCGCCCGTCCAGCAGACGGCCGTGATGGGCGTCGGAGGAGGGCATGCTTCGCCCACCGGGAGCATGTGCGTCCGGCTTCAAGGCGACCCTCCTTGCTCCGGTAGGGGAAGACTCCGAAGGGCCCCATCCTACGGTCGGCGAGCCGCCGGCCCGGTGCTCGTCCCTCCTCGGCGTGGCGCACGGCAGGTGGCCGGCGCCGGTGAGCGGCTCTGCGAGCGCGGCCCTCGAGGCGGCTGCGTCCCCCGTGGCGTGGCAGCATGGACCCATGAGCTCCGAACCGACGCTGGCCGAAGTCGACCTCGGCGAGCTGGTGCCCGACTGGATCGACTGGGCCGAGGCCGCACGACGCCTCGACGTGACCGTCGCCAAGGTCCGCACGATGATCCGCGACCACGAGCTCGCTGCCGCGGTGCCGCGCCCCGGCGCGGGCCAGCAGGTGCCGGCCGACCTCATCCAGGACGCGCTCCCGGTCAAGGGGCTGCCCGGCCTGCTCACGATGATGCACGACAACGGCTACGACGACCGCGAGATCATCGCCTGGCTCTTCCTCGACCAGGACTTTCCCGGCCGGGCGATCGACGCCCTGCGCGAGAACCGCGGCACCGAGGTCAAGCGGCGCGCGCAAGTGCTGGCGTTCTAGGACGCAGCGGCGTGTCCTCGACCCCGTCGCGTGGCGGCAGCTCTCGCCCGAAGTCCTCCTCGAGCCTGGGCGCGATGGGGCTGGTGCTCCTGGTCGTCATCGGAGTCTGGCTGCTCAACGGCCGCGACCCGGGCGGCCCGACCAGTGGCGCCTTCCCGGAGAGCGCCTCGAGCAGGAGCGCCGAGGCGATGCCGACCCGGCCCGCCGACCCCGCGCCGCGGAGCACGCCCTCCTCGCCGACCCCGACCCGCTCGACTCCGGCGATCGACCCCGAGAGCGGCTTGCCGCTCATCGAGCTGGCCGACCTGCCCCGCGAGGCGACCGACGTCATCGACCTGATCTTCGTGGGTGGCCCCTACGCCTACGACAAGGACGGCAGCACCTTCGGCAACTACGAGGGGCTGCTCCCCGACGAGCCACGCGGTTACTACGCGGAGTACACCGTCGACACTCCCGGGTCCGACGACCGCGGCGCCCGCCGCATCGTCACCGGCGACGGTGGCGAGTTCTACTGGACCGCCGATCACTACGCTTCCTTTGCTCGGATCGTGGTGTGAACGGACCCTACGGCGCTCCTGGCCCGCCCGTCGGGGCTCTACCGCTGGTCCTCCAGCCTGGACGTCTCCTACGTGCGCGGCATCGTGCAGCGCTCCGGGCGTCGGTTCGGCCACCTCGACGGGACGCACGTCGACACCGTGCCCGCCCTGCACGCCGCGCTGGCCGCAGCCCTCGACTTCCCGTCGTACTACGGGCACAACCTCGACGCGCTCGCCGACGTGCTGGGCGACCTGCCCAGCGCCCCCGGCACGCAGCCGGTCCTGCTCTGGGACTCGTGGGGCGTCTGTGCGGAGGTGGAGCCACGCACGTGCACGATCGTGCTGGAGCTGCTGGGGGCCTCGGTCACCACCCTGCTGCGAGGCCCGGGGCCGGGCGCGGTCCTGCGTCGGTCGGCCTCCTAGCCCGCACCGCCGGGCACGACCGGCTGTCCCGGGGATCCGGGGGAGCTCAGAGCACGCGCTGGGTGACGGCTGCCGCGAGTCCGCGCAGCACCTCGCGGGCGTGGTCGTCGACGTCAGCGCGGTCGAGAGCAGCGACCGCGATCTGGGCGAGCTCGTCGATGACGGCCTCGACCTGGGCGTGAGCGCCGCTGGCCTCGATCACCTCGCGTAGGCGCGCCACCTCGCCTGATGACAGCGGCGTGCCGAGCGAGCGGTCGAGCAACGCCGCGTCGGCGGCGGAGGCACCATCGAGCGCGAGCGCGACCAGCACGGTGCGCTTGCCCTCGACGAGGTCGTCCCCGGCCGGCTTGCCGGTGGTGGCGGGGTCGCCGAACACCCCGAGCAGGTCGTCGCGCAGCTGGAAGGCCTCGCCGAGCGGCAGCCCGAACGACGTCAGCGCGGCGAGCGTCTCGGGTCCGGCGCCGGCCAGGGCAGCGCCCACGTGGAGCGGACGCTCGATCGAGTACTTCGCCGACTTGTAGCGCAGCACCGTCATCGCGGTCTGCACGTCGGCCCGGGCACGCGCCTGCACCGACACGTCGAGGAACTGCCCCGCGATGACCTCGGTGCGGCACAGGTCGAAGACCTCCAACGCCGGGCCCACCCGGTCCCAGCCCAGGCCGCAGCGGCGCAGCAGCTCGTCGGCCCAGCCCTGCAGGAGGTCACCGAGCAGGATGGCGGCGGCTGCGCCGTACTGCTCGGCACCGCCCCGCCAGCCGGCGCCACGGTGCTGGGTCTCGAAGGCGCGGTGGGTGGCAGGGCGCCCGCGTCGGGTGTCGGAGGCATCCATCAGGTCGTCGTGGGCCAGCGCACTGGCGTGCAGCAGCTCGAGGGAGGCGCAGGCGCGCAGCAGCGCGGTGGCATCGCTCGGGGCGGGCTCGACCGCGCGGAACCCCCAGTTGCAGAAGGCCGCGCGGAACTTCTTGCCGCCGGCGACGGCGGTGCGGGCCTCGGCCACGAGACGATCGGCGTCCGGACCGAGGGGCACCAGCCGCTCGGCCTGGGTGTCGAGGAACGCCGAGAGCGTCGCGTCAAGCTCGTTGCGGAACGAAACCTGGTCCCACACGGCGTCTGTCTCCACGTGGGTGAGACTAGTTCTCGTAAGGTTGGCGCCATGGCAACGGGTAGCGGACGCAGCATGGCCGAGCTTCTCGGCGAGGGGGAGCGCTCGATCAGCTTCGAGTTCTTCCCGCCGAAGGACGAGGCGGGCGCCGAGCGTCTGTGGAAGGCGATCAGCGCGCTCGAGCCCTACCGGCCCAGCTTCGTGTCGGTCACCTACGGCGCCGGCGGCTCCACGCGCGACATGACCGTGGAGATCACCGGTCGGATCGCGCGGGAGACCTCGTTGACCCCGGTCGCCCACCTCACGTGCGTGGGCCACACCCGCGAGGAGCTGGAGAAGATCCTCGACTCCTACACCGAGGCGGGCGTGCACCACCTGATGGCGCTGCGCGGCGACCCGCCCGAGGGCCCCCGCGCCCAGTGGACCCCCACCGAGGGCGGCCTCACCTACGCCACCGACCTCGTCGAGCTCGCCCGCTCGCGCGGTGACTTCCGGATCGGGGTGGCGGCCTTCCCCGAGGGGCACCCGAGCGCAGCGTCGCTCGACCACGACGCCGACGTGCTGGTGGCCAAGGCACGCGCCGGCGCGGAGTTCGCGGTCACGCAGATGTTCTTCCGGGCAGCCGACTACTTCAGCCTCGTCGAGCGGGTCCGCGAGCGCGGCGTCGACATGCCCATCCTGCCCGGCATCATGCCGATCCTGAACCTCAACGCGATCCAGCGTCAGGGCGAGCTGGTCGGCACCGAGGTGCCCGACGAGATCATCACCCGCATCTCCTCGCGCTCGGACCCCGACGCCGTGCGCGCGGAGGGGATCGCCATCGCCGCCGAGCTCTGCGAGGAGCTGCTGAGCGGTGGGGCCCCGGGGCTGCACTTCTACACGCTGAACTTCTCCCGGGCGACCCTGGAGATCTTCGAGCGGCTCCAGATCAAGGTCTGACCCCTCGTCTCGTCGTGCTCAGGCCGGGCCGACGGCTCCGGCCACCAGGGCCGCTGAGAGCCCGACGAAGGCCAGGCCGGATCCCGGCGTGGCGTGGGCCCCGGCGGCGTAGACGCCGGGGATGGGCGTGTCCGGGCCGAGCCTGCGCCGCACGGTGGCGCGGCCCTGCCACAGGACGCCGTACGGCGAACCGCCCCAGTCGGTGACGAGCGCCCGCGGGGAGCGGTCGACCCGCACCGCCACGTTGTCCCGCACGTCGATCTTGGCCCGGGCCAGCACCTTGAGGACGTCCTCGGCGAGCCGCCCACGACCGTGCACGGTCCACGCGGTGCCGCCGGCCGGAGCGGTGCCGCCGGCGCGGATCATCACCACCGGGTCGCCGTGCAGCACGACCTCGTGCGGCAGGTCGGGCACGACGCCGTCGAGGCCGAGGTGGGCGATCACCGGGGGCATCGCGGGCATCGTGCGGACGACGTGCGGGGCCAGCGCCGGGATCCGTCGCGGGTCGACGGCGACCACGACGGCATCGGCCTCGATCTCACCCCCGCGCACGGTGCGGACAGCGGCGACCCGACCGCCGCGCACCACGAGGTCCTCGACCTCGGTGTCGGTGTGCACCAGGACCCCGCGGGTCTCCAGGCGCTCGGCGAGGAGGTCACGCAGCCGGTGCATCCCACCGGGCACGGTCCAGGAGCCGAAGCACTGCTCGAGGTAGGAGACCAGGCCGGCCCAGGCCGGCACGTTGCGCAGGTCGTGCCCCTCGGCGACGAAGGGGTGGGCGGCGACGTCGATGAGCCGGTCGTCGCGGAAGCTGCGCCGCAACCGCTTGTAGAGCATCTCGCGGCTGTCGAAGAGCTGCGCGACCTCCTTCGGCAGGGCGTCGCGGCGCCAGACCTCCTCGAAGTAGTGACGGCGGAGCACGTCCCACACGTCGGCGTAGGAGTCGACGTAGGCGTCCCAGGAGGCGCCGAGACCGGGACCGAGCGCGTCGAACGCATCGACCTGCGCCTTGCGCGAGGCTCCCGGCAGCTGCAGCCGGCTGGTGTCGACGAAGCGGTGCTCGCGCACGATCTCGAGGGGCACGAGCCCGCCCTCGAGCTCGTTCTCGAGAGGGCGGCCGCTCTTGCGGAAGAGGTCACGCACCACGGCCGGCACCAGCAGCGAGTCCGGGCCGGCCTCCCAGGTGTAGCCCCCCTCGGACACGGTGGTGAGGGCTCCGCCCAGGGTCGCGCCGGCCTCCAGGAGCGTGACACCGTGACCGAGCTTGGCGAGCCGCACGGCGCTCGCCAAGCCGCCGTACCCACCGCCGATCACCACCACGCGTGCCATGGCTCGACCCTAGTGCTCAGTCGACGTCGACCTCGACGGCCCCGGTCATGGCGGCCAGCTCGTCGTAGGTGGTCGAGTAGACCGCGGTGGGATGGCCGGCCGCCGCCCAGAGGACGGGGTGTCGGCGCAGCCAGGGGTCCAGGTAGGTGGGCACGGGCGCCGGGTGGCCGATCGGCGAGACGCCGCCGATGACCTGGCCGGTGTGCTCGCGCACGAAGGACGGCGTGGCCCGCGACAGCTCCGCCACGCCGATGGCAGCGGCCACCTTGACCGTGTCGACGCGATGGGCACCGGAGGTGAGGATGAGCACCGGGGCGTCCGCGGCACAGAAGAGCAGGCTGTTGGCGATCGCCCCGACCTCGCAGCCCAGCGCCTCGGCAGCCAGGGCGGCGGTGTGCACCGAGTCGGGCAGCACCACCACCTCACCGCGCCCGCCGAGGTGGGCGTGCTGGTCGCGGAAGCGGGTGACCATGGGGTGTTCGGAGGTCATGGCGACACGCTATCCGCGCCTGGCCCTCGGCGTCTGCCTGCCGGGGAGCCGTGGGTCGGGAGGGGTGACTAGACTCCGCCCGGACCGGTACGGCGGGCACCATGTTCGCCCCGGGTCGACCAGCAGACGAGCCGAGGAAGAGGTGCACCGACATGCAGCGACCCACCTCGGTCGTCCGATCGGTGCAGCTGATCTGGCTGCTGGTGCTCCTCTCCGCCGGCGTCACGGTGCTCGCCGTGATCTTCGACGCCGAGCTGGTGACTGCCTGGGCCGGCGGTCAGGGCAGCTCGGCCGACGACACGCGGGTCCCGCCGTCGTTCGCGCCGGTGGTCGTCGTGCTGTTCGTCGTGGTGGCCAGCCTGCTGCTGGTGCTGATGTCGTTCCTGCGCGACGGGCACAACTGGGCCCGGCACTGCCTGGGAGCAGGCACGTTGATGATCGCGTTCGTGATCGCCGCCGGGCTGCGGACCTCTCCGCCGACGGTCTTCGCCGTCTCCGCGATCGTGGCGCTGGTGCTCGACGTGCTCCTGCTCGTCGCGCTCTACCTGCCGACGACCAGCGCCTACGTCGCCTACGTGCCGCGTCGCCGCCCCGCCGCCAAGGGCTGACCACCGCACCGCACTGTCCTCGCGTCTCCACCGCGGCAGTCCCTGACGTTCGGGCCCCTGATCGGGCGCGGTGAGGGCCCGATCGTCAGGCGCTGCGCTGTCGCTGTCGGTGCCCGGTCCGCGGTCGTTCCTTGACGCGATGTCGGAGGGCGGGTGTAGATTCGGATTGTTCGAACAGATGTTCGAACACCCGGTGGGGTCGACCTCGACCCCCGGCCCCGCCGGTCCCCGTCCGTGCACCGACGGGTGTGTCCTCCGGGACATGCCCGGCCGGGGCGCAGCAAGGAGGCCGGTCGTGAGGCGATACGACGATCTTGTGGAAGTACGACGTGGTGCGGTGGGCGACACCGTCCTCGGCGCCGAGGCACCCGCCCAGTTCCTGTGGCGCGGGCGGCTCTGGAAGGTGCGCGTGGTGCTGGCGCGCTGGGTGGAGACCGGCGCCTGGTGGCACTCGACGCAGGCCCAGGCGGTGCTCGGCACCGACGACGGGGCTGTGCGCGGACGGGCAGCGGGAGCGACCTCCGACGAGGAGTCCGTGCTGCCCGTCGGTGCGTCGTTCGACCTCCTGGGCGAGCGTGAGATGTGGCGCGTCGAGGCCGGGCGGGGTGCGGTGCGGTCCTGCGACGAGACGGGGGACTCCGGTGACCTCGGGGTGTTCGAGCTCTCCTTCGACACCTCCGACGGTCGCTGGCTGCTCGTCGGCTGCGACGACTGAGGCCGACGATGACCACGACTGTGCACGACACCGATCCGGCGACGAGCAGCCCCTACCTGCTCCCGGCGACCACCCACTCCTACCTCCTGCGTTCGGCGGAGTCGCTCAGCGAGGCGATCGCGGCCACCGAGGTGCCGACCCGCTACGCCTGTGCCCACGTCGCTGCGCTCCGTGCGGCTGCTGCGCTCCTCGCGGCGCGGGCCCGTCCGGCTCCGGCCCGACGGCGCCCACAGAAGAACGCCTGGGTGCTGCTGGCCGAGGTGGCCCCCGAGCTCGGCGAGTGGGCCTCGTTCTTCGCCGCGGGTGCGGGCAAGCGAGCCGCCGCCGAGGCGGGCTCCTCCCGCGCGGTCACCGAGCGTGAGGCCGACGACCTGGTCCGCGATGCCGATCGGTTCCTCGCCGTGGTGGAGCAGGCGCTCGGGCTCATGCCGCACGCCCCGCTGCGCGAGCAGCTGGTGCGCCACGTGTCCTGACGTCGTCCAGCAGCATCTCCTCAGACCTCGTCTCTGTCGAGCCAGTCCGCCCGGGGTCGAGCCAGGCATCGAGAGGCCCACCGTCATGCCCGATCCGTTCCCGCACCTGCACGTGTCCTCGGGCTACTCCCTCCAGTACGGCGCCTCGCACCCGAGCGCGCTGGTCGAGCAGGCCGCCGGGCACGAGATGGACCTCCTCGCCCTCACCGACCGCGACGGCACCTACGGCGCGGTGAAGTTCGCCAAGGCCTGTCTCCGGGCCGGGATCCAGCCGGTGCTGGGGGTGAACCTCGCCTACCGCGGGACCTCGGTGGGTGCGACGGCAGCGGGTGGGGCGTCGAGGGTGCGCACCCCGGCGCGGGGCGGTGCCTACCGCGACCTCCCGATCGAGCAGGGCGGACTGCCGCGCGCGACCATCCTGGCCAGCGCTGACACCGGCGGCGGACGGGCCGGCTGGGCAGCCCTGTGTCGACTCGTCTCCGCCGTGCACCTTGCCGGTGAGCGGGGCAACCCTGTCCTGGACCTCCGGGACCCCACCGCACTGCCGGACGGTGTCGCCGAGCTGTTGGCGAGCGGCGACCTGGTGGTGCTCCTGGGCCCCGACTCCGAGATCGGGCCGGCCGCGACCCGGCGCCGCGACGGCGAGGCCCGCGCGGCTCTGGAGCTCTGGCAGACCTGGGTCCCACGCACGCACCTGGTCGTGGAGGTGGTCTCGCACCGACTCCCCGGGTCCGCGGGTGCGTGGGGCGCCGGCACCACCCCGCACGCAGCGCGGATGTTGACCCTGGCCCGGAGCACCGGTCTGCCTGCGGTGCTGACCAACGCCGTGCGCTACGCCGAACGCCGCGACGCGATCACCGTCGACGTCCTCGACGCCGCGCGGCGGCTCGTCGCCCTCGACCAGCGCCACCTCGGACGGCGCAACGCCGAGGGTTTCTTGAAGACCGGCAAGCAGATGCACGAGGTGGCCGAGGAGATCTGTGCCGCCGCCGGTCTGGGCCGAGACGCCGACCGCGGTGCGACGCGGCTGCTGGCGCAGACCCGCACCCTGGCCGAGCGGTGCGCCCTCGACCCCCGCGCCGACCTCGGGCTCGGCGAGGTGCACTTCCCCGAGTTCGCCCTCGCCGGTGGCCAGGCGAGCGCTGACCTGGAGCTGCGGTCGCGCTGCGAGGCAGCGGTGGGGCGGCGCTATGGCTCCGGCCCGCGCCAGGTCGTCTGGAAGCGGCTCGACGACGAGCTCGAGCTGATCGCAGGTCTCGGCTACGCGTCGTACTTCTTGACCGTGGGCGACGTGACCGACCTGATCCGTGAGCGAGGGGTGCGTTGCGCTGCGCGCGGCTCCGGCGCAGGCAGCCTGGTCAACTACCTGCTCGGTGTCTCCGGCGTCGACCCGATCCGGCACGGGCTGCTGATGGAGAGGTTCCTCTCCCCGCTGCGCAGCGCCCTGCCTGACATCGACGTCGACGTGGAGTCCGCACGCCGGCTCGAGGTCTACGAGGCGATCCTCGACCGCTACAGCGGTGAGCGGTGCGTGACGGTCTCGATGATGGACACCTACCGGGTCCGCCACGCCGTACGCGATGTCGGGGGTGCGCTCGGCCTGCCGCCGGGGGAGACCGACGCGATCGCCAAGGCCTTCCCCCACATCCGAGCCCGCGATGCCCGCAGCGCCCTGCGCGAGCTGCCCGAGCTGCGCTCGGGCGGACTCAGCGAAGCCAGGCTCGACCTGATGTTCGACCTCGTCGAGCGGCTCGACGGCCTGCCCCGGCACGTCGCGATGCACCCGTGCGGGGTCCTGCTCTCCGATGCGACCCTGCTCGACCGGACCCCGGTCGAGGCGAGCTTCGCCGGCTACCCGATGAGCCAGTTCGACAAGGACGACGTGGAGGACCTCGGGCTGCTCAAGCTCGACGTGCTCGGCATCCGGATGCAGAGCGCGATGGCGCACGCCGTCACCGAGATCCGCCGCGTCGACGAGGTCTCGCTCGACCTCGACGATCCTGAGCAGGTCCCCTTCGACGACCCCGACACCTATGCGTTGATCAGCAGCGCCCAGACCCTGGGGGTCTTCCAGATCGAGTCGCCCGGTCAGCGAGAGCTGATCGGCAAGTCGGGCATCGACGACTTCGAGGAGATCATCACCGACATCTCGCTCTTCCGGCCCGGTCCGGTCAAGAGCGACATGATCACTCCCTACCTCGAGGTCAAGCACGGCTGGAAGGCGCCGACCTACGCCCACGACGACCTGCGACCGATCCTGGCGCAGACCCACGGCGTGGTCGTCTTCCACGAGCAGGTCATCCAGCTCATCGGCGAGCTGGCCGGGGTCTCCTACGCCGAGGCCGACGAGAAACGGCGCGCACTCGGCGATGTCGACACCATGGCCGCGACGCGGACGTGGTTCTACCCCCGGGCGCTGGGTCGCGGCTACCCGTTGGCGGTCGTCGAGGAGATCTGGACGGTGATCGAGGCCTTCGCCTCCTTCGGTTTCTGCAAGGCCCATGCTGCGGCGTTCGCCCTGCCGACCTACCAGTCGGCCTGGCTGAAGACCCACTGGCCCGCGCACTTCCTGGCCGGCGTGCTCACCCACGATCCCGGGATGTACCCCAAGCGGCTGATCCTCGACGAGGTCCGCCGTCTCGGCATCGAGGTGCTCGGTCTCGACGTCAACGCCTCCGAGGCCGCCTATGTCGTAGAGCCGCGCGGCAACGAGCAGGGCGAGGACGGCTCGGCCTACGGGATCCGGTTGTCCCTGGCCGAGGTCAAGGGGATCTCCGCGCGAGAGGTCGAGCGCATCGTCGCCGCTCGACCGTTCGACTCCCTCACCGACTTCTGGCACCGCACGCAGGTCTCGCGACCGGTGGTCGAACGCCTGGTGCTCGCCGGTGGCTTCGACAGCACCTACGGGCTCGGCGCTCGTGACGCCCAGGACACCGTGCGTCCCCGCGGTCGCATCACCCGACGCGACCTGCTGCTCCAGGTCGCCGAGCTCGACCGCTTCGGCAAGGCGATGGACCGCGCCCAGCGGTCGGGTCGCGGGCGAGGGTTGGGACGACCGGGCTCGCCCTCCCGAGCCGCTGCCGCCCGGGCTGCCGAGGCGGTGCTGCGCAACAGCACCGACCCGGACGCGCGAGCGCAGGTCGGTGATCTCGAGCGCCACCCGCTCGCTCGTGCAGGGGTCTGGGCGGCAGCAGCGGCCCAGAGCCGTGCGACCGCGGTGCCGCCGCCGCTCGCCTCGGTCCAGCTGAGCCTGGACCTCGGGGACGCGCCCCGGGAGGGCGAGGTCTCCGGGCTGCCGGAGATGAGCGCGGCGGAGTCGATGGCGGCAGAGCTCGAGATCCTCGGTCTCGACGTCAGCCGTCACGTCATCGAGGCCTACGCCCGCTTCCTCGACGAGCTCGGGGTCACGCGGAGCCGAGACCTGCTCCACCAGCGCAGCCGGTCCGAGCTGCTGGTCGCCGGGGTCAAGGTGGCAACCCAGACCCCGCCGATCCGGTCCGGACGCCGCGTCGTCTTCCTCACCCTCGACGACTCCACCGGACCGGTCGATGCCACGTTCTTCGAGGACGCCCAGGGTCCCTATGCCCAGACGGTGTTCGACTCCTGGCTGCTCGTCGTGCGCGGTCAGCTGCGACGCACCGGGCACCGGGGGGTGTCGCTGCGAGCCACGGGGGCCTGGGAGCTCTCCGCGCTCCACGGGCTGTGGCGCCGCGACGGCATCGATGCCGTCCACGACCTGCTCGCCGCCGTCGTCCCCACAGCCTCCACCGAGCGCGCCCCGCGCCGGGTGCTCGTGCACTCCAGCGGTTTCCGGACGTCTCCCTATGCCGACGTCGCCCCGCCCGGTGAGTCTCCCAAGGACGTCACCCAGTCGGCCGCCCGCAAGCTCTGGCACCGCTCCCCGGGGAGCCCGGGATGACCGCGCTGCGTGCGCATCATCGCCCGCTAGGGTTCACCCCATGTCTGCGAGCGAACGCCGGGCCGCCCCCCGCACCGCAGTGGTGTGGGACGCCCTCGACCCGATCCTCGACCCGGCGGGTGCGCGAGCGCCGCTGGACGTCGTCGACATCGGCGGAGGCACCGGCGGGTCCGCGGTGCGGATCGCCGGTCTCGGCCATCACGTCGCGGTCATCGACCCCAGTCCCGACGCGCTCGCCTCGCTCGACCGTCGCGCTCGAGAGCTCGGGGTGGAGGTCTCGGGGCAGCAGGGGGACCTCTCGGACCTGCAAGACCTCGTGGGCACCGACAGCGTCGACCTCGTGCTGTGCCACGGAGTGCTCGAGGTCGTCGACGACCCCGCCGCCGCTCTCGCCGGGATCCGCGAGGTGCTCCGCCCCGGCGGTCACCTCAGCCTCATGGTCGCCCAACGGCACGCCGCGGTCATCGCGCGCGCCATGGCCGGTCACTTCTCCCAGGCGCAGGCGCTGCTCGACGATGCGGCCCTCCACGGCCGCACGGGTCGTCGCTTCACCCGGACCGAGGTCACCGAGCTCGTCGTCGATGCCGGCTTCGAGGTCGTCTCGACGCACGGCGTGCGGGTCTTCGCCGACCTGGTGCCGGGGTCCCTGCTCGATCTCGAACCGGGTGCCACCACCGCTCTCGTCGAGCTCGAGCGCGCCGTCGCTGCGCGCCCGGAGTACCTGCCGCTCGCGACCCAGGTGCACCTGCTCGCTCGCTGAGGCCTCCTCGGGGCGGGACCGGGGTCGTCATGGACCCCACTAGGGCGCAGTCGACCTCGACCCCGATCCTGCACGTCGACATGGACGCCTTCTATGCCTCGGTGCTGCTGCGCGACCGCCCCGACCTCCAGGACCAGCCCGTCATCGTCGGCGGTGGGCACCGGGGCGTCGTCCTGGCTGCCAACTACCCCGCGCGCGAGTACGGCGTCCGCTCGGCGATGACTGCGACCAAGGCCCGGCGCCTGTGCCCGCAGGCGGTCGTGCTCCAGCCTGACTACGACCTGTTCACCACCGTCTCGACGGCGGTGATGGAGGTGTTTCGACGCACCACCCCGCTGGTGGAGGCGATCTCGATGGACGAGGCCTTCCTCGACGTCTCCGGTGCCTCGCGACGGCTCGGCACGCCCGAGCAGATCGCCGAGGACCTGCGCGCGATCGTGCACGACGAGCAGGCCATCACCTGCTCGGTCGGGGTCGCCGCCTCGATCTCGGTGGCCAAGCTGGCCAGCAAGCGGGCCAAGCCCGACGGCGTGGTCGTCGTGCGGCCTGAGCAGGTCACGTCGTTCCTGCACCCGCTCGACGTCGGCGATCTCTACGGCGTGGGAGAGAAGACCCAGACGATGCTCCATCGCCTGGGCCTGATGACCGTCGGCGACCTCGCCCACACCCCGGTGCTCACCCTCCAGCGGGCGGTGGGCACCCACCTCGGCGCCCACCTGCACCAGCTGGCCTGGGGCGCCGACCGCCGCACGGTCAGTCCGAGGGGTGGCGGGGTCTTCGGGCACGGCGCCCGCACCGGGATGGCCGACCCCGACAAGTCGATGGGGGCGCAGGAGACCTTCGGTCGCGACACCGACGACCGGGAGGTGGTGCTGCGCGAGGCGCTGAAGCTGACCACCAAGGTCACCTCCCGGATGCGGGCGGCGGCGGTGGCCGGCCGCACGGTCACGCTCACGGTGCGGTTCGCCGACTTCACCACGATCACCCGCAGCCGCACGCTGAACGAGGCGACCGACGTCACCGTGGAGGTCTACGCAGCGGTGGTGCGCCTCTACGACGCCCTGGGTCTGCAGCGGGCCCGGGTGCGGCTCGTGGGGGTCCGCGTCGAGGGCCTGGTGGCTCGTGACCGGGTGGAGCGGCAGGGCGTGCTGGGGGAGCGCGAGCACGGCTGGTCCGAGGCCGACGCGGCCGTCGACCGGGCCACGCGCCGGTTCGGCGCCGCGGCCGTGCGTCCGGCGAGCCTGCTCCGCTGAGCCCTCGGACGGCCCCGATCGGGCCCGGATCAGGCCCCGATGTGGCCCCGATGCGGCTCGGACGAGGCCGGCCGAGCATCCCGGTATGTGATTGGTCTGTGATTTTTCAGATCCTGCCTACCGTGACGCCGAGCACCTGCCTATCCTTGACCTGACAACGTTGGTTTTGCACGACCCCTGGAGGCCCCGGTGCCGCTCTCTGAAGAGGAGCTGCGACTGCTCGACCAGATGGAGCGCGCACTCGTCGAGGAAGACCCCAAGTTCGCCTCCACCCTGCGCGGCACCACGATGCGTCAGAGCGCCCGACGGCGCGCGATCCTCGCCGGGGTCGCGTTCGCCGCCGGGGTCACCGTGCTCATGACCGGAGCCGTCACCCAGCTCTGGTACGTCGGCATCGTCGGCTTCATCCTCATGCTCGGCTCGGCCACGATCGCCCTCGGCGCGGTCCGCGGTCAGCAGCAGGCCGGTGGACCCGAGCAGCGTCCGACCGGTCACGGCGGGTTCTCGGTGATCGACGGCGGACGTCGCCCCAAGCGGGGCCGTGGCCGGGGTCGCACCCGCAGCTCCGGCACCTTCATGGAGCGCATGGACGCTCGCTGGCAGCGCCGCCGCGAACGCGGCGGTTTCTGACCTCCAGCAGCACCACACCCTGACCTCGGACGAACCGTCCGGGGTCGTGTGCTGTCCGGACGTCGCACCGCCGGCTCCGGTGGTCGGACCGATCAGGGGAGTCGGTCCGTCGAGCCGGTCGGGGTCGACCGATCAGATGTGCTCGACGACCCCACCGGCCAGCGCCGGCTCGCTGCGTGGCGGGGCTTCTTGGAGGTAGACCCGCTGGCGCTGCACCACCGAGCGCGGGAGCCACGTCGCCACCCGGCGTCCGCGCGGTGACGACCCGGCGGCCAGGGCAGCGATGCAGGTGAGCACGTCGTCGTGCAGGCGGTCCGGCAGGTCACCGCTCGAGGTGGCACCTCCCGGCGGGGCGTAGCGCAACCGCTCGACCTGGCGCACGATGCGGCGCAGGGCCTCGACGGCTTCCTGGTTGCGGTCGGGGCCATGCGCCGGCCGCTCCGCGTCGTCGCCCACCTCACCGAAGCGCCGCACGAGGACGGCTTCGGTCTCCCGCGGGGTCCGGGTGTGCGGCCAGAGCTGACCGAGGTCGACGACGGTTGCGCGCAGCTCGTCCCAGGCGCCTTCCGGGCCGCCGTCGAGACGTCGGGCGCGCTGACGGGCGCGCAGACTGCGCGGGGCCAGCAGGAGGAGGGCCAGGAGGGCGACGATGCCGAGGACGAGCAGCAGCCGGCCCCAGGGGAACGTCGAGGCGCCGGCCCCGGTGTCCTCGTCGGCCTTCTCGGGGGTCACGTTGGGCCCCTGCCGCTCGGCCTGCGTCGGGCGGGCGGACGGCTCACGCTGCTGCTGGCTCGGCGAGACCGTGGGGAGCTCGTTCTCGGCGCTGCGGGTCGTGTACGCCGGCAGCTCGCTGTCCGGCACCCGGTCGCCCGGGGTGGGGTCGAAGAGGACCCAGCCTGCGCCCGGGAAGTACAGCTCGGGCCAGGCGTGGAGGTCGTGCGCGCTGTAGACCCAGGTCTTCCCCTTCACCCGGTCGGGGGTCAGGAACCCGACGGCGACGCGGGAGGGGATGTCGAGGGTGCGCGCCATGACGGCCATCGCGGCAGCGAACTGCTCGCAGTACCCGACGCGGCCGCGCTTGGCGTCGATGAAGGTGACGAGCTGATCGGCCCCCACCTGGCCGCGGGGAGCATCCTCGATGTCGTAGATGAAGCCGCCGTCCTCACGGAACCACTGCTGCAGGGCGACGGCCTTCTCGTACTTCGTGAGCTCACCGGCGGTGACCTGTCGCGCGGTCGCCTCGATCAGCGGGGAGAGCCCGGCAGGGAGCTCGGTGACCTCGGGGGAGATCCCCTTCGCGGGACCGGCCGCGCTGCTCAGCGCGCCGGCGAGGAAGTCGTAGTCGACCGCCGTCATCGTGTAGTCGAGACCCGCGGTGGTGAGTCCGTCGTCGCTGGCGAGGAAGTCCATCGTGGAGTCGTCGAAGCGCCAGTCGCCGGGCGCGTCGATCTCGGAGATCGGGGCCTGGGTCGGCAGCCAGAGCGACTGGAAGTTCTTCCTGATGCTCACGTCGTAGGTGTAGGTCGTGCGCCGCGCGTAGACCGATGCGCTGACGCCCTGGAGCGGCGGGAGGGCGCCGCGGGCGAGGTTGGCGGAGGGCACGTCGCGATCGCCGGAGCTGAACTGCTCGTCGGAGAAGCGGTTGAGCACCGAGATGCGCAGGTGGTCGGGGGAGGGGTCGTCGGTGGTGATGGTGATCAGGTCGTCGTCTGGCCCTCGGCGCAGGTCACGGCGCAGGTCCACCATGGGGTTCTCGATCTTGATCTCGCTGCTGCCGCCACGTCCGGCTCCGAAATCGAACACGGCGAGGTCGATCGTAGGCACGACGAGCGGCGCCACGACGGCCGCGCCGACCGCGACCACGCCGACGAACAGGGCGCTGCCGCGCACGGCCTCGCTGCGCCGGCTCGGGGCCGAGGACGGGTCCAGGGACCGACCCCAGCGTCCGACGTGCTCCTGCTCCTGGAGGAAGAGCATCGTCAAGAAGCCGAGCGCGGTGGCCGCGAACACCCACCACGACAGGTCGGACTCGAGCATGCTGATCGGCACGCTGTAGACCGTCAGGAGGGGAAGCCCGGCAAGGGGCACCCGGCGCCAGGTGCAGGCCAGCAGGTCGACGAGGAGCATCGCCAGCAGACCGCCGACCACGAGCAGCGGCTGCACGGTGATGGTCGCAGTGGTGGGCACGGGGGCGGCGTAGAGGTTGGCGGTCTCGACCGAGGAGCGCAAGGTCTCCCAGAACGCCTCACCCGGGTAGGGCGTGCGGGCGATGTAGAGCGAGGCGACCACCGTGGCGGCGGCGGTCTGGAGAGCGAGGACGACCGCTCCGTGGACTCCCCGCCAGCGTCCGACCGCACCGACGGTGCTGATCACCAGGCCGACCACCACCAGGATGGTCAGGAACCGCACGGAGAGGTCGGTGAACCCGCGCCACGAGAGCATCGCCGCCCACGTCGTCGCGGCAGCGGCGTACGCCGGGCGCAGGGCCACGCCCAGGGTGCCGCGTGCGCGGCTCATGCGCGTGCCGCCCGCGGCGAGGTCGCACGGGAGGTGCGGCCGAGGTCTTCCCAGACCGCGTCGAGGCGGTCGCGCGGACCCAGCGGCACCGCGCGCCACCCGGTCTGCTGCAGCAGCGGCGTGGCACTGGCGTCGTCGACACCGCGCCGCGCCGTGCCGCCGGCCCACGCAGCGACGTCGAGGGACACGGCGAGAGCGGTGGAGGTGTGCAGTGTCATCCGGCGCAGCATCGGGACATCGCGCTGGTGCAGGGCGCCGAACACCGCGATCGTCAGGCCGCCCTGCGCCTGCTCGGTCAGCCAGGAGCCGTCGAGCTGGGAGCGGCTGTCGGCCGAGACGACGGCGAGCGCCTCGAGCAGCGGCCCGCTGTTGAGGTCGGTGTCGCGCATGTGCCAGGCGTGGGTGGTGTCCTCGCCGGCGGCGGTGACGAGCCGCACGGTGAAGCCCCGATGGCTGAGGTGGACCGCGATCGAGGCAGCGACCGACACCGCAGCCTCCAGGGAGCTGGCGATGCCCTGCCCGCGGTGGCTGAGCAGCCGGTTGTCCAGCACGAGCGTCGCGCGCGACTGCCACGGCTGCTCCTCGCGCCTGACCATCAGCTCGCCGGTGCGCGCCGAGGAGCGCCAGTGCACGCGCCGCAGGTCGTCGCCGCGCCGGTACTCGCGCACGGTGACGTCCTCGGCCGAGCCGAAGGCGAACGCTCGTGGACGGTTGTCACCCGATCCGTTCCACCCTCCGCCCAACGGGATCGCCGGCAGCGGGACGGTGCGGGGGGTGACGATCAGCGGCACGGTGGTGCGAAAGGCGCGACCGAGCTCCACGAGACCGAACGCGTCGCTGACCCGCACGCTCATGGGGCCGATCTCGAACCGGCCGCGCACGTCGGAGCGCACCTGGTAGCTGACCTGGCGGTGCCAGCCGTGGCCCACGCCGTCGACGACGAAGCGTGGGCGGGTGCCGAGGACGTAGGGCACGTGGTCTTCCAGCAGGAGGACGCCGCTGGGGGTGCGTCCCTCGTTGGTGAGGGTCAGGGTGACCCGCGCCGGCTGTCCTGCCGCGACGAGCGGCGGGGTCACGGTGCGCACGAGGGCGAGGCGGTAGCGCGCCCGTCCGATCACGAAGGCGGTCGCGAGGGGCAGGACCAGGATCAGCGCGCCGACCCGGGTCAGGGCCGGCTGGTCGAGCAGGACCGCACAGACCACTGCGGTCGCCCCGGCAGCGAAGAACGCCCGTCCGCGGACGGTCAGCCCGAAGAGGGCCTCACGCACGGCGCTGCGGCGCCGGGACGGGGACGCCGTTCACGAGGCCTTCGAGGATGGCAGAGGTGGAACGCCCCGACATCGCGGCCTCCACGCTCGGGAGCAGGCGGTGGGCCAGCACCGGCTGGGCGAGCAGCTGGATGTCGTCGGGGAGCACGAACTCGCGTCCGTTCATCGCCGCGTAGGCCTTGGCGGCGCGCACGAGGTGGAGGGTGGCGCGCGGGGAGGCGCCGAGCATGAGCTCCTCGGTACGCCGGGTGGCCCCGGTGAGCGCCACGACGTACTGCTGCACGGCAGGGGAGACGTGGACCTGGTTGACGATCCCGCTGAGCTTGCGCAGCTCGCCGGCGTCGGTCACCGCCTCGAGGTCGTCGAGCGGGCGACGGAAGGTGTGGGAGTCGAGCATCGCGATCTCCGCGGCCTCGACGGGGTAGCCGATCGAGACCCGCGCCATGAAGCGGTCGCGTTGGGCCTCGGGGAGGGCGTAGGTGCCCTCCATCTCGATGGGGTTCTGCGTCGCGATCACCATGAACGGCGCCTCGAGCTCGTAGGTCGTGTTGTCGACGGTGACCTGACGCTCCTCCATGCACTCCAGCAGGGCCGACTGCGTCTTGGGGGAGGCCCGGTTGATCTCGTCGCCGACGACGATGTTGGCGAAGACACCGCCGGGGCGGAACTCGAACTCGCGGGTGTTCTGGTTGAAGACCGAGACGCCGGTGACGTCGGAGGGCAGCAGGTCCGGGGTGAACTGGATCCGGCGCACCGAGCAGTCGATGCTGCGAGCCAGCGCCTTGCTCAGCATGGTCTTGCCGACCCCGGGCACGTCCTCGATCAACAGGTGGCCTTCGGCGAGCAGCACCACCAGCGCCGAGGTGACCACGTCGGGCTTGCCCTCGATGACCTTCTCGATGTTGTGGCGTACGCGACCCACGACTCGCGCCAAGGTCTCGAGGTCGGCTGCCCCTGCAGTCGGTGTCTCCACGTCGGTCCTTCCAGTGATGCGGCCCACCGTGGCTCACGTCTGGTCCGTGAGTCCAACGGTAAGTGCTCTGCGCAACCTATGCGCTGGTCCGGCTGCTCTTTCTGACTCGCGCGATCACGATTCGGTTGCATCGCACGCCCCACCCCGCCCCACCCGGGGCCGGACGCCCCCCACCACGCCCCACCGCGACCCCGAGGGCCCGCCGTGGGGAGGTCCTGCGCACCCCGGCCGCAGCAGCACGCGAGGTCCGGAGCCACCAGCGCGCCCCGGTCGCCCCACCGAGCCGGCGCCCCGCTTGCCCCGGAACGGCGCCGTTCCGCGGAGAACGGGGCGCAGGGGCCGGGGAAAGGGGGAGAAGTGGTTGACGGTGGGGCAAAGTGGCGTAGAGTGGGGGAAAGTGGTGGAAGAAGCAGTCGAGGTGGTGCTCGATGGGTGAGGCAGGAGGTGCCGCATGCGATTCATGGGCACGTTCCGGCCGAAGCTCGACGAGAAGGGCCGCCTCTTCCTCCCGGCGAAGTTCAGGGATCGATTGGCAGAGGGGGTCGTGGTGACGCAGGGTCAGGAGAACTGCCTGGTCGTCTGGCCGCCCGAGGTCTTCGACCGCGAGGCCGACCGGGCCTCGGAGAAGCCCCTGACCAGCAAGGCCGCTCGCGGCTACGCCCGCATCTTCTTCGCAGGCGGTGAGGAGACGACGCCGGACAAGTCCGGGCGGATCGGCATCCCCGCAGCCCTGCGCGACTACGCCGGCCTGGAGAAGGAGGTCGTGGTCATCGGCGTCCGCGACCGGCTCGAGATCTGGAACCCCACGACGTGGGAGGCCTACCAGGCCGAGGAGCAGCGCAAGTTCGCCGAGCTCGACGACGACGAGGACTGACCTCACCACCGAGTCCCGCCCCGCACCACCCCGCACCACCCGCAACAGCACGACCGGCAGTACCGCACCACACAACAGCACAGCGGCTCCGTAGGACGAGGTCTCTGACCCGTTCTTCGCCAGCTCGTCGTCTGGGACACCTTCCCCGGCCCCAGAAGACAGCGCTTCCCCAAGACGTCGCGGGGAGCGGGCGGAGACCTGGACCTACGGCGCCCGTGCTGCTTCCCGGCATCACTTCCCGCACCACCGGCATCACATCAGGGGTCGAAACCGATGAGCACCACACCCGTCGCAGGACCGGCCGTCAGGCCCGTCGGCGCCGCCCTGCGCCCTCGCCGGGTGCGCGAGCAGGTGCGGGATGCGTTGGTGCTGATGGCGTTCTCCCTGGCACTGTCACTCACCTGCGCTCTCGGCCTGCTGCTGCTCGCCCGCCTGGGGCGCTGAGATGGCTGACGGGCGTCCGACTCACGACCCCGTGCTCCTCGACCGGGTGGTCGACCTCCTGCGACCGGCCATCGAGCGGCCCGGTGCAGTCCTGATCGACGCCACGCTGGGGCTCGGCGGTCACAGCGAGGCGATCCTCGAGCGGTGCGCTCAGGTCCGCGTGATCGGCATCGACCGCGACACCCGGGCCCTGGAGCTCGCGGGGGAGCGGCTCGCGCCGTTCGGTGACCGCTTCACCGGCGTCCACGCCGTCTACGACGAGATCCCCGACGTGCTCGAGCAGCTCGGCCTGCGCCACGTCGATGCGGTCCTCTTCGACCTCGGGGTCTCCTCGATGCAGCTCGACGTGCCCGAGCGCGGGTTCGCCTACTCGGTCGATGCGCCCCTCGACATGCGGATGGACGGCACGACCGGTCCCACGGCAGCCGACGTGCTCAACACCTACTCGGTCGGCGAGCTGACCCGGGTCCTGCGCGACTACGGCGAGGAGAAGTTCGCCCGCAAGATCGCCGGTGCCGTCGTACGCCGGCGCGAGACCACGCCGTTCACCACCTCGGCCGCGCTCGTCGAGCTGCTGTACGCCGAGATCCCGGCGCCGGCTCGACGCACCGGCGGACATCCGGCCAAGCGCACGTTCCAGGCCCTGCGCATGGAGGTCAACGACGAATTGGCCGTGCTCCGGCGGGCCATGCCGGCCGCGATCGAGGCGATCGGGGTCGGCGGCCGGGTGGTGGTGGAGTCCTATCACTCCCTGGAGGACCGACTGGTCAAGCAGGCCTTCACCGCGGTCACCCGCAGCACGGTGCCGGTCGACCTGCCGTTCGTGCCCGAGGGCAGCGAGCCCCCCTTGCGCCTGGTCACCCGCGGGGCCGAGCAGGCCGACGAGGGCGAGATCGCCGCCAATCCGCGCGCCGCCTCGGTCCGGCTCCGCGCCGTCGAGCGAGTCCATGCGCAACCCACCCGTCCCCGGTCCGGCAAAGGAGCCACCCGATGAGCAGCACGTCCCCCCAGCGCCGCTCCTCCCTTCCCCGGTTTGCCGAGGTCGCTGTCGAACGAGCCCGCCTGTCGGTGGTGCCGCGCGTCCGCACCCGCGCCCCGCGCATCCCGTTCGTCACCCTGGTCAGCGTGATCCTGCTCGCCGGCGTGGTGGGGCTGCTGCTCTTCAACACCTCCATGCAGCAGGCGTCGTTCACCGCCTCCCGGCTCGAGGCCCAGGCCGGCGACCTGTCGGCGCGCCAGCAGGCCCTCGCGATGGACCTCGATGAGCTGCGCGACCCGCAGAACCTCGCCGCCTCGGCCTGCAAGCTCGGGATGGTCGTCGGTCCCGCTGCGGTCTTCCTCGACGTCGCCACCGGCGAGGTCGTCGGTACGCCGAGCGCTGCGGTGGCCGCGCCGGTCCCGTGCGGTGCCGGTGACCCCAAGCCGCAGCCCCCGGCTCCCGTGGCGGTCGCGGCGCCCGTCACCGCTCCCGCACGTCCGGCCGGGGCCGCTGCTGACTCGACCGCGACGGCTCGCGGCGCGGCTCACGCCCAGCGGTGGGGTTCGGGCCGATAGTGGGTGAGGACAAGCGGGTGGTGGTGCCATCCGCGCGGAGGAGGACACCGGTGGCTCGAGCACGAAGCGGATCGGTCCGCGGCTCGATCCCGTTCCGGCTGCGGGTCGGGTTCATCATCATCACGATGCTGCTCTCGCTCTTCGCGGCCCGTCTGGTGCAGCTGCAGGGGATCGACCCACGCCAGTACGCCCAGATGGCGGCTGCCGAGGGGTCGGTCTCGGTGGTGCTGCCCGCCGAGCGTGGCGACATCCTCGATCGCAACGGGGAGCCGCTGGCGGCTTCGGCCGACGGTCTGATGATCGTGGCCGACCCGGCTCTCACCGCGGACGAGGCGCCCGCACTGGCGGCGCTGCTCGCCAAGCGGCTGCGGGTCGACTACTTCACCACGCTCGAACGGCTGCGCGCCGAGGACAGCCGCTTCCAGTACATCGCCCGGCAGGTGCCCGCGAGCCGTGCCACCGACGTGGTCAGGCTGGCGGCCGAGCGCGGCTTCAAGGGCCTTGCCACCCGCGACGACCCGGTGCGCTTCTACCCGGCTCGCACCGTCGGCGCCAACCTCGTCGGGTTCCTCGGCGTACCGCAGAACGACGGCGCTGCCACCCCGCTCGCCGGGTTCGAGGCGGCCTTCGACACCTGGCTCGCCGGGCGCGACGGGAGCGCCCGCTACCAGGTCGGCGCCGGCCGTCGCATCCCGCTCGGCGACAACACCGTCAACGAGGCGACCGACGGCAACCCGCTCACCACGACGATCGACCGCGACCTGCAGTGGTACACCCAGAGCGTCCTGCGCGACACCGTGCGCGGGGCTCGGGGCGACTCGGGCTACGCCGTGGTAATGGACACCCAGACCGGCGAGGTGCTGAGCCTGGCCGACTACCCGACCTACGACGCCGGTGATCCCGAGGACTACCCCGAGAGCACCTACGTCTCCCGAGCGCTCGCCGACGTCTACGAGCCCGGCTCGGTCGAGAAGGTGCTCACCGTCGCCGGCCTGATCGATGCCGGCAAGGTCACCAACAAGACGCGCTTCGTGGTCCCGCCGGTGCTCAACCGCCAGGACCGACCGATCAGCGACTACTTCGAGCACGGCACGATCCGGCTGACCCTGGCCGGGATCATCGCCAAGTCGTCCAACATCGGCACCGTGATGGCGGCCGACAACTACGCCCCCGGCCAGCTGCGCCGCTACCTGTCCGACTTCGGGCTCGGTCGCAAGACCGGGGTCGGCGTCTTCGGCGAGACCCGGGGGTTGCTGCCCAGCGGCGAGGCCTGGACGAGCCAGGTCGGCGACCGGATCGCGTTCGGGCAGTCGCTGTCGGTCAACGCGTTGCAGATGGCCAGCGCCGTCAACACGATCGCCAACGACGGGGTCCGGGTCGACCCGAGCCTGGTCCGCGGCAGCGCCACCCTCGGCGACGGCACCGAGGTGGGCAGCGACGTCTCCACGAGACGTCGGGTGATCAGCTCCGACGCCGCGCGCCAGACCGCGCTGATGATGGAGCGGGTGATCGACCCCGAAGCCGGGGTCGCCCCGCGTGCAGCGGTCCCGGGCTACCGGGTCGCGGGCAAGACCGGCACGGCGCAGCGCGCTGTCGACGGCGCCTACGACGGCAGCTTCACGGTCTCCTTCGCCGGGTTCGCCCCGGCCGACGACCCGCGCTTCACCATCTACGTCGTCGTCCAGAACCCCCGCAACGGGGGTGGCGGTGGCTCGGTCGCGGGACCGGCCTTCTCCAAGCTGATGGGCTACACGCTGCGGCGCTACGGCGTTCCTCCCACGGGAACCCGACCCTCGCGGCTGCCTGTCGAGTGGTGATGGGCGAAGATGGGCGCCCCATGTCGTCCGTCCGTCCGCACTCCCCGCCGAGCACGACGCTCGACGTCGTCGAGACCTGGCTCGTCGCTGCCGGTCGGGCCGTGCATCGTCGTGGCGACGGCGCGGTCACCGGCATCAGCCTGAGCTCGGAGCGGGTGCAAACCGGCGACCTGTACGCCGCCCTGCCGGGCGCCCGTGTCCACGGCGCCGACTTCGCCGAGGCGGCCGTCGCCGCCGGAGCCGCAGCGGTGCTGACCGACGAGACCGGCGCCGCCCGCTGCCCGGTCGGGGTGCCGCTCCTCGTGGTGGACCGACCCCGCGAGGTGCTCGGTCTGGTCAGTGCCCGTGTCTACGGCGATCCCGCAGCAGCGATGACGATGATCGGCGTCACCGGCACCCAGGGCAAGACCACCACCACTCGCCTGGCCGAGGCCGGACTGCAGACCTCCGGCAGCACGGCGGCGGTGATCGGCACCGTCGGCACCCGCATCGCCGGTGAGGACGTGAAGACCGTCCTGACCACTCCCGAGGCCCCTGACCTCCACGGCCTCTTCGCGGTGATGCGTGAGCGCGGAGTCGCTGCCTGTGCGATGGAGGTCTCCAGCCATGCGCTGGTGCTCGGGCGGGTCGACGGCGTCGTGTTCGACGTGGCGGTCTTCCTCAACCTCGGCCGCGACCACCTCGACTTCCACGCCGACGTGGAGGAGTACTTCGCGGCCAAGGCGTCGCTGTTCACCCCGGCCCACGCCCGGCTCGCCCTGGTCAACGTCGACGACGAGCACGGGCGGCGACTGGTCGCCGAGACGAGCCTGCCGGTGCGGACGTTCTCGATCGAGGGACGCGAGGCCGACTGGGCGGCCCACGACATCGCGATCTCCGACGACGAGAACGGCCACCGGTTCCGCGTCGAGGGACCCGGGGGCCTGAGCTTCGTGGCTGAGGTGCACCTCCCGGGCGTCTTCAACGTCTCCAACGCCCTGGCTGCCATCGCAGCCGCCGGCGAGGCCGGCTTCGATGCCGAGGCCGTCGCGTCGGGCCTCGGCCGCTCCGTCGTGCCCGGGCGGATGGAGAGCGTCGACGAGGGCCAGGACTTCGGGGTCGTCGTCGACTACGCGCACAAGCCCGATGCCATCGAGGCAGCAGTCGGGTCGCTGCGGGCCGTGATGGACGAGCAGGGCGGTCGGGTGATCGTCGTCCTCGGCGCCGGCGGAGACCGCGACACGGGCAAGCGGCCGGTGATGGGCGAGATCGGCGCGCGGCTGGCCGACGTGCTGATCGTCACCGACGACAACCCCCGCAGCGAGGATCCGGCCGCCATCCGCGCAGCCGTGCTCGCCGGTGCCGCCTCGGCGCCGGGGGAGGTGCGCGAGGTCGGGGACCGACGCGCCGCGATCATCGCCGCCGTGGACCTCGCGGCACCAGGAGACGTCGTCCTCATCGCGGGCAAGGGCCACGAGACCGGCCAGGACGTCGGCGGGGTCGTGCACGAGTTCGACGACCGCGTCGTCGCCCGCGAGGCACTGCGCGCGCGCCGGGACCGGGAGCGCCACGCATGATCGCCCTGACCCTCGCCGAGATCGCCCAGATCACCGGCGGCACCGTGGCCGGCGGCGCCGACCAGGCCTCCCTCGTCGTCGACGGTGCGGCGTACGTCGACAACCGGGCGCCGGTCGCAGGTGGGCTCTTCGTGGCGATCGCGGGGGAGCGCGTCGACGGCCACGACTACGCCGCGGGAGCCCACGCGGTGCTGGGCAGCCGTCCGACGGCTGCGCCGACCGTGGTGGTCGCCGATCCGACCGTGGCGCTGGGCCGGCTCGCGAGGGCGGTGGTCGACCGCCTCGACGCCACGGTGCTGGCGATGACCGGCTCCCAGGGCAAGACGAGCACCAAGGACCTCCTCGCCCACGTGCTGGGCAGCCTCGGTCCCACGGTGGCGACCGCGGCCAACAACAACAACGAGCTCGGCGTCCCCCTGACGGTCCTGCGGGCCGATGCCGGGACCGCGAGCCTGATCGTCGAGATGGGCGCCCGCGGAGTGGGTCACATCGCCTACCTGTGCGACGTCGCGCCGCCCACGATCGCTGCCGTCCTCAACGTCGGCACCGCCCACATCGGTGAGTTCGGCAGCCGCGAGGCGATCGCGGCGGCCAAGGGCGAGATCGTGGAGGCGTTGCCCTCCCACGGCACCGCCGTGCTCAACGCCGACGACGCCCTCGTGGCTGCGATGGCCGGGCGCACGACTGCCCGGGTGCTGACCTTCGGCGAGCACGCCGACGTGCGTTGGCGCGACGTACGCCTCGACGACCTCGGTCGGGCGAGCTTCGAGCTGGGTGTGGAAGGACAGTGGGCTCCGGTGAGCCTGCGCCAGACCGGCCACCACCAGGTGGCCAACGCGGCTGCCGCAGCGGCGATGGCCCTGGCCGCCGGTGTCCGGCTCGAGGACGTGGCGCACACGCTCTCGGGGGCCGAGGCCGCCTCTCGCTGGCGGATGGAGCTGACCGAGCGCGCCGACGGGCTCCTGGTGCTCGACGACTCCTACAACGCCAACCCCGCCTCGATGCGGGCCGCGATCGAGGCGTTGGCCACGCTCGGGGCCCACCGCAGCGGGCGCACGATCGCCGTCCTCGGCGAGATGCGCGAGCTCGGCGCCGATGCCGTCGCGGGCCACCGCGAGGTCGGTGCAGCGGCCGCGGCCGCGCGGATCGATGTCGTCGTGGTGGTCGGTGCCGGCGCCGCCGAGATCGCCGCCGGTGCTCGAGACGGGTCGAGTGAGGTGATCGTCACGGTGGGGCGGGACGACGCAGCGGCGTGGGTACGGAACAATGCACGTGCTGAGGACGTCGTGCTGGTCAAGGCGTCCCGGGCCGCTGAGCTGGACCGGCTCGCGGCGCAGGTGCTCGCCGACATATCCACCGACACTCCACGAGGAGGCTCCACCGCATGAGAGCGATTCTGCTGGGCGGTGGACTCTCGCTGCTGATCTCGCTGCTCGGCACCCGTTTTGCGATCAACCTGTTCACCAAGTGGGGCTACGGCCAGGAGATCCGCGACGACGGTCCGACGTCGCACCACACCAAGCGCGGCACCCCGACCATGGGCGGCGTGGTCATCATCGCCGCCACCGTCATCGGCTACTTCGCCGCCAAGCTGATCACTGTCAGCACACCGTCTGCCTCGGCGCTGCTGCTGCTCTACCTGTTCGTCGGCATGGGCATGGTGGGCTTCCTCGACGACTTCATCAAGATCTCCAAGCAGCGCAGCCTCGGACTGCGCAGCAAGGCCAAGATGGTGGGCCAGACCGTCATCGCGGTCTCGTTCGGCTGGTTGGCGCTGTCGCCGTGGCTGGCTGACGAGAACGGCCGCACCCCGGCCAGCGAGAAGGTCTCCTTCCTGCGTGACATCGACTGGTTGGCGCTCCCGATGATCGCGGCGATCGTGCTGATCTGGCTGGTGGTCACCGCCACCAGCAACGCCGTCAACCTCACCGACGGTCTCGACGGTCTGGCCACCGGCTGCGCGATGATGGTGTTCGGCGCCTACATGCTGATGAACATCTGGCAGAACAGCCAGGCCTGCGAGCGCGTGGGTCCGGACTCCGGCGTCTCCGGCGCCACCTGCTACGACGTCCGCGACCCGCTGGACCTCGCCATCATCGCCGCGGCCATCACCGGGGCCTGCTTCGGCTTCCTGTGGTGGAACGCCTCACCGGCCGCGATCTTCATGGGTGACACCGGCTCGTTGGCCCTCGGCAGCGCCCTGGCCGGGTTCGCGATCCTCACCCGCACCGAGCTGCTGCTGATCATCCTCGGCGGCATGTTCGTCATGGAGACGGTCTCGGTGATGCTCCAGGTCGGCTTCTTCAAGCTCAGCCGGGGCCGCCGGATCTTCCGGATGGCGCCCCTGCACCACCACTTCGAGATGCTCGGCTGGGAGCAGGTGACCGTGGTGATCCGGTTCTGGATCATCACCGGCCTCTTCGTCGCCACCGGGCTCGGGGTGTTCTACGCCGAGTGGGTCGCACGGCTGTGACCGACCCCAGCACCTTGACCCGCGACGACTCCTGGGAAGGAGTGCGTGCGGTGGTCGCCGGCTTCGGGGTGTCCGGCTTCGCCGCGGCTGACAACCTGACCCACCTCGGTGCGTCGGTGACCGCCCTCGCGGAGAGCGCGACCCCCGTGCAGCTCGAGAAGGCAGAGCTCCTCGAGATCCTCGGCGCCCGGGTCCAGATCTACGAGGGCGCCACCAAGGTGCTGCCCGACGACGTCGACCTGGTGGTGACCTCGCCGGGCTGGCGGCCGGACGCGCCCCTGCTCGCCCAGGCAGCCGAGCGCGGCATCCCGGTCTGGGGAGAGGTCGAGCTGGCCTGGCGGCTGCGCCCCATCGGGCCCTCGGGTGAGCCCGCTCCGTGGTTGTGCGTCACCGGCACCAACGGCAAGACCACGACCGTGCAGATGCTCGACTCGATCCTCAAGGCCGGCGGGCTGCGCAGCGTCGCGTGCGGCAACGTCGGGCTGCCGATCGTCGAGGCCGTGATGGACCCGGCGCCCTACGACGTGTTCGCCGTGGAGCTGTCCAGCTTCCAGCTCCACTACACCGACTCCATGAGCGCCCAGGCAGCAGCGGTGCTCAACGTGGCCGAGGACCACCTCGACTGGTACGACGGCAGCGCCGGTGGGCCGATGGCCGCCTACGCCGCCGACAAGGGCCGCATCTTCGAGCGCGCCCAGCGCGCCTGCATCTACAACGTCGCCGACCCGGTGACCGAGGAGCTCGTGCGGGAGGCCGACGTGGTCGAGGGCGCTCGCGCGGTCGGCTTCACCCTGGGCATGCCGGCGATCGGCATGGTGGGCGTGGTCGAGGACCTCCTGGTCGACCGGGCCTTCATCGAGGAGCGCTCCTCCAGCGCCGCCGAGCTCTGCACCCTGGCCGACCTCGCCGGACCCGGCGGCGCCCCCGCTGCACCGCACGTCGTCGCCAACGCCCTGGCTGCCGCAGCCCTGGCGCGCGCCCACGGGGTGAGCCGCGCCGCCGTACGCGACGGACTGAGGTCGTTCCGCCTCGACGGGCACCGCATCGCGGTCGTCGCCCGCAGCGAGGACATCACGTGGGTCGACGACTCCAAGGCGACCAACCCCCACGCTGCGCAGTCCTCGTTGCAGGCCTTCGAGTCCGTCGTCTGGGTGGCCGGGGGACTGGCCAAGGGTGCGCGCTTCGACGACCTGGTCCAGGCGGTGCGCTCGCGCCTGCGGGCCGTCGTGCTGATCGGGCGCGACCGCGAGGTGATCGCCGAGGCCCTTTCACGACACGCTCCCGATGTGCGCGTGATCGCGATCGACGCAGACGACACTGATCCTGTAGACGGTGGGCAGGCCCTGATGCGGCGTGTCGTCGACACGGCCGAGCAGCTGGCGGCTCCTGGCGACACGGTGCTCCTGGCGCCCGGGTGTGCCTCGATGGACCAGTTCGCCGACTACGCCGCCCGGGGCGATGCCTTCGCCGCAGCGGTCGAGCACCTGCTGGGCCGCACCGAGCAGTAGTCCTTCCACGGCAGTCAGCGCAGCGAACGACGGGAGACCCCGGGTGACCACGGCCAACCCAGAGCGCGTGAAGGTGACCCGCCCCTCGCTCACCGCTCTGCGCGAGCGCGTGGGCGCCGTGGCGAGCAGCACGCGCGGCCGACCGGGCGCCTACACCGCGGCACTGCGCGAGGCCCTCGCTCGTCCGCTGACGACCTACTACCTGCTCATCGGCGCCTCGGCGCTGCTGCTCACCATCGGGCTGGTCATGGTGCTGAGCGCCTCCAGCGTCTTCTCCTTCCGCGCCACCGGTGACTCCTACACGATCGTGCGGCGCCAGCTGACGTGGGTGGTCGTCGGTCTCCCGTGCGCCTACATCGCCAGCAGGGTGTCGCACCGCTGGGTGCGGCGACTGGCCTACCCGGCGTTCTCGGCCTCGCTCGTCCTGCTGCTCCTCACCGCCTTCATGGGCGTCGAGCGCAACGGCAACACCAACTGGCTCGCGATCGGCCCGCTCATCGTCCAGCCCTCCGAGATCGCCAAGCTCTCCCTGGTCCTGTGGGCCGCCCACATCTACGCCAACAAAGAACGTCGGCTCTCCAGCCTCCACCAGATCATGGTGCCGGTGGTCCCGGGCATGCTCCTGGCCACCGGGCTGGTGATCGTGGGTCGCGACCTCGGCACGGCGATGGTCCTGTTCGGCATCCTCATTGGGATGCTGTGGGTGGTGGGCGCTCCGGCGCGGCTCTTCCTCGCCTCGACCGTCACGGTCGGTGCGGTCGCAGCGGCGTTCGCGCTCACCGACCAGGAGCGGTTCTCGCGGATCACGACGTTCCTCGACCCCTTCAAGGACTTCCACGGCACCGGCTGGCAGCCGGCCCACGGGCTCTACGCCATGTCCAGCGGTGGCGTGTTCGGCCAGGGCATCGGAGCCAGCCAGCAGAAGTGGGGGACGTTGCCCGAGGCCCACACCGACTTCATCTTCGCGGTGCTCGGCGAGGAGCTCGGTCTGGTCGGCACGCTGCTCGTCGTGGGGCTCTTCCTCACCATCTCCTACGCCGCGCTGCGCATCGCCCGCCAGACCACGGACCCGTTCGTGCGCTACGCCACCTTCGGCGTGGTCGTGTGGTTGATCGGTCAGATGATCATCAACGTCGGCATGGTGCTCGCGCTGCTGCCCGTCATCGGCATCCCGCTCCCGCTGGTCTCCTACGGCGGGTCGAGCCTGCTGCCGACCCTGGTGGCCTTGGGCCTGCTCGTCGGCTTCGCCCGGCGCGAGCCCGAGGCAGCGCGCGCCCTCGCGCAGCGCAAGCGACTCCGCTCGGCGGGCCTCGCGGCGCGCCGCTGAGACCCCGATAGCCTCGCCTCCTCATGGTTAGCGTTCTCCTCGCCGGCGGTGGCACCGCCGGACACACCTCGCCCCTGCTCGCCACCGCCGATGCTCTGCGTCGACTCGACCCGACGGTCGAGATCACCTGTCTCGGCACGCCCCGAGGGCTGGAGACCACGGTGGTGCCTGCGGCCGGCTACACCCTCGAGCTGATCCCGCCCGTGCCGATGCCGCGCAAGCCCAACGCCGACCTGCTCCGCGTGCCCGCCCGGCTGCGCCGTGCGGTCAAGGAGACCCTCGCCGTGGTCGACCGGATCCAGCCCGACGTGATCGTCGGCTACGGCGGCTACGTCTCGGTGCCGGCCTACCTCGCCGCCCGCCGCCGCCACGTGCCCCTCGTGGTGCACGAGCAGAACGCGCTGCCCGGTCTCGGCAACAAGGTCGGGGCCCGGGTCGCCGACCGGGTCGGGGTCAGCTTCCCCGACACCCGGCTGCGCCGTGCCGAGTACGTCGGCCTGCCTCTGCGCCGGATGATCTCCCAGCTCGACCGGGCCGCGCTGCGCGCCGAGGCCCGAGGGCACTTCGGCCTCGACCCCGACCGACCCACCCTCGTGGTGACCGGCGGCTCCCAGGGCGCGCGCCGGCTCAACCAGTCGATCTCGGCCGCGGCGCCGGCCTTCGCCGCTGCTGGTGTGCAGGTCCTGCACGTCGTCGGACCCAAGGGTGAGGCCACCCCGCTGCCGAGCGACGTGCCCTACGTCGTCGTGCCCTATGTCGACCGGATGGACCTCGCGCTGGCCGCAGCCGACCTGATGATCTGTCGCGCCGGGGCCAACTCGGTCGTCGAGGCAGCCGCCACCGGCGTGCCGGCGATCTTCGTGCCGTTGCCGATCGGCAACGGTGAGCAGGACCTCAACGCGCGCCCGGTCGTCGATGCCGGGGGTGCGCTGCTCGTGTCGGACGGCGACCTGACCCCGGCGTGGGTCGAGGCGACGGTGCCGGCGCTGATCACCGACCCCACCAGGCTCGCGGCGATGAGCGCCGCAGCCACCGGGCTGATCCCGCGCGATGCCGACGACCGGCTCGCCGCCATCATCCTCGAGGAGGCCACCCGATGAAGGTCGCCATCCCCGACGAGCTCCTCGGTGTCGAGCAGCTCGGTCGCGTCCACTTCGTCGGCATCGGCGGCGCCGGGCTCTCCGGCATCGCCCGGATCATGCTGGCCCGCGGGGTCGAGGTCACCGGCTGTGACGGCACCGACTCGCCCACCCTCGACGCGCTGCGCTCCCTCGGGGCCCGCGTGGAGCTCGGCCACGCTGCCGAGCACGTCGAGGACGTCGACACCGTGGTGTTCTCCACCGCGGTGCGTGAGGACAACCCCGACTTCGTGGAGGCCACCCGCCGCGGGCTGCGGGTGCTGCCGCGCTCTGCTGCGCTGGTCTCGGTGATGGACGGCCGGCGGGTCGTCGCGGTGGCCGGCACCCACGGCAAGACGACCACGACGTCCCTCCTGACCGTCGCGCTCCAGGCCGCCGGGGCCGATCCGACGTACGCCATCGGAGGCGAGCTGAGCGCCACCGGGGTCAACGCCGCCGAGGGCGCCGGTGACCTCTTCGTCGCCGAGGCCGACGAGAGCGACGGCGCGTTCCTCGTCTACCGCCCCTTCGCTGCGGTCGTGACCAACGTCGAGGCCGACCACCTCGACCAGTGGGGCACCGAGGCCGCCTACCGCGCGGCCTTCGAGGAGTTCGTCGACCACGTCGACCCGGCCGGCTTCTGCGTCTGCGTGGCCGACGATCCGGGAGCGCAGCAGCTGGCCGAGCACGCCGGAGCGCGCGGGCACCGGGTGGTGACCGTGGGCACCGGCAGCGAGTGCTCGGTGCGCGCCCTCGACCTCGACTTCGTCGGTGGCACCTCCTCCTTCACCGTGGTCGACGAGGGGCGAGAGCTCGGCCGGGTCACCCTGCAGATCCCGGGTCGTCACTACGTCCTCGACGCCCTGGCAGCCCTCGCTGCGGGGCTCCGCCTCGGACACGACTTCGACGACCTCAGGCGGGGCCTCGAGGCCTTCACCGGCACGAGGCGGCGCATGGAGCGGCGCGGCGAGTTCGCCGGCGTGCGGGTCTACGACTCCTACGCCCACCACCCGGCCGAGATCGCCGGCGACCTCCAGGCCGCGCGCGCGATCGCGGGGGAGGGGCGCGTCGTGGTCGCCTTCCAGCCCCACCTGGTCTCGCGCACCCGCATCTTCGGCGCGGCCATGGGTGAAGCACTCGGCGCGGCCGACGAGGTCGTCGTCACCGACGTCTACCTCGCCCGCGAGGAGGCCGACCCTGCGGTCACCGGAGCCACGGTGGCCCGGGCCGTGCCGCTGGCGGGGGAGCGCGTGCACCTCGTGCCGGCCCTGGGCGACGTGGCAGCGGTCCTGGTGGCGCAGGCACGACCCGGCGACCTGGTGCTGACCCTGGGCGCCGGCACGATCACCTCGGTCGCCGGCGAGGTCGTCGACCTCCTCGAAGCGGTGGAGTCGCGTGCCTAGACCCGGCTTCCTCCGAGCCCGGCCGACCCCGGCCGAGCGCAGCCGCCGACGCTTCGCCCGGCGCCAGTGGGCGCGACGATGGCTCGTGTGGCGCCGTCTGCTTGCGGCGTTCGTGGTGCTGGCGGTCGTGGGCGGGGTCGTCTACGCGGTCTACTTCTCCCCGGCGCTGGCCGTGGAGGGCGTGGAGGTCTCCGGCACCACGTCCATGACCGTCAAGGAGGTCAAGGAGGCCGCAGCCGTCCCCACCGGCGGCCCGCTGGCGACGGCGGACCTGGTGGCGATCGAGCGTCGGGTGGCCTCGCTGGCGCCCGTGCGGTCGGTCGACGTGACCCGCAAGTGGCCCCACGACGTCCAGATCACGGTGGTCGAGCGGGTGCCGGTCGCGGTGGTCGAGCGCGGCGGGGTGTTCCGTGCCGTCGACTCCGCCGGGGTCGTCTTCAACTCCTACCCGCGGGCCCCCGGCGACCTGCCCCGCATCCAGACCAGTGATGCCGCCGACGCCGAGGCCCTGCGCGAGGCCGTGACCGTGGTCGCGGCGCTGTCCCCGGAGCTCGCCCTGGTGGTCGACCACGTCGAGCTGATCAGCGCCGACGAGATCGAGCTCTTGCTCGACGACGACCGCGAGGTCCGGTGGGGGAGCAGTGCCGAGTCGGCGCAGAAGAGCGAGGTCCTCGCGGCGCTGCTGCAGCAGGACGCGCGCATCTACGACGTCAGCGTGCCCGGCCAGCCCACGACGTCCGGCGGGCCGGTTCCCACCAGCTGAGGCGACCGCGCGGGCGCTGCGGCGTCCGCGCGCGTGGCGAAAGATTTCTGCCGCGCGGTCGCGAGCGGCGTGTCGCCGCCGGATGGCCTGCCCCGCTGCCTAGTGTCGTGCTCACGACGAGGTTGACATAACTATAACCCTCAGCCTGAGGGTCACAGTTGAAGCTCGCGACACAACTTCTGCACGACCATCCATTTTCCGAAGCGAGAGGTGAAGCCGCCGTGGCTGCTGCACAGAACTACCTGGCCATCATCAAGGTCGTTGGCATCGGTGGCGGCGGCGTCAACGCTGTCAACCGGATGATCGAGGTCGGCCTCAAGGGCGTCGAGTTCATCGCCATCAACACCGACGCCCAAGCGCTGCTCATGAGCGACGCCGACGTCAAGCTCGACATCGGCCGCGAGCTCACCCGTGGGCTCGGCGCCGGCGCCAACCCCGAGGTCGGGGCTCGGGCCGCCGAGGACCACGCCGACGAGATCGAAGAAGTCATCAAGGGCGCCGACATGGTGTTCGTCACCGCCGGCGAGGGCGGCGGCACCGGCACCGGCGGCGCGCCCGTCGTGGCGCGGATCGCTCGCTCGCTGGGGGCCCTGACGATCGGTGTCGTCACCCGACCGTTCGCCTTCGAAGGTCGACGTCGGGCCGGCTCCGCGGAGGAGGGCATCGCCCAGCTCCGCGAAGAGGTCGACACGCTCATCGTGATCCCCAACGACCGGCTGCTCTCCATCAGCGACCGCAACGTGTCGGTGCTCGACGCGTTCAAGCAGGCCGACCAGGTCCTGCTGCAGGGTGTCTCGGGCATCACCGACCTGATCACCACCCCCGGCCTGATCAACCTCGACTTCGCCGACGTGAAGTCGGTCATGGCCAACGCCGGCTCGGCGCTCATGGGCATCGGTTCCGCGCGGGGCGAGGACCGTTCGGTCGCCGCCGCCGAGATGGCCGTCTCCAGCCCGTTGCTCGAGGCCTCGATCGACGGCGCCCACGGCGTGCTGCTCTCGATCGCCGGTGGCTCTGACCTCGGGCTGTTCGAGATCAACGAGGCCGCAGCCCTGGTCGCCGACGCCGTCCACCCCGACGCCAACATCATCTTCGGTGCCACGATCGACGACGCGCTCGGCGACGAGGTCCGCGTGACGGTGATCGCGGCCGGCTTCGACGGCGGCACGCCCAAGCGTCGCGAGGAGGGCAGCGCGCTGCGTCGCGACTCCAAGGCCACCCAGCAGGTGCCGCAGTCGCAGGAGGAGACCCGCAACGCCGCCCTGGCCGCGCGTCGCCAGGAGGAGGCGCCCCGCGAGGCACCCGAGCCTGCTCCCGCCGGTGCCCGCCCCGCACCCCAGGCCCAGCCGACCCGCCCGGCCGCTCCGGTCTACACGCCGCCGGTCTACACCGACGACGACCTGGACATCCCCGACTTCCTCAAGTGAGCCGTGTACGCCTTCCGCACTGACCTCGGCCCCGTCGAGCTGGCCTTCACCGACCGGCACGGCGGGGTCAGTGGCATCCCCTTCGCCTCGCTCAACCTCGCCTTCGGGAGCCCGGACCCGCTCGACGACGACCCGGCGGACTGTGCGACCAACCTCGCCCTGGTGATGCACGACTTCGCGCCCGACACCGAGGTCGCCGACCTGAGCCAGGTGCACGGGCGTGACGTCGTCGTCGCGCAGCCCGGTGCAGCGCGGCCCAGGGCCGACGGGATCGTGAGCGACCGCTCGGACGTGACCTTGCTCGTCCGGGCCGCCGACTGCGTCCCGGTGCTGCTGGCTGATCCGACGTCCGGTGTCATCGGTGCCGCGCATGCCGGGCGGCAGGGGATGGCTCTGGGTGTGGTCCCCGAGACGGTCGCGGCGCTGCGGCGCCTCGGCGCCGAGGACCTGCACGCGTGGATCGGCCCCCATGTCTGTGGTGCCTGCTACGAGGTCCCCGCCGAGCTGCGTGACGAGGTGGCAGCCGTCGTCCCGCAGGCGCACGCGACGACGTCCTGGGGCACGCCGTCGGTCGACCTCGGCGCAGGCATCCGTGCTCAGCTGGCCGTCGAGGGAGTGCAGGTGCACGACAGCGGTGCGGCAGACCGGTGCACGCGCGAGTCGAGCGACCTCTACTCCTACCGACGCGACGGTAGGGCCTCGGGGCGGCTGGCCGGGCTCGTCAGGTTGCGACGATGAGCGCCGAGCGTCGCACCGAGCTCGCCGAACGCCTCGAGCACGTCCGCAGCCGCATCGCGGGGGCCTGCGCCGAGAGCGGCCGTGACCCGGACGAGGTCACCCTGATCGTCGTGACCAAGTTCTTCCCCGCCTCCGACGTGCGGCTCCTCGTCGAGCTCGGCGTCCGCGACGTGGCCGAGAACCGCCACCAGGAGGCGTTGGACAAGACCGAGGAGTGCGCCGACCTGCGCGAGCAGGGTCTGCGGTGGCACTTCGTGGGGGGTCTGCAGAGCAACAAGGCAGCCGCCGTGACCACCTACGCCGACGCGGTGCACTCGGTCGATCGAGCCAAGCTGGTCGCGCCGTTGTCGCGTGGCGCGGTGCAGCGCGAGCATCCGCTCGACGTACTGCTCCAGGTGAGCCTCGACGCGCCCGGCGCCGAGCACCGCTCGGGCGTCGCGCCCGCCGAGCTGCTCGCTCTCGCCGCCCGCGTGCAGGAGGCCGAAGGGCTCCACCTGCGCGGGGTGATGGCAGTGGCGCCCCTCGGCGAGGAGCCGGGCGCCGCGTTCGACCGCCTGGTCACGGCTCACCAGAGCCTCCTGGTCGAGCACCCGGACGCCACCTGGTGCTCGGCGGGGATGACCAACGACCTCGAAGCCGCGGTGATCCGCGGCGCGACACACGTGCGCGTCGGGTCCGGGGTCCTCGGATCGAGGCCTGTAGTCCAGTAATGTCCAAATCAGCTGAGAGCACGCCCGGTTCCGGGCGTCGACAACGGTGGAGGTCCACCAGAATGAGTGGAGTGTCATGAGCGGTGCTATGCGCAGGATCGGTGAATACCTCGGCCTGCTGGAGGACACCGGCCGCTACGACGATTACGACGGTCAGTACGACCCGTCCTATGACGCGACCGGCGTGCACGACCAGCAGCTGACCCACGAGAGCGTCGCCGTGGGTGCTCCTCGCGCCCCGCGCCGTCCCGAGCCGGCCCCGGCCCCGGTGGCCGACCTTTCCGAGCGCCGGCGCAGCACCTCCGCCGGTCCGCACGGCGTCCCCGGCGTCGCCGCGGCGCCCTCCCTGAACGAGGTGGCCGAGCTGTCCCGCATCACCACGCTGCACCCGCGCACCTACAACGAAGCCCGCACGGTGGGGGAGAACTTCCGCGAAGGCACGCCGGTCATCATGAACCTGTCGGAGATGGACGACAACGACGCCAAGCGCCTCGTCGACTTCGCCGCCGGGCTCGTGTTTGCGACACGTGGCACCATCGAACGCATCACCAACAAGGTGTTCCTCCTCTCGCCCGCCAATGTCTCGGTTGCTGCCGAGGACAAGCAGCGGATCGTCGAGGGTGGATTCTTCAACCAGAGCTAGGCGGAATCACTGTTGAACGCTGTCGGCCACACCATCGAGGCCGTCCTGTGGGTGTTCATCGGGTGCCTGTGGATTCGTTTCATCACCGGCTGGGTCCTGGTCTTTGCACGTTCGTGGAGCCCGCGCGGCGTCATGCTCGTGTTCCTCGAAGGCGCCTACACCGCGACGGACCCGCCCATCCGGGCCCTGGACCGGGTCATCCCGCCCCTGCGGATCGGGAACTTCGCGCTGAACCTGAGCTTCCTGATCGTCTTCCTCGGCGCCTATGTCCTGCAGAGCCTCAACCGGGCCTACCTGATCTCCTGACCCGGCCCGACCAGTCGCGCGCGCTGTTGTCGGCTGCGTCGGAAGCGGTCGGGGCCACGGGTGTGGACGTGTCCACCAGGTCATGCCCTAGGCTCTGCCCCATCATCTGGGCGAACCGTGCGTCGCAGGGGCCAGCCTGGCCACACCAGTCCCAACCCAGACGCTAAAGTGCTGGGACCAGATCCATGAACAACGACCAATGAATTGGGTGAAGTCATGCCGCTGACGCCTGAGGACGTGAGTAACAAGCGTTTTACTCCCGTCCGGCTCCGTGAGGGCTACGACATGGGCGAGGTCGACCAGTTCCTCGACGAGGTGGAGGCCGAGCTTGCCCGGCTGACCAACGAGAACGAGGACCTGCGCGCGAAGCTCTCGGTTGCGCAGTCCGGTGGGCCCGCGACCGCACCCGTGCCGTTGCCGGCCACCCCGGCGGCGGCTGCTCCCGAGCCCGAGCGTCCGGCTGCCCCGGCACCCGCAGCGGCCGTCGAGGCCCCGCCGGCCGAGGCGCAGACCATCCGGGTCGAGACCGTGCCCCAGGCCAGCAACGCCGCTGCGCGCCTGCTCGAGATCGCCACGCGCAACGCCGACGAGCTGGTCGACGAGGCCAAGAACGATGCCGACAAGATCGTCGGCGAGGCCCGCACCAAGGCCGAGCGTCTCGACGCGGAGTCGCGCGAGCGCGCCGACCGTGTCGAGGCCGACGCCCGCACCCGCGCGCAGATGCTCGACTCCGAGACCGCCGAGCGTCGTGCGCAGCTGTTCGGTGACCTCGAGAAGGAGCGCGACAAGCTCAGCGTGGAGGTCGAGAACCTCCGCTCGTTCGAGCGTGAGTACCGGTCGCGCCTCAAGAGCTACTTCACCCAGCAGCTCGAGTCCCTCAACGGCTCCGAGGACGTCGAGCCGCAGATGGAGGAGGGCGTGCCCGCCCCCAAGCGCCTGCGCTCGATCCTGGACAAGGAAGAGGGCTGAGCCTCCGGCTCACACCCAGCTCCGAATCGCCTGGTCGGCCGTCTCCGTGAGGAGGCGGTCGACCGCTTTTCCTCCGGTCTCGATCGTGCTCCAGTCCGGACGTCGTCGGTGCGCCTCGTTGAGGTGCTCGCCTCCAGCGGTTAACCTTCGTCCGCCCGTGGCCCTCCGTCGTGGCTGCGGCAACCGGAAGGTCTGGCACTCGATGGTCCGCAGCACCAGCAAGTTGGCCAAGGTCGCGCGCAAGGCGCTCGGTCGCGCCTCGAAGGCTCAGTCCGCAGACGACTCGACGTCGCCGGCCGAGAAGTCGGCTGCGAAGAAGACTCCTGCCAAGAAGGCTCCGGCGAAGAAGGCTCCGGCGAAGAAGGCTCCTGCCAAGGCTGCGGCCCCGGCGAAGAAGGCTCCCGCGAAGAAGGCTCCTGCCAAGGCTGCGGCCCCGGCGAAGAAGGCTCCCGCGAAGAAGGCTCCTGCCAAGGCTGCGGCCCCGGCGAAGAAGGCTCCCGCGAAGAAGGCCCCTGCCAAGGCTGCGGCCCCGGCGAAGAAGGCTCCTGCCAAGGCTGCGGCCCCGGCGAAGAAGGCTCCCGCCAAGAAGGCTCCCGCGAAGGCTGCGGCTCCGGCGAAGAAGGCTCCCGCGAAGGCTGCGGCTCCGGCGAAGAAGGCTCCCGCGAAGGCTGCGGCCCCGGCGAAGAAGGCTCCGGCCAAGAAGGCTCCTGCCAAGAAGGCGGCTCCGAGCGCACTGGTGGTCCTCGAGGGCGAGGAGGCCTGGACCGACGACGAGCTCGCCGTGGTGCTCGACGAGCTCCAGGAACAGCGTCGGCACAGCGCAGAGATCGTCGCGCACAAGGAGGCCGAGATCAACGGGTTGTTGCGCGACTCCGGTGACGGTGCCGGGCACGACCAGGCCGACGTCGGAGCGACGAGCTTCGAGCGCGACCACGAGCTGCGCGTGCTCAGCAACGAGCTCGACAAGCTCGCCCAGATCGACCGTGCGCTGGCACGCATCGATGACGGCTCCTACGGGGTCTGCGAGTCGTGCGAGCACGCCATCGGGAAGATGCGGCTCATGGCATTCCCGCGTGCGACACTGTGCATGACATGCAAGCAGCGCGAGGAACGTCGGTAACCACCGGCTCGACGCCTCGGCTGCGACTGGTTTTGGGCCTCGTCGCAGTCACCGCCTATGCCGTCGACCAGGCGAGCAAGGCCGTCGCCGTCGCCATGCTCGACGGCAAGCCTGACGTCCAGGTGGTGGGCGACCTGCTGCGCCTCCACCTGACTCGCAACCCCGGCGCTGCCTTCAGCCTCGGCACCGACTTCACCCCCGTGCTCAGCGTGATCGCTGTGGCGGCGGTCCTTGCGGTGCTGTGGTTCGCCCGACGCGTCGGGAGCCTCGGCTGGGCCTGGGCCCTGGGCCTGTTGCTCGCCGGGGTGGCCGGCAACCTCACCGACCGCCTGGTGCGCCCCCCTGGCGTGCTGCACGGGCACGTCATCGACTTCCTCCGACTTCCCAACTGGCCGATCTTCAACGTCGCCGACATCTGCATCAACGTCGCCGCCGGCCTCATCGTGATCCTGGCCTTCCGCGGGATCCGGCTCGACGGATCGCGCGAGTTCGACACCGCCGCACCCGGGCCGAGCCCCGAGGTCGCGGCCGGCGGCGACCCGACCACTGCTACTTCCCGAGAGAACGAGAGCGAATGACCCCGACCGACTACCGCAGTCTCCAGGTGCCCGAAGGGCTCGGGGGCGAGCGGGTGGACGCCGCCATGGCCAGCATGTTCGGGCTCTCCCGCACCCGAGCCGCCGACCTGATCGGGCGCGGTCTGGTGGTGCTGGACGGAGCCGACGTCAGCAAGAGCGACCGGGTGCTCCCCGGCTCCCGGCTGGACGTCACCATCCCGGTCGAGGCCGACCCTCTGGTGGTCGTGCCCCAAGTGGTCGAAGGCATCGGGATCATCCACGACGACGAGTCCATCGTGGTCATCGACAAGCCGGTCGGGGTCGCGGTCCACCCCTCTCCGGGCTGGTCCGGCCCGACGGTGGTCGGACATCTGGCCGGCGCCGGCTTCCGGATCGCCACCAGCGGAGCCTCCGAGCGTCAGGGCATCGTGCAGCGCCTCGACGTCGGCACCTCGGGCGTCATGGTCATCTGCAAGTCCGAGCAGGCCTACTCGGTGCTCAAGAACGCCTTCCGCCACCGCACCGTCGACAAGACCTACCACGCCCTGGTGCAGGGCCACCCGGACCCGAGCGTGGGCACGATCGACGCACCGATCGCCCGTCACCCCGGTGCCGACTACAAGTTCGCCGTGCTCGACGGCGGCCGGGCGAGCATCACCCACTACGAGACGCTCGAGGCGCATCGATACGCCAGCCTGCTGGAGGTGCACCTCGAGACCGGTCGCACCCACCAGATCCGCGTCCACATGTCGGCGTTGAAGCACCCCTGCGTCGGTGACCTCACCTACGGCGCCGACCCCACGCTGGCCAAGCGGGTGGGCGTCGTGCGGCAGTGGCTGCACGCGGTCAAGCTCGGCTTCGAGCACCCCGACACCGGTGCCTACGTCGAGTACGAGTCGCCCTATCCCGACGACCTCGCCCGCGCGCTCGATGTCATCCGAGACTCCGACTGAGCTGGTCCTGCGCCCGGCCGTGGCCGAGACCGACACTGCCGCGGTCGCTCGGGTCCACCTCGCCTCCCGCGCAGCTGCGGTCACCGACGGCGCCATGCCGCCGAGCGTCCATGGCGACGACGAGGCGTCCGGGTGGGTGGCCGGCTGGATCGATGCTGCCGACGTCTGGGTCGCCGAGGTCGATCACGTCGTGGTGGCCTACCTCAGGCTGACCGACGACTGGCTCGACGACCTGTACGTCGTGCCGGAGCATGCCGGTCTCGGGATCGGCACGGCCCTGCTGGAGATCGCCAAGGTGCTGCGGCCCGCAGGTTTCGGTCTGTGGGTCTTCGAGGTCAACATGCCCGCGCGAGCCTTCTACGCGCGCCACGGCCTCGTCGAGGTGGCCCGCACCGACGGCGCCGACAACGAGGAGCAGGCCCCCGACCTGCACCTGGAGTGGCAGCCCTGACCCCGGACGTCCTCGGTGTCCTGCGCGGCGCGGGGGGCTCCTGGGACGCACGGGGTGGGGGGTCGAGGGTTGTCGGTGGTTGCTGGCAGCATCGGCCGAGCCGGTGACGTAGGCTGACGGTCTTCCCCCAGAAGGTCGTTCGGCGGGTGTCACCAGCATCGCCCGAGACCCTGCACCATGCCCGACCACGACCCGACGAGGACCTGCCACCCCGATGTCGACCGGCTCCCCTGGAAGCACCGACTCCTTCGTGCACCTGCACGTGCACACCGAGTACTCCATGCTCGATGGCGCCGCCCGACTGGGTGCGCTGACCGAACGCGCTGCCGAGCTCGGCATGCCTGCGGTGGCCATGACCGACCACGGCAACGTCTTCGGCGCCTACGAGTTCTACTCCAAGGCCAAGAAGGCCGGCGTCAAGCCGATCATCGGCATCGAGGCCTACTTCACCCCCAACATCAGCCGCCACGAGCGCAAGCGGGTCAACTTCTACGGGGGCGGCCCCGACGACGTCTCCTCGCGTGGTGCCTACACCCACATGACCCTGCTGTCGGAGACGACCGAGGGGATGCACAACCTCTTCCGGATCTCCACCGGCGCATGGCGTGACGGTTTCTTCCAGCACCCGCGCGCCGACCGCGAGCTGCTCTCGCAGCACGCCAAGGGCATCATCGGCACCACCGGCTGCCCCTCGGGCGAGGTCCAGGTCCACCTGCGCCACGGCAACTACGACGCAGCCCGTCAGACCGCCGCCGACTTCCAGGACATCCTCGGGCGCGAGAACTACTTCCTCGAGCTGATGGACCACGGGCTCGACATCGAGAACCGGGTCCGCGACGGACTGCTCACCCTCGCCAAGGACCTCCGGATCCCGCTGCTGGCGACCAACGACTCCCACTACGTCATGAAGGAGGACGCGAAGTCGCAGGAGCACCTGCTCTGCATCAACTCCGGCAGCACGATGGACATCCCCGCGGGCGACGGCCCCGGGCAGCGCTTCGCGTTCTCCGGCGACGGCTACTACCTCAAGTCCGCCGCCGAGATGCGCGCCCTGTGGGTCGACAAGTACGACCTGCGCGAAGCCTGTGACAACACCTTGCTCATCGCCGAGCGCTGCGACGTCTCGTTCACCGAGGGCAGCGGCACCTACATGCCTCGCTTCCCGTGCCCCGAGGGCGAGAACGAGGACTCCTGGATGGTCAAGGAGGTCGAGCGCGGACTGCACGCCCGCTACCCGGGCGGCATCCCCGAGGCCTCGCGCAAGCAGGCCGAGTTCGAGCTCGGCGTCATCACCCAGATGGGCTTCTCGGGCTACTTCCTCGTGGTCGCCGACTTCATCAACTGGGCCAAGAACAACGGCATCCGGGTCGGCCCGGGCCGTGGCTCGGGCGCCGGCTCGATGGTCGCCTACTGCATGCGGATCACCGACCTCGACCCGCTCGTCCACGGCCTCATCTTCGAGCGCTTCCTCAACCCCGACCGTGTCTCGATGCCCGACTTCGACATCGACTTCGACGAGCGTCGGCGCGGCGAGGTCATCAAGTACGTCACCGACAAGTACGGCGACGACCGCGTCTCCTACATCGTCACCTACGGCACCATCAAGGCCAAGCAGGCTGTCAAGGACTCCAGCCGCATCCTGGGCTACCCCTTCGCGATGGGCGACCGCATCACCAAGGCCATGCCGGCCGCGGTGATGGGCAAGGACATCCCGCTCCAGGAGATCTTCGATCCCGAGCACAAGCGCTACGGCGAGGGCGGGGAGTTCCGCGCCCTCTACGAGGGCGACAACGACGTCAAGAAGGTCGTCGACACCGCCATCGGCATCGAGGGCCTCAAGCGGCAGTGGGGGGTGCACGCGGCCGGGGTGATCATGTCCAGCGAGCCGCTGCTCGACATCATCCCGATGCTCAAGCGCCCCGCCGACGGCGCGATGATCACGCAGTTCGACTACCCGACCTGCGAGAACCTCGGTCTGATCAAGATGGACTTCCTGGGGTTGCGCAACCTCACGGTCCTCGACGACGCGGTCAAGAACATCCGGGCCAACCGCGGCGAGGAGCTGGTCCTCGAGGACCTCACGCTCGATGACCCCGAGGCCTACCAGCTGCTCGGCACCGGCAACACCCTCGGCGTCTTCCAGCTCGATGGCGGCCCGATGCGCTCGCTGCTGCGACTGATGCGACCGGACAACTTCGAGGACATCTCGGCGGTGCTCGCCCTCTACCGCCCGGGACCGATGGGGGTCGACTCCCACACCAACTACGCGCTGCGCAAGAACGGCAAGCAGGACATCACCCCGATCCACCCCGAGCTCGAGGAACCGCTCTCGGAGATCCTGGGTCAGACCTACGGTCTGATCGTCTACCAGGAGCAGGTCATGGCGGTGGCCCAGAAGCTCGCCGGCTACACCCTCGGTCAGGCCGACCTGCTTCGCCGGGCGATGGGCAAGAAGAAGAAGGAGGTCCTCGACGCCGAGTACGTCCCCTTCTCCGACGGGATGAAGGCCCACGGATACTCACCGGCCGCCATCAAGGCGCTGTGGGACGTCCTGGTGCCGTTCTCCGACTACGCCTTCAACAAGGCGCACACCGCTGCCTACGGCCTCATCTCCTACTGGACCGCCTACCTCAAGCAGCACTACGCCGCCGAATACATGGCAGCGCTCCTGACGTCGGTCAAGGACGACAAGGACAAGATGGCGATCTACCTCAACGAGTGCCGTCGCATGAAGATCCAGGTCCTTCCCCCCGACGTCAACGAGTCGGCGGCGACCTTCACCCCGGTCGGGACCGACATCCGCTTCGGCCTGACCGCCATCCGCAACGTCGGCGCCAACGTCGTGGAGGGCATCGTCTCGGCCCGCGAGGAGAAGGGCCGCTACGTCGACTTCAACGACTTCATGAGCAAGGTGCCCGCGCTCGTCTGCAACAAGCGCGTGATCGAGTCGCTCGTCAAGGCCGGCGCCTTCGACGAGATGAAGCACTACCGCAAGTCGCTGGTCGCGGTGCACGAGACCGCGGTCGACCAGTACATCGACATCAAGCGCAACGAGGCCATCGGCCAGGACTCGCTCTTCGCCGGGCTCGACGACCCCGAGGACGGGGGAGCGGCCTTCGGCGTCACCGTCACGATCCCCGACATCGCGGAGTGGGACAAGATGACCTTGTTGGGCCACGAGCGCGACATGTTGGGGCTCTACGTCTCCGACCACCCGTTGCTGGGCCTCGAGCACGTGCTGTCGGCCGGCACCGACTGCTCGATCGGGCAGCTCATGCTCGACGAGGACCGCCCCCACAACTCCACGTTGACCATCAGCGGACTCATCACCTCGGTCAACCGCAAGATCACCAAGCGCGGCGACGCCTGGGCCACGATCACCCTCGAGGACCTCGACGGGGCGATCGAGGTGCTGCTGTTCCCCAGCGCCTACCAGCTGGCGAGCCCCTACCTCATCGAGGACGCCATCGTCCGGGTCAAGGGCCAGCTCTCACGTGACAAGGACCAGCCCGAGATCCGCGGCCAGGAGATCTCGGTGCCCGACCTCAGCAACGGCCCCGGCGGCGCCAGCGGACCGGTGACGATCACGCTGCCCTCGACGCGGTGCACGGGCCCGGTCATCGAGCAGCTCAAGGACGTGCTCGGCACCCACCCGGGGCTGACCGAGGTACGGCTACGGTTGCTCTCACGCCAGTCGACCAAGGTGATGCGCCTCGACGACCGGCTCCGGGTGACGCCTACTCCGGCGTTGTTCGCCGACCTCAAGCAGCTGTTGGGACCAGGATGTCTGACGGGATGACCCACGAGGTGGCCACACAGCCGCCCGCGACCGAGCAGGTGCAGCAGCCTCGGTCCCGCCGGGTCCCGCTGCGCGCTCTGCTCGAGCCGCTCCTGGCCCTCGTTGCCTTCGCTGCCGCCGGAGCAGGTGCCGGGGTGCTCTGGGAGCACCTGTGGGAGCCCACGCGAGGGGTCGTCGTCGACGGCACCTGGTATGCCGGGACCCGGGTGGACGGCGACTTCGTCGTCAGCGACTTCCCGGCGCTGACCGGCTACTTCGATGCGACGGCGACCTTCGTCCTCATCGGCGTGGCGGCCGGGCTGGTGCTCGGCGTGCTGTGCGGACTACTCGTACGCCGTTCCGAGCTGGTCATGTTCGCTGCGGTCGCGGCCGGATCCGTGCTGGCCTGCTTCATCGCCTATCGGCTCGGCGTCGCTCTCGGGCCGGTGGATCCGACGGTGCTGGAAGCCTCCGCCGACAACGGCACGGTGCTGCCCGATCGCCTGTCACTCGCCGCTGGCAGTCCGTTCCTCGGATGGTCCTTCGGAGCGCTGCTCGGGATCGGAGGCACCTACTTCCTCACCTCCGGTGCCTCAGAGGTACGTCGCCGTGAGCAGCACGACCCCCGGTGGCTGAGCCGGTCCGACGTCGGGTCGCATTCGTCGTAAGATCGCTCATCGGTGGTGCGTGAGCTCCGCCGACCACAGCGTCGACTCGTCGAAAGCGGGTAACCGTCATGTCCAGCGACCTCCCCCCGGTCGGACCGCCCTCAGGTGACCCGACCCGACCCCCGAGATCGCTGGGGGGCCTCGGCCCGCACAGCGGTCCGCCGACCGGCCCCGGCTACCAGTCCTCGGCCATGGAGCCGGAGCTCCTCGAGAGCGGGCGTGGCGGGCCGCTCGAGCCCGAGTCCCGACCCACCTCGCGCCGCAAGGCGCTGGTCATCGGCGGCATCGCCGTGGGTCTTGCTGCTCTGGTCGCGGGCGGTTTCTGGGCCTACGCCGCCATCTTCGCCACCGGGCCGCAGCCGTCCGAGGCCCTGCCCGCCGGCACGGTCGGCTACGTGAGCGTGGACCTCGATCCCAGCGGCAAGCAGAAGCTCGAGGCGATCACCACGCTGCGCAAGTTCCCCGCGTTCGCCGAGCTCGGCGTGAAGAGTGACGACGACCTGCGCGAGAAGCTCATCGAGTCGCTCCAGGACGACGGCATGTGTCCCGAGCTCGACTACGCCGTCGACTTCGAGCCCTGGCTGGGCGACCGGATGGCTGTGGCCGCGGTCGACCTGGGCGGTGCCGAGACAGTCACCGACCTCACGCCGGTCGTCGTGCTCCAGGTCAGCGACGGCGACGCCGCGGCCGAAGCACTGGCTACCGTGCTCGACTGCGCCGCCTCCGCCGAGGGCCTGACCGGAGGCAGCGAGGATGCCGCTGACCTCGCCGGCTGGTCGATCTCGGGGGACTGGGCAGTGCTGGCCGAGTCCGACGACGTGGCCGCGCAGGTGCAGCAAGCAGCCCAGCGCGACCCGCTCTCCGAGGACGACGACTTCCTGCGGTGGACCGACGCCGCCGGCGGCGACGCCATCCTGACGGCGTACGCCGCTCCGGCAGCGGCCGACTTCCTCGTCGAGGGGCTCACCGAGATGGGCTCCTTCGGGGGCTACGGCTCCTGCTCGTTCTCCGGCACCGCGACTGCCTTCCCCGACTCCGAGTTCGACCCTTCCGAGCTCGAGGAGCTCGGGGCCGATCCGTTCGCCGAGGAGCCGACCGAGTTCGAGTGCGACGAGGGCGTCAACGAGCCGAGCGACGCCCAGCGTGAGCAGATCGAGTCGGCACTCGCTGACTTCGACGGGCTTGCGGTGAAGATGCGCTTCGCCTCCGGGGCCTTCGAGCTCGAGTCGGCCGGCGGGCTGTCCACCGCGCCGACCGGTACCACCGGACGTGGTGGCGAGGTCGTGTCCACGCTGCCCGCCGACACCGCCGCTGCCTTCGGCTTCGCGCTCGAGGCCGGTTGGTTCGACGCCCTGACCGACTACGTCTCCGGCTACGGTCTCGGCGACGTCGACGAGCTCCTGGCCCAGGCCGAGCTCGAAACGGGTCTGGCCCTTCCCGAGGACATCGAGACCCTGGTCGGGGAGTCGTTCGCGGTCTCCTTCGGCAGCGAGTTCGACCCCGACGCCCTCGCCGCGGGTGACCCGAGCGACCTGCCGCTGGGGATCAAGGTCAAGGGTGACAGCGAGGCGATCGGGACGGTCATGGACAAGATCCTCGACAACCCGCGCGTGCCGGCCGGCTTCTCCGAGCTCTTCGGCTACCAGACGAGCGGCGACTACGTCGTGGCCGGACCTCCCGGCGCCTACCGCGACAGGTTGGTCGAGGACGGTGGTCTCGGCACGAGCGACGTCTATCGCGACGTCGTGCGTGCCGCCGAGGACGCTTCCTCGGTCTTCTACGTCAACTTCGATGCCAACGACTGGCTGGTCGAGCTCGTCCGGTCCCAGGCGGGTGGGTTGTTCACCGACGACCTCATCGCCAACCTCGAGCCTCTCGGAGCCCTGGGCGCGTCGGCGTGGGTCGATGACGACGACGTCGCTCACGGGCTCGTGCGCCTGACCACCGACTGATCCTGATGCCGAGTCGGCGCACATGTGCGCCGACTCGGCATCTGGTCGTCGGGTCTCGGGCTCAGGGTCGACCGATGTCGGCGGTGGTGGCGTCGGTGATCGTGAGCAGGTCGTCGGGCGCCAGCTCGAGGTCGCAACCGCGCCGTCCCCCGGAGACCAGGACCGTGGCGTGGTCGAGCGCCGAGGCGTCGACGACGGTGGGGTGCGCGCGGCGCTGCCCGACGGGGGAGATGCCGCCCACGACGTAGCCGGTCGCCCGTTCGGCGGCAGCGGGGTCGGCCATCTGCGCCTTGCGACCGCCGCGGGCGCGAGCGAGGGCCTTGAGGTCGAGCTGACCGGTCACCGGCACCACCGCCACGGTGAGCTCGCCGTCCACGGTGGCGAGCAGCGTCTTGAACACCCGGTCCGGGTCGACGCCGAGGGCCTCGGCTGCCTCACGACCGAACGACTCCGCCCGCGGGTCGTGGTCGTACTCGCGCACCGTGTAGGCCATCTCGGCCCGGGTCAGGGCCAGCATGGCCGGGGTGCCTGCCGGGGGCTTCTTCGCCATGGGGCCGATGGTGGCACGGGTGGGTGGTCGGTGGGTGGGTGAGTCGTGGTTGAGGCTGCTTCTGACCGCACCGGGTTTCGACGCGTCCGTTGCGACCTCGTGCCTCGGTCGCAGGACTTGCTCAACCTCGTCTCGCTACAGACCCCCGCTCGTTCCTCGCGGTGCTCTGGCCGAGCTTGATCGACGCGTCCGTTGCGACCTCGTGCCTCGGTCGCCCTGCAGCATCCTTGCCTCTGACCGCACCGCGTCTCGACTCGTCGTGGCGGGTTCGTTCCTCACCCGCCATCCTCGCTCGACGACCGATGAGCTGACCCGACCTCGTGCCTCGCTCGGCTCCGAGCACCGTTGCTTCTGACCGCACCGCGTCTCGACTCGTCTTGGCGGGTTCGTTCCTCACCCGCCATCCTCGCTCGACGACCGATGAACTAGCCCGAGCTCGTTCCTCGCTCGTGCTAGTTCGGACTCCAGCGGGTGCGGGCCACCTCGGTGGCCGGGAGGGAAGGGATCACGTTCATCGCCCGCAGCTCGGAGCGCAGCAGGTCGGTGACCAGGATCAGTCGCTCGGCCACGTCGTCGGTCTCGAGCAGGGACTGACGGTCGTGCAGGGGGAGAGGAGCGCAGGCGGCCAAGGTCCAGGACAGGTAGCCCGGGTCACGGGGGAGCGAGCCGGTGTAGGGGTCGGTCCGGATCTCCGAGAGCGCCGCCCGGTAGGCGGTGAACGTCGCCCGGGCCCGCTCGAGGACCAGCTCGTCGACGCGCTGGTCGACCTCGGGCCGCTCGGTGACGTGACCGAGCGGGAAGAGGTCGGAGGTCTCGAGCCGGTCGAGCTGGATCCGGGCGAGGCCGACCGCGACGACATCGAACGTGCCGTCCGCGTGCGGCTCGATCTCGGTCATCTGGGCCTTGCAGCCCACGCGGAACAGTGACTGGGCGCCGTGATCGCCGACCTCGTAGCCCTCGCGGATGGCGACCGAGCCGAACACGCGCTCCGCCGGGTCCTCCACCCGCAGGAGGTGGTGCACCAGCGCCCGATAACGGTCCTCGAAGATCCGCAGCGAGACGCTCAAGCCGGGGAACAGCACCGAGTTCAGCGGGAACATCGGCAAGGTGTCGGTCACGTCGCCCAACCTACTGCCCGGCCCCGCGGCGCCCCGGGGCGATACGTCCGCGTCGCGTCGGCGGTCCAGCAGGTGTCGGCGGTTCCTTCGGGGTGACGAGCACTTCGTAGACTGGATCCATGATTCGCCGCATCGACCTGCGGGGCGCCCGGGAGACCGGCGCCCTCGACTACCGGACCGCCGTCCCGCGCGCGGACTTCGACGTCGAAGCAGCCGTGCCTGCGGTGCATGCGATCTGTGAAGCAGTGCGCACCGGCGGCCTCGAGGCGATCATCGACTTCAACCGACGCTTCGACGGCGGGAGCCCCGACGACCTGCGCGTGCCGGTCAGCGCGATGACCGCGGCCCTGGATGACCTCGACCCCGACATCCGTGCCGGCCTCGAGGAGTCGATCCGCCGGCTGCGCGCGACCTGTGCCGCCGAGCTCGAGCACGACGTCGTCACCGAGCTCGGGCCGGGCGCCGTCGTCACCCACCGCAAGGTGCCGGTCGATCGCGTCGGGCTCTACGTGCCCGGTGGGTTGGCCCCGCTGGTCTCCAGCGTGCTGATGAACGTCGTCCCGGCGCAGACCGCCGGCGTGACGTCGATCGCCCTGGCGAGCCCGCCGCAGCGCGACCACGGCTTCCTGCCTCACCCCACGATCCTGGCCGCCTGCGCGCTCCTCGGCGTCGAGGAGGTCTACGCCGTGGGGGGTGCCCAGGCGATCGCGATGTTCGCCTACGGCGTCGGTCCGTGCCGTCGCGTGGACCTGGTCACCGGGCCCGGCAACATCTACGTCGTCACCGCCAAGCGTCTGCTCAAGGGCCAGGTCGGCATCGACTCCGAGGCCGGCCCCACCGAGATCGCGATCCTGGCCGACGACACCGCCGACGCTGCGTTCGTGGCCGCCGACCTCATCAGCCAGGCCGAGCACGACCCCCTGGCCGCATCGGTGCTGGTCACCGATTCCGAGCGACTCGCCGCCGAGGTCGAGCGTGAGCTGGAGAAGCAGGTCGCGGCCACCAAGCACGTGGAGCGGATCACCACCAGCCTCACCGGCGCCCAGTCGAGCATCGTGCTGGTCGAGGGCCTCGAGCAGGGGCTGGAGGTCGTCAACGCCTACGCCGCCGAGCACCTCGAGATCCACACCGCTGACGCCTCCGCGGTCGCGGCCCGCGTCCGCAACGCCGGCGCGATCTTCGTCGGGCCGCACGCCCCGGTCAGCCTCGGCGACTACTGCGCGGGCTCCAACCACGTGCTGCCCAGCGGCGGCTGCGCCTGCCACTCCTCAGGACTGTCGGTGCGCGCGTTCACCAAGTCGGTCCACGTCGTCGACTACTCGCGCGAGGCGCTCCTCGAGGTCGCCGGCCACGTGATCACCCTGGCCGAGGCAGAGGACCTGCCCGGTCACGGTGCTGCGGTCCGGGTGCGCCTGGACGCTGCCGACGGCGAGTCGTCGCTGTCATGACCTTCCCTCCACTGCGGGAGGAGCTGCGCGGACTCGAGCCCTACGGCGCCCCCCAGCTCTCCTTCGAGCAGGCCCCGGTGCAGCTCAACGTCAACGAGAACCCCTACCCGCCCTCGCCGGCGGTCGTGGCCGACATCGCCACCGCGGTCGCGCAGGCTGCCTCGGGCCTCAACCGCTACCCCGACCGCGAGCTCGTCGAGCTGCGCGCCGCCCTTGCCGACTACCTGCGCAGCGACGTGCCGGCCACGACGGTCACGCCCGAGCAGGTCTGGGCGGCCAACGGCTCCAACGAGGTCATGCTCCAGCTGCTGCAGGCCTTCGGCGGCCCGGGTCGTACGGCGCTGAGCTTCGCGCCGACGTACTCGATGTATCCCGAGTACGCCCGCGACACCCACACGCGGTGGGTGGCCGGGCGCCGCGAGGACGACTTCAGCCTCGACCTCGACGCCGCCCGTGCACTGGTCGAGGCCGAGCGCCCGTCGGTGGTGCTCCTGCCCTCGCCCAACAACCCCACCGGGACGGCGCTGCCGCCCGAGGCAGTGACGGCGCTGTGCGACGCGGTGGGCGAGGACGGCATCGTGGTGGTCGACGAGGCCTACGGCGAGTTCCGGCGCGTCGGTACGCCGAGCGCGCTCGAGCTGTTGCCGACCCATCCCAACCTCGTGGTCACCCGCACGATGAGCAAGGCGTTCGCCGCGGCCGGCCTGCGGCTGGGCTACCTCGCCGCGGCCCCGGAGATCTGTGACGCGATCCGCGTCGTACGCCTGCCCTACCACCTGTCGGCGGTCACGCAGGCGGCAGCGCTCGCGGCGCTGCGCCACGCCCCGGAGCTCCTGGCCCGGGTCGACGACCTGCGCGTGGAGCGCGACCAGACCGTCACCTGGCTGCGGGAGCAGGGCCTCGAGGTCGCTGACTCCGACGCCAACTTCTGCCTGTTCGGCGCCTTCGAGGACCGGCACGCGGTGTGGCAGCACCTGCTCGATCAAGGAGTCCTGATCCGCGAGACTGGCCCCGACGGGTGGCTGCGGGTCTCGATCGGGACCGCCGCGGAGATGTCGTCGTTCAAGCAAGCCCTGACCAGGGTGATGAAGGAGAAGTCATGAGCAGGACCGCACGCATCGAGCGCCAGACGAGCGAGTCGAAGGTGATCGTCGAGGTCGACCTCGACGGCTCGGGGCGCCACGACATCTCCACCGGGGTCGGCTTCTACGACCACATGCTGACGGCCTTCGCCCGCCACGCACTGCTCGACCTCACCGTCACCTCCGAGGGCGACACCCACATCGATGCCCACCACACCGTCGAGGACACCGCGATCGCGCTCGGCCAGGCGCTGCGCCAGGCCCTGGGCGACAAGGTCGGCATCCGACGGTTCGGCGATGCCACCGTGCCCCTCGACGAGGCCCTGGTGCAGGCCGTCGTCGACGTGTCGGGTCGGCCCTACTGCGTCCACACCGGTGAGCCCGAGGGTCAGGCCTACGTCCAGCTCGGCGGCTCCGGCGTCTCCTACCTCGGGTCCCTGACGCAGCACGTCTTCGAGTCGATCGCCTTCCACGGCCACTTCGCCCTGCACGTGCGGGTGCTGGCCGGCCGCGAGCCGCACCACATCGTCGAGACGCAGTTCAAGGCCTTCGCGCGCGCCCTGCGCGACGCGGTGGCCCTCGACCCGCGTGAGACCGGCGTGCCCTCCACCAAGGGCTCGCTTTGAGTGGAGGGTCTCGGCCCGACGTCGTCGTGCTCGACTACGGCTCGGGCAACCTGCGCTCGGTGGTCCGCGCGGTCGAGCGTGCGGGTGCCGATGTCACGCTGAGCTCCGACTTCGACCGGGCGCTGGCGGCCGACGGTCTCGTCGTGCCCGGTGTGGGGGCCTACGCCGCCTGCATGGCCGGGCTGCGCGCGATCAAGGGCGAGCGGATCATCGGCCGCCGACTCGCAGGCGGACGTCCGGTGCTCGGCATCTGTGTGGGCATGCAGGTGCTCTTCGCCCGGGGTGACGAGCACGGCGTCCAGACCGAGGGCTGCGACGAGTGGCCCGGCGTGGTCGAGCGGCTGCAGGCACCCGTCGTCCCCCACATGGGGTGGAACACCGTCGAGACCCCGGCCGAGACCTCGCTGTTCGCCGGGATCGAGTCCGAGCGGTTCTACTTCGTGCACTCCTACGGCGTGCGCGACTGGGTGCTCCAGACCAACAACCGCACCAGGGCGCCGCTGGTCACCTGGGCCGAGCACGGCGGCGACCGCTTCGTGGCCGCGGTCGAGAACGGTCCGCTCAGCGCGACGCAGTTCCACCCCGAGAAGTCGGGCGACGCGGGTGCGGCCCTGCTGCACAACTGGGTGCGGTCGGTGTGAGCGCGGCGGACGACTCGTGGTGAGCCTCCAGCTGAGCCCGGGGGAGGACCGCTCATGAGCAAGGAACGAGCCCGGCGTCGCGCGGAGCGAGAGCGAGCAGCGGCACTCGCAGCCGCCGAGCGTGCGCGCGCAGCCCAGGCCGCCGCGCGTCAGGCGCGACGACGTGAGGTGCTCGTGGGCTGGGTCCCGCGGCCGGCCCCCGCGCCCAGCGGGTCGCTCGCGGCCCGCCGGCGTCGCGACACCAGCGTCTTCCTCACCTTCGTCTTCGCCGTCAACCTGCTCTTCTTCCTGGCCTCGGACAACTGGGGCCTGCGCGCCCTCGTGTTCCTCCTCAGCCTCCTGCTGGCCCCCGTCATCGTCCTGCTCATCTCCAAGAACTGACCCGAAGAGAGATCCTGTGTCCTACCTCCAGCTCCTGCCCGCCGTCGACATCACCGAGGGCCGTGCGGTCCAGCTCGCCCAGGGCGTCGCCGGCTCCGAGCGCGTCTACGGCGACCCGGTGGCCGCGGCGCTCCGCTGGCAGGACGCGGGGTCGGAGTGGCTCCACCTCGTCGACCTCGACGCCGCCTTCGGACGGGGCAGCAACCGTGAGCTCCAGGCCGAGATCGTCGGCGCCCTCGACATCGACGTCGAGATGAGCGGCGGGATCCGTGACGACGAGTCGCTCGCCGCTGCGCTCGCGACCGGGTGCCGTCGCGTCAACATCGGCACCGCCGCGCTCGAGACGCCCGAGTGGTGCGCGAAGGTGATCGCCGAGCACGGCGACCGGATCGCGATCGGCCTCGACGTGCGGGGTCGCACGCTCGCCGCCCGCGGCTGGACGCGCGAGGGCGGCGACCTCTACGAGGTGCTCGCCCGGCTCGACGCCGAGGGGTGCGCGCGCTACGTCGTCACCGACGTCAACAAGGACGGCATGCTCCAGGGCCCCAACCTCGACCTGCTGCGCGACGTCTGCGCCGCCACCGACCGCCCCGTGATCGCCTCCGGAGGGGTCACCGAGCTGTCCGACATCGAGGCGCTGATGGCGCTCGTCCCCGATGGCGTCGAGGGTGCGATCGCGGGCACGGCCCTCTACGAAGGTCGCTTCACGCTCGAGGACGCCCTCGCCCTGACCCGCCGAGACCTCTCATGAGCCTCGCAGTGCGGGTGATCCCATGCCTCGACGTCGACGGCGGACGGGTGGTCAAGGGCGTCAACTTCCTCGACCTGCGCGACGCCGGCGACCCCGTGGAGCTGGCTCGGATCTATGACGCCGAGGGTGCCGACGAGCTGACGTTCCTCGACATCTCGGCCTCGCACGAGGGGCGGGCGACGACGATGGAGATCGTCTCGCGCACCGCCGAGGAGGTGTTCATCCCGCTCACCGTGGGCGGCGGCATCGCCTCGGTCGAGGACGTCGACCGGCTGCTGCGCGCCGGCGCCGACAAGGTCGCGGTCAACACCGCCGCGATCCGTCGGCCCGAGCTGGTGGCCGAGATCGCCGATCGCTTCGGCAACCAGGTGCTCGTGCTCTCGGTCGACGCGCGCCGTGCACCCGGGACCGCATCGGGCTGGGAGGTCACCACCCACGGAGGTCGCACGTCGGCGGGGCTCGACGCGATCGAGTGGGCCGTGCGTGCCACCGAGCTGGGGGCAGGGGAGATCCTGCTCAACGCGATGGACGCCGACGGCACCCAGGACGGCTTCGACCTCGACCTGATCGCCGCGGTACGCCGCGAGGTCTCGATCCCGGTGATCGCATCGGGCGGCGCAGGTCGGCTCGACCACTTCGCCCCGGCCGTCGAGGCCGGCGCCGACGCCGTGCTGGCCGCCACCGTGTTCCACTTCGGCACCCTGCGCATCGGTGAGGTCAAGCAGAGCCTGGCCGTCGCCGGGCACCCGGTGCGCTAGGTGCCCCGCCAGGCCCTGGCCATCCCTCGGGGTGGCAGGGGCTGTCGGCGCCACGGTTTAACCTTGAGGGTCTCGGGACGGCCCGAGCGCCAAGACCCTGGAGCGGTGTGAGCAACGACGTCGACACGACCGACCGGCCCGAGGCGTCGGCGCACCCGGCCACCGACGCTGCCGCAGGCCCGATTTCGCCCGGCGACGTGCCCTCTGGTCGCGGGTCGACCCGCGCGGGGTTCGCAGTCCTGGCGGTCGCCATCCGGCGCGAGCCCTGGATCTTCGCGTTGTCCACGCTGGGCAGCATCCTGTTCGGCGCGCTCACCGTGGCCGATGCATGGGTGCTGGGGTGGGCGACCGACAACGCCGTGCTCCCGGCGTTCACCGACGGGGAGATCGGGTCCGGACTCCTGTGGGCGATCCTGGCGCTGTTCCTCGGGGTGGCCCTGCTGCGTGCGGTCGGCATCGTGGCGCGTCGACTGGGCGCAGGCATCATGCAGTACCGGATGCAGGCCAGCACCCGTCGGGCGGTGACCCGGCGCTACCTCGAGCTGCCGATGACCTGGCACCACCGTCATCCCACCGGCGAGCTGCTCTCCAACGCCAACTCCGACGTCGAGGCTGCGTGGGGTCCGATCGCTCCGTTGCCGATGGCGGTCGGCACGATCGCGATGATGGTGATCGCGGTCGGGCAGATGTTCGTGGCCGACGTGGTGCTCGCGATGGTGGGACTGCTGATCTTCCCCGCGGTGATCGCCACGAACGTCGTCTACCAACACCTCGCCCAGGGGTGGGCCACCCGCGCCCAGATGCTGCGGGCGGAGGTCAGCGAGATCGCGCACGAGTCCTTCGACGGCGCGATGGTGGTCAAGACCCTGGGGCGCGAGCCCGAGGAGACCGCCCGGTTCGCGGCCAAGGCCCATGAGCTGCGCGACGTCAACATCCGCGTCGGGCGCATCCGCGCGGCCTTCGACCCGGTGCTGGCAGCCCTGCCCAGCGTGGGCGTCCTGATCGTGCTGGCCGTCGGGGTCTCGCGGGTCACGAGCGGCGCGACCGATCCCGGTGACGTGGTGACCGTCGCCTACCTGCTGACCATCGTCTCCTTCCCGATCCGCTCGATCGGGTGGCTCCTCGGCGAGTTCCCGCGCAGCGTCGTGGGCTACCGGCGCGTGCAGGCGGTGCTCGCGACCACGGGGGAGATGGTCTTCGGGGAGACCCGGATGCCGCCGACCACCGGTGGGGTCCGGCTCGAGGTCGACGCGCTGGCCTTCGACCACCGCGCCGACCAGCCGCTGCTCGACGACCTGTCGTTCGTCGTGGAGCCCGGACGCACGGTGGCGGTGGTCGGTGCGACGGCCTCCGGCAAGAGCACGCTGACGACCCTGCTCACCCGCCTGGTCGACCCCCGGGCCGGCGCCGTGCGCCTCGACGGCATCGACGTGCGCGACCTCGCCCGCGGCGAGCTGGCGGGAGCCGTGGCCGTCGTCCCGCAGTCGCCGTTCCTCTTCGACGACACCGTGCGCGGCAACGTCACCCTCGGTGGTGACTTCTCCGACGACCAGGTGTGGGCTGCGCTGCGCACCGCCCAGGCCGACGGCTTCGTCGCCGCGCTGCCGTCCGGGCTCTCGACCCGGCTCGGCGAACGCGGCACGTCGCTCTCGGGCGGTCAGCGCCAGCGCATCTCCCTGGCGCGGGCCCTGATCCGGCGGCCGCGGTTGCTGATCCTCGACGACGCGACGTCAGCGGTCGACCCGGAGGTCGAGGCGCGGATCCTCGCCGGGCTGCGCGACGGCGACGGTGAGACCACGCTGGTGGTGGTCGCCTATCGCAAGGCGACCATCGGCCTGGCCGACGAGGTGCTCCACCTCGCCCACGGTCGGGTCGCCGACCGCGGCCCGCACCGCGACCTGCTGGCCCGCTCGGAGGCCTACGCCCGCCTCGTCAACGCCTACGAGCACCACGCCGACACCCTCGCCGGCGACGAGCCCACGACCGGAGCCACCTCATGACCACGACCGACGAGCCGGTCGCGCTCGACGACGTGACCGGTGCGGGCAGCACGACCAACTCCACGAGGCTGGCGAGCGGCGAGGACATCGGGGCGTTCGCCACGATCCGTCGAGGCCTGCACTACTCACCCGAGCTGACCGAGGGGCTGCGCGGCACGCTGGCGCTGGCCGTGCTCGCCTCGGTGGGGCAGGTCGTCGTCCCGATCGCGGTGCAGCAGACGCTCGACCGGGGCCTCGGGCGCCCGTCCGGACCGGACGTCTCCTTCACCGTGCTGCTCGGCCTGGCATCGTTCCTCGCCGTCGTGGTCACCAGCCTTGCCTCCTACGCGATGACCGGTCGGCTGTTCACCACCTCCGAGCGGGGGCTGGCCACGCTGCGGATCAAGGCCTTCCGCCACGTCCACGACCTGCCGCTGCTCACCCAGAACACCGAGAGCCGCGGTGCCTTGGTCTCGCGCGTCACCAGCGACGTCGACCAGGTCAGCCAGTTCCTGGTCTTCGGGGGACTGCTCTTCGTGGTCAGCACCGGACAGGTGCTGATCGCCACCCTCGTGATGCTCTACTACTCCTGGCAGCTCACCGCGGTCGTGTGGCTCTGCTTCGCGCCGCTGTTCTTGTCGTTGCGTTACTTCCAGCGTCGGCTGTCGGCCGCCTACGGCACCGTACGGCGCCAGGTCGGGGTGATGCTCTCGGCCATCTCCGAGCCCGTCGTCGGCGCCTCGGTGGTCCGCTCCTACGCCATCGAGGCCCGCACCCAGGCGCGGATCGACGAAGCCGTCGGCGCTCACCAGCGAGCGAGTGTCCGAGCCCAGGGCTTCACGGCGTTCTCCTTCTCCCTGGGCGGGGTGAGCGCCGGGCTCGCCAACGCCGGTGTCCTGATCGTCGGGATCCAGCTCGGCTTCGGCGGGGACATCACCTCCGGGGAGGTGCTCGCGTTCGCCTTCCTCGTCACGCTGTTCGTGGGCCCGGTCCAGATGGGGACCCAGATCGTCACCGAGGCGCAGAACGCGATCGCCGGCTGGCGCCGGGTGATCGGCATCCTGGAGACCCCCGCCGACCTGGTCGACCCCGGTCCTGCGGGCCACGACCTGCCCAACGGGCCGATCGACGTCCGCTTCGACGGCGTCCAGTTCGCCTACCCCGGCGGGCCGCCGGTGCTCACCGACGTGACGCTGGAGATCGCGGCCGGACGACGGGTCGCGATCGTGGGGGAGACGGGGTCGGGCAAGTCGACCTTCGCCAAGCTCCTCACCCGCCTGATGGACCCCACGGCCGGCCGGGTGCTGCTCGACGGGCTCGACGTCCGCGACATCTCCGAGGCAGCGCTGCGTCGCAGCGTCGTGCTCGTGCCGCAGGAAGGCTTCCTCTTCGACGACACGATCGCCGCCAACGTCCGCTACGGCCGTCTCGAGGCCACCGAGTCCGAGATCCTCGCCAGCGCCGACCAGCTCGGCCTCGGGGACTGGATCGCCGGGCTGCCGCGAGGGCTGGAGACCCAGGTCGGCCAGCGAGGCGAGTCGCTGTCGGCCGGGGAGCGCCAGCTCGTCGCCCTCCTGCGAGCGCACCTGGCCGACCCCGACCTGCTGGTGCTCGACGAGGCCACCAGCGCCGTCGACCCGCGCCTGGAGATGCGCATCGGTCGCGCGCTGGAGCGATTGATGTCGGGACGCACCTCGGTCACCATCGCCCACCGCATGTCGACCGCCGAGAACGCCGACGAGGTGGTCGTCGTCGACCAGGGCCTCGTGGTCCAGCGGGGACCGCACGCCGAGCTGGTGCGCCAGGAGGGCAGCGTCTACGCCGGCCTGCACGCCAGCTGGACGGCCCAACAGTCGCACTAGGCACCGGAGGTTGTGCCGGGGAGCGGAACGAGCCGTGACGTAACCCCCGCAGGCCGACCGCCCTCCGTTGGCCCAAGGTGGTCGAGTAGGACGCACGAGCGCCAGCGAGGGCGGCCGTATCGAGGCCCCCGCAGGCCGACCGACCAGCTCGACGCCGCCGGTCACCTCAACCCCCGCAGGCCGACCGCCCTCCGTTGGCCCAAGGTGGTCGAGTAGGACGCACGAGCGCCAGCGAGGGCGGCCGTATCGAGGCCCCCGCAGGCCGACCGACCAGCTCGACGCCGCCGGTCACCTCACCGGGCAACGTCGGAGTCCTCGCCCAGGGGCTCGCCCGGCTCAACTTCCGTGCCAGCGCACCGGAGGTCGAGCCGAGACGAACCCCCGCAGCCCTGCCGACTCCTCGGGGTCACCGGGCTCCGGCGATACTGGGAGACGTGACCGACCTCGACCCCGCCATCGCCGCTCGCCTCAAGCGTGCCCCGGACGCCGACGGACGTGGGCTGGTGCCCGCCATCGCCCAGCAGCACGACACCGGCGAGGTGCTGATGCTGGGGTGGATGGACGACGAGGCGCTGCACCGCACCCTGACGACGGGTCGCGCCACCTACTGGAGCCGGTCCCGGCAGGAGTACTGGGTCAAGGGCGACACGTCCGGCCACGTGCAGCGCGTCAAGCACGTGCGCCTGGACTGTGACGGAGACACGCTCCTGGTCACCGTCGACCAGGAGGGTCCTGCCTGCCACACCGGCACGCGGACGTGCTTCGACGACGGACTGCTGAGTGGCTGACGGCGCCGGTCCCGGCTCGACCACGGCCAAGGTCGGAGGTGCTCGGAGCTTCGGCCGGGTCGTGCTCCTCGGGCTCGCGGGTGGCATCGCGGCGGCCGTCGCCGGCAACCAGGCGTGGGTCTCGGTGGACAAGGCCGGCAGCGACCAGGTGCTCGGCGGCTCCGGGGTCCAGCTGAGCCTGCTGGCCGACACCACCGCGCCCCCGGTCACCGCGATGGCCCTGGTGCTGCTCGCCTCCTGGGGCGTCGTGCTCGTCACCCGCGGTCGGTTCCGTCGCGCGCTGACCTGGCTCGGGCTGCTCGCCTCCCTCGGCACCCTCACCTTCGCCGTGCGGGTGTGGTTCTCGGCTCCCGACGACATCCGGGCGGCCCTGTCGGCGCCCGACCTGCCGGTCAGCCACACCGCTTGGTCCTTCTTCGGCGTCCTGGCCGCGGCGGTGAGCCTGGCGGCTTCGGTGCTGGCGGTGCGTTCCGTGGGCGACTGGCCCGAGATGGGCCGCCGCTACGACAGCCCGGCGTCGGAGGAGGCACTGCCCGCCGTACCCCTCGAGGAGCGGTCGTCGCTGGACCTCTGGCGATCGCTCGACGAGGGCCTCGACCCGACCGAGCGCGGCGACGACTAGACTCCTGACCTGCGTCGGGTGGTAGCACCCGACACCACACCGCACGTGACCGCGTTCGGCGCGGCGTCATCATCAAGGAGCCCTGCATGTCTGACAACCACGGCAACACCCCGGCTGCCTGGACCGCCGTCGCGGTGGCACTGGTCGGCTTCGCCGTGGGTGGTGCGGGCCTCATGCTCAGCCCGATGAGCTACCCCATCTTCTGGGTCGGGGTCGCCCTGGTCGTCGCCGCCGGTGTCGTCTTCGTCGTGATGGCGAAGATGGGGCTGCACGAGTCCGGTCACTGACGACCCGGTCATGAGCGCGTCGCTGCAGGCCCCGCAGGCGCCGGCTCGACCGAGCCCGCGCACGCGCCGGCAGCGCATGGTCGCTCCGACCGTGGTCCTCGGCGGTCTCGCGGTGGCCACGCTGGCCCTGCGGCTGCGCGACCCGCACGAGAGCGGCTCCTGGGGCCTGTGCCCCAGCGCCATGGTGGGCATCTGGTGCCCCGGCTGCGGCGGGCTGCGGGCGGTCAACGACCTCACCCACCTCGACCTGGTCGGCGCTGCGTCGAGCAACCTCGCCCTGGTCGTGGCGATGCCGGTGCTGGTCTTCCTGCTGGGGCGCTGGGCGCTCGAGTCGTGGACCGGGCGACCACGGCGTGCGCGAGCCTCCTACGGCGCCACGCTGCTGATGCTCGCCCTGGGCGCGCTGGCGATCTTCACGGTGCTGCGCAACGTGCCGGCGTTCACCTGGCTGGCGCCGTGACGGCCCTGGTGGCCACCCGCAGATCGCCGGCCTGACCCCCCTCGGTCGCTCGCGCCCGAGTCGTTCCGTCGGCCCGATCCCGACGCCGGAGCCCACCCATGTGCGTGACACACTCGGGGAGGGACGCAGCGGCTCTGCTGCTCCGACCTGCATGCCCGATCGACCCCAGGAGACCCGCATGTCCGTGCTCGACGAGATCATCGCCGGGGTGCGGATCGACCTGGCTGCTCGCGAGAGCCAGACGCCCTTGGCCGACGTACGCGCGGCGCTCGTCGACGTCGCCGCTCCGCGCGACCCGATGCCGCACTTCCGCGCGCCGGGCTCCAGCGTCATCGCCGAGGTCAAGCGCCGCAGCCCCAGCAAGGGCGACCTGGCCGAGATCGCCGACCCGGCCGCGCTCGCGGTCGAGTACGCCGGCGGGGGAGCGGCCGCGATCAGCGTGCTGACCGAGGAGCGCCGGTTCGGCGGGAGCCTGGCTGACCTGCGGGCCGTGCGGGCAGCGGTCGAGGTGCCGCTGCTGCGCAAGGACTTCATCGTCGAGAGCTACCAGCTCGTCGAGGCCCGCGCTGCCGGCGCCGACCTCGCGCTGCTGATCGTCGCCGCGCTCGACGACGACACCCTGCGCCGCCTGCACGACGAGGCTCGCGAGCTCGGGCTGACCGTGCTCGTCGAGGTGCACGACGAGCCCGAGACCGAGCGGGCCGTGGAGCTGGGCGCCGAGCTGATCGGCGTCAACGCCCGCAACCTCAAGACCTTGGCCGTCGACAACGACACCTTCGCCCGACTGGCCCCGCTCGTCCCGACCGACCGGGTCCTGGTGGCCGAGTCGGGGATCTCCGGCGTCGGCGACGTCCGACGATTCGTCTCCGAGGGTGCCCGGGCCGTGCTCGTCGGCGAAGCCCTGGTGAAGGACGGCGCGCCGCGGGCCGCCGTCGCCGCAATGACAGGAGTGCAGGCATGACGACCGAGGTGGGCCAGGCAGGCTCCTACGACGCAGATGCGCAGGGCTGGTTCGGTGACTTCGGTGGCCGGTTCATGCCCGAGGCGCTGATCGCCGCGCTCGACGAGCTCACCGCGGCGTGGCAGGAGGCGATGGCTGATGCCTCGTTCCGCTCCGACTTCGACACCATCCTGCGCGAGTACGCCAACCTCCCCAGCCCGCTCTACCACGCTGCGCGGCTGAGCGAGCAGGCTGGAATCCGGATCCTGCTCAAGCGCGAGGACCTCAACCACACCGGCGCGCACAAGATCCGCAACGTGCTCGGTCAGGCACTGCTCACCAAGCGGATGGGCAAGCCACGGGTCATCGCCGAGACCGGCGCCGGCCAGCACGGCGTCGCCAGCGCCACGGCCGCGGCCTACTTCGGTCTCGAGTGCACCGTCTACATGGGAGCGGTCGACGCCAAGCGCCAGGCCCTCAACGTCGCCCGCATGCAGCTGCTCGGCGCCAAGGTCGTCACCGTCGACTCCGGCAGCGCCACCCTCAAGGACGCCATCAACGAGGCGCTGCGCGACTGGGTCGCCAGCGTCGACCACACCGCCTACCTCTTCGGCACCGCCGCCGGGCCGCACCCCTTCCCGAGCATGGTGCGTGACTTCGCCCGCGGGATCGGCGACGAGGCCCGCGCCCAGTGCCTCGAGCAGTACGGCGTGCTGCCCGACGCCGTGGCGGCCTGTGTCGGCGGCGGGTCCAACGCGATCGGCCTCTACCAGGCCTTCCTCGACGACGAGTCGGTGAAGGTGTGGGGCTACGAGCCCGGCGGCGACGGGGTGGAGACCGGTCGGCACGCGGCGACCATCCACGCCGGCGCCAGCGGCGTGCTCCACGGCGCACGCACCTACGTCCTGCAGGACGACGACGGCCAGACGATCGAGTCGCACTCGATCTCGGCCGGCCTCGACTACCCCGGCGTGGGGCCGCAGCACGCTCACCTCGCCAAGATCGGCCGCGCGTCGTACAAGCCGGTGACCGACACCGAGGCGATGGAGGCCATGGCACTGCTGAGCCGCACCGAGGGCATCATCCCGGCGATCGAGACCGCCCACGCGGTGGCCGGCGTGCTGCGCGACGCCGAGCAGCTGCGCGCCGAGCGCGGGCCCGACGCCACGGTGCTGATCAACCTCTCCGGACGTGGCGACAAGGACATGGAGACGGCCTTGACGTGGTTCGGGCTGGGCGAGACCCGATGAGCGCGCGCAGTGTGAGCTCTGCCTTCGAGAAGGCGCGGGCCGAGGGTCGATCGGTGCTGGTCGGTTACCTCCCCGCGGGATTCCCCGACGTGCCCGGCGGCATCGAGGCGATCACCGCGATGGTCGACGGTGGCTGCGACATCATCGAGGTCGGCCTGCCCTACACCGACCCCGTCATGGACGGCCCCACGATCCAGGCCGCCGCCCAGCAGGCACTGGAGGGAGGCACTCGCACCGCCGACGTGCTGCGCACCGTGGAGGCCGTGGCCGCCACCGGCACCCCCACGGTGGTCATGACCTACTGGAACCCTGTCGAGCGCTACGGCGTCGAGCGCTTCGCCGCCGACCTCGCCGGTGCCGGGGGAGCAGGGCTCATCACCCCTGACCTGACCCCTGACTACGCGCCGGAGTGGATCGCTGCGGCCGACCGCCACGACCTCGACAAGATCTTCCTCGTCGCCCCGTCCTCGACCGACGCACGCATCGAGATGACCACCGCGGCCTGCCGCGGGTTCGTCTACGCGACGGCCGTCATGGGCGTCACCGGCGCGCGTGATGCGACCAGTGACCTCGCCGGTCCGTTGGTGGCCCGCACGAAGGCCGTCACCGACCTCCCGGTGTGCGTCGGCCTCGGCGTCGGCAACGGCGACCAGGCCGCCGAGGTCGCGGCGTACGCCGACGGAGTCATCGTCGGCTCGGCGTTCGTCCGGGTCCTGCTCGACCATGCCCACGACCGCGCTGCAGGCCTCCGCGCGCTGCGGGCCCTCGCCGAGGACCTGGCGGGCGGGGTACGTCGTGGCTAGGCGCGCCGCGCACCCCCGGGGCGCCCGTCCGGTGGTGGGTGCGGTGCTCGCCGCGGCACTGCTCACGCTGAGCGCGTGCGGCGGTTCCGGCGACGCCCAGCCGTTCGCCGGCACCGCGCTGCAGGTGCCCTACGAGGTGCCCGACGTCGCGCTCACCGACACCGACGGCGAGCCGTTCTCGCTGGCCGCCGACACCGACAAGCGCCTGACCCTGGTCTTCTTCGGCTACACCCGCTGCGTCGACATCTGCCCCGCCGTGCTGAGCCACCTCGCCTCCGCGTTGACGCGGCTCGACGAGAGCGACCGCGACGAGGTCGAGGTGGTGATGGTCTCCAGCGACCCCACTCACGACACCCCGGAGATCCTGCGTCGCTACCTCGACGGCTTCGACAAGTCCTTCATCGGTCTGACCGGTGACTGGGACGCCGTGCTGGCCGCAGCCGACTCCCTCAAGGCCGGGATCGACCAGACCGACCCCGGCGGCCACACCACGCTGATCATGGGCGTGGACAGCGCCGACGAGGCCCCGGTCTACTGGGGCCAGGACACCACCCCGGCACAGTTCGCTGCCGACATCCAGACACTTCTCGAGGACTCCTGACGTGATGTTGACCCTGCCGACCACGCTGCTCACGGCGCTCTCCATCCCGAGCCCGTCGTCGGGGGTGTGGTACCTCGGTCCGGTGCCCCTGCGCGGCTATGCCCTGTGCATCATCGCCGGCATCATCGCCGCGATCTGGATCGGGGAGCGGCGCTGGGTCGCTCGCGGCGGCCGGTTGGGCGACGTGCAGGACCTGGCGATCTGGGCAGTGCCCTTCGGCCTGGTCGGCGGCCGGCTCTACCACGTCGCCACCGACTGGGAGAAGTACTTCGGCGAGGACAAGAACCCCGTCACGGCGCTCTACATCTGGCGCGGTGGCCTCGGCATCTGGGGCGCGGTGGCGCTGGGTGCGCTCGGGATCTGGCTGGGTGCGCGGCGCAAGGGCATCCGGCTGCGGCCGATGCTCGACGTCCTGGCGCCGGGCGTGATCCTGGCCCAGGCGCTGGGCCGGTGGGGCAACTGGTTCAACCAGGAGCTCTACGGCAAGCCGACCGACCTGCCCTGGGGCCTGGAGATCGACCCGCAGAACTGGCCGACCGGGTGCGACTACCCGGCCGGGAGCGGCACGTGCACCTTCGAGGCCGGGACGACGTTCCACCCGACCTACCTCTACGAGTTCTTCTGGAACCTCGGGGTCTTCGGGCTGCTGCTGTGGGCCGAGCGGCGCTTCAAGCTCGGGTTCGGGCGCGTGATGGCGCTCTACGTCATGGGCTACACCCTCGGACGGGGCTGGATCGAGTACCTGCGCATCGACGACGTGCAGCTCGAGAACGTGCTGGGCCTGCGGTTCAACGTGTGGACCTCGATCGTGCTGTTCGTGGCGGCCACGGCCTACTTCGTCTGGGCCACCAAGAAGCACCCGGGCCGCGAGCAGTCGGTCTACCTCCCCGGCCGTGAGCCGGCGCCGGAGCACGCTGTGGCGACCACCGAGCCCCCGGCGCGCCGCGACAGCGCGGCGAAGGCCGACACCGGCGAGGACGTCCCGGACGACGGCGAGACGTCCCGGCCCGACCCGGGCTGAGCCCGCCGGGTGGGGCCCGGCGATGCCCGGCCGGCCCAGGTTGTCCACGCCACACCCCTTCCGCCACCTCGGGGCGTAACGCGGTGGTAATCTCGGTACTTCCGCCGCGTGGGCCAATGGTGTCCCAGCGACCCACCGTTGCCACACGTGCTGTCCGACTCGTCGGGGGGCCCGTGAGCACAGACGCCGACGGGAGAACCCAGTGCCCTATCAGCACGCGTTCCCGCCGCCCCAAGGGCTCTACGACCCGGCCAACGAGCACGACGCCTGCGGCGTCGCCTTCGTGGCCACGCTCACCGGGGAGGCTTCGCACGACATCGTCGCCAAGGCGCTCACCGCGCTGCGCAACCTCGACCACCGCGGTGCCGCGGGTGCCGAGGTCAACTCCGGCGACGGTGCCGGCATCCTCATGCAGGTGCCGGACGCGTTCCTGCGCGCCGTCACCGGTGAGCTCGGCTTCGAGCTGCCTGCCCCCACGACGTACGCCGTGGGCACTGCCTTCATCCCCGGTGACGCCGACGACGTGGCCAAGACGCGTTCGCGCATCGAGGAGATCGCAGCCGAGGAGGGTCTGAGCGTCCTGGGCTGGCGCGAGGTGCCGACCCAGCCCGACATCCTGGGGACCACCGCGCGCGGCGTGATGCCGACCTTCGAGCAGCTCTTCGTGGCCGCCTCCGGTCCGCGGCTGACCGGGATGGCCCTCGAGCGACTCGCGTTCTGCCTGCGCAAGCGTGCCGAGCGCGAGACCGACGTCTACTTCCCGTCGCTGTCGTCGCGCACGATCGCCTACAAGGGCATGCTGACGACCGACCAGCTCGGCAACTTCTACCCCGACCTCGTCGACGAGCGCATCGCCTCGGCGATGGCGGTGGTGCACTCGCGCTTCTCGACCAACACCTTCCCGAGCTGGCCGCTCTCGCACCCGTTCCGCTTCATCGCCCACAACGGCGAGATCAACACCGTCAAGGGCAACCGCAACTGGATGCGCGCTCGCGAGGCGCTGCTGTCCTCCGACGTGATCCCTGGCGACCTGGAGCGGCTCTACCCGATCTGCACCGCGGGTGCCTCGGACTCGGCGTCGTTCGACGAGGTGCTCGAGCTGCTCCACATGGGCGGGCGCAGCCTGCCGCACTCGGTGCTGATGATGATCCCCGAGGCGTGGGAGAACCACACCGAGATGGACCAGCAGCGCCGCGACTTCTACTCCTTCCACTCCGCGATGATGGAGCCGTGGGACGGACCGGCCTGCGTGGTGTTCACCGACGGCTCGCAGATCGGTGCGGTCCTCGACCGCAACGGGTTGCGTCCCTCGCGCTACTGGGTCACCGACGACGGACTCGTCGTCCTGGCCTCCGAGGTCGGCGTGCTCGACATCGACCCCGCCACGATCGTGCGCAAGGGTCGGCTGCAGCCGGGCCGCATGTTCCTCGTCGACACCGACGAGCACCGCATCATCGAGGACGAGGAGGTGAAGTCCGAGCTGGCCCAGGAGCACCCCTACGGCGAGTGGCTGCACGCCGGGCTGATCCACCTCGACGACGTCACCGAGCGTGAGCACATCGTGCACACCCACGCCTCGGTCACCCGGCGTCAGCAGATCTTCGGCTACACCGAGGAGCAGCTGCGCGTCCTGCTGACCCCCATGGCCAACACCGGCGGCGAGCCGCTCGGATCGATGGGCACCGACACGCCGATCGCGGCGCTCAGCGCCAAGCCCCGGCTGCTGTTCGACTACTTCAGCCAGCTGTTCGCGCAGGTCACCAACCCGCCGCTGGACGCCATCCGCGAGGAGCTCGTCACCTCGCTCAACGGCACCATCGGGCCGGAGGCCAACCTGCTCCAGCCGACCCCGGCCTCGTGCCGCCAGGTCGTGCTGCCGTTCCCGGTCATCTCCAACGACGACCTCGCCAAGATCCGTCACATCAACCGTGACGGTGACATGCCGGGCTTCATCACCCACGTCGCGCGCGGTCTCTACGACGTCGCCGGCGGCGGGGAGGCCCTTGCCTCGCGCCTGGAGGAGATCTGCGCCGAGGTCAGCGTCGCCATCGCGGAGGGAGCGCGCGTCATCGTGCTCTCCGACCGCCACGCCGATGCCGATCTCGCCCCGATCCCGTCGCTGCTGCTCACCGCCGCGGTGCACCACCACCTGGTGCGCGAGAAGACCCGCACCCAGGTCGGCCTGCTGGTCGAGGCCGGTGACGTCCGCGAGGTGCACCACGTGGCGCTGCTCGTCGGGTACGGCGCGGCTGCGGTCAACCCCTACCTGGCCATGGAGTCGGTCGAGGACCTCGCTCGCGAGGGCTACTACGTCAAGCTCGAGCCCGAAGCGGCCGTGTCCAACCTGATCAAGGCGCTCGGCAAGGGCGTCTTGAAGGTCATGTCCAAGATGGGCGTCTCCACGGTCGCCTCCTACACCGGTGCCCAGATCTTCGAGGCCGTCGGGCTGTCGCAGGACGTCGTCGACGCCTACTTCACCGGCACCACCTCCAAGCTCGGCGGCATCGGCCTCGACACGATCGCCGAGGAGGTCGCGCGGCGCCACGCCACGGCGTACCCCCGCGGCGGCGTGCTGCCCAACCACCGCGAGCTCGAGATCGGCGGCGAGTACCAGTGGCGCCGCGACGGCGAGCCGCACCTGTTCAACCCCGAGACGGTCTTCCGGCTCCAGCACTCCACCCGCACCCAGCGCTACGACATCTTCAAGCAGTACACCGCTGCGGTCGACGAGCAGTCCGCTGAGCTGATGACCCTGCGCGGCCTGTTCCGCTTCAAGGGTGCCGAGGTGACCGGACGCGAGTCGATCCCGATCGAGGAGGTCGAGCCCGTCTCGGCCATCGTCAAGCGGTTCTCGACCGGCGCGATGTCCTACGGGTCGATCTCGCAGGAGGCCCACGAGACCCTGGCGATCGCGATGAACCGGCTGGGCGCCAAGTCCAACACCGGTGAGGGCGGCGAGGACGCCGAACGTCTCTACGACCCCGAGCGGCGCAGCTCCATCAAGCAGGTGGCCTCGGGTCGCTTCGGGGTGACCTCGGAGTACCTCACCAACGCCGACGACATCCAGATCAAGATGGCGCAGGGCGCCAAGCCTGGCGAGGGTGGGCAGCTGCCCGGCAACAAGGTCTACCCCTGGGTGGCCAAGACGCGGCACTCGACGCCCGGCGTGGGCCTCATCAGCCCGCCGCCGCACCACGACATCTACTCGATCGAGGACCTCGCCCAGCTCATCCACGACCTCAAGAACGCGAACCCGCAGGCGCGGGTCCACGTCAAGCTGGTCGCCGAGGTGGGGGTCGGCACGGTTGCCGCAGGTGTCTCCAAGGCCCACGCCGACGTGGTCCTCATCTCCGGCCACGACGGCGGGACCGGCGCCTCGCCGCTGACCTCGCTCAAGCACGCCGGCGGACCCTGGGAGCTCGGCCTGGCCGAGACCCAGCAGACGCTGCTGCTCAACGGCCTGCGCGACCGCATCGTCGTGCAGACCGACGGACAGCTCAAGACCGGGCGCGACGTCATCATCGCCGCGCTGCTCGGTGCCGAGGAGTACGGGTTCGCCACGGCGCCCCTGGTGGTCTCGGGCTGCATCCTGATGCGCGTGTGTCACCTCGACACCTGCCCGGTCGGGGTCGCGACCCAGAACCCGGTGCTGCGCGAGCGTTACAGCGGCAAGGCCGAGTACGTCGTGACGTTCTTCGAGTACATCGCCGAGGAGGTCCGCGAGATCCTCGCCGAGCTGGGCTACCGCTCGCTCGACGAGGCGATCGGTGACGTCTCGACCCTCGACATGGCGTCTGCGGTCAACCACTGGAAGGCCGCGGGTCTCGACCTGTCGCCGATCCTGCACCAGGTCGACACCAGCGACTTCCCCGACCAGGACGTGCGCTGCACCAAGACGCAGGAGCACGGCCTCGAGCGCTCGCTCGACGTGACCGAGCTCGTGCCGCTGGCCGAGCCTGCCCTCGAGCGCGGCGAGCCGGTGCGCGCGCAGGTCGCCATCCGCAACGTCAACCGCACGGTGGGCACGATCCTGGGCCACGAGGTGACCAAGCGCTACGGCGGCGACGGACTCCCCGACGGCACGATCGACATCACCTTCACGGGTTCGGCGGGCCAGTCGTTCGGCGCATTCGTCCCGAAGGGCGTCACGCTGCGGCTCGAGGGCGATGCCAACGACTACGTCGGCAAGGGACTCTCGGGCGGACGCATCGTCGTCCGACCCGACCGCTCGGCGCCGTTCAAGAGCAACGAGCAGGTCATCGCCGGCAACACCATTGCCTACGGCGCCACCTCCGGGCAGGTCTTCCTGCGCGGTGGCGTGGGCGAGCGGTTCGCCGTGCGCAACTCGGGGGCCGAGCTGGTCACCGAGGGCGTGGGCGACCACGGGTGTGAATACATGACCGGTGGCCGGGTCGTCGTCCTGGGCAAGACCGGGCGCAACTTCGCAGCCGGCATGTCCGGCGGTGTGGCCTGGGTGCTCGACCTCAAGGACTTCCGCGTCAACAAGGAGCTCGTGGAGCTCGGGCCGGTCGTCGACCAGGCCGCGGTCGAGCTCGAGAAGCTGGTCCGCGCGCACGCCGAGGAGACCGGGTCCGTCGTGGCCGAGGAGCTCCTCGCCGACTGGGAGACCTCGCTGACCCGCTTCACCGAGGTCATGCCGCGGGACTTCCGGATCGTGCTCGAGGCCAAGGCGAAGGCCGAGGCCGACGGGCTCGACGACAACGAGATTGCTCACGCGATGATGGAGGCACTCCATGGCTGACCCCAAGGGATTCCTGAAGACGGGCCGCGAGACCGCGACCCGCCGACCCGTCGACGAGCGCGTCCAGGACTGGAACGAGGTCTACCCCGGTGGGATGGGCCGCGCGCTGCTCCCGATCATCACCGAGCAGGCCGGACGCTGCATGGACTGCGGCATCCCGTTCTGCCACCAGGGCTGCCCGCTGGGCAACATCATCCCGGAGTGGAACGACCTGGTCTGGCGTGACGACTGGGAGGGCGCCATCGAGCGTCTCCACGCGACCAACAACTTCCCGGAGTTCACCGGGCGGCTGTGTCCCGCGCCCTGCGAGACCGCCTGTGTCCTGGGGATCAACCAGGACCCGGTGACGATCAAGAACGTCGAGGTCTCGATCATCGACAAGGCCTGGGAGTCCGGCTTCGTCCGCCCCCAGCCGCCGGAGTGGCTCTCGGGTCGCACGGTCGCGGTCATCGGCTCCGGGCCTGCAGGTCTCGCCGCCGCCCAGCAGCTCACCCGCGCCGGTCACACGGTCGCGGTCTACGAGCGCGCCGACAAGATCGGCGGGCTGCTGCGCTACGGGATCCCCGAGTTCAAGATGGAGAAGCAGCACCTCGACCGTCGTCTGGACCAGATGAAGCGCGAGGGCACCGTGTTCCGCGCCGGCATCGACGTCGGTTCGCCGGAGTCGAAGCTGAGCGCCGACAAGCTCCGCGACCGCTACGACGCCGTGGTGCTCGCCATGGGCTCGACCCAGGCGCGCGACCTCAGCGTGCCCGGTCGCGAGCTCGGTGGCATCCACCAGGCGATGGAGTTCCTGCCGCAGGCCAACCGGGCCGCCGTGGGGGAGTCCCAGCTCGAGGGTCAGGAGCAGATCCTGGCCACCGGCAAGCACGTGGTGATCATCGGTGGCGGCGACACGGGTGCCGACTGCCTCGGCACCTCCACCCGGCACGGCGCAGCCTCGATCACGCAGCTCGAGATCATGCCCGAGCCGCCGGAGTCGCGTCCGTCGGGCCAGCCCTGGCCGACGTACCCGATGACCTTCCGGGTCTCCTCGGCCCACGAGGAGGCCGGCGAGCGCGTCTACGCGGTGTCGACCAAGGAGTTCCTCGGCGACGAGCACGGCAACGTGCGAGCCCTCAAGCTCGTCGATGTCGTCTTCGAGGCCGGCAAGCTCACCGAGATCGAGGGCACCGAGCGCGAGATCCCGGCCGAGCTGGTGCTCTTCGCCATGGGCTTCGTCGGACCCGAGACCGGCACCGACGAGCAGCCCGGGCTGGTCAAGCAGCTCGGCGTGGATCTCGACGAGCGCGGCAACGTGGCGCGCGACAAGGCCTACATGACCTCGGTCTCCGGCGTCTTCTCGGCCGGTGACTGCGGTCGCGGCCAGTCGCTCATCGTCTGGGCGATCGCCGAGGGTCGCGCGGCCGCGGCCGCCGTGGACCAGTACCTCACGGGCACCACGACCCTGCCGAGCCCGATCCCGCCCACCGCCCGGCCCCTGGTGGTCTGACGCCGACCGACGCTCGAGGCCGGTGCGCCGACCGCACAGGTCGGACCACCGGGCCTTACCGGTCGACGGCGGTGCTGATGGAGGCAAACGTTTTCGGGTCATTCGCCATTGCGGGTTTGATCGTTCCAAGGACCGGCTAGGCTGCTCAGGTGCGAAGAGCAAAGATCGTGTGCACCCTGGGTCCGGCCACCAGTTCCGAGAGGCGGATCCGCGAGCTCGTCTACGCCGGCATGGACGTCGCCCGGCTCAACATGAGCCATGGCACCCACGCCGACCACGCCGAGAGCTACCGCCTGGTGCGCGAGGCTGCTGATGCCTCGGGACACGGCGTGGGGATCTTCGCCGACCTCCAGGGCCCCAAGATCCGCCTCGCGCGCTTCGAGCAGGGCCCCGTCGTGCTCAGCCGCGGGCAGCGCTGGACGATCACCACCCGCACCGTGCCGGGCGACAACGAGATCGCCGGGACGACCTACCAGGGCCTGCCCGGCGACGTGAAGCCCGGAGACCCGATCCTCATCGACGACGGCAAGGTCCGTCTGCGCGTGGTCTCGGTCGAGGACACCGACGTCCTCACCGAGGTGCTGGTCGGCGGACCGGTCAGCAACCACAAGGGCATCAACCTGCCCGGGGTGGCGGTCTCGGTGCCGGCGCTGTCGGAGAAGGACATCACCGACCTGCGCTTCGCCTTGAGCCTCAGCGTCGACTTCATCGCCCTCAGCTTCGTGCGCAACGCCCAGGACGCCGAGGACGTGCGGGTGATCATGCGCGAGGAGGGCGTCATGCTCCCGGTGATCGCCAAGATCGAGAAGCCTCAGGCGATCGACAACCTCGACGAGGTCGTCGAGGCCTTCGACGGCTTCATGGTCGCTCGCGGTGACCTCGGGGTGGAGTGCCCGCTGGAGGACGTGCCGTTCTTGCAGAAGAAGGTCATCGACAAGGCGCGGCTCAACGCCAAGCCGGTCATCGTGGCCACCCAGATGCTGGAGTCGATGATCACCAGCCCCTCGCCCACGCGGGCCGAGGCCAGCGATGTCGCCAACGCCGTGCTCGACGGGGCCGACGCCGTGATGCTGTCGGGGGAGACCAGCGTCGGTGACCACCCGGTCCACACCGTCGAGACGATGGCGCGCATCATCACCGCCACCGAGCGGCACGCCATGGAGCCCACCGAGCTCGGGCACTTCGAGCACATCGCTTGGAACCCCCACACCCGCGGCGGTGTGATCGCCAAGGCCGCCGAGGAGGTGGCCCTGCGGGTGGGTGCCAAGTACGTCGTGGCCTTCACCCAGAGCGGTGACTCCGCCAAGCGCCTCGCGCGGCTGCGCAGCTCCATCCCGATCCTCGCCTTCACCCCCGAGAACCGGGTGCGCTCCCAGCTGGCGCTCACCTGGGGTGTCGAGACCTTCCGGACCCACTCGGTCGACCACACCGACGAGATGGTGCGCCAGGTCGACGAGCAGCTGCTCCAGATCGGCCGGGTCGAGGAGGGTGACCTCGTGGTCATCGTGGCCGGGAGCCCGCCAGGCATCCCCGGATCGACCAACGCGCTGCGCATCCACCGGATGGGCGACGCCATCAACGAGGCCGCGCCGGCGTACCGACGCAGCACCTGAGCGGTGCGGGCGGGCGAGTGGTCCGTCGAGCGGACCGGGGTGCCCCGGGTGGGATTCGAACCCACACTGTGCGGTGTTTGAGACCGCCCTCTCTACCAGTTGGAGTACCGGGGCTGGTGCGCCCGAAACCCTAGCCGATCGCTGTCGAGCGCCGAGAGGCGATCACCCCGCGACGTCACCCCGAGGTCGCTCGAGCCGATAACCTGAGCCTGTGAACGACGCCCCTGCCACTGCCGCTGCTGCCCGCACCGTGGTCATCGCCGAGGACGAGACCCTGATCCGCATGGATCTCGCCGAGATGCTCACCGACGAGGGGTACGACGTCGTCGGCCAGGCCGGCGACGGCGCCAAGGCGATCGAGCTGGCTCAGGAGCTGCGCCCGGACCTGGTCATCCTCGATGTGAAGATGCCGGTGCTGGACGGCATCGCGGCTGCCGAGGCGATCGCGGCCCAGCGGATCGCTCCGGTCGTCATCCTCACCGCCTTCTCCCAGCGAGACCTCGTCGAGCGGGCCCGCGACGCCGGTGCCATGGCCTACCTCGTCAAGCCCTTCACCGAGTCCGACCTGGTGCCCGCCATCGAGATGGCGATGTCGCGCTTCGCCGAGCTCACCCAGCTCGAGAGCGAGGTGCACGACCTGCAGGACCGTCTGGAGACCCGGATGAGCGTGGACCGGGCCAAGGGCGTGCTCCAGGAGAAGCTCCAGCTCTCCGAGCCCGAGGCCTTCCGCTGGATCCAGAAGACCGCGATGGACCTGCGTCTCTCGATGCGCGAGGTCGCCGACGGGGTCGTCACCCACGGCGTGCCCGGCTCGCCGACCTCGTCCTGACCCAGGGCCCTTTCGGCTCTGTTCCTGCGGTTCGTGACAGAGGTCACGATGCCCCGGGCGGTACCCATCGGCCGGACACGGAAACATCACAAATTGGCAACACCGTGCAAGAGGCCGTCCTACAGGCGATCCACCTACTAGGTTGACCCTGATCGCGGGCGGGTTGCCCGTGCTCTCCAGATGAACCGGAGGCTCTATGAAATCCCTCAGCACATCGGCTCGACTCGGGATCGTTGCCGTCACCAGTGCCCTCGTCCTCGCCGGCTGCGGCAGCGACGACGGCGACACCACGGCTGACCCGTCGACCGCCCCGTCGTCGTCCGCCGGTGAGACCCCGACCGAGTCGAGCTCGTCGGGTCGGCAGCTGTACTTCGTCGACGGCAACACCGCCAACTACTCCGAAGACTTCAAGCCCGGCACGCTCGAGGGTGTCAAGGCGACCTACCCCGGCTCGCAGCTCAACGACGACTTCAAGCAGCGCCTGCTCGGCGTGGACAAGTCGCTCAAGGACTTCACCTACGGTGCTGAGTCCTACGACGCCACGATCGCTGCGGCGCTCGCTGCAGTCGCGGCCAAGAACGACTCCGGCACCGGCGTCGGCAGCATGCTCGCCGACGTGACCACCGGTGGCGAGAAGTGCACCGACTTCAAGTCGTGCGTCGACCTGCTCGACGCCGGCGAGGACATCGACTACGACGGTGTCTCGGGTCCCATCGACCTGAACTCGACCGGTAGCCCGTCGGCCGCCACGATCGGCATCTTCCAGTACGGCAACGACAACAACTACGCGCCGCTGGACTACATCACCGGTCAGATCCCCGACCAGACCGACGTCAAGCCCAACCAGCAGATCCAGGGTGGGCCCAAGAAGGGCGACGGCAAGTTCGTCGTCGGCACGCTGCTGCCGGCCTCGGGTGACCTCGCGTTCCTCGGGCCGCCGGAGTTCGCCGGTGTCGACCTCGCCGTCCAGGAGATCAACGCCAACGGTGGCGTCCTGGGCAAGAAGGTCACCCGCGTCAACGCCGACTCCGGCGACGGCACGCCCAACATCGCGCCCTCCGAGACCGACAAGCTCCTCGGTCGCGGCGTCGACGTGATCATCGGTGCTGCCTCGTCCTCGGTGTCGCTCTCGGTGATCGACAAGATCACCCAGGCCGGCGTCGCGCAGATCTCGCCGGCCAACACCTCGACCGCGTTCGACACCTACGCCGACAGCGGGCTGTACTTCCGTACCGCCCCCTCCGACGTGCTGCAGGGCCAGGTCATGGCCTCGACGGTCATCGGTGACGGCCACCAGAACCTCGCCATCCTGGCTCGCCAGGACTCCTACGGCGAGGCGCTGGCTGACAACGTCAAGAAGTTCTTCGAGGAGGCCGGCGGCACCGTGGTGTCGTTCCAGCTGTACTCCCCGGAGGCTGCCAACTACAACGCCGAGGTCCAGGCCATCGCTGCCGAAGACCCCGACGCGATCGTCCTGATCGCCTTCGACGAGACGAAGAAGATGATTCCGGCGCTCATCCAGGCCGGACTGGGTCAGGGTTCCTGACCTCGTCTGATCAGCTCTGACCAGGGCCCCGGGTGCGCAAGCACCCGGGGCCCTGGTGCGTCTGCGACCGACTGCGCGGGACGCCCGGCGCCCGGGCACGCGAGTCGTGTGCCGCAGCCCGACCTGTGCGCCGTCCTGAGGCACACGACCCGCCGGCCGATCTCGGTCAGCGGCACACAGCAGAGCGCCCGGACCCCCACTGGGGATCCGGGCGCTGTTGCTTCGGGGTGCGGGCTCTCAGGCCTTCTTGGCCAACGTGCCGAGGTAGAGCTCGATGACCTTGGGGTCAGCAGCGAGCTCGCGGCCGGTGGCCGTGTAGGCGTTGCGACCCTGGTCGAGGACGTAGCCGCGGTCGCAGATCTGCAGACAACGCGCAGCGTTCTGCTCGACCATGACGACGCTGACGCCGGCCTTGTTGATCTCGCGCGTCTGCACGAACACCTCGTCCTGCAGCGCAGGGGAGAGCCCCGCGGAGGGCTCGTCGAGCAGCAGGACCGAGGGCTCCATCATCAGGGCCCGGCCCATCGCGACCATCTGGCGCTCACCACCGGACAGCGAGCCGGCGCGCTGCGAGCGGCGGGTGCCGAGGGCGGGGAAGATCGAGGTGACGAAGTCGAAGCGGGCGGAGAACTTCGAGGGAGCCTGGTAGCAGCCCATCCGGAGGTTCTCGGCGATCGTCAGGCTCGGGAAGACGTTGTTGGTCTGCGGCACGAACCCGATGCCCTTGGTCACCAGGGCGTCGGCGCGCATGTTGGTGATCTCGTCACCGCGGAGCACGACGGTCCCGGTGTGCACCTTGACCAGGCCGAACAGCGCCTTGAGCAGCGTGGACTTGCCGGCTCCGTTGGGCCCGATGATGCCGACCAGCTCGCCGGGCTGGCAGTAGAGGTCGGCGCCGTTGAGGATGTTGACGCCGGGGACGTAGCCGGCGATCAGGTTGTCGGCGCGCAGCACCGCACCGTCAGCAGCCGCGAGGTGCGCCTCTCGGGCCTTGGCGGCGCGCGCCTCGGCCTCAGCGTCCTGGGGTACGGCGACCTCACCCTCGAGGGCATCGAGCTCGCTCACGGTGGTCTCGTCGGTGGCGGGGGAGTCCTCGCTCATCGGTGCTTGTCTCCTTGGTGCAGCTCGGCGTCGGCTTCGGCGGCGAGCGCTTCGGGGTCGAGGTCGGTGATGTCGGTGTCGTGGTGGGCGCCGAGGTAGGCGTCGATGACGCGTTGATCGCCCATGACCGAGTCGGGCGGGCCTTCGGCGATCACCTGTCCCTGGGCCATGACGACGACCCAGTCGGAGATGTCACGCACCATGTCCATGTCGTGCTCGACGAAGAGCACGCTCATGCCCTCCTCGCGCAGCGACTTCACGTGCTGCAGGAGCGACTGCTTCAGCGCCGGGTTGACGCCGGCCATCGGCTCGTCGAGCATCACGAGCTCGGGCTCCACCATGAGGGAGCGAGCCATCTCGAGCAGCTTGCGCTGCCCGCCGGACAGTGATCCGGCGAAGTCGTCGGCCTTCACGTCGAGCTTGAACCGAGCCAGCAGGTCCATCGCCCGGGCGGTCACCTGGTCCTCCTGGTCGCTCCAGAGGAAGCGCATCGGCGCGGCCCAGAACTTCTCACCGAGCTGGCCGGTCGCACCGAGGCGCATGTTCTCGATGACCGTCAGCTTGGAGAGCACCTTGGTGAGCTGGAAGGTGCGCACCATGCCCAGCCGAGCGACCTTGCTCGAGGAGACCCGCTTCAGGGACTTGCCGTTGAAGCGCCGGTCTCCGCTGTCGGGCTTGTCGAAGCCGGTGAGCAGGTTGAAGAAGGTCGTCTTGCCGGCACCGTTGGGGCCGATCAGCGCCGTGATGATGCCGCGCTGCACCTCGAGGTGAGCGACGTCGACGGCCTTGAGACCGCCGAACTGCCGGGTGATGTTGGTCGCGACCAAGATCGGGTCGGGCTTGGCGACTCCGGGCTTGGGCTCGACGTCGGCCATGACGGCCGCCGCATCGGCAGCCGTGAAGGGCTCGGACTTGGTCTTGGTCTTGGTCTTGTCAGCGGGCATCGAGCGCGATCTCCTTCTTGTCCCCGAAGATTCCCTGCGGGCGGTAGATCATCAGCAGCATGAGCGAGAGGCCGACCGCGGCGAAGCGCAGGTTGCCGATGCGGGTGTTGTCGAGCAGCCCCGACGGCATCCAGGACAGGTCGGCGAGCTCGCCGAGGAGCACGGCCAGCAGGGACAGCAGCGCCCAGAACAGGACCGCGCCGACCACGGGCGACATCACGCGCGCCGCACCGCCGAGGATCAACATCGTGAAGGCGATGAAGGTGAAGTCGGTGGTGAAGGTGTCCGGCTGCACCGAGGCCAGGCCGAGTGCGCCGATGAAGCCGCCGATGGCACCGATGACACCACCGAGGATGAGCGCCTGCATCTTGTAGGAGTAGACGTTCTTGCCGAGCGAACGCACGGCGTCCTCGTCCTCACGGATGGACTTCAGCACGCGGCCCCACGGGCTGCGCATCAGCAGGTAGACGAACACACAGATCACGGCCACCAGCGCCCAGCCGACCGTCATCACCCACAGGTCACCTGGACTGAACGTCAAGAACGTCCCGTCCATGGACTTGTAGGGGCTGTAGGAGCGGAAGGTCTTGGTGAAGCCGCTGACGCCGTCGCGGGCGTTGAAGTAGTCCTTGTAGGACGTGGTCACGATCAGGCGCGCTATCTCTGCGACGGCGATGGTCACGATCGCGAGGTAGTCGGCCCGGAGACGAAGCGTCGGGATACCCATGATCAGCGACAGGATGATCGCCGCGACGATGCCGAGCCCGATGGCGGGGAAGAACGGCACCCCGAAGGACACGATCGCCACCGCCATGGCATACCCGCCGGCTGCGGAGAACGCCGCTTGACCGAAGTTCAGCAGACCGGTGTATCCGAAGTGGATGTTGAGGCCCATCGCGGCCAGCACGTAGGAGATCGCGATGGGGGAGAGCCCGTCGTGGAACGGGATGGAGAGGAAATCAGGCATGAGTTATGTCCTTTCGCCTCAGCCGATCCGTTCCCGGCGGCCGAGCAGGCCTTGGGGACGGATGAGGAGGACCACGATGAGCAGGAGCAGGGCCCCGGCGTTCTTGAGGTCGGGGTTGATGACCAGGGTCGACAGGTCGATGAGCACGCCGATCAGCAGCGCGCCGATGACAGCGCCCCAGATGGAGCCGAGACCACCGACGGTGATCGCTGCGAACAACAGCAACAGGAGCAGCTGCCCGATCTGGTAGGTCACCCCGAGCTGGAAGCCCAGGAAGACGCCGGCGAGGGCGGCGAGCGCGGTGCCGACGATCCACACCAGGGAGATGACCCGGTCGACGTTGATGCCGGTGGATGCCGCGAGGGCCGGGTTGTCCGCAACGGCGCGGGTCGCGCGGCCGAGTCGCGTGTAGGACAGCGCGAGCAGCACCACGGCGAGCACGACGATCGTCACCGCGGCGATGATCAGGTCACGGTCGGTGTAGCTGAAGAGACCGTGGAAGTCCTTGCCCTCAGGCGTGTAGTACTCGTTGTAGGTCTGGAAGCGCGAGCCGGTGATGTAGGCGTACATGTTCCGCAGGAAGAACTGCAGACCGATGGTGACGATCATGGCTGCGATCAGTCCGACGCCGCGCTTGCGCAGGGGCCGCCAGAGCCAGGTGTCCTGGAGCCAGCCGAACACCATGGCCAGCAGCACCGCGATCGGTGCGGCCACCAGGAACGGCAGGTCGATCTGGTTGTCGGTGAACGGCAAGGGGATGCCGGTGCTGAAGTAGAACGCCACGATCGCACCGAAGCTGATGAGCTCGCCGTGGGCGAAGTTGGTCAGCCCCGTGGTCCCGAAGATCATGTTGAGGCCCAGGGCCGCCATCGCCAGGATGAGCCCGAAGAGCAGACCGCTGTAGATGAGCTCGGGGACGCGGTCCCACTTGGTCTTGGTGTCGCGGGTGTCGGGGCCGATCGGGAACGCGGTGTTGATCGTGGAGAGGGAGCCGCTCAGCACGTTGGTGTTCTTGTCGCTGCGCAGCTCCACACCGTCGGGCAGGGTGTCGGGATCGATGGTGACCTCGACCGCGCCGATGCCGGCGGTGAAGGGGATCTCGAACGAGCCGTCCTCGGTGGTCTCACCGGGGAACTCCTCGCCGTCGCAGTTGGTCACGGTGATGACCACGCCCGCGACGGGAGTGTTGTCGTTGGCGCTGTTGGTCAGCGTGCCCTTGACGGTCTTCTCGACCGGTGAGCCCTCACAGGCAGCGGCTCGGGCCTGGTGCGGGCCGCCGGCCGTCGAGGGTGCGACCGCGCCGAGGAGCATCATGCCCACCAGCGAGACCAGCAGAGCAGCTACCAGCCGCGCTCGAGAACCAGCGGCGCGCGCGGGTGGCGAAGGGATCTGACGGATGTGCATGGAGCTCCTGTCGCCATTGCATGGGGTTCCCGGGCCGAGGCCCCGGAGACCGACGGGTCGCGGAAGCATATCCACGTCACGCCCTCGGATCGGGAAAAACTTCGACGTGCGCACGTTACGGCCTCTGATCGTCACTGTGCGGGATTCGTCGGTAACGTCCTGTGCACATTCGGGTCTCAGTACCCACCGAGTGCGTTGACATCGGTCGTCACCGGCCTTAACGGAGTGCCGCGACGAGAGCGACAAGGGCGGGAGCGATCAGCAGGGCGGGGAGCAGGTCGGCAACCGCGATCTCGCGGATCTTGAGCAGACGCAGCGCGACGCCCACGAGCAGCAGTCCGCCGGTGGCGGTGATCGCAGCAAGATGCGCGTCAGGCAGCACGTCCCCGAGGAACACGCCGACGACGGTCAAGGAGCCCTGCACCGCCACCACGGTCAGGACGCTGGCTGCGACGCCCCACCCGAAGGAGGCCGCAAAGGCGATCGCGGCGAAACCGTCGAGCGTCGACTTCAAGAACAGCTGGTCGGCACCGTTGCCCAGCCCGTCGTTCAGGGAGCCCAGGATCGTGAGGGGGCCGGTGCAGAAGATGAGTGATGCGATGACGAAGCCTTCGATGAAGCGCTGACGCTCGGCGGAGTCGGTGTCGCCCGCCAGACGTCGCTGCAGGTACCCGCCCAGACCCTCCACCCGGCTCTCGAGGCGGAGCAGGGAGCCGATGATGCCTCCCACCAGCACCGACCCGAGCACGATGAGCATCGGGGCGCTGCTGCCCACGGTGGCGGCGAGATCGCCGTCCAGGACGGCCATGGCCGACGTCGCCGCGATGAGCAGCGTCACGAGGCCGAGCCCGTCGGTGACCAGGTCACGCGTGCGCACCGGAAGCCGGTTGCCGAGGAGCTTGCCCAGCACCGCGCCCACCAGCACGGTGACGACGTTGACGGCTGTGCCTGTTCCGGGGATCACGGGTGCGGTGCTCCTTCTCCAGGGTCCTCTGACGTGGCGGGCGCCCTGAGCGTAGTGTTCAGTCAGGTCACGAGGGCCCTGAGGGCCGGAAGCAGGTGGGCAATGGGCCGTTCGTCGATCGCGCTGCGCTCTGCCGTGGCCACCGACGTCGAGTTCTTGGCCGACCTCTGGTGTGACGCGGTGCGTCGCGCGGATCGTGCCGAGCAGGTCGCCGACCTCGAGGCGGTCGTCAAGCGCGCCGGTGCCTCGCTCGACGAGCGGGTCGTCGTTGCCGAGTACGACGGGGAGCGCGCCGGTGCTGTGCTGCTGCGCGTGGGCACCGTCTCCGCCCTCAACCTCGAGCCGGCGGTGCACGTCGTCTCGCCCCACGTGGCCCTCGAGTTCCGTCGCCGTGGCGTCGGGCGGGTCCTGATGGACGCCGCTGTTGCCTTCGGTGACGAGATGGGGGTCGAGACGATGGTCACCGCGGTCTCGACCGGGGCGCGCGAGTCGAACCGGTTCATGGCGCGCCTGGCCCTCGGTCCGCTCGCCACGCTCCGGATCGCCCCGGTCGCAGCGGTGGGTGCTCGAGTGAGTGCCCAACGGCCCGGAGCGGGCCCTGTCGGCGCCGGTCGCGAACGCACCCGGCTGCTCGCGGCTCGGCGGTCCCTGCGTCGCTCCCGCGCCACTGGCTAGCAGCCTCGACGCCAGTCGGTGACGCTGCCGGGGTGCCCTCGGCATGTCGGTGGCGCGCACTAGGGTTACCGGGTGACCGATCGCCCTCGCCTGCTGCTTCTCGACGGCCACTCGTTGGCCTACCGTGCGTTCTTCGCCCTGCCCGTGGAGAACTTCTCGACCACCACCGGTCAACACACCAACGCGGTCTACGGCTTCACCTCGATGCTCATCAACGTGCTGCGTGACGAGCAGCCGACGCACCTCGCCGTCGCCTTCGACGTCTCGCGCCAGACGTTCCGCCTCGAGCAGTACTCCGAGTACAAGGCCAAGCGCAACAAGACCCCCGACGAGTTCAGCAGCCAGCTGCCGCTGATCGAGGAGGTCCTCGACGCGCTCCGGATCCCCTACCTCAAGAAGCCGGGCTTCGAGGCCGACGACATCATCGCCACCCTCGTCACCCAGGCACTGGCCGACGACATGGACGTGCTGGTGCTCACCGGCGACCGCGACGCGCTCCAGCTCGTGACCGAGCACAGCACGATCCTCTACCCCATGCGAGGCGTCTCCGACCTCGCGCGGATGACCCCGGAGGCGGTCGAGACCAAGTACGGCGTGCCGCCTCACCGCTACCCCGAGCTCGCCGCGATCGTGGGGGAGACCAGCGACAACCTGCCCGGGGTCCCCGGCGTCGGCCAGGGCTACGCCGCGAAGTGGATCAACCAGTTCGACGGCTTGGACAACGTCATCACCCACGCCGATCAGATCACCGGCAAGAAGGGCGAGTCGCTGCGCGAGCACCTCGGCGACGTGCTGCGCAACCGCCAGCTCAACGCCCTGGTGCGCGACCTCGACCTCGAGCTCGTCCCGAGCGAGCTGAAGATCCGCCCGTGGGACCGCCACGAGGTGCACACGCTCTTCGACGGCCTGGAGTTCCGGGTGCTGCGCGACCGCCTCTTCGAGACCTTGGAGTCCGAGGAGGAGCTCGAGGGCCCCGGCTTCGAGCTCGACGGCGCCGAGCTCGCCCCCGACGCGGTGTCGGCCTGGCTCGCCGCGATCGGCGACCAGCGCGTGGGCGTCCACGTGCGAGGTGCCTGGGGCAGCGGCACCGGCCAGGTCGACGGCCTGGGGCTGGCCGTCGGCGACGGCCGAGCGGCCTACCTCGACACCGGCGTCCTCACGCCCGCCGACGACGCAGCCCTCGCCTCCTGGCTGGCCGACCCGACCAAGCCCAAGGTGCTCCACGACGCCAAGGGCCCGGCTCTGGCGCTGGCCGCGCACGGCTGGACGCTGGGCGGGGTCGTCTCCGACACCGCCCTCGCGGCCTACCTCGTGCGTCCCGACCAGCGCTCCTACGACCTCGCCGACCTCACCCTGCGCTACCTCAAGCGGGAGCTGAAGCAGGAGGAGTCCAGCGAGCAGGACGGGCTCTTCGACGCCACCGAGGGTGGCGGGGACGCGGTGGCGGCGACCGCGATGCTGCACGCCCGCGCGGTCCTCGACCTCGCCGAGGCCCTCGACGTCGCGACCGAGGAGCACGGCGGGACCCGTCTGCTGGCCGACGTCGAGCTCCCCCTGGTGGGGCTGTTGACCCAGATGGAACAGCTCGGGATCGCCGTCGACGTCGACCACCTCGAGTCGCTGCAGGGCGAGTTCGACACTGAGGTACGACGCGCGGCCGAGGATGCCTATGCGGCGATCGGCAAGGAGATCAACCTCGGCTCGCCCAAGCAGCTCCAGGTCGTGCTCTTCGACGAGCTCGGCATGCCGAAGACCAAGCGCACCAAGACCGGCTACACCACCGACGCCGACGCGCTCCAGTCGCTCTACGTCAAGACCGAGCACCCGTTCCTCGAGCACCTCCTGCGCCACCGCGACGTCATCCGGTTGCGCCAGACGATCGACGGTCTGCTCAAGACGGTGGCCGCCGACGGCCGCATCCACACGACCTTCAACCAGACGATCGCGGCGACCGGGCGACTCTCCAGCACCGACCCCAACCTGCAGAACATCCCGATCCGCACCGAGGAGGGCCGCCGCATCCGCGAGGGGTTCGTGGTCGGCGAGGGCAACGACTGCCTGCTCACGGCGGACTACAGCCAGATCGAGATGCGGATCATGGCCCACCTCTCCGAGGACGCCCTGCTGATCGAGGCCTTCCGGTCCGGCAGCGACTTCCACTCGATCACGGCTGCGCGGGTCTTCGACGTCGACGCCGGCGCGGTCACGGTCGAGATGCGGGCCAAGATCAAGGCGATGAACTACGGCCTCGCCTACGGGCTGTCCGCCTTCGGCCTCAGCCAGCAGCTCGGCATCGAGCCCAGCGAGGCACGCGGCCTGATGGACGAGTACTTCGAGACCTTCGGGGGCATCCGCACCTACCTGGCCGGCGTGGTCGAGGAAGCCCGCAAGACCGGGTTCACCGAGACCATCCTGGGCCGCCGTCGCTATCTGCCCGACCTGACCAGCGACAACCGTCAGCGCCGCGAGATGGCAGAGCGGATGGCCCTCAACGCCCCCATCCAGGGCTCTGCGGCCGACTTGATCAAGGTCGCCATGCTGCACACCCAGGCCGCCATGGAAGCAGCCGACCTCCGCTCGCGGATGCTGCTCCAGGTCCACGACGAGCTCGTCTTCGAGGTGGCCCCCGGTGAGCGCGACGTGCTCGAGACGCTCGTGCGCGAGCAGATGGGCGCCGCCGCCGACCTCCTCGTCCCGCTCGACGTGTCGGTCGGCACCGGCCGCAGCTGGCACGACGCCGCCCACTGATCGGGGCGGTCCCCTCAGCGGTTGAGCCGGGGGAGCGAAGCGAGCCCGCCGGCGTTGCCGGGTGAGGTGAGGAGCAGCCCTAGGTGAGGGCGGTCGGGCTGCGGCGGTTTCGTCTCGCCCTCGCCCAGAGGCTCGCACGGCTCACCCTCCGTGTCAGCGGCGCGACCTCCTGCCGACCAGGACTCTGGCAGGCTGGGCGGCATGGAGCTGCGCATCTTCACCGAGCCTCAGCAGGGCGCGACCTACGACGACTTGTTGGCGGTGGCGCTGCGCGCCGAGGCACTGGGGTTCGGGGCGTTCTTCCGTTCTGACCACTATCTCGGCATGGGCACGCCCGGGCTGCCCGGACCCAGCGATGCCTGGGTGACCCTGGCGGGTCTCGCGCGCGACACCACCACGATCCGCCTCGGCACGATGATGACCAGCGCGACCTTCCGTCACCCCGGACCGCTCGCGATCAGTGTGGCGAACGTCGACCAGATGAGCGGCGGTCGCATCGAGCTCGGCATCGGCGCCGGCTGGTTCGCCGCCGAGCACGAGAAGTACGCGATCCCGTTCCCGGACACCGGCGAGCGCTTCGACCGCTTCGAGGAGCAGCTGGCCATCATCACCGGTCTGTGGTCGACCCCGCTCGGTGGCGAGGGCTTCTCCTACGAGGGCAAGCACTACACCGTCGTCGACAGTCCCGGACTGCCCAAGCCGGTGCAGGACAAGCCGCCGGTGCTCATCGGTGGCCTGGGCAAGAAGCGCACGCCGGCGCTGGCAGCGCGCTACGCCGACGAGTTCAACCTGCCCTTCGTCGACGAGGAGACCACGCGGGCCCAGTTCGCCCGGGTGCGTCAGGCCTGCGAGGCGGTCGACCGCGACCCCGCGACCATGACCTGGTCCAACGCGCTGGTCCTGTGCGTCGGCGCCGACGACGCCGAGGTGGCACGACGAGCAGCGAGCATCGGGCGGGACCCCGCCGAGCTGAGAGCGAACGGCGTCGCCGGCACCCCGGCCGAGGTGCTGGACACCATCGGCCGCTACGCCGCACTCGGGACCGAGCGTCTCTACCTGCAGATGCTCGACCTGAGCGACCTCGAGCACCTCGACCTCGTGGCGGCTGACGTGGTGCCTCACCTGGAGCGATAGCCTGACCGCTATGACCGACAGTGCCACGACGTCCCGACCGTTCGGTCGGGTGCTGACCGCGATGGCCACGGCCTTCCACCCCGACGGCTCCGTCGATCTCGAGGGCACCGCACGGATCGCGACGCACCTGGTCGACCACGGCCACGACGGCGTCGTGGTGTCCGGCACGACGGGGGAGTCGCCCACGACCACGGTCGCCGAGGACGGCGACATCCTGGCCGCCGTCAAGGACGCGGTCGGCGACCGCGCGACGATCATCGCCGGGGTCGGCACCAACTCCACGGCTCACTCGATCGAGCTGGCGCAGCAGGCCGGGAAGCTCGGTGCCGATGGGCTGCTGCTGGTCACCCCGTACTACAACAAGCCCGGTCAGGCCGGCGTGCTGCACCACTTCCGCAGCGTCGCGGCAGTCACCGACGTACCGGTGATGCTCTACGACGTGCCGGGCCGGACCGGCACCCAGATCTCGCTCGACACCTACGCCGCCGCCATCGAGCTGCCGACGGTGGTTGCCGTCAAGGACGCCGTGGGCGACTTCGCCCGGGGGATCCGCCTGATCGAGATGGGCTACGCGGTCTACTCCGGGGACGACATCTCCAACCTCGGCTGGCTGGCTCACGGGGCCGCCGGCTTCGTCAGCGTCGTCGGACACGTCGCCGGCCCGCAGCTCAAGCAGATGGCCGACCAGTGGGACGCCGGCGACGCCGCCGGAGCCCTCCAGACCTTCTCGCGGATGCTCCCCGCGATCGACGCCGTCATGGGTGTCGCCAACTACGGAGCCACCACCGCCAAGGCAGCTCTCGAGCTGCTCGGCGTGCTCGACAACCGCACCGTCCGCGCACCGTTGGTGCCCCTGGACGACACCGAGATGGCCGACCTGCGTCGCGTGCTGACAGCAGCCGGTCTCCTCCAGCACTAGACAGGACAAGCACTTGAGTCACCCGCATCCCGAGCTCTCCGCCCCGCCCGAGCTGCCGGAGGGCGGTCTGCGCGTCATCCCGCTGGGCGGCCTCGGCGAGATCGGCCGCAACATGACCGTCTTCGAGTACGCCGGACGGCTGCTCATCGTCGACTGCGGTGTCCTCTTCCCCGAGGACCACCACCCGGGGGTGGACCTGATCCTCCCGGACTTCGCCGCGATCCGTGATCGCCTCGACGACATCGAGGCGTTGGTCCTGACCCACGGGCACGAGGACCACATCGGGGCCACGCCCTACCTGTTGCGCGAGCGCTCCGACATCCCGCTCGTCGGGTCGAAGCTGACCTTGGCCCTGCTCGACAACAAGCTGCGCGAGCACCGCCTGCGCGAGACCGTGCACCACCAGGTCAAGGAAGGCGACACCCTGCGCCTCGGGCCGTTCGAGCTCGAGTTCGTGGCGGTCAACCACTCCATCCCCGACGCCCTGGCCATCGCCATCCGCACCGGCGCCGGACTGGTGCTCCACACCGGTGACTTCAAGATGGACCAGCTGCCGCTGGACGGTCGGATCACCGACCTGCGTGCCTTCGCGCGGCTCGGCGACGAGGGCGTCGACCTCTTCCTCACCGACTCGACCAACGCCGAGACTCCTGGGTTCACCCCGACGGAGAAGTCGATCACCCCGGTGATCAGCGAGGTCTTCCGCGAGTCCAAGCAGCGCATCATCGTGGCCTGCTTCGCCTCCCACATCCACCGGGTCCAGCAGGTGCTGGACGCGGCGGTGGCCCACAACCGCAAGGTCGCCTACGTCGGACGCTCGATGGTGCGCAACATGGCGATCGCCCGCGACCTCGGCTACCTCACGGTGCCGCCCGGGGTGATGGTGGAGGCCAAGGAGCTCGCCGGCCTGCCCCCCGAGCGCCAGGTGCTGGTCTCGACCGGGTCGCAGGGCGAGCCGATGAGCGCCCTGAGCCGGATCGCGCAGCGCAACCACAACTTCGTCCACATCGAGGAGGGCGACACCGTCCTGCTCGCCAGCAGCCTGATCCCCGGCAACGAGAACGCCATCTATCGGGTGATCAACGGGCTGTCGCGCTGGGGCGCCAACGTCGTGCACAAGGGCAACGCCCACGTGCACGTGAGTGGCCACGCCAGCGCCGGCGAGCTCCTCTACTGCTACAACATCGTGCGTCCGCGCAACGTCCTGCCCGTGCACGGCGAGATCCGGCACATGCTGGCCAACGCCGCGCTCGCGCGGCAGGTCGGCATCGAGAACGTCGTGGTGGCCGAGGACGGCGTCGTCGTCGACCTCGTCGACGGCGTGGCCTCGATCGTCGGCAAGGTCGAGTGTGGCTACGTGTTCGTGGACGGCTCCTCGGTCGGCGACATCACCGAGTCCGACCTCAAGGACCGTCGCATCCTCGGCGAGGAGGGCTTCATCTCGATCATCGTGGTCGTCGACTCCGTCACCGGCAAGGTCTCGGCCGGTCCCGAGATCCACGCGCGCGGCAACGCCCTGGAGGGCGAGACCTTCGACGACGTCAAGAAGCTGGTCGTCAAGGCGCTCGACCAGACCATCGCCGACGGCAACACCGACGCCTACCAGCTGCAGCAGACCGTGCGCCGCACGGTCGGTCGCTGGGTGAGCAACAAGCACCGCCGCCGCCCGATGATCATCCCCGTCGTCGTGGAGGCGTGAGGCACCTCGCGCGCCAGCGCGAAGGTGCCTCGATGGTGGTCGAGCAAGCCGTCACGGGGTGAGCCCGCGAGCCCCGTGAACCGGCGTGTCGAGACCCGGTGAGGTCAGAGGCAACGTCGGTCGGAGCGAAGCGGCAGGTTGGTCGAGTTGGACGCTCGAGCGAAGCGAGGGTGGCCGTATCGAACCCACCGCAACCCGACTGACCACCAGCACGACGCAAAGGCCCCCGCCGAGAATCTCGGCGGGGGCCTGCGTCGATCGGTGACGCCTGGTCGCTAGCGGACCACGCGGACCTTGAAGCGGTCGTGGCTGCGGCCGTAGTTGTTGCCGCCCAGGTAGAGCGCCAGCAGCTTGACCCGGCCGACCTTGTTGAGGCGGATCTTGGCCTTGGCGACGCCGTTCTTCAGCTTCGCCTGACCCAGGACCTTGTGGTTCTTGATGATCCTGACGATCCCGTTGACCTGGCCGGCGTCGGAGCCGACCTCGACCACGACGGTCGCCCGCTTGCCCTTCTTCAGCTTCGCGGGGTGGGTGCGCACGGCCTCGGTCTTCGTGGCTGCCTTCTTGACGGTGATCGCCACGTCGTCGGTCGCCGTGGCGTGCGTGTCGTCACCGGAGTAGGTGACGAACGCCGCGTAGCGGCCGACCCGCAGGTCCTCGGCCAGCGGGATGCTGGCCGCACCGTCGGCGACGTCGGCAGTGCCGAGCGTCTTGCCGCGCGCGGTCACGGTCACCGAGCCGGTGGCCGACTCGTCGTCGATGGTGACGTCGACCGTGCTGGCCTCGCCGTAGACCGAAGGCTGCGGGCGGTGCCGAGCCTTGATCGTGGTCTCGATCCGGCACGTCGAGATGGTGATGTTGTCGACGTACCAGCCGCCGCCGTACTCCGGGTCGATGCCGCCGCAGCCGTCACGACCGACGTTGACCTTCAAGGTGATGGTGTCGCCGGGCTCGATGCCGACCTGCGCGAGGTCGACCTGCGAGGTGCCCCAGCTGCCGGTGACCTTGCCGCCGTCGGTGCCGGTGAAGCCCGGCTGTCCGGCGAGCGGGTTGGAGTTGCCGGCCCCGAGGGTGTTCAGCGTCTTCGGGGCGTTGAAGAGGTAGGCGGCCTTCGCGATGGGGGCGAACGTCCCGTCGTTCACCTTGATCGCGATGTTGCCGCCGTCCCAGCCGGCCTCGGTCGAGACGTAGTGGTCGAAGCTCAGCACCGGAGCCACGTCGCCCGAGGGCAGCGCGATCTCGGGGCTGATGATCGAGTCACGGCTCGAGAAGTCGTTCTCACCGTCACCGGAGCAGTCGCCCAGGTCGGGGACGGGGCCGTAGGCCACGCCACCGGGGTGGTTGCCGGGCGCCTCGTCGGTGGTCTCCCAGGGAGCGCCGAAGCCGCCCTGGTAGCCGCCGAGGTCGGCGATCTCCTGCTCGGCGGTCCAGCCGTCCAGGCCGTCCTCGAAGTCCTCGGTCCAGACCGCGTACTCCGAGAAGCCCTCGCCGCACAGCGACGGGGTGTCCTTGTTGAGCAGCGGCTGGAAGTCGCACTGGACCGGGTCGGCACGCATCTCGACCGCAGCCATGACGTCGACCACCTGGGTGCAGTCGGCAGCGGTGATCGGGTCGGCCGCGACCGGCTCGACGTCGGCTGCCGTGGAGACCTGGTTGATCGGCTGGTCGATGAGGTCCGTGCAGGACTGCTCGAGGCCGTCGGCGGCCGCGGTGAAGTCCGAGACCGGCGTCAGGTACGCCTCCTGGGCGCGCCACCAGATGTTGGCGGCCTTGTCGATGCCGAGACCGGTGATGGTCTTGCCGTTGTAGGTGCCGCCGTCGACGACGAGCGCGTAGGCGTGGTTCGGCACGCCCGAGTTGCTGTGCACGCCGCCGTTGTCGGTGTTGCCGAAGTCGCAGTTGTACTCGGCGTCGTTGACCTTGCCCGGGTGTCCGTAGCAGGTGGGGGTCCACATGTCGCGGATCGCGCCACCGAACGCCGTCGACTTCTCGCCGACGAGCCAGCGCGAGGAGTCGGTGCGGTCGGAGGTGTCCTCGGCGGAGATGGTCATGGTCACGGTGCCGGCGCTCTTGACGCGTGCGCCGTCAGCCTTGGTGACCATGATCCCGGGGATGGTGGACGTGCCGGACATGCTGAAGGGCAGCCCGGCGACGCTGTTGCCGACGACCAGACCGGTGGCTCCTGCGTTCTTCGCGTTGTTGACCTTGGTCTGGAAGGAGCAGGTGCCACGGTCGAGGTAGGCGTAGTTGCCCGCCACATCGGCCGCGTTGGTGATCGGCGAGCAACCGTCGGTCGTCGAGGCACCGCTGCCGTCGGACGGGTCGGTGGCGACGACGACGTCGGTCTCCACGCCGTCACCGGCGAAGGCGTCAGCCTCCGGACCGAAGCCGGCGGCAGTGGCGGTGCACGGTCCGGCGACGCCGGCCGGTGCGGTGATCGCCACCTCGAGCTTTGCCGGGGCAGTGGGCTCGCACTCGCCGTCGGGACGCTTGGCCTCGAAGGTCTCGCCCTCGTCCTCGCGCCCGTTGACCAGGTCGACGGTCTCGCCCCAGACGTCGGAGTACGACTCGTTGAGCGCGCCCGACTGGTACTGGTAGATCAGCCCGGAGGTGTACTCGGTGTAGGCGTGGGCCCACTCGTGCGACACGACGTCGTCGGAGGTGACGCCGTCGCAGTAGTTGGTGGTGGTGCCGTTCCAGTTGGCGTTGGGGCAGTTGATGGTCGGGTCGTTGTTGACCGTCTTCATCGTGGCGCCGAGGCCGTCGTAGGAGTCGCGACCGAAGGTGTTGGCGTAGAACCGGTAGGACTCGCCCGAGGAGTTGACGAGGTTCTGCTGGTCGGGGCTGAGCAGGCCCGGGAACGGGTCGCCTTCCTTCCACACCGGCACGGTGTCGGGGGAGGACTCGTACAGCTCGCGGTCGAGCGCGTCGGCCATCATCGAGTAGCGGTTGACCGGCTTGTTGGTGTTCGCGTCGAGGATCACCATGTCGCGGACGTTGGCCGAGTTGGTCACCTGCACCTGGTAGGCGAGCAGGGCCTCGCCGGTGTCGCCGCGGACGGCGCCGGTGCGGTAGACGACCAGCGCCGGGTCGACGGCCTTGACGCCGGACGTGTCGGCCTTGCGACCTTCCTCGGAGGTGGGCGGGTCGGCCTTGACGACCGACACCGCGCGCTCGGCGGCCTGGGCCGGGGTGAAGCGCGGCGTCACCGAGAGCTTCAGGTCCGGTGCGGCGAAGCCGGTCACGGAGACGAGGTCGCCGTCGGTGTCGACGTTGGCCTTGATCAGGGAGCCGAACACCGGCACGCCCTGGTACTTCTGCAGGTAGGAGACAGTCCAGCCCCAGCGACCACGGTCGGCCTTCGTCCGGACCAGCTCGCCCTTGGCTGCGCCGAAGGCGGGCCCGAAGCGGTCGAGGTAGGACGTCACCTTGGCGACGGCCTCAGCGGTGGAGCCGGCGTCGAGGTCGGGGTAGAGGTCGGCGCCGGCACCGCGGGCAGCGATGAAGCCGACCTTGCCGGTGGCGCTCTCCGTGGTCACGCGCACGGTGCCGTCGGCAGCCTGGCGCATGGCCTGGACTCCGGACGGATCGCCGGCGACCTGCGAGGTGCCGACAGCGGTTGAGGGTGAGACGGGTACGAAGGCCAGACCGGCCCCGAGCAGCGCCACACTCAACCCGGATTTCGAGGAATTTCACGTGTTTCCCTCCGAGTGGATGAATTTCTTGCGGATCGACGATGTGACCCACAAGACATGCACCTTAGATACCCGCGCGGGCATGGTCTAGAGGTAAAGGGTGATGGGAGGTCACGATCTGGTGCAGGCAGCAGATCCGCGACACGAGTGGCGGCGACACGCTTCTGTGGTCCATGTGACGGATGAGGCGATCGCCTAGGTTGGCTACATGGCGACCCGTACGTCTTCCCCGACGGGTTCGCGCAGCACGAGCACGACGTCCGCACGAGCCGGCAGCGGCAGTGGTAGCGGGCGCGGCACGGGTTCGCGATCCCCGAGCGCCCGGAAGCAGCCCACCTCCTCCCGCACCGGCTCGACGACCAAGCGTGCCGGTGGCACCGCTGCCAAGAAGTCGCCCAGCAAGAAGACGGCGAGCAGCAAGCGACCCGCCTCGCGCCGTCCTGCCGCGCGGCCGGCGCCGCGTGCGGTCCGGTCGGGCACGGGCCCGGTAGCCAGCTTCTTCCTGCTCCTGTTCCGCGCCCTCGCCGCTGCGTGGTTGGCCACGGCGCACGCCGTCGGCGCGGGTGCTCGGCGTCTGGGTCACACCGCTCGCGAGCTCGATCCCGAGCACCGCCGCGACGGCGCCGGGCTGTTCCTCATCGGGCTGTCGATCGTCGTGGCAGCCGGTGTGTGGTTCGAGCTGCCCGGTGGGCTGATGGAGCTCGTCCGAGCCGCGGTGGTCGGCACGGTCGGCAAGGTCGGTTGGTTGGTGCCGCTCGCTGTCGTGTGGTCCGGCTGGCGCATGATGCGTGACCCGGTCACCCACGGTCCGGCGGGCAGGCAGGCCATCGGGTGGACCGCGCTCACCCTCGGAGTGCTCGGCATCGTCCACGTGGCCGCCGGCAACCCCCAGCCGGTCGCGGGCGACACCACGTCGCTGCGCGACGGCGGCGGCGCCATCGGCTACGTGATCTCCTCGTTGCTGCTCGACCTCTTCCGCTCCAGTGCCGTCGTGCTGGCGCTCCTGGTCCTCGTCAGCCTCTTCGGTCTGCTGGTGATCACCGCGACCCCGCTCTACCGCGTCCCCGAGAAGCTCGGCGCCCTGCGCGACCTCGCGGTCGGCCGTCCCGAGCACCACGGCGAGCACGACGACGCTGCGGACGACGACCCCATCGACCCCGACATGGGCGATCCCGCCTACGACTCCCCGGTCCTGACCGACCGCGAGCTGCGTCGACGGCGCAAGCTGGCTGCAGCCCTGGCCGTGCCCGCGGAGGAGTCGGACGACGCCGCCACGCCCGACGCCCTCGACGTCGCGCTGGCCCACGGCGACGAGCAGCCCGACGACGACACCGCCGCGACGCCTGCATGGTCAGCCCCCGTGACGGCTCCGACGGCCGACGCGGCGCCGGCCCCGCGCCGCGTGAGGAGCTGGAGCCGCCGCCGCACACGCCGATCGAGCCCCGGATGGAGCAGCTCGCCCTCTCCGGCGACATCGTCTACTCCCTGCCTGCCAACGAGGTGCTCAAGCCCGGGTCGGTGCACAAGGCGCGCTCGCAGGCCAGCGATGCAGTGGTCGACAGCCTCACCCAGGTGCTGGAGCAGTTCAACATCGATGCCCAGGTCACCGGCTACACCCGCGGTCCCACGGTCACCCGCTACGAGGTCGAGCTCGGCCCGGCGGTGAAGGTGGAGAAGGTCACCGCGCTGTCGAAGAACATCTCCTACGCCGTGGCCTCGGCCGACGTGCGCATCCTCAGCCCGATCCCGGGCAAGTCCGCGATCGGGATCGAGATCCCCAACGTCGACAAGGAGATCGTCTCGCTGGGCGACGTGCTGCGCTCCAACATCGCCCGCGGCGACCACCACCCGATGGTCTGCGGTCTCGGCAAGGACGTCGAGGGCGGTTTCGTCGTCGCCAACCTCGCCAAGATGCCGCACCTGCTCGTGGCCGGCGCCACCGGATCCGGGAAGTCGAGCTTCATCAACTCGATGATCACCTCGATCCTGATGCGTTCGACCCCCGACGAGGTGCGGATGATCATGGTCGACCCCAAGCGGGTCGAGCTGAACGCCTACGAGGGTGTGCCGCACCTGATCACCCCGATCATCACCAACCCCAAGAAGGCCGCCGAGGCCCTGGCGTGGGTCGTGCGCGAGATGGACCTGCGCTACGACGACCTGGCCAACTTCGGCTTCCGTCACATCGACGACTTCAACAAGGCGGTGCGGGCCGGCAAGGTCGAGGTGCCGCCCGGCAGCGAGCGCGAGCTGACGCCGTACCCCTACCTGCTCGTCATCGTCGACGAGCTCGCCGACCTGATGATGGTGGCCCCGCGTGACGTCGAGGACGCCGTCGTGCGCATCACCCAGCTGGCGCGTGCCGCCGGCATCCACCTGGTCCTGGCCACCCAGCGACCCTCGGTCGACGTCGTGACCGGACTCATCAAGGCCAACGTGCCCTCGCGGCTGGCGTTCGCGACCTCCTCGCTCGCCGACAGCCGCGTGATCCTCGACCAGCCCGGCGCCGAGAAGCTCGTCGGTCAGGGTGACGGGCTGTTCCTGCCCATGGGTGCGTCCAAGGCCGTGCGTGTGCAGGGCTCCTGGGTGACCGAGGCCGAGATCGCCCAGGTCGTCAAGCACTGCAAGACCCAGCTCGAGCCCAGCTACCGCGACGACGTCACCGTGGCCCCTGCCAGCAACCGGGTGCTCGACGACGACATCGGCGACGACATGGACCTCGTGGTCCAGGCGATCGAGCTCGTGGTGTCGACCCAGTTCGGGTCGACCTCGATGCTGCAGCGCAAGCTGCGCGTCGGGTTCGCCAAGGCCGGCCGGCTCATGGACATCCTCGAGAGCAGGGGAGTCGTCGGACCGAGCGAGGGCTCGAAGGCCCGCGACGTGCTCGTCAAGCCTGACGAGGTCGATGCCGTCATCTTCACCATTCAAGGGGAGCAGTGAGCGCCGTGGACTCCATCACCGACACCGACACCGACACCGGACACGAGACGCATCACCCCACGAGACCGACACCGAGACCGGCATCGAGACCGGCATCGAGACCGACGTCGACACCGACACCGACGCTGACGTCGCCGACGAGTCCTTCGCAGGGCTGGAGGCCGACGCCGACCCGACCAGCGTCGAGATCCGGCGCGACGCTCCGTTGGCTGCTGTCATCGGCACCGCCGCCGGACTGCTGGCCGTGGCCTTCCTGCTGCGCGCGGTGGGCTCGGGCACGCTCCTGGACTGGGCGCTCTTCGCCCTCACCGGCATCGTGGCAGCGTTGCACCTGGTGCCCCTCCTCGATGCGCGCGCCCCGCTCATGGTCCTCGACGAGCTGGGGGTCCGAGCCCGGCGCGGTGCGACCTGGCAGGCCGTGGCCTGGTCGGAGGCGACCCGGGTCGAGCACCGGCCCCGCGTCAGCATGCTGCGCGACGGCTCCCTGACCGTGGTCGACTCCCAGGGCGAGGACGTGGCGATCCGGCTCTCGCTGTCCACGCGACTGGTCGGTGCCGACTGGCACGAGCTGACCTCGGCGTTGGAGGAGCTGGCCGGCGACCGCGTCCCGGTCCTCGACCTGGGCCGCGCGGTCCCCGCTGTCGCCGACCAGGCCCCGGCGGATGCCGAGGCGACCGACCTGCCCGAGATCGAGCCCGAGCTCGCTCACGACGCGGCCGTCCATGCGGCCGATGCCGTCGAGGCCGAGGTCTGGGAGCTCGACGACCTTGCGCTCGAGGACCCCGCGCCCGAGCCGGGACGGGTGCCTGCCCCCCACCGCCGCTCCGACCAGCTGATCGAGCGCGTCGTCGCCGAGGCCCCCGCGAGGGCCGATGACGACACCGTCTTCGTCGCCGCGGTCCCCGCCGACGTCGGCCCGCCGCGGGCTCCGTCTCCGACACCTCCACCATCCTGATCTCCGGTGCCGATGACGACGCGGCGCCGGAGCCTGTGGTGGGCGCCGTCCTGGCGCATGCGCGACTGCGCGTCGGGCTGAGCGTCGATGCGCTCGCCGAGCGCACCCGCATCCGCGCCCACGTCATCGAGGCCATCGAGGCCGACCGGTTCGAGGCTTGTGGTGGTGACTTCTACGCCCGTGGCCACCTGCGCACCCTTGCGCGGGTCCTGGGGGTCGACGCGGTCCCGCTGCTCACCGAGTACGACGCCCGCTACGCCGATGCGCCCATCGACGCGCGCCGGGTGTTCGAGGCCGAGCTGGCCACGGCCGGGGCAGCCGGACGCGGTTCCGGCGGCGCGGGGGCGCTCAACTGGTCGGTGATGGTGGCCGCAGTGATGGCCGTCGTCCTGGTCTGGTCGGTCGCACGGCTGGTGATGGAGGGCCCCGTGCCGCTCACCGACCAGCCGGTGCTCAACGGCTCGCCCGGGGGCAAGGCCACGCTGAGCGGCGCCACGACCAAGGTGCCGGTCTCCTTCACCGCAGCCACCGGCGGCGCGCGAGTCATCGTGCGTGACGGCAAGCAGCAGGTCGTCTTCGACGACGAGCTGCCGTTCATGGGCACCGCCGAGCTGAGCGTGGTGCCGCCCGTGCGGATCAGCAGCACCGACGGCGGTCTGCAGGTCAGCATCGACAGCGAGGACAAGGGTGCGCTGGGCGCCACCGGTCAGGACGCGCAGCAGACGTTCGTCCCGTGACCGCGGAGCGCGTCGGCGAGGCCCGGCCGGACGATGTGACGCGGCGCACCTGGTGCGTCAAAGTTCGTCCTGCACGGCTCCGGGCGGGCATAGTGGGACCGACATGACGACCAATACTGCTGCCGCCGACCCGACCGTACCTCCGCTCTCGGTGGCGATGCTGACCCTGGGTTGCGCCCGCAACGAGGTCGACTCCGAGGAGCTGGCCGGCCGACTGGCCGCCGACGGCTTCCTGCTGGTGAGCGACCCGGCGGACGCCGACACCGTGGTGGTCAACACCTGCGGCTTCGTGGAGGCGGCCAAGAAGGACTCGGTCGACGCCCTCCTGGAGGCCTCCGACCTCAAGACGAGCGCCGGCAACGGTGGTCGTGCCCAGGCCGTGGTGGCCGTGGGCTGCCTGGCCGAGCGCTACGGCAAGGACCTCGCGGCGTCGCTTCCCGAGGCCGACGCCATCCTCGGCTTCGACGACTATCCCGACATCGCGGCCCGCCTGCGCGCGATCGTGGCGGGGGAGACCCACCACCCCCACACCCCCCAGGACCGCCGCCTGCTGCTCCCGATCAGCCCGGCGTCGCGGCAGGAGGTGGCCCCGGCTCCGGTCGACACGCCTCGTCGTCGCCTCGAGAGCGGCCCACTGGCCCCGCTCAAGCTCGCCAGCGGCTGCGACCGGCGCTGCACGTTCTGCGCGATCCCGACCTTCCGCGGCTCGTTCGTCAGCCGCCGTCCTTCCGACGTCATCACCGAGGCGAGGTGGCTGGCCGAGCAGGGCGTGCGCGAGCTCTTCCTGGTCTCGGAGAACTCCACCTCCTACGGCAAGGACCTCGGCGACATCCGGCTCCTCGAGACCCTCCTGCCCGAGCTGGCCGCGATCGACGGTGTCGAGCGGGTGCGGGTCTCCTACCTGCAGCCGGCCGAGACCCGTCCGGGCCTGGTCGAGGCGATCGCCACGACTCCGGGCGTGGTCCCCTACTTCGACCTGTCCTTCCAGCACGCCAGTCCCACCGTGCTGCGCCGGATGCGCCGCTTCGGTGACCCCGAGAGCTTCCTCGGGCTGCTGGAGCAGGTCCGCCGCTACGCCCCCGAGGCCGGCGTGCGCTCCAACGTGATCGTCGGGTTCCCCGGTGAGACCGAGGACGACCTGCAGGTGCTCTGCGACTTCCTCGAGGCGGCGCGGATGGACGTCACCGGGGTGTTCGGATACTCCGACGAGGACGGCACCGAGGCCGAGGGTTTCACCGACAAGCTGGACGAGGACGAGGTCTGGGCGCGTGCCCAGCACGTGACCGCCCTGGTCGAGGAGCTCAACGCCCAGCGTGCCGAGGAGCGGGTCGGCGAGGTCGTCGAGGTGCTCGTCGAGAGCCTGGACGCCGATGGTCAGCTCGAGGGGCGCGCCGCGCACCAGGGACCCGAGGTCGACGGCACCACGCGGCTGGTCGACGGGGACTTCGCGATCGGCGACCTGGTCCCAGCCGTGGTGGTCGGCACCGACGGCGTCGACCTGTTGGCCCGCCCGACCGGCGTGGCTCGATGAGCGACCCCGGCGTGTCCGCGGGTGCGACCACGCCCCCCAGCAACTGGAACCTGCCCAACGCCCTGACCACGCTGCGGATCCTGATGGTCCCGGTCCTGGGGTGGGCGCTGCTGGCCCACGACCACGACTCGATCGCCTGGCGCAGCATCGCCTACGGGATCTTCTTCGCCGCTGCGATCACCGACAAGATCGACGGCGACATCGCCCGGGCCCGCAACCTGGTGACCGACTTCGGCAAGATCGCCGACCCCATCGCCGACAAGGCCCTGACCGGCATGGCGTTCATCGCCCTGTCGATCATGGGTGACATCTGGTGGGCGGTGACGATCGTCGTGCTGCTGCGGGAGTGGATCGTCACGGTCCTGCGGCTGTCGGTGGCCAAGAACGTCGTGATCGCAGCGAGCCAGAGCGGCAAGGTCAAGACGATGCTGCAGGCGCTGGCGCTGGGTCTGCTGATCCTCCCGTTGCGCCAGCTCAGCGGGTGGGCCGACGTCCCCGGCGATGTCGTCTTCTACGCGGCCCAGGCGCTCCTGGCCGCGGCCGTCGCGATGACGCTTTGGTCGGGCTACGAGTTCTTCCGGGAGTTCGCCCGCCAGCGGCGGACCTCTCCGGCGAACTGATCTCAGAACCGCAACGTTCCCTCTTTGTTCGCCTCAACGGTGGACAGGTTATCGGTGCGCCGGGTTAGGGTGCAGCCCTTCCCCTCGGTTGGTCCCTCGTGACCACGCGCTCCACCTGATCACCTGTTGTGTCCGACCTTTGAAGGGTTTTCTCTGTGTTGAAGCACGCCTCGCGGCGCCGCGGACTCGTCCTCGGCGCCGCTCTCGGTCTCGTCATCGCACCGCTCACCGTCATCGCCACCTCGGCGCCGGCCCTGGCCGACCCGGCCGGGGGTGGGCTGGTCATCCGTGAGGTCTACGGCGCCGGGGGCAACAGCGCATCGCTCTACAACGCCGACTTCGTCGAGCTCTACAACCCGACGTCCGCTGCGATCGCGCTGAGCGGCAAGACCCTGCAGTACCGCTCCTCGGGCGGCAGCGTCGGTGGCACCGTGTCGTTCACCGCGGGCAGCGTCCCGGCGGGCAGCCCCTACCTGGTGCAGATGAGCGCGGCCAGCGCCACCACCGGTGACCCGCTGCCGACACCGGACCACGTGGCTTCCCCGGCCATCGCGATGGCGGCGGCCGGTGGCCAGACCATCCTCGGCACCCAGACGACCTACGGCGCCGGTGACCTCGCCGGTGCCACCGGCGTCATCGACATGGTCGGTCAGTCGGGTGCCGGCTCCTACGAGACCGCCCCGGCGTCGGTCGTCGCCTCGTCGACGTTGTCGCTCAACCGCACCGCCTCCGGCGCCGACACCGACAGCAACCTCGCTGACATCGCCACCGCTGCACCGAGCCCGGAGAAGGCCGTGACCGGCGCTTCGCCGCTCGCTGCCACCGACCCGGGCGACCAGACGGCCACCCGGGGCCAGGCCATCACGCCGTTCACGCTGACCGCCACCGGCGGGACGACTCCCTACGCCTGGAGCGCGACCGGCCTGCCCGACGGCATCTCGGTCGACACCGGCGGCACCGTCTCCGGCACGCCGACTGCCGCCGGCGACTCCACGGTCGAGGCGACGGTGACCGACGCCGCGACGCCGACGCCCGCCACGGCCTCCACGACGTTCGACATCTCGGTCAACGACCCCGCGGTCCCGCTGACGATCGCGGAGATCCAGGGCGACGACACCGACACCTCGCCCTACGCCGGGCAGGGTGTGACGACCACCGGAGTGGTCACGGCGGCTTTCCCGACCGGCGGCCTGGACGGGTTCTACCTCCAGACCGGCGGCACGCCGGCCACGCCGGCGGCCTCGGACGGCATCTTCGTCTACGCCGGCTCCAAGCTCACCCCCGCGCAGTACCCGACCCTCGGCTCGACGGTCACGGTCGCCGGTGCGGTCTCGGAGTACTTCGGCTCCACCCAGATCAGCATCAGCGGCCCCTCGGACGTCACGGTCGCCACCCCGGCCCAGCCCGCCGTCGTGCCGGCGGCCGTCATCCCCGGCACCGACTGCGCGCTCCCGGGTGACAGCTGCCTCACCGGCGCAGCGCTCGATGCCGCTCGTGAGCGGCACGAGGGCGAGCTCTTCGCCCCGACCGGCAGCTACACCGTCACCGACGTCTACGACGGCTCGCCGGCGCCGAGCACCTCGTCGAGCTTCTTCGGCGAGATCGGCCTCGCGGCGCACAGCGACACCGCGCTGGTGCAGCCCACCGAGCTCTTCGACGCCCAGACCGAGGGCGCGAAGATCGCAGCTCGCACCGCCTACAACGACGCGCACCGCGTGATCCTCGACGACGGCTCGAGCACCAACTACAGCTCGGCGACCGGCTCGCCGTTCCCGTGGTTCACCGCAGACCACTACGTGCGCAACGGCGCCGCAGTCACCTTCGACGAGCCGGTCGTCCTGACCTACGCCAACTCGACGTGGAAGATCCAGCCGTCCGGCGGCCAGGTCGTGGGTGCACCGACCGGTCAGGTGACCTTCTCCCAGGACCGCCCCGCGGCCCCGGAGGAGGTCGGCGGAGACCTCAGGCTCGCCACCTTCAACGTGCTCAACTACTTCCCGACCACCGGCGCCGAGTACGTCGCCAGTGGTCTGGGCACCTGCACCTTCTACAACGACCGCGCCGGCAACCCGATCACCAACCGCAGCTGCAACCCGGACGGTCCCCGCGGGGCGGCCAACGCCGCCAACCTGGAGCGCCAGCAGGACAAGATCGTGCACGCGATCAACGGCCTCGACGCCGCTGTCGTCTCGCTCGAGGAGATCGAGAACTCCGTCAAGTTCGCCAAGGACCGTGACTTCGCGCTCTCGACGTTGGTCGACGCCCTCAACGCCGACGCCGGCGCCGGCACGTGGGCCTTCGCGCCCTCGCCCAGCCCGGCGAACCTGCCGACCCTGGCGCAGCAGGACGTGATCCGCACGGCGTTCATCTACAAGCCCGCCGCGGTGGTGCTCGTCGGCGACTCCGAGGTGCTCACGACCGAGAGCTCCGACAGCGCCCCCGTGGGTGCCTTCGCCAACGCTCGCGAGCCGCTGGCCCAGGGCTTCAAGGGCGTCGGCCAGCCGGACTCCAAGGCGTTCGCCGTCATCGTCAACCACTTCAAGTCCAAGAGCGGGACCAACGACGGCACCGGTCAGGGCGGGTCGAATCCCGACCGCGTGCGCCAGGCCGAGGTGCTGAAGACCTTTGCCGCGGACTTCGCAGGCCGGCTCGGTGGCAGCGGTGCGGTCTTCCTCACCGGTGACTTCAACGCCTACACCCAGGAGGATCCGGTCCAGGTCCTGACCGAGGGTGGTTACACCCAGCTCGAGTCGACCACCGCGCCGGACGAGGAGTCCTACAACTTCGCCGGTCTCGACGGCTCGCTCGACCACGTCTTCGCCAACGCGGCGGCCGAGGCCATGGTCACCGGCGTCGACATCTGGAACATCAACGCAGACGAGTCGGTCTACCAGGAGTACAGCCGCTACAACTCCAACGTCACCGACCTCTACTCCAGCGCGCCGTTCCGCGCCTCCGACCACAACCCGGAGGTCGTCGGGCTGGACCTGAACCCGGCTGCGGCGCCGGTGGAGGTGCAGATCTTGGCGACCAATGACTTCCATGGGCGTATTCAGAATGATGCGTTCTCGGCGTCGGCGGGTGCTGCGGTGTTGGCGGGTGCGGTGAAGCAGTTGCGTTCGGCGAATCCGAACACGACGTTTGCTGCTGCTGGTGACTTGATCGGTGCTTCGACGTTCGAGTCGTTCATTGCTCAGGACAAGCCGACGATCGATGCGTTGAACGAGGCTGGTCTGGAGGTCTCGGCGGCGGGTAACCATGAGTTCGATCAGGGGTATGAGGACCTGGTCGAGCGGGTGATGGCTGACTATGACGCTGAGACGAACCCGTTCGGTGGTGCGCAGTGGAAGTACTTGGGCGCGAACGTGAAGTTCAAGGACTCTGGTGACCCGGCGCTTGATGGGACCTGGATCAAGGATCAGGGTGGTGTGCAGGTCGGTTTCATCGGTGCGGTGACCGAGCACCTGCCTGAGCTGGTGAGTCCGGCGGGGATCGCTGACATCGAGGTGACTGATGTGGTCGAGGCTGCGAATGATGCGGCTGATGATCTGAAGGCTGCTGGTGCTGATGTCGTGGTGCTGTTGGTGCACGAGGGTGCGCCGGGGACTGACTGTGGTGCGATCGGTGCGTTGGGTGCGGACACCGACTTCGGTTCGATCGTGCAGGGTGTGGGTGATGACATCGATGCGATCGTGTCGGGTCACACGCACCTGACCTACAACTGTTCGTTCCCGGTGGCGGGGTGGTCGGGTCGTCCGGTCACCGAGCGTCCGGTGGTCTCTGCTGGTCAGTACGGCTACAACCTGAACCAGCTGGTCTTCACTGTGGACCCGGTCTCGGGTGAGGTGCAGGCGAAGTCGCAGTCGGTGCTGGCGCTGAAGTCGGGTACGTCGGGCAGCACGTTCAACTACCCGATCGATGGTGCGACGCAGTCGATCGTGGATGCTGCTGTGGCGAACGCTGAGGTGCTCGGTGCGGTGCCGTTGGGCAAGATCGGTGGCACGTTCAAGCGGGCCAAGCTGGCCAACGGGACGACGGAGAACCGTGGTGGTGAGTCGACGCTGGGCAACCTGGTGGCTGAGATCCAGAAGTGGGCGACCACGGATCCGGCGTTCGGGGCGGCGCAGATCGCGTTGATGAACCCGGGTGGGTTGCGTGCGGACCTGATCGGTTCGGGCGAAGGTTTCCCCAAGACGGTGACCTACAAGCAGGCTGCGAATGTCCAGCCGTTTGCCAACACGTTGGTGAACATGGACCTGACCGGTGCGCAGCTGAAGGCGACGTTGGAGCAGCAGTGGCAGCCGGCGGGTGCTTCGCGGCCGTTCTTGAAGCTCGGGATCAGCAAGGGCTTCACCTACACCTATGACCCGGGTGCGGGTCAGGGTGAGCGGGTCAGTGCGATGTATCTCGATGGTGAGCCGGTCGATCTGGGTGCGACGTACTCGGTGACGGTGAACTCGTTCCTGGCTTCGGGTGGTGACAACTTCACGACGTTGACCGAGGGTGCTCGCAAGCAGGACACCGGTCGTACCGACCTGCAGGCGCAGGTCGACTACTTCGCGGAGTTCGCCAAGGACGCCCCGCTCCCGGTCGACTACAGCCAACGCGCCGTCGGCGTCGACATGGACTCCGCCAGCCACACCGCCGGTGACGACGTCGTGTTCGGGCTCTCCTCGCTGTCGATGACCGGTGCGGCCACCGGTGTCCCGAACGACGTCAGGGACACCTCGGTCGACGTCTCCCTCGACGGGCGGACGCTGGGCTCCTTCCCGGTGACGACCGCCGTCCAGACGGCGCTGCCCGGCTACGACGAGGCCGGCACCGCCACCGCCGTGATCACCTTGCCGATCGACGCCGCCGGCGCCTCGGACCTGGTCGTCACCGGCAACAGCACCGGCACCGTGACGCGGATCCCGATCACCATCGAGGCTGCGGCGCCGGTGGAGGTGCAGATCTTGGCGACCAATGACTTCCATGGGCGTATTCAGAATGATGCGTTCTCGGCGTCGGCGGGTGCTGCGGTGTTGGCGGGTGCGGTGAAGCAGTTGCGTTCGGCGAATCCGAACACGACGTTTGCTGCTGCTGGTGACTTGATCGGTGCTTCGACGTTCGAGTCGTTCATTGCTCAGGACAAGCCGACGATCGATGCGTTGAACGAGGCTGGTCTGGAGGTCTCGGCGGCGGGTAACCATGAGTTCGATCAGGGGTATGAGGACCTGGTCGAGCGGGTGATGGCTGACTATGACGCTGAGACGAACCCGTTCGGTGGTGCGCAGTGGAAGTACTTGGGCGCGAACGTGAAGTTCAAGGACTCTGGTGACCCGGCGCTTGATGGGACCTGGATCAAGGATCAGGGTGGTGTGCAGGTCGGTTTCATCGGTGCGGTGACCGAGCACCTGCCTGAGCTGGTGAGTCCGGCGGGGATCGCTGACATCGAGGTGACTGATGTGGTCGAGGCTGCGAATGATGCGGCTGATGATCTGAAGGCTGCTGGTGCTGATGTCGTGGTGCTGTTGGTGCACGAGGGTGCGCCGGGGACTGACTGTGGTGCGATCGGTGCGTTGGGTGCGGACACCGACTTCGGTTCGATCGTGCAGGGTGTGGGTGATGACATCGATGCGATCGTGTCGGGTCACACGCACCTGACCTACAACTGTTCGTTCCCGGTGGCGGGGTGGTCGGGTCGTCCGGTCACCGAGCGTCCGGTGGTCTCTGCTGGTCAGTACGGCTACAACCTGAACCAGCTGGTCTTCACTGTGGACCCGGTCTCGGGTGAGGTGCAGGCGAAGTCGCAGTCGGTGCTGGCGCTGAAGTCGGGTACGTCGGGCAGCACGTTCAACTACCCGATCGATGGTGCGACGCAGTCGATCGTGGATGCTGCTGTGGCGAACGCTGAGGTGCTCGGTGCGGTGCCGTTGGGCAAGATCGGTGGCACGTTCAAGCGGGCCAAGCTGGCCAACGGGACGACGGAGAACCGTGGTGGTGAGTCGACGCTGGGCAACCTGGTGGCTGAGATCCAGAAGTGGGCGACCACGGATCCGGCGTTCGGGGCGGCGCAGATCGCGTTGATGAACCCGGGTGGGTTGCGTGCGGACCTGATCGGTTCGGGCGAAGGTTTCCCCAAGACGGTGACCTACAAGCAGGCTGCGAATGTCCAGCCGTTTGCCAACACGTTGGTGAACATGGACCTGACCGGTGCGCAGCTGAAGGCGACGTTGGAGCAGCAGTGGCAGCCGGCGGGTGCTTCGCGGCCGTTCTTGAAGCTCGGGATCAGCAAGGGCTTCACCTACACCTATGACCCGGGTGCGGGTCAGGGTGAGCGGGTCAGTGCGATGTATCTCGATGGTGAGCCGGTCGATCTGGGTGCGACGTACTCGGTGACGGTGAACTCGTTCCTGGCTTCGGGTGGTGACAACTTCACGACGTTGACCGAGGGTGCTCGCAAGCAGGACACCGGTCGTACCGACCTGCAGGCGCAGGTCGACTACTTCGCGGAGTTCGCCAAGGACGCCCCGCTCCCGGTCGACTACAGCCAGCGCGCCGTCGGCGTCGACTTCGGCGACGACGCAGCCGAGACCTTCGGCGCCGGCGACGAGGTGAGCTTCGACCTGTCCTCGCTGTCGATGACCGGTGCTGCCGTGGGTGTCCCGGACGACGTCAAGGACTCCTCGGTCGAGGTCAGCCTGGACGGCGAGGTGCTCGGCAGCTTCGAGGTCACCACGACCGTCCAGTCCGCGCTGCCCGGCTACGACGAGGCCGGCACCGCCACCGCGGTGATCACGCTCCCCGAGGGGCTTGCCGGTGGGTCCCACGACCTGGTCGTGACCGGGGACCGGACCGACACCGAGGCGCTGGTCCCGATCACCGTCGAGGCTGCCGAGCTGTACATCCCGACGGTGTCGGCTGCCGCGGTGCCCAACCGCTTCGAGGTCAAGCGCGGCACCACGATCAACGTCACGGTGTCCTCGGACGGCCCGACCCCCACCGGTGAGGTGGAGGTGCGGTTCGGCACGAAGGTGATCGGAGCGGGTTCCCTCGACGACGGCAAGGTCGCCATCGAGATCACTCCGTGGAACCGGGTCGGCACGTTCCCGGTGAACGTCGCCTACCTCGGTGATGACGTGACCGAGCCTGCGACCGACGCGATCAGCGTGCGGGTCATCAAGCAGACGCCGACGATGAAGCTGAGCGCTCCGAGCAAGGTCAGCCGCGGTGACCGACCGGTCGTGCGGGTGCTCATGTCCGGCTTCGGCGCGCAGGTCGCCGGCGAGGTCAGGTTCGTCTACCAGGGCAAGCAGGTGGTCAAGACCCTGAAGAACAACCGGGTGGCCTTGAGGCTGGTCAAGCTCAAGCGCACTGCGCAGGTGAAGGTCCGCTACTTCGGCAACCGCAACTTCGCGCCGGTGGGCGACACCATCAAGATCAAGGTCGCCCGATAGCACGACGGTCGGCACCGGCGGGTCTGCCGGAGCAGGTACACCACCTGCTCCGGCAGGCTCGCTGTGACGTGTCGACCGCCGAGTCCCTGACCGGCGGGCGGCTCGGCGCACTGCTGACCGCCGTCCCGGGCGCATCGGCGACCTACCGGGGCGGAGTCATCGCCTACGCGACCGATCTCAAGCAGCGCGTGCTCGGGGTGCCGGCCGAGCTGATCGCTGAGCACGGCGTCGTCTCGGCGCCTTGCGCGGCCGCGATGGCCAGGGGCGTGCGCGCACTGACCGGCTCTGACTACGGCGTCGCCACCACCGGTGTGGCGGGGCCCGATCGACAAGAGGGACACCCAGCCGGGACGGTCTTCGTGGCCGTCGCCGGACCTGAGAGCACCACCACTGCCGCCCTCGAGCTCACCGGGGATCGCCTTGCGATCGTGGAGCGGACCTGCACCGAGGCACTGTCGGCGCTCGCTGACATGGTGAGGAGATAGCGATCGGGTGCGCAGGTCGTCGCTCGGAAGAAACACGACTCCGGTAGCGTTGCGCCCACACAGTCTGAAGGAGGGACCCGCATGGTGCTGTTCCGTCGGTTGCTCGGCGACGTGCTTCGCGAGCGCCGGATCGCCCTCGGACTGACCCTTCGGGAGGTCTCGGCCGAGGCACGCGTCAGCCTCGGCTACATCTCCGAGATCGAACGCGGTCAGAAAGAGGCGTCCTCGGAGCTGCTGGCCTCGCTCTGCGGAGCCCTGGCCACGCCGTTGTCGGACGTGCTGCGCGACGTCTCCGACGCCGTCGCCCTCGAAGAGGCAGCCATCGCGCTGGCCACGCCGATCCCGGTGCCACGCCCGCGTACCGATGTGGTCGCCTCCGCTGCCTGACCGCATGCCGTAACGGCTCCGAGGAGTGGTCGTTGGACCAGGGAACAGCCTGAGACCTACCGTCCGCTCGCCCGGGGGAGATTCGTCATGCTTTCTGCTCTACGCCGCAGTTCCGGCGCCGTCCTGGCAGCCGTCCTCGTGGCCGCTGTCCTGCCCGTCCTCGCGGTCTCCCCAACGGCTGCCGCGCCGGCGCCCCGACCCGAGGCGGAGCCCGAGGTGGTCGCTGCGTTCAGCCCGCTCGACGGCTTCCGGCAGGCCGCCGGCCGACGTACGAGCATCAGGCCGACGGCCTATGCCGCGGCCGCCCTCGACATCGCCACGGCGCGCTCCGGTCTCGCGCTGGCCCCCACCGCAGACCAGGTCGCGGCCGGTGCCCAGCCGGTGCAGGTCTCGCTCCCCGCCCCCGACGGGTCCGAGGTCGTCTTCGCGGTGGCCGAGGACTCGGTGCTGGCGCCGCAGCTGCAGGCCGACCACCCCGAGCTGCGCACCTACGCCGGGTCGGGCGTCACCGATCCCACCGACACGATCCGGTTCTCGCTCACCCCGTTGGGCCTGCACGCCTCGGTGCGCAGCCTGTCCTCACACCGCACGTGGTACATCGATCCGGCCTACCACGGTCGCGGGGTCACCGCCCACCTGAGCTATCTGCGCGGCGCGATCCCGGTCTCGGACCGGGTGCTCGACGAGCGCGCCCCGGCTCGCCCCGACGGCGTGGCCGCCCCCGCGGCGCCGGTCGAGCGGGTCGGCGGCGCGGTGGTCGTCCAGCGCACCTACCGCATGGCGTTCGTCACCGAGCAGACCTACGCGGCCTACTTCGGGACCGCGAACGTCCTGAGCACCAAGACCATCCAGGTCAACCGGGCCGACCACATCTACATGGACGACATGGCCATCAAGTTCGTCCTGGCCGAAGGCAGCGACGACCTCAACCTCGACACCGACGCCAAGGCGATCGGCGTCGACGGGCCGTGCGGCGCGAGCCCCTGCTTCACCACCGAGGAGACCTCGTCGTGCGGTGGGGACGTGCTGGATCGCAACAAGTTCGTCGCCGGCCAGATCGTCGGGGCCGACCGGTTCGACATCGGCCACTTCGGCAGCGGCGACGGCAGCGGTGGAGTGGCCTACCTCGGCGTCGTCGGTGGCGAGGACAAGGCGGGGGGCTGCACGGCCCTCGACCCGCCGGCCGGGGACTTCTACGCGATCGACTTCTTCGCCCACGAGGTGGGCCACCAGATGGGCGGCAACCACACCTTCGACGGGGTCAACGGGTCCTGCGCCGGCCTCAACCGCAACGCGCCGACGTCGGTGGAGCCCGGCTCCGGCTCGTCGGTGATGGCCTACGCCGGCATCTGCTTCAACGACGACCTCCAGGCCCACACCGACCCCTACTTCTCCCAGGCGACCATCGAGGAGTTCACCGCGGTGACGACCGCGGACCCCGAGAGCCTGTCCGAGGAGCAGGTCGGCAACCTGAAGAGCCTCGACACCGGGGACACCTTCGAGCTGACCTACCCCGGGGCCCCGGCCCAGACCATCACGATGGGCGCCAACTACAACGCCTCGGGCCTCGCTGCCGCCGTCCTGGCGCTGACGGGCAAGACCGCCACGGTGACCGGGTACGACGGCGACAGCTCGCCGAGCGCCGACGGCTTCACCGTCGACTTCGGTGGCACCGCCGATGTCGAGCGCCTGGGCATCGGGGCGACCACCGGTGGGGTGACGGGGTTCATCGGCGTCACCCAGAACGGTGGCCCGATCACCAACGGCGGTGCGCCGACCAGCACGACCAACCACCGACCGGTCGTCGTCGCCCCGGCCGACAAGACCCTCCCGGTCCAGACGCCCTTCACCCTCACCGCGTCGGCGACCGACGAGGACAGCGGCGACGAGGACGCACTGACCTACCTGTGGGAGCAGAACGACCAGGGACTCCCGGGCGACCCGTTCTTCGGATTCGGCGCGGGCACCGCGCTGGCCAGCCCGACCAAGACCGTCGGCCCGCTCTTCCGCGTCTTCGGCACCTACGCCGATGTCTCGGACGCCGACACCTTGCTCTACGAGTCACCGGGGGAGAACCTCGCCACCACCGAGCCGGCTCGCACGTTCCCCGACATCGCCCAGGTGCTCGCCGGCGACACCGACGCCGAGGAGCCGTGCCCGACGCCGACCACCAGCCCCACGTCGCGGATGAACGACGCGGCGCTCAACTGCTTCTCGGAGTTCCTGCCTGACCCGGCCTACGCCCTCGCCTCGGGAGAGCTGAACTTCCGGGTGACGGTGCGCGACGGCTCGGCGCTCGGCGGCGGGACGGGCTTCGACGACGTCACCCTGGCCCTCGACCCGAGCGCCGGTCCGTTCCTGGTCACCTCGCGTGGCGAGGAGGGCACCACCGCCGACGCCGGGGCGACCGAGACCGTCGAGTGGGACGTCGCGGGCACCGACAGCCCTGACCTCGCCGAGAACGTCTCGATCAGCCTCTCGGTCGACGGCGGCCTGACCTTCCCCCACGTCCTGGCTGCCTCGACGGCCAACGACGGCAGCGAGGACGTCGTGCTGCCCGACGTCAACGCCGAGCAGGCCAGGATCAAGGTCGCGGCCGTGGACAACTACTTCTTCGACCTCAACAACGCCGACTTCGCCATCACCGGCGCCGTCGAGCCGCCGGTGGCCGAGGCGCCGAAGACCCGCATCACCGGAGGTCTGGCCAAGAACGGGTTCCTGGTGGGCAGCCGGACGCGCTACACCTACACCTCCTCTGCCGAGGGCTCGACGTTCGAGTGCACGTTGGACGGCAAGCCGCTCGCGTGCGGCAGCAGTGCGAGGACGCTCAAGGGGCTGCGGCCGGGCAACCACACCTTCACCGTCGCGGCTCGCGAGCCGGGCGGCAAGGTCGATGCCACGCCGGCCCGCCGGCACTTCGCCGTGGTCTACAACGAGCGCGTCCTCGAGCAGACCACCAAGGGGTGGTTCAACCCGAAGAGCAAGAAGGCCTACCGGGGCACCTACTACACGACCAGCGACCGCGGCGAGCAGCTCAAGGTCCGCGGCAAGAGGATGAACCGGCTCGCCCTGCTCGTGGGCAAGGCTCGCGGCTTCGGCAAGGTCGCCGTCTACGTCGGCAAGCGCAAGGTCGGTGTCGTCAACCTGGCGTCGAAGAAGCCGCGCGGCAAGGTGCTGGTCGTGGTGGAGCGCTTCAAGAAGCCCCGCACCGGCACGATCAAGGTCCGCACCATGAACAACAAGCCGGTGCAGATCGACGGGTTGGGGATCTTCCAGAAGCCGTGAGGTCGCCGGGGCCCGGTCAGGGAGCAGGCTGGCAGCGAGGACACCAGTACGTCACCCGCTCGCGACCGACCGGGCCCAGGGGCGCCGTCTCGATGGCGGTGCCGCAACGGCGGCACGCGCGTCGGTCGCGGCCGTAGACCCACAGCGGCTGGCGCAGGTTGCCGGTGGTCGTCCGCGTCGAGCGGGACTTGTTGAGCTCCAGCATCTGGCGGGCGCGCAGGACGATCCGTCGCAGGTCAGGGGCCGAGGCCACCGGTGCGCGCGGGTGGAGACCGGAGACGAAGCAGAGCTCGGCCGCGAAGACGTTGCCCACGCCCGCGAGGTTTCGTTGGTCGAGCAACGCCTCGTGGATGGTGCGGTCGGGGTCCGAGCCCAGGCGCGCCGTCGCCTCGACCTCGTCCCAGTCCGGACCGAGCAGGTCGGGGCCGAGGTGGCCCACCACGCTCTCCTCGTCTGCGGTGGGGAGCAGCTCGACGATGCCCAGCGCATAGCCGACGGCGGTGTGTCCCTCGACCTCCAGCAGGACCCGGGCCTGGTGGGCCGGTCGGTGCCACTTCTCACCCGGTGCGTGGACCCGCCAGATCCCGTCCATCTTCAGGTGGGTGTGCAGCGTCCAGCCCACCTCGTCATGCACGATGCGGGTCAACAGGTGCTTGCCGCGGGCACGGGTGGACACCACCTCGCCGCCGCTGAGATCGACCGTCGCGTGCTGGGGGACCCGGAAGTCGGTGCTGAGCAGGCGTCGTCCGCTCAGGGCCTTGTCGAGCACCAGCGCAGCGCGGTAGACGGTGTCACCCTCGGGCACTACGCATCCTCAGTCCCTGGGGAGTCGCGACGAACCCGGCGGCATCGAGGGCCTCTCGCAACGGGGTGGAGCCCCCGCCGAGCAGGAGGGCGCCGTCGGCCTTCTCGACGGTGAGCCGGCCGAGGGCGCCGCGACGCGTCGTCTCGGCGAGCGACTCCGCTGCCGGGCCGAGGACGTCGGGGTCGTCGCTCCAGGTGAGCAGGGTGCGGCCGCCACGCTCGACGTAGAGCGTGAGAGCACCGTCGACGAGCACGACGACCGCTCCGGCCTTGCGACCGGGTCGGTGCCCGCCGTCGGAGTCAGGCCAGGGCAGCGCTGCGCCGTAGGGATTGGCAGGGTCGGTCGCGGCCAGCGCGAGAGCGGCCGGCTTGGCATCGACCGGCAGCTCGGTGAACGTGCGGAGCCGGTCGATCGCCCCGGCCGTGCCGAACTGAGCCGCGCCGAGGCCTTCGACGAAGTAGCCGCGTCGGCACCGTCCGGAGTCCTCGAAGGCGGAGAGGACCTTGTAGACAGCGGCGAAGCCGCCAGGAACCCGCTCGCTGACCACGGCACCGCGGATCACCACGCCGTGCCGGTCGAGCAGCCGCTCGGCGGTGGCGTGGGCGCGGCGCGTGGGGTCGGTGTCGAGCGCCGGCAGCAGGGCCCAGCGACCCGCGGTCTCGGGAGGTCCGCTGCGCGCCACCCGACCCGGCCGTGGGGGTGGGCGCCGCGTCCGGTGGCTGGCGGTGCCCGAGCGGGTCAGCGCACGCAGCGGCGTCAGGGTGTCGTTGCTGATCCGTCCGGCCCAGACGAGGTCCCACAGCGCCGCACTGATGGCGGCGTCGGCCAGGGTGATCGAGTCGAGCGAGGTGCGCAGCGCATCGGCCAGCTGGCGGAAGAACCACGCGCCGCCCGGAGCCAGCGCGTCCAGCACGCCCTGGTGCAGCTCGGAGTGGTCGAAGGGCAGCCGCTCGGGCAGGGTCAGGGCGGCCTGGTCGGCGAGGTGGAGGCTCACCCAGCCGTCGGAGCCGGGAAGGGCTCCGTGCCCGGCCCACATCACCTCGCCGGCGGCGGTGAGCTCGTCGAGGTAGGACGGCTCGTAGTCGCTCACCCGCGAGGCGAGGATCAACGGCTCCAGCGCCGAGGCAGGCACGGGGCAACCGGCCAGCTGGTCGATCGCGCTGATCACCCCGTCGACGCCGCGCAGCCCGCGGCGACCGCGGCTCCCGACACCGGCCGAACCGCCGTCGACGTGCTGCCAGACGCTGAGGAAGCGGGCCAGCACGGCGGGCTCGACCGGCTCGACCTCCTTGCGGAGCCGGGCGAGGGAACGACGGCGCAGCTTGCGCAGCACCTCGGCGTCACACCACTCCGAGCCGGTGCCGGCGGGGCGGAACTCGCCGTCGAGCACACGCCCCTGAGCGGCCAGCCGCTGCAACGTGTGTCGGGCGACCGCGGCACCGAGGCCGAGGCGCTCGGAGACCTGCTCGGTGGTGAAGGGCCCATGGGTGCGGGCGAAACGTGCGACCAGGTCGGCCAGCGGGTCCTCGACCGACTCGCCGAACGCCTCGGGCGTGCCCGGCGGGACCGGGACGCCCAGGCCGTCACGAAGTCGGCCGACGTCCTCGACCACCGCCCAGTGCTCCTGGCCGGACAGGCGCACCTCGACCACGCGCCGGGTGTCGACCAGGGCCCCCAGGGCAGCCGGCACGTCGCAGGACTCGAGGCTGCGCTGGGTGACCTCGGTGGTCGTGAGGGGCCCGAGCAGACGGAGCAGGTCGGCGATCCCCTCGGCGTCGCGGGCCAGCCGGTCCGGGCTGAGCCGTTGCAGCTCGGCCTCGATCTCGACCAGCACCGCAGGATCGAGCAGCTCGCGGAGCTCGGCACGACCGAGGAGCTCGGCCAGCAGCCCCTGGTCGAGGGAGAGCGCAGCGGCGCGGCGCTCGGCGATGGGGGAGTCGCCCTCGTAGACGAACTGGGCGACGTAGCCGAAGAGCAGGCTCCGGGCATAGGGGGAGGGCGACGGCGTGGCGATGTCGGTCACCTGCACCTCGCGCCGATCGACGGCGCGCATCAGCGCCACGAGAGCCGGCAGGTCGTAGACGTCCTGCAGGCACTCACGCACTGCCTCGAGCACGATCGGGAACGACGGGTACTTGACCGCCACCTCCAGCAGCGCCGCCGAGCGCTGCCGCTGCTGCCACAGGGGGGAGCGACGCCCGGGATCGCGGCGCGGCAGGAGGAGGGCGCGGGCCGCGCACTCGCGGAAGCGGGAGGCGAACAGCGCCGAGCCGCCCACCTCCTGGGTGACGATCTGGTCGATCTCGTCGGCGTCGAAGACCACCAGGTCGCCGGTCGGCGGCTCGGCGTCGGTGTCGGGGATGCGGATCACGATGCCGTCGTCGGAGGCCACGGCCTGGCCGTCGACGCCGTAGCGCTCGCGCAGCCGGGCGTTGATCGCCAGGGCCCACGGCGCGTGCACCGGTACGCCGTAGGGCGAGTGCACCACCAGGCGCCAGTCGCCGAGCTCGTCGCGGAACCGCTCGACCAGCACCGTGACGTCGCTGGGCAGCACGCTGGTGGCCTCGAGCTGCTCGTGGAGGTAGGAGACGAGGTTGCCGGCGGCCCACTCGTCCAGGCCACCCTCGCGGGCCCGCTGCTCGGCCTTGGCCCGGGGCAGCGCCCCGAGCTCGCGGGTGTAGGCGCCGATCGCCGCGCCGAGCTCGGCCGGACGCCCGAGGGTGTCGCCCTTCCAGAAGGGGAGTCGCCCCGGCACCCCGGGCGCCGGGGTCACCAGCACCCGGTCGTGGGTGATGTCCTCGATGCGCCAGCTGGTGGCGCCCAGCGCGAAGATGTCGCCGACCCGCGACTCGTAGACCATCTCCTCGTCGAGCTCGCCGACGCGCTTGCCGGGCCCGCCCTTCTCGCCCTGGGAGCCGACGAGGAAGACCCCGAAGAGACCGCGGTCGGGGATCGTGCCACCGCTGGTGACGGCCAGTCGCTGCGACCCGGGGCGACCGGTGAGGGCGCCGGTGACCCGGTCCCAGACGATGCGCGGCCGCAGCTCGGCGAACTCGTCGCTGGGGTAGCGACCGCTCAGCAGGTCCAAGGTGGCGTCGTACGCCGAGCGAGGGAGGCTGCTGAACGGCGCGCTGCGGCGCACGAGGGCGTAGAGCTCGTCGACGTCGGCGGGCTCGAGGGCTGTGGTGGCCACGATCTGCTGGGCCAGGACGTCGAGGGGGTTGGTGGGGATGCGCATCGCCTCGATGCCCCCCGAGCGCATGCGCTCGACCGCGACCGCGGTCTGCGCCAGGTCGCCCCGGTGCTTGGGGTAGAGCACCCCGCGTGACACCTCGCCGACCTGGTGGCCGGCACGCCCCACGCGCTGCAGGGCGCTGGCGACGCTCGGCGGGGACTCGATCTGGATGACCAGGTCGACCGCGCCCATGTCGATGCCGAGCTCGAGGCTGCTGGTCGCGACCACCGCGGGGAGTCGACCGCGCTTGAGGTCGTCCTCGATCAGGGCACGCTGCTCCTTGCTCACCGAGCCGTGGTGGGCCTTGGCGATCACGGTCTCCGCACCCTTGCTGGCACCGGCCTGGGCCATGATCTCGGCCGGGGCCCGGTCGGCCTCCGGCAGCGCGAGCTCGGCCCGGGTCGTGGCGATCTCGTTGAGCCGGGCGGTGAGCCGCTCGGCGAGGCGGCGGGAGTTGGCGAAGACGATGGTCGAGGTGTGGGCCTCGATGAGGTCGACCACGCTCTCCTCGACGTGGGGCCAGATGCTGCCGTGGGTGGCGGAGCCATCGGGTGAGGAGGAGTCCTCGTCGAAGTCGCCGGGCGCGGTCATGTCCTCGACCGGCACGACGACGGTGAGCTCCCACCGCTTCTCCGCCGGGGGTGCCACGATCTCGACCGGGGCGCTGCCGCCGAGGAAGCGCGCCACCTCGTCGAGCGGGCGCACCGTGGCCGAGAGGCCGATGCGCTGGACGGGACGCTCCAGCAGCGAGTCGAGGCGCTCGAGGCTGAGGGCGAGGTGGGCGCCGCGCTTGCTGCCGGCGACTGCGTGCACCTCGTCGATGATCACCGTCTCGACCCCGCGCAGCGCCTCGCGCGCCTGGCTGGTGAGCATGAGGAACAGCGACTCGGGCGTCGTGATCAAGATGTCGGGCGGCGAGGTGGCCAGCTTGCGCCGGTCACCGGCGGCCGTGTCGCCCGAGCGCACCCCGACCCGCAGCTCGGGAAGCGGCGTACCGAGCCGGTCGGCGGTGTGGCGGATGCCGGTGAGCGGGGCCCGCAGGTTGCGCTCGACGTCGACGCCGAGTGCCTTGAGCGGGCTGATGTAGAGCACTCGGGTGCGATGGGTGCGATCGCTCGGGGGCGGGGTGGTGAGCAGCCGGTCGATGGACCACAGAGAACGCGCTGAGCGTCTTGCCCGATCCGGTCGGGGCGACGACCAGGGCATGCTTCCCGGCGCCGATGGCTGCCCAGGCGCCGGCTTGGGCGGGGGTCGGCTCGGCGAAGGCCGCTCCGAACCAGGTGCGGGTCGGCTCGCTGAAGGCCGCCAGCGCATCGTGGGAACTCACCTCCACAGTCTGCCCGGCGCCACCGACAACGCCACACCTGAAAGGCTCGTCCGGCACGGGGTCGGCCCGTGCGAGACCCTCAGCTCGTGCGCAGCATCGGCGGCTGGATCGTCGTGGCCGGAGCCACGGCGGTAGAGCAGGGCACGCCGGCCGCCCGAGCCCGACACCTCGCCGTGGTCGTCGGTGGGCACCACGAAGCCGTCGGTGCCGAGCACCTTGCGCCGGAAGTTGCCCAGGTCAGGCGGCGTGCCCCAGACCGCGGCGTACACGCGGCGCAGCTCGGGCAGGGTGAACGGCTCGGCCACGAACTCGGCGGCCAGCGTCGTGTACTCGAGCTTGGCGCGGATGCGCTCGACGGCGTCGCGCAGGATCTCGGCGTGGTCGAAGGCCAGGGTCGGGGCATCGGGGGAGTCGGGGACGGCCTCGAGAAGGTCGTCGACGACCCACCAGCGGGCGTGCGCCGCATCGGAGCCGGCCGACGGCTCGGGGAGGTCCGGGGCGAAGGCGACGTGGGCCACGGACACGACCCGCATCCGGGGGTCGCGGTCGGGCGCCGAGTAGGTGCGCAGCTGCTCGAGGTGGCCACCGCCCGCGCCGAAGCGGTCGACCCCGGTCTCCTCGGCCAGCTCGCGCCAGGCTGCCTGCTCGGCGTCCTCGTCGGGCTCGACGAACCCACCGGGCAGGGCCCACGAGCCCTCGAAGGGCTCGCTGCCGCGCTGCACGAGGAGGACGGAGAAGTGCCCGTCGCGGATCGTGAAGACGGCGAGGTCGACGGTGACCGCGAACGGCGGGTGCTCGCTCACGTAGCTCATCGAGGCACCACCGCTCCCGCCGTGGCCATCTCGTCCAGCGCCGCGGCGCTGGTCTCGGGAGCCACTCCGGCGTGCAGGCCGGGGAGCAGCGTGACCGCGAGCCCGGCAGCGCAGGCGTCGAGGACCGTGGCGCGGACGCAGTAGTCGGTCGCGATGCCGGCCACGTCGATCTCGCCCACGTCCAGGGCCGCGAGCACGTCGCGCAGTCGTTCGCCGGAGTCGGTCACGCCCTCGAAGGCGCTGTAGGCGGGCTCACCCATGCCCTTGCGCACGTGGTGGGTGATCCGGTCGGTGACCAGCTCGGGGGCGTAGTCGGACCCGCTCCCGGTGGAGACACAGTGCACCGGCCAGGTGGAGACGAAGTCAGGGTCGGTGCCGGGCTCGTGGAAGTGGCCGCCGTTGGTGCTGTCGGGGTCGTGCCAGTCGCGTGAGGCGACCACGGCGACGTAGGCGTCGGCGTGCGCAGCGAGGTGCTCGCTGATCCGGGTCGCGACGTCACGACCACCGGCGACAGCGAGGGAGCCGTCCTCCACGAAGTCGTTCTGGACGTCGACGATGACGAGGGCGCGGTTCATCGGGCTGCTCCTTCTGGTCCGGTCGGCTCGGTGGCCGAGGTGGGGGACGAGTGGGTCGTCGGTGGCTCGTGCTCGAGCGCGACGGTGAGGTACGCCGACCCTGCCGCGACGCCGAGCGCCGAGTCCGGCAGGGTCGCCAGGGAGGCGGCGCAGTGCTCGCGCACCTCCTCGAGGGTGGGGTCCTCCACGATGCGGCCCTTGCGCATGACGGTCACCTGCACGGGTGCTCCGTGCGGGTCGGCGAGGCCGTCGGTGCGGTACCACTCGTGCTGCAGCACCCCGTCGACCTGGCTGCGGTAGGCGGTCTTGCGGCCGCCCACCGACACCTTGGCGGTCGACTTCTTGGCGACCGGTCGCAGGTCGCTGCCGGGTGCGTCCCCGACCGCGACGAGCTTGTAGACCATGCTCGCGGTGGGGTGGCCCGAGCCGGTCGCGACGCGCGTGCCCACGCCGTACCCGTCGATCGGGGCGTCGGCCAGCGCAGCGATCACGAACTCGTCGAGGTCGCTGGTCACGATGATGCGGGTCTCGGTCGCGCCGAGGTCGTCGAGGAGCGTGCGGGCTGCGGCCGAGGTCTCGGCGAGGTCGCCGGAGTCGATCCGCACGGCGCCGAGGCCGGGGCCCGCGACCTCCACGGCGGTCCGGATGCCCTGCTCGGTGTCGTAGGTGTCGACGAGCAACGTCGTGCCCGGCCCCTGGGCCGCGACCTGGCTGGCGAAGGCCTCGGCCTCGCTGCTGTAGGCCAGGGTGAAGGCGTGCGCGGCCGTGCCGACGGTGGGCACGTCGTGCAACCGCCCGGCGGCCAGGTTGCTGCTGGAGGCGAAGCCGGCGACGTACGCCGCTCGCGCCACCGCGATGGCAGCGTCCTCGTGGGTGCGCCTACTGCCCATCTCGACCAGGGGGCGCCCGGTGCGCCCGCCGGCCGCGGTGACCATCCGGGCCGCGGCGCTGGCGATCGCGGAGTCGTGGTTGAGCACGCTCAGCACCAGCGTCTCGAGCACCACGCACTCACCGAGCGTGCCGCTGACGGTCAGGATCGGGCTGCCGGGGAAGTAGAGGTCGCCCTCGCGGTAGGCCTCGATGTCACCGCCGAACCGGAACTCGCGCAGGTACTCGGCGGTGAGGTCGTTGATGACGCCCGACTCACGCAGCCAGGCCACCTCGTCGGCGTCGAAGGAGAAGCCTTCGATCAGCGGCAGGAGCCGGCCGAGCCCGGCGAGGACGCCGTACCGACGGCCCTCGGGCAGCCGCCGCGCGAAGGCCTCGAAGACGGCGGGGTGCTCCACGGTGCCGTCGGTCACGAACGAGGTGAGCATGGTGAGCTCGTAGTGGTCGGTCAGCAGCCCGGGGGAGGTGACCGCGGGGCGGGGCTTCGGGTCGCTCATCGAGTCCGTCCTTGTTGTAGTCATCTTGACCATAACAGGGTCGGGGAGGAGTCGCCGCAGGCTGCTGTCACCTCAACCCCCGCAGGCCGAACGCACCACCGCCACCACCACGCGCTCGGGCCGTAGTCTCCTCCCGTGCGGCAGCTGCGGGAGAGCGTGCAGGCAGCCGAGGCGCTGCTGGGGTCGCGCGAGCTCGCCTGGAGCGCAGTCGTCGCCGTGGTCGGAGACGCCCACGGGTTGCCCACGGGGTCAGTGCCCGACTCCGCGGCGCTGACCGCGTGCTTGGCGCCCTGGACCGATCCCGACGCCCTCGAGCTCCTCGGAGCCGTCCACGAGTCCCTGGTCGCCGACCGGGCCGGGTCGGGCACGTTCTACACCCCACCTGCCCTGGTCGACTGGATCCTCGACCGGGTGCTGGAGCCGGCTCTCGCCGACTCGAAGTCCCGGCCCGGTGGCTGGCGCGTGCTCGACCCGTCGTGCGGGGCCGGCCACTTCCTCCTCGCGGTGGTACGACGGCTGACGGCTCACGGGTGGTCGCCTGCCGACGCGGTGGCCGCGGTGCACGGCGTCGACCTCGACCCGGTGGCCGTGGCCATCACCCGCCTGCGACTCCAGGTCGTCGCGCCGGGCGTGGAGCCCGACGTCCGCGTGGCCGACGGGCTGGGGGAGCACCCCGGCGCGCCGTACGACGCCGTGGTCGGCAACCCGCCGTTCCTCGGCCAGCTCAAGCGGCGTACGGCGGTGGCTCCCACCCCGGGGTTCGGGCCCTACACCGACACCAGTGGGATCTTCCTGGCCCACGCGCTGAGCCTGGTGACGGACGGCGGCCGGGTGGCGCTGGTGCAGCCGCTGTCCCTGCTGGCGGCCCGGGACGCCGCCCCGGTGCGGGCCGCGGTCACCGCCCACGGTGCGATGACGTCGTTCTGGGCCTCGGCGACCCCGGTCTTCGACGACGCCTCGGTGCTCACCTGCGCACCGGTCATCACCGTCGGCGCCGAGCAGGGCAGGGTCGCGACGTGGCAGGGCGCCGACCTCGCCGCCGGCCCCGACCTCGACCTGCCGGAGGGGGAGTGGGGGCCGTTGGCCGCGCCGACGTTCGCGATCCCTGCCGTCGCGCCGGCCGTCGCCGGCGTGCTCGGTGACCTCGGACCCTGCACCGCCGACTTCCGCGACCAGTATTACGGCCTGGTGCCCTTCGTCGGGGACGGCGGGCCCGGGGCTCCGCTGGTCACCACCGGCCTCATCGACCCGGCTGTCTCACGGTGGGGCGCCCGACCCGCGCGCTTCGCCAAGACGAAGTACGACGCCCCGACGGTCGACCTGGAGGCGCTCGAGGCCGACGGCACGCTGGCGGCGTGGGCGCGCTCCCGGCTGGTGCCCAAGGTGCTCGTCGCGACCCAGGGTCGCGTGATCGAGGCGGTCGTCGACGAGCACGGCGCCTGGTTGCCCTCGGTGCCGGTCCTCACCCTGACCGTCGCCCCCGACCGGCTGTGGCACGCCCTGGCGGTGCTGCTGGCCCCGCCGGTCGCGGCGCTGGCGGCGGCTCGCTACCTCGGCACCGCGATGGCGCCGACGGCGATCAAGCTCAGCGCGCGCCAGGTGATGGCGCTCCCGCTGCCCGCCGACCTCGAGGCCTGGGACCGGGGCGCCGAGCTGGTCCGCCGGGCCCAGGGCACCGACGTCGGCGACGACGCGGAGCGGCTCCGCCTCCTCGTCGCAGGAGCCGAGGCGATGTGCGACGCCTACGACGACCGGGCGGCGTACGCCTGGTGGCGCGAGCGCATCCTGCGGGCGTGAACGACCGCCGCCGCGCGCCGCGACGAAGAAATTGCGTGCGCTGGACCGCCTCGCTGACTTACCGTGGCAAGGCGATGACTGTTCACCCGGTGCTCAGGCCGAGCCCCGAAACCTGTCCTGCCCTGCTGGCTGCGCCCCGCGGGGGCTTCCGGCTGCCCGAGCAGATATCGAGCGAGTGACGTCCCATGGACCTCAGCACGCGACTGCCCGGCTACCCACGGTGGCGCTCGCGCGCGGTTCGCGGACGGCGACGTCGCCCTGAACGACGGGGCCGACGATGAGCGCCCTGTCCGGCTCGGTGCTGCTCTTCAACGCCTCGTTCGAGCCTCTCGGTCGAGTCAGCTTCAAGCACGCGGTGAAGATGCTCGTGCGCGAGGTGGCCGTGGTCCACGAGGCCAGTGGCGAGCGGATGATCGGTCCCTACCAGTGGCCCACCGCGCTGCGTCTCGTGCGCTACGTCGCGACCAAGTGGCTCTACCACCCGGCCGGCTACACCCGGCACGGCGTGCTCGCGCGCGAGCGGCACCGTTGCGCCTACTGCGGACGGCGTGCCACGACGATCGACCACGTGCTGCCTCGGTCGCGGGGCGGGGGCTGGACCTGGCTCAACACCGTGGCCGCCTGCGGCAGCTGCAACGAGCGCAAGGGCAGCCGGACGCCGGAGGAGGCGGGCATGCGGCTGCGGGTCGAGCCGTGGCACCCCACCCGAGCCCAGGTAGCGGCCTGGGCCTGACCTCGTCCGAGCCCAGCCCCCACCTGGCGAGGGACCGGCTCAGTGAGGTGCGGTCGGGGTGTCGACCACCGGTGCGTCGGGGGCGATGAGGGACGGCGGTCCCACGGCGATCGCCTCGTCGGGATCGGGACCGGCGCCCGAACCCGCCTCGGCGAGCACGTCGGCGGGGACGTGCTTCTCGAGGAACCGCTGAGCCATCCGGGCCGAGGGGTGCACCCCGATCGTCGCGACCACGATGATGCCGGCGATCACCAGCCACCCGGCGGCGCCCCAGCTCATCGCCAGGAACGTGTACAACCCCGGCGCCCAGACCATGCCCAGCGTGCCGCTGAACTCCGAGGCCCCCTGGTAGGCGCCGCGCTGCCGGGGATCCATCAGCTCGGCCTCGAACGACCAGCTCGCTGCCGAGAGGTAGAGCTCGGCCCCGGTCACGGTGACGTGACCCAGCCAGACGAGCGCGATCGTGACCCACCCGACGGTGTCGTGCGTGGCGAGCGTGATCAGGCACGACACGACGAAGAACGTCGACGACAGCCGGATCGCCCGCAGCGCCGTGCTCACGTCCTTCACCCCCCGAGCCGCTCGCATCGGCAGGAAGATGCACATGACGGTGTTGGTCCCGAACAAGAACGCCAGGAGCACCCACGGCGCATCGGTTCGCTCGACGAGCCACAGCGGGATGACGATGTTCAGCAGCACCTGGTTGGTCCAGAAGACCCCGCCGAAGAACTCGGTGAGCAGCCAGCCGGGGTTGCGCAGCGGCCCCGGCCCGGGCACCTTCACCTTGCGTTCCTCCGGGGTGCGGTCGTCGTGCGAGGCTCGAGGCAGCCGACCGATCGCGGTGGCGTTGACCAGGAACACCGCGGTGGTGAACCAGGGCACGACACGCAGCAGATCGGTGGACTGGAAGGCCAGGGTGATGCCACCGAGCAGGGACCCCAGGGTGAAGCCGACGTTGAGCGCGGAGTACATGTAGGCCCGCGACTTCACCCGCTGATCGGCCGGCAGCACGTCGATCGTGTACGCGCCGTGCGCGGCTCCACCGAGCGCACCGATGACCTCCATGCCGACGGCCATGGCGACGTAGCCGCGGAAGTCGGTGATGAAGGGCCACACCGCGAACATCGCGGCCTGGCCGTAGGCGCTGAGCGCCCACATCCGCTTCGCCCCGAACCGGTCGACGAGCTTGCCCATCGGCAGCGCAGCCGCGAACGCCGCCAGTCCGGCGAGGGTCAGCCCGAGACCGACCTGCGCCGCGGAGAGCCCCACGATCTGGGTGAAGAAGACCGCCGACCCGGCCATGAAGGTGCCCTCGCCCAGGGCGAAGAGCAGCGACTGGGTCGCCAGACGGCCCGCCAGGGGTGACGGGGGTCGTGCTTCGCGGAGCAGGGCGGCGAACATCACCCAGAAGTCTGCTCCCGATGAGCACCGATGTCGTGCGGATTAACGCGCGGCGGCGCAGCCCTCGATCCCGGTCAGGGCCAGCACTAGGCTCGGCCCCGTGAACGACGCCATGGTCGCAGCCCGAGGGCTGCGCAAGTCCTTCGGCGACTTCGAGGCGGTCAAGGGGATCGACCTCGACGTCCGCCGCGGCGAGGCCTTCGGCTTCCTCGGGCCCAACGGGGCCGGCAAGTCCTCCACGATGCGGATGATCGCGGCGGTGTCGCCGATCAGCGGCGGAGAGCTGCGGATCCTCGGGATGGACCCGGCCACCGATGGCCCGTCGATCCGTGGCCGCCTGGGGGTCTGCCCGCAGGAGGACACCCTGGACAACGAGCTCAACGTGCGCGACAACCTCTACATCTACGGCCGCTACTTCGGGATCGCCAAGTCGGTGGTGAGCGACCGGGTCGACGAGCTGCTCGAGTTCGTCAGCCTGACCGACAAGGCCAAGGCGCGGGTCGAGGACCTCTCGGGTGGGATGAAGCGGCGCCTGACCATTGCACGCAGCCTGGTCAACCGCCCCGACCTGCTGCTGCTCGACGAGCCCACCACCGGGCTCGACCCGCAGGCGCGGCACGTGCTCTGGGACCAGCTGTTCCGGCTCAAGCAGCAGGGCGTGACGCTGGTGATCACCACCCACTACATGGACGAGGCCGAGCAGCTGTGTGACCGGCTCGTGGTGATGGACAAGGGCACCATCGCCGCAGAGGGCTCGCCGCTGGAGCTGATCCGGGCGCACTCGACGCGCGAGGTCGCCGAGCTGCGGTTCGGGGTCGCCGCCGAGGGCGCCACGCACCAGGTGCTCGCCGACAAGGTCGCCGACCTCGGGGACCGCGTCGAGGTCCTGCCCGACCGGTTGCTCGTCTACACCTCCGACGGTGACGAGGTGATCGCCAAGGTCCACGAGCGCGGCCTGCAACCGGTCGCCACCCTCGTGCGGCGCTCCACCCTCGAGGACGTCTTCCTGCGTCTGACCGGACGGACGCTGGTCGACTGATGGTCGATGCCGCACGCTCCGAGCTGTCGCTGGCCACCGGCGTGGCCCGCCAGGTCGACTACTGGGCCACCGTCACGCGACGCACGTGGAAGGCCTCGGTCTTCTCCAGCTTCGTCTCGCCGCTCTTCTACGTCGTGGCCATGGGCGTGCTCCTCGGCGGTTTCATCGAGGGCGACCCCGAACGGCTCGAGGGAGCGACGTCCTACCTCGCCTTCATCGTGCCGGGCCTGGTCGCTGCTCACGCGATGCAGACCGCGGTCGGCGAGACGACGTACCCGGTGATGGCTAACTTCAAGTGGAACAAGGTCTACTACTCGATGCTGGCCACGCCGCTGAGCATCACCCACGTGGCCGCGGCCCACCTGGGGTTTGTCGCCGTGCGTCTGGCGATCACGGTCGGGGTCTTCGACCTCGTCGTCGCGCCGTTCGGCGTCTACGGCTCCTGGTGGGGCCCGTTCGTGGCCTTCGCCTGCCAGGTGCTCACCGGGATGGCGTTCGCCACCCTCGTCTACGGCTTCTCGTGCCGCATCAAGTCCGAGGCGGCCTTCGGGGTCCTGTTCCGGCTCGGTGTGTTCCCGATGTTCTTGTTCAGCGGTGCCTTCTTCCCGGTCACCAACCTCGGCGACGTCGGGGCGTGGGCCGCCCGACTGACCCCGTTGTGGCACGGCGTCAACCTGTCGCGGATGTTCAGCCTCGACCATGTCGACTGGTCCACCGCCGCCATCAACCTCGGCGTCCTGGTCACGATCTGCGTCGTGGGCTGGCGCTGGTCGGTCACCGGGCTGACGAAGCGGTTGTCGTCGTGAGGGCGCTCACCGGGGGACCCGGGTCGGGAGTCACGCCGCTCAGCTCGTTCCAGGCGGTGCGCCTGCTGGTGGCGCGCAACTACATCGTCTACCGCCAGGCGTGGAAGCTCTTCCTCACCGGCTTCCTGGAGCCGGTCTTCTACCTGCTCTCGATCGGCATCGGCGTCGGGCAGCTGATCGACACCTTCGAGTTCAACGGCCAGCCGATCCCGTACGCCGAGTTCGTGGCCCCCGGCATGCTCGCTGCGTCGGCGTTCAACGGCGCGCTGCTCGACTCGACGTTCAACGTCTTCTTCAAGCTCAAGTACGAGAAGCTCTACGACCAGATGCTGGCCACCCCGCTGCGCACGATCGACATCGCGCGCGGGGAGATCCTGTGGGGTCAGCTGCGTGGTGGCTCCTACTCGGCGGCGTTCCTCGTCGTGATGCTCGTCCTCGGCTACCTGGACTCGTGGTGGGCGCTGCTGGCGTTGCCGGCCGCGCTGCTGATCGGGTTCGCGTTCAGCGCCGTCTTCATGGCGGTGACGACGTGGATGACCTCGTGGCAGGACTTCGACAAGGTCACGCTGGTCCAGGTGCCGATGTTCTTGTTCTCGGCCACGTTCTTCCCGATCACCACGTTCGACGGCTGGTTGCGCTGGGTGGTGGAGTGCACGCCGCTCTACCGCGGCGTCGTCCTGTGTCGTGAGCTGACCACCGGCTCGCTCACCAGTGCCTCGGCGATCTCGGTGGTCTACCTGGTCGCCATGGGGGTCCTCGGGCTCCTCGTGGTGCGCCGCCGTCTCGACAAGCTCCTGCTCACCTGATGGCCGCCGTCGAGCCCCGCGCGGGCCGTTCGCCGATCAGCGGCCGGTCGCGCCGCCTCATCGTGATCGAGATCGTGCTGGTCCTCTCGGTCTCGCTCGGCAGGTCGGCGATCTACTCGGTGGTGAGCCTGGTGGGCTCGCTGACGGCGCCGGGGAGCCTGGCCGGTCAGGCCGCCAGCCTCAACGTCTCGCAGATCCCCGACCGGCCCTGGCTCGACCTCACCTACCAGCTGCTCCGCATCGCCTTCGCCCTCGCCCCGGTCGCGCTGGTCGCCTACCTGCTGGTGCTGTCGCGGGTGAGCCCGCGCGAGGTCTGGTTCGGACGTGGAGGGGTCGGGCGTGACGTCGCGCGCGGGGCCGCGATCGCTGCGGTGGTCGGCTCGACCGGCCTGGCGTTCTACCTCGCGACGTACGCCCTCGGGCTCAACCTCACCGTCGTGCCCGACGGGCTCACCGAGGTCTGGTGGCACTACCCGGTCCTGGTGCTGGCGGCCCTGCAGAACGCCGTGGTGGAGGAGTGCATCGTCATCGGCTTCGTGCTGCTGCGGCTGCGCGAGCTCGGCCTCACCTATCCGACCGCGATCGGCCTCAGCGCCCTGTTGCGCGGGAGCTATCACCTCTACCAGGGCTTCGGGGGCTTCGTCGGCAACCTCGTGATGGGGCTGCTCTTCGGCTGGCTCTACCAGCGGTGGGGCCGTGTCACCCCCCTCATCGTCGCCCACACCCTGCTCGACATCGGCGCGTTCGTCGGCTACGCCCTGCTGGTCGACCACGTGTCCTGGATCCCCACCCTCTAGCCCCGGAACCCTCGGCTGACTCGACATCTGGTGCCACCAGGTGGCACCAGATGTCGACCTTCGGGGCCGGCCGGCGTCACCGGTTCGTGAGATCCGCGTGCGGATGAGGGGCGGCCGGGTCGCCTAGTCTGAGGTGATGGTCAAGTACGGCGTCCTCTCCGCGGTCCTGCTCGTCGCCGTCGTCGGCGCCTGGGCCTTCGAGCCGTGGCGGGCCTTCACCTCGAGCACGGTGGACGAGGCGTTGCCGACCGTCGCGCCGACGTCGACCCCGGCGGCCACCCCGAGCGAGTCGACCCCCGCCGGGTCGACCGCCCCCGCACCGACTCCCGCCGAGACCACGACCGAGACCAAGACCGAGACCCCCGAGCCCGCCGGGCCCGTCGAGCTGTCCGCCGGCGACTTCGAGGACGCCGAGTACGACACCAGCGGCCGGGCGCGGATCATCGAGCTCGCCGACGGCAGCCGCTTCGTGCGGCTCGAGGACCTCGACACCTCCGACGGTCCGGACCTGTTCGTCGGGCTGTCGGCCTCGCCCAGCGGAGGAGACTGGGGCTCCTACGACGACGAGCGCTACGTCAGCCTCGGTGAGCTCAAGGCCACGAACGGCAACCAGAACTACGAGATCCCGCGCGAGGTGAAGCTCAAGGGCCTGAAGTCGGTGGTCATCTGGTGCGACCGCTTCAACGTCGCCTTCGGCACCGCCCCGGTCTCGCTGCGAGGCTGACGTGATCGACATCGCCCCGGACACCAAGGACTGGACCTGGGTCGTGGAGCGGGCCTGCCCCGACTGCGGCTTCGAGCCGACGGCACTCGGCACCGCCGAGGTCGCTGCGACGATCCGAGCCAACGCGGCGGCGTGGACCGTGGTGCTCGGCGCGGCCGGGGCGAGCACGCGACCGCGGCCCGACGTGTGGTCGACGACCGAGTACGCCGCCCACGTCCGCGACGTACACCGCGTCTTCGCCGAGCGGCTGACGCAGATGCTGGTCGAGGACGGCCCGACGTTCGCCAATTGGGACCAGGACGCGGCTGCCCTCGCGGGCGCGTATGCCGCTCGCCGACCCGGCGGAGGTCTCGGTCGAGCTCGCCGCAGCGGCGCACGCGGTCGCAACGCAGTACGACGCCGTGCCGCCCGCCGCGCTGGAGCGACCCGGCCTCCGCAGCAACGGCAGCGAGTTCACCGTGCTCACCCTCGCCCGCTACCACCTGCACGACGTGGTGCACCACCTCTGGGACGTGCGCAAGGACCTCACCGTGGCGGCCTACGACCGGCAGGCCCGTGACTACCAGGTCGCCACCGGCTCGACCAGGCAGGCCGTCGCCGAGGGCTTGCAGGCCTTCGCCGAGGCTGTCGGACGCGGCGCCCGGATCCTGGAGGTCGGCTCTGGCGGTGGAAGGGATGCCCTCGCCCTCGAGGCGCTGGGCCTCGAGGTGCGGCGTACCGACATCACCCCGGGGTTCGTCGAGCTGTTGCGGCGCGACGGCCACGCCGCCGTCGTCCTCGACCCGCTCACCGACGACCTCGCCGACCCCGACCGGCCCGGGACCGCCTACGACGGCGTGTGGGCCAACGCCTGCCTGCTGCACGTCGACCGCGCCGACCTGCCGGTGGTGCTCGGCCGCCTGGCGGCAGCCACCCGACCGGCCGGGGTGATCCGCGCCTCCTTCAAGGAGGGCGACGACTCGACGTGGGCGACGCATGGCAGCATCGGGGCACCGCGCCGCTTCACCTACTGGCGACGACCGGCCCTGGAGGCAGCGTTCGCCGAGTCCGGGTGGCAGGTGCTGGAGACCGACGAGAACGACGGGCTGCGGGGAGAGCGCTGGCTCTCCGTGACCGCACGCCGGCGCGAGTGAGCGCGAGCAGGAAGGGACGAGTCCGTGAGGCACACCGAGTTCTGGGCGCGGATGGAGCATGCGCTGGGCGCGGGCTACTACCGCGTGTGGGCCGACCAGTTCGTGATGGCCGACCTGGGGCGGCGCACCGTCGACGAGGCGCTGGCCGACGGGCTGTCGCCCAAGGAGATCTGGCGCGCGGTGTGGGCGGCCCTGGAGCTGCCCGACTCCGAGCGCTGAGCCTCCGAACGCTGAGCCGCCGTGCGGCCTGAGTAGGGTGCGCGCCATGAGCGTCGCAGACATCGCCGTGATCGGTGGGACCGGTTTCTACACGTTCCTCGAGGACCCGGTGGAGCACGCCGTGACCACCCCGTACGGCGAGCCGTCGGCGCCGATCTCGGTCGGCACCGTCGCCGGGCGCAGCGTGGCGTTCCTGCCGCGCCACGGCGCGCACCACGACTTCCCGCCGCACGCGATCCCGTATCGCGCCAACCTGTGGGCGCTGCGCTCCCTCGGCGTACGCCAGGTGCTCGCCCCGTGCGCCGTCGGCGGACTCAGCGACGCGGTCGCCCCCGGTGACATCGTCGTGCCCGACCAGCTCGTCGACCGCACGCATCGCCGGATCGGCTCCTTCGTCGAGCGCGGCGCGGTGCACCTGCCGTTCGGCGATCCCTACTGCGCAGCCCTCGGCTCCGCGGTGCTGGGCGCCGACCCGACCATCAAGGCCGGCGGCACGATGGTGGTGATCGAGGGACCGCGCTTCTCCACGCGGGCCGAGTCCCGCTCGTACGCCGGCGAGGGGTGGAGCCTGATCAACATGACCGGCAGCCCCGAGGCCGCACTCGCGCGCGAGATGCAGCAGTGCTACGCCGCGATCGCGCTGGTCACCGACATGGATGCCGGCGCCGAGGAGGGCGAAGGAGTGGGCCAGGAGGAGGTCTTCGCGCTGTTCAAGGCCAACCTCGAGCGGCTCACCGGCCTGCTGAGCGACACGATCGCCGCGCTCCCTGACCCCGACGGGTGCACCTGCTCGACGTGGGCCGACGGCGTCGAGCTCACCTACGACGTCCCCGGCTGACCGGAACGCGAGCAGCAGGCGAGCAGGCAGCGCTCAGCGCAGCCGCAGCTCCTGGGTCAACGCCTCGGCCAGGTGCCGGGAGTAGTCGACGGTCATGTGCGAGACGTTGCGGTAGGGAAGCAGCCCGCTGCGCAGCGCGGCCGGGCAGTCGCCGTCCCAGCAGAAGTAGCCGGTGGGGTCGACCACCCGTACGCCGGCGGCACGCGCTGCGGCGACCGAGGCGTCGACGAGCTTCACCCGGCCGGCCTGGCTGTCCTGGGGGGAGAGACAGTCACGCAGCGTGTGCTGCGAGCCGAAGCAGGTGAGCGGGTCGGTCCCGGGCCTCCGCGCCGGGATGTCGCGCAACAGCACGATGCGGGCGTCGGTGACCGCTCGCAGGCGGTCGAACAGCTCGCGGAAGCCCTGCCGGTAGGGCACGACGAGGTCGGCCTGGCCGGTGCGGTAGCCGTCGTCGGTGAAGACGCCCCGGGTGGGGATGCTCGTCGAGACGACCACCAGGTCGGGGTCGAGGTCGGCCACGGCCTGCACCGAGAACTCGCGGAACTGCTGGCAGGCGGCCCACGGCGCCGCGGGCCGCTCCTGCGCCGGATCACCGTTGGCGACCCACGACGCGGTGCACTGCTCCTTGACCAGGTAGTGGCTGCGCCAGCCGTGACGCTCGGCGGCGGTCTCGATCCCGGGCACCCAGTGCTTGCCGTGGCTGTCGCCGAGCACGACCAAGGACCGGGTGGCCGATGCGTCGCCCCGCTCGCAGAGCCGGCCGCCCGCGTCGTCGTGGACCTTGCCGTAGTCGCACGAGCCGAGGTCGCTGCGGCTCCCGCTCAGCTGGGACAGCGCCGGTGTGGAGCCCTGCGGGAGCGGAGCGCCGCGGCGGGCCTCGCGGACCGCCGTCCGCACCGCTGCGCGAGCAGCCGCGGCCGGCTGCATCTGCCGGGCGGGACCCTGGACCCCACCAGTGGTGGTGGCGGCGGTGGTGGCGGTGTGTCCGGCCCCGGCGGCCCCCGTGGTCAGGGCGGCGCCCGTCACCGCCAGGCAGGCGGCCGCGACGAGCAGAGCGATCTGGTCCCGAGAGCCGGCTCGGACGCCAGTGCGTGAGCGCAGCATGGCGCGGATTCTACGGTGGCGCCCGGCGCGTCCTGACCACTGCGGGTCGCCTGCGATATTGGGGGCGTGAAGGTACTGCTCACCGGCTCGGCCGGGTTCATCGGCACCGCGATCGGCGCCGCCCTGGAGGCTGACGGTGACGAGGTCGTCCGCGTCGACCTGATGCTCGCGCAGGCCCATGGTGCGGCCACGGCGCCGCCCGACACCCACCAGCTCGACGTCCGCGACGCTGCGGCGTGGACCGAGCTGCTGCGCGGGGTCGATGCGGTGTGTCACCAGGCCGCCGTCGTCGGGGCCGGGGTCAAGGTCGCCGACCTGCCTGACTACGCCTCCCACAACGACCTCGGCACCGCCGCCCTCCTGGCCGCCATGCACGAGGCCGAGGTGGATCGCCTCGTGCTCGCCTCCTCGATGGTCGTCTACGGCGAGGGCCGTTATCTCTGCCCCACGCACGGCCGGCAGGTCCCCCCGCCCCGCGACGTCGCGACGCTGGAGGCCGGCGACTTCGAGAACCACTGCCCCCAGTGCGGGCGGGTCCTCGACTGGATGCTCGTCGACGAGGACGCACGCCTGGACCCGCGCAGCTCCTATGCCGCCAGCAAGCTGGCCCAGGAGCACTACACCTCGTCGTGGGTGCGTCAGGCGGGCGCTGCCGCGGTCGCGCTGCGCTACCACAACGTCTACGGCCCGCTGATGCCTCGCGACACCCCCTACTCGGGAGTGGCGGCGATGTTCCGCTCCTCCCTCGAGCGCGGCGAGGCCCCCCGGGTCTACGAGGACGGCGCCCAGATGCGCGACTTCGTGCACGTCGACGACGTCGCGCGCGCCAACGTGCTGGCCCTGCGCGCCGTGGTCGCGGGGGAGACGCGCCCCTACGCCGCCTACAACGTCTGCTCCGGCCACCCGGTCTCGATCCTCGAGGTCGCCGAGCAGGTGGCGGCCGGCACGAGCGGAGCAAGCGGGAGCGCCGCCCTCGCTCCCGACGTGACCGGCGGCTACCGCCTCGGCGACGTGCGGCACATCGTCGCCTCCCCGGTGCGGGCCACGACCGACCTCGGCTTCACCGCCCAGGTGCTGCCCCAGGAGGGGCTTGCGGCCTTCGCCACCGTCCCGCTGCGCGCCTGAGCGCGCCTCCTCACCAGCTGGTGAGGAGGAGGTGCTCGACGAGGATCGCGGCGACCACCTGGCCGGCGAGGCCCCAGCGCCGCCAGCGTTCGGGCAGCAGCGCCAGCGAGATCGTCACCCACGGCACGAACGGCAGCCAGATCCGCTCGACCTCGGCACGGCTCATCTGCGACGACGTCGCCAGCACGACCATGAGCACGCCGGCGCCGGCCAGCAGTAGCACCTCGCGCTGCACCCACTTCCGCCGTACGACGAGCCAGACGAGCACCGCCACTCCTGCGCCGAGGAGGGGTCCGCCCGAGTAGAGGAACGAGCCGAGGTCGGCCCACGTCCAGTAGAGCCCGGGCCGGTCGGAGGCCAGGCCGTCCCAGTAGCGGTCCTTGAGGACCGGGTAGGCCTCCCACCAGCGGAAGCCGAACGGCACGTAGGCCAGCACGACGGCCAGGGACGTGAGCGCGGTGACCGGCAGCGGCCGCCAGGACCGCGCGGCCACGAGCACCGCCACGGCCAGGACCCCCAGGAGGGGCAGGCCGTAGGAGAACATCACGCTGCTGCCGAGCAGGAGCCCCGCGACGACGCTGAGCCCGACCTGACGCCGCCCCCCGACCGCGGTCGCGGCGCCGGCGAGAGCGGCCATGCCCCAGGCAGCAGTGGTGGCGAAGAGCGCGTCGGCCGAGACCGCCATCCACACCGCGGCCGGGGTGAGCACCAGGAACGGCGCCGCCGCGCGCGCCGCGCCCTCGGCGCCCAGGGCGCGCAGCGTCACCAGCACCGCGGCGGCGGTCGAGGCGCTCAGCGCGATGACCACGAGGCCCGCGGCCAGGCTGCTGCCGAGCCCCAGCCGGGCCAGGACCACGAAGAACAGCGTCGCCCCTGGGGGATGTCCTGCGACGTGGGTGGGCCAGTTGTCGGTGGAGTCGAGGGGGATCCGCGACACGAACTCGTCCAAGAACCGGGGCACGTCGCTCAGCCCGCGCGCGGTCTCGAGGTACTCGTAGGGGTGCGCGAGGGGGCCCTCGATGCCGTCGATGCCCCGCACCAGCGCCAACGCGACGAGCCAGGCGGCGCTCACGGCGTACGAGACGAGCAGGAGGCGTCGCCACGGCGCTCGGGCGGCGAGGTCGGCGGCGTAGCGCCACCCGACGACGGCGATCACGACCGCGGGAAGCGTGCCGGGGCCCAGCAGGACCGGGTCCCACAGCGCGTGGAGCGGGTTGACCGAACCGTCGTAGTCCTGGGGGCGGGCTCGGGAGAAGACCTGCCAGCCCAGCAGCGTGGGCAGGAACGACGCGGCCGCGACGACGGCCAGGGCGACCCCCAGCCCGATCCACGGGACCCGTGGCGGCGTGAGGTCGTCGGAGGTGACCTCGCGGTCGGGGGTCGCGGTCGCCATGACGTCAGACTAGGCAGAGGGGCAGTCACGACCGGGAGGCATCGGTCCGCTGTCACGGATTCGTAAGCCTCAGGGATGGTCCCCGGTGACCCCGGTGCCCCTAGGTTGGCAGACGTGCCCGACTGTGACCTGATCCTGCCGTGCCGCGACGAGGCTCCCGCCCTGCGCGGGCTGCTGCCGCGCGTGCCGGCCGACTTCTCGGTGATCGTGGTCGACAACGGCTCGCGCGACGACACCGCGGCGGTCGCCGCCGCGCTCGGGGCACGGGTGGTGACCGAGCCGGTGCCGGGCTACGGCTCGGCGATCCAGTCCGGACTGCTCGCCGCTACGAACACCTACGTGGCTTTCATGGATGGAGACGGTTCCTTCGACCCCGACGAGCTGCTGCCGATGCTGCACCAGGTGCGCACGGGGGCAGCAGACATCGCCGTGGGCCGGCGACGCCCGGTCTCGCGCGGCGTGTGGCCCTGGCACGCCCGCGCCGGCAACGCGCTGATCGTGGCGTGGCTGCGTCGTCGCATCGACCTCGACGCCCACGACATCGCGCCGATGCGCGTCTGTCGTCGCGAGGCGCTGCTCGAGCTCGACGTGCGCGACCGCCGGTTCGGCTACCCGGTCGAGATGCTGCAGAAGGCCACCACGAGCGGGTGGCGCTTCGCCGAGAGCGACGTCAGCTACCACCCCCGCGCCGAGGGCACGAAGTCGAAGGTGTCGGGCTCGGTGAAGGGCACGCTGCGCACCGCGCGCGACTTCTGGAAGGTGCTGAGCTGATGCGCCTGCTCGTGATGGCCAAGGCGCCGGTGCCGGGGCTGGCCAAGACCCGGCTGGCCGCCTCGATCGGTGACGGTGCGGCAGCCGGCGTGGCCGCCGTCGCCCTGCTCGACACCCTGGCCGTCTGCGCCGAGACCGTCGGTACGTCGAGCTGCGTGCTCGCGCTGGCCGGTGACCTCGACGACGCCCCGGCCGGCGCAGAGATCAGGTCGGCGCTGGCCGGCTGGACGGTCCTGGCCCAGCGCGGCGACGGCTTCGACGAACGCCTCGCCCTGGCCCACCTCGATGCCGGACCTGGTCCGCTGCTCCAGGTGGGGATGGACACTCCGCAGCTCTCGCCCGACCTGCTGCGCGAGGCTGCCCGTTGTCTCCACGACCACGACACCGTGCTGGGCCCGGCGCACGACGGTGGCTGGTGGGTCTTCGGCCGCCACGCCCCCGAGGCCGCCTCCGCGTTGCACGGCGTACCCATGTCCACCCCGACCACCTACCAGGACACTCGCGCGGCCCTCCTCGAGCGCGGGCTCAGCGTGGCCACCTGCGCGAGCCTGCGCGACGTCGACACCGGTGACGACGCCGATCTCGTCGCCGGGTCCGCTCCCCACACCAGGTTCGCGCACGCGTGGACCGCCCTGAGAGCAGTGCACTCATGACCCAGGACTCGTTCGTCTCCCACGCGACCTCCCACGAGGTGGACGCGACCGTCGGCCCCCGCCTGCACGCCGTCCCCGACCTGGTCGACGAGGTCCCGTTCTCGGTGATCTTCGCCCGTGCCATGCAGGGGGAGCCCTGCGCGGTCGTCGGGCTGGACGACGAGCCGCGAGCACTGCCGATGTCGCAGTGGACCGGCGAGGCCGACATCGAGGACCTGGCGCTGCTGGACTTGTGCGAGGGCGCGGTCCTCGACATCGGGTGCGGCCCCGGACGGCTGACGTCGGCTCTGTGCAGCTCGGGCGCGGTGGCTCTCGGGATCGACGTGGTCGCCGAGGCGGTCGCGCAGACGCGTGCGCGCGGCGGATCGGCGCTCCAGCGCGACGTCCACGACGAGCTCCCGGGCGAGGGCCGGTGGCACACCGCCCTGCTGGCCGACGGCAACGTCGGCATCGGGGGAGACCCGGTGTCGTTGCTGCGACGCGTGCGTGAGGTCATCGACCCCCGCGGTCGCGTGGTCGTCGAGGTGCACGCCCCCGGCACGCCGACCCGCACGGTGTGGGCCAGCCTCGAGAGCGCCGGCGTACGCAGCCGACCCTTCCGGTGGTCGGTGCTCGGCGTCGACGACGCGGCAGGCGTCGCCGGCCAGGCCGGTCTCCAGGTCACCGAGGTGCACCACCTCGGCAGCGACCGGTGGGCCGTCGTGCTGCGGGAGGCGACATGAGCCGCCCGGGCTCGCGCGTGGCCGACACCTTCGCTGCCAGGACGGCCGCCAAGGTCGCCGAGCGCATCCCGAGCGAGGACGACTTCCACAGCGAGCTGAGGAGCCCCGCCGTCGCCGCCCGGGTGGGGCTCTGGCTCGGCGTCGCGTTCGGCATCTGCTTCCTGACCGGGCTCCTCAGCCACTATGCGCAGAACCCGTCGCAGCCGATCCCGTACCCCACCTCGCCGTCGTGGGGCTACCGCCTCACCCAGGGGCTGCACGTCACCAGCGGTACGGCGGCGATCCCGCTGCTCCTGGTCAAGCTCTGGGCGGTCTTCCCCCGGCTCTTCAAGCGTCCCGAGACCCGCAGCGTCGGGGCACTGACGGTGTCGCTGCTCGAGAAGGCCTCGATCGGGGCCCTGGTCGCCTCCAGCATCTTCCTGCTCACCTCGGGGCTGCTCAACAGCACCCAGTGGTACCCGTGGAGCTTCTCGTTCCGGTCCACCCACTACGCCCTGGCGTGGGTCGCGATCGGCTCGCTCGTGGTCCACATCGCCGTCAAGCTGCCGGTGATCCGCCGCGCCCTGGGCGCCGACGTCGACGACCGGTCGCAGGACCGGCCGAGCGCCACCGAGGCCGGCGTGCTCTCGCGTCGCGGCCTGCTCCGCACCACCTGGGCCGCGGCCGGCATCGCCGTGCTGGCCACCGCCGGCAGCACGGTGCCGCTGCTGCGCAAGGTCTCGGTCCTGGCCGTGCGCACCGGCGAAGGACCCCAGGGGGTCCCGATCAACCGCTCGGCCGCCGCCGCCCAGGTCACCGCCGCCGATGGCGGTGCCGGGTGGCGCCTGGACGTCGTGAACGGCGACGAGACCCGCTCCTGGTCGATGGAGGACCTGGTCGCCGTGACCCAGCGCACCGAGACCCTGCCCATCGCCTGCGTGGAGGGCTGGAGCGCCTCGGGGGAGTGGACCGGCGTACGACTGCGCGACCTGCTCGACGCCGTCGGGGTGCCGCGAGGCACCGACCTGACGATGGTCTCGATGCAGCGCCGCGGGGCCTTCTCGCGCACCACGCTCCAGGGCAACTTCGCCGACGACGACCGCACGTTGGTGGCCCTGCGCCTCAACGGCGAGGTGCTCAGCCTCGACCACGGCTACCCGTGCCGGCTGATCGCGCCCAACCGCCCCGGCGTGCTCCAGACCAAGTGGCTCACCCGCATCGAGGCCGACGCATGAGGGCCACCCGCGTCCTGCTCGGCGTCCTCGGTGTCGTCGTCGGCCTCTACGGCGCCTACCTCCTGGTGAGTCGTCAGGACGGTGAGCAGCTCCGCAGTGCCGCCGTGTGGTTGGCGGCCGGCGTCGTGCTGCACGACGGGCTGATCGCCTTCGCGGTGCTGGGCCTGGTCGCCCTCGTCGTCCGGTTCGTGCCGCTCGCGGCGCGCGCCCCCACGCTGGTCGCGGTCGTGATCCTCGGCCCGCTCACCCTGATCGCGGTGCCGATGCTCGGACGCTTCGGCGCCAAGGCCGACAACCCGACGCTGCTCGACCGCGACTACTGGCTCGGCTACGGCCTGATCGTGGCGATCGTCGTCGCCGGGGTCCTGGTCGCCTCGGTCCTGCGCGCACGACGACCGGCACCGGACGCGACGGTCGAGGTCCACTCCTCGCCGGAGGGCACCGGCGACTGATGGCACAGGTGCTGGTCGTCGACGACGACACGACGATCCGCGAGGTCGTGGTGTCCTACCTGCGAGCGGCCGGGCACGACGTGGCCGAGGCCGGGGACGGGGCCGGCGCCCTGGCCTCCATGCGGGAGCGGCCCGCCGAGCTGGTCGTGCTCGACCTGATGATGCCGGGCATGGACGGGCTCGAGGTCTGCCGCCGGCTCCGCGCCATCAGCGACGTGCCGGTGGTGATGCTCACCGCGCTCGGCACCGAGCAGGACCGGGTCTCCGGGCTCGAGATCGGCGCCGACGACTACGTCACCAAGCCCTTCAGTCCCCGCGAGCTGGTGCTGCGGGTCGACTCGATCCTGCGCCGTTCCGCGCCGGGCGGACCGCCCGGCCTGCCCGACGTGGTCACCGACGGCGACCTGGTCGTCGACCACACCCGCCGCGAGGCCACGCTCGGCGGCGTACCGCTCCAGCTCACGACCCGCGAGTTCGACCTGCTGCGCTTCCTCGCCGCCCACCCCGGTGTCGCCTACTCGCGCGACGACCTTCTCCAGCAGGTCTGGGGCTGGTCGATCGGCGACCAGTCGACGGTGACGGTGCACGTGCGGCGGGTGCGCGAGAAGGTCGAGAAGGACCCGACCACCCCCGTGCGCCTGGTGACGGTGTGGGGCGTGGGCTACCGCTGGGAGGCGTCGTGTACGGCGAGCTCCTGACCTACACCGCGGTCACCTCGGTGGCCGTCGGGATGCTGGGTCTCCTGGCCGGCTACCTCTTCCGCCACCGCTCGATCCGCTGGCAGCTCGGCCTGGTCGCGGCCGTGGCCGTCGCCTCGGTGCTCTCCGGCGTGCTGCTGCTGGCCAACCGGATGTTCATCTCCCAGCACGATCTCGAGGCGATCACCCTGGTCGTGCTCGTCTCGGGCACGGCGGCCCTGGTGGTCGCCGGAGCGCTCGGTGCTGCGGTCGTCGGCTGGTCCGAGGCCCTGCAGCAGGGCGTCCGAAGCCTCGGCCGCGACAGCAGCTACGTGCCCCCGTCACGCGGCCCCCGGGAGTTCCAGGCGCTGGCCGCCGAGCTCGCTTCCACCCAGGCACGGCTCGAGGAGTCGCGGGCGCGCGAGGAGCGCCTCGAGGGCGCGCGCCGCGAGCTGGTCTCGTGGGTCTCCCACGACCTGCGCACGCCGCTGGCCGGGCTCCGCGCGATGTCGGAGGCCCTCGAGGACGGCATTGCGCCCGACCCCGCGCGCTACCGCAGCCAGATCCGCGCCGAGGTCGACCGGATGACCCGCATGGTCGACGACCTCTTCGAGCTCTCGCGCATCCACGCCGGCGTCCTGGAGCTGGTCTCGGAGCTCCTGCCACTGGGTGACCTGGTCAGCGAGGCGCTGGCCAGCGCCGAGCCCGTGGCGCGCGAGCGCGGGGTCCGGCTCGGTGGCGACGTCGAGCCGGGGGTGCTGGTGCTGGCCGACCCGGGAGGCCTCTCCCGCGTCCTGGCCAACCTGGTGAGCAACGCGGTGCGGCACACGCCGGCCGGCGGCGCGGTGGAGATCCTCGGCCGTGGCCTCACCGACGGAGTCGAGGTGACGGTGACCGACGGGTGCGACGGCATCGACGACGACGACCTCGACCGGGTCTTCGACCTCGCCTGGACCGGCACCGCGGCCCGGACACCGGGCATGCCCGGACGCCCCGATGCGACCGCCGGCGGCTCGGCCATGGTCTCCGAGGGGAGCCAGGCAGGCCTCGGTCTGGCGATCGTCAAGGGGATCGTGGAGGCGCACGGGGGAGAGGTCAGCGTCGGCAACGTCCGCACGGGCGGGGCCGGCTGTCGCTTCGTCGTCCGGCTGCCGCAGCCGCGCGCGGCCGACCTCTCCTGACCGAGGGGGCCGGTGACGGGAGTCACCGCGTGTCGCGCTTCGATCGAACAGGTGTTCGGGCTAGTTTGTCTCCACAGGTACGACGCGGGGCGAGGTTGTCCACAGCTGGTGACGGCGCTGATCAGGCACTGTCGGTGGCTCGCTCTAGCGTCGCCGATGTACCTGGCACCCACGACTAGCAAAGGAACCATCATGGCTGGAGATCGCGACAAGGCCCTGGACGCCGCCCTTCTCAACATCGAGAAGCAGTTCGGCAAGGGCTCGGTCATGCGCCTGGGCGACGAGACCCGCGCACCCCTCGAGATCATCCCGACGGGCTCCATCGCCCTCGACGTCGCGCTCGGCCTCGGTGGCCTGCCGCGCGGCCGGGTCGTGGAGATCTACGGTCCGGAGTCCTCCGGCAAGACGACGGTGGCGCTGCACTGCGTCGCCAACGCCCAGGCGCGCGGCGGCATCGTCGCCTTCATCGACGCCGAGCACGCCCTCGACCCCGACTACGCCAAGAACCTCGGCGTCGACACCGACGCCCTGCTGGTCTCCCAGCCCGACTCGGGCGAGCAGGCGCTGGAGATCGCCGACATGCTCATCCGCTCCGGTGCCCTCGACCTGATCGTCATCGACTCCGTCGCGGCCCTCGTGCCCCGTGCCGAGATCGAGGGCGAGATGGGCGACAGCCACGTCGGTCTCCAGGCCCGCCTGATGAGCCAGGCGCTGCGCAAGATGACCGGTGCGCTCAACAACTCCAACACCACGATGATCTTCATCAACCAGCTGCGCGAGAAGATCGGCGTCATGTTCGGCTCGCCCGAGACCACCACCGGTGGTCGGGCGCTGAAGTTCTACTCCTCGGTGCGCCTCGACGTGCGTCGGATCGAGACGCTCAAGGACGGCACCGACATGGTCGGCAACCGCACCCGGGTCAAGGTCGTCAAGAACAAGGTCGCCCCGCCGTTCAAGCAGGCCGAGTTCGACATCATGTACGGCAAGGGCATCAGCCGCGAGGGCGGGCTCATCGACGTCGGCGTCGAGGCCGGACTCGTGCGCAAGGCCGGCGCTTGGTACACCTACGAGGGCGACCAGCTCGGCCAGGGCAAGGAGAACGCCCGCACGTTCCTCAAGGACAACCCCGACCTGGCCAACGAGCTGGAGAAGAAGATCCTCGAGAAGCTCGGCGTCGTGCCCGGCCTCGACGTCCCCGACGACCTCGCGGACGAGCTGTCGGACAAGCCCATCGGGATCGATGACTTCTAGCAGCAAGGACGCGCCAGCGGACTGGAGCGGCGACGTCCACACCGGCGTCGCCGCCTGGACCCGGGGCCGCTCCACGGCACCTGTGCCGGAGGACACCGCGGCACAGGTGCCGCCGGCCGACCCCGAGGCCGTGGCCCGCAAGATCCTGCTCGACGCCCTGACCGGCCAGGCGCGCAGCCGCAAGGAGCTCGCCGACAAGCTGGCCAAGAAGCTGGTGCCCGAGCAGATCGCCACCGCGCTGCTCGACCGCTTCGAGGAGGTCGGGCTGATCGACGACGAGGCCTTCGCCCGGTTGTGGGTCTCGCACCGTCAGCCCGGCAAGGGCTTGGCGCGTCGCGCGCTGGCCCAGGAGCTGCGTCGCAAGGGCATCGACGACGAGATCGCGCGCACGGTGCTCGACGACGTCGACCCCGCCGACGAGGAGGAAGCCGCCCGGCGGCTGGTGCGCCGCAAGTTGCGCTCGGTGTCGCGGGTCGACGACACCACTGCCACCCGCCGGCTCGTCGCGATGCTGGCCCGCAAGGGCTACGGCGCGGGGATGTGCTTTGCGATCGTGCGCGACGAGCTGGCTGCTGCCGACCGCGAGCCACCCGACGACCTGCCTGATTAGGGTGGTCGCATGACCCTCCTCGCTGACGTGTTGCGTCTTCCCCCTGGCCCGGTCGACCTGCTCGCCCGCGAGACCGACGTGGCGCCCGGCTTCGACGGCGACAAGGCCGAGGGCAAGGCTGCGCTGCTCGGCCTGGGCGACGAGCTCTCCGACCTGCAGGAGCGGTTGTTCGCCGAGGGCCGCAGCGGTGGCGCTCGCAGCGTGCTGCTGGTCCTCCAGGGCATGGACACCTCCGGCAAGGGTGGCACCCTGCGCCACACCGTCGGCCTGATCGACCCCCAGGGGGTCAAGATCACCTCCTTCAAGGCACCCACCGAGGAGGAGCTCAGCCACGACTTCCTGTGGCGCATCGAGCGTGCGCTCCCGCAGCCCGGGATCGTGGGGGTCTTCGACCGCTCCCACTACGAGGACGTGCTCATCGCCCGGGTCCGCGAGCTGGCCGAGCCGGCCGAGATCGAGCGCCGCTACGACGCGATCAACGACTTCGAGAAGCAGGTCGTGGCCTCGGGCACGGTCGTGCTGAAGTGCATGCTGCACGTCTCTCCCGCCGAGCAGAGGCGACGCCTCGCGGCTCGCCTCGACAACCCGGCGAAGCACTGGAAGTTCAATCCCGGCGACATCGACGAGCGGCTGCTGTGGGGCGACTACCGCACCGCCTACGAGATCGCGCTCGAGCGCACCAACACCGAGATCGCGCCCTGGCACGTCGTCCCGGCCGACAAGAAGTGGTACCGCAACCTCGCCGTCGGCTCGTTGCTCCTCGACGCCCTGCGGGGCATGGCCCCGCAGTGGCCGGTGGCGGAGTTCGACATCGAGGAGCAGCGGCAGCGGCTCGAGTCCGAGGCCCCGGTGGCCTGATGGGGGAGCGACTCGAGACGGTCGCGGTCACCCGCTACGTCACCCCGCTGCGTGAGGGCGGGAGCCTCCCCGGGGTGGTGGAGGGCGACGACCTCGGCACCTACGTCTGCAAGTTCCGGCGCGCGGGGCAGGGTCCTCGGGTGCTGGTGGCCGAGGTGATCGTGGGTGAGCTCGCGCGCCGGATCGGGCTCGACACCCCGCGTCAGGTGGTGCTCGACCTCGACGCCGAGATCGCGCGCTACGAGGCCGACGAGGAGGTCCAGGACCTGTTGACGGCCAGCGTCGGGCTCAACCTCGGCAGCGACTTCCTTCCGGGCTCCTTCGGCTACGACGGCGACGCCGGCATCGACGGCGAGCTCGCCTCGGCCGTGGTGTGGCTCGATGCGTTCTGCGCCAACGTCGACCGCTCCTGGCGCAACCCCAACCTGCTGCGCTGGGGTGGATCGGTGTGGATCATCGACCACGGTGCCTCGCTCTACTTCCACCACGGCTGGTCCAACGGTGTCACCGACCCGGCCCGGTTCGCCGCCCAGCCGTGGGACGCTGACGACCACGTGCTGATGGGCGCGGCGACCGACCTGGCCGGCGCCGATGCCCGGCTCACCGACCGGGTGACCCCCGAGTTGCTGCAGGAGGTCGTCGAGCTGGTTCCCGACCCCTGGCTCGAGCCGGTGCCCGGGGCCGAGACCCCCGAGGCGCTGCGCGCCGCCTACGTCGACTTCCTTCTCGCGCGCCTGGGCACCAGGCAGTGGTTGCCTGACGCCGGTGGAGTGACCGGGTGAGCGCGCCCGAACGACACGTGGCCTACCAGTACGTCGTCCTGCGCTGCGTCCCTCGCGTCGATCGCGAGGAGTTCCTCAACGTGGGAGCGGTGCTCTACTGCCACGCCACTGACGACCTGCGCAGCGCCTGGCACGTCGACACCGCCCGCCTGGCCGCCTTCAGCGAGGTCGTCGACCCCGCGCAGCTGCGCGAGGCCCTCGAGTTCGTCGATGCCGTCTGTGCGGGTTCACCGAGCGCCGGACGGGCGGGGAGGGCCACGACGAGCCAACGCTTCGGCTTCCTCAAGGCACCCAAGAGCACGGTGCTGCAGGCCGGTCCGGTCCACGGCGGGCTGACCACCGACCCGGGCCGTCAGCTCGACCGGTTGCTCCACCAGCTGCTGGGTTGATGCTCAGGTGGGTGTCGGCGTGGATCGCTAGGGTCCCGGCATGACCTTCGCAAACGTGGGCACCCTGAGTGCCGTCCCGGGCAAGCGCGACGAGCTGATCGGCCACCTGACGGCGCGCAACCCTGCTCTCCAGCAGGCCGGGTGCCTGGCCTACGAGGTGGGCGTCAACGACGACGAGCCCGACACCGTCTTCGTGGTCGAGCTGTGGGAGAGCGCGCAGGCGCACCGGTCGTCGCTGGGCCTGCGCGAGGTGCAAGCCGCGATCTCAGCGGCGCGACCGCTCCTGTCCGGCGCCTTCGGCGGATTCCGCTTCGAGGTCGTCGGTTCCCCGCTCGTCGACTGACGCTCCCCACCGCGTCAACGTTGATTGACGGGGTGTGACGGAGTCAACTAAGGTTGACGTTGTGGACTTGAACCTCGACCAGCTTCCTCTGGCCTCGGACACCGAGGCGGCTCTCGCCGCTGTCGTGGCCATGCGCCGCGGCGCCGACCGCCTCGAGCTGGCCGCGGTGCAGTGTGCGATAAGCCGGGGATGGACGTGGTCCGAGGTCGCTCAAGCGCTCGGCGTCACGAAACAGGCGGTCCACAAGCGCTACGCCAAACGTCTCGAGCCAGCGCTGACGAGGCTCCGGGAGGAGGAGCGATGACGTGGGGTCGCAGGAAGCGCAGCCGGTTGCTGGACATCCGGATCATGAACGAGCTGTTCCCGGCCGCCGACGCGCTTGCCGCGGCTGACGGTGAACGTGATGCCGGCGCCGAGTACCTCTTGATCGCATCGCTCGACCTCGATGACGGCTCCGCGCGACGAGCCTTCCGCGCCGCTGGCGCAGATCCCGATCAGTTCCACCCAGCAGTACGGGCACAGCACGCCGCGGCGCTGGCGGCCCTCGGCCTGGGTCCGCTGGACGACGGCATGCTCGACCGACACCTCCCTGCGCCAACCGCCGGCAATTCACCTCACCGGGGTGCTCCGTCGGGCCACGAGATGTTCCGGGAGGTGGTGCGCTTGGTCCGCAGAGAGCGCTCACAGCTCTACGGCGCCTACTTCGCCCTCGTCGCGGCCACGACCGAGCACGGCACCACCGCCCGGGCGCTGCGCCAGATGGGCGTCGATCCGGCAGCCCTCGCTACCGCAGCGCGCGCCGAGGTCGACCGACTCAACCGCAGTGAGGACCCGCGGGACGACGGGTGAGCGTCTCCAGGTGTTGACTGGTCGCTGTGACGGATGTCTTCTCGGACCAGCTCGAGTCCTGGCGTTCCTACACCTCCAGCCCGTGGGGTCGGATCCGCTACGCCGTGGTGGAGGAGATCCTGCTGCGAGAGACGAGAGGGCTGGGCGAAGGGCTACGGATCCTGGACGTCGGTGGCGGCGACGGGCGTGATGCGCTGCCGCTGGCGTCGGCCGGCCACGCGGTCACGATCCTGGATCAGTCCGCCGTCTGGCTCGACGAGGCCAGGAGCCGCGCCGACGCCGCCGGTGTGCGCATCGAGACCGTCGTTGGCGACCTCGGTGATGCGCCGGACCTCGGGCAGTTCGACCTGGTGCTGTGTCACTTCGTCCTCCAGTACCGGCCGGACGACGACGAGGACCTCGCCCGACTGGCCGGCTACACCCGTCCTGAAGGACTCGTGTCGGTCATCGCGCCCAACCCGGCGAGCATGGTGCTGCGCCAGCTCGTGAGCGCCGGCCCCGAGGCTGCGCTGGCCGAGCTGAGCGCCGTCACGAAGCTCGCCCAGACCTTCGACCACCACGTCCGCAAGATGCCGATGGACGTGCTCGAGGAAGCCATGGGCCGGGCGGGACTGACCGTGGCCAGGCGCTACGGCACGCGCATCGCCAACGACCTGCTCACCACGGACGAGGCCAAGTCCGAGCCCGCCTACTTCGAGGATCTCCTCCGGCTCGAGCTCGCCCTATGCGACCAGGAACCCTTCATTCGCATCGGAGCGATGTACCAGCTGGTCGCCACCCGCGCCTGACCGGATCCGGAGCAGCCGCCGCGGGGGGCATCGGGACTCCCCGATGCTTCCGCCGGCCTCAGGCGCCCTTCGTGGACGTGCACAGGAACAAGCCGAACTCGCGACCTTCCTTGAGGACGGTCGTGGCGTCGACGAAGCTGACGTCGACGAAGCCGGCTCGGGTCAGCTGCTCGGCGAGGTGGTCGCGGTTGAACCCGTGGTGGCCGTCGAAGTCGGCCTTGTGGGCGTGGAAGGCGCCCTCGGGGTCCTCCTCGAGGTCGGCGATGCACAGCCGACCACCGTCGACCAGGAGCCCCGCGACGGACGTCAGCAGTGCGTCCAGGTCCTGCACGTGGTGCAGGGCCATCGAGCTCCACGCCACGTCGTAGGACCCCTCGAGCGGGTCGGTGGTCAGGTCTGCCTGGACCGCGCTGAGGCGGTCGCTCAGCCCGGCCGACTCGATCCGTTCACGTGCGACCCGCACCATCCCGGCGGAGGGGTCGGTCACCACGACCGAGCCGACCCGGTCGGCGAGCAGGATGCTCAGCCGCCCGGTGCCACCGCCGATGTCGACGGCCCTCGTCCGGGAGTCGAGGTCCACGGCCTCCGCGATGGCCCGGGCCACCGCGACCTGTCGCGTCTCGTGGCCGGGGTCGTCGTCCCACGTCGCTGCTTCGTCGTCGAATCCCTTGTGCTCATGCATGAGACCGACCCTAGTGGCGGGACGGTCAGCGCGGCGCTCTCACCCGAGCCGCTGCCAGGTCCCCTCGGAGACGACCTCGACGATGCCGTCCACCACTGTGATCGCCGTCCGGTCGTCGATGCCGTACGCCGGACCGCCGATCTCGGCTGCCCATCGCTCGGCGCCGGCGAGGGTGTTGTCGGGCATGTCCGGGTGTCCCAGGTGCGGGAAGATCGAGAAGTCGACGATGCCGAGCGTGCGGTCGTCCCCGGACGGCGGGTCCCACTCCACGAAGTCGGACCCGATCCGTGGCGTCATCACCATGCTCCCGGCGCTCACCCCGACCCAGACGGTCTCGGACAACGAGGGCAGGAGGTCCACCAAGCCGGACTGACGCATCCAGTGGCAGAGGAACGTCGCGTCCCCGCCGTCGACGAGGAGCACGTCCGCCTCCCGGACCCACGGCACCCAACGCTCGGTCGCGATGTTGGGGAGGGCGGTGAGCTCGAGGACGCCCACCGACTTCCAGCCCAGATCGCTCAGAGTGGCCGGCGTGCCACCGGCGATGAAGCGTCGGACCGTCTCCGGCCCGCACATCGGGTGGCCCCACTGTGCTGTGGGGATGCAGAGGGCGGTGGACTCGGCGAGTGGCTTGCCCAGCAGCTCGAGCAGGGCGCGGTGGATGCTCGGGTTGGTGACGCCCCCGGACGTCAGCAGCAGCTTCACGAGGTCTCCTGGTCGCTCACGGATGAACGCCCGGCAGCGTCTGGGTGACGCCGGGACCAGGCGTCGACGTGACGATCCTACGGACGAGCAGGGGAGCACGCCGTCAGGTCGTCGGGCACTCGTCCCGGACCCGGAGAGTCAGATCCAGCCGTTCGACTGGGCGAGCCGTGCCGCTTCCGCCCTGGTCGACGCGCCGGTCTTGCCGATCGCGGACGAGAGGTGGTTGCGGACCGTGCCGACCGAGAGCTGGGCTCGCGCGGCGATCACCGCCACCGGCGACCCGTCGATCGCGAGCAGCAGGATCTCCGACTCCCGGGCAGTGAGCGGCGAGGGGCCCGACATCAGGGACTCGGTCGCCAGGCCCGGGTCGACGACCCGCAGCCCGGCGTGCACGCGGCGTACGGCGTCGGCGAGCTGGCGTGCCGGCGTGTCCTTCACCAGGAAGCCCGCAGCGCCGGCGTCGAGGGCGCGGCGCACGTAGCCCGGCCGACCGAAGGTGGTCACGATCAGCGACTTGACCGCCGGCAGCTCGGAGCGCAGCTGCTCGGCGACCTCGAGCCCGGTGAGGCCGGGCATCTCGATGTCGAGCAGGCACACCTCGGCCTGCGAGGAGCGGGCAGCCGCCACGACCTCGTCGCCCCGCCCGACCTGGGCGACCACGTCGAGGTCGGGCTCGAGGTCGAGCAGTGCCGCGAGCGCTCCCCGGACGAGCGCCTGGTCGTCGGCCAGCAGGATCCGGATCACGGCAGCACCACCTCCACGCGGGCGCCGGGGGAGCCCGCCAGGTGGAGGGTGCCGCCGGCTGCCGCCACGCGCTCCCGCATGCCGCGCAAGCCGTTGCCGTCGCCGCAGTCGCTGCCCTCGAAACCGGTGCCGTCGTCGGCGACGACGAGTCCGGTCGACGACAGCTCGATCAGGACCGTCGAGGCGCCTGAGTGCCGGACCACGTTGGTCACCGACTCCCGCAGCACCCAGGCCAGCAGGGTGCGGTGCCGAGGATCGGAGTCGGCGACGGTACCGACCAGGCGGGTCTCGATGCCGGCGTCGGCGAGCACGCGAGGAGCGGCAGCCAGCTCGGCCTCGAGGTTGGCCGCTCGCAGTCCGCCCACGGTGGAGCGGACCTCGGCCAACGCCTGGCGGGCCGTCTCCTGGATCGACTCCAGCTCGGCACGGGCGCGCTCGGGGTCGACGTCGATCAGTCGGGCGGCGAGCTCGGCCTTGATCGAGAGCGCCGTCAACGAGTGGCCCAGGACGTCGTGCACGTCCCGGGCGACCCGGTCGCGCTCGGCCACCAGGGCCAGCTGCGCTCGGTCCTCCTCGGACTGCCTCTCGAGGTCGGCGAAGACCCGCATCGCGGTGAAGAACCCGATGAGGGGCCACACCATCAGGAAGAAGAAGGCCGGGAAGTCACCACCGATGAGGGAGAGGACCGGCAGCAGGGCGCTGAGGATCGTGGTTGCCTTCCACCACGGCGCCGGGACCATCAGGGCCGAGAAGGCTCCGAGGTACGGCGTCAGCCCGATGGCCTCGATGCCGATCACCGGCACCGTGCCCAGGCCGAGCAGGAGCATCGCGCACCAGACCTTCAGCGCGTGCTCACGCCACACGCTCCAGCCGAGCAGGTAGACCACCGCGTAGGCCGCGATGAGCGTCAGCACCACTCCCTTGACCGGTGCCGTCGCGTCGGTCTGGAACGTCTCGAGCACCGGGTAGAGCAGGAAGACCAGCCAGATCGCGGCCACCACCCACGCCCACCGCTCCCACGGCGAGCCGGTCGGTCCAGCGGCGGTGCCGGCCGGGGTCACACCCGTTCCCGGCGTCGTCGCAGGCCCCAGAGCGCCAGCGCCGCGAAGATGACCGTCCACGTGCCCACGTTAGCGAGCAGCAGCCACACCGGGTCGTGGCCGGCGTCGATCGGCAGGTAGCCCTCCGAGATCGGGTAGCGGGCGAGCCCGGCGTAGCCGTAGAGCGGGGTCCAGCGGCCGATCTCCAGCAGAAGCCCGTCCATCGGTGTGAAGACGTTGCCGAGGAAGCTCATGACCACGATGAGTCCGGACGCGATGCCGGCGGCGTTCTCGCCCTTGAACACCAGGCACACCGCCAGTCCGTAGATCGCGAACAGCGCCGAGCCGAGCCACACGATGGCGGCGCTGGCCAGCCAGTCGACGGTGGTGCCGGCAGCTCCGGTCGCGGCTCCGGTCGCGTAGATCAGCGCGATGGGGACCGCTGCGACCAGCATCGCGACGGCGGTCTTGATCGCCACGAAGCTCAGCGGAGCCAGGGGGGTCAGCGCGAGCTGTCGCCCCCACCCCATCGTCTGCTCGGTCGCGGCCGACCCGGCGACGGTGGTGGTGGCCGTGACGGCGCCGTACGCCGCCATCGAGACCATCACGTACATCGCGACGTTGGCGCTGCCGTAGGCCTCGCCGTCGCCCATCCCGAAGACGAGGAACAAGAAGACCGGCAGCGCGACGATGAAGAACATGCCGGCGCGGTCGCGGAGCTGTCGTCGCAGGTCGAGGCGTGCGTAGGTGAGCGCGAGGGGTCGCGCGCGGCGGGGGCTCGTGGGAGCGGGGGTCTCGGTGTCCGGGATCGTCACGGTGGTCACAGCACGGCCTCCTCGGCCTCGGCGGGGGCGCCGGTCAGGGCCAGGAAGGCCGCTTCGAGGCTGGCGCTGGCGACCTCGAGCTCGGTGATGCCCAGGGGTGCGACCGCCGTGCGGACCTGGTCCAGCCAGGCGCGGTCGATGCCGTCGGCTCCCACGACCTCGCGGGGCGGGTGGAAGGTCATGGTCTGGCTGCCGTACGCCGCCCGCACCTGCGCGGTGGGAGCATCGGCCATGATCTGGCCGCGGGCCATCAGCACGGTGCGGTCGGCGAACGCATCGGCCTCGGCGAGGTAGTGGGTCGCGAAGACGATGGTGCGGCCGTCGGCGGCGTCGGCACGCATCGTGTCCCAGAACTCCTGGCGCGCGCCCACGTCCATGCCGGTCGTCGGTTCGTCGAGGATCACCAGGTCCGGGTCGGGGACGAGCGCGAGGGCGAACTTCAGCCGCTGCTGCTCACCGCCCGAGCAGGCCTGCACGAGCCGGTCGGCGAGGCGACCCAGCCCGGCGCGCTCGATGACGACGTCGACCCGCTCGGGTCGGCCGTGCAGCGCCGCGATCGCGCGGATGGTCTCGCGCACGGTGAAGTCGGGCAGGAGCCCACCGGTCTGCAGCACCGCCGAGACCCGGCCATCGGCGACCGCGCGATGCGGGGTGACGCCGTACACCTCGATGGTGCCGCTGGTCGGGGCGGTCAGGCCGAGGACCAGGTCCACGGTGGTGGTCTTGCCGGCGCCGTTGGGGCCGAGGAAGGCGACGATCTCGCCGGAGCCGATGGTCAGGTCGATGCCGTCGACTGCGGTGATGCTCGCTCCGTCCTGCCCCCGGAACCGCTTCGTCAGGCCGATCGCCTGGAGTGCTGGTGTGGTCATGGCTCCAGCCTCGGCCGGCACCGGCGCCCGGCCTCGGGGGAGATGTCACGACCTGGCCATGACACCTGTCACGGGTGCCTGCCCGGAGGCACTCGACCGGGAGGCGCTCGACCGGAGGCACTCGACCGGCGAGCCGTGGCCGGTCAGATCCCGAAGGGAGCCGCGTAGCTGACCGTGCCGGACGGCAGCACGTGATCGGGCGAGAGCGACAGCGCCATCAGGGCCTCGGCGGGCACGTCGATCGTGAGCCGGATCCCTGCGCTCGAGGCTCGACGGAACCCGAAGCGCGGGTAGTAGTCCGGATGCCCCAGTACCACCACGGACCTCTCACCGAGCGCGCGAGCGGCCTCGAGAGCGGCACGGATGGCCGCCGACCCCGCTCCCGTCCGCTGGAGCTCGGGCAGCACCGAGCACGGCGCCAGGCACAGGGCAGGCACGTCGTCGATGTGGCACCGGGTCAGCAGCGCGTGCGCGACGACCTGCCCGGCGGCGGTCGTGGACACGATGGACAGGCCGTCGATCCACGCCGCGTCGTCCCGGAGCGCGTCGACGAGGTCCGCCTCGGCAGGCGTCCCGAAGGCAGCCTCGATCACCGAGCGGACGGCATGGAGGTCGCCGTCCGTCTCGGCGCGCGTCAGCCAGGTGGTCGACGGCACAGTGTTCAGAGGGTCAGACCGGCACGAGCTCGACGGCGCCGACGGCGTAGCGCGCGAGGATGGCGCGGGCCACCTCGGGGTGGGCGCCCAGCGGAGCGGAGACCGCGACGGCGCCGGCTTCGAGGGCGAGCTCGGCAGCACGGTCGGTGAGCGCACCCGGCGTCAGGAACAGCGAGGCCACGGCGATGTGGCGGCGTCCCTCACCCCGGAAGGCACGCACGGCCTCCCCGGTGGCCGGGGGAGCGCTGGCCGCGAAGGCCGCGGTGACCGGCAGCTTGTGGTGGGTGCCCCACAGGCGGGCGAGCCGGGCGACCGACTGGTTGGCCAGCGGGTCGGTCGAGCCGGTGGCGGCCAGGACCAGGGCGTCGAGCTCACGGACGCGGGACTCGCGGAGCGCCTCGCGCAGACGCTCGTCGAGCACCTCGAGGAAGCACGGCTCGAGGCCCAGGATGGCGCTGGAGCGGATGACGATGCCGGGGTGCCGCGCAGCGGCGACGGCCAGGGCCTCGGAGAGGTCGGCCGAACCCGGGGCCACGTCGGAGAGCACGAGCGGCACCACGACGATCTCGTCGTGCCCGGCGCGCACGAGCCGGTCGACGACGTTCTGGAACGCCGGCTTGCCGCAGCGGGCAGGGAGTCGGAGGTCCTCGAGGAAGGCTCGCTCGACGCGCAGGTCGGGGCGCTGCGACTTCACCTCGTCGATCAGCGCAGCGACGGTCGTCGCGGTCCTCGGGTCACGGCTGGCGTGAGCCACGGCTACCAGGGCGGGTGCAGCCATCAGGGCTGCCTCCTCTCGTTGGGGTTCATCAGGTGTGGATCCCGCATTCGGTCTTCTGCGTGCCGGCCCAGCGCCCGCTGCGCGGGTCATCACCGGGGGCGACACGACGGGTGCACGGAGCGCACCCGATGGAGGGATAGCCGTCGTAGACGAGCGGGTTGATCAGCACGCCGTTCTCGGCGACGTAGCGATCGACCTGCTCATCACTCCAGCGCGCCAAGGGAGAGACCTTGACCTTGCCCTTCTTGGCATCCCACCCGATCACCGGAGCGATGACCCGGTTGTGGGTCTCGGCGCGACGCAGGCCGGTGGCCCAGGCGTCGTAGCGGGCGAGGGCGGTGGCCAGGGGTGCGACCTTGCGCAGCGCGCAGCACAGGTCGGGGTCGGTCTTGTAGAGGTCGGGGCCGTAGGTGGCGTCCTGCTCGGCCACCGTCTGCACGGGCGTGATCGAGAGCAGGGTGACGTCCATCGTCGCTTCCACGGCGTCGCGGGTGCCGATGGTCTCGACGAAGTGGTAGCCGGTGTCGAGGAAGACGACGTCGATCCCGGGGACGACGCGCTGGGCCACGTGCGCCAGCACCGCATCGCCCATGGAGGAGGTGATCGCGAACCGCTCCCCGAACGTGGCCGCAGCCCACTCGATGATGGTCTCGGCCGGCGCCAGCTCGAGCTCGGCGCCCCAGTGGGAGACCAGGTCGCGCAGCTCCTCGGGGGAGCGTCCCTCGGTGGCGATGCCTCGCTGGGCGCGCGCGGTGCGGGTGGTCGCGGTAGTCATGAGGTCGCCCCGGGTGCGTGGCGACGCAGCATGCCGAGCGACTTGAGCGCGAAGGCACGCTGGCAGCCGCGGCACTCCCACGATCCGTGCGGGGAGCTCACGTCACCGGTCTCGGAGACCACCTCGTGCGGCCAGAGGTCCTGCTCGCCGCAGTAGGGGCAGTGGAAGGGCGTGGTCCGCTCACTCATGGCGGGCCGCCGGTCGTGGGGTGCTCATGACTTGACCAGCGACTTCTCGCCGCGGAGCAGCTCCTCGTCAGCGCGGGCGACCCAGCTGGCGAAGCTCTCCTCGTCGTGGCGGTCGGCGAGGAAGTTGGTGACGACTGCGGTGATGTAGTCGTCGAGACCGGCGCTGGTGACCTTGTGGGCCCGCAGCTTGCGGCCGAAGTTGGCCTGCAGGCCGGTCGCGCCGCCGAGGTGCACCTGGAAGCCCTCGACCTGCTGGTCCTCGTCCATGACGAGCTGGCCCTTGAGGCCGATGTCGGCGATCTGGGTGCGGGCGCAGGCGTTGGGGCAGCCGTTGACGTTGACGGTGATCGGGGTGTCGAGGTCGGGGAAGCGCTTCTCCAGCTCGAGGATGAGCTTGCGCGCCCGCTCCTTGGTGTCGACGATCGCGAGCTTGCAGTACTCGATGCCGGTGCAGGCCATCGTGTTGCGGCGCCAGGCCGAGGGACGGGCCGAGAGCCCGATCTCGTCGAGCCGTGCCACCAGGGCCTCGACCCGGTCGGCGTCGACGCCGATCAGCACGATCTTCTGGTACGGCGTGAGCCGGGCGCCGGCGACGCCGAACTCCTCGATCGCGTCCGCGAGCTGCACGAGCAGGGAGCCGGAGACGCGCCCGACGGCGGGGGCGACCCCGACGTAGAACTTGCCGTCGTTCTGCTCGTGGATGCCGATGTGGTCGCGGTGCCCGACCGGGGAGGCGGGGGAGTCGCACGTGACCAGGGCGCGGCCGAGGTACTCCTTCTCCACGACCTCGCGGAACTTCGCGACGCCCCAGTCGGCGACCAGGAACTTCAGGCGGGCACGCGAGCGCAGGCGGCGGTAGCCGTAGTCGCGGAACACGCCGGCCACGGCCTCCCACACGTCGGCGACCTCGTCGAGAGGCACCCACACGCCCATCTTCTGGGCCAGCATCGGGTTGGTCGACAGCCCGCCGCCCACCCAGACGTCGAAGCCGGGGCCGTGCTCGGGGTGGACGGTGCCGACGAAGGAGACGTCGTTGGTCTCCGGGGAGACGTCGTGGCTGGGGTGTCCGGTCAGCGCGGTCTTGAACTTGCGCGGGAAGTTGGAGAAGTCGGGGTTGCCGATGAAGCGCTCGTAGATCTCCTCGAGCGCCGGGGTGCCGTCGATGATCTCGTCCTTGGCGACCCCGGCCACCGGGGAGCCGAGGAAGGGCCGGGGCGAGTCGCCGCAGGCCTCGAGGCTGCTCAGGCCGGCGGCGTCGAGCCGCTCCCAGATCGCCGGCACGTCCTCGACGCGGATCCAGTGGTACTGGATGTTCTGACGGTCGGTGACGTCGGCGGTGTCGCGAGCGAAGTCGACGCCGATGGTGCCGAGCGCGCGGACGGCGTCCGCGGTGAGCAGGCGACCGTCGGAGCGCACCCGGAGCATGAAGTGCTCGGCGTCGAGCTCCTCCTCGGGCACCGTGGAGGTCTTGCCGCCGTCGAAGCCGGGCGCGCGCTGGGTGTAGAGGCCCATCCACCGGAAGCGACCGCGCAGGTCGGCGGGGTCGATGGAGGCGAACCCGCGCTTGGAGTAGGTGTAGAGGATGCGGTCGCGGACGTTGAGCGGGTCGTCGTCCTTCTTGGACTGCTCGTTCTTGTTCAACGGCTCGGTGTAACCCAGGGCCCACTGGCCCTCGGCGCGCTTGGTGCGCGGGATCTCGGTGTGGACCGGCGGCTGGGACTGGAAGCGCTGATCAGGCATCGGTGGCTCTTTCGCTGAGGCGGCTCGTGCGCCGCGCGGGACTGAGAGGTGAGGAACTCAGCGAGAGCGACAGAGGCTGCTGCGGGTACGCCCGAGGTCCACGTGGCGACGTACCACGAGGTGGGCGTGTGTTGCAGCGGAGACCATGGGGTGGAGTCTCACGGTCCGGACAGGCGGTCCACAAACGTGAATCTCGTGATGTGAGACGTCAATCCCGAAGTGTGGACAGTGGCGCGGGTCCCAGGTGCGCAACGTGGCGCACGTCACGCAGGCGACCGGGCAAGTGACTGTGGAGTAACCCCGACCGTGACCAGCGCCGGGCCGAAGTCCCGGGTTGCCCGGGCACGCCGATAGGCTTCGGTCATGGCCGATCTCAATGCCCTCACCAGCAGTGCTTACTCCAACGCTCTCGAGGTCATCGCCTCGGTCGAGCCCCGCATCGCCGAGGCGACGCGCCAGGAGCTCGCCGACCAGCGCGGCTCGCTCAAGCTGATCGCCAGCGAGAACTACGCCTCGCCCGCGGTACTGCTCACGATGGGCACCTGGCTGAGCGACAAGTACGCCGAGGGCACCGTCGGTCACCGCTTCTACGCCGGCTGCCAGAACGTCGACACCGTCGAGAGCCTTGCTGCCGAGCACGCGCGCGAGCTGTTCGGCGCCGAGTACGCCTACGTCCAGCCCCACTCGGGCATCGATGCCAACCTCGTGGCGTTCTGGTCGATCCTGGCCCACCGGATCGAGGGCCCGTGGCTGGAGGCCGCGGAGAAGAAGAACGTCAACGACCTCACCGACGAGGACTGGGAGAAGCTGCGCAAGGAGCTGGGCAACCAGCGTCTGCTCGGCATGAGCCTGGACGCCGGCGGGCACCTCACCCACGGCTTCCGCCCCAACATCAGCGGCAAGATGTTCCACCAGCAGCAGTACGGCACCGACCCGGTGACCGGGCTGCTCGACTACGACAAGGTCGCGGCCAAGGCGCGCGAGTTCAAGCCGCTCGTGCTCGTGGCCGGCTACTCGGCGTACCCGCGTCGGGTCGACTTCGCCAAGATGCGCGAGATCGCCGACGAGGTCGGCGCCACGCTCATGGTCGACATGGCCCACTTCGCGGGCCTGGTGGCCGGCAAGGTGTTCACCGGCGACGAGAACCCGATCCCGCACGCCCACATCGTCACCTCCACCACCCACAAGTCGCTGCGCGGACCGCGCGGCGGCATCGTGCTGGCCACCGAGGAGTACGCCCCCTCGGTCGACCGCGGGTGCCCGATGGTGCTCGGCGGCCCGCTGTCGCACGTGATGGCCGCCAAGGCCGTCGCCTTCGCCGAGGCCCGCCAGTCGTCGTTCCAGACCTACGCCCAGCAGGTCGCCGACAACGCCAAGTCGCTCGCCCAGGGCTTCCTGGACCGCGACGCGACCCTGGTCACCGGCGGCACCGACAACCACCTCGTGCTGCTCGACGTCTCGTCGTACGGGCTGACCGGCCGTCAGGCCGAGTCGGCGCTGCTCGACGCCGGCATCGTGACCAACCGCAACTCCGTGCCCGCCGACGCCAACGGCGCCTGGTACACCTCCGGCATCCGCCTGGGCACCCCCGCGCTCACCACCCGCGGCTTCGGCCACGACGAGTTCGACAACGTCGCTGCGCTGATCGTGGAGGTGCTGTCCAACACCGAGGCCGGCACCACCAAGGCCGGCGGCCCCTCGAAGGCGTCGTACACCCTCGCCGACGGCGTCGCGGGCCGGGTCAAGGACGCCTCGGCCGAGATGCTCGACAAGCACCCGCTCTACCCGGGCCTCGACCTGGCCTGATCGGCCCGGCTAGCGCGAGGTGCTCTGAGCGGTGCTGCCCAGATCACGCAGCGCCGGGGCCCGGGCTCCCCGGTCCGGGGCTCCGAGGTGGCTACCGTGGATGCCATGACGGCGGAGACCTCAGACACCGCCGTACGCCGGCGGGTGGTGCAGGGTCTCGACCGAGCCCAGCGCCGGGTGCGACCCGCCGCCCACACGGTGTGGCGGATCGTGGTGACCACGGTCGCCTCGTGCCTGCGCTACCGCGTCACCGGCCTCGCCGCCGAGGCTGCGTTCTTCGCGGTGCTGTCGGTGCCGCCGCTCATCTTCGCCCTCGCCGGAGCCATCGGCTACGTCTCGGAGCAGTTCAGCGACGCCCAGCTCGAGCAGGTGCGTCAGGCGGTGGTCGACCTCAGCTCGACGTTCCTCACCGAGAGCGCCGTCGACACGGTGATCGTCCCGACGATGAACGAGGTCCTCGACGCCGGCCGCTTCGACGTGATCTCCCTGGGCTTCGTGCTCGCGCTGTGGTCGGGCTCGCGGGCGCTCAACGTCTTCGTCGACACCATCACGATCATGCACGGCCTCGGTGGTCAGCGCGGGATCATCAAGACCCGCGCGCTGGCGTTCGTGCTCTACATCCTCGCCGTCGTCACCGGCGCGATCTCGATCCCGCTGGTGATCGCCGGGCCCCAGCTGGTGGGCCGGGTGGTGCCGGAAGAGATGGGGTTCCTGCGGGCGTTCTACTGGCCGATCGTGCTGGTGCTGTGCGTGTGCTTCCTGGCCACGCTCTACCACGTGTCAGTGCCGGTGCGCACCAACTGGAGCTTCAACCTGCCCGGCGCGACGTTCTCGCTGGTGGCGTGGGTCCTGGGCTCCTACGTGCTGCGCTGGGTGCTCACGGTGACCGCGTCGGACTCCAAGTCGATCTACGGGCCGCTGGCGGCGCCCATCGCCGTCCTGCTGTGGCTCTACGTCGTGGCGCTGGCCGTGCTCATCGGAGCCGCGGTCAACGCGGCCTTCGATGCGGTGTTCCCCCAGCTCAGCACGACCCGTGCGCGCACCGAGCTGATGCACCGCCTGCGCACCGTGATCAGCAAGGAGCGCGAGGCGTGAGCCCGGCGCCGAGTGCGATGGCCTAGATTCACCACCGTGGCCCAGGAGAACGAGAGCGAGTCGACCTTCTTCGCCCCCGGCTCTGTCGCTCTTCCTGCGCAAGTCCGCTCGCCCTGGTGGGCACTGGGACGACGGCTGCTGGCGGCGCTGGGCATCCTGGTCGGCACGGTCCTGATCGTCTACCTCGATCGCGAGGGCTATGTCGACAACGCCGACCCGGAGAACCGGGTCAGCCTGATCGATGCGATCTACTACACGACCGTCACGCTGAGCACGACCGGCTACGGCGACATCGCGCCGCAGACCGACGGCGCCCGGCTGGTCAACGCCTTCGTCATCACCCCTGCCCGCATCGCGTTCCTGGTCCTGCTCATCGGGACCACCCTGGAGGTCCTGGCCTCCCAGGGGCGCGAGATGTTCCGAGTCGCACGATGGAGGAAGAAGATGGGTCACCACGTCGTGGTCGTCGGATACGGCACCAAGGGGCGCAGCGCCGTCATCACCTTGCGGAACAACGGCTATGCGAAGGAGTCGATCGTCATCGTCGACCCGGACCGGTCGGCGATGGAAGACGCGCACGCTGACGGCCTGGCGGTGATCACCGGCGACGCGACACGGCGTGACGTGCTGCGACGTGCCGGCGCCGCGGAGGCCGAGCAGGTCATCATCACCACCGACCGCGACGACACCAACGTGCTGGCGACGCTCACCGTGCGCCAGCTCAACCCCCACGCCCGGATCGTGGCCGCGGTGCGTGAGCACGAGAACGTGCCGCTGATGAGGCAGTCCGGGGCCGACTCGGTCGTCACGTCCTCCGACGCCGTCGGCCGGTTGTTGGGGCTCTCCTCGGTCTCCCCGATGCTCGGCACGGTCATGGAGGACCTCCTCAGCTATGGCAATGGCCTCGAGGTGGCCGAGCGCGACCTGCTCGTCACCGAGGTGGGCAGGCAGCCGCAGAGCCTGCCGGACCAGGTCATCGCGGTGATCCGCGACGAGAAGGTCTTCCGCTACTTCGACCCCGTGGTCACCCTGCTTGCCCGCGGCGACCGGCTCGTCGTCGTACGGCCGGCCCAGGAGCTGCCGTGGGCCCCGCGCCCCGGCACCCACGACGAAGAGTCCGCCACCGACGAGGACTGATCGCCCTCCCGGTGCGAGGGTCGAACAGGTGTTCGAACCTGTGAGACGATGGCGCGGTGGGCAGCAGCTGGGGCAAGCAGGGGAGCGGCGTACCGCTCGCCGAGCGGGTCCGCGCCGGTGCGACCGCGCCTGTGGCGGTGCCAGGAGAGCCCCGCGCGGCCGGTGAGGTCTGCCCGGCGCGCCACTGCTGGGTCTCCGATGCCGTCGACGGCCACGGCGTACGACGCCCCGGGCTGCTCGTCGAGTGGCGACAGGTCAGCGCCGGGTGGGAGGGGCGTGTGATCTATGCCGCCGAGCTGCGGTCTGCCATCTGGGTCACGGTGGAGGAGTGGCTGCCGGCCGCGCTGCTCACGCCGTTGTGATGCCGGGGCTCGAGCGCCCGGTCCGAGTGCTCGGAAAAGGGCAAAAAGATACCCGAGCCGTTGGAGTCTCGGGTCTCCAACGGCTCGGTGAGACAACCATAACCAGACCCCGCCCCGAGCGGGAAGGGAATCGACGGATTTGGTTGAAGTTTTACCTTGATTTCGCTCGGCGGCGCGTTCAGGACGCGACGTCGGGGCGCTCGTCGGTGTCGACCTCAGCGGGGGAGAAGCCGTTGCGCATGCCCCAGACCACGGCCTGGGAGCGTCGGGCTGCCCCGATCTTGCGGTAGGTCGAGCGGATGTAGGTCTTCACGGAGTTGATCGACAAGTGGGTCTCACTGGCGATCTCTGCGTTGGTCAACCCACCGGTGATCAGGGTGATGATCTGGCACTCCCGGATCGACAGGCCGTGGGCCTTGCCACGATCGGTGCGCCACTCGTTGGTGTCCACAGTTGTACCGTCCCGTCCATGCCCCGTCTGGGGCTGTCGTGACACGCGCCGCCGTCGGCGAACCGCTGGCGCCGGAGGTGTCATCTGATGTGACCATTGTTGTCTACCGAGGCCACGACTCCCCGCCCACTCCCGGTTTCGTGCCGTTCGGACTTCGTTCGGATTCGGTCGGAAGCAAGAGATTTTGCGTCCGTACGGGCGCAAAACCCCGGTCTCATCACGATTCATGGCCTTTGATGAGGAGGTCGGGCGCGGCTCGGGCTCTTCGGGGCGCACTCCATCCGACGACGAGAAGCCCCGCCGATCTCCGGGCCGGCGGGGCTTCTGGCCGTCTCGTCTGGGCGACTGGCCGTGGCACGGCCACTGCTGGGAGGATCAGGCCTATGGCCTACGACGAGGACCTCGCCGAGAGCCTCCGAGCTCATCTGGAGGGCGTGGAGGGCTGCATCGAGAAGAAGATGTTCGGCGGTCTCGCCTTCCTGCTCCACGGCAACATGGCGGTGGCAGCCAGCGGCCAGGGCGGCCTCATGGTCCGGGTGGACCCCGATGATGCCGAGAGGTGGATCGACGGCGACCGGGTCGCCCCGGTGGTGATGCGTGGTCGCGAGATGCGTGGGTGGCTACGGGTCCTGCTCGAGCCCGATGACGAGGAGCTCGGGGAGTGGGTGGGCCGCGGCCTCGCCTTTGCCGCCTCGCTCCCGCAGAAGGGTGCCTGACCCGGCTCAGAGCTCGACGTAGACGTCGTCGCCCTCGACCGTGACCGGGTACGTCGTCAGCGGGGCCGGCTTGCGCCCGAGCGCGATGAGCTTGCGCGACCACCCGGGCATGGTGCGTCCGGCGAACCCGTGGGCCCAGTCGCGGTTGGCGCCGGTGGCGAGGTCGAAGCTCGAGCTGTGCCAGGGGCAGACGACCTCACCGTCGTCGTACGAGAGTCCGCCCGGGCCCTTGGTCAGCGACAGCCCGAGGTGGGGGCAGCGGTTGCGGGCCGCGCAGAGCCCGCCACCGGCGAGGCCGATGATCACCGAGGTGCCGTCGGCATCGACGGTGTGGAGCGTGCCGTCACTGAGCTCGGCCCTGCTTCCGACCCTGACTCGACCTGCCATGTCACGTCTCCTCGGCTGGGGGTGGAGCTCCGTTCTATCAGCGCCGGCGCCCCGGCGACAGGGAGCGCACGGCGGAGGCATCGCCCGCAAAGGTGAGGCGAGCCCGGTGGGTGCGCGGTGGAATGACGGTGTTGATGGGTGGGGGCGAGGTAGGCGACCTGGCCCCCACCCGACTCACGTCGCGCTGTCGCAGCGCAGGAACATACCCACCCGGGGTAGGCGTTGTAGAAGGACCACCGTCTACCGGATCGGGGTTCCCCGTGATCGCCAGGACTCGTCAACTCCAACGTGTCGCCGTCGCGAGCGTCTCTCTGATGCTGCTCGCCGGGTGCGGCAGCGATGGCTCGGAGGAGTCCGCTCCGGCGGCCGGCTCCGGGTCCTCCGCGGCCGCGAGCCCCAGTGGGCCCGTGGACGCTGCCGAGGCTCCCGACCTCGATCCGGCGAGCGCAGCGGCGTGGGAAGCGCTGATGTCGCCCGACGGCGAGTACGCCGCCTATGCCGCCTACACGGCGGTGATCGAGGAGTTCGGCGAGGTCGAGCCGTACGTCTCGATCCGTGCCGCCGAGCTGCGTCACGTCGAGGCGTTGACCCGCCAGCTGGAAAGGCGCGGGGTGACGGTGCCCGACAACCCTTACCTGGGCGAGATGACAGCACCGGACGACCTGGCCACGGCGGCGACCGCGTGGGCAGAGGGCGAGGTGGCCAACGTCGCGCTCTACGACGAGCTCCTGACCCAGGCCGGCGACGACGCCACGCTGACCCGGGTGTTGACCAACCTACGACGCGCCTCGCTGGAGATGCACCTGCCGGCGTTCCGCGCCGCTGCCGACAACGGTGGGGTGCTCACCGCGGAGCAGATGGCCGGACTCGGGTTGCGCTGAGCGGACTCAGCCAGCGATCAGCGGGGTCACCGGTCGACCCCGAGCTCCTCGAGTCGGTGAACCAGCGGTCGCCACTTGCTGTTCGGACGCCCGATGGGGAGTCGACGGTAGAGCTCGCGCATCTCCCGGGCCAGTAGTCGGTCCTGCTCATCATCGAGGAGACCTTCGAACCGTTCGTCGAGGAGCCAGGACGAGTCGCGGGACGCGTGGAAGGCGACGCGGTCGAGCAGCAGCTCGACGACCCGGGCGCCGTGCCCGAGACCCGTCCCAGCGAGGGAGACCCAGTCGAGCTGGCCGTCCCAGAGCTGAGCTCGGACGTGATTACCGTCCACGTCGAGCACGGTGCCGAACGGCTCGGTCAGCCCCTCTTGATGGTCCGTCCGATAGTTCTGGACCTCGTGCGCGAGCCGGATCACGTTGTCGTCGCTCATCGAGGCGCCGACGACGAGCACCTGCTTGGTGAGGAGCAGGGTCTGCAGCACCGACCCCGACGGTCGGTTCGCGGCGTCGAAGCGCACCATGTGCCGACGCGTGAGCACGATCTTCGTCGGGTGCTCGACATCGCCGTGCAGCTTGAGGATCCAGCGGTCCGCACCATGCGCCGAGGTCCAGGGCAACACGCTGCTGATCTGGCGATCCGACGCGCGCACGGCGGTCTCGTACAGGACGTCGTAGTTGGTCGTCACCACCTCTCGGCAGTCGAGCCCGGCGAGCAGGGCATGGAGCAGGGAGGGGCGCTTGAAGGGCAGGACGATCTTAGCCACCCGTTGCTGGAACTGCCCCTCGGATGCCTTCTCGATCAACTCGGCCTGGTCGGTGACCGAGAGCTCGTCGCTGCCCTGGTTGAAGTCGCGAACGCCGAACTCGGCGGCGAGCTTCTCGACCAGCCTTCCCCAGCTCGGCAGCCCCGCGGGCACGCCGACGCCGGCGCCCAGAAAGAGCGCGAGACTCCCATCGCGAGCTTGAGCGCCCAGCGAACGCGCCTTGTCCTCGAGCTCGTCGGGGAGGGGGCTCGGTAGGTCCTTGCGCGCGTACTGGGCGGCTGCGTAGACGGCCGGGTCCGGGGTCACGAGTGCTACGTCGAGATCGCGCTCCTGCGCGGCGGAGGTCAGGCGGCTCACGAGCAGGCGAAGCGCCGTCCCACGGTCCTCGGCGTAACCGCCGAGGCCGATCCCGATGACGGGGATGGCCACGAGGGGCCTCGTCCCCGCGCCCCTGACCGGTGCGTGCGCCGAGCGACGCTTGTCGATGCTGGCCAGGCAGCGCTCGACGCGGTCGAGGATGACCTCGTACGGATCGGCTGTGTCACCGCCGATGCTGACGGCCCACACCCGCTCGCGGCTCCCGAGCGTCCTGCCCCAGCCGTGCGGATCCCAGCGCCCCGGCTTCTGTGCGGCCGGCCCGACCAGCTCGTCCCAGTACCGGTTGAATCGGAAGTCCTGATCGACAGGGACCACCGCTGCGTCGTGGACGAGGGCCTCGATGCGGCCGTGGACGACGAACAGCTGGCCTGCGTCCCGAGTCATGGGCTGAGTGTGTCACTCGACGACGGCTGATCGGCCGATCGAGGAGGGCTCGGCGGGCTGCGGGAGCGCAGCACGTCACGCGGCGAAAACAGGAAAGAGGCCCTCGAAAGGGCCTCTGACCTGCGAACACTTTGTGGGCGATACTGGGTTTGAACCAGTGACCTCTTCCGTGTCAGGGAAGCGCGCTACCGCTGCGCCAATCGCCCAATGCTGCAAGGAACTGCAGCGGCTGTGAAGTTGTGTGGAGGTGGGTACGGGATTTGAACCCGTGTACACGGATTTGCAGTCCGTTGCCTCGCCTCTCGGCCAACCCACCGTGATGCTGGAGGTCTGGCCTTAACACTGACCTCTCCGAGCGGACAACGAGACTCGAACTCGCGACCTCAACCTTGGCAAGGTTGCGCTCTACCAACTGAGCTATGTCCGCCTGCCACCTGCTCGGCGTTGCCGGGCTGATGTGCGTGTGAACAGTAACCGATGCGTCGCCTGGGGCCCAAACTGGGGGTCGACTTCCGCGTGGTTCCGCGCCGTTCCGGGGAACTGCGCGGCTCGATCGTGCCGCGCTCCTACAGTGGCGCCATGCGCGCGTGGATCGACGGAGCCCTGATGGACGATGCTGACGCCCCGGCGGTGCGGGTCACCGACCACGGGTTGACCGTGGGGGACGGGGTGTTCGAGGCGATCAAGGTCGTCGACGGGGCGCCCTTCGCCCTCGACCTGCACCTGGCCCGCCTCGCGCGCTCGGCGCACGGCCTCGGGCTGCCGGAGGTCGACGCCGACACCCTGCGCGGGGCAGTGGGGGAGGTGCTCGCGGGCCAGGACCTCGCGCTGGGGCGGATCCGGATCACCGTGACCGCCGGGCCTGCGCCCCTGGGGTCGGGCCGTGGTGACCACGAGCCGACCGTGGTGGTCGTTGCTGCGCCGATGGAGCCCACGCCGGCCGCCACGAGCGTGGTGACGGTGCCCTGGCCCCGCAACGAGCGGGGCGCGCTGGTGGGGCTCAAGACCACGTCGTACGCCGAGAACGTGGTCGCGCTCGCCGAGGCCCGTCGCCAGGGCGCCAGCGAGGCGATCTTCGCCAACCTTGCCGGTCACCTCTGTGAAGGCACCGGCTCGAACGTCTTCTACGTCGTCGACGGGGAGCTGCGGACCCCCACGCTGGCCAGCGGGTGCCTGGCCGGGGTCACCCGAGCCTTGATGCTCGACTGGTACGGCGGCCGCGAGGTCGACGAGCCGATCGAGGTCGCCGAGCAGGCCGACGAGGTCTTCCTCGTCTCGACCACCCGCGACGTCCAGGCGGTGGTGAGGTGGGGCGAGCGCGAGCTGCCCAGCGGTCCGATCACGGCAGCCGCGGCGCAGAGGTGGCGCGAGCGGGAGCCAGACCTGCTCGGGCTCAGCCGAGCAACGAGCTGACCAGCGAGTCCAGGTCGAGCTGGGAGCGCTCGGTGCCGACCGGCACTCGCTCCCACGTGCGTACGAGGAAGCCGGTGAGCTCGCGCCTGCGGGCGGCGGCGTAGAGCAGGCCCTCGGGGGAGTAGAAGGCCATCCGCACCGTCGCGCACCCCTCCTCGTCGTGCGAGGGCCACAACCGGATGTCGCCCTCGCCCGAGGGCGCGGCAAGGCCGTCGGTCAGCAGCGAGCGAGACAGCACCCACGGGACGTCGCCGTGGGGCAGGTGGAAGGTGATCGACACCGCGTAGGGGTCGGCATCGGTGTAGCTGAAGCTCGCGATGAAGGCCATGGGGCGACCCTGCTCGTCGTCGCAGTGCAACGCGATGTCCTGAGACACCGCAGCGAGGGGTGTGGTCATGGTGTCCTTCTCCGAGACTGTGCCGGGGGAGCAGCAGGCTCCCCACTGGTAAAGACGCTACGGCACCGTGGTTGGTTGCTCGTCGGCTCGAACTTTCTCGACGAGACCCGAATGTGGGAGCGGCCCGCGCTATGCGTTAGAGTCTGCGACCGCAGTTGAAACACCCTCCAGCACCACGTTTGAGCAGCACCCGGAGGGCGATTGGCGCAGTGGTAGCGCGCTTCGTTCACACCGAAGAGGTCACTGGTTCGAACCCAGTATCGCCCACCAGTATTACCGCAGGTCAGAGGCCATTTCTCGGTTTGAGAATCGCCGGCGTGCCAGCTACGTGCCAGATGCGAAGTGCATCCGCGCAGTGGCGGTGTGCGTGAATCGAGGCGCGGGTCGGACCTCCGCAGCGATAGCCGCGGAGGTCTCGAGAGCTGTTGCCGGGTGTGGTCACCGGATGGCGTAGATCACCGACGCACGGTCGGGATCCGCCGGAGCGCCGCCTCGAGCTCGTCAAGGCGGATTCGGATGGAGCGGCGCCCACATCCGTAGGCCGGGATGGTCCCGTCACTGATGCGGCGACGAATGGTCCGGGTCGACAGTGACATGACCTCGGCGGCTTCCTCGAGGCTCAGATAGACCGGAAGCGGGCTGTGTCTGGTCATAGAGAGTTCCTCTGCTCGTTGGGTCGATTCGCTGATGAGCGGGGCGTCGAGGTGAGTCGGCTATGAATGTCACTCCGCCGGCGCGAAGTCTGTGCACGCGACCAAGGGGCTGTGTGGTGAAGGCCGGGGCGACGTCGTGATGTTGCTCCCAGCCGCGTTCGTCGAGGTAACCCACGACCGCACTTTGCAATTTGTGTCAGATCCTGTCCCCATCAAGCGCGTCCGGATGCGTGAGGGGACATCTCTTTAGGAACGAGCCTTCTGGAGTGGCGCCTATGGCAAGACCTCGATGAGCACACCGAGCATCCCCTGTGAAGGCAGCCCGCCAAACCGTCGAATTTGTCAAGGCTCTCGGTCCAGCGTGCCCGATACTGAGACCATGAGGCCTCCCCGCATCACCACCACAGCCGCAAAGGCGTTGTGCTTGGTGTTGATGGCGGTCACCCCGGTGGGCCTAGGTTCCGTTGACGCTCAGGCCGCTCAGGCCCGTCAATCCACGCGATCGTCGGCGTGTACGCAGGGTGAGCGTCTCGTTGTGAAAATCACCCGGGCCAAGAAAAACACCACGTTCCAGTTCTACCTGCGAAGCGGCATTCCCTTGAGCCGGTGGTCCTACCACCTCGAGGGCACCTACTTCTCAAGGCTCCCCGACGGCCGCAGGATCGGCACCGTGTACATGGCCGACGGCGAGACCACTCTCGGCCCGCGCGGCAACGCCCATCTCGGCAAGGTCAAGACCCTCGGCCGCTCACGCAAGCTCTACGAAGCCCATACCTATTCCATCAACACTGAATGCCACATCAAAGGCGCCGTGAGGCGCTACTGACCCTGGGGTCAGTACTGGTTCGCAGTCGGGCCAGCGAGCGGCTCAGAGCGAGACCGTTCGTCTCAGGCATGGGTGCGACGGGGCGGCGTTCGGCGTTCCGTCGCGGGATGCACAAGCGACGATCGAGTGCGAAACAGTCAGATCCCGGCGGCCTCGTAGCCGGGGGATTGACGTTTTCCGGTTCTGTCGTGGCTCGCAACCGCGGGCGGGTGCCGTCGCCGCCGACCGGTCGCTTGTCGATGCGCGCCCGAAGATCGGCGCCTCTACTGAGGTGCGCAGTCGCGGCAGGAGTACTGGACCTTCTCGTGCTTCCAGCAGGGCGACGCCTCGCTGGCCGACTTGCGGGTCGAGCGAGCGCCACCACCGCCAACGCTGGGGCGGCCGGCGAGGCTGGCCACCCGGCCATCTTTCGTGAAGACCACACCCTCACTGATCAGCATGTCGCGAGCCCACGTGGTCCAGGCGATACGGTGCGGGGTCATCTCGTGCTCGGGCCCGAGCATGGTGCCGTCCGACCTCAGCACGCGCCACCACGGCACGTCGATCTGGTCACCCGGCGTGGTCTGCCAGTCATCGGCGTCGGGGCGGCTCCCGAGGATGTTCGCCACCGCGAGGGCAGCGCCGGGGCGCCCTACTCGTTCGGCCAGTTCGCCGTACGAGATCACGGTGCCAGCGGGGATGGCGCGGACGGCGTCGTAGATCAGTTCGGCAAGGTCGGTGCTCATGTTGGAGATCCTTCCAGCAGGTGCCGACAGTTCGGTCGCAGCATGACGCCAGCCTTTAACGGGGCGAGCACGTCGCCACGGGCGCCGTGGGCGGTGGCAAGCGCTAGGCGAACAACGAAGGTCCACATTCGTGGGGAAGGGGTTTGACGAACGCGGCCACCCATTAGCGGCGGGATGTCGCACCCTCGACGTCGCGCGACCAGGGGCAGTCGCTGGAGGTCTAAGGGTTGTGCGCTTGAACGAGGCGAGATCCATTGGCCGCTGCCTTGCTGAGGAGTGCCTCGCCCGTCCCCAGGCGAACCCGAGTGTCAACCAGGCTGGGGCCGCTTTGTCTTCGCCCGAGTCACGCGACCGACTTGTGACCGAATCGTCTCTACCCTGGGACTGTGTCGGACCGAGTCACGCCCAGTCCGCAGCCCAGTTCCGATGTGGCCGTGTCACCTCGCGCTTGCAATGTTGTCCGCCAACTTTGCGACCTCGGCGAGCAACGAATGGGGGGACGCCGACAGGTCCAGCGCGTGCTGGTGAATTCTGACGTCAGAGTTCCGGACCACGACCTCCTGCACTTCGCTCCCCTCTGCGTAAATCAGGTGTCCGACCCGGAGATCGAGTGCGGTGCAGTAGGCGAGCAGCTGGTAGAGGTCGGCGTAGGGAAGCCCGCCGGCGTCTCGGCCTTGTACTTGGCGTCGATGACGGCTTGCGGTGGGCCCTCGGGGCCGTACCGAACGAGATCGGGCCGCATTTTGATGCGTCCGGCCTTGTCCAGCGGTGTCCTGTGTCCTGGGCGTCGCAGCGCCCGCCGAACGGCGCAGCGCCCGGTCAGCGCGATCGTCACGAAGTCCTCGAAGACGGTGTTCATATTGACCAGGAAGCCGGTGGCGCGAATCCCGCGTCCGTGCGTCGACTGATCGTGCCCGGAGCACCATGCGGGCCAGAGCCAGCGCCGGCTGGTAGCGGAGCGTTGAGCCGGCTCGCGGTGTCGGCGGAGCACCTGACCGGGGACGAGTCGACTCACGTCGGCGAGCCGGCGATAGTAGGTGCCGGAGCCGACGGACGGCCGGCGGCAGTCGGGAACTCGCAGCTAGCCGTTCGGCGGCGGCGCGAAGGAGCTGGTTCTCGGCGATGTCGACGTCGTACTCGTCGTAGCGGACCTCGAGGGGGATGGCGAGCCCGGCCGTCGTCGAAGCTGGTCGGCCTCGCAAGCGTCCGCGGAGGACGAGACGGGAGACTCCTCGGTCCGGTAGCCCTGCAGAACGCCGCGATCCAGGCCGCTCGGCCTACGCGCGCGAATGACCTGCGCCATGGCCGGCCACAGGTCGGGCTGGTCGTCCAGCCCAGCGGGGTCGTCGTGCCAGCCCTTCGGGTCTTGCGCGTAGCCGAGGAGGTAGATCAGTCGAGTGATGGTGATCCGCGGGCGGATACGCAGCTCGACGTCCCCCGGCGTTGATGACTCCGACCAGGGAGTGGCAGGTCAGCCCATGAATCTGGCGTCCAGCCGGGCTGACAGTTGACCGCTCCGCGGCGCGTCAAGGCTCGGCCTGCGCCCGGTAAGCCCGATCGCCTCGCCGAGTCCCAGGCGATGAGTTCGAGCGTGGTCAGTCTGGGTGTCGGCCTCGGCTGCGGCCAGCCGACCGAGGCTTCGCGACAGTGGGCGCCGGTGGCGCTCAGGCACTTGCGCAGCGACGCGAGTCCGAACTCGGCGTCGATGTTGCGGCCCTCGCCGAAGAAGTGCTCTTCGAGCAGCGGGAGGATCGCGGTGCGCCAGATCCGCTCTAGCCCGGCGTCGATCGGCGACCCGCTTCGTCATCAGGTAAGACGGCCCGATCGCGAAGTCAGGGTCGCCGATCGCTGTTGTTCAGCGCCATCAGTAGGTGCGGCTGGCTCGGTCGGGCAACTTCTGCCGCGCGAGCCACGGCCGAGAAGGCCCTCGACGGGCGCCTCGGTCGGGAAGAGACTTCTGGAAGTAGAACCGTCGTCGCATCGCCGCATCGACCAGGGCGATCGAACGGTCAGCGGTATTCATCGTGCCGATGATGAAGAGGTTGCGCGGCAGGCGAACGGCTCCTCGGAGTACTGCAGCGCGACCGAGGTGCCGCGGTACTCCAGGAGGAAGTAGAGCTCGCCGAAGACCTTCGCGAGGTTGGCTCGGTTGATCTCGTCGATGATCAGGACGTACGGCGCCCGGGTCTTCGGTGGCCCGGGCGGCCATGCGGCGAAGCGGACCGTGCACGAGGCTCGAAGCGATGCCGCCGGAGCCGTCCTCATTGAGTCGTGGCCGCAGTCCTTCGAAGAAGTCCTCGTAGGCGTACGACGGGTGGAACTGGACGACCTCGTACTCGCCACCGGCCGGCTCGACCAGGCTCTTGCACAGCTCCTGCGCGAGGTAGGTCTTGCCGGTGCCGGGTGGGCCGTAGAGCACGAACTGGCGCTTGTCGTTGAGCAGGTCGACGGTCTCCTTCAGCCACTCGAGTGGGAGCAGCAGTTTTTCGGCCAGCTTTGCGTCGGGCGCGGGGATGACCGCTTCGCGGAGCTCGAGCTCCCCGGCGTCGTCACCGAGCTCGATCTCAGCGATTGTCGCGAACTCGAGGAGATGTGGCGTCAGTTCGGTGACAGTCATCAGACCGCGGAGCCCGTCGGCCGCGGCGGCCGACAACTGCGCATCTGAGTCCCGGCGTGTCGATGTTCCGCCAGCGAACAGGGCGTCGGCGCGGGGTGAGCGGAACTTCACTCAGGGTCGGATCCCCGGTGATCTCCCCGACATAGACGCGTGGACCGTTGACCGTGACGACGAGGTCTCCGGGTTCCATTTCGATCGTGAAGCGGTCGATGATGCCGACGAGTTCCGACGCGCTTGCGCTGGGCGGTCCGCATGCACGACGTCAACCGCTGCCTTGATCTCCGCTCGCGAGCCGACGACGCCGAGTCCGTTGATATCACCCCAGCCGATGGAGCAGAAGCCTTCGCTGAACCACTGACTGAGGACGTTAGTGTCATTGACGTTGGCCCCGCGACAGAGCCATGCCCGTCGATTGCGGTCCTGCGAACTGGCCTCCAGTCGGATCGCCTCGAGGTCCTCTGCGTCCTCGGACTCGTCGTACTCATCGCCCAGGCGTTCTGCCTTCCACTGCTGGTACGCAGCGCGGGCGACCTTCTGGAACTGGTTGGCGTCGGGGTGGCTTACGTAGGCTTCGCGGCCTGCGTCGGTTAGACGCCATGCTCCTTGCTCTTAATCAACCAGCCGGCCTTGACCGAGGTGATCGTGGCGAACCGCACCATCTTGGGATACCGCCGAACGCCCGGCGAACTGTCATAGTCGCCGTTCTCGCTCCCTGTCGGTGGGCAGACCACCTCCGCTCGCTGCAGGACCTCTTGGACGGGGAGGCCTTCAGGATGGTCAAGGAGCACTTTGAAGACCGCACGCTGCATCTCGCCACGCCGATTCCACTTGTGCTCGGATGTAGCCGCACCGTCGTTCGTCGCTGTCACTCGCTCTCTCCGATGCTCGCCGTGCTCGACTACCGTTTGGCCTGCACCGGGAACTCTAGGTGGAAGGCCCGGTGCAATGCGCGCGACGACGCTACCGCGATTGGCCAACTGTGCCCCGTCCAACTCGGTCGCATGTCGGCGCTGCTCGTGCAACCCCTGAGGCGCACTGGCCGCCCAGCCGCCTGACAGACCGAAATGACATAGGCGGCGGTGTGACGCTATCAGTGGTGTCGACGGGTAGAGCACGTCTGTGCATTGGCGATAGTCGAAAGCGCAAGCCTCGCTCGTGCATTATGACTGGGACAACGCTCACTTGGGGGATCTAATGTTGCCAGCACTGACGCACGACGGATTCCTGCCGCCCGGGCGTCACAAGGCGAGTCTCGTTGACGTCTTCGACATCTTCGTCAAGTCGGCTCCGAATCGCCTCGAGCGGGAAGCCATTTTCTCCGCCTTTGACCTGTGGAGAAGCCGTGCCTTGGAAGAGTTTGGCTCGGGGGTGTTGTGGATCAACGGCGGATTTGTCACGCACAAGACTGCAGCCCCCCATGACTTGGACCTCGCGTTCTTCCCAGCCGACCTTCCCCTGGCAGAAGCTTCGCTGTCTCGCGGCGACGGTTATCAACTCCTAACACTCCAAGACCTTTTCTTTGCCATGCCTCGACCGGGCGGATGGCTGCGGCGGATCCAGCCCGCCGTAGGTCTGATCGATGCCTTCTTCGCAAGGCCTAGTGATGCTGCTACCTGGCACGGCATATGGTCGAGCGTGAAGGGCCCATCTGGCGATGTGGTTCCCGGCAAGGCGAAGGGCTATATCGAGGTGGTGATGACGCCATGAGTCTCGACGGCGTGCGCGACCTCCTTGCAGCCCTCGATGAGGCTGTTGGTTCCGCTGATGAATCTCGCCGCGAACTGCCAGAAGTGCGGTCCGCCGTGGAGGCCGCCCGCGTCACAGGTGATCAAACGTTGGTGGATCAAGCCGCGCGATCGGGACTGATCATGGCGTTCAATGACCTGGTTCCTCCCGATGCACGTGTGGCACTTGCCGCGGACAAAGCGTTGACGATCCGGGTGGGCGACTCACAGCCGAACAGTCGTGACGTCAACGAGGTGGTCAGCCGGATTCAACGCGCAGTGGTCGCCGTCTCCAAGGAGATCCGGCAGCCCACCGAGGCGTTCACGCGACTGCACACATCGGACTACGACCACGCCCCGCTGTATGTCACCACTGGCCCCGGAAACCTGATCACCTTCCGGCCAGCGGCAGGTGATCTGGTGATGGACGAGTTGCCGGCCGAATCACTGTCCGCCCAGGCACTCACTCGATTCGTAAACCTGTTGCCCGGTGGCCTTGACGATGAGACAGCCATCGAGGCTGCACTTGGGGGCCGAACGCCGACTCGTCGAGCCATGCACGAGGTGGCCCTCGCTGCCAAGCGGGTCCACGGAATTCGCGCAACGTTGACGGGTGCCGGCGAAGAGATCAATGGCGTCCTGACACTGACCCAAGCGGAGGACCTCGAGGAACGTCTGACCGAGTCCGTCACCGAGACGGTGCGCCTCGACCTCGTTGGCAACCTTGACGGAGCCCGCAGCCGCCGACGGATCTTCTACTTCGAATCGGAGGGTCGCCCAGACATCGAGGGCGTAATCGATGAGCCTCTTGTCGGCGAGGTCTTCGGTCATCTGCGCGAGAGCGTGCGCGTGATTGTCGAAGAGTCCCGAACGCGGACAGTCGCGGGCACAGCTGGACGGCCCGTCTATCGACTGGTGAATCTCGAAATCGTCCCGACACTGGACGGCGACGAGTAGCGGCCGCGAAAGCGCGCTCGCAGCCTGTGTACCGGGTGGAACTTAGACGTGAAGCCACAGTGCAGGGTCAACCATCGGGACCTGCATTACTGATGAGCCTTGGAATGCGAGATCGTCGGGCTATTCCGGCTCGCCAGCATCCACGGGGTGCGTTGTTTCGCTCTTCTCGCCCAAGGTGGGGAAGCGACAACCATCCTCGGGAGCAGGGAGATGGCGGCCCATTGGATCCAAGGACGTCCTGACCTGGCGTCGCGCGTCCGAAGCGTCCGCAACGCCGAACTGCTAGAGCGTCATAGTGGGCGGTAAGCAGCACCTCCGAACTGCGCTCGAGAGCATGAGCGACAGAGCTGTCGCAGGTGGCTGGCGACTGAAGTCCTCGAGGCAGACACAGCCGAACGCCTCAGCCGCCCGATGCGGTCAGACCCAACTCAACCGCCTTCTCGAACTCGTCATCGATCAGCACGACGTCGTGGCCCTCACGGTCCAGCAGGCTGGCGCAGATGGCGGCCCGGATGCCGCTGGCGCAGTGCACCCACAGCGTCCCGGACGGCACGTCGTCGAGTCGGTCGAGCAGGTCGTGGATGGGGATGTGGGTCGAGCCCGGGATCGCGTCGTCGGCCCGCTCGTCGTCGCGGCGTACGTCGAGGACGGTGGGTGGTTCCTGGCCGTCGGTGCGCTCCGACGGCTCCTTCTTCAGGTCGTCGAAGGTGACGACGGGGTAGTCCGCCAGGTGTTCGTCCGGGATCATCGAGCTGACCTCACCGGCGGCCGCGCCCGCCGGCCGGTCGATCCCGATCCGCACCAGCTCACGCTGGGCCTTGGCGACCTGGTCCTCGCTCTCGCCGATCAAGGTCAGGGGAGTGCCCCAGGGGATCAGCCAGCCGAGGTAGGTCGCGAATTGGCCGGCCAGATCGAAGCCGATGCTGCCGCGCAGGTGACCGGCCGGGTAGACCTTGCGATCGCGCAGGTCCACCACCCACTCGCCGGCCTCGACCCGGCGACGCAGCTCCGGGACGTCGACACTCTCCGGCGGGCTCAGGTCGATCGGGCCGGGCCCCTCCGCATTCATCGGGCTCATGTGGGCGTAGTAGCTGGGGTAGGCCGTGAGGTTCGCGATCAGCTTGGTCACGAACGCGTCCTCGTCGTCCTCGGTCAACGCGTCGTTGCGCTTGCGCTCCTCGCCGATCGTCGAGGAGTCGCCTCCGGCCGCCGAGCCCGAGGAGCAGAAGCTGCCGAAGCCGTGGGTGGGGTAGACGCCGGTCTCCTCGGGCAGGAGGGAGACCAACTTGCGAGCCGAGCGGAACTGCGCCCGGGTCAGCTCATCGGTGTGCTCGTCGCCGAGCAGGTCGGTGCGACCGACGCTGCCGTAGAGCAGCGACCCGCCGGTGAACACCGCCCGGTCGTCGGGGCTCTCCGCCTCGGCGATGGCGTAGGAGAGGTGCGTGTGCGTGTGACCGGGGGTGGCGATCACCCGCACCTCGAGCGTGCCGTAGGTCAGCACGTCTCCGTCGGACACGCCTCGCCGCTCGAAGGCGACGTCGTCGTCGGCACAGACCAGGTAGTCGGCGCCGGTCTGGCGGGCGAGCTCGAGGCCACCGGTCACGTAGTCGTTGTGCACATGCGTCTCGGCCACGGCCGCCACGCTCAGCCCCAGATCGGCGAGCACGGACTGGACGCGATCGATGTCGCGCTGAGGATCGATGACCACCGCCGTACTGCCGTCGTGGACGACGTAGCTGCGATCCCCGAGCTCGCTGGTGTCAATGACCTCGACCTGCATGAGCAACCCCTCACATATGACCGGACATTTTTGTCACCGTATTCCGATCGACACCACCGGACAAGAGGCGAAACAGCGGCCGGATGAGTGACCGGGCGGCGACGCGGGTGGCACACTCGCAGCGTGGGCTACCCAACTTCGCGCTTCGCTGCTCCGACCCCGTCCGGCGTCCTCGGGACGGAGGGCCGCTATCCGGTCGACTCGCCCCCGGTCCTGCCGCTGACCCTGGCCGGCCGCCGGGTGATCACCCCCGGGCCGGTGCGGATCTACACCTGCGGCATCACGCCGTACGACGTCACCCACATGGGGCACGCCTCGACCTTCATCTGGGCCGATCTGATCGCGTCGCTGGCGCACGCCACCGGAGCGGAGGCGATGACCTGTCGCAACGTGACCGACGTCGACGACGTGCTGACCGCCGCGGCGCGGGGCAAGGGTCGGCACTACGACGACTTCGCGCTGACCCAGGAGTTCCTCTTCGATCGCGACATGCGCGCCCTCTCCTCGGCGCGCCCCGACCAGACCCCGCACGCCCGGGGCTACATCCGTCCGGTGCAGCGACTGGCGGCCGCCCTGCTCGACGCGGGCGCGGCGTACGAGCGCGACGGCCACGTCTACTTCCGCGGCGATCACCTGCCGGCCGCTGCCGGGCTCGACGAAGCCACAGCGCTGGAGGCCTCCCGCGAGTTCGGCGACCAGGACGACGCTCCCGGTCGTGACTCGCCCTTCGATGTCGCGATCTGGCGCCCCTCCAGCGAGGAGCACCCGGCCTGGCCGAGCCCGTGGGGCTGGGGCCGACCAGGTTGGCACGCGGAGTGTGCGGCGATGGCGATGGCTTGCCTCGGCAACTCCGTCGACGTGCTCGTCGGCGGCGTCGACCTGGCCTTCCCGCACCACGCCTACCAGTCGGCGATGGTCGAGGCAGCCACCGGCGTCGGCCCGTTCGCGCGCGCCGTCGTGCACGTGGGTGAGGTCCGGCTGGACGGCGAGAAGATGGCCAAGTCGACCGGCAATCTCGTGCTGATCGGGGAGGTGCTGCAGCGCCATGCCGCCCCCGCCGTCCGGCTCGCCCTGCTCAACCGGCCGTGGGACCAGCCGTGGGAGTGCGCCGACGTCGAGTTCGAGAACGCAGCCGGCGTCCTCGAGCAGCTCCACGCGGCCGCCGGCCGCCCGGGCGGTGAGACCGATGCTCGCGATGAGGTGCTGCAGTCGCTGGTCACAGAGCTCAACGTCCCGCGCGCCATCGACATCGCTCTGGCCGAGGGCGGAGGCACCGCGCGGTTCCTCATCGACGTCCTGAAGCTGCGCGACGCACCGCTGACATGAGAGCGGTCGACCGTCGCCTGGCCTCGCCCCTGTGGGAGCAGGTTCGCGCCGACCTGCTGACGCGGGTCCGCGGTGGCGAGTTCACCGACGAGTTTCCCGGTGAGCTCGCGCTCGTCGAGGAGTACGCCGTCAGCCGGCACACCGTGCGCGAGGCCCTGCGGGGTCTCCGGGAAGCCGGGATCGTGTCGGGGGAGCGGGGGAGGACCTCGCGCCTGGCCGAGCCTGCCGAGATCGACCAGCGGATGGGCACGCTCTACAGCCTCTTCTCGGCGGTGGAGGCGGCCGGCCAGACCCAGCGCAGCGTGATCCGGAAACGGGACATCCGGGCCGATGCGGTGGTGGCCGAGCGGCTCTCGGTCGAGGCGTCGACCCCGCTGTTCTACCTCGAGCGGGTGCGGCTGGCGAGCGATCGACCCCTCGCCCTCGATCGGGTCTGGATGCCGGCGGAGGTGGCCGCGCCGCTGCTCGAGGTCGACTTCACCGAGACCGCGCTCTACGAGCAGTTGCGGTTGCGCTGCGGGATCACCCTGACCGGCGGCACTGAGTCGCTGCGGGCCGTCGTACCCACCCCGGCAGAGGCGGTCATGCTCGACCTGCCTGCGAGCGTGGCTGCCCTCGCCATCGAGCGGCTCGGCTTCGAGGGCGGCCGGGCCCTGGAGTGGCGCCACACGCTGGTCCGGGGTGACAGGTTCGCGGTCACCTCCGACTTCTCCCGCCCGGACGCCCACCGCTGACAACGACCAAAACTGGCAGGTCAGCGGCCTTGCAGCGACCAAAACTGGCAGGTCAGCGGCTTGGGAGCGACCAAAACTGGCAGGTCAGCGGGACTCGCCGTTGGGAAGGGCGATGTGGCACTGCGAGAAGATCCGCACCGTGCAGCTGCGGCAGATCTCGGAGTCGAGCTGGGGGTAGATCGCGTCCACCGGGTGCGACTTCGTCGGGAAGATGTTCTCCTCACCGATCGCCTCGAGGTAGGGGCCGTCCTCGAGGAGCTCCCGGACTGCTGGTTGGACGCGGTAGAGGTAGAGCCCGCCACCCAGGCGCCGGCGCCGTCTCGCCTCCTGGGCGAGCAGCTCCGCGCCCGCGATGTCGACGAAGTTCATCCCCCGGGTGGCGAGCAGGACGTGCCGCTGCTCAGGTGCGCGTTCGTCGATGCGATGCAGCTCGCCCTGGACGTGGCTGACCGCTCCGAAGAAGAGCGAGCCGTGGACGCGCAGCATCTTGTACTGCGGGCACTCCGCCCGATCCTCCGCCGACACGAAGTAGAAGCTCTCGGGGTCGGGGTCCGGTACGACGGGCGCGAGCTCGGGCCGGGAGGTGCGCAGGAGGTAGAGCATCAGCGAGAGGATCACCCCGAAGAAGATCCCCTTCTCGAGGTCGATCAGCGTGCCCGCGAAGGTCACCAGCAGCACGGCGGTCTCGGGTCTGCTGGTGCGCAGGATCGACCCGATGTGGTGGAAGTCGATCAGCCCGTAGGCCACCAGGAAGAGCAGGCCGGCCATCGCAGCGGTTGGCAGGTAGGCCGCGAGCGGGGAGACCGCCGCCAGGATGATGAGCAGGAAGATCGAGGCGCAGACCGCAGCGAGGGGAGTGCGAGCGCCCACCGCATGGTTGACGCCGCTGCGGTTGAACGACCCGCTGGTGGCGTAGCTGGAGAAGAAGCTGCCGGCGAGGTTGGCCAGGCCCTGCCCGATGAACTCCTGGTTGCCGTCGATCCGCTGCTCGGACTTGACCGCGATCGAGCGTGAGATCGACACCGCCTCGGTGAGACCGAGCATCGTGACGATCACGGCGGGGAAGACGACGCTGCCCATCGCCTCGGGTGAGAAATCCGGCAGGGTGATCGGTGGCAGGCCCGCCGAGAGGGCGCCCACCGTCGAGATCTGGGTGATGTCGCTGCCCGCGAGCCGGTCGAGGAGCAGCGCAGTCAGGCTGCCGACCACCAGGGCCAGGATCATGTGCGCGGTGGGCAGGATCCGTCGCAGCGCAATGCCCGAGAGCAAGGTGGCGGCGCCCACCGTGACGACGTACGGATTCGCCTCGCCCAGTCGGGTGGCGGCCTGACGGACCAGCTCGTGGAACGGCAGGCCACGCGCGAGGTCCAGGCCCAGGAAGTTGTTGAGCTGGCTGGTGGCGATCAGCACCGCCGCGCCGGCGGTGAAGCCGATCACCACCGTGTGCGAGATGAAGTTGACCAGGGCGCCGAGCCGGGCCAGCCCCATCACGAGCTGGAAGAGCCCGGTCAGAAAGGTCAGGGTCAGCACGAGCTTGATGAACTCCACCGATCCCGGCTCGGCCAGCGGCGCCACCGAGGCGAAGACGGCGATCGAGATGGCCGTGGTCGGCCCCGTCACGAGGTGCCAGCTCGAGCCGAAGAGCGCAGCAACGACTGCGGGCACCATGGCGGCGTAGAGGCCGTACTCCGGCGGCAGCCCCGCGATCGTCGCGAAGGCCACGCCCTGCGGAAGCACGATGAGGGCGCCGGTCAGGCCGGCCGTCAGGTCCGCACGCGTGCTGGTCCGGTCGACCCGGGGCCACCACCGCAGGAACGGCAGCGCGCGAGCAACCCCGCGGCCGACTGCCGTCGTGCTGCTCAAAGGGGACCTCCCGGACTCCCGCTTCTCGCCGTCGTGGGCGACGACGATGTGGAGGGCCCGTCGGCCCCATCCGGGCGACAGCATATGCGGCACGGCGCATCTATGGGGTCCGGAACGCGGCCAATCTGCGGTCCTGAGGCGTGCCCCGGCCCTCGACGGGTACGCCGAGCGGCATGGCAACCGGTCAGGACGCAGTCCTCTTCGACATCGACGGCACGCTCGTCGACTCCACCTATCACCATGCCGTCGCCTGGCAGCGGGCCTTCAAGCGCCAGGACCTGACCCTGCCGCTGTGGCGGCTGCACCGGGCGATCGGCATGGGCGGCGAAAAGCTCGTCGCCCACGTGGCAGGGGAGTCGGTCGAGCGGGAGTGCGGCGACGCGCTGCGGGACGGATGGCGCGAGGAGTACCTCCCGCTGCGGGACGAGGTGGCCCCCCTGCCCGGCGCCGAGCAGGTGGTCCGGTCCCTGGTGGAGGGCGGCTACGTGGTTGCCCTGGCTTCGTCGGGCGACCCTCAGTTCGCCGGCGAGGCCGTCGACCTGCTGGACATCTCCGATCAGATCGAGACGATGACGACCTCGGAGGACGTCGACGCGTCGAAGCCGGAGCCCGACCTGGTCAGCGAGACCCTCGGGCGGCTCCCGGACGTGTCGCGGGCGGTCTTCGTCGGGGACACGCCGTACGACGTCGAGGCCGCGGAGCGGGCCGGCCTCGGTTGTGTCGCCCTGCGGTCGGGAGGGTTCAGCGAGGCCGAACTCCGGGCTGCCGGCGCCCTCGCCGTGTACGACGTTCCCGGTGACCTGCTCGACCTGGACTGGAGGAATTTGTTGCGTGCCGCGCATTGAGGTCGCGATGCGCTGCGGACCAGGGGCGTAGCCTGTAGCGTGCCGCCATCCTGACGACCATGGAGGCGAGCATGACCGTGGTGGAGACCGAAGCAGCGCGCTTGCGCGCCGTCACTCGCTACAGCATTCTCGACACACCGCCGGACGGCGCCTTCGACCGGGTGGCCGCGCTCGCGGCCCGCTGGTTCGGTACGCCGTTCGCGACGGTGAGCATCGTCGACTCCGACCGGATCTGGTTCAAGGCCACCAGCGGACTCGAGGGCGTGACCCAGATCGGTCGCGATCCGGGGCTGTGTGCGTCGGCGATCCTGCAGGACGAGGTCTACCACGTCGATGACGCCCGCAACGATCCCCGCGTCGCCGACAATCCCTTGGTCCACGGCGACCTCGGCATCCAGTTCTACGCAGCCGCTCCGCTGATCACCCCTGACGGCTTCCGCCTGGGCACCGTCAACGTGCTGGACACCGTGCCGCACGAGGTGAACGACGCCGATCTGGCCACGCTGCGAGATCTCGCCGCCATCGTGATGGACGAGCTGGAGCTCCGGCTCTCGTCGCGCTGAGCACGAGCTGCGCCTCGAACGCGAGCAGCACCAGCAGGTCGAGGAGATCGCGTCCACCCTGCAGCGCACCCTGCTCCCCCCGGCGTTGCCGCAGGTCCGCGGCATGGAGCTGGCGTGCCACTATCACGCGGTCTCGCGCGTGGGCGGCGACTTCTACGACGTCTTCTACGTCGGCGGCGACACGTGGGCCTTCTTCCTGGGCGACGTCCAGGGCCACGGGGTCGAAGCGGCGGTGGTCACCTCCCACATCCGTTACGCGCTGCGCGCTGCTGGCGTCCACCACAGCGATCCGGCCGATGCCCTGGCCGAGCTCAACTGGAGTCTGCTGCAGGACCCGGCCGCGGGCAGGTTCTGCACGGTGGTCTTCGGACTGATGGAGCCCGACCGCTTCGGCGACGGCTGGCACATCCTCCTGGGCACGGGCGGGCACCCACCCGCCCTCTGGATCCGACCCACTGAGGGCACCGTCACGCCCGTCCAGCCGGTCGACGGCATGTTGGTCGGCGCGTTCGCCGACGCGACGTTCAGTCAGTGCTCGCTCCACCTGCGCCAGGGTGAGACCCTGCTGCTGCACACCGACGGCCTCACCGAGGGAGGCCGCGGTGGACCTCTGGCGGCGGAGAACGACCTCACCGTCCAGCTCGAGGTCGCGCGGCCCCAGGGCGCCCAGGCGGCGGTGCGGCTGATCGAGGCGATGCTGTACGACGTGGTCCCCACCGACGACGTCGCGGTGCTCGCGATGAGTCCCGTGGAGCCACCGACCCTGCGCACCTGAGAGCGGCCCGAGGGGCACGACGGTGTGGCCAACTCGCCGGCCTTGGCAGGGCCGGGTGGTGGGATTCCCCCGCGTGATGGGCTGCGCGACCGTATCTTTCATTCATGTTCAAGCACCGTGTCGCCGGTCGACCTCCTGTCTCGTGGCTGCTCGCCCTGGTCATGGGTGCCTCCGCGCTCGTTGTCCTCGGCCAGCCCGCGGGCGCTGCTCCGTCGGGATCGCTGGCTCCCTCCATCGCCCCTGCCGTGGCCAGCCCTGCGGTTGCTTCCGCACCCGCCGGTCGCTCCGACCGCGTGAAGAAGAACCGCGGCAAGCACACCTGGAAGACCGTCGAGCAGCTGGTGCCGGTCGTGACCGGGCCGAACGACGACATCGAGCTCGACCTCGACACCACGCTCTACCTGCCCAACAACGCACGCCCGAAGAACCCGCAGCCCGCGATCCTGATGACCCACGGTTTCGGCCTGACCAAGGACTCGAACGAGATCGTGACGACGGCGCGCTTCTTCGCCGCCCACGGGTATGTCGTCCTCACCTTCACCTCCTCCGGCTTCGGCAACAGCGATGGCTGCGTGACCCTGCAGTCGGCCGACTACGACGTGAAGAGCGCCTCGCAGCTGATCGACCAGGTCCTCGAGCCCCGCAAGGACGTCCTGCACAACCGGCGGGGGGCGGTCGTCGGCACGATCGGCGGCTCCTACGGCGGCGGCATCCAGCTCCCGCTGGCCGCGCACGACAAGCGCATCCGGGCCAGCGTGGTCGGTCGCACCTGGGACAACCTGATCTACTCCCTCGACCCGAACAACCGGGTCGTGCCCGGCGACAAGACCGGGCTGACCCACAGCCTGAACCCCCAGGGCGTCTTCAAGCAGGAGTGGACCTCGCTCTTCTACGCCCTCGGCAACTCGCAGCCGGCCTCCGGCGGCGGCAGCTGCCCCGAGACCAAGCAGGCCTCGGGCGACCCCGAGGAGATCGCGGGCGCCCCGGGCTGCCCCGGCTACTACCTCGCGCTGTGCCGCACGGCCTCCGGTCTGGTGGCCACCGGCACCTACGACGAGGAGTCCCGCCAGCTGATCGCCCGGGCCTCGGGTGCCACCTTCCTGCGGAAGGTCAAGATTCCGGTGCTGCTGGTCCAGGGCCAGAGCGACACCCTCTTCAACGTCAACGATGCGTCTGCGACCTACCGCGAGCTCTCGCGTCGCAAGGTGCCGGTCGGCATGATCTGGAACTCCGGCGGCCACGGTGGCTACCTCTCCCAGCCCGGCGAGTGCGAGGCGTACGACGGTGCCGACCGCACGGTCAAGGAGCTCGACGACTGCTACCTCAGCCTGCGTTCGCTCGGCTGGATGGCGCACTGGTTGCGCGGCAAGAAGGCCGGCCGGGGTCCGGCCTTCACCTACTACCGCGACTGGGCGAAGTACGCCGGTGCGGGCGCCAACGACGAGCAGTACGGCGCCTCCTCGCGCTTTCCGCTGCGACACAACACCACGTTCACGCTCTCGGGCAGCAACGCCCTCGCGTTCCCCGGTGCCGAGGTCAAGGACGGTTCGGCCAACTTCCTGAACCCGCAGGGTGGCCAGCCGGCGGCCTACACCGAGAAGTCCCAGTTCACCGGCCCCGGCGCCAGCCCGAGCTCGCAGAACATCCCGCCGAAGGAGATCAACGGCCAGTTCGCGGCCTTCACGTCGGCGCCGTTCACCAGGGCCTTCAACTCCGTCGGCATCCCCGCCGGCCGGATCCACATCAGCAACTCCAACGGCCAGGACATGGTCTTCTTCGGCAAGGTCTACGACGTGGCTCCGAACGGGGACGCCACCTTGATCCACCGATTGATCGCTCCGGTGCGGGTGCCTGCCGCCGCCGTGGGCAAGCGGGTCCGGTTCAAGCTGGCCGGGTTCGCGCACCGGTTCAAGAAGGGCCACAGCGTGCGGCTGGTGCTCTGCTCCACCGACCAGACGTCGTACAACGCCAAGGTCGCCGACGTGCTCACCGTCGACACCGGCAAGGGGTCGGTCTTCGTGCTCCCGGGACGCCTTCGCCGCTGATCGCACCCGGTCCGAATGGTCAGATCGGGCTATTCCCGGTGTGCGAGGGCCTGCCTAGCCTGAAATGACCCATTCGCGTGGGTGGGCCCACTCGTGGTGGGCTCGGGTGAGGGAGCCGAATGAGCACGGTCGAGTCGATCGTCATGCGTCTCGGGACGTCTCGTGGCCGCAGGGCCACGCTCGCGGCAGCGCGCGCTGCGCAGCCATCCCCTCTCCGCCCGCTCACGATGTCGGCACGACGGGGTGGTCCTACTCTGGTCGGCGACGGCATCCGGCTCACCACCAGGACAGGCGGCCGTGACGTCGCCACCCACCAGGGCAGGTGCCCACGCCGATGGACCTCAGAACCCGCTATCCCCGACTGACCACGCCTCGTTCGGGCCGGACGCACATCTGGCGGGGCCACCCCGACCAGAGCGCCCCCACCAGCCCCGGCGGGCCCAGTGCTGCCGCCTGGGTCGAGGTGTACGCCGGCGGCAGCCCGGAGGTCGAGCGACGGGAGTTCGACGAGCTCGCGCAGGGGATGATGCGGGTGGCCCGGATGAACCGGAAGCGGGCCAGCAAGCACGGCGTCGCCGCCGGCCTGGATCGCGCCGTGCACGCGAAGTCCACGCTCGCGCTGGACCACGCCGTGCTGCGATTCGTCGACGACCTGCCTGCCGAGCTGAGCCACGGCTTCGCCCACGCGGGCGCGGCGTACTTCACCTCGGTGCGGTTCTCGAACGCGAGCGGCACCGGGCAACCCGACCACGCACCCGATCTGCGTGGCGTCGCGCTGCGGGTGAAGGTCGACGCGGAGACGACGCACGACCTGTTGCTGACGAACTTCCCGGTCTCGCACGCCCGCAATGCCCGCCAGTTCGTGGACTTCGCGGTGGCGTTGAGCGGGGGAAGGGTCGGGAAGCTGTTCGGCCTCCTGCGCCTGCTGCTGCGCTACGGCCCCCGCGAGCTGATCCGGATGCTGGGCAATGTGTCCACGGCCCGCAAGCAACCGGTCGACAGCGTGGCGACCCAGACCTACTGGAGTCGTGGCGCCCAGCGCTGGGGTCCGTCGCTGGCGGTGCGCTACCTGCTGCGCCCGGTCTGCGACGCCGAGCCCGGCCCCACTCCCGATCGCCGGGACCCGGCGTACCTCTCCCACGAGGCGGCTCTGCGCCTGGCGGGCGGGGACATCCAGATGGAGCTCTGCATCCAGCGCTACGTCGATGCCGGCACCACTCCGATCGAGGACGCTGCGGTGCCGTGGACGGAATCGGCCGCACCGCCCGAGCTGGTGGCCGTCCTGACGCTGCGCGCCGGTGACATCGGCACGCCGGATGCCCAGGCGGAGGCGGACGCCATCGATGCCCTCGCCTTCAACCCCTGGAACACCACGGAGGAGTTCCGGCCGCTGGGCAACCTCAACCGGGCCCGGAAGGCGGCGTACGACGCCAGCGCGGCGCAGCGCACCGCCACTCGTTTCGACCGAGGACATCCCGATGCGCAACCGGGTGTCGGGCGCCGTCGCTCGCGGACTGTTCTCGGTGGTCAACCGGGTGATCCCGTGGTGGAAGCTGCCGGTGCGGATCTCGGTGCTCAACCTCGAGGCCTTCCGGCACGAGCTGCGCAAGCACAACCTGATCGACACCGAGCCCCGTGAGGCTCCGCCGCGAGCGCGCGCGATCCCACCGGTGCCTCCCGAGAGCTCGCGTTATGCGCGCACCTGCGACGGTCGTGACAACGACCTGTCCGCGCCCGGAGATGGGCGCGGTGGGCGCGGCCTTCGGTCGCAACCTCGCCGCCGGCCTATGACCCGGACGGCTTCGACCGGCCCAACCCGGTCGTGGTCAGCCGGCAGCTGCTCGCCCGGGAGACCTTCCTGCCCGCCCGGTCGCTGAACATGCTGGCCGCGGCCTGGATCCAGTTCCAGGTCCACGACTGGGTCAACCACGCGCGGCATCCTCTCGGGGGCGAACGACGTCGGGTGCCGCCTGCCCGCCGGGCATGACGTGGCAGAACACGCCCGGCGGCAAGCCCGAGAACGAGATGCGGATCGCCGGCAACCAGACCCTCGAGGTCGCCCCCGACGGCACCGAGCGGCTCTTCGCCAACGCCGCCTCGCACTGGTGGGACGCCTCCGAGGTCTACGGCTCGGACCCCGAGACGAAGGCCGCGCGGTCCGCGAGGGCGCCAAGCTCCGGCTGACCGACGACGGCTACCTCCCGGCGGACACCAGCGGCATGGAGATCACCGGGTTCAACGAGAGCTGGTGGATGGGGCTCTGCGGCCTGCACACGCTGTTCGCCCGCGAGCACAACGTGGTCTGCGACGAGCTGCGCGCGCACTACCGCGGGCTGGAGCGACGAGCGGATCTTCCAGACCGCTCGGCTGATCGTCTCGGCCCTGATCGCCAAGATCCACACCGTCGAGTGGACACCGGCGATCCTGGCGCACCGAGGCGATCGACCTCGGGCTCAAGACCAACTGGTACGGCCCGCCGTCGGGCGACTGGCTGACCAAGCTGGGCATCTGGCTGCTCGACACCCACTCCAGCGTCGGCATCCCGCAGACCACCCCGGACCACAACGGCGCGCCGTACTCCCTGACCGAGGACTTCGCCACCGTCTACCGGCTGCACCCGCTGATCCCCGACGAGTACCGGCTGCTCGACCACACCGACGGCAGCCTGCTGGGGCAGCGCAGCTTCAACGACATCCGGGCCACGCGAGCCGACGAGGAGCTGCGGCCCTGGGACTGGACAACCTGCTCTACTCCTTCGGGATCGCCCACCCGGGAGCGATCACGCTGCACAACTTCCCGCGAGGCGCTGCAGAAGTTCGAGCGCGAGGGCGAGCTGATCGACCTGGCGGTCGTCGACCTGGTGCGCACCCGGCGGCGTGGCGTGCCGCGCTACAACGACTTCCGGGCCGGCCTGCACAAGCCGCGGCTGCGGTCGCTTCGAGGAGCTCTGCGACAACCCCGAGTCGGTACGCCGGATGCGGGAGCTCTACCGCAACGTCGACGACGTCGACACCATGGTCGGACTGTTCGCCGAGACGCCGCCCGACGGGTTCGGGTTCTCCGACACGGCCTTCCGGATCTTCATCCTGATGGCATCGCGTCGGCTGCAGAGCGACCGGTTCCTCACCGTCGACTTCCGCCCGGAGATCTACTCGCCGTTCGGCATGGACTGGATCGCCAAGAACACGATGACCAGCGTCATCCTGCGGCACTGCCCCGATCTGGCCGCCCTGCTCCCCCGGACGCAGACGCGCCTTCGCGCCGTGGCGCTCTGTCGCACCACCGCACCAGCTGAGGCCCGCCATGACCGACCAACAAGCCCGACCCCGCACCCATGCCGGCCTCGATGCCCTGGCCGAGCGTTCGCTGTTGACCTCGATCTGGCGGCGGCGCACCCACCGGGTGAGCCGCGGCAGCTCGGTCGACGCGGGCTCGATGAGTTGGACGTCCCAGGAGCCGCGGACGCCGCTGACCGAGCTGGAGGAGGCGGTGCTGATCGCGCTGACCGGGCTGCACCGGGCTGACGATGCCGGACCGGCCGTTCGCCGACCCGCGCGACCACAAGCCGATCATGGCCAAGCCCAACCTGAACATGGTCGGTCGCGCGGCCGGCAGCCCGGACAACGCCCAGGGCACGCACTTCCTGCTGATCAACGACACCGGCACCTACTACCTGCGCAAGCTGCCTCCGGCCGAGGACGGTGCCTCGGTGCTCGACCCGGACGCCCTGCTGGCTCGCGCAGCAGCAGGCCAAGGTGCAAGCTGCTCGACCACCGGATCGACGTCCCGGGCGGCAACCGGGACTTCCCGGCGTACCTCGACTCGAACCGGTTCCTGTCGAACCTGCCGGGCACCACGATCCTGTTCCCGGTGGTCGACCTGTCGCGGCAGTACATCAACGCGCTGATGTACCTCCTCACCCAGCCGGAGGGGGCGCGTCCCACGATCGTCGACGACCGGAACTTCTACCGGATGGCCGGCGTGAAGAAGTGGGTCGAGCAACGGGTTCCTCAACAAGGAGATCAAGCTGCCGCTCGGCATCCTGGGCTCGATGCGGACCCAGATCGAGGCCGACCTGCTGCTGCAGAACCTGATGCTGACCGCCGACGCGATGGGCCTGGGCGCCTGGATCCACGCGACGATCGACGCCGCCGGTGCTGCTGGGGGACCCGAAGTTCCGCAAGCGCTACGGCCCGATGCTGGACTTCGACTGGGACGTCCCGAAGTGGCGGCTCGCCGACATCTGGCGCTGGCAGGTGCCGGTCCCGTGGCACGCCGACCTCCGGTCGAACGCCATCGGGCTGCGGCGTCGAGGAGAGCACCTGATCAAGGCGATGTGCCCGCCCAACTATCCGATCGATGGCCGACGCCGTCGACGCCGTGATCGCCGACAAGTTCGGCCCGAACGGCATCTACTCCGACGAGGCGCTCTTCGACCGCATCTACCGCGGGGAGTTCGGCGCTCGCTACCTCGAGCGAGGCGAGCGACTACGCCGAGGACGTGATCGCGTGCACCCGCGACATCTGCACCTACATCTACGAGACCCACGGGCGGTTCCCCGCCCACACCGACGCGATCCACGTGCCCGGGGTGTGGCTGCAGGCGCACCACGTCGAGAGGGGCTACTACGAGAAGTACTTCCGCACGGACTCACCGAGGCGCACCGGGCGCACGACGACGCCTGGCACGGGGTCAACTGACCCCAGCCCAGCGGAGGGTCAGGCCGGCGTCACTTCGACTTCCCCTTGCGGGACGCCGACCCGGCCTTGCGCAGGTCGTCCAGCTCCGTCTCGAGCGACTCGACCCGAGCCAGCAGGGAGGCCAGGTCGCTCGCCTCGGGAGCCGCCGTCATCCTGTGGGCGGCGAAGGCCTGCTCCGGTTGATCAACCAGTTCAGACGTCAGGGTGCGTCGGAGCGCGGGGTTGCGGAAGAGGTTGCTGACGATCATCTCGGCGGGGTTGGGCTGTCGCACGGACTGCGTGACAGGTCGCTCGCTGTCCATGGTCGCGAACCCGGGCCCGGTCGCGGCCTTGGCCTTGACCTCGGAGTCGGACTCGGACTCGGGCGAGGGGGCAGGCTGCTCCTGCTCCTCCCACTCGCCCGAGTTCGCTCCCTTCAGGAAGCCGGGGAAAGCGCCGAAGTCGAGGTTCCGCAGCTGGGACATCGGGTCCTCGCGCTGGGCCATCTCGAGGAAGGAGAGCGCCTGCGTCGCGTTGACCCGGTCCTCGGCGTTGTCGTGCCCCTGGGTGGAGTAGCCCCCGAACTGTTCGGGCAGCAGCGCACAGCACGCGCGGCCGAGGACCTCGCGCAGAGCAGGGAGCACCGGCACCAGGGAGAGCCAGTAGCCGACGGTCGGGAAGGACTTCACGTAGCGACGCCGTGAGAAGTTGCAGACCTTGTAGACCGAGCCGCCGCGGATGCTGACCGCGGCCAGGTCCAGGTCCTTGTTCTCCACCCGAGGTGGGCACTTCACGAGCAGGTGGTCGCAGATGCAGTCCTTGAGGTACTGCGCGAAGCCGGCCACCAGGTCGACGAACGCCTCGACCGCCGCCCGACGGTAGGCAATCAGCGGAGCCAGGTCGAACGAGTCGGCCATCACCAGGTCGACGTCGATCACCGACAGTGAGTTGCTGACCAGGTTGAGCACCACCGCGTGACGGGGCTCGGTCGGCAACGCCGTGACGGACGTCGGCGCCACCTGCACCGGGAGCAGCAGCGCCTCCAGGAACTCCTGGCGTGAGGTGTCGAGGACCCTGGCCAGCGAGCTGCTCGAGTCCGTCACGACGATCCGGTCGTTGACCGCCTGCAGCGAGAGCTGCCCCTGGGCCCGACCCGACGACGGCAGGGGCACGCGTGCCACCAGCTCACCGGTGACCACCTCGTAGCCCGTGACTCGCTGGTTGCCCGAGCCCGTGACCACCCAGACCGTCGTCTGCTCGCTCTTCTTCGATCCCAGGACCAGGGCGAGGTCATCGGTGCCCGGGCCGTCGAGCTGGATGTCGCTGAGCTGGGACGGGCTCCCGGAGGAGACCTTCATGGCGACGAGTCGCCGGTAGCGATCAGCGTTGCCGTCGGCCTCCCCGACGCTGAAGACGGCTTCACCGGACGGTGAGATGACGAGCTGGCCGATGGTGTTGAGGGACTCGGTCCCGGCGACGGCGGTGAGCCCGTCGGGCACCTCCTTGGCCGGGATCCGCCACAGTCCGGCCCCGGTGAAGTCCCGCAGACTGATCGCCTTGCCCTCCGTCGAGCGGCGGCGTACGCCGATGGCGTAGACGTGCTCGGGGTCTGCCGCAGTCGTGACCAACGTGACCAGCTTGACCCCGCAGATCGTGGTGGCCGGCCGCCACTTGACGTCCTTCTCCCCGATGTCGCCGACGCGGAACAAGGTGTCGTTGCCGTCGCGGGTCGGCACCGCGACGTAGATCAACCGGCCGTCGGGAGAGAACGCCACGTCGGTGACTGCGGCCACGGTGTCCGACCCCTTGTCGCCCGTGACGATCGTGCGGCCCGCGAGTGGGTCGATGCGCGCGACCAGACGCTCCTTGACGAGGTCGTAGCGATTGATCATGGTCGTCGGTTTGAGGGGATTGATCCCGCCGCCGGTCGTCCAGACCTCCTTGCCGCTGGGGTGCATCCGCGCGCGGGAGTGCATCCCGGTGCCGGCGATGGTCCGGATGCCGCCCAAGGACTCGGGGTAGTCGGGGTAGGGACGGGCGTCGTCGAACATGGCGCAGAAGGTCTGGCTGCGCAGCCGCTTCTTGAGGCCGTCGTAGAACCGCTCCAGCAGCCGGTGCTCGTTGGCGCCGACGAAGACCGTTCCTCCCGACTTCGGGTTGGCGACGTAGGTCAGCAGATTGATGAGAGCGGAGCGCAGCAGGTAGCCCCGCTGGTCCTCGGCGTCGCTCTTGGGGGCCCGCAGCTGCGCCTTGATCCAGCTGAACAGGTGGGCGATGCAGTCCTGGTAGATGTCGTGGATCAGGGTGCCGATCAGGAAGGCCCCCTTCTCGGGCGGCTCGTACTTCGTCGCCACCGCGATCGGCCCACGATCGGGGTCGCTGCGCAGGACGAGGCAGACCTCGCCGTCCCCGGACTTGTCCAGGACTCCTTCGCCCAGCGCGTCGTTGAGGGCGTCGATCTCGGCCAGGACATCGACCACGATCGGCTCGCGGACGTCGAGGTCCACGCCGTCGACGTCGATGGCGCTGCCGGGCTGCACCGTGACGAAGCGTCGCTCCGCATTCGCCCTGGCCTTCTGGTCGTCGGAGCTGAAGAGCTCACGACGGTCGGCCGTGCTGAACCCCGACCGGGTACGCCGTTCCTTGCGCTCATCGGCGTCCTCGACGTCATCGACCTCGTCGTCGCCGCAGTGGACGGCGAGGCCGCAGACGATGCCGTGGCCGTGCAGCAACCGGTTGTGGCGGCGCAGGTCGTTGGCCCGACACAGGGCGTCCAGGGCGTCCTGGACGGTGTCGACCCCCGGGAGATCACAGACGTCGTTGTCGACGCCGACGTCGTCGGCCATCAGGGCGGTCAGGGCCGGGAAACGATCGCGACAGTCGGTGACCTCGAGCGCCGTCGGCCGTGCGGGTCACGATCCCCAGCCGACCGATGTCGTGCCGGATGCCCGCGGGCGGCTGGCGGACACGGGGCGCCCGCCGAGTCGCGGGGCCAGTCGACGTCTGCGGTCACCGAGCGCGCCGGCACCAGCCAGTAGTCGTGCGGCCGGAAGGTGCCACCCGGAGGGGAAGAGCACCTCGACGCCGTTCTCCAGCTCGAGCCAGGTGCCGGCTCACCGGCGAGACCGGCCCGGGGGAGTCCCAGCGCCGGATCTGCGGGTGGTGTGGGAAGTCGGCGATGTCGGTCGAACCGGTGGCGGTGGCCGGGTCGAGGGTGAGCCGGTCGTCCTTGGCGTTCAGCAGCCGCACCAGGGTGCCGGGCCGACGGTCGAGCACCCGGCTGTCGTCGTACAGCTCGATCCAGTCGCCGGGCTGGAAACCCAGGACGGCGTCGCGACCGATGTCGGCGACCCCCAGCACGTCGGAGGTGATCGTGCTGACCCACTGCGTGGCCACCGAGGCGTTCTCCCGGCTCCACAGGATGACGGGCCTGCCGGAGGCGACCTGGTGGACGTGCACGCGGTAGAGCTGGTTCTCCAGGCCGACGTACCCGCCGGCCGGGGTGGGCCGACACAGGTCCGCGGAGCCCGCCGGGGGTTCGGCGCGGGCTGCCATCAATCCGGTCGAGGGCGCCAGCTCGGCCAGCACCTCGGACAGGTCGCTCTCGCAGTCGACTGGCGCGTCGATGTCCTCGAGGTCGAGCAGCCGCACCTGCCAGACCACCTTGCTGCGGGTCGCGGTGTCCACGCCCAGTGCCGGCTCGCTGATCGTGGGGTCGTCCAGCGCGGTGATCGCGCGCTCCCACACGTCGAGGTAGGCGAGGTAGCTGCCGTCGGCGAGGTCCAGCAGGTTGGGGGCGGTGGAGGAGGCGCGCGACGTGTGGGCGGGGTCCGGCCAGTCGGGCTGGTCAGCGTACGACCAGCGGGGGCGCAGCCGGATCGCGCCGGACAGCGGGCCGATCGACGACTCCAGGGTGAGCGTGCGCGTGGCGGCGTCGACGGCGCTGATCCGGGTGAGGATCGACTCGTCCTTGTCGATGACCTCCACCCACTGGTGGGCGTGCAGCTCGGCTCCGTCGACAACGAGCGAGTCGACCGTGACGGACGTGGTCGTCTTCTCGTCGGCGGCGGTCGTCGCGCCCTCGACCTCGCAGAGCCGCCCGGCCACCCAGGCCCGGCCGGGTGAGAGCAACAGGTCGGTCCCGTCGGGCGCCACGGTCAGCTCGAAGCCGCCGTCGACCTTTGGCACCCCGACCGGCCCGATGACGTCGAGCGACTCGGCGCGGTCACGGTGCGCGGTCAGGTCGAGCTGCTCGTTCCAGTCGGCGTCGAGCTGCACTCGACCCTGCTGCATCCGGACGCCCGCATAGTGCCGGTGCGCCCGGAAGGTCGATCTGGTCAGGTCTCCACCGTTCATGGTCCCTACCCCTGTCGCTCTGGTCCGTGCGAGGTCAGCTCTCATGGATGACACCTGCCTCGAGTCCGAGCCGGAGGTACTCCTCCAGCACGGTGGTCAGGTTGTCCCTGCGTTGTGGTTCCTGGAGTTCGGCGAAGGCACCCATGGCGGCACCGTTGGACGCCCCGGTCAGCAGTGCCGGGTCGGCGCGGTCGTCCAGACGGCCGTACGCCGGGTCGCCGTACGTCGTGGAGGTGAACACCGGCGTCAGCCGGGCCCGGATCGCGGCCGCGACCGCCGGATCAGTGACGTCAGCCAGCGCCAGGTCGGGTTGGCAGCGGTAGCGGCGTGGGGCGACCGCGCCGGAGGGCACGTGGCTGAAGCGCAGACAGCCGCTCTGGTGGCGCTCGACGTTGACCGGACCGTCGAGCACGCAGTCGCTGGCGAAGAGCTCCTGAGCCTGCAGGCTGCCGAGCACGCTGACCTGGTCGAGCCGGACCTCGGACTCGGGGGCGGCCACCCCGACCAGCCCCTGGCCGTCGACGATGCTGTGCGCGATCACCAGGTCGGGGCCGCGTTCGGGCAGGTCGATCGGGCCGGTGATGCTCCGGAGAACCTCGAGGGTCAGGCGTCCGTTGTCGTCGTCGGGCGTGGTCGGAGCAGCCACGCTGAGTCGGCCCACGTCGGGCACGATCGTCAGGTGGCGCAGTGCCAGGCGACCGAGATCGCCGGGCTGGACGGTGACGTCGCCCTCGATGAGCAGTCCGTCGACCGTGAGCTCGCCGGCCAGGGCGTCGGCCGTGCCGGGCGTGCCGGTGACCTCGATCTGGCCGAGCAGGTGAGGGCGGCGATCCGCCGGTCGGGCGGTGGCCAGCTCCAGGACGGCGGTGGCGCTGCCGGCGTCCTCGGCGTCGGGCCAGGCGACGGCGACGATGAGCAGCTCGCTGCCCGCCGGGACGTCGATGGCGAGGTCCTCGACGTAGGTCCGGCTGTCCAGGAGCGCGATCACCCCGACCGTGCCGCCCGGCTCGGCGTTCCAGTCGGTCACGGCCTCGCCGATCGTGGCCTGCACGACCCCGGGCACCGGCACGGCCCGGGCGCCGACGGCCCGGAACCAGGTGTGCCGGCTGATCAGATCGGTCGTCTCGATGCAGGTGTGGTCGTGCGTGCTGGCGCCGATCTCGCCGGGTGAGGCGTACGTCGAGGTCACCTCGACCTCGGTGGGGGAGAGGTCGGCCCGAAACGACAGCCGGCCCAGCACCGGGTCGACCGCTGCCACCAGCGGTGCCTCCGGCCGCGGCCACCCGGCGGCGAGTGGCACCGGAGGATCGCTGAGGTCGGCGACCGTCAGCTCCGCGAGGGGTACGACGGCCGGCCCCGTGCCCAAATCGGCGAAGACCTCGATGACCGGGTCGTCACCGAACCACCGAGGCTCCGACACGGTGCCGGCGCGCAGGCCCTCGAGCTCGTCGTACAACGACCGGCGACGCAGCAGCCCAGGCACGTGCTCCTCCCGAGCGAGCGACTCGATGCCCGGCTCGGCGGTCCCCGGGTTCACGAGAGGTACGACGCGTCCCACCGGGTCGAGGTGGAAGCGGCCGTCGGCCGGGTCGCTGACCGGGCGGGCGCTGGCGCGGATCACGCGCTGGGGCAGCAACCGCCAGGTGTGCAGACCGATGGCGTGGATGCCGTAGCGCCCGCTGGGCACCCGCCGTACCTCTGCGGTGTGCGCCGACACGGCGAACGGGCCACCGAGGAGCTCGAGGTCGGCTGCTTGCCGGAGGTCGGGCGTGCGGACGTTGGTGGTGCGCAGATGGGCCAGGTGCTGGGTCACCCCGAGGCGCAGGAAGTACTCCACCGCGGCCGTGGGCCAGCCGGTGACCTGGAAGGCCAGGTCCTCCAGGCCGGCGAGGGTGCCCTTGCGTCTGCGGTAGTCCAGGGTGTTGGCCACCAGCGCCCGCTGCCGGCCCGCGACCGGGCCCCAAGGCATGCAGCAGACGGACACCCAGCAGATCGCCCAGATAGGGCACGACCCAGTCGGCACAGGTCTCGATGAAGGCGTCGTCGTAGAGGTTCGCGAGGTCGGCCGCGACGACGTCGGCCTGCTCGCCGAGCACCTCGAGCAGGGCGGCCAGTGCGTGGTCCTGGCTGGGCTCTGCGTCCCGCTGTTGGTGCACCAGCGGTAGCAGGGTGAAGAGGTCGTCTCGATAGGACGTCATGCCACCACCTCCGTGACGGTGAGGCCGCCGGCGGCCAGCACGACCAGCTGCGCCGGCTCGACCACGCCATCGCTCACGTGGGCCCGTGAGGAGGGGACGTCAACCAACGGCACGGTGATGTTGACGGCGACGACCCCGGGCACCGCGTGAGCGGCCAGGATGACGTCGCCGCTGGTCAGCGGCTGGCCCAGCTCGCGGGCCTCCGAGGTCAGGGCGCTCGAGACCGAGGTGGTCACAGCGTCGAGAACAGCGGTCGGCTCGTGGACCGGGTCCACCACGACGCCCACGCTGACGTGCACCGGCACGACCTGGGCTGCGGCGACGTCCAGCGGAAGCCGGGGATCACCAGCCGCGCGCAGCGCGGTGGTCAGGTCGTCGATGGCTGTGGCATCGATCGACTGGCCGCCGGTCCCCGCGACGGTGAGCTGGACGAACCTGCGGCGGCCGTCCCAGAGCCAGCTGGCCTGGGCCTTGCCGATCCCGGGCACCGACCGGGCGAAGTCCTCGACGTCGCGCAGGGACACCACCCGGTCCAGGGTGAGCGCCGTCCGCGGGACATTGGCCCGGATCTCGCTGCTCGGCCTCCGGGTCGGCCGCGAGCCCGGTGGCGATCGGGTTCGTCACCGAGCGCAGCCCCAGCGGGCGGGTCATCGGCAGGGTGAGCTGGTCAGCGTTGACCCGGCCCTCCAGCCCGGTCCCGACGCGGTACTGCGCGGTCACGTTGTTGGACCCGGTGGGCAGTCGGCTCCCGGTCTTCCCGTCGCCGAACTGCACCGTCACGTGGCCCTCGTCGTCGGGTCTGCGTCGTGAAGATCTCCTCATGCGGGCCGGCCCCGAAGAGCTGGGGGACCTCCCGCCAGAGCCGGCCGTCGACCCGGACGGTGAGGGTGGAGAGCACCGCACCGCCCGACGCGGCCAACACGTAGGTCAGCGGCACCTTGGCCAGGACGAAGCGCTGGAAAGGAACCGTCGCGTTGCCGCTGCCCAGCACCTGGGTCGTGGTCTCACCGTGGGTGGCGGGGGCGACATTGCCGAGGATGCGCACGGCGTTCCGGTCGTAGGTCCCGTTCAGGTCCGCGGTGAAGAGCAGCCGGTCCACCTCGGCAGCGTCCGGGGTCGGGCCTGCGATCACGGCCACCTCACGGAAGGACTCCGCCTCCGGGTCGGCCGGGACCGTCTCCAAAGTGTCGCGGCGAGCCGTCACCGTGCCGGCGGCAGCCACCCATGTCGTCGTACCGTCCGAGTTGACGGTGGCTGGCCCCACGATCTCGAGCAGGTCGCCGGGGTGCAGCTCGGTCCTCGCCCCGGAGGTGGGGATCAGCTCCAGATGACGCACGCCCTCGCGAACGCGCAGCACCGGTCGCGGCCCGCTGACGATGACACTCCGACCAGCCGCCGGGGTCGGCACGGGCTCCGCCAGCTCGATCTCGCAGCCCTGGACCGGCAGGTCCAGCGGCGCCTCCGCCAGGGGGACGAGTTCCGAGCCGACCCAGGCCACCGTCTGGCGGACGTTCGCGCCGAACAGGTTCTTGACCCAGTTGCCGTGCATGGTGAGCCGGGTCACCTTGGCGTTCAGGGTGAACTCGGTGCGGGACTCCTCGGTGGCGGTCAGGACCCGGTAGCAGGCGGTGACCTGGGGTCGGGCCAGCACGACCCAGGAGCCCGGCACCGCCGCGGCGTACGTCGCGTCGAGGTCCACCGTGTTCGGTGGCACGTCATCGCCCGGGACCTGGACCGAGAACCCGGGCCAGTCGACGGGGATCGCACTCGCGCGGGTCGTGGCCGGGTCGACCATCCCGCCACCCGCCGAGGTGCTGATCAGTCCGTAGTCAGGGGCGGCCGCTCCGAAGATCGCCGCCTTCTTCCGCAGCACGAAGATCCGCAAGTCGGGCGGGCGCGGGATCTTCTCGTCGCCTTCCCGGCCGGACAGCACGGCCGGCTCCCCGAGCGGCTCGACCCAGCTGATTCGGGTGGCGTTGAGATCGGGCTCGGACCGGACCGACGAGAGGCGCCGGAAGAACCAGTACTGGCTGGGGGCGACGCCCTCCCGCTCGCTGCCCACACCGAGGATCGCGTCCCCCACGACGAGGTCCGTCCGGATGCCGTCGACCAACGCATGGGTGGCGCCGAGCGTCAGCTGCTGGGTGACCCGGCTCAGGGCGCGCATGGCGTTCCAGTCGGGGCGTGCGTCGAGATCGCTGCCGGTCTCGTAGTTCTGCGGGACCTCACCCGGCCCGGGGAGGCTGGCCACCTTGGTCCCCGCCGGGATGGGCACCAGGGGCGGCGCCCCGAGCGCGTCCTCGAGGGTGAAGGCGAGCGAGGTGGCTGAGGCCCGGCCGCGACCGGGGACGTAGCCGATGCTGTGCGCCAGCTCCGTGAGTGAGTCGAGCCCGATCGCGGTGCGGAGGTAGCCCTCGTTGGCGATCCGCTCGTTGTAGAACGTCAGGACGTCCAGCACGGCTGCCCACGCGTCGACGAGAGCGATCGTGGGGTCGTCGAGTCGCCGTTCGGTGAAGGCCTCGAGGTGCTCCTGCTGGGTGAGGCCCGCTGACATCTCGGCGAAGAAGTCATCGAGGGTGCCGACGCGTCGGGACACCGCCGGCAGACCGGCAGTGTTGGCGATGGTCAGCGGGGTGGCATCACCCGCGACCTCGCAGCAGCCGCAGGTGTCGAGGTGGTCGTGGGTCGTCATCGGCCACCCGCCACCGTCACGGTGAGGACGCCCCGCTCGGGGACGTCGGGGTCGTTGGCGAGTTGGGCGATCTCGAGGTCTCGCACCCGGATCGCTCCGTCGGCGATCTCGTTGCGGGCGGGCTCGCCGTACCTGCGGAACTTCGTGGCTCGCACCGAGGCGACGCCGGGGACCGCGAGCACGGCGGCGTACACCTGACTGAGGTAGACCGGCGTGCCGAAGGTGAAGTGGTCGGGGTGGAACAGTCCTCGGACGCCGCTCGGCAGGACGTGGGAGGACAGGGCGTCGAGCACGTCGCGCTCGACGTCGGTGTTGTGCCGCTGCGGGTGGGCACACACCGCCAGCTCGATCTCGAGGGGCACCGGTCGGGGGCTGGAGACGTCCACGTCGACCCCGGCCATCCGGTAACGGTCGAGGAACTGCCGGACCTGGGCGCGATAGGGCCCGTCGACCTCGCGGCCCTCGAGCCGGTCGACGCTCACGAATGCGGTGTACCAACTGCCCGTCCACCGCATTCGGCCGACGGCACGCTGCACGCCGGGCACCCGTTCGGTCAGGATCGTGGCGTAGTCGACCTCGGTGACGGCGCGCTCCTGCACCCGGAAGGCGTGGGGAGCGTCCAGGCGGACCCGCTCGGTCGGCTCGGGGTCGGCACCGCCCTGGGCAGCGAGTGGGTTGATGACGCTGACTCCCGTCACCGCCGGGTGCAGCTCGGTGATGGCCTCGGGCCCGACGTTGCCGGCCGTCCCGTGCCCGTGGCGGTACGTCGCCCAGTGGTCGCTGAAGGCCAGCGGCTCGCGGCCGTAGGTGCCGTCCCCGAACCGCAGCGTCGCGGTGGCGTCGTCCTCGACCTCGACCACGAAGTGGGCATCCTCCGACGAGGAGCCCAGCAGGTCCCACACCGGGTCGTAGTCGTTCTCGTCGGCGTCCTGGATCGCCACGATCGGCAGCGCGTCGCGCGGGTCGGGAGCCAGCTGGTCCCGGGCGGGGAGCGCTGCCCGGAACGGGACGGCCCAGGTCGGCCGGCCGTCGACCAGGGGCGGCCGCCATCGGCCGGCGACATCGACGTCCTCGCTGAGCAGCACTGGCGCGGGCACGCTCGCGCCGTGATCGACGAGGACCATGTTGCCTCGAGCGACGCCACAGACGGATCGGCGCCGGAGGCCGGCGGACTCGGTGGTGGCGGTGATGCAGAAGGCGAACGGCAGCGCGTCCTCGTCCGCCCACGCCACCTCCACGACCGCGGTGTCGTCGAGCGGGTCCACGGCCGGCGACACCTGGGTCAGGCGGACCACGTGGCGGTGGGAGCGATCCCGGTCAGCTTCCTCGCCGCTCTCGCTGCCGAGCACCTCCTCGAGCAGGAGGAAGTCCCCGACCGCCAGGGTGAGCGCGGGATCGCCCGCCAGCGTGGTGCGGGTGGCGCCGCGGGGCAGGCAGGTCTCGGAGTCCGTCCACGTGTGGAAGGCGATCTGGTTGTGCGCGGGTCGCACCGTGAGCGGATGCATCGCCTCGAAGACCAGGGTCTCGGCGTGGTCGACCGGCCCGGTCAGGAACTGACGATGGGTCTCGATGGGCTGGACCGCATCGACGTCCAGGTGCACGAACGCCCGGGCAGCGCAGCCCTCATGCATCCGGTAGCCGAGCAGCCGTGCGTGACGGCGTACGGACACGCGGCGGCGGGCGGTGCCGAGGTAGGCCTCGGTGGCCACCGCGTCCTGCTCGTAGCTGAGTCGATCACCGACGAAGGCCAGCAGGTCGACCAGCGTCATCTGCAGGTCGGCAGGGTTGCGCTCGGTCCAGTCCGGGATGGTCGTGGCCATCCGGTCCAGGATCAGCTGCCGGAAGCTCTCGTAGTCCTTGGCCAGGTAGTCACGACCGCCTGGCTGTCGAGGCTCCGGCGGGCAGTGGTCGCGCGGGTGACAGTCGAAACGGATCGGACAGCCGGCCTTGAAGGAGAAGTCGACCGCGCTCAGCCGTGGATCGAAGCCGGTCGGCACCTCGCCGGAGACCGGGTCGACCAGCTGGAGCCGGTACGTCGAGAAGTCGCCCGGGCCGGAGACGGTCACGGTCAGCACGTCGTCGGTCGTCGACGTGCTCAGTGCGCGGATGCCGCGGACCCGGTCGCCGCCCTCGATCCGGACGTGGGCCCGAGTCAGCGTGGCCCCGTCCGCGGGAACCTCGTCGGTCTGGCCGGGCAGGGGATGCAGGAAGTGGACCGCCAGCTTGGTCTGCCCGGCCAGCACCTCGAGGTGGTCGATCCCGTTGACCGTGATCGCATCGCGCACCGCCTCGGTCCTCAGATCAGTGGCGGGGCTCGACACGGCGTTCACAACGCGCTCCGGAACTCGTCGACGTGCGACTCCTGGGTGCGGCGGATCGTGTAGCTGACGGTCACCTGGAGGACGGACTCCTCGGCCACGACCCGCACCTGCTCGACCGCGATCAGCTCACCGAGCCACTGGTGGAGCGCGGCCTGCACGGTCGCCTGGATCGCGAGCGCGAGCGGCTCGGAGTTCGGCTGGAAGACCAGTTGGAGCAGCCCGCAGCCGAAGGTCGGTCGGTTGACCCGCTCTCCGGGGGTGGTGAAGAGCACCTGCTCGACCAGGTCCCGCACGTGGTCGTGGTCGGTGGTGAGCCCGGTGCGGCCGCGGCCGTCGATGCGGAAAGGGAAGTCGACGTGGGTCATGACGCTGTCACCCGGGTCTGGCCGGGATAGCTGACGGTCAGCCCGGTCCCGTTGGGGACGCAGACCGCCGTACTGTCCTGGAGCACCAGCGGGATGCCACCGGACATGACCCGTAGGGAGGCCACCACCCAGGCCGCGGTCACGCAGGGCAACGGGTTGCCCGAGGGCAGCACGAACGGGCATCCGGCAATGACGTAGGTCGTGGCCTGGCCGATGGCGGGGGCGCCGGAGAGCTGGACACGGGGGAGTGGCGCGGTCGGCTGTGCCTGCCCGCCGTGCAGGCACATCACCGCGGCCGACTGGGTGAGCGCGAGGCCGGCCATCAGATCACGTCCAGGGCGCCGTTGTTGACCGACACCTGGGGGCCGGTGAGCTTGACGGTCGCCCCCATGCCGTTGGTGATCTCGAGGCCGGTGGCGCTCATCGAGACCTTGGCGCCCTCGGCGGTCTCGAGCGTGATGCCGCCGATGCCCGGGGTGTCGTCCAGCGTGATGCTGTGCCCGGCAGGCGTGATCAGCAGGACCTTCTTGTACGGCGGTGCGAGGAGCTGCGGGGGGACCTCGGCCACCGAGCCCCACCAGGCACCGACCCAGATCGGATAGTCGGGGTCGCCGTGCTCGAACTCGATCCAGACCCCGGCGCCCACGGTCGGCAGCGCGAACAGGCCGACCTGGTCGCCCCCGAACGGCGCGCACGGCATCGCCCAGCCGCTCTCGCCGTCGTACACGTCCGGCACGTTGGCCTTGATCCGCATCGTCATCAGCGGGTCGTTGATGTCGGTCACGACGCCGCGGTACTTGCCCCAGAACTTGTCGCGGCTCACGGCACCACCACCGGCGTCAGGGAGCCGGTTCCCTCTCGGCTCAGCCCGAAGCGTTGGGTGTAGCTGCCTCGGGCGATGGAGTGGGTGACGCTGGTGACGTAGTAGAAGCCGTCGTAGGCCAGACCAACACCTCGGACCCCCACGAGTCCGCGGGCGCGGAGGATTCCGCCGTACTTCGCCGTGTTCAGGCTGCCCTGCCCCGAGACTGCCTCGGGAGCGCGGGTGGCAGCTGCGGCCGAGGCCAGGGCAGTCTGGATCGGTCCGGCATTGCCCGTCGAGCGGAGCCGCGTCGTCCGTCGAGCCGGCGCCGGGGAGGACGACAGCGGGGGCAAGCGCAGCGACGGCAGTGCCGGGATCGGGATCCGCATCTTGGTGATCGGCTCGACGAACGTGCCGGTGGCGACCTCGGCCGCGAGCGAATCGTTGCTGAAGGACAGGTCCCGGCAATTGCCGTGCGAGCCCATGCCGCGGGTGATCGCCCGCTGCGGGAGCCCGACCCGCAGGACGGGGCCCCAGTGCGCCCGGTTGACCCCGAAGGTGATCGGCTCGGTGTAGAAGACGAAGCCGTTCGCATCGGCCAGCCGGCGGATCAGGGCCAGGTCGGTCTCGCGTTGGTGCGGGATGCGCTGGAGCTCGATCGGTACGTCGGTCGTGGGTGTCACCGCTGGCACGAAGCCGAGCTCGGGATAGCTGGCCAGGATCTTGGTCACGATGACGTAGTCCGGCTGGTTTGCGTGGGGCGCGTCCTTCTCCTCGAGCCCGAGCAGGGAGGAGACCGTGGTCCCGGTGACGGTCAGCGTGGTCTGCCCGGGCTGGTCGCTCGGGCTGAAGTCGTGTCGCTCCACGACCCCGTCGATCAGGGCCTCGGGGACGACCCCGATGACGGCTCCGATCCAGAGCCGCGTGCCGGGGGAGAGGGAGTCGACCACGTCGTACCTCCCCAGGGCGTCCTTGCTGAGCGCGAAGGTCAGTTGGAATCCGTCGCCCGACTCCACGTCGTTGCGGACCTCGACGCTGCGCAACGGTTCGAGCAGGTGCGGGCTGGGGGTCGGGATCGGATCGCCGGTCCAGAGCAGCAGCCTGATGCCGAGCACGCTCTCGAGCACAGGATCACCCGCCCGGCTTGAGGGGCATGGAGATCGGCAGCCGTTGCCCGGTGCGTTCGAGGTCGGCGGGCCGTACGGCGCCCGCCGCATCGCAGAGGCGCCAGAACTGGGCCGGGTCCCCGAGGTAGCGCGCCGCCACGTGGTCGAGGCGTTCCCCGGGCGCCAGCGTGTGCTCGGTCAGCAGCGTGTGGTCCTCGACCCGGGGCAATAGCCGACGGGTGACGTAGGTGACCTGCTGGGTGGTTCCGTCCGGACCGGGGACGGTGAGCGTGGTGGTGGGCAACCCCACGTAGCGACTTGTCGAGGAGAACATCTCAACCCCCGCCGGTGATGCCGACGTTGGTGGCTGCCGAGAAGGAACCGGCGCTGCCGAGACTGGCCAGCACCTCCTTGGCGAGTTGATGGACCATGAACAGTCCGCCGCCGACCGAGAGCAGCCCGAGGTCGTCGTAGTTCAACACCCGCATGCCGACAGTGACCTTGGCCTGGATCGGGTTGAGGTTCGGGTCGTAGGCCTCCTCGGCGATGCTGATGGTGTTGATCCGGACCGGCAGCACGCGGGAGGCGCTCCACACCAGCAGCGCCAGCGGAGCCTCGGGCGGCACCACCTCGATCAGGCCCGCCAGCGCGAGCGCCTGGTTGGCGATCACCAGCGCAGACGCGGGGTAGAACATCATCTCGAGCGACGCGAGCTGGGGCGCGATCCCCATCGAGCCGGCCACCGGGTCTCCGGCGGCCAACTGATCGGTGGCGTCGATCTCGATGTCGAGGCTGAACGTCTCCGACGGTGGCCCGGTGATACGCAGCGCCTCGCCCTCAGCGCCGTCGTCCTGGCTGGTCTTGGGGCTGAGCGTGCGGGTGACCTTCTCCGGGTTGTACTGGAAGACGACGACGCTCGCCAGAGGCTTCAGCGGGTCGAGCCCGATGAGGGCGCCCTTGCTGAGCTTCGGAGAGCCGGTGAACCCCGTCACCCGCTCAGCCTCACCGCATCGGCGTCACCGCTCCGTCACGAGTCGCGCTGGATCAGCAGGTGACGCCGGGTGCGCCCCGAGTCTCCCAGCGTGGAACGGTCATGCCCACGATGTTGGCGAAGTCCGAGGCGCCCGCCGACACTCCGCTCATGTGGGAGGTGATCGCCGAGACCCCGCGCTCGGCCTGCTGGGCGACCTGCTCGGCTGCGTACTCCCCGAACCACTTGCCGCGGATTGCGCAGTAGGCGCTGCCACCGGCGATCCCTGCGGCCGCCTGACTGGCGACGGAGTTGCCCATGAACGCGACCGGGTTCGGGTGGTGCTGCGACTGCCACACGTGGGCGAGCTCGTGGATCAGCAGCCCGGTGCTGACGGGGGGTGCCGCGGCACCGCCCATGTTCATCGCGACCATGCCGCCCGGGATCACGGTGGTGAACGGACGTCCGCCACCGCCGGTCGCATTGGTGATGATGACCTTGGAGAAGTCGATGCTGGCGCCGTAGACGCCGCTCGCCGTGGCCTGTTCCGCCGGATCGAGGAACCGGGCCCCCGTCGGGAGCGTGATCCCAAAGGGCAACCGGTTCACCCTCGGAGCGCCGGTCTCGGTCACGCTCGATGCGGGTCTGCTGCCGGTGGCGATGGCCTCCGCCTCGTGCTCCGCAGGTTCGTGCGGCGTGGACACCCGCAAGGATGCGCCTGGCGAGGCAGGCGTTGACCGGCGCTGTTGGACGGTGTGGACCAGCTCGTGGGCCAGGACGTGCTGGCCGCGCTCCGCTGCGGGGTCGAACTCTCCCTGGCCGAAGACCACGTGCTGGCCGACCGTGAACGCGTGGGCCGCGACAGCTCGCGCGGACTCCGCGGCCTGTCGGTCGGTGTGGATCCGGACATCGGCGAAGTTGTGTCCGAGGCGCGCCTCCATGTGGTGGCGAACCCGTGACGGGAGGGGGTTGCCGCCACTGTTCAGGACGTGGTGCACGCTGCCCGGGGCGAGGTTGGTGCCATGGCCCGACGCCAGTCTGGTCAGAGTCTCCTGGTCGCCCGCACACCCCCCGGCCGTGCCGCCGCTGCAGCGCCACAACGCGGGGGCACTACTGGGCTCGGACTTGCCTGATCGGGTTCGCATCATGTCATTTCCCTCGTCGTTCCAGTGTGGGTCCTTCGGGTCCCGACACACAAGAGACCCTCATGGATAACTCAGTGACAGGGCCGCCGACGAAGGCGCCGGGAACTCGACGGTGAACGGGACGTCCCCGGAGATACCAGTCGCTTCGAACTGCGACAACGGAACAGTCGCGATCTGCTCGAGCGAGGTGCCACAGTCGCCCGGGCACAGGTCGATGGTGTCGCGCACGCGGAAGTTGATGAGCGGCCGCGCCTCAACGGCGGTGGGCGACACCCGGGTCAGCTCGACCGACCCGGACGCAATCCGTTCGTCGTTGAAGGGTGAGGGGCGAGCGCCCGAAGGACACGCTGTCTGGTTGTCGCCGATGCCGCCGGCCAGATTCCCCGGGACGTCGCGAGGGACATTGAAGTTCATCTCGTGCGCGCCGCCGGCAGTGTTGAGAGCGGCAAGGGACGTCGGAATCAGGGAGGCCAGGCTCACCGAACTCGTGGTCGTCACAGGTGGTCGGGTTGCGACGAGACGCGACCGGATGTCACCGACGAGGAAAGTGGTCGCGCGAGCCGTCGACGGAGAAGCAGTGAAGTCAGCGGCGAACGACGACGTCAGATCCCTCGGTGCGGATCCGCCGTTCAGGTAGTCGCGCCACAGCGGGACAACGCGGCTGTTGACGGCCGCTGAGATGCCGGCCATGATCCACCCGCCGTTCTTCGCCCGGTAGTACTCGGCCAGTTCCTGGCTGCGGTACGGCGCACAGAACCCGGCTGGACAGTGCGAAGGGCGACCGCACGTCTGGGCACGAGGTGCGCCGCTCCCGCCGTACTCACGTTCTGCCGCGAGATCGGCGTCGGACACGGCCTGACGATGGAGGTCGGCCGCGCCGCCGTCGGCCACCGGCCCAGCCATTGTGGGCGATGAACGACTCGACGCGGCCTGCGCCCGCTGCTCCTGGGCGTCCTGGGGCGAGCTGACACGCAGGCTGCCCGACGGGGGAGCGGCACCAGGACCAGCATCCGCAGCATGACTGAGCTCGTGGCGGAGCAGTCGCTGACCCGACGCGCTGGCCGGGTCGTAGTGGCCCGCGCCGAAGACGACGTGGCGTCCGACGGTGTAGGCCAGGGCGTTCACCGCTGTCGCTGATCGTCCGGCAGCCGCATCGGTGTGGATCCGGACGTCGGCGAAGTCGTGGCCCAGGTGCTGCTCCATCGTTCCGCGCACCCCCGTCGGCAGCGGTGCGCCACTGGTGCGCAGCACCTCGTGCACGATCCCGGGTGCGTAGTCAGGTCCGGGTCCGGACGCGTGGCGGTGCAGCTTGTTCTCGTCGTGCTCGCACTCGCCGGCTCCGCAGTCCCGACCGCCGCAGCGCCACAGCGTGGCGGGAGCGACCTCGACCTGCGGGGTGGCCGCTGTTTCATGGCTTCCTGCTCTCGGTGACTGCGCGGCCACTGCGCGTTGCACGACCTGCGTGGTCGGCCGGCCGGTCTGAGTGGCCGCGGCCACAGCGCGCTCGATGGCGGCGAGGACCGCACGGCTGTCGACGTCCCCGCTGATCGTGACATCGTGCAGCCGGACTTCCTGGCTCATCCCTTCACCTCCCGTTTCAGCGACGGCATCGGCAGGCCGAGCTTTCCGGCCTCGATGCGCGCTGCCTGGAGCACCCGCTCCATGGTCACTGGGCCGCCTGCCTCGGCGGCGAGGAACGCGGCGTTGACCGCGACGTTGCGGATCGTTCCGCCTGCCAGGTCGAGGGTGGCGAGGGCCTCGACGTCCAGGTCCTTGGTCGGCGTGGCTCCCGCGAAGGCCCGCTTCCAGAGCTCGACCCGCATCGCCCGGTCGGGGAACGGGAAGGTCACCAGGAAGCGAATCCGGCGCAGGAAGGCCGTGTCGATCGCCTCGGTCATGTTGGTGGTCAGGATCGCGAGGCCGCGGTAGGACTCCATCCGCTGCAGCAGGTAGGACACCTCGACGTTGGCGTAGCGGTCGTGGCTGTCCTTGACCTCGGTCCGTTTGCCGAAGAGCGCGTCGGCCTCGTCGAAGAGCAGGACGGCGGCCCCGTGGTCGGCAGCGTCGAAGACCCGGCGCAGGTTCTTCTCGGTCTCCCCGATGTACTTGCTGACCACGGCACTGAGGTCCACGCGGTAGAGATCGAGCTCGAGGTCGTTGGCGATCACCTCGGCGGCCAGGGTCTTGCCGGTGCCGCTGGGCCCGCCGAAGACGGCCGTGCTGCCCAGACCGGTGGACCGACCCATCCGCATGCCCCACTCCTCGTAGACCGTGACCCGGTGGCGGGCATGCGCGCTCAGCAGGGCCAGTGCGGCCCGCTGCGGGGAGGTACGACGAGGTCGTCCCAGGTCGCCTCGGACTCGATGCGCTGCGCATGGCTGCTCAGGTCCGGTCGGTCGATCGCGCGGCACGCAGACCAGAGCGCTGTGGGGTCGCCGGCGGCGGCCGCGGCGCCGTACGGATCGAGGAGCAGCTGAGGTCGAAGGCAGCCACCAACCGGTCAACCGGGGCCTCGTCCCCGGCCAGGGCCTGCCAGAGCTCTCGCTGCTCGGCCGACGTCGGGCGCGGCACGTCGAGGACCAGGCTCTCGCGGCGATGGAACGAGACGGGCTCGGCGGCCGAGATGGCCAGCGGAGCTGCGCTGGCCGAGAGGAGCGCCTCACAGGCCCCGACTGTGTCGGCCTCGCACTCGAGGAGGAAGGCCTGCGCGGAGAGCACGCTCTCGCGCTCGAGCAGGCGAGCGAGCTCCTCGCGCACGCCCGGATCGGTCGGCAGGACGCGGGCATCGAGCAGGGAGAGACTCAGTCCCAGATCGCGTGCCGCATGGCCGGCCACCGCCTGGCGGCTGGTGCGGTCCGCTCCGCTCAGGACGGCGATCGGGCTGCCGGGAGTCCGCCAGAGGTCGGCCAGGGTGTGCGCGGCGGTGCTCTGGCCCGGCGTCGTCTCGCCGGCCGTCGACACGGGCGTGGCGAGGCCGGCCAGCTTCGGGTCGGCTCCGGTGACGCCGGCCAGGAGATGCAGCACGTGCTCGTCCACGCGCAGGGTGACCCGGGTCAGCGGGCCGGTGGTCGGCAACTCGACGAGCCGCCAGCGACGCAAGGGCGCGTCGGGGGTGATCGCGGACCAGTGCGCGTCTTCGAATGCAGCCAGGGCCAATCCGAACGTGGGGCCGCCGTCGCACAGCGCCGCCAGCCCGCTGTCGAGCTCGACCCCGGCGCAGAGCACCAGCACGGCCCGCTCGAACCGGGAGAGGGCGAAGGCCTCGCTGATCCGGTCCAGCGCTGCGGGAGGGTCGAGGGAGGCGGTGGATCGGCCGTTCGTGGCGCGGGCTGTGGGTTCGATGCGGAGATGGCGTTCGAGGGCGCTGCGTACCTCGGCGATGGCCGCCACCAGGTGCTGCTGGTTCGCCTCGGCCCAGTCCGCCCGACCCGTGGGGCGGACGTCAGTGGGGGCTGCTGCGCGCGTGGAGGTTGCAGTCATGACACGGTCACCAGTGGCGAGGTGATGGTCCCGCCGGCATTGCGGTTGACCGGGCTCTGGGCGCCGTCGACGGTCAGGGCAACGCCGTACTGCCCGGCGGGGAGCTCGGCTGACGCCGACGGACGCGGCACGGAGACCGATGTCGTCTCCTCGGTCCGCGCGGGTACGTCGATCATGCGGGCGGTGGCTCCCGTCGTCCGGTCGAGCAGGACCACTGAGACCTGCTGACGCGGACCGATCGACAGATCACTGGTGATCCCGATCTGGCCCGCAGCCACGTTGATCGTGATCTGGGGAGCCACGAAGACCCCGACGGCGTTGCTCGTCTCGCCGCCCCGGGGCAGCGCCGGGTCGCCGACCAGCCATTCATGCGTCACCAGCACCGGCTGCAGGCCGGCCCGCAGGTCAGTGGCCGCGGACATCGACACCGAGACCGACGTGGCCCCGGTGTCGGCGTCGTCGGGCACCAGCTCGGTCGAGCCGATCTGCACCAGCGTCCGGTCACCGCGCAGCCCGCTGCCGTCGATGACGAGCACTGAGTCGGAGACGATGGCCGCCCGCGGGTCGGCGAGGTTGCGGGCGCTGAGGATGGTCGGCTGGAGCAACCCCCGCACGGTCAGCTGGGGCTGGGTGACGGGCAACGAGGGCACCGGGGTCTCGAGCGTCTCCTCGAGCAGCACGGCGGACGCAAGGTAGGTCGCCGACAGCTGATAGGGACTCTGGAAGAAGACCGACCACAACTTCGACAGGTCATCCAGGCTCATCGGGTCGGGGGAGACCCGCACGGGTTCGTCGGCATCGATCAGGTCGTTGAACACGAGGTACTGGTGCTGGCCGTTCGGGTCGGCCGACTCGTCGTTCACGTCCTCGATCAAGGAGCGCGAGATCAGCGGCCGCGTGTGCAGCGTGGCCAGCACCGCCCCCATCAGCCGTTGGGGCACCAGCTCGTCGTCCTTGCCGTGGAAGGTGACCAGGTAGTGCAGGCTGACCGCCAGTTTCGGCCGGACCATGAGGGAGCCGTCGTCGCGCCGCGCGGGCAGCTCGTCGTTGCGACGCACCGCGTCGATCGAGGTCCGGTAGAGGTAGATGTTCACCCCCGACTTCTGCCGCTTCTTGTCCGATCGGTCCACCCAGACCTCGGCGCCCGGGACCGCGGTGCTCACCGGCGCCGTCACCAGTCGCTGCAGCGCCGCCGAGACCGTCCCGACCGCCAGGAAGTTGCTCATCGCTGCCCCCGGTCCCGTAGGTAGGTGGCCAGGTCCGGGGCGCTCGTACGCCGTACGTGCTTGGGCGCCGGCGGGGGAGTGGGAACTGCGGGATTGGCCGGGAGCACCTCGATGCGACCGATGGTCACCGAGATCTCGGGCGGACGGCTCGAGACGGCCCCGGGCGGAGGTTGCAGACGGGGGAGTACGGCGCTCGACGTCCCCGCCGAGGACAGGGTGGCCACCGCTGGCACTGCACCCTGGGCGGGTTCGCCGGCAACACTCGGCACGAGTGGATCCACGATCAGGGTGGGTTGCCCGCGGGGGATGGGCGCCGTCGTGTCCTCGCGGGGTGGGTCGTGCTGCTCCGGGGAGTCACGGCGGAGCGCCGGCGATGGCCCGGGGCTGCGCCTCGGAGGATCACCAGGTGAGGGCGGGGGGTTGGCCGGGGCCTCGCGCCACCTCGCTGGCTGCTCGTGGTCGGGGTCGGGCGCTTTCGGCGGTGGTGCGGCCGCACGCATCGTGGCGGCAGCTGCTGGGGGCTGGAGGCCGCCAACATGGCCGACCGCAGTGGTCGGGGTCGTCGGGTCGCCGTCGCGCTGGGGCGGAGGAGACGCCTGGACAGTCACCGGGGGCCGGATCCGTTCCGGCGCACCCGTCGCGGTCTCGGGGGGACGGGGTTCCGGCCGGGTGACCGCCGACCGGCCGGGGTCGGGACGGGCGGTGATCGATGCCTCGGCGCGGGGCGGCGCATCCGCTGAACGCGCGACCGGCGACGGGGCGGCGTCCTCCTCGAGCGCGAACGCTCTCACCCCCTGTTCGAAGACGGCGGGCGTGCGCGGCCTCAGCCCGGGGACCGGGCCGGTGGCTCGACGTGCGAGTCGCGTGAGGTACCCGGTCATGGCTCGACCGCCGACAGGTACAGATGGCGTCGGAAGGGGCTGAGCTCGAGGATCTCCTGTTCGCCCCAGCCGTAGGAACGCGCCAGCGTGTGCACCTCGGTGGCCAGTCGACGGGCCGCGGTCTCGACGGCCGACCATGCGAAGACGACGGGGTCGAGCGGCTCCGACCAGGTGGCGCCGCACTCCTGACAGGCCAGCGGGATGCGCAGGTCCGCGGCGGGGTCGGCGTCGTCGAGGGAATCCTCGAGCACAGTGACGACGTCGGCCGGGAGGTCATCGACCGCGACGGCCTCGCCGTCGTACGACGCCGCGATGACGCAGCGTTCGAGCAGCAGCCGGCCCAGAGTCTCCGGGTCGGAGCCCGGTGGCAGGCCTGCCAGGTCGCCGGCGGTGGGAGTGCGCGCCGAGACCGCATAACCGTGGAGCTCGATGCTCACCGCGTCGTCGCCGAGGACGGTGGGCACGTCGCCGGGATCGAACGAGATCTCCAGCGTCGTGGCACACGTGGGGCAGTCGACCACGGCCTCGCGGGCCCAGGCCCAGGTGCAGTAGCGCTGCAGCAGTGCTCCGTCGCGTCGGCCGACCGCCCAGCCATCCACCTCGGTCTCCCCGGTTGCCTCGAGCAGCAGCTGGGCCCGGGAGGTCGGTGTCATCGACAACCCCGCCTCCCACAGGTCCAGAACCGTGGCCGAGGTCAGGATGCTCACGTGAGCGCGGGCTCCGAAGGCTCTGGCACCTCGACGTCGCGTTCCCAGCCCTCGTTCTCGAGCTTGATCGTCTGGATGGCGACGGCGTTGCCCTGTGCATCCAGCTCGGGCAGGGACTGGAACTCCGAGACCCAGCAGCGGAAGACCTTGTAGGAGAGGACGACCTGGCCGGCCTCGTTGTAGACCTCGATGATCAGGTCCTTGCGGAAGTCCTTCAGCGACGCCTCGGACCCCAGGCCGGCGCCGAAGCGCCACACCCGGTTGGCCCAGGCCTCGAACTCCGGGTCATGGGTGACGCCCCGCTCGAGAGTGATCGCCTCGAACTCGCTGCGACCCGGTGACTTGCGCGAGGTGCTCGGGTCGCCGCCCTCGCGGTGCTTGACGGGCTCCGTCGTACGTTTCAGGGCACCGACCTTGCTGATGCCCGCGACATACCTGCCGTCCCACTTCACCCGGAACTTGAAGTTCTTGTACGGGTCGAAGCGGGTCGCGTTGACCGTGAACTGAGCCATGGGACGGCACCTCTCACACGGTGGCCTGGCCGGCCATCTGTTGGATCTGGATGACGACGAACTCGGCCGGCTTCAGTGGCGCAAAGCCGACCAGGATGTTCACGATGCCCTTGTCGATGTCGCTCTGGGTCGTCGTGTTCTTGTCGCAACGCACGAAGTAGGCGTCGCGCGGACTGGTCCCCTGGAAGGCTCCCTTGCGGAACAGGTCCTGCATGAACGAGCCGACGTTGAGTCGGATCTGGGACCAGAGCGGCTCGTCGTTGGGTTCGAAGACCACCCACTTGAGCCCGGCGTTGAGGCTCTGCTCGAGATAGAGAGCCGTCCTGCGGACGGGGATGTACTTCCACTCACTCGCGCGGGTGTCGGCCCCGAACAGGGTCCTGGCGCCCCACACCACGTTGCCGATCACCGGCAGGGTGCGCAGGGCGTTGATGCCCAGCGGGTTGAGCGACGCGCTGTCGGACTCGGTCACCGGGACCGCCAGGCTGACGCCGCCGATCACGGCGTCGATGCCGGCGGGGGCCTTCCAGACGCCGCGGGTGGCGTCGGTCCGGGCGCAGATGCCGGCCACCACTCCGCTCGGGCCGATGTTGCGCGGCCGGTCGCCGTTCAGCGGGTCGGGCATCGTCAGGCGGGGGTAGTAGAGCGCAGCACTCTTGCTCGGTGGAGTCGCGGTGGCCAGCAGGCCCTGCGCCGCGGTGGCGGTGACAGTGGCCTCGGGTGGGTCGACCAGCAGGAACGCCCGCTGTCCGGTGCAGAAGGCCGTGGCCGCACTCACCAGGGAGCCCTGGTTGGCGGCGGTGAGCTTGGCCATCGCGGGCACGCACAGGAGATTGAAGACAAAGGGCTCGATGGTGGTGAGGGTGTTCATCGCGTCGGTGAGCTTGGCGACCAGGCCGGTGGTCGAGAGCGTCACGTCGAGACCACCGGTCAAGGGCGCGTACGCCGCGTCCGGGGCATCACCTGTCGTCGTGCCGGTGACGGACGTCGGGTTGCCGGCTCCCGATTCGGGTGTGCCCAGCAGGATGAGACGCGACTGGGCGTTCACCACCGACACAGCGCTCAGGGGGCTGGCCAGGTTGCGGAAAACCTCCGAGTCCACCACCCGACCGCTGGCGGTCTCCCGGACGAACAGGTCGAAGCCGGTGCCCGCGGAGATGACCGCGACGGAGACTGTGTTTCCCCAGGTGCCCGGACTGGCCGCCGTGATGACCAGGGCATTCTTGGCGCTGCCTCCGCTGCCGTCCTTGATCGTGAGCGCGGCTGAGACGTCACCCGTGTCGGTGATCCGGACGATCCAGGCGGCACCGCCACCGTGCCGGAAGTACTGCAGCACGCCGTAGCTGGCTTCGCTCTGGGCGTGCAGACCGCCGAACAGACGGGTGTACTCGTCGAAGCTCGTCACCCGAGTCGGTGTGGCGACCTTCCCGCGCGGGAACCAGTCGACGAACGCCGTGTCCGAGGTGCTGACCCCGGAGATCGGGTGCACGCCACTGGGCAACTCCTCGATGTAGATGCCGGGGGCGTTGAGTGTGGAGGGCATGGTGTTCTCCCCTTCTCCGAAAATACCTGCCGATTGATGGATACGCCGGGCGCCGTCACCGGGCCGTCACCAGCTCGTCGAGCCAGGCCCTGACCTGGGCCATGACCTCCGAGGTGTTCGAGGCGTACGAGGTGGATCGCTGTGCGCCGAGGCCGGTGGTCCGCGTGACGCGCACGCGGGTCTGGCCGCCGCTCTCGGTCCAGACCTTGAGCAGCATCAGGCCGGTGGGACCCTCAGCCGATTGGCTCACCCGCGTGACGTTGCCGGGTCGACGTCACCCGTGCGTCACCGGGCGAGGCGCTCGGGGAGGAGCCGGGCCAACGCCGGTGAGGGGTCCAGGTCCAGCTCGCGTCGCAACAGGTCCCGGAAGGTGTCATAGCGGTGGACGGCGTCGGAGACATTGCCCTCTGCGAGGTAGACGTCGATCAGGACCGCGTTGGCGGTCTCCCGCAGTGGCTCGGTGCGCACCGCCTCCAGGGCCAGCTGCAGGGCACTGTCGAGATGGCCGCTGCGGGTCAGGACGCCGGCGGCGTGCTCGAGGGCGTGCAGCCGGAGCTGAATCAGTCGCTCGCGCTCGAAGATCACCCAGTCGTCGTACCAACCGGGCAACAGCTCGCCGCCCCAGAGATGGTCGATCCCGGCGAGGATCCAGGCCTCGTCCTGCACGTGCTCGCGCAAAAGTCGGGTCACGAACGACTCCTGGTCGCGGCTGTCGACCGACACTGCGGCGGGGAGGGAGAGGCGCATGCCCTCGGTCAGGATCACGCCGGGCAGCGAGCGATTCATCCGCCAGATGCTGGTGCGCAGGCTCGCCAGTGCGTGAGTCTCGGCGACCTCCGGCCACAGGGTCCCGGCGACGACACAACGGTGGGTGGGGCCGCTCAACGCCAGGAAGGCAAGCACGCGCTGGCCACCCACGGGCACCGAGCGGGTTGCTCCATGGCGCTCGAGAGCGAACTCCTCCAGCAACTGGAGTCGCGTACTGGCCATCTCGAGCCCCTTGCTGTTCCCCCACGCCGATCGCACATCGTGCGCGCTGTCTCGTCGTGTCTTCAAAGTTAGGGGAGAGCGTGCGGTCTGGCATGACCCAGATGGGTCATAGCGGCCAGGAAGTTCCGTGCCGGAGTCAGGCAACACCGGTGTGGTCCGCGTGATGCTCGCCACCGGAGTGTTTGACCATTCAAGGAAGGGGTAGAGCGTGCGGCATGGAACTCATGCCGATCTACCACTCCGTGGTCGCGGACCTCGAGATCGACCCGGCCCACCCCGAAGCAGTGGCGTCCGGCCGAGGTCGGGCGTCGCCGCGCCCGAGCCTCCGTCGTCGCGAAGTCGTCGAAGCCGGGGAAGTCGAGCACCGCCAAGCCGGCCTGATCCGCGCGGCGGTCGGGTGACGGGTGCATGCTGGGCACGCGCACCCCGACCGAACCGATGAGAGGACAGCCACCATGTCGATCGACCGGCAGACCACCGAGGACCTGATGGACGTGCTCGAGAACGGCATCGCCGGGTTCGCACTCGGAGCCGAGCACCTCGACCGGCACGATCAGGACGATCTCGCGCGACGTTCCGTCGCTACAGCGAGCAGCGGAGTCAGTTCGTCACCCAGTTGCGGGGTCTGGCCGACATGTACGGCGACGACATCAACGAGAGCGACCGCGCGGGTGGCACACCGCCGGCAAGCTGCATCGCGGCTGGCTGGCGCTCCGCGACCTGGTCAGCGGGTCCGACCCGACGCCGGTCCTCACCGTCGCCATCCAGGGCGAGGATCACGCCATCGAGGCGTACGACACCGCGCTGGGCCGGGCGATCTCCGACGACCTGCGCGCGCTGCTGGACCTGCAGCTCGACGAGATTCGCCTCGCCCGCGCCGAGCTGGATCGAACCGTGCGGAGCCTGGCCGAGTAGCCGGCACGGCGGGGCCGACGCTAGACTGAATGAACATTCAGTCAGAGGAGATCACCATGGCATGGACCCAGAGCGACATCCCCGACCAGAGCGGCCGCGTCGCCGTCGTGACCGGTGCCAACGGGGGTCTGGGGCTCGAGACGGCCAAGGCACTCGCCGGCGCCGGCGCCCACGTGGTGATGGCGGTGCGCAACCAGGAGAAGGCAGCTGACGCGGCTGCTGAGATCGCCCGCGCCCACCCCCAGGCCTCCCTCGAGCTCGTCCCCCTCGACCTCGGTGACCTCTCGTCGGTCGCCCGTGCCGCGAAGCAGATCACTGACCGCCACGAGACGATCGACCTGCTCGTCAACAACGCCGGCCTGATGGCGATGCCCGAGCGTCGTACCGTCGACGGCTTCGAGATGCAGCTCGGGGTCGACCACCTCGGCCACTGGGCCTTCACCTCCCACCTGATGCCGGCAGTCCTGCGCGCACCTGCCGCGCGGGTCGTCACCGTGACCAGCACCGCCCGCTTCGTCGGTGGCCCGCTGAACCCCGCGAACCCCCACCTCGAGGGGTCCTACGGCGCCTGGAAGTCCTACGCCCAGGCCAAGATGGCGAACTACCACTTCGGCCTCGGCCTGCAGCGTGAATTCGAGCACGCCGGGGTCACGGCCCAGAGCCTGATCGCCCACCCGGGTCTGTCCAACACCGACCTGCAGGCCCACACGGTTGCCGAGGGGGGCGGCGGCTGGGCAGGGACCGTCGCCCACAAGCTCACGATGCGCGCCGGCATGGCGCCGGCGGTCAGGGTGTCCGTCCGCAGCTGAGGGCCGCGACCGACCCGCAGGCCCGCGGCGGCCAGCTCTACGCGCCCCGCTTCGCCAGCAACGGACCTGCCGTCCGCCGCCCGATCGTGCGTCGCTTCGACGCGACCAAGCGGATCAACGAGCTGTGGCAGGTGTCGGAGCGCGAGACCGGGCTGCGGATCGATGTCGGTCCGGCTCGGTGACGGGGCCCAGCCTCCGGTGAGCATGGACCGGGCCGCGGCCGTGCGCCTCGCCCTGGTCCGCATGGTCGCTGCCGGCGGGTTCCACGGAGCGTCGATGGCCGCGATCGCCCGCGAGGCGGGCGTCGCCACGGGAACGGCGTACGTCCATTACGCCTCGAAGGACGCGCTGGTGCAGGCGACGTACCTCGAGGTGAAGACCCAGCTCGTGGGCGCCGCCGTGGCGCGGATCTCTCCGGGGTCATCACCGCGCGAGCGGTTCGAGCAGCTGTGGAACGGCGCGCTCGACCACCTGGCCGAAGACCCGGATCGTGCCCGCTTCCTGATGCAGGTCGAGGTGTCGCCCTTTGCCACCGTCGCCCACGACGCTGCGTCGGCGACGCAGGCCGACCCGCTGGTGTCGTCTCCGGCGCTGCTCGACCTCGTGGCGCACCTGGTCCCGCTGCCGTTGCCGGTGCTCTTCGACCTCGCGATCGGCCCGGTGATCCGGCTGGTGGGTGCGGCCGGGGGCGTCGACCAGGCGCTCCGACCGTTGCTCGCCGAGTCGTGCTGGCGGTCGGTCGCGGCGGGGGAGTGAGGCTCAGGCGTCGGCGCCGGCGAGGCTGCGACGCAGCGTCATCGTGGCCCGGCTGTGCAGCTGGCTGATCCTGGACTCCGTGACCTGGAGTACCTGACCGATCTCGGCGAGGGTGAAGTGCTCCCAGTAGTACAGCGCCACCACGACCTGGTCGCGCTCGGGCAGTCGGCGCACGGCAGCCAGGAAGCCGTCGGGCAGGTCGTCGTCGAAGTCGGCGCCGCTCACCGTCGACTGCGGGTGTGACCCCTCGTGCAGTTCGAGCGCGTCGGCGCTGACGACGTTGGTGTACGACGTCTCGGTGTACATCTGACGTAGCTCGGTGACGCTCAGCTGCAGCTCGGCGGCCACTTCTTCGTCCTTCGGTGGGCGCCCGAGCTGCCGCTCCAGCGTCGCCCGAGCGACGTCGATGTTGCGGATCTTCTCGCGGACCGCACGGGGCACCCAGTCCGAGGAGCGCAGGCCGTCGACCACCGAGCCCCGAATGCGCTGGGTCGCGTAGGTCTGGAACTTCAGGCCGCGTTCGGGCTGGAACTTCTCGATGGCGTCCATCAGCCCCATCACGCCGTCGGACAGCAGGTCGTTCTGGTCCACGTGCGAGGGCATCCCGGAGCGAAGCCGGCCCACGACGTACTTGACCAGCGGGGTGTAGTGCAGGACGAGGTTGGCCCGGGCCTCCTGGTCGTCATGCTGCTTGTACGCCTCCCACCAGCCGGTCAACGCGTTGGTCGTCTCCTCGGTGTCCATGTCATGCCTCCCCGGGGATCACGGACAGCGCGGCGCTCGGGTTCGAGCGGTAACGGTTGATGAGCTCCTGGGTTGCCTCGTCGAGCCGCTCGTGCACCGAGCGGCGGTGCTCGGTCAGGGTGCGCTCGGCCTCGCGCAGGGTCTCGAGTGCTGCCGCGACCTGGGCGGGGTCGTCCCGGTCCGGGTCGGTGTCGAGGACGTCGGCGAGGTCCGAGATGGACGACAGGGTCTCGGTCGGGATCCGGACCAGGGCTCGGCGACCGCCACCCGGTCCGGCATCGCGCAGAACCCGCACCAGATCCTCGGTGCTGAACTTGCTCGCCGGGCTGAGACCGGACTCCAGGAGGTCGATCTGGGCGTGGATCAGGCGTCGGCGGTAGGAGACGCGGTCCTCCTCCGTCTCGAGCTCGAGGCGGTACTGGCGCAGACCCTCGTGGTCCAACTGCGAGAGGTCACGCCGGGCCGGATGATCCACCGAGTTGGTCATTGCTCGAACCTCGTCACTTCTGGGAGGTGCTGGCCCTCAAGTTCACCGAAATCATGACCGAAGGAGTGGATACGAAGTCGGCGCAGCCAGTTCGACGCCGATTCCACGCTCTCACTGGAGGTTGTCATGCTCGCCGAGCTCATGTTGCTGGGAATGGTCTGCTCCTTCGTGGCGATCCTGTTGACCTCGGCTCCGGCAACCGACGAGAAGGTGTGGGACCGCGATCGGACCCTCGGCTTCGGCCGGGGCACGCGTCGCCGCCTCACGACCCTCGACGTCAGCACCGTGCTGACCTGTCCGATCGGCTTCCAGCCGGCAGCGCTGCGGGAGTCCGCGAACCCGACGGCTGTCCGCCCGTCGATGGATCTGATCGCGTTCCTCAACGGAACCCCAGCCGCATCGCGCGCGACTCCTGAATTCCTCGACGCCTGACCCGCCACGACTTCCCCGCCTCCGGCCGATTCCCCTGTCATGGGATCGGCCGGAGGAACGTCTCGATGAATTCGTCGAGTTCGATCGCCCTGCCGATGTGATAGCCCTGGGCGAAGTCGACCCCCTCAGCCCGGATGACCTCCAGGATCGCGGGATCGCACACGAACTCGGCGATGGTCCGCTTGCCCAAACCGTGCGCGATGCCGACGATCGCGTGCACGATCGCTCGATCGGTGGGGCTCAGGTGACAGGTGCTGACGAACTCGCCGTCAATCTTGACGTAGTCGAAGATCAGGTGCTTGAGGTAGTAGAACGAGCCGAAGCCCGCGCCGAAGTCGTCCAGGGCGAAGCGGCAGCCCAACGCCGTCACGCGCTGCGCAAAGGCTCGGGCGGCGCCGATGTCGGCCACCGCAGCGGTCTCGGTGATCTCCAGGACCAGGCCCGCGGGGTTGACGTCGTGGCGGTTCAGCATCGAGATCAAGGTCTTCTCGAGCGCCGAGTCACCGATCGACTTGCCCGAGACGTTCACCTCGAGGTGGAACTGCGGGTCGATGCTCTGGAGCTGCTTCAGGATCGGCATGGCGTGCCGCAGCACCCAGTCGTCGAGACGCTTGATCAGGCCCGTGCGCTCGGCGACGTAGAGGAAGCGACCCGGGTAGACCAGCGTCGGCCCGTCCGCCAACCGGAGGAGCACCTCGGCGCCGGTGACCCGGCCGACCTTCATGTCCCAGATGGGCTGGAGGTGCAGGACGAAGTCGTCGTTCTCGATGGCGCGCTCGATGCGGGTGTTCCACGCGAGCCGGGCGCCCATCCGGGGCACGTCGAACAGCTCGTAGTCGAGCAGCACCCACTGGTCGCGGCCGGCGTCCTTGGCGTCGTACATCGTCATGTCGGCAGCGGCAAGCAGGTCGCTGGCTGCGGTGTTGCGTTCGTCGATCATCACCAGACCGACGCTGGCGGTGATCGTGCGGGGCGTGCCGTCGAGCGAGACGGTGTGCTGGCGGATCTGGCTGACCACGGTCTCGGCGACCATCTCTGCTCCGGCCCGGTCGGTCTCCTTGAGCAGGACGGCGAACTCGTCACCCCCCAGGCGGCACACCGTGTCGGTCTCGCGGACCGAGTTGCGCAGCACCGATGCGACCGAGACGATCAGTTCGTCGCCGGCGTTGTGGCCGAGGAGATCGTTGATCTCCTTGAAGTGGTCGAGGTCCAGCAGCAGCAGATGCGCCGCGGAAGCCGTAGCGCTTGCAGAACTCGAGATGGGTCTCGAGGTCGGCGGAGAACCGACGGCGGTTGACCAGGCCCGTGAGCGGGTCGGACTCCGCCATCTGGGCCATCTTCGTCTCGAGCCGGTAGCGCTCGCTGAGATCGGTGACGTTGACCAGGATCTGGTCGCTTTTGCTGTCTGAGCCGCGAGAACAACGCTGGAGAGGGCCACGTGGACGACCCGGTCCTCGCGCAGCGAGCAGGCTCCACTCCATCGTCGACCGACCGCTGGGCGCCGAATGCAGGGCCGCGAGGTGCTGCTCGATGCCGGGTTGCCCGCGCGACCCAGGTCGCCGAGCTGTTGGCCGACCAGTTCGTCCTCGGTGCGTTCGATGAGGCCGGAGAACGACGGGTTCGCTGCCCGGATGGTGCCGTCGGTGTCGAGCAGGACGACGCCGTGGGGTGCCTCGTCGAAGAGTCGTTGGGCGCGATCGCGGGCGGCAAGGATGCTGACGTTCCCGCGCGCGCTCCTTGCTGATGTCGCGGGCGAGGATCATCGCCTCGGGGGTGTCCGCCTGACCGGGCAGCGGGCTGATCCAGAGCTTGTGTTCGCGGTCGCTGTGCGATGCCCGCAGTTCGGTCGTCTGCCTCGCGGCCCGCGAGCGCGCCGATGGCGGCGGGCCCGAGGACGGCGAAGTTCTCCGGGTTGGTGACGTCGATCAGCATCTTGCCAGTGGCGTCACTGAGACCTTCGCGCGCGGCTCCGGCACCGGAGGTCATCTGCACCCGGAGCTCGGCATCGACCACCAGGACGGTCAGGTCGGGCAGATGGTTCATGGCCGTGCGCCAACGCGCCTCGGACTCGTCGAGGGCTCGGCGCGCGTGGATCTCGGCAGTCGCATCGATCGCGACGCCGAGATAGCCGGTCACCTCGCCGTCCGCCATCAGCTCGGTGACGACCATCCGCATCTTGCCGCGGACGCCGTCCTTGCGTACGTAGGTCCAGACCCGGGACGGCTCGTGACGCTGGCCAGCTCGCTCGCGAACTGGAGGCCGGGGGTCACCGCGATGTCGGCGGCGACGTCCGTGACTTCCTCGGGTCGAGAAAGAGCTCGGGACGGGCGATCCCGACCACTTCGTCGGCCGGGTAGCCCAGCACTTCTTCTGCCCCACGGCTGAAACTGGTCATGCTGCCCTCGCGGTCGGTCGAGACGATCGCGCTGAGCGAGGCCGCGTTCAGCAGGCCGGTCAACTCGGCGGACAGGGCCTTTTCGCGCTGCTCGCGCAGTCGCAGCTCTTGCACGACGAGATGAATCGCTGCCGCGAGCACGATGGCGAGGGCGTCAGCGCGAAGGCCCGGAAGGTCTCGGGGTTTGGACCAGCTGGCCATCGATGAAGGAGACGGAACGAAGAGGGCGACAGCCATGAACGCGGCCGCGAGAGCCGAGCTGGGTGGGGGTGCCGAAGAGAGCCAGCCAGATCAGCGGAATGGTGGCGACCATGAGCGAAGCGGTAGTCAGTTCCCCGGCTGGCGAACTGCAGGAGGAACACGCCGATGAAGCAGACCCAGCTGCCGGCGGCGTCCAGCGCGTTGTGCTCAGGCGGCGGACTCCGGCCGACTGGACGGCGGTCGCGAGGAGGAAGATGGCGAGCGCGACCACAGGGTGGCGGGGGACAGGTGGGACGCGGGAGCGAGGAACGGGATGGCCATCATGATGCCCAGCGCGAGGAAGGGCAGCCATCGAGCGCGTGGTGGGCCGCCCGCCGTGCATTCCCGCCATGGTGGCGAAATTCGCCATCTGTACTGCTCCCCCCTGGCACACCCCGAGGTGGGGCACGAAGCAGTCGCCATCGTGGCGATTTCATCCAGTGTTTCGGGTGAGCCATCTCCAGACTAGCCATGCTTGAGGTCGTTCTGGAGGGTGGTTGCGGTTCCTGTGCTGCCGAAGTCATGTTCCCGCCTGTTTCGGGTCGACGGTCAGTATGGTTCGGAGTCGAGCATTCGGGCTCGACCCCGCTTCTGTCGAGTCACCCTGGGACATCCGGGTGGGAGAGCACTTGAACGCCTGGATGAAAGTGGCCTCCGCTGCATTCGTCGCGACGATCTACGCGATGGTGCTGTATCTGTCGACCCCGGATGTCGGTACCCAAGCCGAGATGGGCAGCTGGGGCGAGCTGTTGGCGGCGCTGGCAGCGACGATGCTGTGCGCCCACGTCGTACGTCGCTGCATCGGCCCGACGCGTCGGATCTGGGTGCTCTTCCTGATCGCCTCCGGCACCTGGGCGTGGCCCAGGGGCTGTTGGTGCTGGCCCAGTGGACGGCCCGCGACGCTCGGCGACGTCGCCCAAGCTCATCTTCCTGCTCTTCCCGCTGGCGGCCTCGGCGGGCTGCTGGTGTGGCTGCACAACCTGCCGAGCCATCTGGTGGGCCGCGGGCCGGGACGTCCTCGACGGGGTGATCATCGGCGGTTCTCTGCTCACCATCGCGTGGGTCACGACCCTGTCGTCCGTCGTCGAGCGGGAGGGCGCGCCAGCGCTGGCCTGCTCCTGTCGTTGGCCCAACCGGCCGGTGACCAGTTCGTTGCGGCGCTGGTGCTGGTGGCCATCGCGCGGGGGAGTGCGTCCGAGCGGACGACCTTGGCGGTCCTGGCGCTTGGGAATGTTCAGCCTCAGCCTGGCCGACAGCCTGCGCGTCTACTACAACAGCGCTGCCGGGGACTCGTCCTCGGACTGGGCGAGCGTCGGCACGTTCCTCGGCTTCCTGCTGGTAGCGGTGGCGGCCTCGACCGTGGCGGTGTCGGCGAGTGACTCGCAGCAGCGCTGGAAGGCCCGCCGGCCGCTCCAGGTGTTGCGTCCCTCTCCGCTGCGGCTGCTGCTGCCGTTCCTCCCGTTCCTGGTTGCGACGGTGAGCCTGGTCGTGCGGCTGGCCCGTTCCGACGGCTCGCCCTGGGACGAAGCGGCCCTGGGATCGGCGCTGCTGGCGCTGGTGCTGCTGCGGTTGTTCCTCGCGATGTCCGACAACGAACGGCTGCTCGCCGAGCTGGTCGAGACACGCGACCTGCTCAAGCACCAGGCTCTGCACGACGGCCTCACCGGGTTGGCCAACCGGGTGCTCTTCGGGGACCGGCTCGACCGGGCCCTGCATGCTGCCCGGCCAACCACGTGACGGTGATGTTCTGCGACCTCGACGACTTCAAGAACGTCAACGACGAGCTCGGCCACGAGGCCGGCGACCTGCTGCTCAAGTCGGTGGCCGACCGGCTCCTTGACTGCGTGCGGGCCACCGACACCGTGGCACGACTCGGAGGTGACGAGTTCGCGATCCTGCTCGAGGGCAGCACCGACGCCACGCGCGTCGCCCGACGGATCGTCGCGTCGGTCCAGACTCCGTTGACCCTTCATGGGGTGGAGGTCTTCCCCTCCATCAGCGTGGGGGTGGCGCGCCACCTGGGCTGGGCCGAGGAGGTCGACGATCGCCGCACCCGTAGCAGCGGCCGTCGCCATCGGTCGGCGTCGGTGGCGCAGGCACCGGACCGGGCGGTGCGGGAATCGATCGCGCGGGCGCTGCTGCGACGGGCGGACGGCGCGATGTACATCGCCAAGGGTCGCGGCAAGGGGCGTTACGTCCTCACCAAGGACATGATCTGAGTCAGACCCCCTGCATGACTCCGACGTGCTCGCGGGTCAGGCCGGGGAAGACGGCGCTGCTCGAGGCGCCGAAACGCGACTGGACGACCTCCGCCAGGACGCTGCGGTAGTCGGTCGTCACCATCAGGTCGGCGTCGAGATCGGTGCTCAGCCCGGGCCACTTGGCGTAGTACTTGCCGCCCTTGACCCCGGCGCCGGCCAGGAACATCACGTTGCCGTACCCGTGGTCCAGGCCGTAGTTGGCGTTCTCCGCGACCCGACGACCGAACTCGCTGACCGTCACCACCGTCACCTTGTCGCCGAGCAGACCGAGGTCGGTGAAGAAGGCGGCAAGAGCCTGGGCGAACTCCCCGGCATTGCGCTTCATCCGTCCCCACTCGGACGTGCCGAGCTCGGAGTGGTGGTCCCAGTCGCCCTGATCGATCGTGAGCAGTTCGACGCCCACGTCGCCACGGATGATCCGGGCGACCGACTGCAGGGCTCGACCGAGGTCGCAGTCGGGGTACTGAGCACCGTTGCGTTGCTTGTCGTCACCGTCGCGCACCGGGCCGAAGTCGTCGACTGCCTTGAACGTGTTGCGCATGGCCGTGCCCAACATGCTCGGCTCCTTGTCCCACAGCGCCTTGAGCGAGCGACGACGTCCGCCGTCGTGGTCCCACTTGTCCTCGCCCGGGATGGCCACCCGGTCCAGGTCGCCTCCGGACATCACCGGCTGCGGACCACACAGGGACGTCGGGAGCGCACCGAGTGAGGTGCTGAACCCCTGCAGGGGGTTGCCGGTCGGCTGGGCGCCGATCAGGCGGTTCAACCAACCGGAGCGCTTGCTGGAGCCGGGATCGGCGTCCTCGATCTCCTCCATGGCGGCGAAGTGCGAGCGGTTCGGGGCCGCGAGTCCGGTCGCGTGGACGGCAGCGACCTTGCCCGACAACCACATCGGGACCAGCGGGGCGAGTTCCGGGTGGAGACCGAACTGGCCGTCCTTGACCAGCAGCCTGTCGGACGGCACCGCGATCTTGGGGCGCGCCTGGTAGTAGGCCTTCTCGGCATGCGGTACGACGAGGGAGAGCCCGTCAGCAGCTCCGCGCATGGAGAGCACCACGAGCACGGCCTTGGCTGGCGTCGGCGCCGAGGCCGAGGCCTGCACCACCGCGGAGCCCAGCAGCGTCGTCGTACCAGCCAGGGCTGCTGCTCCGCGGATGAGGCCCCGACGGGACACGCCGGAGAACTCGGCACAGCAGGCCTGGGCCATCGGATCGGTCATCTGCTGGGTCATCGGGGTCACCTGGTCAGGAAGTAGGGGGAGTCGAGGAAGGTGGTGAGCAGTCGCGGCATCTCCCACTTCACCAGCCGGTGGTCGCGGGTGATGCGCTCTCGTGGTCCGACCTCGACGGAGGCGCAGCAGGCCTCCAGCAGCTGGGCGGTGGAGCGGCGGTGCAACAGCTGCTGGGACATGTGGTCGACGAGCTTGTCGAACCGGATGGGGTACTTCGGGGCCCAGGAGTGCAGCTTGCGGTAGGTGATCCCCTCGCGTGGCCACCAGGTTCCGGACAGCGCGAAGTGGGTCTCCATCGACCCGAGCAGCCGCGACGGGTTGGACCACGACTCGTTGTCGATGGGCTGGCCGTCGGGCGCCGGCCACTCGAACGGCATCTGCCCCATGTTGCTGGCCTGCCACAACATCTGGTTGGCGGCGTCCTGGCTCTTCTTCGGCTCGTGGAGACGCACCCTCAGGGCGCGGTACGTCGCGACCAGGTCCTCGCCGGGGTCGCGCACCTTCGCGCCGGCCGAACGAGCGAACTCCGAGGACGCCACCAGGGCACGCAGCACCGGGGTGATGGCGGTGTCGTTGTCGAGGTACACCTTCGCCAGCCGGTCCACCAACGCCTGCGGGGGGTTGTCCCGCACGAACTTGGTGGCCAGTCGGTGCGCGACGCGCTGAGCGGTCGCCGGGTGGTGGGCGAGGTACTTGAGGTACCGGCGAGTCAGGACTCGACCATCGGCTGCGGCGTTGGCATCGCTGAAGTCCATCACCTTCACCGGTCCGCGCCAGTGATTCGTTGGTCTCGTACCGAGGAGCCCACGTGGCCTCGATGTCACAGGTCCACCCCGTCAGGATCCGGGCACTGCTCTTGACGTCGTCCTCGCCGTAGTTGCCTCGTCCGACCGTGTGCAGCTCGAGCAGCTCCCGGCCGAGGTTCTCGTTCGGGTGCTTGGCGGTGGAGACGGCATTGTCGAGGTACAACAGCATCGCCGGGTGGGTCGTCGTGGTGTAGAGCAGGTCCTCGAACGTGCCCAGTGCGCGGGCGCGGATCTGGTCGCCGTAGTCCATGCGGTGCACGAAGTGCTCGCTGCCGACGGCCGGGCACGTTGAAGTGGTGCTCCCAGAACTCCGTCATCACCTCGAGGACCTGGCGCTTGCTGTACATCCGCCGGGTGAGCACCCACCGCTCGTAGGACTGCATCACCTGCCAGCTGCGCATGCCGCCGTTGCGGCTCTCGGAGCCCAGGCACCTCGGGGCTCTGCCAGAGTTCGGGCCACCACGCGTCGTACTTGCGGACCCGTTGTCGTTGACCTTGGCCGGCGTTCAACTGCTTGTTGAACCACTTCTGCCAACCGCCCTGCCTTGCGGACCTGCTTGGCCAGCGCAGGGCGTGACGCCGTAGGAGAATCGGCCGACCACGAGCGTGGCCCGACGCCGAAGCAGTCGGTTCTTGTAGCGGCCGGGGCGGTAGTTCCCGGGCGGCGCTGGCCGCCTCGGGAAGCGCCACCGCTGCGAGGCGCCACCGGCACCGACAGCGGCCGCCTGGCCGAGCAGGGTACGACGCGAGGTGCCGGCCGAGAGCCGGCCGAGGGCGGCGACCGGGGAGGTGGCAGACATGAGGGAGGGGACTCCTGGCGCTGACAGGCAACGCTGCGACGGCGGGGGGCGCGGGACTCAGAGGAGTCCTCACAGGAGGTATCGGCACCGGGCACCGGCCACCTTGAGGGCTGGCGAAGATTCGTCCGAACGGGCCACTTCGTGGCGTCCCGCGCGCTGGCCGGTAGAGTTCTGGTCCTCACCGATCGACAGCGTAAGGACCACGAGCCACCCCCATGGACGGCCCGCAACATAGCCCCCTCTTCCGATCGCGACCGCGCTCATGACCGCCTGGCTCCTGCTGGCCGCGGCCATGCTGTTGATCGCCGCGTGCGGCGTCTTCGTGGCGGCGGAGTTCTCCTTCGTCACCGTCGACCGCAGCAAGGTCGACCAGGCTGCCGCTGACGGCGACAGCAGTGCCCAGGGCCTGCAGCTCGCGCTCAAGTCGCTCTCGACCCAGTTGTCGGGTGCCCAGGTGGGCATCACGATCACCAATCTCGCCATCGGGTTCCTGGCCGAGCCCGCGATCGCGGACCTCATCGACGGCCCGCTGGAGGCGCTCGGCACCCCCGACAGCGCCCTGCGACCGGTGGCGGTCGGCATCGGGCTGACGGTCGGGACGATCCTGACCATGGTCTTCGGTGAGCTGGTCCCGAAGAACCTCGCCCTGGCCCGCCCGATGCAGACGGCTCGGGCGACCCAGCGCTTCCAGCGTGCGTTCACGGCCGTCAACCGGGTGCCGATCCGCTTCCTGAACGGCTCGGCCAACGCTTTCGTCCGACGACTGGGCATCGAGCCGCAGGAGGAGCTCCGCTCGGCGCGGAGCTCGACCGAGCTGGCCTCCCTCATCGCTCGTTCGGCCGACCAGGGGACCCTCGACGAGAACACCGCTGAGCTGATGGAGCGGTCGGTGGAGTTCGGCTCCCGCACTGCCGGCGAGATCATGACACCGCGCGTGCGGACCGTCAGCGTGGAGGCGAACAGTCGCGCCAGCGCCGTGATCGACCTGGCCCGCGAGACCGGTCACTCCCGTTTTCCCGTGCTCGACTCCGAGGAGACCGTGGTGGGCACCGTCCACGTCAAGCACGCCGTGGCGTTGCCGGTCAGCGAGCGTTCGACGACCCGGATCAAGCACCTGATGGCCAAGCCGATCGTCGTCCCGGACTCGCTGCGGCTCGACCCGCTGCTCGCCCTGTTGCGCAAGGACGGCTTCCAGCTCGCGATCGTCCTCGACGAGTACGGCGGGCAGGCCGGCATCGTCACGCTCGAGGACGTCATCGAGGAGATCGTCGGCGACATCTCCGACGAACACGACCGCCTCGGATCGCGCGCGAGAGAAGGTCGCGACGGCTCCTGGTCGTTGTCGGGCCTGCTGCGTCCCGACGAGGTCGAGGACCTCACCGACATCGCGCTGCCCAACCACGAGGACTACGACACGATTGCCGGCCTCGTCCTGCGGGTGCTCGGTCGGGTGCCGGAGCCGGGTGACATGGCCGAGGTGCCCATCCCCGACCACTCCGACCCGGACGAGCCGCGTGAGCAGCTCGCGGTGCTGACCGTGGAGCGGATGGACGGTCTCCGCATCGATCGGGTCGGTCTCCGACTGCTCGACGGCCCTGCTCACGCCTCGGCGGGGGAGTCATGAGCGCCGTGACCGCCCTCGTGGTGGCCTTCCTGCTGCTGTTGGGCAACGCGTTCTTCGTGGCCGCCGAGTTCGCGCTGGTCTCCGCACGACGCACCCAGATCGAACCGCGCGCCGAGGCCGGCTCGCGGATGGCCCGGACCACGTTGAAGGCGATGGAGAACATCTTCCCCGTCATCGGCGTCGCGCAGCTCGGCATCACGGTCTGCTCGCTGGTGCTGGGTGCGGTGGGGGAGCCCGCCGTCGCCCACCTGATCGAGCCAGTGCTGCACGCCGTCCACGTGCCGGATGCGTTCCTGCACCCGGTCGCCTTTGCGGTCGGCCTCTCGATCATCGTCTACCTGCACGTGGTCATGGGCGAGATGATCCCGAAGAACATCGCGCTGGCCGGCCCGGACCGCGTCGCCCTGCTCCTGGGGCCGGTCATCTGGGGGATCTACCGCGTGGTGAAGCCGTTCGCGAGCGCGATCAACGCGACCGCGTCGGCCATCCTGCTGATCTTCGGGGTGCGCCTGATGAGCGAGGTCAGCTCGACCTACACCCGCGAGGAGGTCGCGGCACTCGTCGAGGAGTCGCGCGGCGAGGGCCTACTGGGCGATCACGAGTACGACCGTCTCTCCGGCGCCCTGGACTTCACCGAGAAGACCGTGGCATCGGTGCTGATGCCGCCCGACACGGTCACCACCGTCCGTCGCGGCGCCAGCCAGGCCGATGTGGAGGCACTCTGTGCGCGCCACCGGCTACAGCCGGTTCCCGGTGGTGTCCGACGCCGGCGAGCTGACCGGCTACCTCCACATCAAGGACGTTCTGGAGCCCGACGAGCTGCTGTCGCGACGACGCCATCGACGACACGCTGGTCCGCCCGTTCGCGCAGGTGTCGGTCGGCGACTCGCTGCATGCCACCCTCGAGACGCTCCAACGCCGGGGTGCGCACATGGCGCGGGTGGTGGACGCCGCCGGGACGACGCTCGGGGCTGGCCACGCTCGAGGACGTCATCGAGGAGCTCGTCGGCGAGATCCGCGACGCGGCGCACCTCGAGGAGTCCCTCTGATTGGTGCGCCCGGGTCGGCGCGGGGACGACGAAGGTTGACCGGCCCGGTGGATAAGGTGGCCGTGGCACAGACTCGGACGAGCGAAATGCAGGCACCCGTGGCGGACGATTCGACGCGCAACCGCGTGTGGACCCTGCCGAACCTCCTCAGCGGCCTGCGGCTGGCCGGGGTGCCCGTCTTCCTCTGGCTGGTCCTGGGGCCCGAGGCGGACGGCTGGGCCCTCGGCCTGCTCGTGCTCTCGGGCATCACCGACTACCTCGACGGCTGGCTGGCCAGGCGATGGGACCAGGTCTCGGTCCTCGGCCAGATCCTCGACCCCGTGGCCGACCGCCTCTACATCCTCGCCGTGGTGATCGGCCTGGCGATGCGCGACGTGATCCCGTGGTGGGTCGCGATCTCGCTGCCGCTGCGCGACCTGCTGATGTGGGGCCTGGTGCCGCTGCTGCGCACCCGTGGCTACAGCGCCCTGCCCGTGCACTTCCTGGGCAAGGCCGCCACCTTCAACCTGCTCTACGCCTTCCCGCTGCTGCTGCTCGGTGACGGCGACGGCGTGGTGCCCGACCCTGGCCCGGGTCTTCGGGTGGGCCTTCGCCGTGTGGGGGATCGCGCCTCTACTGGTGGGCCGGACTCCTCTACGCCTGGCAGGTCCGCCGCCTGCTCGCGACCACCGAGCCTCGACGTCGGGCGGTGCCCGATGGCTGAGCATCGGCACGCCCGGACACCCGCAGCTGCCCGAGCGGGTCACGCTGCCCCTGCTGTCCCTGATCACCCAGCAGTCGCTCGACGAGGACTACCTCCACGCCGCCGAGCGGCGCGCAGCCGGCGCACGCCGCCGCCCCGCCCGGTCGACAGCGGCGTACGGCGGCGGTCGTGATCGCGGTCTTCGGCGTCATGGTGACGACGGCCTTCGTGCAGACCTCCCGCAACGCCAGCGTCGACGACGCCGGTCGCGCGACCCTGGTCGCGCAGATCGTCGACCGGCGCGAGCGGGTGTGGCCTCCATGCAGGACGAGATCGTCGAGCGTCCGTCAGCGCAACGTCGGGCTCGACGAACAGCTCGGCTCGCTGACCCGCGATCGAGCAGGCCGCGGTGCTGCGGATGCGCCGGCTCGAGGTCGCCACCGGCTTCGTCGCCGGTGACCGGGCGAGGGCGTGCGGATCGTCGCCGACGACGCCCCCGACGGCGATGCCACCCAGATGGTGCGCGACGAGGACCTCGCCTGCTGGTCGACGGCCTGTGGAACGCCGGAGCCGAGGCCATCTCGATCAACGGGCACCGGCTCACGACGTCTGTCCGGGCATCCGTAACGTCGGGGTCGTCATCCACGTCAACAGTCGTCCGCTGAGCCCGCCGTACACCATGCTGGCCGTGGGGGACACCCAGACCCTGCAGGCCCGCCTGCTGGACAGCACGCACGGACAGCAGTGGTTCAGCCTCGTCAATCAACTGGGATTCGAGTTCGACATGCAGAATGAGGACTCGCTGTCCCTGCCCGCGGCACCGGACAAGATGCTGCGACTGCGGGCTGTCCGTGCGGGAAGCGCCGACGACACCGGAAAGACCGAGCTGCAGGAAGGGGGACAGCCGTGATCGCCGCACTCGGGTTGCTGGTCGGGATCGTGCTGGGGCTGATCTTCCAGCCCGACGTCCCGCTCGGGCCTGGAGCCCTACCTGCCGATCGCGGTCGTGGCCGCGCTCGACGCGGTCTTCGGCGGCCTGCGCGCCTACCTCGACGGCATCTTCGACGACAAGGTCTTCGTCGTGTCGTTCTTCAGCAACGTCGTGATCGCCGCCGCGATCGTCTACCTCGGCGACAAGCTGGGCGTCGGCGGCCAGCTGTCGACCGGCGTCATCGTCGTCCTCGGCATCCGGATCTTCTCCAACGTCGCCGCCATCCGGAGCCACCTGTTCCATGCCTGAGCGACCCCGACGACGACGCCCGACCGACGGCCGAGCCGACGCCGCGGCCGCGCGCCCACCGGACGGCAGCGGCTGCGCGCTGGCGCTGACGGCGCCCTCGCGCGCGCCAGGTCGTGGTCGCGCGTGCTGCTGGCCGTGGTCGGCTTCGCCGGCGGTCACCCAGGTGCGCGTCGAACGAGGTCGACGACACCTACGCCGGCTACCGCGAGCAGGACCTCATCGACGTGCTCAACGGTCTGGCCGGCACCACCCAGCGGGCCGAGGCCGAGATCGCCCGGCTCGAGCAGCACGCGTCAGGACCTCCAGTCCAGCACCGCCGCCCGTCAGGCCGCCCTCGCCCAGGCGCAGGAGCGAGTCCGACACGCTGGCGATCCTGGCCGGGCTGGTGCCCGGTGACCGGGCCCGGCATCCGGATCACGATGCACGGAGGCGACCGGGCCGGTCGACATCGACACCCTGCTCGACACGATCCAGGAGCTGCGGGCCGCGGGCGCCGAGGCGATGCAGATCAACGGCAGCGTCCGGATCGTCGCGCAGACGTGCGCTCGAGGACGGCGATCGGCGGCATCTACGTCGACGGCACGCTGCTGGCGGCCCCCGTACGTCATCGACGTGATCGGTGAGCCGCACACGCTCGCCGGCGCGCATCACGTTCGTCGAGGGCCCCCGGACGCAGTTCGAGGAGGACGGCGAGACCGTCGCAGATCGACGAGCTCGCCTCCCTCGACATCGAGAGCGTGAGCCGAGCTCCCGCAGGCTCAGTACGCCGAGCCCGATCCCGGGCAGTAGCCTGCCCCCACCAGCTGCAGCAGTGCCCGACCGCGTTGACCGGAGGAGACCCCTTGTACCCCGACGATCTGAAGTACACCGACCGAGCACGAGTGGCTGCGCACGCCCGGTGAGCACGAGGGGTCGGTCCGGATCGGCATCACCCACTACGCGCAGGACGCCCTCGGCGACATCGTCTACGTCTCCCTCCCCGAGGTCGGCGACAACGTCGTGGCCGGCAGCACCTGCGGCGAGCTCGAGTCGACCAAGTCGGTGAGCGACGTCTACGCCCCGGTCAGCGGCGAGGTGGTCGCCCGCAACGAGACGCTGGACGCCACCCCCGAGCTGGTCAACAACGACCCGTACGGCGGCGGCTGGCTCTTCGAGGTCGTGCCCGTCGGACGCCGCCGCGGTCGACGGCCTGCTCGACGCCGCCGCCTACGTCGCCTCGCTCGAGGGCTGACTCAGCGCGCCCGGCTTGATCCTCGCCCTGAGGCTGATAGGTTCGCCCCAACCGTCAACCTCAACCCGGCCTTGAGGGTTCTCCACCTCGGTGGCCAGGTGTCGGTGTCGAACTCGAACCCGGAGGAGGCCGATGCCGTTCTGCACAGCGTGTGGCAAGCAGAACCCCGACGATGCCCGCTTCTGCGCGCAGTGCGGCACGCGTCTGGTCGCTGCCGGAGACCGCCGCGCCGCCGTCCTCGCGTCCGACGTGGCGGGCGAGACCACGGCGACGATCCCGATCGGCGCAGCGACCGAGAAGACCGAGACCTCCGACCGGCAGCTCACCCCGGTCGACGCCGCCGCGGTCGACGCCCTGCCCGCCGGGCACGCCCTGCTCGTCGTCCAGCGCGGGCCCGGGCTCCGGCAGCCGCTTCCTGCTCGACGCCGACGTGGTCAACGCCGGTCGTCACCCCGACAGCGAGATCTTCCTCGACGACGTGACCGTGTCGCGTCGGCACGCGGAGTTCCACCGCGAGCGGCGAGCACGTTCACCGTCAGCGACGTCGGCAGCCTCAACGGCACCTACGTCAACCGCGACCGGATCGACCGCGTCCAGCTCAAGGACGGCGACGAGGTGCAGATCGGCAAGTACCGCCTGGTCTTCTTCTCCGGGCCACGAGAGCGACTGACGTGGTCCCGACCGCAGCGTGCCGCGTCCGGGGCCTCCCGGGCGCGGATGAACATCGGCGAGGTCCTCGACCGGCTGCGCCCGGACTTCCCGGGCATCACCATCCCCAAGATCCGCTTCCTCGAGGACAAGGGCCTGATCAAGCCCGAGCGCACCCCGGCGGGCTACCGCAAGTTCTCCGGCGAGGACGTCGACCGGCTGCGCTACGTCCTGCGCGATGCAGCGCGACCACTACCTGCCGCTGAAGGTGATCGGCGAGCACCTCGACGCCATCGACCGCGGCCTGGAGCCGCCGCCGATCGAGCCGTCGTCCCGACGGTGCCCCAGGTCGCGCTGGCCGCCGACGGGCTGCCGAGCGCCGAGTCCTTCACCCGGCGCGACAACCTGCGGCTCTCGCGCCGCGAGCTGGTCAAGATCGCCGAGATCTCCGAGGAGCTGCTCGACCAGCTCGAGCAGTACGGCCTGATCACGCCGCGGGCCGGCACCGGCCACTACGACACCGACGCCCTGGTCGTCGCCCAGACCGCCCGCGAGCTGGCCGACTTCGGCTTCGAGCCGCGCCACCTGCGCGCCTTCAAGACCGCGGCCGACCGCGAGGTCGGCCTGGTCGAGCAGGTCGTCGCGCCGCACAAGCGCGGCCGCGACGCCGCCGCCAAGGCCCGGGCCGAGGAGGCCGTCAGCGAGATCGCCGCGCTGTCGGTGCGGCTGCACGCCACGCTGGTCAAGGCCGGGCTGCGCAGTCCTGACCCTCGGCCAGGCGGTCTGACTCCTGCGGACGTCCCGGGAGTAGGGTGAAGACGTGCGCGAAGTCGATGTCATGGGAGTCCGGGTCGAGATGCCCTCGAACCAGCCGATCGTGCTGCTGCGCGAGGTGACGGGGGAGCGGTACCTCCCGATCTGGATCGGGGCCGTCGAGGCCACCGCGATCGCCTTCGCCCAGCAGGGCGTCGTCCCGCCGCGACCGCTGACCCACGACCTGATGAAGGACGTGCTCGAGGCCACCGGCAACGAGCTGACCGAGGTCCGGATCACCGAGGTCAAGGACGGCGTCTTCTTCGCCACGCTGGTCTTCGGCTCCGGCGCCGAGGTCAGCGCCCGGCCGTCCGACTCGATCGCCCTGGCGCTGCGCACCGGCACCCGGATCGTCTGCGCCGAGGAGGTGCTCGACGAGGCCGGCCTGGCCGTGCCCGCCGAGCAGGAGGACGAGGTCGAGAAGTTCCGCGAGTTCCTCGACCAGGTCACTCCCGAGGACTTCGACGGCCCACTGACCGCCTCAACCCTGACCCTCAAGTTGAGGTTGAGGGTTGCGACACGCCGCCGGCGTCTTTGACCACCCTCCGGTGGAGGCTTACCTTGAACTGTCTCTGTTGTAACTCCACCGATGTGGTTGTCCGCACGCTGGGCTCCAGCTCTTCCCCCGGGGTTACGCACAACGGAGTAGACGCGGAGGACCGAGTGAACGAGAACGAGCAGCAGCATGGCCAGACCGCCGAGGCGGCCCTGGCTGCCGAGACGGCCGAGGAGCAGGGTCTGCTCTTCACCGACGACGTCTCCCCGCTGCCCAGTGACACCGGCTACCGCGGTCCGACCGCGTGCAACGCCGCCGGCATCACCTACCGCCAGCTCGACTACTGGGCCCGCACCGGCCTGGTCGAGCCCACCGTGCGCGGCGCCAAGGGCTCCGGCTCGCAGCGGCTCTACTCCTTCCGCGACATCCTGATCCTCAAGGTCGTCAAGCGCCTGCTCGACGCCGGCATCTCGCTGCAGCAGATCCGTACGGCGGTCCAGCACCTGCGCGAGCGCGGCACCGACGACCTGACCCGCGTCACGCTGATGAGCGACGGCGCCTCGGTCTACGAGTGCACCAGCAACGACGAGATCATCGACCTGCTCCAGGGCGGCCAGGGCGTCTTCGGCATCGCCATCGGCGGTGTCTGGCAGCGAGATCGAGGGCACCCTCGCCGAGCTGCCGAGCGAGCGCACCGCCGAGGACGAGGCAGCGCCGAGCGCCGGCGACGAGCTCGCCGCCCGTCGCGCGGCCCGCCAGACCGGCTGACCAGCTCCGGCCCTCGCAGCGTCAGCCCGCCGCCCTCCGGGCGGCGGGCCGCCGCTCCGTGGTGGCGGGCCGTGGCACGTCATGCACGGGTCGTCGGGGCCGGTGGTAGATTGGCGCGCGCTGACAATCCCGCACGGGAGAGTCTTCGCCGGGTGGTCCCGGATCGCCGGGCGGAGCGCCGAAGGGGCAATTCCTCCCCGGAACCTCTCAGGCGCCAGGACCGTGCGGATCAGGCAACTCTGGAGCGCCACGCCTCCGCCGGTGCGTGACAGAGGGGGAGGCGACCCGATCGCCCGTTCGAGGAGCCCCCGTGTCCCAGCCCGATCCCGTCCGCGTCGTCCGACCGGCCCACCCTGTCCGAGCTCGACGGCGCCCTGCCGTTCGTCGAGCGCCACATCGGGCTGCGCCCCGCCGACGTCGACACGATGCTCGACCGGCTCGGCTTCGACTCGCTCGACGAGCTGATGGACGCCGCCGTGCCCGGCGGCATCCGGACCGCCGCCGAGCTCGACCTGCCCGCCGCCGCTCACCGAGGAGGCGACCGCCCGCGAGCTGCGCGCCATCGCCGGCGCCAACCGGCCGGGCGAGGCGATGATCGGGCTCGGCTACCACGCGCACGATCACCCCGCCGGTGATCCGCCGCAACGTGCTCGAGGACCCCAGCTGGTACACCGCCTACACGCCGTACCAGCCCGAGATCTCCCAGGGCCGGCTCGAGGCGCTGATCAACTTCCAGACCGTGATCGGCGACCTCACCGGTCTGCCGACCGCCAACGCCTCGCTGCTCGACGAGGCCACCGCGGCCGCCGAGGCGATGACGCTGGTACGCCGCGGCAACCGCAAGGCCTCCGGCCCGTTCGTCGTCGACGCCGACGCGCTGCCGCAGACCATCGACGTCGTCCGCACCCGCGCCGAGGCGATGGGCATCGAGGTCGTCGTCGCCGACCTCGACGACGGGCTTCCCGACGGCGAGCTGTGCGGCGTGCTGGTGCAGTACCCCGGCGCCTCCGGCCGGGTCCTCGACCCGCGCCCGGTCATCGAGGCCGCCCACGAGCGCAACGCGCTGGCCGTCGTCGCCGCCGACCTGCTGGCGCTGACCGTGCTCGAGGCGCCCGGCCAGCTCGGCGCCGACGTCGTCGTCGGGTCCTCCCAGCGCTTCGGCGTCCCGCTCTTCTACGGCGGCCCGCACGCCGGCTACATGGCGGTCGCCGCCGGACTCGAGCGGCACCTGCCCGGCCGCCTCGTCGGGCGTCTCGGTCGACGCCGAGGGCCGGCCGGCGTACCGACTGGCCCTGCAGACCCGCGAGCAGCACATCCGCCGGGACAAGGCGACCTCGAACATCTGCACCGCCCAGGTGCTGCTGGCCGTCGTCGCCTCGATGTACGCCGTCTACCACGGCCCGGCCGGTCTGCGGGCGATCGCGACCCGGACCCACCGCTACGCCGCCGTGCTGGCGCACGCGCTGCGCGAGGCGGGCGTCACCGTCGAGCACGCCGAGTTCTTCGACACCCTGTCCGTGCTGGTGCCCGGTCGTGCCGCCGAGATCGCGGCCAACGCCCGCGGCTTCGGCCTCCAGCTGCGGCTCGTCGACGAGGACCGCCTCGGCATCTCGACCTCCGAGGTGACCACGCCGCTCGACGCTGACCAGCGTGCTCAAGGCGTTCGGCGTCGACACGGCCGCCGACTCCCTCGACGTCACCGAACTGGACGCGGCAGCGCCGCGATGCCCTGCCGGCCGACCTGATGCGGCAGACCGACTACCTCACCCACGAGGTGTTCTCCACCCACCACAGCGAGACCGCGATGCTGCGCTACCTGCGCAAGCTCTCCGCGCGCGACTACGCCCTGGATCGAGGCATGATTCCGCTCGGCTCCTGCACGATGAAGCTCAACGCCACCACCGAGATGGAGCCGGTCTCCCTGCCGGGCTTCGCCGACCTGCACCCGTTCTCGCCCGCCGAGGACGCCGCCGGCTACCGCCAACTCATCGACGAGCTCGAGGGCTGGCTGGCCGAGGTCACCGGCTACGACCGCGTCTCGATCCAGCCCAACGCCGGGTCGCAGGGTGAGCTCGCCGGTCTGCTGGCGATCCGCGCCTTCCACCGCGCCAACGGCGACACCGGTCGCAACGTCTGCCTGATCCCCTCGTCGGCGCACGGCACCAACGCCGCCTCAGCGGTGATGGCCGGGATGAAGGTCGTCGTGGTGAAGTCGGGCGACGACGGCTCGATCGACCTCGACGACCTGCGCTCCGCAGTGCGACGCGCACGCCGACGACCTCGCGGCGATCATGGTGACCTACCCCTCGACCCACGGGGCCTACGAGGACAGCATCACCGAGCTCTGCGAGATCGTGCACGGCCACGGTGGCCAGGTCTACGTCGACGGCGCCAACCTCAACGCCCTGCTCGGTCACGCCAAGCCGGGCGAGTTCGGTGGCGACGTCTCGCACCTCAACCTGCACAAGACCTTCTGCATCCCGCACGGTGGCGGTGGTCCCGGGGTCGGTCCGGTGGCCGTCCGCGCGCACCTCGCGCCGTACCTTCCCTCGCACGCGATGCACCCCGAGGTCGCCAAGCGTGAGGGCATCGGCCCGATCAGCGCCGCGCCGTACGGCTCGGCGGGCATCCTGCCGATCTCGTGGGCCTACATCCGGCTGATGGGTGGCGAGGGTCTGACCCGCGCCACCTCGGTCGCGGTGCTGTCGGCCAACTACATCGCCGCCCGGCTCGGCGAGCACTTCCCGGTGCTCTACCGCGGGCACGGCGACCTCGTCGCCCACGAGTGCATCCTCGACGTGCGCGGCCTGACCAAGGACACCGGCGTCAGCGTCGACGACGTCGCCAAGCGGCTCGTCGACTACGGCTTCCACTCGCCGACGATGTCGTTCCCGGTCGCCGGCACGCTGATGGTCGAGCCGACCGAGTCCGAGGACCTCGCCGAGATCGACCGGTTCTGCGAGGCGATGATCGCCATCCGCGGCGAGATCGACCGGGTCGCGCGCGGGGGAGTGGACGGCCGAGGAGTCGCCGCTGCGCGGTGCGCCGCACACGTCGCGGGCGCTCGTCGAGCAAGTGGGACCGCGCCTACTCCCGCGAGCTCGCGGTCTTCCCGACCGGCATCGACCCGGACAAGTACTGGCCGCCGGTCGCGCGGATCGACCAGGCCTACGGCGACCGCAACCTGGTCTGCGCCTGCCCGCCGCCGGAAGCCTTCGCGGAGTGATCGCCGACAGCGTCGCGGGCAGCACCGGCCGTCGCCTGCAGGCACACCTGGCTCGGGCGCAGTCCTCGGGCCGGCTGCCGACGGTGGTCGCCGGCTGCTGCGCGACGGAGTCACGGTCTGGTCGAGCAGCCGCGGCGCCGATCCGGCGCCCGGCCACGACCCGGCCGACGTGCAGTTCCGGATCGGCTCGATCACCAAGACGATGACGGCCGTGCTGGTCCTCCAGCTCGTCCGCGACGGCCGGCTCGGGCTCGACGAACCGGCCTCGCAGGTGCTGGGGGACGTCGGGCTACGCCGATCGGACGATCCGCACGCTGCTCGCCCACAGCTCGGGGATGCAGTCCGAGCCGGCCGGCTCCTGGTGGGAGCGCAGGGCCGGCCTCGACTTCGAGGAGCTGGCTGCGCTCAACGACGGGTCGGGGGCCGCCTTCCCGCCCCTGCAGCAGTTCCACTACTCCAACCTCGGCTACGGACTGCTCGGTGAGGTCGCGGCCCGGCTGCACGGCCAGACCTGGGCGGAGTGCGTCGACGAGCGGATCCTCGCAGCCGCTGGGGATGACGCGCACGTCGTACCTCCCCGAGGGGGCGGCTGCCCAGGGGTGGAGCGTGCACCCCTACGCCGGGACGCTCGTCGCGGAGCCGGCGACCGACACCGGTGCGATGGCGCCGGCGGGTCAGCTGTGGTCGACGATCTCCGACCTCGGTCGCTACGCGCAGTTCCTCCTGGAGGGGGATGGCAGCGTGCTCGAGCTCGACTGGTTGCTGCTCGCCAGCCATCCGCAGGCGGCCGACCGTGCCGACGGGCTCGGCTATGCCCACGGGTTGGGCTTCCAGCTCTTCGCCGGCGGTTCGGGGATGGTCGTCGGGCACAGCGGCTCCATGCCCGGTTTCCTCGCCGCCTGCCTGGTCGACCGCGAGCGGCACACCGCCGCCGCGGTGCTGGCCAACGCCACCACCGGTGCCTCGCCGACGGACCTGGCGATCACGCTGCTCGAGGAGCTCGAACGCAACGAGCCGACCCTGCCGCGGCCGTGGACGCCCACCGAGCACGTCCCGGCCGAGCTCGCGGACATGCTGGGGGTCTGGCACTGGGGCAACACCGCTGTCGAGTTCTCGCCTGGAGGGCGCGCAGGTGGTGGCGCGGCGCGCAGGTCAGGAGAAGTACCGCTTCGCGGTGGTCGACGGAGAGGTGCGCGGGATCAGCGGCTACCACGCCGGCGAGCTGGTCAACGTCGTACGACGCGCCGACGGCTCGGTCAGCCACCTCGACATCGCGACCTTCGTCTACACCCGGACGCCGTACGACCCGGATGCCCCGATTCCCGGCGGGCATCCCGGTCCGACCCCACTGATCGCGCACGGACCGGCGGCGACTCACACGAGGACGACCCCATCGTCGCTCCGGGCGGACCCGTGGGTCGGAGTGACGACGGGGTCGTCGGGGAGCCTCGGGATTCACTCCGGGGCGTCCTCCGTGGTGATCGTCAGGTTGACGTAGTACGCAGCGTCGCAGGACAGCGGCTTGGTGCTGCCGGCGTGGCGCAGGGTCAGCTTGTTCTTGACCCGACGCTGGAAGCCGTCGATGGTGACGTGGCGACCCTCGTCGTCGGTGAACTCGTCGTGGATGTCGAACTTCTCACCCACGCGTCGGGCCTTCCCCGTGACCAGGGCGCGCTTGCCGTCCACCTTGACCGAGGCCCGCAGGACGCCATCGGTGATGAAGGCCTTCTTGACCGTGCGGCTCGCGCGGTGGTCGTTGCCGCCGATCATGACCTCGATGACGTTCGGGATGAGGTTGTGCTCGAGGACGCTGACGTAGGCCCGGTTGCCGTTGATCTTGCCGTAGCACTCCAGCACAGTGGCGACCTCGTGCCGCGTGGTGCTGGCGGCGGTGTCTCCGGAGCCGGTGGGCGAGGCCTGGCCGGCGTTCGCCGGGGCGATCCCACCGAGGGCGGTCATCGCGGTCAGTCCGGCAGAGGCGACGGTGAGGGCCGCGGCGCGGGCGAAGGGGTGGTGGTTCATCGGGTTCTCCTGGTGATGTGGACCGGTTGAAGGGTCAGTGGGTGGTCTGGGGGTCACGTCGAGGACGTAGTGGAACGAGTCGGTGCAGGTCAGCGGAGCCGTGGCGTGCCGTAGGTCAGGGTCAGGTCGGTGGTGAGCTTCTGCTGGAAGCCGTCGGTGACCACGTGTTCGCCGGCGTGGTCGAACTCCTCGTGGACGGGGAGCTTGGTCGCACCGCGGGTGACGGTGCCGGTGACCACGGCCCGGGTGCCGGCGATCAGGACGGCGCCGTGCACCTGCTCGCCGTGGACGAAGGGCTGGGTGTGGTCACGTCCGGCGCCGAGGCCGTCGTCATCGAGGACGATCTGGACGGAGTTGCCGTAGTGGCTGTTCTCGTAGAGCTGGACGTAGGCGTCCAGGCCGTTGATCGGGCCGGTGCACTCGATCGCGTTGCCGCGCTCGCGGACCGGGTGCCGGCGAGACGTCGTCGCCGTCGTCGGTGGCCGACAGTTCGGCTGGCCGTGCGAGCCCGAGTCATCGGAGGTGACGAGGGCCGAGGCAATCGGCAGCTGAGCACCGAAGGCGGCCAGGACGACGCCAACAACGGCCAGCACGGCGATGGCGATGACAAGGCCGGTCAGGGCGCGGCTGGTGGTGAGGCGCTGGGGCGGGGTGGTGCTCATGCGGATGCTCCTGGTGTGAGGATGCGGTGTCGAGTTCGAGACCAAGACGCGGCTGCCTCCGTGCAGGTTGCAACCGGGCGCGTGTGGTGTGGGGCACACTCGTGCGATGGACGATCTCCTCGGCGCCGGTCTCTCGCTAAGCAGGTCCTCGTCACCGTGGGGATCGGGGTGCTCGGGGTGCTGGCCGGCGTACTCCTCCGGCGGCTGGTGATCCGGGCCTTCCGCGGCGGTGACGCCGAGCCGGAGGCTGCTTACCTGTTGGCGAGGTTTCTCCAACTGCTGCTGCTGGCCGCCGTCACGGTCTATCGTTGAACTCGATGGGGCTCGAGGTCACGCCGCTGCTCGGAGCCCTGGGCATCGGCGGCATCGCGGTCGCCCTCGCCGTCCAGTCGGTGCTGGCCAACGCGATCGCCTCGATCATCCTGCAGGTGCGACGCCCGTTCCGGCGGGGCGACCAGATCGCCACCAACGATCTCGAGGGCCGGGTGGTCGATGTCAACCTGCGCACGGTGCGGCTGGTCACCTTCGACGGCAACGACGTGGTGGTGCCGGCGGCCAAGGTGCTGGAGTCCCCGATCACGAACTACACGCGCGGCGAGGCACGGCGTACCGACCTGGTGGTGGGGGTGGACTACGAGACGGATCTGGACGCAGCGCGTGACGTCATGATCCGCGCAGCGGCCGGGGTGACGGACGTGCTGGACCAGCCGGCGCCTGAAGCGTGGGTCCACGAGTTCGGCGACAGCACGATCAACGTGACGGTGCGCTTCTGGCACCACTCGCCCAACGCCGTGCTGTGGCGTGTGCGCAGCGAGGTGGCGGTGGCCCTCAAGCGCGAACTGGATGCTGCCGGGATGGTGATCGCGTTCCCGCAGCGGGTGCTGCACCTCGCGCCGGAGGCCAACGTGCTGCGGACGTCGTCCGAGCGCTGAGCCCTGCACATGGCTGGGCGGCCCGTGCTGGGGGCTCAACTGTCGACTGCACCCAGAAAACCCGCACTTTGCGCGGGAAGTTCTCCACGCAGAGTGCACGTTTCACTGGTTAACCAGTGAAACCGGCACGCTACAGAGCCTGGGACACGCTGGACATGTTGAAGTCGGGGACCCGCAGCGCGGGAGTGGCCGTGCGCGAGAAGTACTCGTCACCCCACTCGCGGCTGAAGCTCAGCTCGGAGGCGGAGGCGTGCGAGAACCTGTGCAGCAGGTCGATCGGGCTCTCGTTGAACCGGAAGTTGTTGACCGCGCCAGTGACCTCACCGTTCTCCACGAGATAGACGCCATCCCGGGTCAACCCGGTCAGCAACAGGCTCTGCGGGTCGACCTCGCGGATGTACCACAGGCAGGTGAGCAGCAGACCACGCTCGGTGCCGGCCACCAGGTCGTCGAGCGTGCCGCTGGCGCCGTCGACCGACAGCACCAGGTTGTCGATCGCGGGCGTGACCGGCTGACCGGTCATGCCGGCGGAGTGACGGGTCTGCAGGAGCGAGGTCACCGCCCCGTCACGGATCCAGTCAGTGCGTTCGAGCGGGAGACCGTTGTCGAAGACCGAGGTCTCGTTGTCGGAGGCGTCCGCCACGACGAACGGCGCGCACTCGAGGCCTGGGTAGGTGGGGTCGGAGGAGAGCTGCACGCCCGGCCGGGTCAGGAGATCGCCGATTCGGGTGCCGCCGCCACGACGGCTGTAGACCGACTGACCCTCGTGGGCCACGCGCGCTCCGGCGGACCAGTAGGCGTCGATCATCAGGTCGGCCACCGAGCTCGGCGGCAGGATCGTGTCGTAGCGCCCGGCCGGCAGTGCGAGGCGGCGCGCGCCCCAGCCGAGCCGGGTCTCGAGGGTGGACTCCAGGGCCAGGGCATCGACGTCGGCGAAGTCGCGGGTGGCGCCCCCCACCCAGGCGCTCAGCGAGAGGTCGGCCGTCTTGCCGGTGCACGCATAGTGGCCGGTCGGCTGGACGTGGCGCAGTCGCAGGCCGGTGGTCGAGCCCAGGTAGGTGGTGGTGATCTGGTGGTCGACGAACCCGTAGAGCACCCGGCTGCCTTCGGCCGCGCGGCCGAAGGCTTCGCCCAGGGCCGGGGCGAACCGGTCATAGACGTGGATGTCGGTCGGCACGGCCGGATCGGCCCAGTCGGCGGAGACCCGGTCGCGCACCAACTCGGCGGCGTCCTCGGCCGGGGCGGCGACCCGGGCCGCGGCATCGGCGGCCTGGACCAGCGCGGTCACCTGGGCCTGCGTCGTGGCGCTACCGGCCACCGATCCGGTGCCGACGCCTTCGCTGCTGCGGATGAACGAGATCACGGTGACGGTGATCGCGTGCGCCACGCCGTTGGTGGTCAGGGTGTTGTTCGCCCAGCGCAGGTTGGCGCTGGTGGAGTCGCGGACGATGACGATGCAGTCGTCGGCGGTCGTGGCGGCGAGCGCCTGGTCGACCAGGCTCTGGGGAGTCGTGGGGAGGGACATCAGTGGCCTGCCTCGTCGTTCGTGTTGAGGATGCGGACGTCGCGGAACAGGGACGTCGGACAGCCGTGACTGACGCTCGCGACCTGACCCGGCTGGGCCTTGCCGCAGTTGAAGGCGCCACCGAGCTCCCAGGTCTCGGGACCGCCCACGGCCTCCATGGAGTTCCAGAACTCCGTCGTCGTCGCCTGGTACGCCGCATCGCGCACCTGCCCGGCCAGCTGGCCGTCGACGATCCGGTAGAACCGCTGACCGGTGAACTGGAAGTTGAACCGCTGCATGTCGATGGACCACGACTTGTCGCCCACGACGTAGAGCCCGCGCTCGACCCGTCCGATCAACTCCTCAGTCGTCGGACCGTCGGGGGCGGGTTGCAGCGAGACGTTGGCCATCCGCTGGATCGGGATGTGACCGGGGGAGTCGGCGTAGGCGCACCCGTTGGAGCGGGCCTGCCCGTCGAGCTGGTTCAGCTCGGGCAGCATCTGGGCCATCGGCCGGTCGAGCTGGTAGCCCACCAGGACGCCGTCCTTGATGATGTCCCAGGTCTGGGTGGCCACGCCCTCGTCGTCGTAGCCCACCGTCGACAGGCCGTGTTCGATCTGTCGATCGCCGGTCACGTTCATGATGGGTGAGCCGTACTGCAGGGTGTTGAGCTGGTCGATCGTGGCGAACGAGGTGCCGGCGTAGTTGGCTTCGTAGCCCAGGGCCCGGTCGAGCTCGGTGGCGTGGCCGATCGACTCGTGGATCGTCAGCCACAGGTTCGACGGGTGGATCACCAGGTCGTAGGTGCCGGCCTCCACGGTGGGGGCCGCCAGCTTCTCGGCGAGCAGCTCCGGCACCTCCGCGAGCTCGGCGTCCCAGTCGTAGCTGCCGTCGGTGAGGTACTCCCAGCCGCGTCCGACCGGCGGAGCGATCGAGGCCATCGAGTCAAAGGCGTCGGCATTGCTGCCCATGGCCTCGAAACCGGGCTGCAGCCGGATCCGCTGCTGGGTGGTGCGGGTGCCGGCGAGGTCGGCGTAGTACTTGTTCTCCTGGACCTGCAGGAGGTACGACGAGGCGTGCTCGACCGCGGAGCCGTCGCGCAGCCGATTGGTCCAGTCGACGAGCAACGCGGCCTTGTCGGCTGTGGGGACCTCGAGCGGGTTCAGGTCGTAGGACGAGAGCCAGACGACGTCGTCGTGGACCGGCTCGGCTGCCAGCTCGACGGGGGCGCTGGTCATCTCGGCGGCAACGGTCGCCACGGCGACAGCGCTCTCGGCCACCCGGACCGCTTCGTCGACCGTGAGGTAGACGCCGGCGGCGAATCCCCAGGCGCCCCGGTGGATCACGCGCACGGCGAAGCCGAGGTCCTCGTGGTCGCTGGCGGTCTGCAGGATGCCGTCGCGAGCGCCGAGGTGCTGGGACCGGACCCGCTCGAACCGGAAGTCAGCGTGCGTGACGCCGAGCTCGCGAGCCCGGGCCAGGGCGGCGTCGCCGAGGCTGCGATAGGGCAGGTTGGTGAAGGTCGGATCGAGGGTGGGTCCACTCATGGGGCGAACCTAACCCATGCCCGGAAGGGCCTGGTCCGGCTGGGCTCAGGTCGTCAGCGAGAGCGTGGAGCCCGTGCGGGACTTGCTCACCCGGAGCTGGGCGGGAATGCGGTCGCGCATCTCTGCGACGTGGCTGACGACGCCGACCACCCGACCCCCGTCGCGTAGGGAATCGAGGGTGTCCATGACGTCGTCGAGAGTGTCGGCATCGAGTGAGCCGAAACCCTCGTCGACGAAGAGGGTGTCGAGGTCGGCGCCGCCGGCCTCCTGGGTGATGACGTCGGCCAGGCCCAGGGCCAGCGCCAGTGAGACCACGAACGTCTCGCCGCCCGACAGGGTGGCTGGGTCGCGGGACTCGCCGGTCCAGTCGTCCCGGACCAGCAGGCTGAGACCACCGCGGGTCTCGCCCGCGCCGCGCCGGCCGGTGTGTTCGAGGGAGTAGCGCTGGTCGCTCATCCGGGAGAGTCGTTCGTTGGCGGCCGCCACCACCTGGGCAAGCCGGTAGGCCAGGACGTAGGCGGAGAGCCGCATCTGGAGACGGTTGTCGCTCGCCTTGCCGTCGACGAACGCGGCCAGTCCGCCGACGAGCTCGAGCTCCTCGCGCAGCGGCGCCCACTGGGTGAGGGTGGCGCCGAGCTCGGTGTGCAGTGAGGAGAGCCGCTCGGCGCGGGCCAGCCACCGCGAGACCGCGGATCGTCCTTCGCCCAGGGCGGCCAGCGCCGCCCGGTGGATCTGGTCGAGCGCGGAGAGATCGGGGGCGGGGGAGTCCGCCAGCTCGGCAGCACCGGGCTCCTCCAGGATCGCGGTCACCGCAGCCAGGCGTCGCTCGTGATGGGTGATGCGTTGTTCGAGCTCCGCGGCCGCGGGTGCCTCCAGCAGGGCGGAGCAGGCGTTGTCGACCGTGTCGAACCCGTGCTCCCGGATCGCTTCGGCCAGGGCAGCTCCGGTCTCCGTGACTGCGGCGGCGGCCGTGGTCGCCTCGCTCAGAGCCTGGAGAGCCGAGCGTCCGGAGACGGCTCGGGCGAGGTGTCGCTCGAGCTGGGCGGAGAGGTCACGAGCACCGTCCGGCAAGGACGCGAGCTCCTTGGTCAGGGCGGCCTGCTCTCGCTGCCGCGAGACCAGCCCCTCGTCGAGGGTGCTGATCTCGGTCGCGAGGGTGTGCAGTTCGGTGGCGATCGCGGCGAGCTCGGCCTCGGTCGCCTCGAGTCGCTGCTGCAGGGCCTCGAGGCTGTCGGCTCGCGGGGCGAGCTCGGCTCGGGCCGCCTCAGCCTCGGAGAGCTGGGTTCGCAGCTCGTCGGCCGGCACCGCCCCGGCTGACTCGCGCGCCACGGCGATCTTCGTCATCAGGTCACGCACGAGGGAGTCCTGCAGGTGTTCGGTGGCCTTGGCGTCGTCGAGCGCGGCCAGCGCCGCCTTCTCCGCGGCGGCGTCGGGGGAGCCGGGCACAGGCGTGGCCTTGCTCGGGTGCTCCGCCGAGCCGCAGACCGGGCAGCAGCCGCCGGCCACCAGTCGTCCGGCGATCTCGGCGGCCATCCCCTCGAGGCGCGCCTCGCGCAGGTCGAGCCACTCCTCGCGCCGTTGGGTTGCCGTGGCGGCAAGCGGCCTGCTAGCGCAGTCTGGGCGGCTTCGAGCTCCAGGCCCAGCAGCTCCGAGCTGGGCCAGGGCCGCCAGTCGATCGCGGCAGGTGGCCAAGGTGCGCTCGACAGCAGGCAGCCGAACGGTCGCCTCCCGGGCACGGGCCAGCTCCTCGCGGACCTGCCGGAGCTGCTCGGGCAGCCCGGCGCGCTGCTCGGTGACCGCGGTCAGTCGCTGGTGGGCAGCCGCGTGCTGCTTCTGCGCGGTGGCGATCTCGCGACCGAGCGCCCGGAGCCGTTGGGCGCGGGGGAGGAGCGCCCGCACCCGGGCAGCGTCGTCGACCGCCGTCTCGACCGCCTCGCCGAGACTGGTCTCGTCGACGAGCAGCAGACCGAGCTCCTGGGCCGCGCTGTCGCGCACGCGAGCTCGGCCGCTGCTGTGCGCTCGGTCGCTGGGCCGCGGCCGCCGAGGCGGCCATCCGGTGCAGCGGGGCCACCGCGCTGGCCCGACGGTGGTCGGCCAGGGCGCCGGTGTCGGCCCGGTGCTGCTCGGCCGAGGTCAGCAGCTGGTCGTGCTCCGCGCGAGGCCGCCAGCACGCGGCTCGCCGTTGGAGATGCCCGCGGGCCTGCTCCAGGCTGCTGCGACGAGCAGCCTCGGCGGCTGCGGCCACGGTCTCGGACTGCTGGCAGCGGCGGCCAGCTCGGCCACCGCGGCCTGCTGCAGGTCGCTGCCCAGGCCAGGACTTCCCCCGACCCTGCAGGCGCGGCCAGGTCGTGGACGTCCCAGGTGTCCGGCAGCGGTGCCTCGGTGGCCTCGCTGACCCGGCTGACCAGGTCGGCGACCCGACGCTGGAAGGACTCCGACTCACGACGCAGCGCGGATGCGGCGATCGCGGAGCCAGCGCTCGACCTGGTCGAACCGGCCGGTGCGGAAGAGCTGCTGGAGCAGGCGGTGCCGCTCCTCGGAGCGCGCCCGCAGGAAGGTCTGGAAGCGGCCCTGGGGGAGCATCGCGACCTGGGTGAACTGGGCGACGTTCATGCCGAGGAGCTGGGTCATCAGGTGGCCGGTCTCGTCGAGCCGGCTGGACACCGGTCGCCACTCGCCCGTCGACCCGCTCGGTCAGGGTGACCGAGGCCTGCTGGCTGGTGGTGCCGTGGCCACGCTTCTTGGGTCGCTCCCAGGCCGGCGACCGGGTGATCCGGAATCGCCTGCCCGGCCAGCGTGGCCTCGAGGGTCACCCGCGGCTCGACGCCGGCGGCCGCATGGTCGGATCGCAGTCGCTTGGCGGCGTTGCGTTCCCCGGGGACGTCGCCGTAGAGCCCGAAGCAGACGGCGTCGAGGATGCTGGTCTTGCCCGCCCCGGTCGGGCCGGTGAGCAGGAACAAACCCGCGCCGGAGAGCTCGTCGAAGTCGATGGACACGGTCTCGGCGAAGGGGCCGAACGCCGTGATGTCGAGGTGGTGCAGCCTCACGTCGACACCTCCGAGACCAGGGAGTCGACCTCGGGGTCCTCGCAGCAGGCATCGAAGGCGTCGCGCAGCTGCTGCGACTCGGCAGGGCTGGCCGGCGCGCCGCGCATCTCCTGGACGAAATCGAGAGCGATGTCGTGGTCGGATCGCCCCTGGAGGCGAGCGACGGGGGCTCCGGACCGCGGACCGCTCGCCGGCTCGAACGCCAGCACCAGGGTGTGGGGAAAACGGGCTCGGAGCCGCTCCATCGCCTGGCTCGGCCGGATGTCGTCGGTCAAGGTGGCCTGCACCCAGGCCTGCTCGTCGGTCTCGAACGACGCAGCGGTCAGGAGGTGCTCGAGGGTGCCCCGCAGCCGGGCGAGGGGCCGCGGCACCGGCGCCTCGATGAACGTCGTGGAGCCGAGACCCGTGGCGTCGAGATCGACCAGCCAGGAGCCCTTGCGGTGACCGGCTTCGGAGAAGGAGTAGGCCAGGGGTGAGCCGCTGTAGCGGATCGCCTCGGTCAGGGTGTGGCGACCGTGCAGGTGCCCCAACGCGACGTAGTCGATGCCGGCGAAGACCGACGTGGGCACCGAGGAGACACCGCCGACGGAGATGTCGCGCTCGGAGTCACTGGGCTCGGCACCGGCGACGAAGGCGTGCGCCAGCACGATCGAACGTGTGCCGCGGGCGCGGGCGTCGAGATCGGCGCGGACACGGCGCATCGCCTCGGTCAGGGCGGCCTGGTGGGAACGGCTCGCCAGACCCCACGGCTCACGCACGGCGTCGGGGTCGAGGTAGGGCAGGCCGTGCACGGCCACGGGACCGTGCTCGTCCTCGAGGAGGACCGGGGTGCCCACGGTGGAGACGTCGGCGCGGATGAAGACGCCGGCTGCGTCGATCAGGCGTGAGCTGAAGCCGAGCCGCTGGGCGGAGTCGTGGTTGCCGCTGGTCAGCACGACCTTGGCCCGCGATGCGGCCAGCCGGGCGAGGGTCTCGTCGGCCAGGCGCACGGCATCGACGGGCGGCAGCGCGCGGTCGTAGATGTCACCGGCGACGACCGACCAGGTCGACCCGCTCGGACTCGACGACCTCCAGCAGGTGGTCGACGTACGCCGCTTGGTGCGCGAGCATCCCCTCACGGTGGAAGGACCGGCCCAGGTGCCAGTCGGAGGTGTGGAGGATGCGCATGGGTCCAACCTAGGAAGGACCACCGACAGTCCGTGGCCCCCGCGCCGGAAACCGGGGAACGTGTCAGGAGTAACGCACGCAGCGCACCGCCGAGGTGAAGCCGTAGAGGGCCAGTCCGCTGTCTCGGGCCAGCTGTGCCGAGAGGCTGGTGGGCGCGCCCACCGAGACCAGGGCGCCGACGCCGGCGGCGAGCCGCCTTCTGCACCAGCTCGAAGCCGGCCCGTCCGCTGACGACCAAGCAGGCGTCCGCGATCGCGTCGCCGGCGAGCACCCGCGCCCCGGTGACCTTGTCGACCGCGTTGTGCCGACCGACGTCCTCGCGGATCACCAGCGCCGTGCCGGCCGCGTCGAACAGTCCGGCCGCGTGCACCCCACCGGTGCGTGAGAAGACCGGCTGCTGGTCCCGCAGCGCCTCCGGCAGGCGGCGTACGACGTCCGCGGCCGGCAGTGAGCCCTGCCATGGACGAGCGGCCCGCACCGTCAGCGCCGCCTCGATGCTGTCCTTGCCGCAGACCCCGCACGCCGACGAGCCGGTGGACTGGCTGCCGTGGCGGTGCCCGGGATCGGTCAGCGGCGGGCCGGCCAGCGTCACCGTGACGACGTTGAACTCCTGCTCGGGGGCCAGGTCGACGTCCGTGCAGTAGGCGACCGACGCCACCTGGTCGGGCGCGGCGACACCTTCGTGCACCAGCCAGCCGGCGGCCAGCTCGAAGTCGTGGCCGGGCGTGCGCATCGTCAGCCAGACGCGACGGGCCGGGGCACCTGGCCACGCGAGCCGGAGCTCGAGGGGCTCCTCCGTGGCGAGCCGGTCCTCGTGGCGGCGCTCGCTGCCGTCCTCGGCGAGCTCGACGACCTTGGTCCGGACCGTGGGGCCGGGTCGGCGGGGGCGGTCGACGATCATGAGTCCCCGTCCCTCAACTGGCCGGATAGGCGCGTCGGACGGCGAGGCGACGCTCCAGGTCGTCGGTCAGGTCGATGACCCGGCGCTGGATCGAGCTGTCGAGTCCATCGCGGGCGATCAACGCCCGTGACCGAGCGACGGTGGCGTCGTCGAGTGCGGTCGTGGGGTAGAACGCCTCGGCGGCGTCGGCGAGGTTCCAGCCGCTGCGGGCGTTCACCGGTGTCGGGCACCTCGTCGAAGTAGCGGTCGACGTAGGGCGCGGTCAGGGCCTCCTGACCGGGTCGCCACATGCCCAGGCCGATGGCCTCGAGCTCGTAGTTGGGGACGTCCACCTCGCCGATGAAGCGGGCCCAGGCCCATGCCTTGGCCTCGGCGTCCGGCAGCCCGGCCATCGACCGGGCGTGCTCGACGCGCGATCGGGCGGTGGGCTCGTCGGCCAGGGCCGCGTCGAGCTCGGCCGCGGTCGGCCTCACCCATGGCGGCGAGCCGGAAGAGACCGCGCCAGCGGAGGTCGAGGTCGATGCGTGATGCCCGTGCGGGCAGGAGCTGCCCGCCGGCCAGCCAGCCGCGCAGGACCGATGGTTCGGTGGCCGAGCTCATCGCCGCCTGGAAGGCCGCCAGCTGGAGCGTGGAGCCGTCGGGCGCGGAGAGCACCCGGTCCAGCGCGGTCTCGTGGATCAGCGCCAGGGCGGCGGCGGGGTCGCCGAGCGAGCGGCGCAACCCGGCCGATGAGCCACGGCATCGTGGACTGCAAGCGCGTCGTCGCTGGTCTCGCTCGGCACCGTGGCCGCCATCAGGTCCAGCACGTCGTCGGGTGCGATGGCGGCGTTGTGGAAGGCGCTGCGCACGTTGTTCCAGATGCCGGCCCGCAGCAGGTTGTCGTCGGTGGTCCGGCAGCAGCGCCTTCAGCGCCTGCACCGTCGTCGGCGTCCGGCTGGACCAACGCCCAGGTGTCCTCGTAGGGGTCGAGGACGACCGCGGCTGCGTCCGTGGACGTCGTACGGCGTCTCGGCGCCGTCGATCTCGAGCGTGCTGATGGTCCAGGGTCCGCCGACGGCGGCGGTGGCGACGCGCAGCGTGTGCGGCCGGTCGGCCGGGTGCTCGGCGGGCGGGGTACGCCGGATCACGCCGGCGGCGCGGTCGAGCACGATCGTGTCGGGCCCGGCCGTGCGCAGCCAGCGACCCGGTGAACGCCGAGAGGTCGCCGGCTCCCGCACGCTCCCAGCTCGCGAACAGGTCGTGCATCGTGGCGTTGCCGAAGCGGTGCCGGGTGAAGTGGTCGATGACGCCGGCGAAGAAGACCTCGTCGCCCATCGTCGCGTTGAGCTGCTTGAGGATGCTCGAGCCCTTGGCGTAGGAGATGCCGTCGAAGTTCTGCAGCGCGGTGCCGGCGTCGACGGCGTCGTTGCCGGCGACCGGGTGGGTGCTCGGCCGTTGGTCGGCGATCAGCCCCCACTGGCGGCGGGCGTAGGCGTTGTGGGTCCAGGCGTCGTCGTACTCCGTGACGTCGGCGGTGACCCGGTTGCCCATGTACTCGGCGAACGACTCGTTGAGCCAGAGGTCGTCCCACCAGGCCGGGGTGGTGATGTTGCCGAACCACTGGTGCGCCATCTCGTGGGCGACGGTGGTGGCGCGCTGGATGCGGACGCCGCGGGTCACCCGGCTGGAGAAGATCAACGGGTCGCGGAAGGTCACGCAGCCGGGGTTCTCCATCGCGCCGGCGTTGAACTCCGGCACGAACGCCTGGTGGTAGTTGCCGAACGGGTAGCGGATGCCGAAGAGCCGGTGGAACTCGTCGAAGCACTGCTTGGTCATCGTGAACAGCTCGTCGGCGTCGGCGTCGAGGTCCTTGGCCAGGCTGGCGCGGGCGCTCAGCCCGAGCGGAATGCCGTCGTGCTCGTCGGTGATCAGGTGGTAGGGCCCGGCCACCAGCGTGACGAAGTACGTCGAGAGCGGCTGGCTGGGCTCGAACTCCCAGACGCCCGGCTCCGACCTGCTCGCCGGGCGCGTTGCCGACGACGATCCAGTCCGGGGGAGCGGTGACGTGGAGGGTGTACGGCGCCTTCAGGTCGGGCTGGTCGAAGCAGGCGAAGATGCTCGGCGCCGCCTCCATGAACGACATGCCGTAGACGTAGCGCTTGCCGTCGGCGGGGTCGATGGAGGCGTGCAGCCCCTCGCCGTCGTTGCGGAAGCGCATCTCGGCGTCGACGACGAGCTCGTTGTCGCCCGGCGACGGTCTCGATCGGCAGCCGGCCGCGATCGAGCAGGTCGGCGTCGACGGGTCGGCCGTTGAGCCGGATCGCGTGTGACGCTGACCGGCTTGAGGTCGACGAAGGTCGGACCGCCCGTGCGAGGTGAAGCGGATCGTGGTGGTCGACCGGAAGGTCGGTGTCCGAGGCCGCGAGGTCGAGGCGGACGTCGTAGGAGTCGACGATCAGGAGGTCGTGGCGGGCCTGGGCCTCGGTGTGCCGGAGGCTGACGTACGGGGTGGTCACGCCGTCACCCTAGGCCCGCGTCGGTGACGCGGGAAATCGCGGTCACGCCGTGGCAACCAAAGCGGGCTCGGCCAGCGTCGAAGGAGACAGGGAGGGCGAATCGATCGCCCCGCGCTCGCTTTCGGGAATCGGAGTGACCTTCATGAATGCAACCCCAGCCCCACGTCGGGCTCGCGTCATCGTCTCGTCCACCGCGGTCGCCGGCCTGTTCCTGGCCGGGGCCGCGGTGACTCAGCACCAGCTCAGTCCGCGGCAGCCCGCAGCGCGTCCGTGGTCGAGGACTGCGCCGGCGCCCTTCCCGATCGCCGACGTCGCCAAGGGCGACGACGTGACGGCTGACCGTGACCGCCGGCACCACGCCCGAGCGGCTTCACCGGCGAGGTGCTCGGGCGTGCTCAAGGACGGCATCGCTCCGGATCTCGACATGGTCATGGTGCGACTCAGCTCGCCCGAGATCGACCGCGTCGGCGGCATCTGGCAGGGCATGTCGGGCTCGCCGGTCTACGCCGAGGACGGCCGGCTGATCGGGGCCGTGGCCTACGGCCTGTCCTGGGGGCCCTCGCCGGTCGCCGGCGTGACGCCCTTCGAGGACATGGACGACTACCTCGACGCGCCACGCCGCCCGACCCGGGTCAAGATCTCCAAGGCCGCAGGCGCGCAGCATCGCCCGCCAGTCCGACGTCACGCGCCGCCCAGGCCGAGCAGGGCTTCGCCAGCTGCAGGATGCCGCTGGGCGTCTCCGGGCGTCGCGGCGCCGACCGGTCTGGCCAGGCGCCAAGACAGCAAGAAGCACGCGTGGCTGCCCAAGAGCACCTACGCGATCGGGGCGGTGGACGGCGCGACCGCGGACGCCGGACGCCGACAGATCGTCGCCGGCGGCAACCTGGCCGCGTCGCTGTCCTACGGCGACATCACCATGGCCGGCGTCGGCACGACCACGTCGGTGTGCGACGGCAAGGTCGTCGGGCTTCGGTCACCCGATGACCTTCCGGCGCACGACCACGCTGAGCCTGCACCCCGCCGACGCGCTCTACATCCAGGAGGACTCCCTGGGCGCGCCGTTCAAGGTCGCGAACCTCGGGGCCCCGGTCGGCACCATCACCGATGACCACTGACCGGCATCACGGGACTCGTTCGGCGCCGCTGCCCGAGACCATCGGCCATCACCTCGCACGGTCGACCTACCGGGTCACCGCGAGCGCACGTGGCACACCGAGGTCGTCGGTGCCCGAGGCGATGGCGTCGGCCACGTTCTACCAGCTCGATCGCCAACCACGACCGGGTCATCGACGGTTACACGCCCGGGCTCCGAGCTGTTCAGCTGGACGATCAACGGCCACCACGAGGGCGGTGACCCGTTCACCCTGACGGTCGCGGACCGCTACGTCTCGGACTACGACATCGCGTTCGAGCGCGGCCTACGAGCTGGCCGACTTCGTCTGGGCGCTCAGTCGCGATCCCCGGGGTCACGATCGATGACGTCACGCACCGAGCTGCCCTGAACGATGACAACAGCACCGACGTTCCGGATCAAGGGCGTCGAGCAGCAGCGCCAGGGTGGCTGGCACCGGGTCACGCAAGGGGGAGCCGGCCCTGGTCAGGGCCGGCAAGCAAGCTGCGGCCTGCGCGGTGATCGCTGGCAGGTCCTCCGGTCCACCACCGTGCCGATCGTGCGGTTCGACGGTCCCGAAGAAGCGACCCGGCCGGGCAATCGGGCTGCAGGTCGCTCGGTGGCAGCTCGTTGTGGTCGGAGTACGAGCTATCCGCGCTCGGTCGCCAAGGCCGAGAAGTACGTCGACACGCTGGTCCGCAACGACCAGGTTCCAGGTGACGGCGTCTGACCTCGGCAGGTCGTCAGCTCCGGTCTCGGTCGAGGAGGTGTCCGGCGCCCAGCCGACCGACGTGGTCGACAGGACGCAAGTCGCTGCGCGTGCGCATCCGCTGAACGTCACCACGACGGCGGACCCGGGACTGGCGCTCGGGCCCGCCGTCGGGCGCGGTCTGCGCGACCTAGCCTGACGGCCGACGGACGTCGACGTGCAGGATGGGCCGCCACGTGATCGACGGCAGCGACAAGCAGGCGCTGCTGCGGCTGATCCGGGAGTCCGTGATCGGCGACGACCACGTGATGGAGACGCCGTACGGCCCGCGCCGGGTGACCTACGCCGACTACACCGCCTCGGGTCGGGCGCTGAGCTTCATCGAGGACTTCATCCGCGACCAGGTGCTGCCGAGCTACGCCAACACCCACACCGAGTCGAGCGGCACCGGCCTGCAGACCACCCGGCTGCGCGAGGAGGCCCGCGCGATCATCCGCGACGCCGTCGGCGGCGGCGACGACACCGTGGTGCTCTTCGCCGGGTCCGGGCTGCACCGGCGCGATCGCGAAGCTGATCGGCGTGCTGGGCCTGCGGATCCCCTCGGTGCTCGAGGACGCCCACGACCTGACCGAGCACATCGCCGCCCGCGCAGCGCCCGGTCGTCTTCATCGGCCCCTACGAGCACCACTCCAACGAGATCCCGTGGCGCGAGTCGATCGCCGACGTCGTGACGATCCGCCAGGACGCCGACGGGGGAGTGGACCAGGACGACCTGCGCGAGCAGCTGGAGAAGTACGCCGAGCGGCCGCTCAAGATCGGCTCGTTCTCGGCCGCCTCCAACGTGACCGGGATCGTCTCGGACACGGCCGGCATCGCCACCCTGCTGCACGAGCACGGCGCGCTGAGCTTCTGGGACTTCGCCGCCGCGGCGCCGTACGTCGACATCGACGATGGGGCCGGTCGACCCGGAGCGTCCGCTGTCCGTACAAGGACGCGATCTTCCTCTCGCCGCACAAGTTCATCGGCGGCCCCTCGACCCCCGGCGTGCTGGTCGCCCGCAAGGAGCTGTTCGCCAACCGGGTGCCCGACGTGCCCGGGCGGCGGCACGGTCGCCTACGTCAACGACGACGACCACCGCTACCTCGACGACCCGACCCACCGCGAGGAGGGCGGCACCCCGGCGATCATCGAGTCGATCCGCGCCGGGCTGGTCTTCCAGCTCAAGCAGGCGGTCGGCACGGCCACGATCCGCGAGCAGGAGGAGCGGCACCTCCGCCGGGCGGTCGAGGCGTGGCGCGGCCGAGCCGGCGATCGAGCTGCTCGGCAACCTCGACGCCGAGCGGCTCTCGATCGTCTCGTTCGTGCTGCGCTCGCCGTCGGGGCGCTACCTCCACCACAACTACGTGGTCGCGCTGCTCAACGACCTGTTCGGCATCCAGTCGCGCGGCGGCTGCTCGTGCGCGGGGCCCTACGGCCACCGGCTGCTCGGCATCGACCTCGAGCGCTCGCACGAGTTCGAGCGCGAGATCACCGGTGGCTGCGAGGGCATCAAGCCCGGCTGGGTGCGGATCAACTTCAACTACTTCGTCTCCGACGCCGTGGCCGACTACCTCATCGAGGCGGTGCGGCTGGTCGCCCGCGACGGCTGGCGGCTGCTCGAGCGACTACCGCTTCGACCCGGCGACCGGGCTCTGGCGGCACCGCGACGGCGTGGTCGACCCGCCGCTGAGCCTGCAGCGACATCTCCTACGCCGACGGCGCGATGGTCCGACCCACCAGCCGGGCGACCGGGGGAGAGGAGCTGCTCGCCGAGCAGCTGCGCGAGGGAGCCGCGATCCTCGCCGCCGCGGCCGTCACCCGACCTGGAGCAGCACCCGGCTCAGGTCAGCGCCGACTTCGAGCACCTGCGCTGGTTCGATCTCCCCAGCGCATGTCTGGAGGCCTGAGCGGCTGACCGCTCGCAGGAGCGCTACTTGACCCGGTAGGTCTTCTTCTGGACCGACTTCAGGACGGTGTCGGTGCGGAGGTACTTCACCTTGAAGGTCTGCTCACCCGACGGCAGGTGACGCAGCGTGACGACGCGGTAGCCGTGGCGCAGGTCGAAATCCTTGAGGACCTTGCCGTGCCAGCGCAGCTGGACCCTGCCGGGCACCTCATCCAGGCCGCGAGCACGCAGCTGGATGGTGAACCGGACCTTGCCGCGGCCGGGTCGCTTGGCGCGCACCTTGAGCCGCGGCTCGGTGCGGATGGTGCCGATCGCCCTGGTGCGTTCCACGAAGGGGGCGTAGCCCTCGCGGGTGAGCGTCATCCGGGCGGCGATCCGTCGGCCGAGGTCGTCCACGGTCGTGGCGTACGTCGAGTCCGTGGCGTCGGCGATCGGCTCGCCGTCACGCAGCCATTCCACCGTCATGGTGGCCTCGCTCGGCGACCAGGTGCCGGCGTCGAGCCGGATGGTCTCGCCCAGACGAGAGGCGCCACGCACGCGGGCCGCCGTCGGCCACCGAGAACTGACCCAGCGCGACCGGCGCGCTGCTGATGGAGACGGCGGTGACGTCGTCGTACCCCGCCTTGGTGGCGGTGGCAGCGACGCTGAGCTGGCGATCCACCTGCGCCGGACCGGGCACGAACGTGGGGCTGGTGGCGCCGTCGATCGGGGTGCCGTCCGCGAACCACTGGTAGCTGATGCTCTGCGGGGTGGGGTTCCACGAGCCGCTGGTCGTGGTCAGCGGCTGGTCCACCTGCGGTGTGCCGCTGATCACCGGCAGCAGCGTGTTGGTGATCTCGCCGGGCTCGACCACGCGGGGTCTTGGGGGAGGCAGCCGTCGCCGGCGGGATACCCCGCCTGCGTCGCGGTCACGATGACGCGGATCCGCGCGCCCTCCTGGGCCTGACGCACCTTGAAGGTCGCGTTGGTGGCGTTCGGGATGGCCTCGCCGCCGGTGCGCCACTCATAGCTGTAGGTCGACGTTGTTGGGGTTCCAGGCGCCGGAGCGTGGCGCTCAGGACCTGGCCGACGCGAGCGACACCGGAGACGGTCGGCCGCTCGGTGTTCTTCAGCTCCAGGTCGTTGAAGTGGATGAAGCCACTGGGCCAGCTGGTGCCCTTGGTGATCGCGCGCCCAGGAGAAGTCACCGCCCCAGCTGTCCTGCGAGACGATGATCTCGTCGTCGGAGACGACCTTCTCGACGTAGGCCACGTGGCCCGCGGAGCCGGCCGGGCCGGTGTTGGCCTTCCACCAGGCCACCGCACCCACGGTCGGCACCTTGTCGGTGATGTCGCGACATGAAGCTGCCCCAGTAGGTCGCGTTGCCGCCACCGGACCAGGGCCGCTTGTTGGGCATGCCGCTCTTGACCATCCGGTAGGCGGCGTAGTTGGTGCAGTTGTGCCCGGAGTACATCTGCCAGTACATCGTGCCGCTGTTGCTCTTGTAGCCCGCGTTGCCCATCCCGGCGTTCGCGCACCCGGTGTAGCCGGTGCACAAGGTGGTGACGCCCGCTGCCCGGCGCGCGGCCTGGGGCGAGACACCACCCTCGGTCGGGGCCGGGCGGGTCGGGTCGGACCACGCCGGGGAGACGGCCGCGAGCGGCATCAGGAGGAAGGGCAGCAATGGTCGCCACAAGGGCTCGCATCAGTGCGCGCTGGGGGGAAGGCACGTTTGGGAGTGTAGGGACGATTGGGACGTGAGTGAACAGTTCTGACGAATGTCAATGATGTAATTCGGCGTGTCGCCAGAAATCTCTGCCCGAACGGAGCGAGGGGTGCAGGCTCAGCGGAGCCGGATGACCATCTTCCCGGTGTTGCCGCCGCTGAGCAGGTCGAGGAAGGCCTGGGGCGTCTGCTCGAGGCCGTCGACGACGGTCTCGCGGAAGGTCAGCTCGCCGGCGGCGACCCAGCCGGTGACCCGCGCGTAGAACTCCCCGGCCAGGTCGCTGTGGTCGCTGACGATGAACCCGCGCAGGGTCAGGCGCTTGCTGACGATCATCGCCAGGTTGCGGGGGCCGGGCGAGGGCCGCTCGTCGTTGTACGACGCGATCGCGCCGCAGGCCGCCACCCGACCGAACGGGTTGAGGTGGCTGATCGCAGCCTCGAGATGGTCGCCACCGACGTTGTCGAAGTAGACGTCGAAGGGTCCGTGCTCGGCCAGCAGCCGACCGATCGGTCCACTCTTGTAGTTGACGGCCGCGGTGAAGCCCAGGTCGTCGGTCAGCCAACTGACCTTGTCGTCCGACCCGGCGGAGCCCACGACCTTGCCCGCGCCCAGCAGTCGAGCCATCTGTCCGACCAGCGAGCCGACGGCGCCCGCGGCGCCCGAGACCAGGACAGCGTCACCCTCCTGGAAGGCCGCGATCCGGGTCAGACCCACGTACGCCGTGAGACCGGGCATCCCGAGCACGCCGAGGTAGGCCGAAGCCGACACCTGTGAGGCGTCCACGGTTCGCACCGCCTTCGCGGACAGCAGGGAGTGCTCGCGCCAGCCGGCCTGGTGCAGCACCGTGGTGCCGACCGGGATCGACTCGTCGCCGCTGGCGATCACCTCACCGACGGCGCCGCCGTCGAGCACCTCGCCGACCTGGAAGGGCGGCACGTAGGACTTCACGTCGTTCATCCGACCGCGCATGTAGGGGTCGACGGAGAGGAACGTGTTGCGGACCAGCACCTGCCCCTGGCCGGGATCGGCCAGCTCGGTCTCCACGACCCGGAAGTTGTCGAGCGTGGGCTCGCCGGACGGTCGGGCGGCGAGGTGGATCTCGCGGGTGGGGGTGCTCATGTGGCTCGATCCTGCCAGCCGTTCCCGGGTGGTGGAGATCACCCCCGCGTGCATGCGGGACGGACGCCTTCGACGAGCTACGATGTAAGAGTCGATCAACCGACACTACTTATTACCAACAACGGGCCCGGTTGCCGGGCTGAAAGGGGATTGAGCTCCATGACTTCTCAGCTGCACTTCGCCTTCGGAATCGTCGAGGCACGCGCGAACACCGGCCAGGACCACGCGCTGCTGCGCAACGTGGAGCTCGCCCTCCAGGACTCGCGCCGCTCGCGTCGCACCCGCCGGGCCCGGCTGCGCTGAGCGCACCGGCCGAGCACGGCACCGTGGAACAGCACGAAACAGCACGAGCCCCAGGCCTTCGCCTGGGGCTCGTGCTGTTCGTGCGGCGCCCGGGGGTGCTGGGCGGTGCTGCTCGGGGGCGCTGACTCAGCCGCGGAGGCCGAGCGCGAACTCGACCTTGCCGGCCTCGTCGACGGCCGCATCGAGCACCTTGTCATCGAGGAGGGCAGCGGCCTGCTCGTCGAGGTAGACGGTGGCACCGTCCTGCTCGACGGTCTGGTCGCCGGGCTCGGGAGCCTCGGCGGCGCTGACGGCGAAGGTGGGCTCCGGGGCGACCTCGGAGGTGATCCGCAGGCCTGCGGTCTCCGGGAGACCCGACTGGGTGGTGATGTCCTTGACGATCGTGCTGGCGTTCTCGGTGAGGGTGAGCATTGACTCGCCTTCCGATGGGCTGCAGGGGCAACCTCAACCATCTCCGAGCCTGTCCAGCCACGCAAACCCTCGGCGCTTTCGTCGGATTGTCAGACAACCTCGTCAGGCCGTCGGCCTCTCGATCAGGCGATGCCGGAGGGCAGCTGCGGCCGGGGGACGGCCACCGGCTCCGGTGGCAGGCCCCACAGGTTGCCGCCCAGCCGGGACAGTGGCTGCAGCCGACTGACGTCAGGGCGTCCGTCCACCAGCATCTCGTCGCGCACGGTGAAGGCGAGCACCTCGCCGAGCACGAGCATGGAGTCCCCGAGCTCGTGGGTGGAGTGCAACCGGCACTCGAGGGAGGCGGGGGAGTCGACCACCCGCGGGGGAGCGACCGTCGTACTCGGCTCCAGGGCGATGCCCAACGCCTCCGCCTCGTCGATCTCCGCACCGAAGCGCGCGCTGGAGGCATTGATCAGGGTGCGCATCGGTGCGCTGGCGAGGTTGACCACGAACTCGCCCGTGGCGATGACGTTCGCAAGGGTGTCCTTCGCCCCGACCGAGGTGAAGGACACGATCGGCGGGTGCGCGCACGCCACGCTGAAGAACGAGTGCGGCGCGAGGTTGCCGACGCCATCGGCGTCCAGCGTCGAGATCCACGCGATGGGCCGCGGCAGCACGAGCGCGGTCAGCCACCGATACGGATCGACCTCCGGGTCATCACAACGGATCACGGTGCGCATGTGGGGAGCGTACGGTGCCGTCCCCGCTCGCCGGGCCTGCTGACTGTCCGGGCGGTCTGGCAGGCTGTGCCCATGGTCGAGCAGAACGAATCCCAGCCCCCGGCATCGTCCGACGACAGCCTCCGCAGCGTGGACCTGAGCAAGATCGGTCCGTTGCGCTACCTCGCCACCAATGCGCGTGGTGGCGTCCTGCCCGTCGGCAGCGGCGCCGACCCGGACTTCACCCCGAGCGAGCTGCTGCTGGTGGCGCTGGCAGGCTGCGGAGCCATCGATCTCGACCTGATCACCGGCAAGCGCTCGGCGCCGGAGAGTTTCGCCGTCCGGGCGCAGGGCCACAAGGTCCGAGACGAGCAGGGCAATCATCTCGTCGGGCTCACCGTGACCTTCGACGTGACCTTCCCCGAGGGCGAGAACGGCGACCGCGCCCGCGAGGTCATTCCGCGCGCACTCCAGCAGATCGAGGACCGGCTGTGCACGGTCGGTCGCACCATCAGTCTGGGCGAGCCCGTGAGCTATGCCTCGGCCTGACGCGGCCGGGCCCGGCGCCGGCGGTGCCGGAGTCGACGTGCTGGTGGAGACCCACATCGACCGGCCACCGGCCGAGGTGGCGGCGTACGCCGGCGACCCGACGAACGCCCCGACCTGGTACGTCAACATCCGCAGCATCGACTGGCGGACAGAGCCACCCGTCGCAGTGGGCTCCCGGATGGACTTCGTGGCCAGTTTCCTGGGTCGTCGGCTGAGCTACACCTACGAAGTGGTCGAGCTGGTCCCGGGCGAGCGACTGGTGATGCAGACCGAGGAGGGCCCGTTCCCCATGCGGACCACCTACACCTGGGCGGCGGAAGGCTCGGGCACCCGGATGACGTTGCGCAACACCGGCCGACCCACGGGCTTCTCGAAGATCGCAGCCCCCGTGATGGCGGCCGCGATGCGCCGGGCGACCACCAAGGACCTGGCCGCCCTCAAGCGACTGTTGGAGTCCTGATGGTCCGGCGGAGGGCCCTGGACCGCCGTACCCAACCAGACCGGGCGGCGCTTCGTCGTCACCGGAGCCACCAGTGGCATCGGTCTGGAGACGGCCCGGCGGCTGATCGAGGTCGGCGCCGAGGTCGTCCTTGCGGTGCGCAATCCCGCCAAGGGTGCCGAGATCTCCCGCGACTGGGGGCCGCGCGCCGTGGTCGAGCAGCTCGACGTGGCCGATCTGTCGTCGGTGCGGGCTTTTGCTGAGCGGATCGGTGACGTCGACGTCCTGATCAACAACGCCGGGGTGATGGCCGTGCCGTTCGCCCGCACCGTGGACGGCTTCGAGACCCAGTTGGCGACCAACCATCTGGGCCACTTCGCGTTGGCGAACCTGATGCTGCCCCGCCTCCACGACCGGGTCGTCGTGATCGGTTCTGCGTCGCACCACACGGCTGACTTCGACGTCACCGACCTCGACTGGACCCGACGCGGCTACCGACCGTTCGCGGCGTACGCCGCCTCAAAGGTCGCCAATCTGCTCTTCATGGCCGAACTGCAGCGACGGCTGACGGCGGCGGGGTCACGGCTGCGCGCCACGGGGGCTCACCCGGGCGCCACCGCCACGAACATCACGGCGGCCACCGGGCATCGGTGGGTCACCTGGGTGGGCGACGTCGGGCACCGGCTGGTGGGCATGTCGCCCTGGCAGGGCGCGTTGACGACGTTGTACGCCGCGACGATGGATCTGCCCGGCAACAGCTACGTCGGCCCGCACGGTCTGCGCGAGATGCGTGGCTGGCCGACGCTGGTCGGACGCAGCCGTGAGGCCAGCGATCCAGACCTGGCCCGCCGGTTGTGGGCGGAGTCGGAATCGCTGACCGGGGTGGTCTGTCCGCTCTCGTGAGAACGGCTCGGCGTCAGTGTCCTAGGGTCGGCCTCATGAGTTGGCACCTGGTGTCCGCGGCAGGAGCCGTCCGCGATCTGTGGGTCCAACGTCTGGTGGGTGCCGACGCCCGGCCACCAGGGGGACCGGCTCCAGGACTTCCTCTGGCAGACATCACCGTTGGGTCTGAAACTCGTCAGCGCCAGGATGCTGGACGCCCTCCTGCGCAGCGGCGCGAGCCTCGAGGTCTTCGAGATCGACCTCCGAGCACGCGACGGCGGCGCGCTGGATGGGTACGTCGGGGTCCTTGAGGACACCGACGAGCCGGGCCCGGTGCACAGCCTCTGGAGGGGCAGGCGCAGCCACGAGTTCGTCGTTTCCGACGAGGTCGTGGCTGCGATGAGAGCGGCGGGTCTCACGGGGCTCACCGTCGAGCCGATCGAGAGCGCCTTCCCCGCGGACCAGCCCGGCTTCGAGGAGTAGCGGCTGAGCAGCCCTCAGTCGACGGAGACCGACGTGATGGTCACGGTCTCGGCGGGTGCGCCGTCGGGGCCACCGTTGCTGGTGCCCTTGGCGGCGATCTCCTCGACGAGCTCGAGACCGGCCGCGTCGATCTCACCGAAGACGGTGTAGTTCGCGTCGAGGACCGACGAGTCGCCGTAGACGATGAAGAACTGGGAGCCGTTGGTGTCGGGACCGGCGTTGGCCATGGCCAGCTGGCCGGGGCCGTAGTTCTCGTCGCCGGTGAGCTCGTCGGCGAAGGAGTAGCCCGGGCCGCCCATGCCGGTGGCCGTCGGGTCGCCGCACTGAAGCACGAAGATGCCCTGCGTGGTCAGGCGGTGGCACTCGGTGTCGTCGAAGTAGCCCTGCTCGGCGAGTGAGACGAAGGAGTTCACCGTGCACGGTGTGCCGTCGGCGTCGAGGGTCGCCTTGATGTCGCCCGCGCTGGTGCTGATCGTGGTCTCGACCGAGCCACTGACCGTCGCGCGCTCGGGCGGCAGGGTGACCTCCTTGGCCGGGTCGCGGCCGTCCTTGGTGTAGGTGCAGGCGGGGCCGGTGGCCTCCGCTCCGGCGTCGCCGCTGGAGGAGTCGTCAGAACATCCGGCGAGGGCGGAGACCAGCAGGACAGTGGCCAGGGCGGCGAGGGGTCGCTTCAACATGGGGTTGATCGTAGGCGAGAGGTCAGCTGTTGAGGCCGCGGGCAGCCACCGACCACGGTCGCAGGCCGCCGGATTCGACGGCGTACACCGTGTCGACGAGGTTCACGGCGTTGCAGACGTGGTTGGGAACGACGTCGACCTGACTGCCCAGCGGCAGCAGCTCGGCTCCGGCGACGTCGACGACGGCGTGGTGTTCGGCGAGCAGGACGACGCGTGCCTCGGGGTGGTGGAGGAGTCGCCCGTGTCCCGAGGCGTACGACGGACGGTCAGCGCCGAGCACCTTGCTGCCGGCGTCGAGGACCAGACGACCTCCCGCGTGGCTGACCACGGTGGCCCGACACGTCAGCGCGATCTCGCCGGGCTGCATGGCGCCGAGCTCCCACTGCTGGGCGTCACCGAAAACGTAGACGCCCGGTCGCACTTCGGTCAGCACCTCGGCATCCGAGTGCGTCAGGCTCGGGGTGGAGCCACCGCTCACGGTGGTGACCTCGATGCCCTCCGCCCGCACGGCGGCCACAGCGACCCGCAACGCCGCGGCCTCGTCGCGCGCCGAGGAGGCGCCGGCCTCCGGTGCATAGCTGTGGCCGGGGAAGGTGCACACCCCGCGCACCGCCAGCCCCGACCGTCGGACGGCGGCGGCAATGACCCCGGCGTGCTCGGGAGGGCACCCTGAGCGATGTTGCCCGCAGTCGACCTCGACCAGCAGCTCGATCCCGGAGGCGCCCAGGAAGCGGCCGGCGTTGGCGGCGCCCTGTTCGGAGTCGACGGCAATCGTCACCGCGGCCTCGGGCACGAGATCAAGCAACCGGCCGGCCGAGTCATCGTCGAGCCAGAGCGGGTAGGCGATGAAGACGTCCCGGATCCCTTGGCGGACAAACATCTCCGCCTCGCCGATGGTCGCCACCGAGATGCCGACCGCGCCCGACGCCAGCTGGAGGTTCGCGATCTCGATCGACTTGTGCGTCTTGACATGCGGCCGCAGGGACAACCCGGTGCTCTCTGCCCAGGCTGCTGTCGTCCGGATGTTGCGGCGCAGCCGGGGCAGGTCGACCTGCAGGAAGGGCGTCGCCGGCACTACTGCTCCTCGTGGGTGTCGGGATCGCCGTCGAAGAGGCGGCCATCCGGGCGGCCCAGGGCGGTGATCGCGGCCATCTCGTCCTGGGTGAGGTCGAGCGCCACCCCGAACACCTCGAGGTTCTCGCGCTGCCGGGACGGCGTCGCCGACTTCGGGATCGGCACCGCGCCCAGTTGGACCTGCCACCGCAGGATGACCTGACCCGGCGTGATGCCCAGACGTTTGGCGGGGATCGCCACGGCCGGCTCGCTGAAGGGTGCTCGTCGTTTGCCCAGCGGGCTCCAGGACTCGGTGGTGATCCCCAACCGGGCGTGGGCGGCGCGCATCTCGGCCTGGGGAAAGTAGGGGTGCAGCTCGATCTGGTTGACCGCCGGGACCACGCCGGACTCGTCGATGATGCGCACCAGGTGCTGCTCGGTGAAGTTCGAGACACCGATGGAGCGGATCACTCCCTCGCGCTGGAGATCCACCAACGCCCGCCAGGCCGCGGGAAACAGGTCGCGGCTCGGGTTCGGCCAGTGGATGAGGTGCAGGTCGATGCGGTCCAGACCCGAGCTGTCCCGAGGACTCGCGCACACTCGCCACGGCGTCGTCGTACGCGTGGGCACGGCCGGGCAGCTTGCTGGCGACGACGATCTCGTCGCGGGGGACGCCCGAGCGACGGATCGCTTCACCGACGTCGGCCTCGTTGCCGTAGTTGACCGCCGTGTCGAGCAGTCGGTAGCCGTTCTCCAGCGCCGAGGTGACGGCACTGACACCCTCCTCGCCGGACAGGGGGTAGGTGCCGAAGCCGATCGCGGGCAGCCAGGTGCCGTCGTTCAGCGTGAGGGTGGGGATCGTCGACATGACTTCAACCTAGGGCCGCACGGCAAGATCGCGGTCGCCTCGAGGCGTCGAAGTTCTGGCTGTCCGGCCACGAAGCTGTCAGGTCACGGCAGGTCCAGGGCCGCCAGGAACGCGGCCGGGTCGGCCACCGTGAGCGTGATGCCGGGGTGCCGGATCAGGCCGGTCGGGTCGATCGCCTTGACCGGCTCGTGGAAACGAACACAGACAGCGGCGTCGCCGTTGGTCGCGAACGTGACGCCGCGGTCACTGAAGGAGAGTCGCGCGGGGCCGCCCGCCTTGAGGATGTTGAAGCCGCCCGAGCGCTGGGCGCCGGCGATGTTGGAACGCGGCGTACACATCGACCACGGGCCGAAGCGGGCGCGCAGCTCGTGGTCGTCGAGCTCGGCCCACGCGGTGGCCGGCATGACTCCGAAGGCAAGGGCGGGCAGTCGGTAGGTGGGAGAGAAGGCAAACGGGAAGCGCACGGTGTCCATGACGTTCAGGCTAGAGGCCGACCCCTACGGTGGGGCGCATGACCGAGGTGCTGCGACGTGTGTGGGACGACGTCATCGGGACCCAGCCGGCCCCGGATCTGCAGCTGGTGCTCATCTGCCTCGGCGATCGGCTTCGCCCTGGTGGCATGCCCGGAGTCTGGCCGCGGACGCGCCATGTCGTCACGATCGCCCACGAGGGTGCCCACGCGATGGCCGCGCTGGCCAGTGGTCGGCGGCTCGCGGGCATCCGGCTGCACTCCGACACCAGCGGGTTGACGGTGTCGCGCGGACGCACCACCGGGCCCGGCATGGTCGTCGACCGCATTGGCCGGCTACCCCGGCCCGTCGCTGTTCGGCCTGGGTGGAGCGCTCCTGCTCCGCGAGCAGCATGCGCTCGCCGCGCTGTGGCTGGCGGTGATCCTGCTGGCGCTGATGCTGGTGCAGATCCGCAACTTCTACGGCCTGTACGCCGTGCTGCTGGCGCGGGTCTGGCCGTGGTGGCCGTGTCGTGGTGGGCGAGCCGAGCAGGTGCAGGTCGCCACGGCGTACGTCGTGGTCTGGTTCCTGCTGCTGGCAGCACCGCGAGCCGTGGTGGAGCTGCAACGGCATCGCAGACGCTCGCGCTCGCGCACCTCGGACGCCGACATGTTGGCCCGGCTGACCCGGGTGCCGGCGATCGTCTGGGTCGGGGATGTTCCTGCTGCTGACCGTGGGAGCCGCGGCCCTGGGCGCGCGCGTGGCTGCTGCTGCCGGTCGGCTGAGTCCGACGACGTCAGGCAGTCGGCACGCGCACGGCCAACGCCACCACGTCGTCGTAGCCGGTGCCGAAGTTCATGCTGATCGCACCCACGACGGCCTGCGGCCCGCGGTGGTGCTCGCTCTGGAGCAGATCGCCGAGCTCGTCCATCTGCGCCTCCAGGGTCGCTCCGGGCACCTCGATGACGCCGTCGGAGTAGAAGAGCACGGTGGATCCGCTCTCGAGGTCGAGATGGGAGTCGTGCCGAGGCGCGTCGTACACGTCGCGGTAGCCGAAGAGCATGCCCTGCTCGTCGGGGGAGAGCTCGAAGCGGCGGATGTCGCCGTGCGGGCTGGTCACGATCGGCGGCGGGTGCCCGGCGGAGGTCCAGCGCATCTGCCAGCTGCCGGTCTGCGCGGAGCGCTCGAGCAGGGCCAGGACGGCGCTGCCGGTGGCCTCGACGCCGAGAGTCGGCACAGGTCTCCTCGAACCGTCACGAACATGTGGGCGGGTCCCGAGGTCGGCTTCGGTGAGGGCGGCGTGGCGCAGCAGTGCGCGGGCCTGGCCCATCATCGCCGCGGCGGGCAGGTCGTGGCCCATCACGTCTCCGACGGTGACGGCGAGTCGCAGGTCGTGGAGCTCGTCGGGGCGGAGCAGGACGGCGTCGTACCAGTCGCCGCCGACCCATTCGTCGTCCGAGGCCGGCGACATAGCAGGCGGCCAGATCGAGACCGGGGAGCTCGGGGAGAGGCGACAGCATCGCTGCCTGGAGCTGGTGGGCGATGCCGGTCCGGCGTTCGAGCAGCTGGAGCTCGCTCGAGCGCAGCGGCCACGTGAGCGGCAACGGAGGTGAACCACGCTCGCGCGGCTTCATCGAGACTCGGGCGTCGACGCCACTGCAGCTCGAGCACGGCCAGCAGGCCGGTGGGGCCGAGCACGGGAATGCAGATGACACCGCGGCGACGCCGCCGGCGGAGCGCTGTCAGGGCGTGCCACATGATCGAGTGGGCCTGGGCGCACTCATCGAGGGCCGCCGCCCTGAGCTGGCTTCCAGCCTGTTGCCAGGAGCCGGGAAGGTGGAGGTCGGCTCCGACGCCGTCCTTGACCTCCGCGATCAGCCGGGACAGGCGGGCCCGGATGCCCTGTTCGGACCGCGTCGCGTTGAGCGACGTGGCCAGCGACAACATCCAGCGAGCGTCGTCAAGCTGGGCGTGGACGGAACCGTGCGGGCTGTCTCGTCGTGTGTCCGGTCAGCGCTGGTCGGGTCGATCAGCGCGCTCACGAGGGAACCGTAGCCGTCGGAGCGCGCGGTCATTGTGGCCATCTCGGCCTGCGTCTCTCCAGAGAGTTCTCAGGGGGAGGGGCAGTCCCTCCGATCGAGATGTATTGACATAATGTCCATTATCGGCACTAAAGCTCTCAGCGTGAGAAGAGGGGTTCACGCCTGATCTGAACACCATCTGCACCCGGCACTGACCCGTTGCTGAGCTGCTGCAGTTGTCCTGGAGCCCTACACAGCGCAGTTGATCGGCGCCGACGGTTGCTGGCTGCCGACGGCCTGCGCAGAACGCGCCGAGGCAAACCCTGACGCCGAGACCGCTGCTGCGATCCGGGACTCCACGCTGACGCCGGCCAACCTGACATAACGACGGTCCGTCCGCCGAACGCACTGCTGCCGACACCTGAGGCAGGTGTCGGCAGCAGCAACCCGTTGTTCCGGGTCAGTTCAGGTCGTTCTCCGACAGCCAGTCCTGCGGCCGCCGTGTTGGCCGAGGCCTTCTCGCTGCCCTCGACCCGCTCACGCAGGGCGATCAGGTCTTCAGTGGTCAGCGCGGCCGACACTGCGTTGAGGATCTCGGCGATCTGGTCGGTGTAGGCCGAGTCGGCGATCAGCGGGACGATGTTCTGGGCCGAGATGAGGTTCTCGGGGTCCTCGAGCACCAGCAGGTTCTCGGCCACCAGCGACGGGGACGTCGTGTAGATGTCGGCCACCTGAACCGAGTCGTCGACCAGCGCCTTGACCGTGTCGGGGCCACCGAAGTCCTCGATCGGGACGAAGGTGACCTCCTCGACGCCGTAGACGCCCTTGAGGCCGGGGATGCCGTAGCCGAGCTCACCGAACTGCGGGTTGGCGCCGAGCTTGAACGGCTCGATCTTGGTGAGGTCCCCGATCGAGGTCAGACCCTCCGCATCGGCCAAGGCCTGCGTGACGACGTAGGCGTCCTTGTCCTCGGCCTCGGCGGAGTCGAGCACCCGCAGGTCGTCCGCGGCCACGACATCGCTCAGCGCGCCGTCGACCTCCTCGGTGGTCCGCTCGGTGTACTCCGGGTTGTAGTAGGCCAGCAGGTTGCCGTTGTACTCCGGCATCAGGTTGATGGAGCCGTCCTGCAGCGCGGGGATGGTCTGCTGACGCGGCCCGATGTTGAACTTCGTCGTGACCTCGATGCCCTCGGCCTCGAGCGCCTGGGCGTAGATCTCCCCCAGGATCTCGCTCTCGGGGAAAGCGAAGGAGCCCACGACGACGCCGGACGTGTCGCCTCCGGAGTCAGGGGCGGCGGTGGGGTCCTCGGAGGAGCAGGAAGCCAACGCGAAGGCCATCCCGGTGGCCAGCGCGGCGGCTCCGATGCGGACGAAACGAGTTGTGAACATGGACAGGTGTTCCCTTCGTGTCACGCGTTCTCACGCGCATCGGTCGGAGTGACCGAGGGGCTGGACTCTGCTGGGGTGCGGCTCTCCGTGAAGGCGGCGACCGCCGTCAGACGCTGGGCCAGGGCGAAGAGAGCATCGACGACCAGGGCCAGCGCGGTGACGAGCAATGCCCCACCGAGGATCCGATCGTAGTCATTGAGCCCGATACCGGACGCGATGACGCGCCCCAGACCGCCCAGACCGGCGTACGACGCAATGGTCACCGTGGCGATCACCTGCAACGTTCCCGCCCGCACTCCCCCGAGGATCAACGGGAGGCTGAGCGGGATCTCCACCTGCATGAGGATCTGCCACTCGGTCATCCCGCTCGCCCGGGCAGCGTCGATCGTGCCGCGATCGACCGACTCCAGCCCGGCGTAGGCGCCGGCCAGCATCGAGGGAATCGCCAGGATCACGAAGGCGATCGTCGCTCCCACGATCGGGGCGGTGTCGTAGGAGAGGAACTCCCCGAAGACCATCAGCAGGAAGAAGAGCACTCCCAGGGTGGGCAGGGCACGCATCGAACCGGTGAAGGCGATCACGAACTGTCGCCCGCGGCCGGTGTGCCCGATGAAGAAGCCGAGGGGAAGGGCGATGGCCGCTGCGATCGCCACCGAGATCGCGGTGTAGGTCAGGTGCTCGACCAGACGGTCCTGCAACGGCAGCGGACTCTGGCTGCCCGGCTGCCACTGGGCGGGATCGGCCAGCCAGCGCAGCGCGTCGAGGAGGAGATTCATCGCGCCACCCGCTCATTCCAGGGCATCAGCAGCTTGCCCGCGATGACGATCAGGACGTCGAAGATCAGCGCCAGCAACAGGCTGATCACGATGCCGACGACGACCTCCTCGAGGATCCCCCGCTGCTTGCCGTTGGTGAACAGGTAGCCGAGATTCTTGGAGCCGAGGAGAACCCCGACCGACACGAGCGCGATGGTGCTGACCGACACCACGCGGATGCCCGCGAGCAGGACCGGACCGGCCAGGGGCAGCTCGACCCGGAAGAACCGCGAGGCCCGGGAGTAGCCCATGGCTGTGGAGGCGTCGAGGGTGGGCTTGGCGACAGCCGCCAGCGCGTCGGTCGACGAGCGGGCCATGATCGCGACGCCGTAGATGCACAGGGCGACGACGAGGTTCGTCTCGTCGAGGACCCTGGTGGGGAGCACGAGCGGCATCATCACGAACAACGGCAACGACGGGATCGTGTAGAGCAGGCTGCCGCCGCTGACCACCACGGAGCGCAGGGTCCGGTTCTGGTTGGCGATCCAGCCCAACGGGATCGAGAGCAGGAAGGCGACGACGATCGGGATCACCGAGAGACGGGCGTGGTTCACGGTGAGCTCGAAGATCAGGTCGAGGTTGTTCCGGGTCCAGTTCACGTGGCAGGCGGCCCGTCGCCCAGGACGCCGACCGGGCGCCCGTCCCCGTCGACGATCAGCTGGCGCTGACCTGACGCGGGAGCGTCACGGACGTACAGGTCACGCTTGCCCTTGTCGGCTCCGATGAAGCTCGCGACGAAGTCGTCGGCGGGGTTGCCGAGGATCTCGGCGGGGGTGCCCGACTGGGCGATGACGCCTCCCTTGCGGAAGATCACCACCTGGTCGGCCAGGATGAACGCCTCGTCGATGTCGTGGGTGACGAAGACGATGGTCTTGCCGAGCTCGCCCTGCAGCCGGTTCAGCTCGACCTGCAGGTCGGCCCGGACGATGGGGTCGACGGCGCCGAACGGCTCGTCCATCAGCAGGATGTTGGGGTCGCGGCCAGGGCTCGGGCGACACCGACCCGCTGCTGCTGGCCACCGGAGAGCTGACGCGGGTAGCGGTCGGCCAGCGCAGCGGTCGAGGCCCACCTTGTCGAGCAGCTCGAGCGCCGCGGTTCGCGGCCTGCGCCTTCGGCACGCCGTTGAGGACCGGCACGGTGGCGACGTTGTCGACGACACGTGCGGTGCGGGAGCAACCCGGACGACTGCAGGACGTAGCCGATGCTGCGCCGCAGCTTGACCCGGTCCTGCGTGGCCACGTCGACGTCGTCGATCAGGACCTGGCCGGTGGTCGGCTCGACCATCCGGTTGATCATCCGCAGCAGCGTCGTCTTGCCGCAGCCCGAGGATCCGACGAAGACCGTCGTCTTGCGCGAGGGAAGGACGAAGCTGAAGTCCTCGACGGCGACGGTGCCGTCGGGGAACCGCTTGCCCACCGAGCGGAACTCGATCATGGGTGCGTCCTCATTCCGTCTGGGAGTTGGCAACGGAGGGTCCCGGCCAGAGCAAAGCCTGACCACCGTACCCAAACGGCTCAGTCGTCCACGGTCTTGCTGCTGGACAACCGCGCGCCGGACCCCGTGAACGTCGTGAAGATCGCGTCGTCGTGATCGGGCGCCGCAGCCTGGTGTGCCTCGAGAAGGCGTCGACTCCGCTCGGTGGGCTGGAGCGAGCTGTCGAGCTCCATGTCGAGCCCGGTGGACACGGCGCCGTTGGCGCGGTCGTGTCCGACTCTCAAGTTGCCCGGCGAGTCGAAGGTCTGCTTCATCAGCCCGCTTGTACGCGGCCTGGCGCGTGGCCGCCGAGTCGCCCTGCATCACCGTGAGGGTGGTCGTGAGCAGGTCGTTGCGCTGCTGGAACAGGTTCTCGCGAGCCTGCGTATCCGTCCCCCGGTTTCCGGCCTGCTCGGCGGCGATCGCGCGGGAGTACATCTGCTGCCGCCCCACCGCAGCGGCCTGTCCGGCGAGAGCCCTGAATACCTCCGTCGCCGCTTCGTGGCCGCTTCGCCGGCGAGCGGCTCCGACAACGGCGACAACTCGTCGAAGTCGCGCTTGGCCCGGGTGAACTGCGCAATGCCGGTGTTCAGGGTGTTCTGACCGACGCCCGAGGCGATCACGTGGTTGATGCTCGCGTGGGAGGCATTGGCTCCGGTCTTCTCCGACTCGCTCTCCTGAACGGTCAGGTTGCGTCCCGTGGCGCGAGCGGCCCCGACGTACGTCGCGTGGTCCGGGCTGTACTGGGTGAGTCGCTTCTTGACCAGGGAGTCCTTCAACGCCGGCCCCTGGTTGCCGTACAGGTGCTGGCGAACGCGCTGCTGCTGGGCGTCGTCGAGGCCCTCGCCGGGGCCGTACTTCACCTGCTGCTTCGGTTGTCGGTGGTCACCGAAGGCGGGATAGGCATAGGTCGGCGCGGGCACGGCAGCCAGTCCCGGCACGGGTGGGGGCGTCGTCGCGGCGGTCTTCTGCCGAACCTGACGGGCGTTCCCGAGGTCCTCGTCGTCGTCCTCCGACCGATTCCGCTTCCGCTTGCGCGAGGGAACGGGCGAGAACTGCATCTCGCTCACCACTTCACGGTACGAGCGTCCCGGCGGCGTGTCACGCAAGAACTTCCACCGACCCACCAGACGTGCCCACGCCCCGAGCCATGCCGGAGCACGCCCGCAGGCTGAACCCTGCCGGCGAGGTCACCGGTCAGGTGCGGAGGTCGAGCGTGGCCACCCGACGCAACTGGGAGCGTCGTGGCGGTCCCCCACGACCTCGCCGGCGACCACCACATCGTGCATGCCCTCGGACGTGAGCTCGAGGGTGGCCAGGTTGTTGTCGTACCAGGGCCCGCGGGTGATCTGCCACGTCAGCTCCGGCAAGGGCACCCGCCGCTCGAGCCAGGGCCCGGGTGACGCGTGCGACCGTGGGGCGCGTGCCCACGCTGATGACCGCGCTTCATCGCCGGGGCAGCGGATTGCGGATCGGTGAGCAGACCGCCTGCATGATGCGGCTGGAGAGCTCACCCCAGGAAGTCGCGCGGCTAGGCCTCGGCGACGTAGCTGTGGTGCACGTCGCCGGACAGGAAGGTGATCGTCCGCGGGGCGCCGCTCCGCGGCCGCCGCTGGCGACCTCGAGCAGGTCAGGCCGGAGACCTCGGTGAAGCCCGGCTGGAACGCCGCCCAGTGCTCCATGTCGGCCGCCTGGCGAGTCCGCTCGCCGAGCCGGCGGCCCGGCTCCCCCACGCGCCCTCGGCGATGGCCTCGTTGAAGGCCTCGGCGTGGTGCAGCCCGGGCGCCAGCAGGAACGGCAGCGAGGTGCCGATCAGCAGGTGGTCGAAGCCGCCCTGCATCTGCTCGTCGAGCCACGCCATCTCGGCGTCGTCGAGGATCGAGCGGCGGTCGGGCTCGAGCACCCGGGCCGCGCGCGAGTCGACCACGATCAGCCGCGCCTGGGTGTCGAAGTCGCGGGCGAAGCTCCAGCGGTAGGTCTCGGGCTGCTGGTCGGCGCGGTCGGCGAGCGCGTCGAGGTCGGCGGTGACGTCGAGCTCCTCGGGGCCGTCGTGCGCCGCGATCTGCTGCCAGAGCTCGTCGGCGTCCCGCTCGGCCGGGCTCGAGGTTGCCGAGGTGCTGGTAGACCCAGTACGACGCCAGCCCGCCGACGATCCGGTCGTGCCACCAGGGTGTGGCCTCCATCTCCTGCTGCCAGGTCCAGCTGGTGTTCCAGTCGTCGCGGATGTCGTGGTCGTCGAAGATCATCGCGCTGGGCAGCGTCGAGAGCAGCCAGCGGTTCGCCGGGTCGCTCCACGCGAGCCGGTAGAGGTGGGCGTACTCCTCGAAGTCCTTGAGCTCCTCGCCCGGGGGCTCGTCGAGGTCGCGCCGGCGCTGCTCGATGAACTCGCTGCATCGCCTCGCTGGTCTCGTCGGCGTAGACCTGGTCGCCCAGGAACAGCACGAGGTCGGGCCAGCGCTCGTCCTCGTCGCTGACCTGCGGCGGTCAGCCCGCCATGTGCAGGGCGTAGGCACGCAGCGCGTCGACGCCGAACTCCGCGTTGCCGGCCTCGTCGTGCGCGCACGCTGACCCGGCAGGAGCCGAAGGCCATCCGCAGCGGCTTGCCCGGCTCCAGGGTGGCGATCACCGACGGCGGGAGCTCGGTGTCCGCGGAGCGGCCAGACCTGCTCGCCGTCGATGTCCACGTCGTACGGCCGTGCGCGTGCCGCGGGTCGAGGTCGTCAGCTCGACGAGCGCGTAGTGGTGGCCGTGCGCGGCGAAGGTGCGGCGCCGGCGCGGTGCTCGCCCGCGGTGACCGTCACCGTGCCGGCGCCGACGCGGTCTCGACCCAGACTGGTCGCGGACGTGGCGTCGACGTAGCGCAGCAGCGGTCCGAGGACGAGCGGCGCTCACCGGATCACGGCTGGATCAGGACCTTGATCGCCTCGCGCTCGTCCATCGCGCGGTAGCCCTCGGCGACGTCGTCCAGCGGCAGGGTGGCGTCGAAGACGAGGCCGGGGTCGATGGTGCCGTCCGGGACCAGCTTGAGCAGCTCGGGCAGGTAGCTGGCGCACCGGCGCCATGCCGCCGGCCAGCCCGATGTTCTTCTGGAACATCCGGCGCACGGGCAGCTCGACGCCGTGCGGGACGCCGACGAAGCCGACCGTCGAGCCGGGGCGGGCGATCGCGAAGGCCGTCTCCATCGACTGGTCGGTGCCGACGCACTCGAGGACGCGAGTCGGCCCCCACTCCCCCGGTGATCTCCATGACGGCCGCGGTGCCCTCGTCGCCGCGCTCGGCCACGACGTGGGTGGCGCCGAACTGGCGGGCGATCGCCTGGCGGGGCTCGTGGCGCGACATGGCGACGACCTTCTCGGCGCCCATGACGTGGGCGGCGAGGACGCCGCAGAGGCCGACCGCGCCGTCACCGACGACGACCGCGGTGCCGCCCTGGCGGACGCCGGCCGCCACCGCGGCGTGCCAGCCGGTGGCCATCACGTCGGACAGCGTCAGCAGCGACGGGATCAGCGAGGCGTCCGGCATGCCGTCGGTCTTCGACCAGGCTGCCCTCGGCCTGGGTGACCAGGGCGTACTCCGCCTGGCCGCTCACGGTGAAGCCGAGGTTGCTCGCAGGCGGACTGCATGCCGGCGCGGCAGTGCGGCGCAGGTGTTGTCGCAGTGGTCAGAACGGCACGATGACGAAGTCGCCGGGCTTGAAGGACGTGACGGCCGACGCCGACCTCCTCGACGACCCCGACGCACTCGTGGCCGATCGTGCTGCCGGCGTGATGTCGTTCTCACCGCGGTAGGGCCACAGGTCGGAGCCGCAGATGCAGCCGGCGGTGACCTTGACGATGGCGTCCGTGGGCGCGGTGATGGTGGGGTCGGGGACGTCGGAGACGCGGATGTCGCGGGGGGCATGGATCGTGGTGGCACGCATGGTGGCATCCTTGCAGCCCCGGACCCACGCGCGACACCCGAGCCGCGCGGGTTGTTGCGTTATCTCATATCTGAGATACCGTGAGTGCACATGACCGAGGGATACAAGGGCCGCATCGGCAACCTGATCCGCGACGCCCGCAAGCACCGGGGCCTGACCCAGCACCAGCTGGCCGACCTGCTCGCCACCAGCCAGAGTGCGATCAACCGGATCGAGAAGGGCCACCAGAACCTCTCGCTGGAGATGCTCGCCCGGATCGGCGCCGCGCTCGACTCCGAGATCGTCGCCCTCGGCGCCGGCCCGACCCACCTGCGGGTCACCGGCCCGACCACGCTCTCCGGCAGCATCGACGTCAAGACCTCGAAGAACGCCGGGGTCGCGCTGCTCTGCGCCTCGCTGCTCAACCGCGGCCGCACCACCCTGCGCAAGGTCGCCCGCATCGAGGAGGTCAACCGCCTGCTCGAGGTGCTCGGCAGCATGGGCGTGCAGACCAAGTGGCTCAACGCCGACAACGACCTCGAGATCATCCCGCCCAAGGAGCTCGACCTCGACCAGCATCGACGAGGCCGCCGCGCGGCGTACCCGCTCGGTGATCATGTTCCTCGGCCCGCTGCTGCACCGCAGCGACACCTTCGACCTGCCGTACGCCGGCGGCTGCAACCTCGGCGACCGCACCGTCGAGCCGCACATGGCGGCGCTGCGCCCGTTCGGCCTCGAGGTCAAGGCGACCGACGGGATGTACCACGCGAGCGTCAACCGGGCGGTCGAGCCGCACCCGCCCGATCGTGCTCACCGAGCGCGGCGACACCGTCACCGAGAACGCCCTGATGGCCGCCGCGCTGCACCCCGGCACCACCGTGATCCGCAACGCCTCGTCCAACTACATGGTCCAGGACCTCTGCTTCTACCTGCAGAAGCTCGGCGTCGACGTCGAGGGCATCGGCACCACCACGCTGACGCGTCACCGGCTGCGAGACGATCGACGTCGACGTCGACTACGCGCCCAGCGAGGACCCGATCGAGGCGATGTCGCTGCTCGCCGCCGCGATCGTCACCAAGTCCGCGATCACGATCCGCCGGGTGCCGATCGAGTTCCTCGAGATCGAGCTCGCGCTGCTCGAGGAGATGGGCTTCCAGTACGACCGCTCCGAGGAGTACGTCGCCCTCAACGGCCACACCCGCCTGGTCGACCTCACCACCAAGCCGTCCGACGCTGCGCGCGCCGCTCGACAAGATCCACCCGATGCCGTTCCCGGGCCTCAACATCGACAACCTGCCGTTCTTCGCGGTGATCGCCGCCGTCGCCGAGGGCCAGACGCTGCTGCACGACTGGGTCTACGAGAACCGCGCGATCTACCTCACCGAGCTCAACAAGCTCGGCGGCCAGGTCAAGCTGCTCGACCCGCACCGGGTGATGATCGAGGGCCCGACCGCACTGGTCCGGCACCGAGATCGTCTGCCCGCCGGCGCTGCGGCCGGCCGTGGTGATCCTGCTGGCGATGCTGGCCTCGAAGGGCACCTCGGTGCTGCGGTCGACGTACGTCATCCACCGCGGCTACGAGGACCTCGCCGAGCGCCTCAACCTGCTCGGCGCCAACATCGAGACCTTCCGCGACATCTGATCCCGGCACCCGTGCGGCGCTGCGGCTCAGCTCCGCGAAGAGGCGTCTCCACCCAGGCGCGCGGGCCGCGCGCGACGGCGGTGGCGCCGTCATGTCGGCGGTGATCCGCGGCAGCGGGGCGGTGTGCTGGCTGGCGTTGCGGTGCCAGTCGTTCTCGGCCTCGCTCAACGAGCCGAGGTCGGCACGCGACAGGAAGACGCCGTGCCCCTCGGGGCACTGGCTCACCTCGCCGTCGCCCGCGGAGCCTGCGAGGGCCCGCGTCACCATCTCGGCTCCGCAACGAGGACAGGTCAAGGTCTCCATGCCCGACGCTACCGCTCTCCCCCGGTCGAGCACGAGGATCCGCGCCGATCCGTGCGGCCGGCCTTGCCGGGCCCTGCCCCGGTCTGCGGTGAATACTGCGCGCGGTGACCTCTCCCCGCACCGGCTTCCCCTACCTCGACGAGGTGCTCCGCCAGGACCGGGCCGTGCTCGCCTTCGCGCACCGCGGCGGCGCCTACCACCCCGACATCGCGGGCCTGGAGAACACCCTGGCGGCGTTCCGGCACGCCGTCGCCCTCGGCTACCGCTACCTCGAGACCGACGTCCACGTCACCCGCGACGGCGTGCTGCTCGCCTTCCACGACGCCGTGCTCGACCGGGTCACCGACCGGCGCGGCGAGATCGCCGCGCTCAGCCACGCCGAGGTCGCGCGCGGCCCTGGTCGGCGGCGCGAGGCGGTCCGACGCTGGCCGAGCTGTTCGACGCCTTCCCCGACGCCCGGTTCAACATCGACCTCAAGTCCGAGGCGGCGGTGACCGCGCTGGCCGACTTCATCGACGACCGCGACGGCCTGAGGACCGGGTGCTGGTCGGCTCGTTCTCGCGGCGTCGGCTCGACGACGTTCCGCCGGCTGACCGGCGGCCGGGTGCCGACCTCGGCGCACCCCGGGAGATCGCGCGCCTTCCGGCTGCTGCCCAGCGGGCGGCTCGCCGCGCTGCTCACGCGGTCGCCGGGTGGCGGCGCTCCAGGTCCCGCACCGGCGTGGCCGCCTGGTCGTCGCCACGCCCGGCCTGGTACGCCGCGCGCACGCCGCCGGGAAGCACGTCCACGTGTGGACCATCGACGACCCCGACGAGATGCGCGGCTGCTCGACCGGGGTGTCGACGGCCTGATCACCGATCGGACCGACATACTCAAGGACCGTGCTCGTCCGAGCGCGGGGCAGCTGGACAGGGAGGACGACTCATGACCTCAGCTGGACCGCCGCCGATCGCCGACCTGACCCGCTCGCCGGGCCAAGGAGCAGCGGGCCTGGTACTGGTACGACTGGGCGAACAGCGCCTTCGTCACCACCATGGCGGCCGTCCTGTTCGCGCCGTACCTGATCGCGGTCGCCGAGGACGCCGGCGCGTCGACGACCGGACCGGTGCTCGGGCTGTCGGTCGCTCCGGGCTCGCTCGCCGTCGTTCGTCGTCACCGCCTCGACGATCCTCTCGGCGCGTGCTGCTGCCGCTGGTCGGGGCGGTCGCCGACCGCTCGGCGCACAAGAAGCGGCTGCTGGCCGGCTTCGCCTGGGCCGGCTGCCTCGCGGCCGCGCTGATGTTCTTCGTCACGGGCGACAACTGGCAGCTCGGCGCCGTCGCGTCGTCGTCGCCAACATCTGCCTCGGCGCCTCGCTGGTCGTCTACGACGCGATCCTGTTCGAGATCTCCGACGAGGACGAGCGCGACCGGGTCTCCTCGAAGGGCTGGGCGCTCGGGTACCTCGGCGGCGGCCTGCTGCTGCCGTCAACTTCGTCGCTGGTCAGCTTCCACGACACGTTCGGGCTCACCGAGCGATGGCGGTGCGGATCAGCCTGCTGTCGGCCGGCGCTCTGGTGGGCCGCCTTCACGATCATCCCGTTCCGCGGCCTGCGCAACCACCCGATCGCGCCCGAGGAAGTGGTCCGAGGGCAGCCTGCTCTCCCGCAGCTTCGGCCAGCTGTGGGCCACGCTGCGCGACATCCGCGACTACCCCATGGCGCTGACCTTCCTGGTCGCCTACCTCTTCTTCAACGACGGCATCCAGACCGTGATCGACTCGGCGTCGACCTACGGCGCCAAGGAGCTGGGCTTCTCGACCGGACCGTGCTGGCGACGTTCCTGCTGGTCCAGTTCGTGGCTTTCGGGGGCGCGCTCGGCTTCGGCCGTGCGGCCGCGCGGTACGGCGCGAAGCGCGTCATCCTGGGCGGGCTTCTGGGCTGGATGGTGCATCGTGACGGCGGCGCTGTTCCTGCCCGAGGGCGAGAACGTGCCGTTCCTGCTGCTCGGCGTGGCGATCGGCATCGTGCTCGGCGGCACCCAGGCGCTCTCCCGGTCGTCTTCTCGCTGCTCATCCCCCGCGGCAAGGAGGCCGAGTACTTCAGCCTCTACCACGCGTGGAGCGCGGCACGTCGTGGCTCGGGCACGCTGATCTTCGGCCTGGTCTTCCAGTTCACCGGCTCCTACCGGCCGGCGATCTTCGCCCTGATCGGCTTCTTCGTGGTCGGCGGCGTGCTGCTGGCCCGGGTGGACCCCCGACGCGGCATCAGCGAGGCCGGCAACGCGGTGCCGCGAGGTCGTGTAGCAGCAGAGCCGGTCTGCGATTCCCGGAATCTTTGCCGCCCCACTACCGTTGAACAGATTGGGACAAAGACCGGCTGGGTACAACGCAGCATGAGTGCGGCGGCCAGGTGCCCAGCGTCTCACGGTCATGTCAACGGGGGAAGTAACCAGTCTGGAGGTGGCTCATGGCAGAGCGCACACTACGTGGAGCGCGGCTCGGGGGCCAGAGTTTCGAAGACGAGCGCGGCATCGAGTTCGCTGCCCGGCAGCAGGTCGGCTACCGCTGCAAGCTCGGACACGAGTTCGAGATCACGATGTCGGTCGAGGCCGACGTCCCGGCCGTGTGGGAGTGCCCGCGCTGCGGCGCCGAGGGCCTCAGCATCTCGGGCATCGTGCCCGAGGTGAAGGCCGAGAAGCCGGCCCGCACCCACTGGGACATGCTGCTGGAGCGCCGTTCGGAGAAGGAGCTCGAGGACATCCTCAAGGAGCGTCTCGAGCTGCTCCGCGGCGGCGAGATCGGCCCGGCGCACCTGCACCGCGCCAACGCCCGCAAGCGCAAGGCGTCCGCCTGAACCAGCGACGGCGCTGCGCGTCAATCGTCGACGACCTCGCCCCGGACCACGGATCCCTCCGGATCCCGGTCCGGGGCGATTCACGTTCAGGGCCACCAGCCGACGGCTCGACCACCGTGGTCAGCAGCCGACGAGCCGACGGCCGCGTGAGCGGCAGGATCAGCAGCGATCCCGACGGCGTCGGTCACGAAGCCCGGGCGTCAGCATCAGGGTGCCGCCGACCAGGATCAGCGCGCCGTCGGCCAGCTCCCGGGCCGGCATCCGGCCGGTCTGGAGGGCGCCGGTCAGCGCCCGCCAGGCCCGGCCACCCTCCCGCTTGACCAGCCAGGCGCCGATGAGGCTGTCGAGCACCAGCAGGATGATCGTCCACCAGGCGCCGATCACCTGACCCGACCTGGATGAGCACGTAGATCTCGGCCAGCGGCACCACCACGAAGGCGATCAGCAGGATCCACAGCACTCCCCCGCGGCGGCGGCTCATGTCCGCACCGCCGTGCGCTGGACCGGCGTCGGGCCAGCCGGGAGCGCAGCCCCCACCGCGGTGATCAGGCGCAAGGACTCGAAGCGCGACCGGGCCGCTCATCTTGGACTCCCCCGCCACGCGTTCGACGAACTCGATGGGCACCTCGCGGACCCGCAGCCCGGCCGCGACGGTCCGGGCCACCAGGTCGGTCTGGAAGACATAGCCGGTGGACTCCACCGCGTCGAGGTCGATCTGCTCGAGCGCCGTGCGCCGGTAGAGGCGGTAGCCGGCGGTGGCGTCGCGCACGCTGATGCCGAGCAGCAGCCGCACGTAGAGGTTGCCGCCGCGCGAGAGCAGCTCGCGCGAGCGTGGCCAGTTGGTCACCGACCCGCCCGGCACCCAGCGGGAGCCGATCACCAGGTCGGCGTCGGTCAGGGCGTCGAGCAGCAGGTGCAGCTGCTCGGGCTGGTGGGAGCCGTCGGCGTCCATCTCGCCGATCACGTCGTAGCCGGCGTCCAGCACACGTCGGAAGCCGGCGAGGTAGGCAGCGCCGAGGCCTTCCTTCGCGCTGCGGTGCAGCACCTGGACGGCCGGATCGTCCGCGCGGCCAGCTCGTCGGCGATCCGCCCGGTGCCGTCCGGGGAACCGTCGTCGACGACCAGGATGTCCACGCGCGGCTGGGCCGCACGCAACCGGCCGACGATCCAGGCCAGGTTGTCGGCCTCGTTGTACGTCGGGATGACGATCACGACGCGCCCGAGTGCTTCGGTGCTCACGCGGTTTCCTTCAGTGCTCGGGGACAGGTGTCCAGCGACGGTGCGGCCGCGGCGGTGGGTCTCCCGCTGCTGCCGCTTCCGACGATACGGGACGAGCGCCGAGCGCGAGGCCGAGAGCGGTCAGCCGCGATGCTCCCCCTCCCCCACCACGGACCGATCCGGACCGCCGGGGGGATGCTGGTGGTCGAGCCCGACCTGCTCGACGAGCACCTTCTGGGTGCGGATGTCGGCCCGGGACAGGACCGTGCCGTCGGGGGCGATGATGCCCGAGACCCCATTGGTCGCGGACACGACGACCACTCGACCGGTCTCCAGGGCGCGCACCCGGCTGATCGCGAACTGCTGATCGATCTGCGAGGTCCGGATGAACAGCGCGTTGCTCGTCTGGACGGCCACTAGCTGGGCGCCCCGGTTGACCTGGGCGTAGAGGCCGTCGTCGTACGCCACGTCGAAGCAGATGGCGGCGGCGACCTGCACGCCGGCGATCGACAGCGGCTGCGTGCGGGTGCCGCTCATCCATGTCGCGCGGGATCAGGGCCAGCTTGCCGAAGGTGCCCTCGAAGACACTCCGGAAGGGGATGTACTCGCCGTACGGCACCGGGTGCCACTTGGTGTAGCGATCACCTGCGCCGGTGTCAGGCTCCCAGACGATGCCCTGGTTGAGCACCTTGGTGGGCCCGCTGTCGACGATGGCACCGACCAGGATCGGGACGCCAATGGCGTCGGAAGCAGTCTCGATGCCACGGTTGGTCTCCGCGTCGGCGAAGGGGTCGACGGCCGTGGAGTTCTCCGGCCAGACCACGAAGTCGGGTCGAGGCACCCGGCCGGCGGCCACATCGGCGGCCAGCTCGACGGTGGCATCGACCTGATTGGCCGTGACCTGCCGGAAGTTCGTGGAGGATGTCGTCACCGGCGCCCGGGCACGTCGCCCTGGACCGCCGCCACGGTGGCCTGCCCACCCGGGGTCGGGGTGTACGGCACCAAGGAGCGACAGCAGCACCGCTGCGGCGAGCCCGGCCAACGACCCGAGCGCGGCCCGGGGCCGGCGGTGGCCGGTCACCAGCACGGCGACCAGGACCCCGGCCAGCGCGAGCACGAAGCGACACCCCGGTGGAGCCGACGTAGGGCAGGGCGGTCTGCAGGGGCGTGTCGATCGTGGCGAACGCCAGGCGGCCCCAGGGCATGCCGCTGAACGGCCAGGAACTGCGGATGGACTCCATCGCCACCCAGGCGGCGGTCAGCCAGAGCGGCCAGAACCTGCGACGACGGCCCAGCAGCGCGAAGACCGCGCCGAGGACGCCGTAGAAGAGGGACTCGACGCTCGCCAGGGCGAGCCAGGCGTCGGTGCCCACCGCGCGCATCCAGTAGACGTGGGTGAAGAAGAAGCCGACGCCGAAGGCCAGGCCGACCACGGCCGCCCGCGGCGCGGTCAGCCCGCGGGTGGTCAGGGTGAACCCCGCCACGGAGAACGGGATGAGGAACCACCAGGTACGCGGCTCGAAGGCCAGCGTGAGGGAGACACCGGCGGCGAGCGCCAGGAGCATCCGGAGCAGCACGGCTCCACGGTAGCGAAGGGTGCGGGGGGACGCGGAGGGCGGCGCACTCGGCACTGCAGAGCTCCGGAAGGACCCCGCACCCTTCGGACCAGTTCGAGAACGACCGGCTGCCGAGGGCGGACTGTTGTCTAGGGGGGACGGGGTCCTTCCGTGTCCGACCTCGCGGAGCGGCCCGACCTCCGCGAACCAGGTCTGACGGGTGATTGGCACCCCACCCTCAGACCCGGCCACTCGGACGCCGGCCCGCTTGCCACGATCTGCATGGGCGGACGGGTCACCTTGGATCCCGAACGGGCCGAGTGTCAACACCCCATCTCGCCCAGTTCTGCATCCGCGCAGGTCAGCGCGGTGGCGGGGTCAGAGAAAGTTTCGCGGGGCGTTCGTCCGTCTAGACGGCGTGTCCAGACCGGCGGCCGGACCTCGGCCCGATCTGGGCGAACCGCTTGACGACAAGGAAACACAGGGAGGCGGGTCAGGGCACGACGACGGTGCCGGTCGCGGTGGTGGCCAGCACCGGGGGCTCGAGCACGGTTGCGGCGCCGGGCGCAGCCTCGGTCGCTGCCCCACGGGCGACGACGTGGACGGCGAACTCCATCACCCGGGAACGGGTGCCGACGCGCACCAGCTCGGCACTGATCTCCAGGACGTCGCCCGCGCGGACCGGTGCGCGGAACTGAACGTCGGAGTACGACGCGAACAGGCCCTCGTCGCCATCGGTGCGGATGCACAGCTCGGTGGCCACGTCACCGAACAGGCCGAGGCTGTAGGCACCATCGACGAGGTTGCCGGCGTAGTGGGCGTGGGAGTAGGGGACGTAGCGCCGGTGGACGACGCGTTCTCCGACCTGTGCGGTCATGCCACTGCCTCTCGGTGGGTGATCCGGTGGACCAGGAAGCTGGCCACCTCGCCGGGCGTCGTGCCGCGACTGAAGACGCGGTCGACCCCGAGCTCGGCGGCCATCGACTCGTCGAAGCGCGGACCACCGACCACCAGCAACGGCCGCTTGCTCGCAGGGTAGGACTCGCGGAACGCAGCCGACATCTCGCGCGTGTTGAGCAGGTGCGTGTCGCGCTGGGTGACGACCTGGGAGACGAGGACGGCGTCGGCCTTCTCGGTTCGTGCCCGGTCGACGAGCTGGGGAACCGAGACCTGGGCGCCGAGGTTCACCACCTTGACCTCGCGGTAGTACTCCAGGCCCTTCTCCCCCGCGAACCCCTTGATGTTGAGGATCGCGTCGATGCCGACGGTGTGCGCGTCGGTGCCGATGCAGGCGCCGACGACGACGAGCCGTCGGCGCATGCTGCGCTTGATCGCGGCGTTGGCTTCCTTGGGGGTCAGCAGCGGGTAGTCGCGCTCGACGATCTCCACGACGCTGGGGTCGACGAGGTGCTTGACCGGGCCGTAGACGACGAAGAAGGTGAAGTCGGGCCCCATCGCCTTGGCGTGCACGACCAGGGCAGGGTCCATGCCCATCTTGTTGGCGAGTTGCGCGGCGGCGCCCTCGGCCACCTTCGAGTGCGGCATCGGCAGCGTGAAGCTCAGCTGGACCATCCCGTCGCCCGTCGTGTCGCCGTACGGCCGAATGATCGTCATCGTGCTGCCTCCAGGATCTCGGTGGCCGGGTTGTAGTAGGCGGCGGACTTGCGGGCGACGCCGTCGAGACCACGGCCGGCGTCCGCGGGTCGCTTCATCAGCCCGAACGTGCCGTCGGCGATCGCGTCGAGCAGACCGTTCTCGTGCTCGAGAATCGTTCTCGAGCAGGTCGATCGACTCGGCCAGCACCTGGCGGGCCCGGGTGGCGATGAAGCCGTCCGGGGTGGGTCGGAAGTCCTCGTGCAGGTTGCCGGCGGCGTTCATCACATAGCGGACGTTCTGCAGCGCCAGGTCACGGTCGGAGATCCACGGGGTGACCACGGCTTCGGTCATCATCCCGACCAGCAGGATGCCCTGGCCGGTCATCGCCCCGACGAGGTTGAAGAACCCGTCGAGGAGGTAGCCGCGGAAGACGTCGCCGGTCATGTGCCGGGTGGGCGGCATCCACTTGAGCGGGCGCCTTCGGGAAGAGCTCGCGCGCCAGCAGCGCGTGGGCGAGCTCCATCCGGAACGAGTCGGGCAGCTCCGGGTCGATCTCGAACGCGTGCCCCAGTCCGAGCTGCCAGTCCTCGAGGCCGGCTTCCTTGGCGAAGTACTCGTTGAGCAGCTGGCTGGTGGTGACGGTGTGCGCAGCCTCGACCGCGTCTGCGGTGGTGAGGTAGTTGTCCTCGCCGGTGTTGATGATGATGCCGGCGCGGGCATGCACCTGGCGGCTGAACCGCTGGTCGACGAAGGTGCGGATGGGGTTGATGTCGCGGAACAAGATGCCGTACATCGAGTCGTTGAGCATCATGTCGAGACGCTCCATGCCGGCCAGCGCAGCGATCTCAGGCATGCACAGGCCGGAGGCGTAGTTGGTCAGCCGGATGTATCGACCGAGCTCCTTGCCGGTGTCGTCGAGCGCCGCCCGCATCAGGCGGAAGTTCTCCTGGGTGGCATACGTGCCGGCGAAGCCCTCACGGGTCGCGCCCTCGGGCACGAAGTCGAGCAGGCTCTGCCCGGTGGAGCGGATCACCGCGATCACGTCGGCGCCAGCCCGCGCTGCCGCCTGGGCCTGAGGGATGTCCTCGTAGATGTCGCCGGTGGCGACGATCAGGTAGATCCATGGCTGGCTCGGTGCGTCGCCGATCCGCTTGATCAGTCGCTCACGTTCGACCCGGCGACTGTCCATCAGCGCGATGCCCTTGCCGACCTGCTTGCGGGCGGCCGCTGCCGCGCGCGTCGCGTCGCGGCCCTCCGGGAGTCGGAAGGTGACCGAACCCGCGGAGGCCTTCTGGGCCAGGGTCGAGAGGTCCTCGGCCTCGCCGCGCAGCAGCGCGTCCCAGACCGGCAGCGCCACGCCGTGGCTGAGCCCGCCATCGGCGGCCAGATCGGCGCGGACGACGTCGGCCAACCGATTGACCCAGGGCGTGCCTTCGGCATCGGCGCCCTGGAGACCGGCGAGTCGCAGCGTGGCCCGCTCGACGGCGACCGTGGTGTGCTTCTTGGCCAGCGTCACGATCGGGCGGCCGGCCTTGCGGGCCAGCGCGCGTGCCTGCTTGACGGTGGCTGGGTCGAGGTCGAGCTTGCCGCGGGGGGCGCGTGCACTCATGCCGGGGTCTCCAGTCGTGATTCGAAGAGCTGTCGGACGCCGGCGTTCTCGCGCAGCAGCTCCAGGGCGTACGCCGCGTGGCCGGGCACGTAGCCGTTGCCCACCAGCATGGTGACGTCGGCGGCCAGCCCCTCGGCGCCGAGCGCGGCGCCGGAGAAGGACGTGGCCATCGAGAAGAAGATGACCGTGCCGCCGGGGGCCGTGCTGAGGATCGCACCGCCCTCGCAGCCGGGAACGTCGACGCAGACGACGGTGATGTCGGCGGGGCCACCGGCAGCAGCGATCCCGTCGCGCAGCGTCGATAGCGATTGCGGGCGTCGGCCACCACGACCTCGTCGGCCAGCCCCGCTGCGCGCAGGGCAGCTGCTTCGGGCTCGTGCGGGACGACCCCGATCAGGCGTCCCGCTCGCGAACGTCGGGCGGCTGCCAGGCTCAAGGAGCCGGACTTGCCGCCGGCGCCGATCACGGCGACGGTCGGGTGTCGTACTGGCTCGACGATGCGCGAGGTCAGCGCCGGCGCACCGCAGACGTCCATCACCGAGAGGCTGAGGTCCATCGGCAGGTCGTCGGGGAGTACAGCGGCGATCGACCGGCCGAAGAGCACGGCGTACCCGTCGCAGGGCACCTGCTCGCTGCTCGCGTCCCAAGCCGGCTCAGGCCGTCCTCGATCACCAGCGGCGTCAGGGTGAGGGACACCAGCGTGGCGACCCGGTCGCCGACCTGCAGCCCGAGCGACGACTCCGGACCGACCTCCTCGACGACGCCGATCAACATGCCGCCGGAGCCGGTCTCGGGGTTCTGCATCTTGCCGCGCGTGGCCACGATGTCGAGCACCTCGGCCTTGAGGGCATCGCGGTCGACACCGGCCGCTCCCCCGTGGGTGCGCTCGAGCTGACGGAACGAGGCAGCGTCCAGGTTGAGCTTCTGCACCCGGATTCGGACCTCGTCAGGCCAGAGCTCGGCGCGGGTGTCGAGCCGCTCGGCCGCCTGGGGCAGCACGACGCCGTCGTCAAGGACGCGGTGCAGTCCGGTGGGATCACTGGGGCGAAGGGCCGCCATGGCGAGATTTCCTCCATGTTAACGGCGAGTAGGCCGCAAGATGTGCGGCGTGGCATTGGACGAACGGAACAATCTCCTCGTACTCTGACATGCGTGGCCCGCGCCACACAACTGAACGCGCCGTCCGCGCACCCCGCCTCCGCCACCTTGGGAGATTCCATGAGCATCGAGACCGCGATCGGTCTGGAGACCGACCAGCCCTACCCCTACCGACGGGTGGAGCTCGTCGAACCCGACTGGACCCGGTTCCCCGGGCTGGAGGGACGTCACCGCCGAGGAATGGGCATCGGTGCAGTGGCAGCGCGCGCACTGCGTGAAGAACGTCAAGCAGCTGCGCGAGCTGCTCGGTGAACTTGTCGACGAACGCTTCTATGCCGACCTCGAGCGGGACCAGGCGGAGCGGGCGACCATGTCGATGCTCGTGCCGCCGCAGATGATGAACACGATGATGCCCCGCGACACCCCGGCCGGGCCGGGGTCGCTGACCGAGGCGTTCTACGCCGACCCGATCCGGCACTACATGCTGCCGGTCTTCTCGGACCGGCGCACCGACTGGCCCTCGCACCCGCACGCCACCCGCGACTCGCTCCACGAGCACGACATGTGGGTCGCCGAGGGGCTGACCCACCGCTACCCCACCAAGGTGCTGGCCGAGCTGTTGCCGACCTGCCCGCAGTACTGCGGCCACTGCACGCGGATGGACCTCGTCGGCAACTCCACACCGGTCATCGAGAAGTTGAAGTTCGCCGGCAAGCCCGCCGACCGGCTCGGCGACATGATGGACTACCTGCGTCGGACGCCCTCGGTGCGCGACGTCGTGGTCTCCGGCGGCGACGTGGCGAACATGCCGTGGCCTCGCCTGGAGGACTTCCTCACCCGGCTGCTCGAGATCGAGAACATCCGCGACATCCGCCTCGCCACCAAGGCGCTCATCGGACTGCCCCAGCACTGGCTCCAGGACGACGTCCGCGCGGGCATGACCCGGGTCGCCGGGCTGGCTCGTGCGCGCGGTGTCTCCCTGGCGATCCACACGCACGCCAACCACGCGAACTCCGTCACGCCCCTGGTCGCCGAGGCAACCCGGGCGATGCTGGACGCCGGTGTGCGCGACGTGCGCAACCAGGGCGTGCTGCTGAACGGCGTCAACGCCGACCCGCACGCGCTGCTCGACCTCTGCTTCGGTCTGCTCGATGGCGCGCAGATCATGCCGTACTACTTCTACATGTGCGACATGATCCCGTTCTCGGAGCACTGGCGCGTCTCCGTCGCGGATGCCCAGCGGCTGCAGCACCACATCATGGGCTACCTGCCCGGCTTCGCGACCCCGCGCATCGTCTGCGACGTGCCGTTCGTCGGCAAACGCTGGGTGCACCAGCTGGCGGAGTACGACACCGTCCGGGGCATCTCCGGCTGGACCAAGAACTACCGGACCTCCATCGAGGCAATGACGCCGACGCACTGAGCAAGACCTACCAGTACTACGACCCGATCCACACGCTCCCGGCCGAGGGCCAGGCATGGTGGGCCGAGCACGGCAAGCTCGACGAGTCGGCACTGAAGGCGGCCGAGATGGCCGAGGCGTCGCGTCGTACGGCGGCCCTGCAGGCGTACTGAGGGCGGACGCGTCGAGCGCACCTCGGAAGGGGCGGGCGGCGTTGCGGCGCCAGCTGCTCAGGGCGGTCCGCAGGGAGATGAGGCGCCGGTGCCGATCGCGATGATCGCGGTGGGCAGCGACGTGCGAACCGTCAAGGTCCCCGAACAGCGCATCGACCAGGAAAGAGCTCACGAGGAACGCCACGGCCACCGCAACGCCGGTCCCCGCGACTCCCAGCGGACGCTCACGGGGGTGGAGCCACCACTGTCTGCTCCACCGCTCGGTCATTCCCATGCCTCCCACGCCTGGACCCAGTAGCAAGTGAACAGGCCCCCACCCAACGCCGCCGTGGCGGTCCCACCGGAGTAGAGGATCATCGCGGTGGTGCCGCCGCACTTCAAGGCCACCTTCGTGGGACGCTCCAGCTTCTTGATGTGGTCGAAGTCCTTCGCGCACGAGGACTCCGCACCCGGGGCAACGCAGTCGACCAGGTTGTTGAGTCCGTCGAAGAAGTCCCTCCACGACTGGGGAGTCCGACCACCGCGCTGCGCCGCAGCCCCGGGGTGGCGGGGGTCCTTGACGTAGCCCTTCCTGATTGCGGCGCGTTTGACCATCCGCTTCAGGCGGATCGGCCACTGCTTCTTCGTCACGTGGGTGCGCCCGAGCTTCCCGGCCTTGAACATCTTCCGGGACTGCTTGGCGTTCCGAGGACACGGGGCACCGGAATCGGTCACGCAGCGACGCGGCGTGGGCTGATCCGCCGAGACGACCTGCGAGGAGACGGCCTGCTGGGGGGCGAGAGCTGTGGTGGCGAACCCGGGGCTCGCCGTCAGCGCCAGGGCCAACGCGAGGTGCAAACAGAGGATGCGGGTCACCCCGCGCCTGATGTGGACGAAGGATCGTGCTTCAGTCATGAGGGACCTTCCCGAGAGTGGATGACCCGGGCGACGCTACGAGTCGCTGCGTCTGGACGGACGTCGCTCGAGCGTGGTTGTGGACAGCCGTACGGCAAGCCGCAGGTGGGACCACAAACGGTCGTGCGCCCTCACCACGGGCGCAGGACGGGGAACTCCTCGCGCGGACGGGGAGCCGTCGCTCGGCCGGCCGTGAAACGGGCCGCTTCTCGGTTGCCGTTGCCCCAGCGATCGCGCACCCGCACCACTCTCACCGGCGTTCCCGGTTCAACCCGGAAGTCGAAGATGCCCTGGCGGTTCACTCGCAGCACACGTCGGTGGCCACCGACCCGCACGACAGCTCGGGCGTCGCGCGCCACGGCCGGTCGATAGGTCAGGTCGTCGTACGGCACCGCCTCGGGATAGCCCAACGTGAAGGCTGCCCGACCGGCACGAGCCCGCACCGACTGCACCGCTAGCGCCCGCGACGCCCGGACGCCGAAGGCCTTCGAGGCGATTCGGTAACGCTGCGCGGTCACCACGAAGCGGTAGCGGCCAGGGCGAGCATCGCCCGGGACCTCCCACCGCGCGGAGTAGCGGCCCTCGTTCGCCTCCTTGACGTAGCCCGGACCCAGCGGCACCGCCTCGTTGCCCCGCACCTGCCAGGCGATGGTGGTCCCACGGTCGTCGTAGGCCGGCCGCCAACCCCCGCGCACTCGGCGCTGCACGGTGACGAAGGCCCTGTCCAGCGGCCGGTCGGTGCCACGAGCCCCGCCGCGCCAGCCGAACTGCGCCTGCTCCAGACGTGGTACGTCGTCGGGCTGGGTGAGCGCCACGGCCTCGGTTGCGCCGGTGGGGTACGGCGTCTCGTCCGGCTCGAGCCCGTTGGTCGGATCGAAGGCGTACGGCGTCGGCGCAGCCCCATCTCGAGCCAGGGTCCGAGCGAGCGCGGCGGATTTCTCCACCAGGAGCGTCGAACTGAACTTCCCGAAGTTGGTCTGACCACCCTCGTAGGCCTGCCAGGCGTATTCGCGTGGGCTCGTGAAGTAGCCCTGGTACTCGCCGGCCAGCCCGCTGATCGCGACTGAGCGCACCCCGGTGCCGCGCAACTCCTGCCCGACGGCGTCCCGGATCGAGCGACCGACCTCGACGGTGGTCTCACCCGGATTCGAGATGACCACGCCGTCGCCCACCCGCACCAGCGCGAGCGGGGCTCCCTGCGGAATCGGCACACCCTGGGGCAACAGCTGGATCTTGTTGCCCTGGGGGCCAGCTTCGGCCGGGAGACGGTAGCCCTCGTAGACCATGCCGGTGTTGTCGTGGAGCTGCCCCCTGTGCTCGTCGGAGCCCGTCAGCAACGGGAGCCCGGGCACGGCCTTGTCGTCCACCCGACCCTGGGCGGTCTCCTGCCCGCAGAAGCAGAACCTCGTCCAGCGGTGGGTCAGCACCGGTCGGCGCGCGAGGCGTCGCCCGGCCTCCCGCCACGCCCGCAGCATCGCGGCGGCCTCGACCCGACCGACGTACTCGGCATCGGCCGGCCCGCTGCGGTGCAGGGCAGAGGACGTGTCGCCTTCGTCGGCGTTCGAGAACGCCGACACCACCTCCTGCCCGCGCGGCGCACCGCCACGACGCCGCAGCTCTGTCTCGCTCGCGAGCATCGCGGCCCCCAGGTGGTCGCCGTTGTAGTTGCCCGATCGGGTGCCGAGGTTGACCGTGCCGTGGTTGGCGAAGGTCGACCACATCCCGACCGGCACGAGTCGCCCGCGCATCCGCTTGTCCACGCGGAGTACGTCGAGCGCCGGGTCGATCGTGGAGTCCGCCCCTCTCGGGCTGTCGGAGGCCTTACCCTCCCCCAACTCCTTGTCGATGCCGTAGTTGGCCAGGTGGGCCTCGATCGAGCGATTCTCGGTCAGCCCCACCGGGATCGTGGTGTGCCCCCATGCGGCTGCGCCCGGAGCCCGGTCGTCGTCGGCACGGGCGATCGCGACCGCGAGCCGTCGAGCCAGGAAGGCGTAGAGCTGCGGGTCGGGTCGCCCGTCGAACTCGGTCGCGGTCTGGAAGTTCGGCAGGGTCAGGTCGTAGGCGGTGTAGGGGAAGTACTGGCCGGGTGCACTGTGCGTGTGGGTCGCGGAGACCACGACGTTGGTCTCGTCGAACCCCCGGCCCGCCAGCTGCCGTACTGCCTCGGTCAGCAGTCCGCCGGCAAAGCAGCACAGGTCGACGACGACCAGGGCCACCTTCTCCTGTCCGCGCTCGAGCACGATCGCGCGGGCCTCAAGCCGGCCGTGGGCACCACGGGCGCGCGCGTCGGAGCGGACGTTGCCCATCGTGAAGTAGCCCGTCGGTGGCGTGATGTCGGCTCGGCCCACCCCGACCTGCAGCCGTGGCGACGAAGCCGAGGTCGAGGTCGAGGGCGCAGCCACCGCGGTCACGGGGTCGGAGGACACCCCGGCCGTCAGCGCGGCCAGGAGCACCGCCAGCCCAGCAGCGAACGGACGGAACGGCACGGCACCTCCGAGGGCAGGCGTGAACACGGTGCTCGTACAACGAGACGCCGCCATACGGGTCACGGGTATTGGTTGGTGAATGACCTTCGTGGGCCATTGCGTATGGCCACAACACCTCATGGCGATTACTCGCGTGTTACCCGAGGCTGGGAATCATCCTCAACGACTGGCGCTCGGGGCGCCTCAGAAGCGGAGACTTCCATGAAATCCAAGGTTTCGGCCCTCGCGGCCGTGGTCGTTGCCGGGCTCCTGCTCGTCAGCACCCCCTTTGTTGCAGAGGCCGGCAGGCAAATCACCGGCAAGCAGATCAAGAACGGCACCATCACCAGCGTCGACATCAAGAACAAGTCGCTGCTCGCGAAGGACTTCAAGCCGGGTCAGCTCCCGGCCGGTGAGCAGGGCCCGGCAGGGCCTGCCGGGCCACAGGGACCCCAGGGCGACACCGGGCCACAGGGACCGCAGGGTGACACTGGGCCGCAGGGACCGCAGGGTGACACCGGGCCACAGGGTGACACCGGCCCGCAGGGACCGCAAGGACCTCAGGGACCGCAAGGACCGCAGGGCGGCACCGGACCGCAAGGACCCGCCGGTCCCCAGGGCATCGTCAACTTCATTGCGATCGATGGAGCGGTCGGGTCGTTCGTCAACACGGCAAATCTGTGGGTGTTCACCGGGCCGACCAGTCTCGTCACCACGACCTCCACCCAGCGTCTGACTGGTTCAGCCATGGTTCCGATCTCGACCTCAGCAGGCACCGCCACCACCAACCTGGACTTCTGCTTCCAGGCGAATACGGGAGGAACGATCAACAACTTCGTGGGTGGGGCCTACTCCATCATCGAGGTCGACACGACCCGCAGCTCGCACGCCGTGGCCGCCACCAGGGTGCCGGGAGCCGGGACCTGGAAGGTCGGTGTGTGCTATCGGGGCAACGACACGACGATCACGGACAACGACTTCCTGAACGGCTGGGTGATGGTGACCAACAGCCCGTCGGGTGCCTCGACCGCCAGCCCGCCGGCCACGCGGTCGCGCCGCTAGCTCTCCTCGGCTGACCCGTCCAGCGACCCACTGCAGGACCGCCCCGACACCGTCAGGTGACGGGGCGGTTCTCGTACGGCGTGCTCATCACGATCGTGGTCCGGGTGGAGACATTCGCAGCCGCACGGATGCGGGCCAACAGCAACTCCAGGTCACCGGGCGCTGCCACCCGGACCTTGAGGATGTAGGACTCGTCGCCGGCCACCGACCAGCAGGACTCGATCTCACGGATGTCACGCAGCCGCTCGGGCGAATCGTCGGGCTGGGACGGATCGATCGGCCGGATCGAGATGAAGGCGGCCAGCGGCAGCCCGATCCCGTCGTAGTGCACGGTGGCGGCGTACCCCGTGATCAGGCCGCGGGTCTCGAGGCGTTTGACGCGCTGGTGCACCGCCGAGGTGGAGAGGCCGGTCGCCTTGCCGAGGTCGGTGAAGGACATCCGTCCGTCGGCAACCAGGAGCTCGAGGATCTGACGATCGGTGGCTTCAAGATCGGTCGGGTTCACGCCGGACACACTAGCCTCGTCGGGCGGTTGCAGTGGCTCGACCCGGCGGCCCGATTCGTTGGCAGGCAACCTTTGGCGTACTTCCGTCGTCACTGGGGGTAGAGAGGGGCACCCCATGGCGATCAGCACCACCGGACAGGCGCACCAGGCACCGAGCTTCGAGGAGTACGCCGTGGCCGCGTGGCCGTGGCTCTACCGCTGCTCCTATCTGCTCACCGGCAGGCACCATGACGCGGAGGACCTCGCCCAGCAGACCATGCTGCAGGTCTACCGCTCCTGGTCGAAGGTGAGCCGGGCCGATCAACCGGCGGCGTACGTGCGGCGCACCATGACCAACCTCTACATCTCCCAGAGGCGTCCCCAGGCGCGCCGGCTCGAGGTGCTCACCGACGTGCCCCCCGAGCCGCGTGCGGTGAGCGCTGAGGGACCCGAGGACCGGATGGTGCTCTGGCCACACATCGCCGGGCTGCCGCCGCGACAGCGAGCCGTGATCGTGCTGCGCTACTACGAACAGCTCAGCGAGGGTGAGATCGCCGACGCCCTCGGATGCTCGACCGGCACCGTCAAGTCGACCGCGCACCGCGCGCTCCGCTCGCTCCGGGGTCAGGTCGATCCCGAAGGTCTCGGCACCCACCACGCCTCGCGTGAGGCACGCACGGCACCCCAGGCAGAGGAGCACTGAGATGAACCCCGAGATGAACTCAGGACTCGAAGAGACCCTGGTGCGCGAGCTGCACCAGGTCGCCGACGCCACCCTGGTGCCGCCGATGCCCGCACTGCCTGTGCAGGACGAGCAGCGCCCGCACCAGGGCCGTCACTGGCAGCCGCTCGTGGCAGCCGCTGCGGTGGTCCTGCTCGTCGGGACGCTCGCGTGGGTGTTCGACGGGCGCGGGGAGACCCCGACTCCGAGTGCACCCCCGGCCAGAACGATCCCGGTCTCCGCGCCCCTGGTGCCCTATGTCGTGGACCAGCGGCTCCATGTCGACGGCCAACAGGCACCCGGCAGCTGGTGGTTCGTGGAGTCGGCCGGCGACAGCTGGTTGGGACAGCGCACGGACGGATCCTGGTGGTGGGGCGCAGCGGGGCTGGATCCTGTCGAGATCGATGCCGAGCTCGACCAGCCCCCGGTGCTGTCGCCCGACGGCCGCTTCATCGCCCTGATCGACCTGAGCAGCGGCAACGCCGTGCTCACGGGCTTCGAGACGGTCCCGGACGGCCAGGGCTTCGGACCCGCACCGATCGACCTGTCCGGCGCCAACGCCTCCGAGAGCCTGCGGGTGCGGGCGGTCACCTCGGAAGGCGACGTGATCGTGCAGGGCCGGCGCACCAGTCTGATGTGGCGCGCGGGCAGCCAGGACCGGCAGACCGTCGTCGATCTCTCCGAGTCCGCTCCCAGTCAGCAGGTCGTGGCGGCCACCACGGCGGGGTTGATCGTGGTCGACGGGATGGACTCCGACCCCCAGACCATCGAACCGCGCCTTGTCGAGATCTCGGGCGAGGGTCGACTCCAGGAGACCGGAACGCTGCCGACGTACGACGCCATCGACATCAATCGAGCCGGCACGCGGCTGGTCCGCTCCCCCAGCGGGACCCTCGGCGGCGAAGTCACCGCCACGGCGACCTTGCGGGCGCAGACGATCGGTGAGCTGGACGAGATCACGCTGACAGCTCCTGACGGTTGGGGCTTCTCGTCGGGCACGTGGTCGTGGGAAAACGACACGACGGTGCTCTCGGTGCTGCTGCCCCTGCGCGGCACCAGGTCCCCGCGCCTGGTGCGGTGCGAGGTCACCCTCGCCCGGTGCCGCGCCTTCGCCGCTCCGGCCGCGTCCGATCAACCGGCCCCTGTTCAGCCCTCGCCGGACGGAGCGGGCGAGCCCACGACGTACGACGCGGAGTCGACCTTGGCCGCGGTGATCCGGGCCGTCGTCACCGACGATCGGGCCAGCCTGGTCGACCAGGGCGTCATCGCGGACGCGCAGTGGGACCAGCTGGTCGCCATGGCCGACGGCAAGGGTGGCTCGGGCTCCACCTGTCGTGACAACGGCAGTGGCACTCGCGACTGCGAGATCGACTTCCAGTCGAACCCCGACACGGTCTACTACACGATCCTCGAGCCCGCATCGAACGCCTACGGATGGCGGGTCGGCTACGTCGGCATCGCTCATGACTAGTCCGGAGCGCATGGCAGGATGCGGTGGGTGACCAGCTCCCAGCCCGGCCGCCTGATGCTCCTCGACACCGCCTCGATGTACTTCCGGGCGTTCTACGGAGTCCCCGAGATCGCGGCTCCCGACGGCACCCCGGTCAACGCTGTGCGGGGTCTGCTCGACTTCATCTCTCGTCTGGTAGCTGAGTACGAACCCACGGACCTCGTCTGCTGCTGGGACAACGACTGGCGCCCGCAGTGGCGCGTCGACCTGATCCCGTCGTACAAGGCGCACCGGGTGGTGGAAGAGGTCGCCGGCCCGGCCCCGGACGTCGAGGAGGTGCCTGACCCGCTCGAGGTGCAGATCCCGATCATCCTCGAGGTGCTGGCGGCCTTCGGGATCACCGTGGTGGGCGCCGACGGCTACGAAGCCGACGACGTCATCGGGACCCTCGCCACCCGCGCGGACCAAGCTGTCGACATCGTGACCGGGGACCGTGACCTCTTCCAGCTCGTCGACGACGAGGCCGACGTCCGCGTGCTCTACATCGCCCGTGGGGTCGGCAACCACGAGCGCGTCACCAACGACTGGGTCAAGGCGAAGTACGACGTGCACGCACGTCAGTACGCCGACTTCGCGACCATGCGGGGCGACACCTCGGACGGACTGCCCGGGGTCAAGGGTGTGGGCGAGAAGACCGCGGCCACCCTGCTCAACCGGTTCGACGACATGGCCGGGATCCTGGCGGCCGCCGCCGACCCCGACTCCGACCTGGCCCCCGGCCCGCGCCGCAAGATCAAGGACGCCGCTGCCTACCTCGAGGTGGGCCCGCAGGTGACTGCCGTCGCGTGCGACATCGACCTCGGCTCCGTCGACAGCCGGTTGCCCCGAGAGCCGCAGGACCCCGAGGCCCTGGCGGCCCTGGCGCAGCGGTGGGGGCTGGAGAGCCCCGTGCAACGGCTCAGCGCGACCCTGCGCGGCTGAGCAGCCACCACGGTCCCTCGGTCAGTCGGTCAGGCCCGAGTAGGCCACCACGCCCCGGCGCAACCGCTGCACCACTTCGCGTGCGGTCTCCCGCAACGGGGTGTCGCCGGCGGCGTCGGCCACCTGACCTGCCAGGTCGAGCAGCTGCTTCATCCACCGGACGAAGTCGCCCGCAGCCATCTCGGTGTTGCCCAGGACGTCGTCGAGGTCGTCACCCTCCGCCCAGCGGTAGGCGATCCAGGCGAAGCCGAGGTCGGGTTGGCGCAGGAAGTCGAGCTTGTTGTCGCGCTCGAGCGCGTCGAGCTCGGCCCACAGCCGCACCATCTCGGCGATCGCCTCCTTGACCTCGCCGCCCGGGATGCGCGGGGACGAGGCGTCGTCGGGCCGCCGGGCCTCGAAGACGAGCACCGAGAGGGCCGCGGCCAGCCCGGACGGGGACAGGTCGTCCCAGAGCCCGTGACGCAGCGACTCGGCCGCCAACAGGTCCATGTCGGAGTAGAGGCGTTGCAGGTGTCGGCCTCGGGGCGTGACGGTGTCGCCGTCGAGGTACTCCAGCGCCGTCAGCACGTCACACACCCGATCGAAGAGCCGCGCCACGGTGTTCGTGCGCTGCTCGACGCGGCGCTTGAGGGTGGCGGAGTCCCGGTCGAGCTTGAACCACCGCTCGGCCCACCGGGCGTGGTCCTCGCGGTCGGGGCACTCGTGACAGGGATGTTCGGTGAGCTGTGTGCGGAGGTCGGCGATCTTCCGCTCGACCGCGCTGTCGACGGGCGGGCGAGCCGCGCGGACCGAGGTCGGCGGAGGTGGGGTGAGGTTGTGCGTCTTGGTCCGCAGCGCCGAGGCGAGGTCGCGGCGCATCTGGGGATTCCGCCCGCTGAAGTTCTTGGGGACCTTCAGCCGGGTGATCGCCTCGACCGGGGTGGGGAAGTCGATCAGCGCCAGTCGTCGAGCCTGACGCTCCGCCGTCACGACGTAGGGGCGCGGCCCCTCCTTGGAGAAGCCGGGGTCGATGACGACCGCGAAGCCGGAGAACTTGCCGGCCGGCACCTGGATCACGTCACCGGGCTTGAGTGCGGCGAGCGAGGCCAACGCCTCGTCGCGCAGGTCCGTGCGGCGCGATCTGCTGGCCCCCTTCTCGGCGTCGCTGATGGCGCGCCGCAGACCGGCGTACGCCATGAAGTCACCGCGGTCGCAGGTGGCTGCCTCGGCGTAGCCGTCCAGGGCGTCCTGGCTCTTGCTCAGCTGGCGCGCCAGCCCCACGACCGCCTTGTCCGCCTGGAACTGGGCGAAGGACTGTTCCAGCAGCGAGCGGGAACGGTCGCGGCCGAAGTGGTGCACCAGGTTGACCGCCATGTTGTACGACGGACGGAACGACGACCGGAGCGGGTAGGTCCGGGTGGAGGCGAGCCCCGCGACCTCCTGGGGGTTCATCCCGGGCTGCCAGAGCACGACGCCGTGGCCCTCGGTGTCGAGGCCACGACGGCCGGCACGACCGGTCAGCTGGGTGTACTCCCCCGGCGTGATGTCGGCATGGGTCTCGCCGTTCCACTTGGTGAGCTTCTCGATGACGACCGTACGGGCGGGCATGTTGATGCCCAGGGCCAATGTCTCGGTGGCGAAGACCGCCTTGCAGAGCCCGCGCAGGAAGAGCTCCTCCACGCAGTGCTTGAACGCCGGCAACATCCCGGCGTGGTGGGCGGCCACGCCACGGGTCAGCCCGTCGAGGAACGTGTGGTAGCCGAGCACCTGGAGGTCCTCGTCGGGCAGGTGACGACAGCTCTGCTCGACGAAGGCGAAGATCTCGTCGCGCTCCTCCGGGGAGGTCAGTCGCACGCCGGCGTTCAGGCACTGGGTCACGGCGGCGTCACACCCCACCCGACTGAAGATGAAGGTGATCGCGGGCAGCAGCCCACCGCGATCGAGCGCCTCGAGCACGTCGGGCCGGCTCGGGATCCACACCCGACGGCCGTTGCCCACCTGCTTGGGCCCACCGCGGCCACCTCCACCGCGGCCGGACTGGGAGCGCCCGCGAGGCGAGCGACGATCCTTCATCCGGCTGCTGGCGAAGTCGTCGCGCGCCACCTTCAGCAGCTCCCGATTGACCGGTGCACCCTCCTTGACGAAGCCGGCAGCGGCATCGACATCCGAGTCGGCGAACAGATCGTGGAGCCTCTTGCCGAGCATCACGTGCTGGTAGAGCGGCACCGGCCGGGTCTCCTCGACGATCGTGGTCGTCTCGCCCCGCACCGTCTCGAGCCAGTCGCCGAACTCCTCGGCGTTCGAGACGGTGGCCGACAGCGACACCAGTGACACCGACTCGGGCAGATGGATGATCACCTCCTCCCACACCGCGCCGCGAGCGCGGTCGGCCAGGTAGTGCACCTCGTCCATCACCACGAAGCCCAGACCGGTCAGGGTGCGTGACCCGGCGTACAACATGTTGCGGAGCACCTCGGTGGTCATCACGACGATCGGGCGCTTCGCCGTTGACCACGTTGTCGCCGGTCAGCAGCCCGACCTGGTCGGCGCCGTACCGCGCCACCAGGTCGTGGAACTTCTGGTTCGACAGCGCCTTGATCGGCGTGGTGTAGAAGCACTTGCGACCGGTCTCGAGCGCGAGGTGGACGGCGAACTCCCCGACGATGGTCTTGCCCGACCCGGTGGGGGCGGCGACCAGCACTCCGCGACCCTCCTCGATCTCGCGACAGGCGCGGAGCTGGAAGTCGTCGAGGGCGAAGGCGTAGAGGCTCTGGAAGCCGCGCAGGACAGGGTGCTTCTGGCCGGTGCGGAAGTCGGAGTAGCGCTCGGCCGGTGAGAGTTCGTCGGACGCGCTCATCAACTGCGCCTCGGGGTGGGCCTCATGGCCGTCAGCCTAGGCGAGGACCGTCAACGCCCCGGGAGCACACTCGACGGTGAGCGGCAGGGCTCCGAACCTCTCGCCGTCGGCGTACGCCACGACGCCGGCCGCGGCGACCGTGACGCAGCGGACGCGGTGGTGTTCGTACTGCGGGTGATGCACGTGGGTGCCGCTGAAGAGCTTGGGGTAGGTCCGCAGCAGTTCCCCCTTGCCCATCGGCTTGATGATCACCACGTCCAGGAGTCCGTCGTCGAGCACTGCGCCCTCGGTGATGCGCAGGCCGCCGCCGAACGACGGTCCGTTGCCGACCGCGACCAGCATCGCGTCCAGGCGGCGGGTCGCCCCGTCGAGGTCGAGGGTGTAGGTCAGCGGACGGAAGGTGCGCAGCTCGGCCACGGTGGCCAGGTTGTAGCGCATCTGGCCCTTGGGCCAGGTCATGTCGTTGGCGCGCTCGTTGACGAGGGCGTCGAAGCCCGCGGCCAGCACCGTGACGAAGTACTTCGTGCCGCTGCGGGCCAGGTCGATGGTGCGGGTGCGACCCGCGATGATCCGGTCGGTGGCGGCCCGGGGGTCCTTGCGGGGCAGGTCGAAGTAGCGCGCCACGTCGTTGCCGGTGCCGGCGGGCACGATGCCGAGCCGGGTGGAGGTGCACGCCACCGCCTGGGTGGCGAGATGAACCAGACCGTCGCCCCCGCAGGCCACCAGCGTCTCGATCCCGTCCTGCACCGCTGCGCGGGCCAGGTCGAGCCCTTCGTCGCCGTCGCGGCCCTGGAGGTCGCGGACGGTGAAGCCCGCATCGCGCAGGCGTCCGACGACCAGCCCTCGGGTGCGGCCGCCTCGCCCCTTGCCCGAGGTCGGGTTGGTGAGCAGCGCGATCTCGCGCGAGTGGCCGGGCACCCGACGAGACTAGCGGCGAGCGGGCTTGTCCGAGCCGATGCGCAGCCGTGCGGCATAGCGATCGGGGGTGGCCCCCACCGCCTTGGCGAGCCGACCCAGGGCGTCGAGCACGCGGTCGGCGGTGAAGTCGGTGCCGGGCACCGCCAGCGTCAGCCGATCCTCGCCTGCGTCGACCGGGCGGGCCACGAGCAGGATCTGGTCGTGTCGCCAGGCCTGGTGGGCGCGCAGCCGGGTGTCATCGTCAGCGACCGGGCGCGGGTAGGCCTCGTCGATCGCCAACAGATCGCACGGCAGCGTCTCGGAGCCCGCCGGGGTGGTCAGCCTCCCGACGACCAGGTGGCCGGTGCGGATCCCGACATCGGCGGCCCAGGTCACCTCCGCCTCCCCCAGCCAGTCGGGCAGGTCGAACGGGTCGACATCGACCGGCGACTCGGGCTGGACCGGGCTCACAGGGGCGAGGCCTCGTCGTCGGACAACTCAGCCGACTTCTTGTCCGCGCGACGCTTGCGAGCGCGGTCAGCGACGCGGGTGAAGAGCTCGGCGATGATGAACAGCACGAGCATCGGCAGAGCCAGCATCAGCATCGAGAACGGATCGGTGGACGGCGTGGCCACCGCGGCGAAGATGAACGTGCCGATGATGATCCAGGGACGCGACTTGGCGATCTGCTGGCCCGAGACGACACCCGCGAGGTTGAGCATGATGACGAAGAGCGGGATCTCGAAGGCGATGCCGAAGACGAGGAGCATCCGGGTCAGGAAGCTGAAGTACTCGCCGAACTCCACGAGGCTCTGCAGCGTCCGCCGGGGTGAAGCCGATCAGCACCTCGAGGCCCTTGGGCAGCACGTAGTAGCCCGTGGCGACGCCGACGATGAAGAGCGGACCGGCGACTGCCGCGAAGACCCGTGACCAGCGACGCTCGTGCGAGTGCAGTCCGGGCACCACGAATGCCCAGATCTGGTAGAGCCAGTACGGGCTGGAGGCCACCACCGCAGCAACGGCACACAGCTTGAGCTGGATCAGCAGGGGGCCGGTCGCTCCCGCGACGTACGCCTCGGTCTGGGTCTTCTGGTCGAGTGCCAGCCGCGCCGCGTTGTAGGGCTCCAGCACGAGCTGCAGCAACTGGTCGTAGAAGAACAGGGCGATCGCGAAGGCCACGATCAGGAGCAGGACCGACTTGATCAGCCGGGCGCGCAGCTCACGCAGATGGTCGGACAGCGCCATCCGGCCGTCGGCGCCGACGGCATGCTGGGGCGTGCCGCGCAGCAGTCGGGCGAATCCGCGCACGGATCCGCTGAAGGAACTGGCCACCGTCGTGGAGCTCAGGCGGTCGTGTCGTCGCGGCGCTCGCGCGCGATGCGGTCCGCCTCGGTCTCGGCGTCGAGCGTGGACTCGCGCTGCTTGAGCTGCTCGGGAGAAGTCTCGTCGTCATCGTCGTCATCCATCAGGCCCTTGGTCTCGGCCTTGAAAATGCGCAGGGCGCGACCGGAGCCACGGGCCAACTCGGGGAGCTTGGACGCACCGAACATCAAGACGATGACGGCGAGAATGATGATGAGCTCGGTGGGTCCGAGTCCAGCGATGAGCGGGTTCATGACGTCCTCACGTGGTTTGTCGTGTCGTCGGTCATCCTACGCCGGGCGTCCTCGTACAGACCGAGGGCGGCACGTGCCGACGAGATGAACGTGTGGGTGAACTCGACCGGCTCGATGACCCGGGCGTGGGGCGCCAGACGCAGCAACAGCCGCTGGAGCCATCGCTCGTCAGCAACCAGGAGGTCCACCTCGAGGTGGCCGTCGGGGAGGGCCCGGACCTCCTCGACCGGGTAGTACTCCACGACCCAGCGTGCGGCCGGGGCCAGCCTCAAGGTCGCGCGGCGGGTGTCGGTGCTCCGGGCGAAGATGCCCTCGCCGAGGTCTCGGGGCGCCTCGACCGGCGTCTGGACCTCCTTCTCGAGCACCACCGCTTCGCGAATCCGGTCGAGCCGGAACCAGCGCGGAGCCTCGGCGCTGTGGCACCAGGCATCGAGATAGGCGACGCCCTGGGCGCTCACGACTCCGCGGGGGTCGACGATCCGCTCGGACACCTCGTCGCGCGACGGGCACGAAGTAGGTCAGGCGGGACCTGCCGCTGTCGGCTGACGGCGTCCTGGAGCTGGTGGCGCAGCTTGGCGAGGGCCGGCGCCTCGGGTTCGTCGCCGGGGTCGATCCGTGCGCCCACCGCACCTCCGGACCCCTGGGCGGCCGCCGCCTCGAGCTTGGCCAGCGCCCGGTCGACGATCTCGCGGGTCTCGTCGCCGGCGCCGTTGCGCAGGGCGCGGAGCGCCACGATCATCGCGGTCGCCTCGGTGGGGAGAGCCGCAGCGGGCGCGCGAGGTAGTCGGCGTTCGACACCCGGATGACACCGTCGGTCTCGAGAGCGTCGAGGTCGACGTCAATCAGGTCATCGGGGTAGCCGCCGGGCAGGCCACACATCAACAGGACCTTGAGGTCCTTGACCAGCTGCGTGGGCGGCACCCCCAGGGCGTGCGCAGCGTGCTCGAGGCGGACCTGCCCGTGGGTGTGCAGGAAGGGCACCAGGGTCAGGAGACGGGCGACCTGGTCCTTGGCGCCGCCCGCGGCCGGTGCCCGACTCGGCTTCTGGCGCGTCATCGTGCGGCCCCCACACTGGCGCGCAAGCGGTCGATGACGACCGCACGCAGATCGTCTGGCTCCTCGACGAGGACGTCGGCCCCGTGACCGAGGATGTCGTCGGCCATGCCCGACTCCTCCGCGCTCGATCATGATGCGGTCCCACGCCGTGCGGTCATCGGGGCCGGGCACGTCGGCCGAGATCTCGCTCGCCTGACGGCGCAGGGCGTGGCCGGTGCCGCGACGGACCAACAGCACGGCCCGGCTCGTGGCCAACGGTGGCGCCAGACGACGAGCAGTGGCCCGGACATCGGTGCCGGCGGGTACGTCGTACGGCCGGTCTCCCCACCTTGCGGGCCTCGCCCACGACCCGCGAGAGCCGGAAGACCCGCTCGTCGCGGCGGTCGGTGTCGAGGCCGACGACGTACCAGCGGCCGGAGTAGCGAACGACGCCCCACGGCTCGAGGTGGCGAGTGCGCCGGTGTCGTCGCCGGACGGCGGTACTCGAACTCCACGGGCTGGCGTTCCTGGGTGGCCTCCCAGAAGGCGTCGAACGATGGCTCGTCCGCGGTCAGCCGTGGCTCGGCGATGTCGAGTGCGGCAGCGTCGAGGGGCAGACCGAGAGCCGTCAGCTTGCGCATCGCCTCGGTGGTGGCCTCCGCCAGCCTGGCGTGCTCCCAGACCTTGGCCGCGAGGCCGATGACCGCGGCCTCGTCGGACTCCAGCGCGATCTCCGGCAGGGCGAACTCGTCCGGGCGAATGCGATAGCCGGGCTCGTCGTCGAAGAAGGCATCCATCGACCCCACTTCGATCGGGACACCGAGGCTGCGCAGTTCGTCCTTGTCGCGCTCGAACATCTTCTCGAAGGCCTCGTCCGAGGCGCTCGGGTAGAGAATGCCGCGGATGCGGGCCTTGGAGACGTAGTGGCGCTGGACCAGCAACATGATGAGCAGATTGAGCAGGCGTTCGGTCTTGCGGATCGTCACGCCACGCTCCTTCTGCTCGATCCGGCGATGGTCAGTTGGCAGCGAGGATGTCGACCACGAAGTAGATCGTGTCGGTGCCCTTGATGCCGGCCTGCTCGTTGCCCTGCTTGCCGTAGCCGTCCTTCGGCGGGATGGACAGGATCAGCCGGCTGCCGATGCGGGCACCCACGATGGTCTTGTCCCAACCCGCGACCAGTTCGCCGACACCGATGCCCCGCGAGAGGGGCGTGCCCTTGGAGAAGCTCTCGTCGAAGGGCTTCTTGGCGCCGTAGACCTGACCGAGGTAGTTGACCGTGACGGTCTGTCCCTTCTTGACCTTCGCACCGGTGCCCTTGATCAGGGCCGCCGAGCGCAGCACGCCGTTGGGCTTCGGGGTCTTGCTGAAGTCGAGCTTGGTCACGCCGTCGCCGGACTCGACCAGCTTCGGCGCCCACGCGGGGGCCGCCTGGGGCTCACCCTCGGGGCCGTCGAGCACGACGTTGAGGCTCAGCACGTCGACGATCACCAGGACGGTGTCCTTGTTGCCGATGCCGAGCTGGGGGTTGCCGGCTTCGCCGAAGGCCAGGTCGGCCGGGGCGGTCACGGCGACTCGCGAGCCGATCGTCTGGCCCTCGATCGCGTCGGCGAAGATCGGGCTCAGGTTGCCGTCGAGCGTGACGAGCTCGGGCTTGCCCTCGTCGTAGGTGCTGAACGACTTCTCCTTGGTGAAGCCGTTGCCGATCCAGATGTGGGTCGAGACCTGGTCGCCGGACTTGACCTCATCGCCGTCGCCCTCGACCAGGACGGTGGTCTCCTGCTTCTCGGACGTCATCTTGGCGTCCCAGGTGACCTCCGGCTCGGAGCCGACCTCACCCTTGATGGTCACCGCATCCAGACCGGCCGCGGCGCCGTCCTTGGTCGCGGAGTCGTCACCACAGGAGACCAGGGTGGTCGCGAGCAGGAGCGGGAGCAGGACGAGCGGGAGTCGACGAAGACGTCGGGTCACAGGAATCACCTTTGCAGAGTTCAACGGCCAGGTTCCGGGCACAGCCGGATCACCCTATCCGCCGGTGCCTCACTCGCCGTGCAGGCGGTGCGCGGTGGACGTCACATGCCGTCGATGAGCCGCTGCACCCGCTCGTCGTAGGCCCGGAACGGGTCCTTGCACAGCACGGTGCGCTGCGCCTGGTCGTTCAGCTTGAGGTGCACCCAGTCGACAGTGAAGTCGCGGCGCCGCTCCTGGGCCTTGCGGATGAACTCACCGCGGAGCCGGGCTCGGGTGGTCTGCGGCGGTACGGTCTTGGCCTCGAACACCTTCAGGTCGGTGGTCACTCGGGCAACCATGCCGCGCTTCTCGAGCAGGTAGTAGAGCCCGCGCCCGCGGTGGATGTCGTGATAGGCCAGATCGAGCTGGGCGATGCGGGGGTGGCCCAGAGGCAGACCGTTCTTGGCACGGTAGGCCTCGATCAGCTTCCACTTGATCACCCAGTCGATCTCGCGATCGACCAGGCCCAGGTCGTCGGACTCGACGGCCTTGAGGCCGCGCTCCCAGAGGTCGAGGGCCGATTCGATCAGCGGCGTGCTGATCTGGCGGCGGTCGACGAAGTCGCGGGCTTTCGCGAGGTAGTCGCCCTGGATCTCCAGGGCGCTGGCCTCACGTCCGTTGGCCAGGCGGATCTTGCGCCGACCGGTCATGTCGTGGGAGATCTCGCGGATCGCGCGGATGGGGTTCTCCATCGTGAGGTCGCGCATCACCACGCCCTCCTCGATCATCCGCAGCACCAGGTCGCAGCTGGCCACCTTGAGCATGGTGGTGGTCTCGCTCATGTTGGAGTCGCCCACGATGACGTGCAGGCGGCGGTACTTCTCCGCATCTGCATGGGGCTCGTCGCGGGTGTTGATGATCGGGCGGCTGCGCGTGGTGGCGCTCGAGACGCCCTCCCAGATGTGCTCGGCGCGCTGGCTGATGGAGTAGCTCGCCCCACGCGGGGTCTGGGTGATCTTGCCCGCCCCGACGATGATCTGGCGGGTCACCAGGAACGGAATCAGCACGTCAGCGAGTCGGGAGAACTCCCCGGCCCGACCGACGAGGTAGTTCTCGTGGCAGCCGTAGGAGTTGCCGGCGGAGTCGGTGTTGTTCTTGAAGAGGTAGATCTCGCCCTGGATGCCCTCGTCGTGCAGCCGCTGCTCGGCGTCCAGCAACAGGCCCTCGAGGACCCGCTCGCCGGCCTTGTCATGGGTGACGAGCTCGGTGATGTCGTCACACTCCGGGGTGGCGTACTCCGGGTGGCTACCGACGTCGAGGTAGAGGCGGGCGCCGTTGCGGAGGAAGACGTTGCTGCTTCGCCCCCAGCTCACGACCTTGCGGAAGAGATAGCGCGCGACCTCGTCAGGGCTCAGCCTCCGCTGGCCCTTGAACGTGCACGTGACGCCGTACTCGTTCTCGATCCCGAAGATCCGTCGGTCCACACAGTTACCCTAACCCTCGTCAGTGCACGGGGCCGGTGAACGCGCCCCACCTCTCGGGACCTACGCACCAGCTGGGCCCCTCGGAAACCCACGAAATGGAGTGCGTGTGTACGCAGTCAAGAAGTCATTGGTCCTCGGGACCACCCTGGCGCTGCTGGCGGTCGGAGGAGTTCCCTCCGGCGCGGTCGCGGCCGAGGCCCACCGGGGTGGGTGCGATCCGCAGTACAGCAAGACCACCACCAAGGGGCAGACGGTCTGGGTGCCCAGCAGCCGATCCGCCGGGCCGTTCCAGTGGGGCGGCAGTCAGTCGTTGACCACGTCCGACGGTCAGCTCAAGGCGACGAGCAAGGGTTCGGCCGACACCGTCGGTGGGTCCGCCGGCATCAGCTTCAAGCTGGTGGAGGCCTCGGCGAAGTACGACCACCAGTGGAACCGCAGCACGACCACCACCAAGTCGGTGACGCAGAGCTTCACGACCTCCAGCGGCGATGTCTCCCGCAAGGTGCACTGGCGCTGGCGGCTGTACATGCGCGGCTACCTGTTCACGGCCGTCAAGACCAAGCACATCCCGGTCCCGTGCGTGAACGCCGGCACGTGGCGGCACAAGATGCGCGTCGTCGTCCCGACGAAGGCCAAGCAGTTCTCGTTCTCCCTGGAGCGGTACAAGCACCGCAACATGATCAAGAACAGCGCGGGCAAGCCGATCAAGCCCTGACCGCGGCAGCGATCAGCTGACGGGTGGTGGCACCACCGGCGGCGCGGTGGGGGGCGGATCGTCGGTGTCGGCCGCCTCGGCCGTTCCGGGGGCCGGAGCGCCGCCCACCTCGCTGGGGCCTTCGGGGCCCCGGTCGCCGAGGAGCTCGGAGATGCGATCGGGCCGGATCCGGGAGAACTTCCGGGTCTGGCTCCGGTTGCGGTCGAGCACGGCCACCTCGAGGTCGTCGGCCGGGATCACCCGGTCGCTCGACTCCCCCCGATCGTTCGACGAGCGACCGAGAGCGGCCACCGCGACGTGCAGGACCTCACTCAACGAGGCCCCCGCCACGTAGTGCTCCTGGAGGTACGACGCCACGGTGTCCGCGGCTCCGCCCATCACGGCATACCCGTGCTCGTCGGCGACCTGACCGTCGTAGGTCAGGCGGTAGATCTGGTCTCCCGACGGCTCGTCACCGATCTCGGCGACGAAGAGCTCGACCTCGTAGGGCTTCTCGCCACCGCTGGAGAAGATCGTGCCCAGGGTCTGGGCGTAGGCGTTGGCCAACCCTCGACCCGTGACGTCGCGGCGATCGTAGGCATAGCCCCGCATGTCGGCCAGGCGCACTCCGGCGATCCGGAGGTTCTCGAACTCGTTGTAGCGACCCACGGCAGCGAAGGCGATCCGGTCGTAGATCTCCGAGACCTTGTGCAGCGCCTGGGAGGGGTTCTCGGAGACGAACAGCACGCCACCGGCGTACTGCACGACGACGACAGAACGGCCCCGGGCGATGCCCTTGCGGGCGAAGTCGGCCCGGTCCTTCATCAGCTGCTCGGGCGAGACGTAGAACGGCTGGCTCATCGCTGGCTCCCCCCGTCGAGTGCGGCACCCGGGCCGTCGGGCCGGGCCATCCGGCCGGCGATCACCCGGTCGGCGATCGCGGCTACCTCGTCGTCCGGCATCCGGAGGCCACCGTCGGCGGTGATCACCTGGACGACCGGGAAGATCCGGCGGGCGATGTCCGGCCCACCGGTGGCCGAGTCGTCGTCGGCGGCGTCGTACAACGCCTCGACGACCGCCTGCACAGTCTGGTCCGCGGTGAAGTCGTCGCGGTAGAGCTTCTTGAGCGAGCCCCGCGCGAACAGGGAGCCGGAGCCCACGGAATGGAAGGCGGTCTCTTCGTAGCGTCCGCCGGTCACGTCATAGCTGAAGATCCGGCCCAGGCCGTGCACGAGGTCGAACCCCGCGAACAGCGGCACCACGGCCAGGCCCTGCATGGCCATCCCGAGGTTCGCGCGGATCAACGCAGCCAGACGGTTGGCCTTGCCGTCCATGGAGAGCGTGTTGCCCTCGATCTTCTCGTAGTGCTCGAGCTCGGTCTGGAAGAGCCGCACCATCTCGACGGCGAGGCCGGCGGTGCCGGCGATGCCGACCGCGGAGTACTCGTCGGCCGGGAAGACCTTCTCGATGTCGCGCTGGGCGATGATGTTGCCCATCGTCGCGCGGCGGTCGCCCGCCATCACGACCCCACCGGGGAAGGTCGCCGCCACGATGGTCGTGCCGTGGGGGGCCAGGTCGCCGGCATGGCCCTGGGGCACGGCGCGCCGCGACGGCAGCAGGTCGGGGGCCTGGGCCCCCAGGAAGTCACTGAACGAGGACGTGCCGGGCATGAGGTACGCCGCCGGCAGCCGCGGGCTGTCGGACGTCATCGAGTCACTGCCCGCCCTTCTGGATGAAGGACTTCACGAACTCCTCGGCGTTGGCCTCGAGGACCTCGTCGATCTCGTCGAGGATCGAGTCGACGTCGCCGTCGAGCGCTTCCTTGCGCTCGGCCACATCGGTCTCGGGGGCGACCTCGGTCGTCTCCTCGGTCTCGGAGGACTTGCGCGGCTGCTTCTGCTCCTGTGCCATGGTCCGACCCTAGCGAGTGGGTGGTCCCGACGCCCGCGACAGCGCCGGGAATCTCAGCGGGTCAGGGCGGCGAAGAGGTCGCTCGCCGTCTCACACCGATCCAGCAGGTCGCCGACATGCGCCTTGCTCCCCCGCAACGGATCGATGGTCGGCACCCGTTGCAACGACTCGCGACCGGGCAGGTCGAAGATCACGGAGTCCCACGACGCTGCAGCCACGTGCGCGGCGTACTTCTCCAGGCAGCGGCCCCGGAAGTAGGCGCGGGTGTCCTCCGGCGGGTCGTGCATCGCCGCCTCGATCGTGGCATCGTCGAGCAGACGCTCCATCCGACCGGCGGAGGCCAGCCGGTGGTAGAGGCCCTTCTCCGGGCGGATGTCGGAGTACTGGTAGTCGATCAGCTGCAGCTTGGCGTCGTCCCAGGCCAGCGCCGTCGCGGGAGCGGTACTGCTCGAGCAGCTTCAGCTTGGCCACCCAGTCGAGCTCGGTCGCGCACAGCATCGGGTCGCGCTCGAGTCGGCCGAGCACGGACTCCCACCGGGCCAGAACGTCGATGGTCTGGGCATCAGCGTCGTCGCCGAAGCGGTCCTCGACGTACTTACGGGCCAGGTCGAGATATTCGAGCTGCAGCTGGATCGCGGTGAGCTGGCGACCGTCCTGCAGCGTGACCAGCTGCTTCAGGGTGGGATCGTGCGACACGGCGCGCAGCGCGGCCACCGGGCCCTCGACCCCGAGGTCACGGGTGATGAACCGGTCCTCGATCATCGCGAGCACCAATGAGGTGGTGCCGACCTTCAGGTAGGTCGAGACCTCGGAGAGGTTCGGCGTCGCCGATGATCACGTGCAGACGACGGTAGCGTTCGGGGTCGGCGTGCGGCTCGTCGCGGGTGTTGATGATCGGACGCTTGAGCGTCGTCTCGAGACCGACCTCGACCTCGAAGAAGTCGGCGCGCTGGCTGATCTGGAAACCCTGCTCGCGCCCGTCCTGGCCCACCGGCCGACCCGGCCAGCACCGCAGATCACCTGACGACTCACGAAGAACGGGGTCAGGTGTCGAATGATGTCGACGAACGGCGTCGATCGGCGCATCAGGAAGTTCTCGTGGGCGCCGTACGACGACACCCTTGTTGTCGGTGTTGTTCTTGTAGAGCACGATCGGCGAGCCGCCAGGGAGCTGACCGGCGCGTCGGGCGGCGTCGAGCATCACCTGCTCGCCCGCCTTCTCCCAGCGCACCACGTCGAGAGGCGAGGTGACCTCGGGCGTGGCGTACTCCGGATGGGCGTGGTCGACGTAGAGCCGAGCACCGTTGGTGAGGATCACGTTTGCGAGACCCAGGTCCTCGTCGGTGAGCTGGGAGTCGTCGGCGACCTGACGCGACATGTCGAAGCCTCGGGCATCGCGCAGCGGCGACTCCTCCTCGAAGTCCCACCGGGCGCGCCTGGCCTGGGCCGTGGCCGTGGCATAGGCGTTGACCACCTGGGACGAGGCCACCATCGGGTTGGCCTGGGGTTGCCCCTGGACCGAGATGCCGTACTCGATCTCGGTGCCCATCACCCGTCGCACACTCATACCTCGAGCCTACGCGTCGGAGCCCGGCCGACGGGCGCGCGGCGCCATGCTTGAATGACCTCCCATCCAGGAGGCAGGGCATCATGCGTGAGCAGACGACACCGGGTGCCGCGACGCGTCGACCCCGCGGGCCCCTCGTGCGGCTGCTGCGTCGGTGGACCCCCAAATCTGGTCGAGGCTCCGAGCGCGCCCGTCTCAAGACGCAGCTGGTGAAGGCCCGAGCGCAGCGCGACCGCGCTCGCCGGCGGCTGGCCAAGGCCACCTCCGCGGCGGACCGGGAGCTGGACTACCTCTTCGTGGTGACCTACGGCCGGTCCGGTTCGACGCTCCTGCAGGGCATCTTGAACTCCATCCCCGGCTACCTGATCCGGGGCGAGAACCGTCAGGTCCTGCGCCACCTCCACGACTACCACCGGGCGTGCGTCAGCGAGCGCACCAAGTTGCGCCGCAAGCAGCGCCGCACGGGGGCTGCGGTGGGCGACTCGAGCCCGGTGAGTCCGTTCTACGGGCTCGACGACTTCCCGCCACGACAATCGCTGATCGGTATCCGCCAACTCGCGCTGGCCACCCTGCTGCGGCCCGAGGACGACACCCGGGTCGCGGGGTTCAAGGAGATCCGTTGGGCCGACGACGACGTCGACGAGTTCGTCGACTGGCTCCAGCAGGTCTTCCCCGGCGCCCGGTTCGTGATCAACACGCGCAACCTCGACGAGGTCTCGCAGAGCAAGTGGTGGGCCGACACCCCCGATGCGCTCGCTGAGCTGACGGAGGTCGAGGAGCGCCTGCTCGCCCTGCGCGCCAGGCTGGGCGATCAAGCCTTCCACCTCAGGTACGACGACTACGTGCACGACCCCGCGGCCCTTGCACCGTTCTTCGACTGGCTGGGCGAGGAGTTCGACCTGGCGGCCGTCACAGGCGTGCTCGACGTGCCGCACTCGTACTGACCCTGCGGTCTTTCGTCGGTTGCCTGCGTGCGCCAGACTGGTCAGATGGGCGTGTGGAGCGAGCGGGTCCTGCCGCGACTGACGGATCGGGCGTTGTCGACCCGCGAGATCGGGGAGCTGCGGGCGGAGGCGTGCGCCGGGCTGGGCGGCCGGGTCCTGGAGATCGGCTTCGGCAGCGGGCTCAACCTGCCTCACCTCCCACCCGAGGTGACGTCGGTGTGCGCCGTCGAACCCGCCGACGCCGGCTGGGAGCTGTCGCACGATCGCCGGCTCGCCAGTGAGGTCGCAGTCAACCGCGTCGGCCTCGACGGGCAGCAGCTCGCGGCCGACGATGCGTCGTACGACGCCGTGCTCTCGACCTTCACCCTCTGCACGATCCCTGACGCTGCCGCTGCCCTGGCCGAGGTACGCCGGGTGCTGCGCCCGGGCGGTTCGCTCCACTTCCTCGAACACGGACTCGCCCCGGACACCGGTGTGGTCCGTTGGCAGCACCGACTCGAGCCGCTGCAACGGCGCATGTTCGCCGGGTGTCACCTGACCCGCGACGTCCCTGCCCTGGTGGCCGCGGCCGGTCTCGAGGTCACCGCGCTGAAGCAGGAGTACCTCCCCGGCCCCAACCTGCTGCGACCCTGGGCCTACGGCTCACTCGGCGCTGCCGTCCGCCCGATCTGACCGTTTGCGCTGACCGGGCGCGGACGGCCCTCAGAGGTACTGACCGGTGTTGGTCACCGTGTCGATCGACCGGCCGGGCTCGGTGCCCTGCTTGCCGGTGATCAGCGTGCGGATGAAGACGATGCGCTCGCCCTTCTTGCCGGAGATGCGCGCCCAGTCGTCGGGGTTGGTGGTGTTCGGGAGGTCTTCGTTCTCCTTGAACTCGTCGACACACGCCTGGAGCATGTGCGAGACCCGCAGGCCACGCTGGTCGTGGTCGAGGAGGTCCTTGATGGCCATCTTCTTGGCCCGGTCGACGATGTTCTGGATCATCGCGCCGGAGTTGAAGTCCTTGAAGTAGAGGACTTCCTTGTCACCGTTGGCATAGGTGACTTCGAGGAAGCGGTTCTCCTCGGTCTCGGTGTACATCCGCTCGACCGTGGCGCGGATCATCGCGTTCACGCAGGCCTCACGGTCACCGGCGAACTCCGCCACGTCGTCGGCGTGCAGCGGCAGGCTCGACACGAGGTACTTGGAGAAGATGTCGCGAGCCGACTCGGCATCGGGGCGCTCGATCTTGATCTTCACGTCGAGCCGGCCCGGTCGCAAGATGGCCGGGTCGATCATGTCCTCGCGGTTGGAGGCACCGATCACGAGGACGTTCTCGAGGAGCTCGACCCCGTCGATCTCGCTGAGCAGCTGGGGCACGATCGTGTTCTCGACGTCGGAGGAGACGCCCGAGCCGCGGGTGCGGAACAGGGAGTCCATCTCGTCGAAGAAGACGATGACGGGCGTGCCCTCGCTCGCCTTCTCACGGGCCCGCTGGAAGACCAGCCGGATGTGCCGCTCGGTCTCGCCGACGTACTTGTTGAGCAGCTCGGGGCCCTTGATGTTGAGGAAGTACGACTTCCCCTCCTGACCGGTCCGGGCTGCCACCTTCTTGGCGAGCGAGTTCGCCACCGCCTTGGCGATCAGGGTCTTGCCACACCCGGGCGGCCCGTAGAGCAGCACGCCCTTCGGTGGCTTGAGCTGGTGCTCCTTGAAGAGCTCGGGGTGGAGGTAGGGCAGCTCGACGGCGTCGCGGATCTGTTCGATCTGGTTGATCAGGCCACCGATGGCGGAGTAGTCGATGTCCGGGACCTCTTCGAGCACGAGCTCCTCGACCTCGGACTTGGGGACGCGCTCGTAGACATAGCCAGCGCGGGAGTCGAGCAGCAACGAGTCGCCGGCGCGCAGCGTCTGGCCCAGCAGCGGCGCGGCCAGCCGGACCACGCGCTCCTCATCGGCGTTGGCGATGACCAGGGCCCGGTCGCCGTCCTCCAGCAGTTCCTTGAACATCACCACCTCTCCGACCTTCTCGAACTCGAGAGCGGCCACGACGTTGAGGGCTTCGTTGAGCATCACCTCCTGGCCCCGGACCAGATGGTCGAGGTCGACCGACGGGCTGACGTTCACGCGGAGCTTGCGGCCACCGGTGAAGACATCGATGGAGTCGTCGTCGTTGCGCGAGAGGAAGGTGCCGAAGCCAGCAGGTGGCTGGGCGAGCCGGTCGACCTCTTCCTTGAGCTTCATGATCTGGGCACGGGCCTCGCGCAGGGTCTCGGCCAGCCGCTCGTTCTGGGACGTGGCACCGGACAACGAACGCTGCGCATCGGCGAGACGCAGCTCGAGGCTGCGCGAGTGGACAGGGGCTTCGTTCAAGCGGTGCCGGAGGTCCGCAACTTCGGCCTCGAGGAACCGCACCTGGTTCGCGAGCTCGTCGGGATCCGGGCCACCTGTGCTGGAAACGCCTTCTGATGTGGGCATCAGCGTCACCTCCTGTGTTGGCGACCCTACCCGCGCGATCCAGCGATCATGGGGGTTCGTCAGCTGTGTCGCCCATCATTGCCCTGGTCAGGCGTCGCCCGGGTCGAGCGCATCGACGGTCCGGACATCGCGCAGGGGCGCCTCGGTGCAGCCCCCGATGCCGAAGAGCAGTTCCCCCGCCGTGACCAGGGCCAGCCCGTGCCGGGAGACGGTCATCGGAGCCGCCGGCACCCAGGTGTCCCGCCCGGGCGTCAGCACAGCGGTGAACTCGTGGTGAGCCACCCAGACCTGACCGCGCAGCACCGTTGCCCCGCCGCGGGTCACCTGCTCGGGCAGGTCCGGGCCACGGCGCCAGCGGTCCTGCTCGGGGTCATAGATCTGGACCAGGCGTGTCGGCCCTGCGCCCAGCCAACCGCCGAGGACGTAGATGGCGCCGGCCACGTCAACGGCGTCGTGAGAGCCTCGCGCCCTCGGCATCGGCCGGCCGGTCGACCAGCGCTGCGTGGCGGGGTCGTAGATGTCGACCTGGTCGACAGGCCGAGACCCTCGGATGCCCCCGATGACGTAGAACTTCCCGCGATGGACGGTGACCGTGTGCGCGTAGCGCGCCTTCGGCAGCGGGGGAAGCCTGGACCAGCGGCCGGTGCGGGTGTCCAGGACACCCGCGAAGTCGCTCGCCCTGCTGCGGCCGTCCAGTCCTCCGAAGGCGAAGATCCGGGACCCCAGGGCAACTGCCTCGAAGGCCGCCAGCGGCTCCGGCAGCCGGATCGACGACGTACGCCACGTCTCGCTGCGGATGTCGAGAACCTCCACCGAGTCGAGCCGGTTGCCTCGATCTCCGGTCATCCCACCCAGCACCCAGACCTGATGGCCCACCACCGCGGAGGCGAAGTCGTCGCGGGCCACCGACAGTCCCTCGATCTCCTTCCACTGGGGGTTGCCCTCGGTCGATCGCGCGGGGATTCCGGCGCCCTCGTTCCCGGGCGACCGGTCGCCGGACGGAGCCGAACAGCTCACCACGGTCGTCAACAGCACCGCGGCCAGCAGCATCGGGCAGCGGCGCCGCCCGGGGAGGTCTCGACGCCTCCGGCTCCGTGGCGTGCACGACGTCGCGCTCGGTGGCGAAGTGGCAGGCCGACGGGTGCGGCGAGCCGTCGCGCACCTCCAGAGCCGGCTCCTTCTCCGCGCAAATGTCCTCGGCCCACCAGCAGCGGGTGCGGAAGCGGCACCCCGACGGCGGGTTGGCGGGGCTGGGGACGTCGCCCTCGAGCACGATGTGATCGCGGCGACCGCGCAGCCGAGGATCCGGCACCGGGACCGCCGAGAGCAACGCCTGGGTGTAGGGATGCGTCGGGGCACCATAGATCTGGTCCTGGTCGCCGATCTCCACCGCCTTGCCGAGATACATCACCATCACCCGGTCGGAGATGTGACGCACCACGGAGAGATCGTGGGCGATGAAGACGTAGGCGAGACCGAGCTCGTCCTGGAGCCGCTCGAACAGATTGACCACCTGCGCCTGGACCGAGACGTCGAGCGCAGAGACCGGCTCGTCGCACACCAGGATCTTCGGACGCAGGGCCAGCGCCCGGGCAATCCCGATGCGTTGACGCTGTCCGCCGGAGAACTGGTGGGGATAGCGGTTGATGTGGTCGGCGTTGAGCCCGACCAGGTCGAGCAGCTCCTGCACTGCCGCGCGGCGATCTCGGCGGCCCAGGACCTCGGTGTGGACGTCGTACGGCTCGCCGACGATGTCGCCGACCGTCATCCGGGGGTCCAGCGAGGAGTACGGGTCCTGCAGCACGATCTGGATGTCGCGCCGCATCCGGCGCAGCTCGCGCGGCCGCATGCCGGCCATCTCCTCGCCCAGCAGGTTGAGCGACCCGCTGGTCGGGACGCTCCAGGCCCATCAGCAGCCGGCCCAGCGTCGACTTCCCGCAGCCGGACTCCCCGACCACGCCGAGGGTCTCGCCGCGCCGCAGCTGGAACGAGACGCCGTCGACGGCCCGGACGTGGCCGATCGTGCGGCGGAAGACGAGCCGCGGGTCAAGGGGAAGTGCTTGGTCACGTTGCGTACGTCGAGGACGACGTCGTCATTGTTCTGGGAGCTCATGACTCGAGCACCTCCTCCCAGTAGTGGCACGCGCTGCGTCGTCCGCCGGGCAGCTGGTAGAGCGGGGGCTCGTCGTGGGTGCATCGATCGCTGGGCGAAGGTGCAGCGGGGATGGAACGAACACCCCGGGGGCGGGTTCACCAGCGCGGGTGGCAGTCCGCTGATCGGCCGTCAGGCTGCTGGCCCTTCTGGTCGACGCGTGGAATCGACTGGAGCAGGGCCCGGGTGTAGGGGTGGGCGGGTCGTTCGTAGATGTCGTAGACATCGGCTCGCTCGACCACGCGCCCGGCGTACATCACACAGATCTGGTCGGCGACGTCAGCGACCACGCCCATGTCGTGGGTGATCAGGATCAGACCGAGCTGGATTCGCTGCTGCAGCGTCGCCGAGAAGGTCCATGATCTGGGCCTGGACGGTGACGTCGAGGGCAGTGGTGGGCTCGTCCGCAATGATGATGTCCGGGCTCGAGCGCCAGGGCCATGGCGATCATCACTCGCTGCCGCATGCCCCCGGAGAACTGGTGGGGATAGTCGTTGACCCGTTCCTTGGCGGCCGGGATGCCCACCATGTCGAGCAGCTCGATCGCGCGGACCTTGGCCTCGGACCGGCTCCAGCCTCGATGCTGACGGAAGAGCTCGGCGAGCTGCCAGCCCACGGTGAAGACGGGGTTCAGCGAGGAGAGCGCATCCTGGAAGATGATGGCGATCCGCTCGGCCCTGACCCGACGACGCAGCTTCTCGTCGAGCCTGAGCAGGTCGACCCCCCGGTAGCGGACCTCACCGCCGGTGACCCGGGCCGGGGGCGTGTCGAGAATCCCCATGATCGCCTGGGCAGTGACGGACTTGCCGCACCCGGACTCCCCCAGGATCCCCACGGTCTCCCCGGCTTCGAGCGTGAACGTCACCTTGTTGACGGCGTGGGCGACGCCGTCGCGGGTGCGGAACTCGACCTCGAGGTCCTCGACCTCGAGCAGCGGCGCCGACTCGTCGAAGGCCACCCGGGCCAGAGGGTTGCGGGGGTCCGACCCCACGGTGTCGTTGCCGACGTGACTCATCTGGTGCTCCTCAGCGGTGTCGGGGGTCGAGGGCGTCACGGAGCGCATCGCCCAGCAGGATGAAGCTGAGGACGGTCACCACGATGAAGGACGCCGGGATCACCAGCAGGTGCCAGAAGCCGGCCAGCGCGAGGTTCTGGCCCTCGGCGACCAGCAGCCCCCACGAGACGGTCGGGCGCTGGTAGCCCACCCCCAGGTAGGTCAGCGTCGCCTCGGCCCCGATGAAGGACCCGAGCCCGATCGTGGCCAGCACGACCACCGGCGCGATGGAGTTGGCCACGATGTGGCGCCGGATGATGAAGAAGTGTCCGGCCCCGATCGCGCGGGCCGCGTCGACGTAGTCGGCCTGCTTCGTCGCGATCACACTGCCGCGCATCACCCGGGTCAGTGAGGTCCACCCGAAGATCGTCAGCACCAGGGTGATCGTCCAGATCGTGCGCTTCGGGAAGATCGCCAGGAACACCAGCGCTCCGAGGATGAACGGCAGCCCGAAGAAGACATCGGTGATCCGGCTGATGACCGTGTCGGTGAAGCCACCGAAGTAGCCCGCACTGGTGCCCAGGATGACGCCGAGAACGTCACCGTCGCGATGGTGACCAGGATGGCGACGATGACCGACTTGCCGGTGCCGTAGACCACCGACGACCACATGTCGCAGCCCGACGCGGTGTAGCCGAACCAGTGCTCGGAGCTGGGCTTCTCGCGGGCGTTGAGCAGGTCACAGGCACCACGGCCGGTCGGCGGGGTCGAGGCCCACAGTTGCGGCACGAAGGCCATCGACAAGATGACCAGGACCATGGCGGAGGAGACCCAGAACAGGGGGCTCCGCACCAGCTGGTAGCGGACATCGCCCCAGAGACTGCGGTTCTGGTCGGCGGAGGCCGACGTCTCGCCGCGGGACGACTCGGGTTGGGTCGAGAGGTCACTCATAACGAATCCTCGGGTCGAGAGCGGCGTACAAGATGTCGACGAGCAGGTTGGCGACCAGGAAGACGATCGTCAGCAGGGTGACCACCCCGATGATCACCGGGGTGTCGTTGGCGCGGATGGCCAGGAAAACCAGCTGGCCGACCCCGGGAATGTTGAAGATGCCCTCGGTGATCAGGGAGCCACCGAGCAGCACCCCGATGTCGATGCCGATGTAGGTCACCACCGGGATCAGCGAGTTGCGCAGCGTGTGGACTCCGACCACCCTCGACGTCTTCAGACCCTTGGCGCGGGCCGTGCGGACGTAGTCGGCCCCGAGGTTCTCGATCAGGCTGGTCCGGGTCAGGCGCGCGATGGCGGCCAGCGAGAAGGCGCCCAGCACGAGACCGGGCAGGACCAGACTCAGCCATGGGTAGTCGGGGTTGTAGGTGACGTTCAACATCTGCCCCAGCCAGTCGGGAGCCCAGCTGCTGTTGCGGAGCCGGAGCCCCACCTGGAGCCCGATGAACAGCTGGGCCAGGGTGCCGAAGACGAAGATCGGGAAGGCGATCAGCGCCACCGTGGAGAACCGCACCAGGTTGTCCGCGAACCGGTCCTTGCGCAATCCGGCCAGGATGCCCAGCAGGATGCCGACCACGGTCTCGAAGACCAGAGCGATCGTTGTCAGTCGGACCGTCACCGGGAAGCGTTCGACGAACAGATCCGTGATCGCTCGGCCACGGAAGTTCACGCCGAAGTCGAAGTGGGCGTACTGACCCAGGCGATCGACGAACAGCCCCACGCAGGGGTTGCCGGTCTGCTGGAGACACGGGTCGTCGAGGTTGTAGTCAACACGCATCTGCTCGATCACCGAGGCAGGGGGCGCGTTCTCCCCGAAGAGAGCTCGGACCGGATCTCCGACGATCTGGATGGTGAGGGTGCTCAGCAAATGGAGCAGGAACAGGGTGCCCAGGATGACGGGAAGGAACTGGAGCACCCGTCGGGCGACGTAGCGGCCCATGGGTGGGTCCTCTCGGGTCGGCGCACCCGGGGGGACGGCTCAGAGGTCCGTCCCCCCAGGTGTCGCACAGACGACCGGGCTGCCTCAGCAGCCGGGGTCACTGGTTGACGGTGATCTCCCCGAAGGCGATCTCGCCCTCGCCGACGTCGTAGCGGACATCGCCGACGTCGTTGGAGGAGGCAACCGCCACCTCACCGCTCCACAACGGGATGATCGGCAACTCGTCCAGGGCGATGTCATCGGCCTGCTGGTAGAGCGAGAAGCTCTCCTCGAGGCTGTCGGCCTGGTCGCCCTGCACCAGCAGGTCGTCGACCTCGGGGTTGGAGTACCCGGTGTAGTTCGAGTCACCGCCGGTGCCCACGATCGGGCGCAGGTAGTTCTCCGGCGAGGGGTAGTCCAGGCTCCAGCCGAGACGGAAGGGGCCGGTGAACTTCTCGGCATCGAGCAGCTCGAGGTACTGCGCCCACTCGGTCGACTTCAGCTTGTAGTCGATGCCGAGGTTCTCCTGGACCTGTCGAGCGGCTGCTTCGGTCCAGGCCTCGTGACCCGAGCCCGAGTTGAAGTAGACCTCCATGGTGAAGCTGCTGGGGTCGACGCCGGACTCCTTGAGCAGCTCCTTGGCCCGGTCGGGGTCGTAGGCACAGAACTCGCAGGCGTCGTCGCGCGAGCCCGGGATCGGCGGAGTGACGATGTCAGTGGATGCCACCCCCAGACCGTTCAGGACCCGATCGATGATCAGCTCCCGGTCGATGGAGAGCGAGATCGCCTCGCGCACCAGCTTGTTGTCGTACGGCTTCTTCCCGGTCGGGAAGCCGAGGTAGGTCAGGCTGGCGGTGGGCGCCTCCTGGAGCCGGTCCCCGAGCTCGGCCTTCGCCTCGAGGTAGACCTCCGGCGTGACCGACAAGACGTCGACGCCGCCGTTCTGGAAGTCGCGGTAGGCCGCGACCGGCGTGGTGAACATCTTGAAGTCGATCGTGTCGGCGTTGGCCATCTGCTCGCCGGCGTAGTCCGGCCACTTCTCCACCGTGATGCCCTCGTCGTGGCGCCAGTCGCCTGCCATCTGGTAGGGGCCGGTGCCGATGGGGTTCTCGTTGCAGGCCTTGAGATCATCCAGGCAGGCCTGGGCAATCGGAGCGAACGCCGGCGAGTAGCTCATCTGCTGACCGAACTGGCTGAACGGGCCGTTGAGCGTGACCGTGAAGGTCCGGTCGTCGACCTTCTTCAGCCCCGTCATCTCGCCGCTCTTGCCGGCGCCGTCGATCCGGGCCATGAATCCAGCGGTCGACTGGGCGTTCTTCGGGTCCTGCGAGTAGTTCCATGCCCGGATGAACGCGTCTGCGTCAACCGGCTCGCCGTTCTGGAACTCGCGCCCCTCCTTCAGCGTGACGGTCCACACGGTCTGGGCGTCGTCCGGCTCAATGCTCTCGGCGAGGCCGTCGAAGATCAGCTCGCCGGTCTTGAAGTCCGTCGTGACCAGGGGATCGTTGATGAGGTCCAGGATCTTGGAACACTCGGACTCGTAGCAGTTCTGCGCCGGGGCGAGGTAGGAGGGCTCATTGACCACCGTGGTGTACGAGCCGCCCGGAGCCCCGGTGGGATTCCCGGCTCCGGAACTGGGTGAGTTGCTGTCGCCGCCGCCGCAGGCGCTCAGTCCGAGCGCAAGAGTGGCGGTGACAGCGAATGCCCGCAGAGGGCGCGACACTGACATGTTGTGACTCCTTCAGGGTTCCCGATAACTCTGACGCCCCCATCTAAGGGAAGTGAGTCCTCGGGCACAACACCCTGAACCAGCAGATCGCCCACAATGTTCTCGAATCGTGACGAAACCGGGAGTCCGAGCTTTCCGGTCGTGCCATCGCCTCACTCGGCGCGATCGGCCTCGTCCACCGGCACCCCGGGAGCCCGCGGTCCCTGGTAGTCAGGACCGTAGGCGCCCGGTGCCGGACGCCGCTTCTTCATCGGCGGGCGTTCGCCAGGAGCCATCCGTCGAGCAGTCACGAGGAACGCCGTGTGGCCGATCATCTTGTGACCCGGCCGCACGGCCAGACCCTCGACGTGCCAGTCGCGGACGAGCGATTCCCAGGCCTGGGGCTCGGTGAACTCACCGTGCAGACGCACGGTCTCGACGAAGCGGGAGAGCTGCGTGGTGGTGGCGACGTAGGCGCACACGATGCCACCGGCACGCAGAGAGTCGGCCGCGGCATCGAGGCACTCCCAGGGAGCGAGCATGTCGAGGATGATCCGGTCGGCACGCTCCCCCGACGCCGGCAGGGCCTCGGCGAGATCGCCCAGGGTGAGCCGCCACGCCGGGTGGTCGCCACCGAAGAACTGGGTGACGTTGCGATGCGCGACGTCGGCGAACTCCTCGCGCCGTTCGTACGACGAGACCCGGCCGTGCGGGCCCACGGCGCGCAGCAGCGAGCACGTCAACGCACCCGATCCGACGCCGGCCTCGACGACGTGGGCGCCCGGGAAGATGTCGCACATCGCCACGATCTGGGCGGCGTCCTTGGGGTAGACCACGGCAGCGCCGCGCGGCATCGACACCACGAACTCCGCGAGGAGCGGCCGGAACACGAGGTACTCGCCACCCGAGGTGGAGGTGATGGTGAACCCCTCCTCGCGACCGATGAGGTCGTCGTGGGACATGCCGCCACGGTTGGTGTGGAAGGTCTTGCCCACTTCGAGGCAGATGTTGTGGCGGCGGCCCTTCTGGTCGGTCAGCCGCACCCACTCGCCCGCCTGGAGGGGGCCACGGTGCACCCCCGACCAGGTGTCTTCGGTGGGCTCGAGCTCGTCGTGGGGAGTGCTGGACATGCGGGGAACCCTAGTGGGGAGCCTGCCGAAACGCCTTGTCGACGTCGGCGGTCGACAAGACGCCGTAGACGCTGCCGTCGGGCTGGACCAGGAGGTACTCGGCCGCCGGAGTTGCGCGTGATCGCCTCGACCAGCGCCTCGCCGGTGATGTCGACCGGCAGGGTCGAGCCCGGGATCGAGCGTGCGGGCCACCGTCGAGACCGAGATCCACGGACGCCGGGCCTCGGGGGTGGCGAGCAGGGCGGCCTCGTTGACGAGCCCGATCGGCTGGCCGTCGCCGGTCGCGGTGATGATGCCGCGAGCCTGGTCCTCCTGGGCACGGCGCAGCGCCTCGGCCAGCGGGAGGTCCTCGGGCACCGAGAGGGTACGCCGCGCCAGACGGCGGGCGCTCAGGTGCGGCACCCGGCGACGGAGCCGGGCCGAGGAGATCGCGGCCGACGAGCCGGACCACAGGAAGGTCGCGATGACGAACGCGAGCAGGAAGTCGATCAGCTGGGGCGGCACACCCACGACCTGTTCCTGCACCAGCGGCCACCCGAGTGCGGCGCCCGCCGTCAGCCGGCCACCCCAACCGGCGGCGATGGTGCCCCGGTGGACGTCTCCGCTGAGCCGCCACACGAACGACTTGAGCACCCGGCCGCCGTCGAGCGGCAGTCCCGGGATCAGGTTGAGGAGGCCGACAAGGAGATTGGCGCCCGCCAGCCCCTCCACAGCCATCCGCAGCAGTCCGTCGGGTGTGACGAACCACAGCGCCACCGCCCCGACGCCGACGGCGATCGAGGTCAACGGGCCGACGACCGCGATCATGAACTCCTGGCGCGGCGTGCGGGCCTCCCCCTCGATCGCGGTCATGCCGCCGAGGAAGTGCAGGGTGATCGAGGTGATCCTGAAGCCGTAACGGCGGGCCATCAGCGCGTGCGAGGCCTCGTGCAGCAGCACCGAGAGATAGAGCACGACCGCGAAGGCGAGCCCGGCGAGGTACTTCAGGCCACCGAGACCCGGGGACACCTGGTCGACCCGAGGCGCCACGAGCACCGCAATCAGGCCGGCGACCAGGAACCAGGACCGCGTGACGAGCACGTCGCTGCCCGCGATGGTGCCGACCTTGATGGTCCCGGGCGCGCGGGCGCGGGGGGAACGCTCAGGGGTCGACACGGGTCGAGGCTATCCGAGAGCTCGGCTCCGGTCGGACTGTCCCCGGCCTCACCTAGGCTGGCGCCATGAGCGTGCAGCAGCACATCCCCGGCCGAAAAGGTCTCGACGCCGGTCGACGGTGTCGAGGTCCTGGGCGCACTGTCGCCCAGCCGGGCCGGCGACTTCCTGACCTGTCCGTTGCTCTATCGCTACCGCACGATCGACAGGCTGCCCGAGCCCCCGTCGCCGGACGCGCTGCGTGGCACGTTGGTGCACAAGGTGCTCGAGGACCTCTTCGACCTGCCCGCCGCTGGGCGCACCCCCCAGCAGGCCCGCGACATGTTGGTGCCGACGTGGGAAGAGCTGCTGGCGCTCGAACCGGCTCTGGCTGAGATGTTCGTGGCTGACGAGGCGGGCGCAGGCCCCGAGATCGGGAGCTGGCTGACCTCCTGCCGCTCGGTCCTCGACCGCTACTTCACCCTGGAGGACCCGACCCGGATCGAGCCCGCCGAGCGGGAGCTCTACGTCGAGACCCTGCTCGACTCCAAGCTGTTGTTGCGGGGGTTCGTCGACCGCCTCGACATCGCGCCCGACGGCGCCATTCGGGTGGTGGACTACAAGACCGGGCGCGCTCCCGGTGAGTTCTTCGAGGCCAAGGCCCTGTTCCAGATGAAGTTCTATGCGCTGGTCATCTGGCGCACCCACGGCCGGATTCCGGCCATGCTGCAGCTGGTCTATCTCGGCAGCGGGGAGATCCTCCGTTATGTGCCGGAGGCCGGTGACCTGCTCGCGACCGAGCGCAAGGTCGAGGCGATCTGGCAGGCGATCCGTCAGGCCCAGGAGAGCGGCGACTGGCGGCCCGAACAAGTCCCGGCTCTGCGACTGGTGCGCCCACCAGGCCATCTGCCCGGAGTTCGGTGGCACTCCCCCGCCGCTGCCCGAGCCGGGCGAGCTGGCGGCTCCGGTGCCCGGCCAGCTCAGGCTTCGGCCGCCTCCGGGCTGACCGCATGTGGCTGGATCGTGCCGGCCTCGATCTCCTCGGCCCAGTGGCAGGCCACCAGGTGGCCGGGTTCGATCTGGCGCAGCTCCGGCCGCTCGGTGTCGCACTTGGTCTCCTGCCGGAACGGGCAGCGAGTGTGGAACCTGCACCCGTTCGGCGGATTCGCCGGTGAGGGCAGGTCGCCCTGCAGCAGGATCCGCTCCCGGGTGGCCTCGATCGTCGGGTCCGGCACGGGCACGGCCGACATCAGCGCCTTGGTGTAGGGGTGCCGTGGGGTCGAGTAGAGATCGTCGGAGGCCGCCTGCTCCACGATGGCGCCGAGGTACATCACGGCCACTTCGTCCGACACGTGCCGGACCACGGCCAGGTCGTGGGCGATCACGAGGTAGGTGAGGCCGAGCTTCTGCTGCAGCTCCTCGAGCAGATTGAGCACCTGCGCCTGGATCGAGACGTCCAGCGCCGAGACCGGCTCGTCGGCGATCACGAAGCGCGGCTCGAGGGCGATGGCGCGGGCGATCCCGATGCGTTGGCGCTGTCCGCCCGAGAACTCGTGGGGGTACTTCATCGCGGCCGACGCCGGCAGCCCGACCTGGTCGAGCAGGCCACGCACCCGAGTAGCTGGTCGTAGGCAATGCCGTGGGCACGCAACGGCTCGGTCAGGATCGTCTCCACGCTCTGGCGAGGGTTCAGGCTGGCCAGCGGATCCTGGAAGACCATCTGCATGTCCTGGCGGATCTGGCGCAGTTTCTCCCCCTTCAGGGCAGCCACGTCAACGCCGTCGAAGACCACCTTGCCCTCGGTGACCGGCGAGAGCCGCAGCAGCGCCCGTCCCAGGGTCGACTTGCCACAACCGGACTCCCCCACCAGCCCCAGCGTCATGCCTTCGCGGATCTCGAGGTCGACGCCGTCGACCGCACGCACCTCACCGACGCGCCGGTTCAGCACGACACCGCCGTACAGGGGGAAGTGGACCTTGAGTCCCTGGACCGAGACCAAGGAACTCATCGGGTCACCGTCTCTTCGTGGGCGGGCAGGGGGTTGAAGCAGCGCAGTTGTCGATCGGACTGCTGTTCAAGCACCGGGGTGCTGGTGGCGCACAGCTCGATCTTGTTGCGGCACCGCGGTGAGAAGGCACATCCCTGCGACCAGGGCAGCGTCTCCGTGGGCGATCCGGGGATCGGCCGCAGTGGCGTCCCGCGCGGAGAGTCGAGCCGAGGGATGCTCTCCAGCAGACCCCCGGTGTAGGGGTGCCGCGGTTCGGCGAAGAGGCGGTCGCGGTGGGTCGACTCGACGATCCGCCCGGAGTACATGACATTGACCTCGTCGCAGAGGCCGGCCACCACCCCGAGGTCGTGGGTGATCATCAGGAGAGCGGCGTCAGTGTCGCTGACCAGCTCCTTGAGCACCTCGAGCACCTGCGCCTGGATCGTGACGTCGAGCGCGGTGGTCGGCTCGTCGGCGATCAGCAGCTTCGGGCCGCAGGCCAGGGCCATCGCGATCAGGACCCGCTGACGCATCCCGCCGGAGAGCTGGTGGGGGTACTCGCGCAGTCGACGCCCCGGGTCGGGGATGCCCACCTTGCGCAGGAGGTCCTCGGCGCGGTCCCGGGCCTCGGCCTTGTCCTTGACCACATGGCGACGGATCACCTCGGTGACCTGGACGCCGACCGTGACCACGGGGTTCAGCGACGTCATCGGGTCCTGGAAGATCATCGCGATCTCACGACCCCGGAGCTCCGACATCTCCGGCGCCCGGCGGTGAGCAGATTCCGCCCGCCCCAGCGGACCTCGCCCGAGGTCCGCACGCCGCGGCGCGGCAACAACCCCATGATCGCCAACGAGGTGACCGACTTGCCGCTCCCGGACTCCCCCACCAGGCCGACGTGCTGGCCGGGGCGGATGTCGAAGGAGACCTCGTCGACCGCCGCGACCTCCTGCTGGCCACGGACCCCGAAGCGCACCCCCAGATCGCGGACCGACAGCAGGGGTTCGGTGGCCCCGGTCTCGAGCGGCTGGTGGCGGGTCATCGTCTGGTCCTCGGGTCGAGAGCTTCGCGCAAGGCCTCACCGAACAGGGTGAAGCCCAACGCCGTGATCGCGATCGCGACACCCGGCAGGATCGCGAGTCGGGGGGCGGCGTCGAATCGGTCCTGAGCCGCAACCAGCATCCGGCCCCATTCGGCGACGGCCGGGTCGGACGACCCCAGACCGAGGTAGGACAGCGCCGCGACCTCGATGATCGCGGTCGCCAGGTTGAGCGTGGCCTGGACGATGGTCGGCCCGATGCTGTTGGGCAGCACGTGACCCATCACGATCCGTCGCTTGCGCAGACCCAGGGCACCGGCCGCGAGGACGTAGTCGGACTTGCCCTGGCTGAGCATCGAACCGCGCAGCAGCCGCGCGAAGATGGGCACCTGGGCGGTGCCGATCGCGATCATGATCGCGTAGGAGTTCTGCCCGAGGACCGCGGCGATGCTGACGGCGAGCAGCAGACTGGGGATCGACAGCATCACGTCGACGAAGCGCATCACCGTGGTGTCGATCCACCCGCCGACGCGGCCGCCGACGGCTCCGAAGCCCCCGGCCAGGGCACCCAACGAGGCGCCCACGGTGAGCCCGAGCGCCGTCGACACCACGCCGTAGATCAGGGACTGTCGCGCTCCGTAGAGCATCTGGGTCCACATGTCAGAGCCGAAGCGGTCCAGCCCGAGCCAGTGGTCGTCAGAGGGCCCGGGCACGCTCGACGGCGTGACCTGACCCGACCACTGGGCCGATCCAGGCTCGTAGCTGGTGAGCAGGGGTGCGGCCAACGCCACGATCACGAACCCGAGAACGATCAGGACGCCCGCGATGGCGGACGGGTTGCGGCGAATCCGACGGAAGGCTCCGCGCCACAGGCTGACGCCGTGCACCTCGGCGTCGACCGCAGGGCCCGGCCCAGCGTTGCTGGCGGGAGGCAGGGTCACACTCACGAGACCCTCACTCTCGGGTCGATCAGGCCGTAGGAGACGTCGACCAGCAGATTGATCAGGGAGTAGACGATCGCGATGAAGATGATGAACCCCTGGAGGACCGGGTAGTCGCGTTGGCTGATCGCCTGGAAGAGATATTCACCGATCCCGTTGAAGGAGAAGACGGTCTCGGTCAGCACCGCACCGGAGAAGAGCAGACCGGCCTGCAGACCGATGGTGGTGACCACCGGCAACAGTGCGTTGCGCAGGACATGGCGCCGAGAGATGACGCGTCGAGAAAGGCCCTTGGACTCAGCAGTGCGGACGAAGTCCTCGTGCAGCACCTCGGCCACCGAGGCGCGGGTGATCCGGACGATGATCGCGAGCGGGATCGTGCCCAGGGCAAGAGCCGGCAGGACCAGATGGAGCATGGAGTCGCGCATGGCGTCCCACTCACCGGTCAACAACCCGTCGAGGACGTAGAAGTTCGTCGGATGGGTGCCGTCGATCCGGGCATCTGCCCGGCCCACGGTGGGCAACCAACCGAGCTTGTCGGCGAAGACCAGCTTCAGCAGGATCGCCAGGAAGAAGACGGGCGTGACAACGCCGAGCAGTGATCCGGAGACCACCGCGGTGTCCAGCGCGCGACCCTGGTTGCGGGCGGCGACATAGCCCAGCGGCACGCCCACGAGCACCGCGAAGAGCAGCGCTGCCAGGGCCAGTTCGATGGTGGCCGGAAACCGCTCGGCGAAGCTGTCGACGACCGGCCGGCCGTATTGGATGGAGTTCCCGAAGTCCCCCTGGAGCAGTGCCTTCACGTAGGTGAAGTACTGCTCCAGGAGGGGCTTGTTGAAGCCGTACGCCTCGTTGATCCGTGCCAGTCCCTCCGGCGTGGCCTTCTCACCCAGCAGTGCTCGTGCGGGATCGCCGGGCAGAGCCCGGACCCACGCGAACAGCAGGATCGAAAGCCCCACCAGAACCGGGACCATGAGCGCGAGTCGTCGCATCACGAAGCGCAACATCGGTGGTTATCTTCCGTTCAGTCGAGATCAGGACAAGCGGTCACTTGAGCGTGATGGTGTTCCAGACCTCGTCCTGCACCGGGCTCTGCTGGTACCCCTCGACGTTCGGGGCGAAGGCCAGCGACGGCACCGGGTGAGCCAGCGGGACGCCCGGCAGGAAGTCCATGATCTGCCGGTTGATCTCCTGGTAGAGGGGCTCCTGCTCCTCGACCGTCGGCAGGCCACGAGCTTCCTTCAGCGCGGAGAAGAGATCCGGGTTGTCGAAGCCCCACTCCGAGCTCTTGGCACCGAAGAAGACGCCGAGGAAGTTGTCGGTGTCGTTGTAGTCGCCGGTCCAGCCGAGCAGGTGCAGCCCGTGCTTGGGCGTTCCCTGGATCTTCTCGAGGTAGTCCGGGCTCCACTGGTCGGCGGTGGGCTTGATCTTGAGTCCGACTGCCTTGAGCTGGGTGCGGATCACGTTGAAGGTGTCCTCGGGCTGCGGCATGTACGGCCGGCTGACACCGGTCGGGTAGTTGAACTCGATCGTTGCGCCCACAGCGCCGGCTTCCTTGAGCAGCTGCTTGGCCTTCGCCGGGTCGTAGTCGTAGGTGGTGACGTCATCGGCGTACCCGTTGACGACCTCGGGGATGAACTCGATGGCCGTCTTGGTGCCCTCGGGCATCGAGGCGTTGACGACCTCGTCCTTGTTGAGGGCGTAGGCGATCGCCTGGCGGACCCGGATGTCGCCGAGCGGCTTGGCCTGCTGGTTCATGCCCAGGTAGAGCACGTTGAAGGCGTCCCGGTTGATGATCTGGAAGCCGTCGGCCTCCAGGCCGGCGATGTCAGCCGGTCCGACCAGGTCGAAGCCGTCGATCTCACCGTTGGTCAGCGCATCGGCGCGGGCCTTCGGGTCGTCGATGGCGACAATGACGGCCTTGTCGAAGTGGGGCTTCTCGCCCCAGTAGTTGCCGTTCGCCTTCAACGTGACCGACTCGCCGCGGTCCCACGACTGGAGCTCGAAGGGACCGGTGCCGACCGGGTGCGCGGTGGAGTACTCCGAGTTGCGCGGGTTGGTGGCCGTGTCGTCCTGGTACTCCTCCAGCGCGGTCGGGCTCTGCATCGACAGCGCCGGCAGCGACATCGCCGAGATGAAGCCGGCGAACGGCTTGGCCAGCGTGATGGTCGCGGTCGTGGCGTCGTCGGCCGTGCAGGACTCGTAGATCGCCTCGTCGGCGCGCGAACCCGTGGCGAAGCCGCGGAACAGGCGGCGTAGTAGTAGGTCAGGTCATCGGTCTGGGCCGACTCCGGCATGTTGTACCAGCGGTCGAAGTTGAAGCAGACGGCGTCGGCGTTGAACTCGGTGCCGTCGTGGAAGGTGACGTCGTCACGCAGGTTGAAGGTGTAGGTCAGACCGTCGTCACTCACCTGCCAGTCGGTCGCCAGCAGCGGCGCGGGGTCAGCCGTGCCGGGCTTGGTCCCGACCAGGCCCTCGAACATCTGACGGGCGATGCGGAACGTCTCACCGTCGGAGGCGAAGAAGGGGTCCAGGGTGACGGGCTCGGCGGTGCCGCCGAAGACGAAGGTGCTGCCTCCGCCGGCGGAGCCGGAATCGTCACGTTCGCTAGCGCATCCGGTCAGCACGAGGGCGGCCGCGGCCAACCCGATCGCGCCGACCCGCAGGGGGTTCTTGTGTAGGAATCGCACGTGTCTCCTCGAGATGTTGTGCCCGGTTGCTCCCAGACAGGTGTGTGCGACCTTACTGTCCACGATGTGACCTGCGCCACGTGGCCCGGACCGCAGCCGGGTCACGATCTGGTACCGACCCGCGGCCGGGAAAGTTACCCGCGCTGGCCGTCGTCGGTCAACGCGGAGCGCCACACCTCGACCAGGTCCAACCTGAGCAAGGAGTCGGCGAAGACGCGTCGCGGGCCCTCCAGCACCGGCACGTGGTTCGGGACCACGAGGACCGTGCAACCCGCCCCCTCTGCTGAGCGAGCCCCGGTGTTGGAGTCCTCCACCGCCAGGCAGTCAGCGGGCTCGACCCCCAGCAGGGCCGCAGCCTTGAGGTAGGGCTCCGGGTGCGGCTTGCCGCGGGAGACGCTGTCGCCGGTGACGATGGCGCTGAACGTGTCGGGCGGCAACGCGGCCAGGATCGGCGCGACGAAGCGCCGGTAGGACATCGTGACCAAGGCGCACGGCACGCCAGCGGCGACCAGGGTGGCGAGCTGCTCGGTGGCGCCGGGGCGCCACGGAACTGCGCGCTCCACATGGCTGACCACGCCGTCGAGAAGCTCCTCCACGATCTGGGCGGGCTCGACATCGATCCCCATGTGCTCGCGGATGTAGCGCCCGGACTCGATCAGGTCGTTGCCCACCAGGTTGAGGGCGTGCTCGTGGCTCCAGGTTCCGCCGTGCCGTTCGGCGATGGCGTACTCCGCCTCGATCCAGTAGGGCTCGGTGTCGACCAGCGTGCCGTCCATGTCCCAGAGAACAGCGGCCGGCCGGCTGCTCATGCCGATCCTCGGGGCGTCAGGGGAAAACGTGGCCCTTCTTCTTCACGCTGACGTACTGGACCTTGGGGTCGCCCCAGTACGCCTTGGCCACGGTCTTCTTGACGCACGCGGACTTCTGCTGGCTCCAGCGCCAGGTGTAGGCCCGCCAGGAGACGACGCGGCGGTAGAAGATCGCCTGGTGCCACCCGGTCCAGCCGTCCTTGATCGTCATGGCCTTGCTCCACGACTTCGAGGTGGTAGCGGAATTGACGTAGCTCTTGCCGTACTTGGCCTTGATCTCGGCCTTCACGGTCGGCCACGAATAGCTGACGCTGCCCTCGACCTCCCAGTGATGGCTGACCGATCGAAGGTCGGAACGGCCGTAACTCACGGTGACCGTCTCGGGTAGCCCGTCGTCCTTCTTGTTGTAGTGCGAGTCCTCGCCGTTGATCCGGTCGAAGACGAAGACGTCGCCCTTCCAGATGTCCCGGTACGTGCCCTGATTGCACGGCGTGGCGTTCGCCGGCGCCTGGGCGGACGGAACCACCAGCACCGACCCCGCCAGCACCAGGGCGGAAAGCATCAACTTCATCAGGACTCCCGAGACGATCGATCGACAAGGACGATGCCTCCGTGCCCAGGGACGCGATCGGCAAACCTCAGTCCTCGGGGTCGTAGCCGAGGTTCGGCGACAGCCAACGCTCGGCCTCCGCGACCGTCCAGCCCTTGCGCTCGGCGTACTCGGCGATCTGGTCACGCCCGAGGCGGCCGACCACGAAGTACTGCGACTGCGGGTGCGAGAAGTACCAGCCGGAGACAGCAGCACCGGGCCACATCGCCATGCTCGCGGTCAGCTCGATCCCGGTGGTGGCCTCGACGTCGAGGAGACTACCAGAGCGTCTGCCTTCTCGGTGTGCTCGGGGCACGCCGGGTAGCCGGGAGCCGGTCGGATCCCGTGGTACTTCTCGGCGATGAGCGACTCGTTGTCGAGCTGCTCCTCGGGCTCGTGTCCCCAGAACTCCGTGCGGACGCGTTGGTGCAGCCGCTCGGCGAACGCCTCGGCCAGCCGGTCCGCGAGGGCCTCCAGCAAGATGGCGGAGTAGTCGTCGTTCTCGGCCTTCATCGCCATGATGCGATCCACCGCACCGAGCCCCGCCGTGACGGCGAAGGCCCCGACGTGGTCGGCCAGGCCGGTCTCGGCGGGTGCGACGAAGTCACCCAGGGACCGGTTCGGCACGCCCTCGCGGTGCTCACCCTGCTGGCGCAGGTTGCACAGGGTGGTGAGCACCTCGGTGCGGGAGTCGTCGGTGTAGAGGACGATGTCGTCGCCCACGGCGTTCGCCGGGAAGAGCCCGAAGACCGCGTTGGCGGTGAGCCACTTCTCCGCGATGATCCGGTCGAGCATCACCTGCGCGTCGTCGTAGAGCGAGCGGGCGGCCTCACCGGTCGCCGGGTTGTTCAGGATGTCGGGGAACTTGCCCTTCATCTCCCAGGTGTTGAAGAACGGCTGCCAGTCGATGTAGTCGCGCAGCTCGGCCAGGTCGTAGTCGGTGAGCACGTGGATGCCCGGCTGCTTCGGAGCAGGCGGGACGTAGCCCTCCCACTCGATCGGGGTCCGGTTGGCGCGCGCCTGCTCCAGCGTGATCATCGGCCGCTCGTGCTTGGTGGCGTGACGGGCTCGCAACGAGTCGTAGTCGGCCTTCAGATCGGCCAGCAGGGTCGGGCGCTGGGTGTCGCTGAGCAGCGCGGCCATCGTGGGCACCGACCGGGAGGCATCCTTGACCCAGACCACCGCTCCGTCGTACTTCTTGTCGACCTTGACCGCCGTGTGCGCCCGCGACGTCGTCGCACCACCGATCAGCAACGGGATCGTGAAGCCCCGGCGCTGCATCTCGGTCGCAACCGTCACCATCTCGTCGAGCGAGGGCGTGATCAGCCCGGACAGACCGATCGCGTCGGCGCCGATCTCCTCGGCGGTGTCGAGGATCTTCTGCGGCGGCACCATCACGCCGAGGTCGATGACCTCGTAGTTGTTGCACTGGAGCACGACGCCCACGATGTTCTTGCCGATGTCGTGGACGTCGCCCTTCACGGTGGCCATCACGATGGTGCCGTTGGTGTCCTTGGCCGTGGCGTACTGCGGGTTGTCGACCTTCTCCTGCTCGATGAACGGAATCAGGTAGGCGACCGCCTTCTTCATCACCCGGGCCGACTTCACCACCTGCGGCAGGAACATCTTGCCGGCGCCGAAGAGATCGCCGACGACGTTCATGCCGTCCATCAGCGGGCCCTCGATGACCTCGATCGGACGACCGCCGCGGGCCTCGATCTCGGCGCGCAGCAGCTCGGTGTCGGACTCGACGTGACCGTCGATCCCCTTGACCAGGGCGTGAGTGATCCGCTCACCGATAGGCAGCGCACGCCACTCCGCCTCGGTGGCCTCGACCACGTCGGCAGCCTTGTTGAAGCTCTCGGCGATCTCCAGCAGGCGCTCTGCGGCGTCGGCGCGCCGGTTGAGGATGACGTCCTCGATGCGTTCGCGCAGCTCGGGCTCGACCTGGTCGTAGACCACGAGGGCACCCGCGTTGACAATGCCCATGTCGAGGCCGGCCCGGATGGCGTGGAAGAGGAAGACCGCGTGGATGGCCTCACGGACCGGGTTGTTGCCCCGGAAGGAGAAGCTGACGTTGGAGATGCCGCCCGACACCAGCGCGCCGGGAAGGTTCTCCTTGATCCACCGGGTGGCCTCGATGAAGTCCTTGCCGTACGACGCGTGCTCCTCGATGCCGGTCGCCACGGCGAAGACGTTGGGGTCGAAGATGATGTCCTCGGCCGGAAAGCCGACCTGCTCGGTCAGGATCCGGTAGGCCCGCTCGCAGATCGCCTTGCGGCGCTCGAGGTTGTCGGCCTGGCCGTCCTCGTCGAAGGCCATCACCACCGCGGCCGCGCCGTACTTGCGGCACAGGGTGGCCTGCGCGATGAAGGCCTCCTCGCCCTCCTTCATGGAGATGGAGTTGACGATCGGCTTGCCCTGGACGCACTTGAGCCCGGCCTCGATCACCTCCCACTTGGAGGAGTCGACCATCACCGGGACCCGACTGATGTCGGGCTCGCTGGCGACCAGCTTGAGGAAGCGGTCCATGGCGGCGACGCCGTCGATCATGCCTTCGTCCATGTTGACGTCGATCACCTGCGCGCCGTTCTCGACCTGCTGCGCGGCGACCGCGAGCGCGGCGTCGTACTTGCCGTCCTTGATCAGGTTGCGGAACTTCGCGGAGCCGGTGATGTTCGTCCGCTCCCCGATGTTCACGAACAGGCTGTCGGCGGTGACCGTCACCGGCTCGAGGCCGGCCAGGTGCAGACCGGGACGGTGCTCTGCGGGCGTGCGGGGCGTCGCCGAGGCCACCGCAGCGCGCATCGCCTCGATGTGCGCGGGCGTGGTGCCGCAGCAGCCACCGACGATGTTGACCAGCCCGGCGGTCGCGAACTCCCCCACCGTGGTGGCCATCTGCTCGGCCGACTCGTCGTACTCACCGAACGCGTTGGGCAGGCCGGCGTTCGGGTGCGCCGAGACGAAGGTGTCCGCCAGCCGGCTCAGCTCGGCGATGTAGGCGCGGAGCTCGGTGGCCCCGAGGGCGCAGTTGAGCCCCACGGTGAGCGGCTGGACGTGACGCACGGAGGTCCAGAAGGCCTCGGTCACCTGACCGGACAGGGTGCGACCGGACGCGTCGGTGATCGTTCCGGAGATCATCACCGGCCAGCGCTGTCCGCGCTCCTCGAAGAGCGTCTCGAGGGCGAAGATCGCGGCCTTGGCGTTGAGGGTGTCGAAGATCGTCTCGATCAGCAGCAGGTCGGCCCCGCCGTCGACCAGACCGCGGGCCTGGTCGAGGTAGGCCTCCACCAGCTCGTCGTACGAGACGTTGCGCGCAGCAGGGTCGTTGACGTCCGGAGAGATCGACGCCGTGCGGTTGGTGGGGCCGATGGAGCCGGCCACGAAGCGCGGCTGCTCGGGGGTGGAGAACTCGTCGCAGGCGGCCCGGGCGATCCGGGCGCCCTCGAGGTTGATCTCGTAGGCGAGTTCCTCCATGCCGTAGTCGGCCTGCGCGATGGAGGTGGCCGTGAAGGTGTTGGTCTCCAGGATGTCGGCGCCGGCCTGGAGGTACTGGCGGTGGATGCGACCCGATCATCTCCGGCTGGGTGAGGTTGAGCAGGTCGCTGTTGCCCTTGACGTCGCGGTGCCAGTCGGCGAAGCGCTCGCCGCGGAACTCGACCTCGCCGGGCTGGAAGCCCTGGATCAGGGTGCCCATGGCGCCGTCGAGGACCAGGATGCGCTCGCGGAGGATGGCCGCGATCGTCTCGGTCTGGTCGGGGCGGGGGGACGCCGGGGTCGGAACAGGCACGGAGGCTCCTCTTTCGTTGCGGGCAGCCACTCAGCAAGCCTAGGCAGGCATTCCATGGGGTGGACTTCCTTCCCGCATGGTGACACCGCCGCCGCGAGGCCGCGAAATCCCCATCGGACCGGCGACGACGGAGACAGACCTCGTATGGCTAGGCTGGATCGGTGATCGAGATCGAGCAACCACCCGGCCTGGTCGACCCGTTGGTCATTGCCGCGTTCGAGGGCTGGAACGACGCCGCCGATGCCGCCAGCTCCGTGGTTGACCACCTGATCAAGGTGTGGGATGCCCGCGTGGTCGGCGCCATCGATCCCGAGGAGTTCTACGACTTCCAGGTCAATCGCCCCGTGGTGGGGACCGACGAGAACGGCTACCGACGTCTCACCTGGCCCAGCACCCAGATCGCGGTCGCCTCTCCCCCGGACCTGGACCGCGACATCATCCTGATCCGTGGCATCGAGCCGAACATGCGCTGGCGCCAGTTCTGTGCCGAGCTGCTCGCTGCGTGCGACGACCTCGGCGCCCAGCTGGTCGTGACGCTCGGCGCCCTGCTGGCCGACACCCCGCACACACGCCCGATTCCGGTGACCGGCACCGCCACCGAGCTCGAACTCGTCGATCGGCTCAAGCTGGAGCAGTCGACGTACGAGGGGCCTACCGGGATCGTCGGGCGTCTTCCAGGACGCCTGCGTGCGTCTGGACATCCCGGCCGTCTCCTACTGGGCGGCGGTGCCCCACTACGTCGCCCAGCCGCCGTGCCCCAAGGCCACGCTGGCGCTGCTGGGTCAGCTCGAGGACCTGCTCGAGGTCAGCATCCCGCTCGGCGACCTGCCGGAGGACGCGCGCGCCTGGGAGCGCGGCGTCGACGAGCTGGCCGAGGAGGACGAGGACGTCGCTGACTATGTCCGGGCGCTCGAGGAGACCCGCGACACCACGGACCTGCCGGAGGCCTCCGGCGAGGCCATCGCGCGGGAGTTCGAGCGCTATCTCAAACGCCGCAGTGACGACGACCCGCCCGCCACGACCTGAGCCCCTCCAGGGCATCCAGGTCCGGCACCTCGCCTAGGACGTCGCCGTGACCTCGGTCTGCAGCAGCCACTGGACCCCGAACGGATCGATGAGGCGCCCGCCCCGCGCACCGTAGGACTGGTCGGCGATCTCGAAGCGAACGCGGGCACCACCCTCCACCATCCGTGCGCCGACCGCGTCCGGGTCGTCGACCACGACGTCGAGGATGGGCCCGTGGTCGCCGGCGCTCAGCGGAGAGGCGTCGGTGTCGTCCTGCTGCTTCACCGTGATGCGCGACCCCAGCAGGGCGAGCTCGGCGAAGACCACGCGGTCATCGATCTCGAAGCGGCTCACCAACTCGGCGTTCAGGAACGTCCGGTAGAAGTCGATCGCTGCGTCGGCGTCGTGCACGACGAGCTTGGGCCTGATAGTCGGAGTGCTCATGGGCTCCATTGTGCTCATCGTGCCGGCCGGTTCAAGGCCGCCCGATGACGGAGGACGACTGATCAGAAACTGAGGCCGAGCGCCGCGTCGACGACGGTGCACATGGCCATCGTGGCGTCAGGGTCGCTCGTGTCGGCCAGGCCGTCAGTGCCCAGCGTGGCTGCCACCCAGGCCTCCACGGCAGCGACGGCGCGCGGCGCATCGAGGTCGTCGGCGAGTGCCGCCAGCACCTCGACCACGACCGGTGCGGCCGGGGCCCCGGCGCCGAGCGAGAGCGCACGACGCCATCGGTCCAAGGTCTCGACGGCGTCCCAGAGCAAAGCGTCGGTCCACTCCCAGTCGGAGCGGTAGTGCTGGCGCAGCAGGACCAGGCGGATCGCCATCGGGTCGATGTCGCTGTTGCGCAGCGCCGAGACGAAGACGAGGTTGCCCTTGGACTTCGACATCTTCTCGCCGTCGTAGGCCACCATCCCCGCGTGGGCGTAGGCCTTGGCGAACGGCGCAGCCGGGTCGGCGACCTGGGAGTGGCCCGCACTCATCTCGTGGTGCGGGAAGACGAGGTCACTGCCGCCGCCCTGGACGTCGAAGGCAGCTCCGAGGAAGTGCATCGCCATCGCGGTGCACTCGATGTGCCAACCCGGTCGTCCCGGCCCGAAAGCGCTGGGCCACGAGGGCTCACCGGGACGCTCGCCTCGCCACACGACGCAGTCGAGGGGGTCCTTCTTGCCGGGACGGTCCGGGTCGCCGCCGCGTTCGGGGAAGATCCGGAGCATCTCCTCGCGATCCCAGCCCGAGACAGTGCCGAAGGCAGGGTCGGCGTTCACGGAGTAGTAGAGGTCGCCCTCGACGCGGTAGATGGCACCGACTGCCTGGAGCCGCTCGATCAGGTCGAGCACCAGCGGGATCGACTCAACGGCGCCGATGTAGTGGTCCGGTGCGAGCACCCGCAGCGCAGTCATGTCCTGGCGGAAGAGCTCGGTCTCACGCTCTGCCAGCTCGACCCAGTCGACCCCGACCTTGGTGGCGCGCTCGAGGAGCGGGTCGTCGACATCGGTGACGTTCTGGACGTAGGTGACCTCATGGCCGGCGCTGCGCCAGGCGCGGTTGAGGAGGTCGAAGGCGACGTACGTCGCGGCGTGACCGATGTGGGTGGCGTCGTACGGCGTGATCCCGCAGACGTAGAGCCGGGCAGCACCGACGGGCTCCGTGGTGACGAGCGTGCCCGAGGCGGTGTCGTGGAGGGCAACCGCCGGTCCGTGGACGGGCAGGGTCGGGATCGCCGGTGAGGGCCACGTGCGCATGCCGGGAAGCCTAACGACCGTGCTCAGAAGGGCGGCCACGGGATGGCCGGCCACTCCCCCTGCGGCGCAGGCATGGTGCCGCGGGCGAGCAGGCGATCGCACCGACGCCGGGTGGCCTCCACCTCGAGCTCGCTGACATGGGCCGCCAGCGTGGCGCCGAGCTCGGCGTCGAGTGCCTGCTCGCAGCGCGGTCACCGCGGAGCACTCGTCAGCCGACAGCGGCTCGCCCAACCAACCCCACAGCACGGTGCGCAGCTTGGGATCGTGGTGGAAGGTCACCCCGTGGTCGACGCCGAAGCGGTGCCCGTCGGTCATCTCCAGCACGTGGCCGCCCTTGCGGTCGGCGTTGTTGACCACGATGTCGAAGACGGCCATCCGGCGCAGTGCGATGGAGTCCTCGTGGACCAGTGACACCGGTTGGTCGTGGCCGTCGACACCGTCGAAGACGTGGAGCCAGCCTGCTCGGACCTCACCTTGTCGGACGAGGTCGACCGCGGTCTGTTCGTCATCCGGCTCCTGCCAGCGTTGGACCATGCCGCGACCGTGCGGACCGTCGCGCAGCCAGGTCTCGGGGACGACGTTCCAGCCCAGCGCTTGTGAGACGACGTACGACGCGATCTCGCGGTCGGCCAGCGTGCCGTCCGGGAAGTCCCACAGCGGTCGCTCACCGGCGATCGGCTTGTAGACGACCCGAACGCCCCCGATCTCCCCCACGAAGGTGGCGTTCGAGGCCGGCATGATCCGACCGTGGAGCATCAGCTCCCCGGTGAGCAGGGCCGGGGCGGTGCTCACGGCTCGCGGCGCCGGAAACCGTTGGCGCGCACGCAGAGGTGTCCGTCGGGATCCATCGGATTGCCGCAGAACGGACAGCTGGGACGACCGGCCTCGAGCACCTGGGCGCACCGCTTCACGAACGCTCGTGCCATGCCCGCGGCGATCCGCACCAGGAAGATCTCCTCCGGTTCGGGCTCCTCGAAGTCGACATCTGGCTCGTCGAGCTGGTCGATCGGGATCACCGCGCGTCTCCACGAACGGGAAGACCTCGATCACCACGCACTCGTCCTCGGGGTCCCAGGACAGCGTCATGGTCCCTGCGCGGAACTCCTCCTCGATGGGCAGGTCGAGCGGTGCGACATCCTCCAGGGCGTGGGGAGCCACCGCCGGCACCAGTCCCTCGGTGTCCTCGCTGGTCATCACCTCGTCGAGCAGGTCATCGATCCGCTCGCTGAGCGCGGCCACCTGTTGCTTCTCCAGGGAGACGGTGACGACGCGGGTGCCCTCGCGGGCCTGGAGGAAGAAGGTGCGCTGTCCCGGAGGGCCGACGGTGCCCGCGACGAACCGCTCCGGAGGGTCGAAGGCGTGGACGAGAGGTGCCATGGCTCCACCCTAGGGGCGAGCCGGTCGAGCGTCCGGCCCGGAGCCTCCGCCGACCGCCGCATCGGTGCTGCGCTTCTTCTTTCCGGTTGCCGCAGGTGCCAACCAGGCCAGATCACCCTCGTGGGTGTTCACGGCGAGCACGTAGGGCCGGCTCGGGGTGTAGCGAATGATCGAGAGCGAGGCGGGGTCGACGTGCAGGCGCTGGAAGACGTCGAGATGCATGCCCAGGGCATCAGCCAGCACCGACTTGATGATGTCGCCGTGACTCACCGCCACCCACACCGCTCCCGGCCCGTGCTCCTGCTCGACCAGCGCGTCGTGGCGGCGTACCGCGGTGACGGCGCGCGCCTGCATGGCCGCCAAGGACTCACCCCCGGGGAACGCGGCTGCCGAGGGCAGGTTCTGCACGATGGCCCACAGCTTCTCCTTGGCCAGCTCCTTCAGCTCGCGGCCCTGCCAGTCGCCGTAGTCGCACTCCGTGATGCCGCGCTCGCGCACCGTTGCGGGTGGCGCGGCCTGCGCCTGGCTGATCGCCCGCGCCGTCTGTCGGCAACGCTCCAGGGGACTCGACACGATCGCGGCCAGCGGCAACGCCCGCAGACGAACACCTGCGCGATCGGCCTGGGCCTGTCCGGCTGCATCGAGCCGGACCCCGGGCAGCCGACCGGCCAGCACTCCGGTGGCGTTGGCGGAGCTGCGGCCATGTCGCACCAGGATCACAGTTGCCATGTCGTGGAGCGTAGTGCGCGGCCCAGGGGTCTAGCCTGCAAGACGTGATCGTCGACAGCGCTTTGTACCGCCAGGGGACGCGGGTCCCGGTGGACTGCAGCCCCCAGGACCTCGCCGGTCTGCGCGCGAGAGCGACCGGTGAACGCGACTTCGTCTGGGTCGGCCTCCTCGAGCCGGACGTCGAGGAACTGGCCCGGGTCGCCGAGGTCTTCGGTCTGCATCCGCTGGCGGTCGAGGACGCCGTCAAGGCCCACCAGCGTCCCAAGCTGGAGCACTACGACGACAGTCTGTTCCTGATCCTCAAGTCACTCTGGTACGTGGACGAGGACGACGCGGTCGAGACCGGCGAGATCCACATCTTCGTCGGCTCCGACTTCATCGTGACCGTCCGCCACGGCAAGGGATCCGAGCTCAAGTCGGCCCGCACCTACCTCGAATCGGCCGAGTCGGTGCTCACCCACGGACCCTCTGCGGTCGTCTACGCAGTGTGCGACCGGGTGGTCGACGGGTACCTGGCCGTCATCGAGGAGCTCCAGCAGGACGTCGACGAGGTCGAGGAGTCGGTCTTCTCCCCCGCCCGCACCGACGACGCCGTGCGGATCTACACCCTCAAGCGCGAGATCGCGGAGGTACGCCGCGCGGTGCTGCCGCTGCGCGAGCCGATGCGCCGCTTCGCCACCGGGGCCGTCGTCCGGGATCGAGCAGGAGGCCGGCGCCGTTCTTCCGCGACGTGGCCGACCACCTGGCGCGGGCCGCGGACGAGATCGACTCGCTGGACGGGTTGTTGTCCACGGCGTTCGACGCCCACCTGGCCCGGATCCAGGTGCAGCAGAACGACGACATGCGCAAGATCTCTGCCGGCGTCGGACTCGTCGTCGCCCCCGCGCTGATCGCCGCGATCTACGGGATGAACTTCGTCAACATGCCCGAACTGGGGTGGTACCTCGGCTACCCCATGTCGCTGGCGCTGATGGCGCTCAGCTCCACGAGCCTGTGGTTCTTCTTCAAGCGCTCCGGCTGGCTCTGAATCAGGTCGCGTTGATGGTGCCGGTGGCCAGGAGAGCGACCAGGCCGAGGCCGACGATCACGCGATACGGCACGAACCACGTGATCGAGTGGCCGGCGACGAAGCGCAACAGCCAGGCGATCGACGGCGTAGGCGACCACGAACGACACGATGGTGCCCACCACGACCTGGCCGACGCTGATCTCGCTGCCGGACAGGTCCTTGACGTTGAAGAGTCCGGCGCCCATGAGGCCGGGGATCGACAGGTAGAAGCTCACCTTGGTGGCGGTCACGCGGTCCAGACCGCGCAGCAGACCGGCCGAGATGGTTGCACCGGAGCGAGACACGCCGGCGGCGAGCGAGACGTCACCTGGGCGGCGCCGATGAGACCGCGTCGACCATGCCGAGATCGCGTTCGTGCCGGTCCTGGCGGCGGTCCGCTCCGCGAACCACATCACCGCGCTCCACGGATCAGGCCGAAGGCCACCACCCACAGAGGAGCGCAGCTGCCCGGTGATGAAGTCCCGGAAGACGTAGCCGACCACGCCGAGCGGGATCGTGCCCGACGATGACGTACCACCCCATCCGGTGGTCGCGGTGGCCCCGCCACTCGGGCTTGGCCAGCGCCGAGGACCCACGCCTTCGCGATCCGGTAGATGTCGCCGAAGAAGTAGACGATCACGGCGGCGATCGCGCCCATCTGGATCACGATCGTGAACGCCGTGACGCGCGGGGTCGGCCAGGTCGAGCCCCAGCATCTTCTCGACGATCGTCAGGTGACCGGTGCTCGAGATCGGCAGGAATTCCGTGAGTCCTTCGACGATCCCGAGGATGACGGCGTCTAAGTAGTTCATGCGCCACCTGTGCTCGGGGAGGGGGAGGTCGGCCCGACTGGCCGTGGCCCAGCCTACGAGCAATCGCCTGTCAGCGACCTGACCGGCCCACGACGTGGCGCACCCGCATTCCGCGCCCGGTATGGCTACCGTTGCCCCATGCAACAGCGCTCCGTCGGTGCCACCGGCCTGAAGGTTTCCCGGCTCGGCCTCGGCACCATGACCTGGGGTCGGGACACCGACGAACACGAGGCCCGCGACCAGCTGGTCGCGTTCACCGAAGCCGGCGGCACGCTGCTGGACACCGCAGCGGGGTACGGCGACGGCGTCTCCGAGACCCTGATCGGCAGCCTGATCGGCGATGTCGTGACCCGCGACGAGATCGTGCTGGCCACCAAGGCCGGGATCAGCCGCCAGCGCGGCACCCGGGAGCTCAACACCGGTCGTGGACATCTGCTGACCACGCTCGATGCGTCGCTGCGCCGCCTCGGCGTCGACCACGTCGACCTCTGGCAGGTGCACATCTGGTCCGACGAGACCCCGCTCGAGGAGACGTTGTCGGCGCTGGACACCGCCGTCAGCAGTGGGCGCGCGTCGTACGTCGGCATCTCGAACTACACCGGCTGGCAGACCGCGCAGGCGGCCACCTGGCAGCGGGCCGTACCGGGGCGGGCCCCGCTGGCCTCCACGCAGGTGGAGTACTCCCTGCTGAACCGCCACATCGAGCACGAGGTGCTGCCGGCGGCCGGAGCGCTCGGTCTGGGCGTGCTGCCCGTGGTCGCCGCTGGGCCGGGGAGTGCTGACCGGCAAGTACCGCTCCGGGACGCCGGCAGACTCCCGAGCGGCGTCCTCGCACTTCGCCAACTTCGTCGGGGCCTACCTCAACGAGCGCTCGGCCTCGGTCGTCGAGGCCGTGGCCCGCGCCGCTGACGGGCTCGGCTGGTCGGCGCTCGAGGTCGCCCTGGTCTGGGTGCGTGACCGGCCCGGCATGACCTCGCCGATCCTTGGTGCGCGGACGGCGGCCCAGCTGCGAGCGGCCCTGGGTGTGGAGGAGCTGACCCTGCCGCCCGAGATCATCGGAGCGCTCGACGACGTCTCGGGGGACTGACGTGGGCGCTGCGAGTGCAGACGCGCGGCCCGTCACGCGGCCTCAACCCGGGGGTCGAGTGGGAGTTCGACCGGCTCACGCTGTCTCGCGAGCACTCCCGCAACGTGGTCACCCGGCTGCTCGTCGACCGGGCCGAGCACGGCGGCTGGGAGCTCGACCGGGTGCAGATCGGACCCGATGGCACCCGCCGCGTCGTGCTGCGGCGCAAGATCATCCGGCAGCTGCGGACCGCCTGAGCGGGCTCGGCTCAGACCTGGTCGAGGAATCGATCGAAGACCCGGGCGCCGAACTCGAGGGCATCCACCGGCACGCGCTCGTCCACCCCGTGGAAGAGCGCGGTGAAGTCGAGGTCGGCCGGCAGCCGCAGCGGGGCGAACCCGTAGGAGCGCATCCCGAGCTTGTTGAAGTGCTTCGCGTCCGTGCCGCCACTCATGAGGTACGGCGCGACGATCGCGTCCGGGTCCTCGGCGAGGATCGAGCGCCCCATCGCGTCCACGAGGTCCCCGTCGTACGGCGTCTCCCAGGGCGGCTGCTTGGAGACGTACTCGATCTCGATGTTCTCCCCGCACAGCTCCGCCAGGGTGGCGAAGAACTCGTCTTCGTACCCGGGCAGGAAGCGCCCGTCGACGTGGGCGCTGGCTTCGGTGGGGATGACGTTCACCTTGTAGCCGGCGTCGAGCATCGTGGGGTTGGTGGTGTTGCGGAGCACCGCCCCGAGCATGCGGGCCGCTCCCCCGAACTCCTCGACCAGGCTCTGGGCGTTCTCCGGGGTGGCTTCGGTGCCGGCCAGGTCAGCCACCGCTGCCAGCAGCGTCTTCATCGTCGGCGTCAGCCGCACCGGCCAGTCGTGGGCGCCGATCCGGGCCACGGCGGCGGCCAGCTCGGTGACAGCGTTCTCGTGGTTGATCATCGATCCGTGCCCGGCCCGACCGCGAGCGGTCAGCTTCATCCAGGCCATCCCCTTCTCGGCGGCCTCGATGAGATAGAGCCGGCGACCGCGCACTGTGGTGCTGAAGCCGCCGACCTCGCCGACGGCCTCGGTGCAGCCCTCGAGCCATTCGGGACGCTGCTCGACGATCTGCTGCGCGCCGTGGTGGCCGCCCGCCTCCTCGTCGGCGGTGAAGCAGAGGACCACCGGGCGCTCCGGCACGCGACCTGCCCGCGCCCTGGCCCGGACGACGGAGAGCAGCATCGCGTCGAAGTCCTTCATGTCGACAGCACCCCGGCCCCACACGTAGCCGTCGCGGATCTCACCGGCGAAGGGGTCCACCTGCCAGTCCTCGGCGGCGGCGGGCACGACGTCGAGGTGGCCGTGCAGCAACAGCGCGTCGCCCTCGGAGCCACCCCATCGGGCCACGACCGAGGTGCGACCGGGCGTGGGCTCGTAGAGCTCGGAGCTGATCCCGACGTCGTCGAGGAGGGTGGCGACGTACTCGGCCGCCTTGCGTTCGCCCGGACCCTCCTGGTCGCCGTAGTTGGAGGTGTCGATCCGGATGAGTTCGCGGCACAGTTCGACCACCTCACCGGCGGGGTCGTGGCGCGGGTCGGGGGTCGCCGAGTCGGTCTCACGAGAGGTTGCAGCCATGCCTCCATCCTGACATCTCTCGACACCGATGCCGATGTCAGAGTTGGGCCGCTGGTTTGTTACAGTTCCGAGGCACTCGTCCGGGTGGCGGAATTGGCAGACGCGCTAGCTTGAGGTGCTAGTGCCCGTATTAGGGCGTGGGGGTTCAAGTCCCCCCTCGGACACTGAAGAGGCTCCGGCTCCACGGGGCCTTTTCTTCATTTCTGCCTCCTTCACCGACGGCCCCCGGCGGCGTGATCCCGATCACGACTCAGGTCAGCGGCCGTGGTTCTTGCAACCTTCCGCACCGGGTTCGCGTCCTCGATGCAGCCCACCACGAGAAGGAAGAGCCATGACCACGCACCACTCCCCCAGCCGCCGCCTCGCGACGACAGCATTCGCCGCCGGCCTCGCCGCTGTCGCCACCGTGACCCTGCTGGGCACCGCCGCGATCGCGCGGCCTCCCGCTCACAACGAGCAGGTCGTGCTGCACAACGGGACCAACAAGCAGGACGACGTGAAGAGCGCGCTGAACGGCACCGCCCAGGTGACCTCCCACGACGGGAACTTCGTGGTCTTCTCGACCAGCGCCGCCCTGGTGCCCTGGGACACCAACGACGCCGAGGACGTCTACCTGCGCTCGATCAACGATGGCGTCACCGTCCTGGTGAGCACGACCAAGGCCAAGCCGGGCAACTCCGACAGCTTCGAGCCCACCATCTCGGCCGACGGAAACCACGTCGCATGGACCACCGCAGCCACCAACCTGGTCAAGGACAGCAACGGCCACACCCTCGATGTGGTGGTCAAGAACATGCAGACCGGCAAGATCTCCCTGGTGTCGGTGGACTCGAAGCAGAAGCAGGCGAAACGGAACAGCTTCTTCCCGGTCATCTCCGGCAAGGGCCGCCACGTCTCGTTCCAGACCTTCGGTCGTCTCGGCCGGAAGGACCAGGACCGCAGGGAGGACGTCTACGTCCGCGACACGAAGCGAGCCGTGACCACGCAGGTGTCGCTGCTGCCCCGCAGCAACCGCGACGTCCCGCAGAGCGTCGTCAACGGCGACATCTCCGACAACGGCAACCTGGTCACCTTCGGCAACGACAACGACCTGTGGGTGCGCGACGTCGCCGCCGGCACCACGACCCGCTTCCACCACGAGCCCGATGCTCCGCCGTGCCAGCCCTACCCGGCCGGCAGCTCGGGTCGCCCCGCGATCTCCGGCAACGGCAAGTACGTCGTCTTCGCCTCCTGCGCGATCCACCTGCCTGGCGAGGACCACAGGTCCACCGACGTCTACCGGATCTCGCTGGCCGACAAGAGCGTGGTGCGCGTGACCGCGGGCGACAACCACTCGTTCCTGCCGAGCATCTCGCGCAACGGCCGCTACATCGGCTTCGGCTCCGACGCCGATGACCTGGTCAGCGGTGACCTCGGTGGCCCGGACGCCTTCGTGGCGGACCTGGTGGACGGCACCATCGTGCGCGCTTCGCAGACCGCCGACGGCAAGGGCGGCAATGGCTGGAGCGCGACCAACGACGTGGCGATCAGCGGGGACGGCCATTCCCTGGCCTACGTCACCTACGCCACGAACCTGGTGGAGGACGACCGGTTCGACCAGGCCGAGGTCCTCCTCTGGCGCGACTGAGGCCGGCTGGCATCTGCGCACGGACGATCCGCGGACCGGGCATTTCACCCGGCCCGCGGATCGTCCTTTTTCTTGACTCGTTCCAGATCATGAACCAGAGTGGGGACGTGCCCACGACGACGAGCTTCGAGCAGATGCTGCGCGAAGCCGACCTGCGCGTCACCCGTCCCCGGGTCGCGGTGCTGACGGCCGTACACGCCCTGCCGCACGCCGACACCGACCTCATCCTCGACACGGTCCGTCAGGATCTCGGAGAGGTCTCGCACCAGACGGTGTACGACGTCCTGCGGGCGCTGACCGGCGCGGGCCTCCTGCGCCGGATCCAGCCCTCGAACTCCGTCGCGCGCTACGAGTCACGAGTCGGGGACAACCATCACCATGTCGTGTGCCGCTCGTGCGGCGTCATCGCCGACGTCGACTGCGCCGTCGGTGACACGCCCTGCCTGAGTGCGTCGGTGGACCACGGCTTCTCGATCGACGAAGCCGAGGTCATCTACTGGGGGCACTGCGCAGCCTGCTCCACCAGCTGACCATCCCTGAGCACGTCCATCACCTGACCCCTGATCCACCCCATTGCCGGAAGGATTCCCGTGCCTGAGAACCACGACGCCGTAGTCGGAGACATGAACTCGGAGGCGAGCGAGGCCAGCTGCCCCGTCGCCTCCGTCGGACCCCGCAACCACCCCACCGAGGGTGCGGGCAACCGCGACTGGTGGCCCAACCAGCTGAACCTCAAGATCCTGCGCAAGCACCCGGCCGTGGCCAACCCGATGGGCGAGGAGTTCGACTACGCCGAGGCGTTCCAGAGCCTTGACCTCGACGCCCTGACCAAGGACGTCGACGCGCTGATGACGACCTCCCAGGACTGGTGGCCGGCCGACTTCGGCCACTACGGCGGGTTGTTCATCCGGATGGCGTGGCACAGCGCCGGCACCTACCGCATCGGTGACGGCCGCGGTGGCGCCGGCGCCGGCATGCAGCGCTTCGCACCGCTCAACAGCTGGCCCGACAACGCCAGCCTCGACAAGGCCCGTCGCCTGCTGTGGCCGATCAAGCAGAAGTACGGCGCCAAGATCTCGTGGGCCGACCTGATGGTCTTCACCGGCAACCGTGCCCTGGAGACGATGGGCCTGACGACCTTCGGCTTCGCCGGCGGCCGCGCCGATGTGTGGGAGCCCGACGAGGACGTCTACTGGGGCCCGGAGCAGACCTGGCTCGGCGATGAGCGCTACACCGGGGACCGCGAGCTCGAGGGTCCGCTCGCAGCGGTCCAGATGGGGCTGATCTACGTCAACCCCGAGGGCCCCAACGGCACCCCGGACCCGCTGGCCTCGGCCCGCGACATCCGCGAGACCTTCGGCCGGATGGCCATGAACGACGAGGAGACCGTCGCGCTGATCGCCGGCGGCCACACCTTCGGCAAGACCCACGGCGCAGCGGACCCCGAGGCGCACATCGGTGCCGAGCCCGAAGGCGCCGGCCTCGAGGAGATGGGCCTCGGTTGGAAGCAACAGCTTCGGCAGCGGCAAGGGGCGGGACACGATCACCAGCGGCCTCGAGGTCACCTGGACCCCGAAGCCGACGCAGTGGGACAACGGATTCTTCGAGACCCTCTTCGGCTACGAGTGGGAGCTGACCACGAGCCCCGCCGGCGCCCAGCAGTGGCAGGCCAAGGACGGAGCGGGCGCCAACACCTTCCCGGACCCGGAGGACGGCTCGCTGTCTCGGCCCCCGACGATGCTCACCACCGACCTGGCGCTGCGTTTCGACCCGGTCTACGAGCCGATCTCCCGCAACTTCCTGGAGAACCCCGACCAGTTCGCGGACGCCTTCGCCCGCGCCTGGTTCAAGCTGACCCACCGCGACATGGGTCCGGTCCAGCGCTACCTCGGGCCGCTGGTGCCGCAGGAGACGCTGATCTGGCAGGACCCGGTGCCGGCAGTCGACCACGAACTCGTCGACGATGCTGACGTCGCGGCTCTCAAGGAGCAGGTCCTCGCGACCGGACTGACGGTCTCGCAGTTGGTCTCCACCGCGTGGGCGTCGGCCTCGACGTTCCGTGGCAGCGACAAGCGAGGCGGCGCCAACGGCGCCCGCCTTCGCCTCGAGCCGCAGCGTGGCTGGGAGGTCAACAACCCCGACGAGCTCGCGACGGTGCTGAGCGCCCTCGAGGGCGTCCAGGAGTCGTTCAACGCGGCGCAGTCGGGTGGCAAGAAGGTCTCGCTGGCCGACCTGATCGTCCTCGCGGGTGCCGCGGGTGTCGAGAAGGCCGCTCAGGACGCCGGTCACAGCATCACCGTGCCGTTCACCCCCGGTCGCACCGACGCCTCGCAGGAGCAGACCGACATCGAGTCGTTCGCGCCCCTCGAGCCGACCGACGACGGCTTCCGCAACTACCAGGGCAAGGGCCAGCGTCTGCCTGCGGAGTTCCTGCTCGTCGACCGGGCGAACCTGCTGAACCTCAGCGCCCCGGAGATGACCGTGCTCGTCGGCGGTCTGCGGGTGCTCGGCGCCAACGCCGGCCAGTCCACCGCCGGTGTCCTCACCGATCGTCCCGGCACCCTGACCAACGACTTCTTCGTCAACCTGCTCGACATGGGTACGACGTGGTCGTCGGTCGGAGGCGACCAGGAGTCGTTCGAGGGCCGCAACGCCTCGGGCGAGGTCGTGTGGACCGGCACCCGCGCGGATCTGGTCTTCGGGTCCAACTCCGAGCTGCGCGCGGTCGCTGAGGTCTACGCGAGCAGCGACGGCGGCGAGAAGTTCGTGCACGACTTCGTCTCCGCCTGGGACAAGGTGATGATGCTGGACCGCTTCGACCTGGTCTGAGCACATGTCGGGGTCCCCGCGGAGTGCGGGGACCCCGGCGCATGGCCGGCCGGACGATTCCGGCCACCTGGTCACCTGGCCACAAATGCTTCGACACGGCGTCCCGGAGCAGGCAACGTGACAGTCATGACGACCAGCGAGGTGTGGACGCCGACACCGCCGAGACGTACGACGCAGGACTCCGCCGACAAGTTCGCAGCCGCGGTGCTCGGAGCCCACCGTCGACTTCCTGGCGAGCCTCGCCGGGGACGGTCCCGCCCTCGAGTTCGCCATCGGAACCGGCCGCGTCGGGGTGCCCCTGGCTGCTCGTGGCATCCCGGTCACCGGCGTCGAGCTGTCGGTGCCGATGGTGGCGCAGCTGCGTCGCAAGGTCGACGAGGCAGCGCTCCCGGTGGTGGTCGGCGACATGGCGACCACGCGGGTCCCCGGCGAGTTCGCGTTGGTGTACCTCGTCTGGAACACCCTCTCCAACCTGCGCACCCAGGCCGAGCAGGTCGAGTGCTTCCGCAACGCGGCTCGCCATCTGCGTCCCGGTGGCCGATTCGTCATCGAGCTCTGGGTGCCTCCGGTACGTCGACTGCCGCCCGGTCAGTCAGCAGTGCCGATGTCGCTCGACGACGATCACCTGGTCTTCGACACCTACGACCTGGTCACCCAGCGGTGCACCTCGCACCACTACCGGCGGGTGGCTGACGGCACCAGCCGATACGCCTCGGGCACGTTCCGCTACCTGTGGCCCTCCGAGTGCGACCTGATGGCCCAGCTCGCCGGGATGGAGCTGGAGCAACGGGTTGCCGACTGGGATGGCAGCGCGTTCACCTCCGACAGCGAGAGCCACGTCTCGGTGTGGCGCAAGGAGGAGCCGATCACTCTTCGATGGTGTGCATCGCCGCTTCCTCGGCGCTGGCACCGGCGCCATCGATGCCTTCGTCCTCCGCGAAACGGTCGTCGTCATCGCCTGCGGCGAGCAGCCGCCCGGTGCGCTCGGTGCCGACCTGGCGACCGGCCGGGAAGTCGACGTCGTCGTCGTCCTCCACCTCGTCCGGCTGCTCCCAGACCTCGGGTTCCTCCTGGCGCATCCGTTCATCGAGGGTCTCGCCCTCGAGCTCCTCGCGGGCGGTGACACCCTTGGCCGTCACCCCCCGGTACTTCTCGGGAGGCGAGATGCCCTCGTCCAGCATGTCGTCGACCCCTCGGTCGTCGAGCGTGTCCTCTGGCTGCAATTGACCTTCACCCATACCTCGACGTTAGCCCTCTCCTGACGTCCGGGCCCAGACATGTCAATCTTGACCTCCACGGGGTCAGCGAAGCGGCCCCCGGAAGCGCGGGGAGCACGCAGATGAGCAGCAAGAAGGTCGAGTTCCCCGGGTCGCAGGAAGCCAGCCTCGCCGGCCGCCTCGACCTGCCGGACGGGCCGGTGCGGGCGATGGCCCTCTTCGCCCACTGCTTCACCTGCGGGAAGGACGTCCTGGCCGCCTCCCGGATCGCCAAGGCGCTCAACCAGTCCGGGATCGGGGTGCTTGCGCTTCGACTTCACCGGGCTCGGCGCGTCCGAGGGCGACTTCGCCCACACCAACTTCACCTCCAACGTCGAGGACCTCGTCCTGGCCGCGGCGTACCTGCGCGAGCACCACACGCCTCCGGCAATGCTGATCGGTCACTCGCTGGGTGGCGCAGCCGTGCTGGCCGCCGCCGAGCAGGTGCCCGAAGCCCGGGCGGTGGTCACGATCGGCGCTCCGGCCGACACCGACCACCTGACCCATCTGCTCGCGGCCGACCTCGCCGAGATCGAGGCGAATGACGAGGCCGAGGTCTGTCTGGCCGACCGTCCGTTCCGGATCCGGCGACAGTTCCTCGAGGACATCGCCACCCAGCCGCAGACGGAACGCATCGCCAACCTGGGACGAGCGCTGCTGGTGATGCACTCCCCCGTTGACCAGACCGTGGACGTCGACAACGCCCGCCGCATCTTCGAGGCGGCCCGGCACCCCAAGTCGTTCGTCTCCCTCGACGGCGCCGACCACCTGCTCACCGGCGCGCCCGATGCCCGCTTCGCCGCAGCGGTGATGGCTGCCTGGGTGGAGCCCTACCTCGACCCCGAGACGGAGACGGAGCCCGAGGCTGACAGCAGCGCAGACGGGGACGACACCGGAGACGACGCCGTCGTGGTCTCCGAGAGCAACGTCGGCACCCTGACGCAGCAGATCACCGTGCGAGGGCACCGGCTGGTGGCCGACGAGCCGACTCCGCTGGGCGATGACACCGGCCCCTCGCCGTACGACCTGGTGCTGGCCGGTCTGGGGGCGTGCACCGCGATGACCCTGCGGATGTACGCCGATCGCAAGCAATGGCCGCTGGAGCACATCAGCGTGTCGCTGCGGCACTCGCGCATCCATGCCGAGGACTGCGCCAGCTGCGAGACCCGGACCGGGCGACTGGATCGCGTGGAGCGGGTCATCGAGTTCCGCGGCGACCTCGACGACGACCAGCGCTCGCGGCTGCTGGCCATCGCCGACAAGTGCCCGGTGCACCGCACGCTCCAGAGCGAGGTCGAGATCCCGACCACCCTCGCCGAGGGCTGATCTCGGCGTTTCGCAGACGACCGGCTGCGCCACTCCTGGAGGGACGGATCTCACTGGGTGTGTCCCATTTGCGGTCGAGACTGAACTGCGTTGCGTACCGTCCGTGCCGACGAGCGATGGCTCCCGCTCAGAGGACGCGCTCGAACCACACCTGGTCCACGAGTGGAATGCCGTCGACCTCGAGCCCGGGCGGGTAGCCGTTCGTTGGAGTGAACACATCCTGGACGACGTGGGTCATCCGGAAGCCACAGCGTTGGTAGAAGCGCAGGTTGCCGACGTCTGCAGCGCCGGTCGCCAAGATCAGCCGTCTTGCCCCCGCAGCGCAGGCCTCATCGACGGCACGCTCAAGCAACGCCCGACCCGCGCCGCGGCCTCGATGCGACTCGACGACCGCGGTGTTGGTCACCTCCCAGACATCCTCGTCCCGTGGTACCGCCTGGAGATGGCCAATGACCTCACCGTCAGCTGCGCGGGCGATCCACAGCCAGCCGAGGTCGATGTAAGCGTTCAGAAGGTCTTCGGAGTCATCGGCCTCGCGAAACGACCAGTCCAGGTCGCGGTGCGACCCGGCGTAATGCTCGATGTTGATGCCCATGTATCTCCCCTCGCCCAGCAACGGACAGCATGACGCAAAGCACGATTCCGAGTATGGCGTGACCGGCTTGCCGCATTCCCCTTGGACGCTGGCCTGCCCTCAGGCCGCGAGCGGCTGTGCCGTCCGGCGCGTCCTAGCGCGTGACAGGTGGCGCAGTGTGGTTGCGATGCAGGCGACCTGGAGCCAGCCGGTGGCCGAGGTGGTGGTGTTATCGAACGACTTCGCCAGCCGGCGGGCACGTCCGAGACGACCGTGGGCGACCTCGACGCGCCAGGCGTGTCGGATGGGGCGGAACACCGGCTGCTTGTCGTCCCAGCCGACCCGACGCAACTCGAGGTCGTAGTCGCTGCCGAGGTTTCGGGCCGCTGCCGCGGTGACCCCGCGGTCCACCAGGACCAGCTCGAGCCGGTCGGTGACACCCTGCTCGGTCAGGTGCTCCAGCATCAGCTCCGTGGTCTTGTTTTCGTGGGTGGAAGCCGGGACGACCACCGCACCCACCGGCAATCCGGTCACATCGACTGCCACCACCCGCTTGGCGCCCTTGGTGCGGCCGTAGGGGCCGCCGCGGTCGTGGAAGGTGAACCCGCCGTTGGACGAGCCGCGTGCCAGATGGGTGTCGATGACCACCATCGACGGGGTCGCCTCGGCGCGGCCGTCGGCTTCTCGTGCGGCCTGGTACAGCACGGCCAACGCTCGCGCCCAGGTGCCGTTGCGCGACCAGCGACGGAACTGGGACCACACGCGGGTCCAGGGCCCGAACGCCGCGGGCAGATACCGCCACTGGCAGCCGGTGTGGGAGATGTAGAGCATCGCGTTGACGACCTTGCGCAGGCCCGCACCGTGCTTGGGTCCGCGCTTGCCGGGAGGGTTGAAGACCGGCTCCAGCAGCGCCCACTGCTCGTTTGTCACATCACTCGGGTACGACATGGTGCGCACGGTGCTCGCTGGCCCGCGGGACGCAGTCGACTTCAAATGGGACACACCCAGTCAGGGCTGCAACCGGCGCCGGGTCGGCATCTCCGGCACGTGGGCCTGCTCGGCCTGCGGACCCCGCTGCTCGATGACCCGGGCCAGCCGTCCGCTCCAGGCCGAGGCAGTCAGGCCGTGCAGGAAGACACTCGCCAGCACCGTCCACGCAGCGACCGTGAAGACCGTGTCGCCGCCTGCGCTGTCCAGCTCCTCGACCACCAGCAGGGCGAACAGGATCGAGGCAAGGCCGCGTGGCCCGAACCAACCCAGGAAGAGGCGAGTCTCGATCAGGGTGCCGGACCCCACCATCGCCACCAGCACCGGGACCATCCGGACGACCGTGAGCGACAACACGGCGTAGAGGAGGACCTGCCACGAGACCTCGTCGAGCACCGGACCGACCAGCACCGCTCCGAAGATCACGAAGGTGATCGCCGTGAGCAGTTCACCCTCGTCCTCGGTGAAGTCCTGCACGCCACGGCAGTGATCACGCGCCACATGACCGAAGGCAAGACCCGCCGTGAAGGCCGCGATGAAGCCGTTGCCACCCACCAGGTGGGCGCCGGCGAAAGCCGCCACGGCGATGGCGATGGCGGCCAACTGTCGATAGACACCCTCCACCGCCCCGCGGGCAGCCCGAGTGTTCAGGAGCCGGCCACCGACGTGTCCCGCCGCCACGCCGACAGCGATGCCGAGCCCGATCTGCTGCCCGGCCAGCCCCAGCCAGTCGCTGGCGCCGGCGCGCTCCTCGGCCGCGACGAGCGCGATCAGGACGGTGACCACCGGGACGGCGATCCCGTCGTTCAGACCGCTCTCGACGTTCAGCGGTCTGGCGGATGCGCACCGGCAGACGAGGATCGCTGACGATCGCCTGGCCCAACGCCGCATCCGTGGGCGCGAGCACTGCTGCCAGCAGCGCCGCCTCGGCCAGCCCGAGCCCCGGCACGAGGACGGCGCCGACGGCGGCGCCGGCCACGATCGTCAGGGGCATCCCGATCCGAGCAACCGCACCGGCAGACGCCGCCTGGCGCCGCAGCGTCCGCAGGTCGATCCGGATGGCATCGGTGAAGAGCACCAGGACCAAGGTCGCCTCGACGAGCAACGACACGGCTTCGCCCTCGACCGGCAGGTCGAACCAGGCCGTGCCGGCGGCACCGACAGCCAGGCCCACGGCGGTGAACACCATGGGTGCGGTGACCGGTGACATGGACAGGCCGTTGCGAGACCAGGGCAAAGCCGAGCACCGCGACGGCGACGATGAAGAGCTCGACCATGGTGGCGTCCTTCCTGTGTGACTTCCGCCGCCATGCTCCCACTCGCGACGCGCACGGCTGAGCTCGCGGCTGAGGCCCGGCCGTGGCCGGCGGCGAACTCTCGTTCAGCCGGCCAGCGTCTCCAGCATCCGCTTCGCCAGCGGGCCGGAGGATGCGGGGTTCTGGCCAGTGTGGAGCGAGCGGTCGACCACCACGTTGACGGCCCAGGCTCGCCTTCCTGGAAGTCAGCACCGAGCGCGACCAGCCGATCCTGGAGCAGCCACGGTGCGTCGTCGGCCAGACCCGCCTGCTTCTCCTCCTCGTTGGTGAACCCGGTCAGCGAGTAGCCGGCGAACGGCGAGCCGTCCTCGCCCTCGGTGGCCAGCAAGGCGGCCGGTGCGTGGCAGACGATGCCGAGCGGCTTGCCGGACGCCAGCGTGTCGACTCAGCAGCGCCGCGGACTGCGAGTCGTGGGAGAGGTCCTCCATCGGACCATGCCCGCCGGGGTAGAAGACCGCGTCGAAGTCATCGAGGTCGACGTCGGCCAGGGAGACCGGGTGTCGCAGCTGCTCGAGCTCGTCGATGAACGTCTTCAGGCGAGTGGCCTCCTCCTCGCCGCCGTTCGCGTCCGGCGCGAGACTTCCCTGGTCGACGACCGGGCGTACCCCGCCGGGGGTCGCGATCACGACCTGGTGGCCGGCCCGGCTGAAGGCTTCGTACGGCGCAACGAGCTCCTCGGCCCAGAAGCCGGTGGGGTGGGCGGTGCCATCGGCCAGCGTCCACTGACGAGCTCCGGTGACGACGAAGAGGATCTGGTTCATGGCAGTGCCCTCCTGGGCCAGGGGTCGGATTGACCTCGGATTCATTCCCGACCCGCGTCGCCGAACGGTGCCTGCTCCGCATCGTCCGTGACGAAGGGCACGGCATCAGACCAGGACGTCGCGACGGGCGAACCACCAGGCACTGAACAGGAGCGGGAGCACGAGGTACAGCGCACTGACGCCGGTTGCCCGCGCGATCTCCGACCAGTCGATGCTGGTGCCCAGCGCCGCCTGCCAGGCGGTGAACTGGTCGGTGAGCAGCCACTGACCGACCGACTCGGGCACGTTCGGGAGGAACCGGATGATCTGGTTGGCGAAGCTGAAGACCAGCATGCCGACGATCGAGGCGCCGCTGTTCCGGGTGACGGTCGAGAGCAGGAATCCCCACGCACTCACCGCCATCAGCGGCGCGGTGTACGCCGCCAGGGCGACCGACGATGCGGACGAGCAGCTCCCCCACCGAGAACGTCGGGAGCGCCGAAGAGGGTCGCCCCCAACGGGCCGCCCGAGCGAGACCGGGTTGGCTCCCGCCGCGAACGCTCCGATGGCGGTGGCGCTGACGCCGAAGACGACCAGCAGCACCACGACGTACGTCGCCAGCGCGCCCATCTTGGCGGTGATCAGCTTGAGTCGAGAGGTCGACCGGGTCAGCACGGTCTTGAGGGTCTGGCTGTTGTCCTCGGCTGCCACGATGTCGCCCGCGACGAGGGCGGCCAGCAGCGGGAGCAGCACCAGGGAGGCGAAGGCGAGCGCCGATGAAGGGCAGCAGCAGCCCGGAGCTGTTGTAGGCCACGACCAGCACGTCTCCCGCATCGGCGCGGCGGCCGGTGGTGTCCCCGGACGCCGGGCTCAGCGCGAAGCCGATGGCGAAGATCGCCGGGATCAGGACTGCGGCACCCAGACCGATGAAGGTCCGCTTCTGCGCGATCAGTTTGCGGATCTCCCACGCATAGACCCTCACGCGGCACCCCGGCGTCGAGCCCGCGAGCAGTCGGGCCCGGCTCGGTCTCCGTCAGCTCGAAGAAGAGCCGTTCGAGCGAGGTGGTGTCGGGCACCATGGCGTGGATCCCCACGCCGGCTCGACCCAGCGCGATCGTGAGCTCCTCGGCGGCCGCCCGGTCGGCGCGGACGAGCAGGTCGCCGTCGGAACTGACCTCGGCCGACACTCCGGTCAGGTCAGCGGCTGCTGCCATGGCGCGGGACGGATCGGTCACGCCGAGCCGGTAGTCGTGGTCCCCATGGCCTTCCCTGAGCTCCTCGAGGGTGCCGGAGAAGCGGATCCGCCCATGCGCGACGACCGCGAGATCGGTGCAGAGCTGCTCGACCTCACCCATCAGGTGGGACGAGAGCAGCACGGTGAGCCCTTCGGCGGCCAGGTCGCCGATCAGCGCGCGCATGTCACGCATGCCCCCGGGGTCGAGGCCGTTGGTCGGCTCGTCGAGCAGCAGCAGCTTCGGCTCGCGCAGCAACGCTCCAGCGAGACCCAGTCGCTGCTTCATGCCCTGGGAGTACCCGCCGACCTTGTCGTTGCCGCGGCCGGTCAGCTCTACGACACCGAGGACCTGCTCGACGCGGTCATGGCCGAGGCCGCCGTCGAGATCGGCCAGCAGGTGGAGGTTGCGGCGCGCGGAGAGGTAGGGATAGAACATCGGCGCTTCCACGAAGCCGGCGACCCCCTCCAGCGCGGCGACACCCACCTGGGCCGGGTCCCGACCGAAGAGTTCGGCACTGCCGGACGTCGGACGGATCAGCCCCAGCATCATCCGGAGCGTGGTGGTCTTGCCGGCACCGTTGGGCCCGAGAAAGCCGAAGACCGACCCTGCCTGGACCGTGAGGTCGATCCCGTCCACGGCCACAGTGGACCCGAACTCCTTGCGCAGGGACTGCAGACGGATGGGGACGGCAACCTCGGAGTCGGTCATGTCGGTCATGTCGTTCAGTCTGCCCGGCGGCACCGAACCTCAGCCGATCGGCAGCCCGAAGGCCTCCGCCATCGACGGCGCATCAGCTGCCTCCCGCAGCAGCGGGGCGCCGAGCACCTCGTCGTAGAGCCGGGTCAAGGAGTAGTGGGTGAGGTACTCGTCGGTCACCACCCCGTCGAGCGAGGGATGGAACACACTCGTCAGCACTTGGTTGTCGGCGTCGTTGTCGTCCTCGTCGGCCGTGAGGACCACCGCGAGGTGCCCCGCCTCCCAGTCGGGTCCGCTCATCGCCAGCGCGACGTACTCGCGCATCCACGCGTCCGTGACCGAGAGCGGGCAGTCGTGGCTGTCGTTGCAGACGTTCGGCACCACCATGCCGGCGTGGGGAAGCGACCCGGAGGCCACGTCGTCGGCGAACGAGTCCAGCGGAATGCTGAACTCGCGACAGGCCTCCTGCTCGTCGACGAAGTAGACCCACGGGTTGTGTCGCACGGCATAGCCCTCGGGGGTGTCCTCACGCTGGCAGTTCACCGCCATGTCCTCGGCATAGATCCCAGCAGTCTTGCCGAGCGTCGAGAGCCTGGCCGAAGACGGATTCCCCCTCGACCCGGTGCTCGTCCGGGCCCTGCGTTGGTGTCGATAGCCGAAGTCGCTGCCGCCCGCCATCGCCAGGTAGTTCGGCAGCGACGGGATGGGTGATGGCGTCGTAGTTGGTGGCGTAGCCGTAGCGCTCGGACATCCGGAAGGTCCACGGCATCTGCTCGCGCATGGTGGCGAAGGAGCGGTTCTCCACCACGAAGACCAGCAGCTTGGTGACCGACGGCGCGGCCGACGCGCTCGGCGCGTCGGGGGAACGCGGCCGTCCGGGGTCGGGCTCGGCGTCGTGGGCGACGGGCTCGCCGCCTCGGGCGGGTCGACCGGCATGCCACAACCAGACACCGCAGAATGGCGACGGCCAGCGCTGCCGCGGCCCTCGTGCCTGCTGCCCAGCACGATGCGCTCCCCCTCGCCGCCACCGTGCTCGATGCGCACCGTGGGCTGTGCTCCCTCGTCGCGGCAAGCCATACGGGCGCCGCACCACGAGACACCGGACGATACCCTTCGCGGCATGGCAACAGACGGCTTCCGGGTCGGGTTCGTGACCGGAGCCACGCCCGACAAGTGGGCGCGGACCTGGCGCGAGCGCACCCCTCGCTCGTCGCTCGAGCTGGTCCCGGTCACCGAGGCCGAGCAGGAGGCCGGCTTGCGCAACGGGTCCCTCGACGCCTGCCTGGTGCGCCTCCCGATCGATCGCACCGACCTGCACTGCATCCCGTTGTACGACGAGGTGGCGGTGGTCGTCGCCGGCGCCGAACACTGGTCACGGCAGCCGAGGAGGTCGACGTCTGGCAGACCTCGTCGACGAACTGCTCCTGCTCCCGCACCCCTCCGGCTGGACTCCGACGGTGGACCAGCTGGACTGGCCGCCGATGTCGGTCAAGGAAGCCCTGGAGGTGGCGGCCAGCGGCACCGGCATCGTCCTGGTGCCGATGTCGGTGGCCCGACTGCACCAGCGCAAGGACACCGCCTACCGACCGGTGAGCGACCTCGAGCCCCACCAAGGTCGGCCTGGCCTGGTTGATCGACAACGAGGATCCGCGGGTGCAGACCTTCATCGGGATCGTCCGGGGCCGCACCGCTCGCAGTTCGCGGGATTGAACCTGCCCGCTCCGGGTAGCAAGCAGGGGGCACGAATCCCGCTCGGGGCGACTCGTCGCGATTTGGGGTCGAACGCCTTGCCTGACACGGTCGGTGGTTCCACGCGTCCCCCGCATCCCCCGACACCACCCAGGAGGACGCGCCGAGTTCGGCGCCCACCAGTTGTGAAGACCTCGAACGAGACCAACCCATCGGGCCACGACGGCCAGACCACCCGGGAGAGTCTTGCCGGCCGCAAGAAGACGCCGATGCGAGACGTCCTTCCGCACCCCGCCCTCGACGTCCACCACGACCCTGAGCGACCAGACCGGAGGCCGCCTCGACCGCGTCGTCTTCGGCGTCACCGCTGTCGTCGCCATCTCCTTCCTGATCTGGGGCTTCGTCAGCACCGCGTCGCTCGCCAACGTCTCCGGCACGTCCCTCACGTGGACGATGGCCAACACCGGCTGGCTCTTCGTGATCACCTCGAGCGCCTTCGTGGTGTTCGTGCTGTGGCTGGCGATGAGCAGGTTCGGCACCATCACGCTCGGCCGCGACGACGAGGAGCCGGAGTTCCGCACCGTCTCCTGGGTCGCGATGATGTTCAGCGCCGGCATGGGCATCGGCCTGATGTTCTACGGCGTGAGCGAGCCGGTCAGCCACTTCGTCAATCCGCCTCCGGGCACCGGTGAGGCGGGCAACCCCGAAGCCGTGCAGCACGCGATGGCGACGACGCTGTTCCACTGGACCCTCCACCCGTGGGCGATCTACGCCGTGGTCGGTCTGGCCATCGCGTACGGCGTGTACCGCAAGGGCCGCCTGCAGCTGATCTCTGCCGCGTTCGAGCCACTCATCGGGCACCACGCGCACGGCCGCTGGGGCAAGCTCATCGACATCCTCGCCATCTTCGCCACCCTCTTCGGGTCCGCTGCCTCGCTGGGCCTCGGCGCCCTCCAGATTCGCAGTGGTCTGCAGATCGTCAGCGGCATCGGCACGCTCGGCAACGCCGCCCTGGTCGCGATCATCGCCGCTGCTGACCGTCGCGTTCGTGATCTCGGCCGTCACCGGTGTGGCCAAGGGGATCCAGTGGCTCTCGAACATCAACATGGTGCTCGCGGCGCGTCCTGGCCCTCTTCGTCTTCCTCGTCGGCCCGACCGTCTTCATCCTCAACCTGATCCCGACCTCGATCGGCAGCTACTTCGCCGATCTGCCGATGATGTCGGCGCGCACGGCTGCCGAGGGTGGCGAGACCACCGAGTGGCTGCAGAGCTGGACGATCTTCTACTGGGCCTGGTGGCTCTCCTGGACGCCGTTCGTCGGCATGTTCATCGCCCGGATCTCCCGCGGTCGCACCATCCGCCAGTTCGTCACCGGCGTTCTGCTCGTGCCGAGCCTGGTCAGCCTGGTCTGGTTCGCGATCTTCGGTGGCGCGGCGATCGACCTGCAGAAGACCGGCACGGACATCGCCGGTGCCGGCGGCGTCGAGTCGCAGCTGTTCTCGACACTCGCGGCCTACCCCCTCGCGACGGTGACGAGCATCCTGGTGATGGTGCTGGTGGCGATCTTCTTCGTCTCCGGCGCCGACGCGGCGTCCATCGTGATGGGCACGCTCTCCGAGCGCGGCACCATCGAGCCGAGCCGGCCCACCGTGATCTTCTGGGGTGTGGCGACCGGTGCCGTGGCAGCGGTGATGCTGCTCGTCGGTGGTTCCGATGCGCTGTCCGGGCTCCAGACGATCACCATCGTGGCGGCGCTGCCGTTCGTGCTGGTGATGGTCGGGCTCGCGATCGCCCTGGTGAGGGACCTCAAGCAGGACCCCCTCATGGTGCGCCGCCAGTACGCCGCCGAGGCGGTCGAGCAGGCCGTCATCGCCGGTGTGATCGAGCACGGTGACGACTTCGTGCTCACCGTGGAGCGTGACCCGGAGGCCGACACGACACCGCAGGCCGACTGACCGACCAGCCGGTGAGCTGGGGCAGCTTGGGCCCCAGCTCACCAGCTGGTGTTGAGCGGGCGGCCTTCCTGGTAGCCCGCGGACGACTGGAAGCCGAGCAGCGCCCGCTCGTGCAGCTCGGCGAGGTTGGCGGCCCCGGCGTACGTGCACGCCGAGCGCACCCCCGAGCAGATCTCGTCGATGAGGTCCTCGACTCCCGGCCGCGCGCGATCGAGATACATCCGCGAGGAGGAGATGCCCTCCTCGTAGAGACCCTTGCGGGCCCGGTCGAAGGCCGACTCCGTGGACGTGCGCTGGGCGACGGCGCGGGCCGAGGCCATCCCGAAGGAGACCTTGTAGGCGCGGCCGTCGGAGTCGACCATCAGGTCACCGGGAGACTCGTGGGTGCCGGCGAACCACGAGCCGATCATCACCGAGGACGCTCCGGCTGCCAGGGCGAGCGCCACGTCGCGCGGGTGACGCACTCCCCCGTCGGCCCAGACGTGGGCGCCGACCTCACGCGCGGCCGCGGCGCACTCGAGCACCGCCGACAACTGCGGACGGCCCACCCCGGTCATCATCCGGGTGGTGCACATGGCGCCCGGGCCGACGCCGACCTTGACGATGTCGGCGCCGGCCGTCACCAGGTCGCGAACGCCCTCGGCGGAGACCACGTTGCCGGCCACCACCGGCACTGGCGGGCGCAGGGCCCGGACTGCCCGCAGTGCCTCGAGCATCCGCTCCTGGTGGCCGTGCGCGGTGTCGACCACGAGACAGTCGACGCCCGCCTCGATCAGTGCCTCGGCCCGGCCGGCGACGTCGCCGTTGACCCCGATCGCTGCGGCGATGCGGAGCCCGCCCGCGCTCGTCGACGGCGGGGCTGTAGACGCGTCGCCCGCAGGGCACCGGTGCGGGTGAGGACGCCGAGCAGCTTGCCGTCGGCGTCGACTGCGACCGCGAGTCGGCGCGTGGGCCGCATCGATGCGCGTCGAAGGCGGCGCGCGGGTCGGTGTGCGCCGTGATCGTGACCGGCGCGGGGTTCATCACGTGCTGCACCTGGGCGAAGCGGTCGACCTCGACGCAGTCCTCCTCGGACACGACCCCCACCGGCCGGCCGTCCTGGACCACCACCGCCGCGCGGTGCGAGCGCTTGGGGATCAGGGCCAGCGCCTCGGCGACCGTCTGGTGCCGGGTCAGCTCGATCGGGGTGTCGAAGACCAGGTGGCGCGACTTCACGAACGTGACCACGTCGGCGACGACCGGGCAGCGGGATGTCCTGCGGGATCACGGTCAGGCCGCCGCGCCGGGCGACGGTCTCGGCCATCCGCTTGCCGGCGATGGCGGTCATGTTCGCGACCACCAGCGGCAGGGTCGCGCCGGTGCCGTCCGACGTCGCGAGGTCGACGTCGTAGCGGCTGGCGACCGAGGAGTGCCGCGGCACCATGAAGACGTCGTCGTAGGTCAGGTCGTGCGGCGGGGCCGCGTCATCGAGGAAGCGCACGCCTCGACGCTACGCGATCGAGGGGCCGGGATCTCCCGACCCGGTGCGGAACGCGAGCCCTAGGCTGCTCGCCATGACCTTCGCCGACCGGGTGCCGCGACCGATCTCGCCGCCGGGGTGCGCGACGCGGCTTCCGAGCGGCCTTCGGTCGGCCGGCTGACGTCGTGGCCCGCGCACCCGGTCGGGTCAACCTGATCGGTGAGCACACCGACTACAACGCCGGCACCTGTCTGCCGATCGCCCTGCCCCACGCGACCTACGCCGCCGTCGCGCTGCGCTCCGACGGTCGGCTGCGGATCTCCAGCCAGCAGACCACGGGGTCTGGGAGGGAGACCTCGCCTCGCTGGGGCCGGGCGCGGTCACCGGCTGGGCTGCCTACGTCGCGGGCGTGCGTCTGGGCGCTGCGCGAGGCCGGGCATGACTCCCGGGCTCGAGATCCACGTGGACAGCCGGGTGCCGCTGGGCGCCGGTCTCTCCAGCTCGGCAGCCCTCGAGTGCTCTGTCGCGGTGGCCGTCTGCGGGCCTGCTCGGCGACGACCTCACTCCCGACGTACGACGCGCCCTCGTCCCGGTCTGTGTCCGCGCCGAGACCGAGGCTGTCGGTGCACCCACGGGCGGGATGGACCAGACCATCTCCCTGCTCGCCGAGCCCGGGCACCGCCCTGCTCCTCGACTTCGACGGCGCACACCTCCGACCCCGGTCCCGCTCCCCCTGGCCGAGCACGGGTTCGCCCTGCTCGTCACCGACACCCGCGTCTCGCACTCCCTCGTCGAGGACGACGGCGACGGGTACGCCGGACGTCGCCGCGACTGCCGGCGGCCGCCGTGGCCCTCGGGGTCCCTCGCTGCGCGACGCGCGGCTGGCCGCCGTCGAGCAGCTCGTCGACGACCGGCTGCGTCGGCGGGCGCGTCACATCGTCACCGAGATCGAGCGGGTGGACGAGACCGTGGCAGCGCTGGTCGGCGCTCGACTGGCCGGACGTGGGCCGGCTGCTCGGCCAGTCCCACGCCTCGATGCGCGACGACTTCGAGATCTCACTCCCGAGCTCGACATGGCCGTCGACACCGCCCGGCGACGCCGGCGCGCTGGGCGCGCGGATGACCGGTGGGGGCTTCGGTGGCTCCAGCGTCGCGCTGGTCCCGTCGACCGGTTGGCCGAGATTGCGGCCGCCGTGGACCTCGCGTTCGTCCGGGCCGGCTTCGCTCCACCGGTCCACCTGGTGGCCAACGCCGTCGGCCGGGGCCAGGTCGTCGAGTCAGCCTTGTCCCGCGTCATGGCACAGCGTGGTCGGCGGAGAAGGACGTGCTTGACTCGGGGTGACCGCTGACGGACAACCGAAGGGACGCATCGTGGCCCGCAAGAACCCGTTCGCCGCACTGAAGAAGGCCGCCGCCGAGGCCATCGCGGACCCCAAGGGCACAGCCGCCAAGGCTGTTGGCCACGCCAAGGACTCCGTCGTGATCGGCAAGGCCGTCGCCGAGCAGGCCGCCGGCACCGTCCACCAAGTGGTGGACAAGGCCCGGGGTCGTCAGTCGCCCGCCACGCCCGCCGCTCCCGCCACCCCACCTGCGCCGAAGACCCAGGCCCCGGCCCCGGCAGCGCCGGCCCCTGCCGCAGCGCCGCCCGCGCCGCCTGCGCCGCCCGCGAAGAAGCCCTCCGCCACGACAGCCCCAGCGAACAAGGCGCCGGCCGCCCCGAAGGCCCCCGCCCCCAAGGCCCCAGCCCCGAAGTCACCGGCCAAGAAGGCCCCGAGCCCGAAAGCTCCTGCGACGAAGCCCGCGGCGAAGAAGGCTCCCGCCACGAAGACCCCGACGCCCAAGGACGTGGCCCACAACATCCCGCCGCATCCGCCGACACCGGAGCCCGCGTCGCCGAACTCCCCGGCGACAAGCTCCCCGCACGCAAGAAGCCCGCCGGCGACAGCTGAGCTGTCGGCGACGGGCCTCTGGGTGGTTGGTTACTTCAGCTCGGCACTCGACAGGCCCAGGACCCGGCGGGCCACGATCAGCTGCTGGATCTGCTGGGTGCCCTCGAAGATGTCGAGGATCTTGGAGTCGCGCGCCCACTTCTCCAACAGCTCGGTCTCGCTGTAGCCGATGGAGCCGGCCAGCTCGACGCAGCTGAGCGTGATGTCGGAGCCCACGCGGCCGGCCTTCGCCTTGGCCATCGAGGCCTCCAGCGAGTTCGGCTGCCGGTTGTCGGCCATCCAGGCGGCCTGCAGCATCAGCAGGTGCGCGGCCTCCCAGTCGGCCTCCATCTGGAGGAACTTGGCGGCGGCCGCCGACTGCGTGATGGCGGGCCGGTCGTAGTCGATCGTCGATCCCGGCCTGCTCGAGCAGCTCGCGGGTCAGGTCGAGCGACGCCCTGGCGCAACCGATCGCCATCGCGGCGACCAGCGGTCGGGTGTTGTCGAAGGTCGCCATGGCGCCCGGCGAAACCGGCCTTCGGGTCGACCTCGGCCGAGCCCAGGAGGTTCTCGGCCGGGCACCCGGCAGTTCTCGAAGATGATCGTCGCGGTGTCGGACGACCGGATGCCGAGCTTGTGCTCGAGCCGGTCGACGCGCATGCCGGGCGTGCCCTTCGGGACCACGAACGACTTGATCGCTGCGCGACCCAGATCGCGGTCCAGGGTCGCCCAGACGACGATGGCGTCGGCGCGATCACCCGAGGTGACGTAGATCTTCTCGCCGTTGATCACGTAGTGGTCGCCGTCGAGCGTGGCCGTGGTCTTGATGTTCGCGGAGTCGGAGCCGGTGCCGGGCTCGGTGATCGCCATCCCGGCCCACACGCCCTCGAAGCGCTTGAGCTGCTCGTCGTTGGCGACCGAGGCAATGGCCGAGTTGCCCAGGCCCTGGCGCGGCATCGACAGCAGCAGGCCCACGTCGCCCCAGCACATCTCGGTGATCGACATGACGGAGGCCAGATTGGAGCCGTTCTTCACGCCGGCCTTGTCGTCGGTCTCGTCGCGACGTACGCCGGAAGCGCCGGCACCTTCGCTCGCGCCGGACTCGGAGAGACCGTCGATCATTGCGGCCAGCATGTCGAGCTCACTGGGGTACTCGTGCTCGGCGCGGTCGTAGGTGCGCGAGATCGGGCGGAGCATGTTCATCGCGACCTGGTGGGCCTGCGAGGCCAGCGGCCGGAACTTTTTGGGATCGTCGAGGTTGATCATCAGACAAGCACGCTTCCTTCCATGATTCCGACGGCCCGCAGGTCGCGGTACCACCGCTCCACCGGGTGCTCCTTGACGAAGCCGTGGCCACCGAGCAGCTGGACGCCGTCGAGACCGATCTGCATGCCCTTGTCCGTGCAGAGCTTGCGGGCCAGGGCGACCTCGCGGGCCAACGACCTGCCGGCGGCCGCGCGAGCAGCCGCCTTGTAGGTCAGCAGCCGCATCGACTGCAGCTCGATCGCGATGTTGGCGACCATGAAGGCGACCGACTGACGGTGTGCGATCGGCTCGCCGAACGCCTCACGCTCCTTGACGTAGGGCGTCACGTAGTCGAGCACTGCCTGGCCGGTGCCGACGGCCAGGGCGCACCAGGCCAGCCGGGACAGGCGCACGCACTCGGTGTACGTCGTACCGTCGGTCTCGCCGAGGACGGCGTCGGCCGGCACCTGGACGTCGGTCAGGGAGAGCCTGGTGAGCGACGCGGCCCGCAGGCCCATCGCGGGGTCGCCCTCGACGGCGAGGCCTTCGGTGGACGACTCGACCAGGAACAGCACCGGGCTGCCCTCGAGAAGGGCCCCGACCACGAACAGCTCGGCCTCAGCACCTCGGACGACCAGCGACTTCACACCGTTGAGGGTGAAGCCGGTGTCGGTCCGGGTGGCGGTGGTGGCCGGGGAGAGAACATCGAAGAGGACGGTCGGCTCGGTCAGCGCCAGCGCGGCCGCCGGGACGTCGTTGCCGGTGAAGGCGGGCAGGTAGGTCTGCTGCTGCGCGTCGGTGCCCCACAGTCCGAGCGCCGTGGCGACGGCGCCGGGCGCCAGTGCAGCCACCGCGAGGCCCATGTCGCCCCGGGCGAGCGCCTCGGCGACGAGGGTGCCGGCCATCGCGGACCGCTCCTCGGAGATGCCGCCGAGCGACTCGGGCACCCCCAGGATCGGCAGGCCGATCTCGAGACTGGCCTTCAGCAGGTCTGCGGGGGCCGCACAGGCTTCATTGGCGTCGGAGGCTGCCGGCCGCACGACCTCGGTGGCGAACTCGCTCACCACGTCGACGAGCATCTGCTCGTCCTCGGTCGGGGTCAGGTCGAAGACGCCCTGGGGCGCGGCCGCGGGCACCCGCACTCCGGGCTGACCCTTCTTGCCCGCCTTGGCGAAGGCGCGGTTGGCGGTCGTCGCGGCCTTGAACCCGTGTCGGGTGACGTTGAAGACGGCTTGTTCGGTCTGCTTGCGCAGCCCGAGGCGTTCGATCAGGTCGCTCTGCGCCACCTTGGTGAGCGCGGCGACCGCGAACCCGATCGGGTCACGGCTCTCGCGGGAGGACAGGCCGTGCCGGCCGCCGGGCTTGAAGCTCTTGGTCAGGGACATGGCCTAAATGTAACTCCCAGTTACACTCCGTGCTACACCATTGGTCGTGTCGCCTGTCACATGCTGATCGGCACCAGTTCTTCCCGCGGGCCGGGGTCGACCTAGGATTCCGCGCATGACTGATGAGTCCGTGCTCGCGCCGTACGGCGCCCTCCCCGACGGCGGCACCGTGCGCTCGATGACCCGCTGGGGCGACCCGGTCATGCACCGCCCGCAGCAGCTGGTCACGTCGTTCGACGACGATCTGCGCACCCTGGTGGCCGACATGGTCGCCACCATGTACGCCGCCGACGGCGTCGGCCTGGCCGCTTGCCAGATCGGGGTGGACCAGGCCGTCTTCATCTTCGACTGTCCCGACGAGAGCGGTCAGCGCACCGTCGGTGTGGTCTGCAACCCCGAGCTCGCGCTTCCGCCCGTGGGGGAACGCCAGCTCGACGAGGACGACGAGGGCTGTCTCTCCTTCCCGGGTGCCTTCGTCGAGTGCGCGCGCCCCGACACCGCATCGGTCAGCGGGCTCGGTCTGGACGGCCAGCCGGTCGAGTTCTCCGGGGACGGGCTGCTGGCCCGCTGCCTCCAACACGAGACCGACCACACCCTCGGCACCGTCTTCGGCGACCGATTGCCGACCAAGCTGCGCAAGAAGCTGCAGAAGGCGCACGACAAGGCCGCCGAGGAGTACCCCCTCGGTTGGCCGCTCTGACCTGGGAAATCGCTGGCAGCCGACGGATCCACGCGGGAGAATTCGACGGTGACCACCCCCGCCCCCGAATCGGCTCGCACCATGCGCATCGTGCACCTCGACCCGGCCACGCTGGCCGCACTTGCCGACGGGGATCGCACCTTTGGCCCAGGAGACATCCCCCGTCCCGCTGTCGTCGTGGCTGGCCGGTCCGGACTGCACCGGGACCTGGCGGTTCCGCGCCGCACAGGCCCTCGAGACACCCGAGGACCTGCCCTGGGTCACCGGTGTTCTCTGGGACGAAGACGATGACGTTGCCGTCGGCAAGGCCGGTTTTCACGCGGCTGCCGACGACCGCGGCATGGTCGAGGTGGGCTACGCGATCGACCCCGCGCTGCGCCGCCGCGGCTACGCCCGCGCGGCACTCTCGGTGCTGATCGCCCGAGCCCGGCTCGAACCCCAGGTCAGGGTCGTGCGGGCCAGCATCTCGCCGACGAACCTCGCCTCCTTGGCCCTGATCGAGCAGTTCCCGTTCTTCGAGGTCGGCGAGCAGTGGGACGACGAGGACGGCCTCGAGATCATCTACGAGCTGCCGGTCGGCTGATCCGACCGTTCGGGAAGGCCACGCCACCGTCGGCTGCGAGCGCGTCGGCGACGATGCGCAGGTGCTCGCAGCGCCAGTTCCTCGGGCATGCGCGGGCAGCAGGTCGTTCCAGAAGGCCAGCATCGCGCCGCGGCCCTGCATCATTCCCGCCGGTCGAGCCAGCGCCCACAGGTGGAAGTGCTCCGAGCCGTCGCCCCACCGGGCGAAGTGCGTGCGCGCAACTCCGGGGATCGCTCTTCACCGCCTCGCTCAGCCGCTGCAGCAGCGGTCCGAGCGAGGTGAGCACCTCCAGCGGGGCGTCCTCCAGCCGGTAGTGCCGGTTGGGCGCGAGCCCTCCGATGAAGGGGATCCGCAGTGGTTCGAACCCGGCATTGACGTGCCACAGGTCGTCACGCCAGATCGTGAACTCCGAGGGGCTGCAGTGGCCACACTCAGCGGGGTCGAGCTCGCCGGCCCGTGGCTTCTCCGGCACCAGCATGGGTTCGAGTGGCCGCAGCGTCACTGCCTCGAAGCAGGAGAGACCAGTCGTCCACCAGCGGAGCGCCGCGAGAGGCGTTCGCCGATGGGCAGCAGCCGGTGGTACGCCGAGTCGGCGTGGTCTGTGCGGTAACCCGAGTCATCCATCCGCCGAGCCTACGACGAGATCAGCGCCGCATGGTGAGGTAACACGCGACGGCGGTCGCGGCGGCAACGTTGAGCGAGTCGATCCCCCCCGCATCGGGATGATCGCCCGCCGATCTGCCGACTGCTCCCAGCGGGCCGACAGCCCGTGCCCCTCGGAGCCGAGCACCAGCGCGACCTTGTCCAGACCGGCCACGCCTCCTCGATGGGCGTCGAGTCGTCGGCCAACGTGAGCGCCACCGTGGTGAACCCAGCCGCGCTCAGCGACGGCAAGCGCGTCGTACCAGTCCGGGATGCGGGTCCACGGCATCGTGAAGACCGCCCCCATGCCCACCTTGATCGAGCGGCGATAGAGCGGGTCAGCGCAGCGCGGCGCCAACAGCACGGCATCGAAACCCAACGCCGCACCGCTGCGGAAGATGGCGCCGACATTGGTGTGGTCCACGATGTCCTCGAGGACCAGCACCGAGCGCGCATCGTCGAGCACGTCGTCGACGCGAGGGCAGCGGGAGGCGCTCCAGAGAGGCCAGGGCGCCTCGGTGCACGTGGAAGCCGGTGACCTCCTCGGCCAGCGACTCACTGAGCACGTAGCACGGGGCATCGGTGCGGTCGAGGATGTCGGCCAGCCCCTCCAGCCAGCGCGGGGCCATCAGGAACGAACGCGGTGTGAAGCCTGCCTCGACCGATCGACGGACGACCTTCTCGCCCTCAGCGAGGAAGAGCCCGTGCTCGGACTCCAGGTGCTTGCGCATCTGTACGTCGCGCAGGTCGCGGTAGTCCGCGAGGCGTGGGTCGGTGGGATCAGAGATCTCGTGCAGGGTGGCCATCAGGAGAAGTGTCGCGGATGGGCGACGCCCACCACGTCACCGACCACGATGATCGCGGGCGGCTTGACCGCCCCGGCCGCCAGATCGGCCTCCAGACGTGCCAGCGTCGACAGCACCGTTTCCTGCCCGGGCATCGTGCCCTCGCAGATGACGGCGACCGGGGTGGCTGGCTGGCCGACCGCCGACGACCAGGGCCGCGGCGATCGCCGGCGGCGTTCTGGACCGCCATCAGCAGGACCACCGTGCCGTTCAGCCTGCGCGACCGCCGACCAGTTCACCAGTGACTCGGGGTGGCCCGGGCGGCAGGTGGCCCGAGATCACGGTGAACTCATGGGCGACGCCACGGTGGGTGACCGGGATGCCCGACCACCCCGGGGACCGACGATCGAGCTGCGAGAGACCGGGGACACCGTGACCGGCACGCCCGCCGCGCGGCACGCCAGGATCTCCTCGTAGCCCCGGCCGAAGACGAAGTTGTCGCCTCCCTTGAACCGGACGACGCGCTTGCCCGCCTGGGCGCGCTCGATGAGGACGCGGTTGATCTCCTCCTGCTGTGCCGAGCGACCGCGAGGAAGCTTCGCGACGTCGATCAGCTCCACGTCGCTGGAGAGCTCGCCCAGCAGCTCGCGCGGGGCCAGCCGATCGGCGACGACGACGTCAGCCTCCATCAGCGCCCGCCGACCGGCGATCGTGATCAGCTCCGGGTCGCCGGGTCCGCCACCGACCAGGGTCACCCCGGCGGTGCGGTCGCGGTGGTGGCGCGCGACGATGCGTCCCTCGCGCAGCCCCTCGAGGATCTCGTCCCGGACCGAGGCGGAGCGTCGAGGGTCGCGGTCGCCCAGGACGGCGACGGTGACACCGGCGTGACGACCGACGGCGGGCGTCCAGGCGCTCGCGCGGGTGGCGTCGTCGGCGCGGACGCAGAAGATCCGCCGCTCCTCGGCATGCCTCGCGTGACGGCCTCGTTGGCGGCACGGTCGTCGGTGGCCGCGACGACGTACCACGCGCCGTCGAGGTCGGACGGCTCGAAGACCCGTTGCGCCCAGCCGATCTCGCCGGCCCCGGCCAGCCCCTCGATCGCCGGGGTCACCTCGGGTGAGACCAGCAGGACGTCGGCGCCGGCCGCGATCAGGCCCGGGACCCGGCGCTGCGCGACGTGTCCACCCCCGACAACCACGACGCGGCGGCCGGCCAGCCGCAGGCCGGAGGGGTAGGTGGGGAAGTGCGTCCATCGCTCCATCATGGGCGCCGCGATCCCCGCGCTCCGGGCACGAGTTCAGCCCCCGGACTAGGTTGGGCGCGAACCTGATGTCTCAGCTAGGAGCGACATGACCCTCGACCGTCCGGTCCACCCGAACCCCTACGACCTGCTGCCCACGGTGCCGTCGTTCACCGTGACCAGCGCCGACGTCACGGACGGCCAGCCGCTCAAGGACGACCAGGTCGCTGCCGCCGGGAACACCTCCCCGCAGCTGTCCTGGACCGACGTACCCGAGGGCACGAAGAGCTTCACGATCACCTGTTTCGACCCGGACGCTCCCACGCCGAGCGGGTTCTGGCACTGGGTCCTGGTCGACGTCCCGGCCGACGTCACCTCGTTGGACACCGGCGCTGCGGCGGGCGACCTGCCGGGCAGCGCCTTCCACTGCCGGCACGACGGCGGCGGCCACGGCTTCATGGGCGCCGCCCCGCCCGAGGGCGACCAGGTGCACCGCTACTTCTTCGTGGTGCACGCGGTGCGGGAGGAGTCCCTCGGTGTGGATGCCGACGCCTCGCCTGCCGTGGTCTCGTTCAACCTGGCGTTCAAGACCGCCGGTCGAGCGATCCTGCACGGCACGTACCAGCACTGACTGAGCCCGCGACTCATGCGCACGTCGGCTCGGGCGCGCCATGATGCTCGGCGTGACTCGTCGATTCGCGCTGTCCAGCGCCCTCGTCCCCGCCCTGGTTCTCCTGCTGACCGTCGGCCAGCTGGCCGTCGCCCAGTGGGTCCCCGGCATCGACCGCTTCGAGGGCAAGGCGTTCGGCGCCCGGCTGGTCGCCTACCCGGTGCTGATGCTGCTGGCCCCTGCCATCTGGTGGCTGGCCGTCGGGCGGCGCCGACCGGGGCACGCCGCCGCCGTACGGCGCCTTCACGCTGGTGATGCTGCCGTTCCTGGTCGACGTGACCGGCAACAGCTTCGACCTGTACGACGCGGTCGTCTGGTGGGACGACCTGAACCACTTCGCGAACTGGGTCCTGCTGTGCACCGGTCTCGGCCTGCTGCTCTGCGCCCGGGTGCGGCCCGCTTGGGCCGTGGTCGTGCTGGTGACCGGCCTCGGCGCGATCCTGGCGATCGGCTGGGAGCTCGGCGAGTGGTGCACGTTCATCCGGCACGGCACCGAGCTGTCGACGGCCTACGAGGACACCCTGGGCGACGAGGCACTCGGCACGCTGGGCGCGCTGGTGGCGGGGTTCCTCGTCGCCCGGCAGGTCACCGGGAGGGCCGCGCGATGACCACCACATTGCTCAGGTAGCGCGATCCGTCCCAGTCCTCGCAGGTCACCAGGACCAGCCGCCCCGGCACCTCCTGGCTGAACAGGGCCTGCGCATGAGCGGCCACCGATCCCTTCGTGAAGATGCGGACGCTGGACACGGCGTACTGCAGGTCTCCCTGTCGGGTCCTGACCCGGATGTTGTCGCCTCGCTCGAGTGTCTCCAGGTCATCGAGGGCGCCCCCGCCGGTGTGGACGGTGTGCCCGGTGATCAGGGCGCTCCCCCTGGCGTCGCCGGGCCGCGCTCCCGCCGCCCACCAACCGAGCACGGTGGGATCGGCCGGCGGCACCAACGTGCCCCCAGGCGCCTTGACGGGCACCACCTTCGTCCGGATGCCCAGTTCCGAGATCAGCACCGTGCGGGGTGCACCCGGCCTCCACGCCGCCCGGACGGCCTCCTTGACCGGTGAGGTCGCAGATTGCTCGGGAGAGGAGACTGAGGTCGGGTCCAGCCCTGTGGAGCGTTCCGCATCGGACCACACCAGGAGACCGGCCACCACCAGCGCCACACCGGTCCCGGCGATCAGCCAGGACAATCGGCCGGCACCTCGCTGGGCTGCCACCGACTACGCGTCGCTGCCGAGACCGTTGCGACGACGCATCAGGAAGCCGCCGGCAGCCAGCAACGCCCCCGCGCCCACGATGAGCAGGCCGGCCGGCGAACGGGCCCAGTCCAGTGCGGACTGACCGCCTTCACCGGCGTCAACGGCGGTCGGCACCTGGGCCGCGTCGTCGCTCGAGTCAGCCGGTGCTGCTGCCACGCTGGCGGACGTCTCGCCGCCCGTGAAGACCTCGTTGCCGTCGGCGCTGCCGTCGCTGTCGTCGTCGGAGCTGCCTGCACTCGAGACGCGACCCGACTGGCCGGCACCGGACTCCTTCTCGTCCTCGTCACCGGTCGTCGCTCCGCCCCCCGTGCCTGCGTCGTCACAGGGCTCGACCCAGAACACCTTGGTCTTCGTGTCATTGCCCTTCGAGCGAGGCGTCGAGACGGTGAGCTTCACGTGGTAGCCCTGCCGGGGGTGCGGCTCCCCGTCGAAGGACAGGGTGTAGGCCTCGCGGCCGTCCAACCCGGACTCGGTACCGGCCCCCGACGCCGGGTCGCCGCCCACGAAGACCGAGGTCTTGCCGTCGACCTCCAGCGCCACGTCACGCGTGGGGGCGTGCATCGCGAAGGTCACCGTCGAGACGACGTCGGGTCCTTCGTCGAAGCCGTACCACTCGACCTGGAAGGTGCAGCCCGGGTGGGGGGAGTTGTTCGGGATCCGGTCCATCTCGCCGAGCGGCGCGATCTTCACCGTGCCGTTGTTGCCGGCCGAGTCGCCGTGCTGCTTGCCGTGCGAGCCCTTGCCGTGCGAGCTCTTGCCGGGGCCCTTCTGCTGCGAGCCCTTGTTCTCCTTGCCGCGCCGGCCCTTGGAGCCGTCCTTCTGGGATGCGTCGGCCGGCGCCCCCTTCTTGCTCTTGCTGCTCTGGCTCTTGCCCTTCGCGTGGCTGTGGTCGCCGCTGTTCCCCTTCGCGCCGTGGCCCGGCTCCGCGGACGCTCCCGCGACGGGGGCCCACGTCAGTGCGACGGCAGCGAGGACAGCGAAGGTGCGAGCGACAGGGGACGACAAACGCATGACGAGACTCCGAGTTCCCGCCGGACCGGCCGGCGATGCTGGGGGGGCGGCGGACCGTGAACGCGGCCACCGGACTGAGGTGACCCAGTCCTGCCCCACAGCTTCGGCGGACAAACTCATCGCCGTGCGATCTCCGCCACATACCCCCGGCCAGGACCCGACCCGTGCCAGGGCTGGTGCTCAGCCCTGCGTGGGCCGGTTGCGACGTCGATCTAGTGCAGGGCGAGCCACTCGCCACCCGCGGGCCGACGCCGTCGAGTGAGCAGGTGGGGCGACCGCGCGCCCATCCGCAACCGCCGTTCGGGGGCGGTGAGGACGAGGAGTCCGAGCCAGAGCAACGCGAGGCCGAGGGCCGCCAGCAGGACGGCCATGGGCGAGAGCAACCACGCGGGAAGGTAGGGGCCTCGGGCAGTGAAGTGGTCGACGTCGACGGGCGCCCAACCAGAGCCGGATTCGACGACGCCCAGGGCGCTCAGCACCGCGTCGATGCCTGAGGAGGCGAGCACCAGAGCGCTGCTCCCACCCGCCGCGGCACAGGCCGGCACCCAGACCGCCTGGGACTGCGTGTCAGGACCGGCAGTGCCCGGAGTGCTGACCGTCACGCGGACGAGATGGCCCCGCTCCGAAAGAGGCTCTCCGTCAAAGGAGAGGGTGTAGCCCCTGCTGGCCACGGAGCCGCCGACGGCCCCGGCGCGCTTGCCACCAACGGCCACGGACTCCGGGCCGGAGGCGGTGACGGTGGTCGGACCGGTGGTGGGCGAGGCGGTCCCGAGCATCGAGAACGAGACCGTCGAGACCACGGCACGGGCTCGGTCAAAGCCGCTCCACTCGAGCTGCAGCGTGCAGGAAGAGGCGGAGACAGCGCCGGTCAGGTCGCGGAAGGATCCCAAGAACGCGAGGGCGACGACACCGGTGTCGGCGACCCGGGCGCGCGCCGGGGCCGCCTTGCTGCGCTGGGCCTTGGGCGACGGGCTCGAAGCGGTGGCCCGGGTGGGCGTGCGAGCGCCGGACTTGCCCGACCCGTGGCTCGAACCGCTGGCCGGCGCCTTGCCGGTCTTCGGCTGCGAACCCTTGCCACCGCCGCTCTTGGTGCCGCCGCTCTTGGTGCCGCCGCTCTTGGTGCCGCCGCTCTTGGTGCCGCCGCTCTTGGTCGCCGCCGCTCTTGGTGCTGTCGTCCTTGGTGCTGTCGTCCTTGGTGCTGTCGTCCTTGGTGCTGTCGTCCTTGGTGCTGTCGTCCTTGGTGCTGTCGTCCTTGGAGTCGTCGTCCTCGTGGTCGCCCTTGTCCTTCTTCTCTTTTCTTGTCCTTGTCGCCCTTGTCCTTGTCGCCCTTGTCCTTCTTGTCCTTGCCGTCCTGGGTCCCCGGCGACATGGACTCCTCATCGCGGTCGCCGGAGGCATCGCCGGCAACGTCTCGCGAGGGATGGGAGGCGGTCACGCGCTGGTCAGCCGTCGCGGAAGGTTCTCGAGAGTCGTCGGCGACAGCAGGAGCGGTGATGGCGAGGCCGGCTGCGGTGAGCAGCAGGGCAGCCAGGTAGGTCGACGAGCGCCCTGGGCGAGCGGCAGAGATCATGGCGTTGACTCCCGAGTTCGACTGCGCTGGCGCGCCGGCCCCTCCCATCCAAGGGGAAGGCGCGCTTATACACAAGTCCCGGCGACAACACCACCCCCCGGACGGCTGCGATCTGCATGATCCGTTCGGGGGGATTGCCCGACGATCAGTCGGAGGGCAGGTGGTGTACGTCCTTGCCGTGCGACATCGCGAACTCCTCCTCCGGGGACAGCACCAGCTTGTGTCGACCCGCGATGGCGAAGTAGCTGATGCCGATCAGGAAGAACGCACCCACGCCCAGGATCACCGAGCGGTAGTCGGGGTTGAACGGCAGGATCACCAGCGTGCCCGCGGCGATCAGCCCCGCGACCACAGCGCCACCCACCCCCACCGGGCTGACGTAGGGCCGGTGCACGTCGGCGAACTTCTTGCGCAGGATCACGAAGGCCACCATCTGCAGCAGGTAGGCGATCACGGCACCGAAGACCGCGATGTTGAGCAGTTGAGCAGCGACGACGGCTGCCTTGTCGGACGACGACTCGCCAGGAGCATCTCGCAGCAGGGTCAGCCCGAAGATCAGGACGATGCCGATGAAGGCACTGGCGAGCAGGGCGACGTACGGCACCTTGCGCTCGCCGGTGAGCGAGAGGAACCGCGGGTAGTAGCCGGCCCTCGACAGCGAGTACATGTTGCGACCGGCGGCGAACATGATCCCCTGGAACGACGCCACCAGCCCGGCCAGCGCAAAGAGCGCGAGCAGGGAGGCGATGTTGCTGCTGGGGAAGATCGCCCGGAAGCCGTCCAGGATCGGCTCGCCGCTGTCCGCGATCTCGGCAGCACCGGTGACCCCGGGGTTGAGGACGAGCACGAGGAACGCCGTGACCAGGAGCGTGAACATCCCCATCAGCGATCCGCGTGGGACGTCCTTCTCGGGGCTGTGCGTCTCCTCGGCGGCCAGCGGCAGTTCCTCGATCCCGAGGAAGAACCAGATCGCGAAGGGCAGTGCGGCGAAGACGCCGCTGATCCCGAACGGCAGCCACTTCGAGTTGCCTGCCTCGGGAGCGATGTTCCACAGGTTGTCCCACGAGAAGGCGCCGGACACCAGGGCTGCGATGAAGAAGAACGCAAGCACCGCCAGGGAGACCACGGCGATCACCACCGCGAACTTGAACGACGCCGCGGACCCGGCCGAGTTCAGCGTGACGAAGAGGGCGTAGAAGATCATCACCCAGACGTAGATCGGCAGATTGAGCCCGAACAGGTCTTCGGTGATCGCGTCCGCGTAGAGACTCGCGAACGTCCCGACCACCGCCGTGGTGATGACGTACTCGATCGTCTCGGCCAGACCGGTGATGAAGCCACCCCACGGGCCCATGGCGGCGCGTCCGAACGAGTAGGCGCCGCCGGTGTGCGGCATCGTCGCCGACATCTCGGCGATGCTGTAGACCATCAGCAGGTACATCAGGCCGATGACCAGGGTGGCGATGAAGAGGCCACCGAAGCCAGCCTCGCCCAACCCGAAGTTCCAGCCGGAGAAGTCACCCGAGATCACCGCGGCGACCCCGAGCGCCCAGAGCGACCAGGCCCCGGCGTGGCGGGTGAGCCCCCGCTTGTCGAAGTAGCCCGCCTCCGCCTGGGCATACGTCACGCCGGCACCTGCCCTGCGTCCTTGGCTGTCCGGGCCCGCCTTGTTGTCTGCCACGCGCTTCCCCTCTCGATGCCTGCTGGGTCCGCTCCGAGAGGCGGATGCCTTGGTTCCGTCGGACGCTAGACCTGTGGGCTGAGCAGGTGTCCATGTGTTCCAGACAATTGGTATGAACCCAGACCAATCACCGTTCGCGACCATTGACGCCGGGACGCGCGACGGCCCAAGGATGGGCTCCATGTCCGCAGCGCCCGAGCACCCGCTGCCGGAGGCGGTGCTCCGTCCCGTGCGGGGCCACCACGCCTTCGAGGCGTGCGTCGAGCAGCTCGGCCACCACGATCCGGCTCGGCGTCTACCCCCGCGGTACGACGCTGCCTGCCGAGCGCGAGCTGGCGGAAAGGCTCGGCGTCTCCCGGGCAACCCTGCGCGAGGCGATGGCCGCGCTGCGCGAAGCCGGACTGGTGGAGACCACCCGCGGTCGCGGCGGCGGCACGGTCGTCACCCTGCAGCCGCGGACCCCGTCGGCTCGAGCGGCGGGCCGCGCGACGCCGGTTCGGCGCCGCGACTGGCTGGACGCGCTGGACTACCGCCGGATCGTCGAGCCGGGAGCAGCTCACCTGGCCGCCTGCATCGCGCTGACGCCGGGCCGTCGCGCCCAGCTGGAACAGGCCCATGCCGACGTGGCTGCGGCCACCAAGCCCTCCGCGCACCGTCAGGCCGACAGCCGGTTCCACCTCACCGTCGCCGCGCTGACCGACTCGCCGCGGGTGATCGAAGCCGTCACCTCGGTCCAGTCGACCCTGCACGAGATGCTCTCGGCGATCCCCGTGCTCGAGACCAACATCGCCCACTCCGACCGCCAGCACGCGCTCGTCGTACGCGCGATCCTGGCGGGCCGTCCCGATCGTGCCCGTCGGGCGATGGAGCAGCACTGTGACGACACCGCCGCCCTGCTCCGCGGGCTGGTCGGCTGACATGGCCGACCCCCGCATCCGCCACCCGAGCAGGAGAGCCCATGGCCACGCGCAACGACCGCCACCTCACGATGTCCGAGCTGATCGGCCGGATCGATGACGGGCGAGGTGGACACCGTGATCGTGGCCTTCACCGACATGCAGGGACGGCTGCAGGGCAAGCGGCTGCACGGCCGCTACTTCGTGGACCATGTCGTCGACCACGGCACCGAGGGCTGCAACTACCTGCTCGCCGTCGACGTCGACATGAACACCGTCGAGGGCTACGCCATCTCGTCGTGGGAGACGGGCTACGGCGACATGGAGTTCGTGCTCGACGAGCGGACCATCCGGCTGCTGACCCACCTGCCCGGCCACCGCGCTGGTCCAGTGCGACCTGGTCTGGCCCGACCACTCCCCCGTCCTCCAGTCTCCCCGCGCGATTCTCCAGCGCCAGCTCGACCAGGTCGCGCACGCACGGGTGGACGGCGCTGGCCGGCACCGAGCTGGAGTTCATCGCCTTCGACACGACCTACGAGGAAGCGCACCTCAGCAACTACCGCGACCTCACCCCGAGCAACCAGTACAACGTCGACTACTCGATCCTCGGCACCAGTCGTGTCGAGCCGCTCCTGCGCGACATCCGGAACCACATGTACGCCGCCGGGCTGGATGTCGAAGGGGCCAAGGGCGAGTGCAACTTCGGTCAGCACGAGATCGGCTTCCTCTACGCCGACGCGCTCACCACCGCCGACAACCACGTCGTCTACAAGAACGCCGCCAAGGAGATCGCCGCCCAGCAAGGCAAGGCCATCACCTTCATGGCGAAGTACGACGCCCGCGAGGGCAGCTCGTGCCACATCCACCTCTCGCTGCGTGGCACGGACGGGGAGCTGGTCTTCTGGGACCCCGACACCCACACCCGGACCCCGTTGTACGACCACTTCGTCGCCGGCGTCCTGGCCACGATCGCGGACTTCACGCTGCTCTACGCCCCGAACATCAACTCCTACAAGCGCTTCGCCGACGGATCCTTCGCCCCGACGACGATCGCCTGGGGCGAGGACAACCGCACCTGCGCGGTCCGACTGGTGGGTCACGGTGCCGGAGCCCGGATGGAGAACCGGGTGCCCGGGGCCGACGCGAATCCCTACCTCGCGCTGGCCGGGATGCTGGCCGGCGGGCTGCACGGCATCGAGCACGAGCTCCCGCTCGAAGAGGCGTTGGTCGGCAACGCCTACACCTCGGGCCGACCACGCGTGCCCGCGACCCTGAGCGAGGCCCGTGACGCCTTCGCCGGCTCGGCGATCGCTCGCCGCACCCTCGGTGACGTCGTGGTCGACCACTACGCCAACATGGCTTCGGTCGAGCTGGCGGCCTACAACGCCGCCGTCACCGACTGGGAGCTCCGACGCGGATTCGAGAGGCTCTGATGACTGCCCCCAGCGACACCACCCAGATCTACACCGTCATCAACCCGGCGACCGGAGAACCGGTCACCGACGTCCATCTCGCCAGCGAACAGGAGACCGATCGAGCGATCGAGCTGGCCCAGGAGGCCTTCGGGCCCTGGCGTGACATGGCCCCCGGCGAGCGGGCCACGTTGCTGCGACGGTTCGCGACCGTCGTGGATGACCACATCGAGGAGCTCGCCGAGCTCGAGGTGCGCAATGCCGGCCACACGTGGGGCAACGCCCGCTGGGAGGCCGGGAACGTCCGCGACTGCCTGAACTACTACTCCGCCACGCCCGAGCGGATGTTCGGGCGGCAGATCCCGGTCGCCGGGCGGCACCGACATCACCTTCCGCGAGCCACTGGGCGTCGTCGGGATCATCGTGCCGTGGAACTTCCCGATGCCCATCGCCGCCTGGGGTTTCGCTCCCGCGCTCGCCGCCGGGAACACCGTGGTGCTCAAGCCGGCCGAGCTCACTCCCCTGACGGCCATCCGGATCGGCGAGCTCGCCCTCGAGGCCGGCCTGCCCGCGCACGTCCTGACGGTGATCCCCGGCCGTGGGTCCGTCGTCGGCGAGCGGTTCGTGACGCACCCGCTGGTCCGCAAGGTCTGCTTCACCGGCTCCACTGCGGTCGGCAAGCGGATCATGGCCGGCTGCGCCGACCAGGTGAAGCGAGTCACCCTCGAGCTCGGCGGCAAGAGCTCCAACATCATCTTCGCCGATGCCGATCTCGCGGCCGCCGCGGCCAGCGCGCCGTACGCCGTCTTCGACAACGCCGGCCAGGACTGCTGCGCGCGCTCGCGGATCCTCGTCGAGCGTTCGGCGTACGACGAGTTCCTCGGCCTGCTCGAGCCCGCAGTGACCGCGATGCGCGTGCTCGACCCCAGCGACGAGCGCAGCGAGATGGGTCCGTTGATCTCGGCGCAGCAGCTGGCCAGCGTGCGCGGCTACCTCGACGAGGCCGAGGTCGCCTTCGCGGGGAGCACGCCGGGCGGTGACGGGTTCTGGGTGCCGCCCAGTGTGGTGACCACCGAGGACGCCTCGGCCCGGATCTGGCGCGAAGAAGTGTTCGGCCCGGTCGTCGCGGTGATGCCGTTCGACGACGAGGCCCACGCGGTCGAGCTGGCCAACGACACGGAGTACGGCCTGTCCGGATCGATCTTCACCCGCGACCTCGGGCGCGGCCTGCGCGTCGCCCGGGCCGTGCAGTCCGGCAACCTGAGCGTCAACTCCCACTCCGCGGTGCGCTACTGGACTCCCTTCGGCGGCTACAAGCAGAGCGGTCTCGGGCGCGAGCTCGGGCCGGACGCACCGCAGGCGTTCACCGAGGAGAAGAACGTCTTCATCGCCCACTGACGACCCACCCCACGAACGGAGAAACGAACACCATGGCAGGACGCATCGAAGGCAAGGTCGCAGTCGTGACCGGAGGCTGCTCCGGAATCGGTCTGGCCACCGTCGAACGCTTCGTCGAGGAGGGTGCGCGCGTGGTGATCGGCGACATCGACACCCAGCGCGGGCACGAGGTCGTCGAGCGGCTCGGCGGGTCGGAGGTGGCCACCTTCGTCCAGGTCGACGTGACTGACAAGGAGCAGGTGGACGCGCTCTTCCGGACCGCCAAGGAAACCTACGGATCGGTCGACATCGCCTTCAACAACGCCGGCATCTCGCCGCCCGAGGACGACTCCATCCTGACCACCGAGCTGGAGGCCTGGCAGCGCGTCCAGGAGGTCAACCTGACCAGCGTCTACCTCTGCTGCAAGGCCGCCTTGCCCTACATGCTCGAACAGGGCCGTGGCTCGATCATCAACACGGCATCGTTCGTCGCCGTGATGGGCGCCGCCACCTCCCAGATCTCCTACTCCGCCTCGAAGGGCGGGGTGCTGTCGATGTCGCGCGAGCTCGGCGTGCAGTTCGCCCGGGAGGGCGTGCGGGTCAATGCCCTGTGTCCCGGGCCGGTCAACACGCCACTGCTGCAGGAACTCTTCGCCAGCGACCCCGAGCGGGCCGCACGTCGACTCGTGCACGTGCCCGTCGGTCAGGTTCGCCGAGCCGATCGAGATCGCGAACGCCGTGCTCTTCCTCGCTTCGGACGAGTCGAGCTTCATCACGGCGAACACCTTCCTGGTCGACGGCGGCATCTCCGGTGCCTACGTCACGCCCCTCTGAGACGTCGATGAGCCAGCCCCGTCCGACCCGTCATCGGGCTGACCACCTATCGCGAGGACGCCGCCTGGGGGGTCTGGCACCAGCCCGCCGACGTCCTGCCGGCGACGTACGCCTCGGCCGTCTCGGCGGCCGGGGGCGTACCGGTGTTGTTGCCACCGGTGCTGGACGTCGAAGCCGCCGCCGCGATCGTCGGCCGGCTCGATGCCCTGATCATCTCCGGGGGCGCCGACGTCTCCCCCGCGGCGTACGGCGCCACTGCCCATCCCCGCACGGCAGGGTGGCGCGACGACCGGGACCGGTGGGAGCTTGCCCTGCTCACGGCTGCCGATGAGCAGGGCCTACCCGTGCTCGGTGTGTGTCGCGGCATGCAGGTGATGGCGGTGCACGCCGGCGGCAGTCTCGACCAGCACCTGCCCGATCTCGTCGATCACGAGCAGCACAGCCCGGGCGGGGACGCAGTTCGGTGACATCGAGGTGGCGACCGTCCCGGGCAGCCGGGTCGCCGCTCTCGTGGGGCCGAAGGTCCGGGTGCACTGCCATCACCACCAGGGCGTGCAGTCCCATCCGGGCTATCAGGCAGCCGCCCACGCCGCCGACGGCACCCTCGAGGCACTGGAGTTCCCCGGGGAGCGCTTCTGCGTGGCCGTCCAGTGGCACCCCGAGCTGATCGCGGACGCCGGCCTGTTCGCCGGGTTGGTGGGCGCGGCGGTCCGGCACGCCAGCCGGCCCTGAGAGACTGCGGGAATGCCGCCGGAACTCTCCCCCGACCTCCTCGGCGAGCCGTTCTTCGCCGAGACCATCGACTTCCCCTCCGACGACGAGGGTCCGGTGGTCGCCACGCTCGTCCGGGCCCGCTGCGACCAACCGACCCGCAAGGCCGTGCTCCACGTCCACGGGTTCGCGGACTACTTCTTCCAGACCGAGTACGCCGCGTGGTGGCTCGAGCGCGGCTATGACTTCTACGCCATCGACCTGCGCAAGTACGGCCGGTCGCTGCGCGCCCCACCAGACGCCCAACTTCGTCACCGACCTGCGTGAGTACTTCCCCGACCTCGATGCCGCTTGGTCGCGGATCATCGAGCGGGACGGCCACGACCACGTCGTGCTCTCCGCCCATTCGACCGGTGGCCTGACGGTGCCGCTGTGGGCCGATGCCCGCCGGCCCCGGCGCGAACTCGCCGGGATGGTCCTCAACTCACCGTGGTTCGACATGCACGGCTCCCTCTTCCAGCGCGTCGTGATGGCCCGGGTGATCGCCCACCTCGGCCGGTTCCGGCCGCGTCACGAGATCCCGCGCACCGTCGACGGGTTCTACGGACGCAGCCTGCACCGCGACCACGAGGGCGAGTGGGAGTTCGACCTCACCTGGAAGCCGCTCCAGTCGTGGCCGGTGTACGCCGGCTGGTTGCGTGCCGTGCGCCGCGGTCACCAGCGCCTGCATGCCGGGCTCGAGGTCGGCTGTCCCTCCCTGGTGCTCTCCTCGGGCGGGACGACCCGACCTGCGCAGATGATGCCGGACGTCCACACCCACGACCTGGTGCTCGACGTACCCCAGATCCGACGCTGGGCACCGGCGCTGGGACGCCACGTCACCTACGTGGCCATCGACGGTGCACGCCACGACGTCGTGCTGTCGCTGCCGGAGACCCGGGCGCGCGTGTATGCCCAGCTGGAGCAGTGGTTGACGGCGTTCGTGGACAGACCAGCAGCCAAGGACCACCCGGCTCGCTAGGCTCCGAGTCATGAACCCCGTGATCGGACTCTCCCTGGGCCGTGTCGCCCTCGGCGCCGTTGCCCTGCTCAAGCCCGAGCTCGTCGCGAAGGGGCTCGGGCGAGCTGCCCCGTCGCCACTGATGACCCAGGCGTTCGGCTCGCGTGAGCTGGCGCCCGGGCGCGCCACCCTGCTGACCTGGGGACGCGCTCGCCGGACCATGGTGCTGGTCGGCATTGCCGTCGACGGTGCCGATGTCGCGACCGGCTACGCCGCTCGGGAGGCCGAGGCGTGCCCCGTCAGGTCGCCACCGGTCTGATCGCCGTGGCTGCGCGGCTGTCCTGACCGGGTTCGCGGCCTGTTCCGTCGTTCCGCCACGGTCCGAGGTCGCCCCAGCCTGATGCTCGCTCGGTCGGCGCTTGACCGGTCGATGCGTCGAGCTGATCAGGAACACCGACGAGCGCGACCAGACCCACGGTCACGATCACCACCCGCAGTACCCCGCTGGGCAGGCGGCGCCCCACCGTCGCGCCGAGCTGACCACCCATCACCGAGCCGACCCCGATCAGCGCGACGATGCGCCAGTCGACGTCCGCGACGACGACGAAGAGCAGACCGGCCACCCCGTTGACCACGGCCGCCAGCACGTTCTTGACGGCGTTGAGCCGTTGCAGGGTCTCGTCGATGCCGATGCCGAGCACCGCCATCAGCAGCACGCCCTGGGCGGCGCCGAAGTAGCCGCCGTACACGCCCGTGAGCGCGACGGCCGGCCACACCCAGCCGGGCCCCGTGGTGCGAGAGTCCGCCGCGGGCGTCGTGGCGTGCCGCCACCCACGCCGAGATGCGGGGTTGGAAGACGACCAGCACCAGGCCGAGCAGGATCAGTGCCGGCACGATCGCGGCGAAGGCCTCGGCGGGCAGCACGAGCAGCAGCAGGCCGCCGGCCAGGCCACCGATCAGCGATGCGCCGGCACAGCCGCAGGATCCTGGTGCGCTGACCTGCGAGCTCGCGGCGGTAGCCGATCGCGCCCGAGATCGACCCGGGCACCAGCCCGACCGTGTTGGAGATGTTCGCAGTCACCGGCGGGATGCCGAACGCGAGCAGGGTCGGGAACGTGATCAGCGTCCCCGACCCCACCACGGTGTTGATGGTTCCGCCCCCGACCCCTGCCAGCAGAATCGCTGCGGCTTCGTACAGCGTCACTTCCGGAGGGAGCCTCCGGGACGTCGCCGCCTGCGGTGCCTGCGGCGTCTTGTCGCACGCTTGCCCGGGTTCGCGGCGCTGCGCGGCTTCTGCGATGGCGGCCTGGACGGCTCGTTGGCCTTGCGGACCTCGGAGTCACCCAGGGCGCCACTGCCGCCCAAGGTCGGCGGCTCCATGCTGCCCATGTCGACGCGCTTGGTCGGGCCGTCGTTCTCGGTCGGGATGCCGGCCATGTTGGTCATCGTCGAGCCGAGACCCTCCAGGGCCTTGCCGATCTCGGACGGAACGATCCAGACCTTGTTCGCGTCGCCCTCGGCGATCTTCGGCATCATCTGGAGGTACTGGTAGGCCAGCAGCGACTGGTCGGGACGACCGTCGTGGATCGCCTGGAAGACGGTCAGGATGGCCTGGCCCTCACCCTGGGCACGCAGGATCGCGGCCTCGCGATCGGCCTGGGCCCGCAGGATCTGCGACTCGCGGTCACCCTCGGCCGTGAGGATGGCCGACTGCTTCTGACCCTCGGCGGTGAGGATCGCCGACTGCCGGCCACCCTCGGCGGTGAGGATCGCCGGCCCGCTTGTCGCGGTCGGCACGCATCTGCTTCTCCATCGAGTCCTTGATGGAGGGCGGCGGGTCGATGCCCTTGAGCTCGACCCGGTTGACCCGGATCCCCCACTTGCCGGTGGCCTCGTCGAGGACACCGCGCAGGCGGGTGTTGATCTCGTCACGGCTGGTCAGCGTCTCCTCGAGGTCCATGCCACCCACGATGTTGCGCAGCGTGGTCATCGTCAGCTGTTCGACGGCCTGGATGTAGTTGGCGATCTCGTACGTCGCTGCGACCGGGTCGGTGACCTGGAAGTAGATGACGGTGTCGATCGAGACGACGAGGTTGTCCTCGGTGATCACCGGCTGCGGCGGGAAACTCACGACCTGCTCACGCAGGTCGATCATGTAGCGGACCTTGTCGACGAACGGCACCACGATGTTCAGCCCGGCGGACAGCGTGTCGCGGTACTTGCCGAAGCGTTCGACCACGGCGGCACGCGCCTGCGGCACGATCCGCACCGTCTTGGCGAGCAGCACCACCACGAACAGCAGCAGCAGGGCCAGGAGGACGAAAACTGTTTCCATGGGACGGCTCCTCAGGAGTCGAGTTGGGGAATCGGGTGGACGTAGGCCGTGGCGCCCTTGATCTGCAGGACTTCGACGGTCTCGCCCGGTGTGATCGTGATGGTCTCGTCGTAGGGCGCGGCGCTCCAGATCTCGCCGGCCAGCTTGATCCGGCCGTGCTCCATCGCGGAGACCGTCTCGGTGACGAGTCCCTGCTGGCCCACGAGCTTGCCGTGGCCGAGCCGGAGCTCGGGACCACCGTGGAAGCGCTTGACCAGGCTGGGCCGGGCCAGGGCGAGGGCGCCCACCGATGCGGCAGCGACAGCCAGCACCTGGACGCGATGCTCAGGCCGATGCGGAGGTGAACACGCCCGCCATGGCACCCACGGCGAGCATGATCAGGATGAGATCGAGACTGAACATCTCAGCGACCCCGAGCATGACGGCAACAGCCAGCCAGGTTTCCGTCATGTGATCGCGTAGCCAGTCCATGATTCGACCCTAGCCCGTGTCCGGGCGGACTTCTTGACGGCCGGGCCTCAACGACTGTGGCGGGAGCGACGGCGCGCGCTCCAGCGTCCGTCCTCGTGGGTCAACGAGAGCGGCATCGAGAAGGCGGCCGACAGGTTGGCCTCGGTGATCACGTGGTCGAGCAGCCCAGCAGCCACCACCTGACCGCGCCGCAGCAGCAAGGCGTGGGTGAAGCCCGGAGGGATCTCCTCGACGTGGTGGGACACCAGGACGGTGGCCGGCGAGTCGGCGTCCATCGCGAGCACCGACAGCGTGGACACGAGGTCCTCGCGCCCGCCCAGGTCGAGCCCGGCGGCCGGCTCGTCGAGCAGGAGCAGCTCGGGGTCGGTCATCAGCGCCCGGGCGACCTGGACCCGCTTGCGTTCCCCCTCGCTCAACGTGCCGAACGTGCGATCGGCGAGG
>CAVXDL010000015.1:0-156402 GCA_963760515.1 uncultured Actinomycetota bacterium
GCCCTACGTCAACGGCGGCAAGATCGGCCTGTTCGGCGGCGCCGGCGTCGGCAAGACCGTGCTCATCCAGGAGATGATCGCGCGTGTTGCCAAGGACCACGGTGGTGTGTCGGTGTTCGCCGGTGTCGGCGAGCGCACCCGCGAGGGCAACGACCTCATCGAGGAGATGACCGAGGCCGGCGTCATGGCCAGACCGCCCTGGTCTTCGGCCAGATGGACGAGCCGCCGGGGACCCGGCTGCGCGTCGCGCTCTCGGCGCTGACGATGGCGGAGTACTTCCGCGACGTCCAGAACCAGGACGTGCTGCTGTTCATCGACAACATCTTCCGCTTCACCCAGGCCGGCTCCGAGGTCTCGACCCTGCTGGGTCGCATGCCCTCCGCCGTGGGCTACCAGCCCAACCTGGCTGACGAGATGGGTCAGCTGCAGGAGCGGATCACCTCGACGCGCGGTAACTCGATCACCTCGCTGCAGGCGATCTACGTGCCCGCCGACGACTACACCGACCCCGCGCCGGCCACGACGTTCGCGCACCTCGACGCCACCACGGAGCTGTCCCGCGAGATCGCTTCGCAGGGCATCTACCCGGCCGTCGACCCGCTGACGTCGACGTCGCGGATCCTCGACGCCCAGTACATCGGCCAGAAGCACTACGACTGTGCCGTGCGCGTCAAGCAGATCCTGCAGCGCAACAAGGAGCTCCAGGACATCATCGCGATCCTCGGTGTCGACGAGCTGTCCGAGGAGGACAAGGTCATCGTGTCGCGGGCGCGCCGGATCCAGCGCTTCCTGTCGCAGAACACCTACGTCGCCAAGCAGTTCACCGGCATCGAGGGCTCCACGGTTCCCGTGGCCGACACGATCGACGCGTTCAACAAGATCGCCGACGGTGACTACGACCACGTGGCCGAGCAGGCGTTCTTCATGTGCGGCGGTCTGGACGACGTCGAGGCCAAGTGGGCCGAGATCCAGAAGAACCTCTGATGACTGCTGACGTCGGGACCGGCCTGCAGGTCGAGATGGTCGCGGCGGACCGCACTGTGTGGTCCGGCGAGGCCTCGATGGTCATCGCTCGGACCACCGAGGGCGACGTGGGGGTGCTGCGCGGACACGCGCCGTTGCTCTCGCTCCTGGTGGACGCCGCTGTCGAGATCACCACGCCCAACGGCGTGGTGCACGCCGCCGTCGACGGAGGATTCCTCTCCGTCGCCGGTGACCGGGTCTCGATCCTCTCCGAGCACGCACTGCTCGCCGAGGAGATCAAGATCGACGAGGTCAAGGCCGAGCTCGAGGCTGCTGAGGGCATGCCCACCGGTGACGAGCGCGAGCTCCGCATCCGTCGGGCGAGCGCTCGCATCCGGGCGGTCGAGAAGGCTTCCTGATCAAACCAGTAGGGTGCAGGCTCCGAGGACGAGGAGGGGCGCGTGGCGTGGTGGCAGTGGTTGATCGACGCTGCCGGCGTGCTGCTGCTGCTCGTCGTCCTCTTCGGCCTTGCCCTGGTCGTGCGCCGTCGCGTCATCACGCGCCACGGCGGGACCTTTGAGCTGAGCCACCGCGTCCGTCCCCACCGGGACGGGCGCGGTTGGGCGCTCGGGGTGGGACGCTACTCCCACGAGCACCTCGAGTGGTTCCGCGTCTTCTCGCTCGCGCCGCGACCCAAGCGCACCTGGGCCCGCGAGAGCCTGACCTACGACGGCAGCCGCACCCCCATGGGTGCCGAGCAGATGTCGTTGTACCCCGATCACGTGGTGATCACCTGTCTGTCGCCCGCGGGCCCCGTGGAGCTCGCGATGGGCCAGGCCTCGCTCACGGGCTTCCAGTCGTGGCTGGAGGCCAAGCCTCCGGGCACGGACTGGAACCGGTGAGACCCCGACCCGGTCAGGCCGGTCCGCACCAGCAGGCCGCTGCATCGGTCCTCGCGGCGCGCACGGCAGTAGGCGTCGTCTTCATCGCCAACGGGCTGCTCTTCGCCAGCCTGATCTCTCGTGTCCCCGACATCCGCGCGGGTCTCGACCTCGACAACACCTCCCTCGGGCTGGTGCTCCTGGCCATCGCCGCCGGCTCCCTGATCGCGATGCCCAACAGCGGTCGGTTGATCCAGCGCTATGGCGCGGGGCGGGTCGTGCGCGGTGGCCTGGTCGTAGCAGGCACCGGGGTCCTGCTCGCGGCCACGGGCGTCGCGCTCTCGTCGGTGGGCACGACGGTGGTCGGACTCTTCCTGGTCGGTGCCGGCAGCGGGTCGTGGGACGTGGCGATGAATGTCGAGGCCGCTGAGGTGGAGCGCCGTCTCGAGCGCACGATCATGCCGCGTTTCCATGCGGGCTTCAGCCTGGGGGCAGTCGGGGGCGCCCTGGCGGCGGTGCCCGTGATCGCCCTCGACGTCGCGATGCCCGCTCACCTCGTCGGCGCGGTGACGGTGGTCGCCGTGCTGGTGCTGCGTGCGGGCGGCGGCTTCCTGCCGGTCACGACCGATGCGCGCGCCTCAGGGGGCGTGGCGGGCGCGGTGACGGTCTCGGCGTGGCGGGAGCCGCGGACGCTGGTCCTGGGGCTGCTCGTCCTGGCCTTCGCCGTCGCTGAGGGGTCGGCCAACGACTGGCTGGCGCTGGCGCTCGTCGACGGCCACGATGCCTCGCACGCGGTGGGCGTGGGCGGGTTCGCACTGTTCGTGGGAGCGATGACGGTGGGTCGCCTCGGCGGGTCAGTGGTGCTGGATCGCTGGGGTCGTGTGCCGACGCTCGGCGCGTCGACCGCGCTGGTGGCGCTCGGGCTGCTGGTGCTCGTGCACGCCCAGGCGCCGGCGCTGGTCGCGCTGGGGATCCTCGTGTGGGGGTTGGGCACCTCGCTCGGCTTCCCGGTCGGCATGAGCGTCGCTGCCGACGACCCGGTCCGAGCCGCCGCGCGGGTCAGCGTGGTCTCGACCATCGGCTACGGGGCGTTCCTGGCCGGGCCACCCCTGCTGGGCGCGCTGGGGGACCGGGTCGGCACCCTGCAGTCGTTGCAGGCGGTGGCGCTGCTGATGGTGCCCGCGGCGTTCGCCGTGCTCGCCGCTCGCTCGGGCTCAGTCGAAGAGCGCGCGGATGTCGGCGGCATCGATGGCGCGTGACATCGCTCCCTCGCCATCGATGACCTGCGCGAACAGGGCTGCCTTGCGCGCCTGCAGAGCCAGCACCTTGTCCTCGACGGTGTCGGTCGAGACCAGGCGGTAGACCATGACCGTCTTGTCCTGCCCGATGCGATGGGCGCGGTCGACGGCCTGGGCCTCGGCTGCGGGGTTCCACCACGGGTCGAGCACGAAGACGTAGTCGGCCTCGGTCAGGGTCAGTCCGACACCACCGGCCTTGAGGCTGATCAGGAAGACCGAGGCGTCGCCGGAACGGAACTCGTCGATGACCGAGGCTCGATCGCGGGTGGAGCCGTCGAGGTAGGCCGTCGAGATCCCATCGGCGTCGAGGCGGTCGCGCACGCGGCGCAGGAACCCGGTGAAGGTGCTGAACACCAGCGCCCGGTGCCCCTCCGCGGTGACCTCCGCGAGGTGCTCGGCCAGGAGGTCGAGCTTGGCCGAGCCCACCCGGTCGTGGTCCGGATCGGTCAGAGCGGGATCCAGGGCCAGCTGACGCAACGTGGTCAGCGCGGCCAGGATCGCGACCCGGTTGCGGTCGAAGTCGTCGTCGACGAGTCCCAGGATGCGCTGGCGCTCCTTGGCCAGGTGGGTGTCGTAGATCTTGCGGTGCTTGGCGTTGAGCTCGATGTGCAGGACCTGCTCCTGCTTGGGCGGCAGGTCAGCGGCGACGAGCTCCTTGGTGCGACGCAGCACGAAGGGCTTGATGCGCTGGGTGAAGCGGCGCAGCGCGGCGGTGTCGCCCTCCTTCTCCACGGGGCGGACGACGTGCTGGGTGAAGGAGCGCGGATGGGGGTAGAGCCCTGGGGCCACGATGGACAGCAGCGACCAGAGCTCGAGGAGCCGGTTCTCGAACGGCGTACCGGTGACGGCGAGGCGGAAGCCGGCCGGGACCTGCCGGGCTGCGGTGTAGGCCTTGCTCTGATGGTTCTTGACCATCTGGGCCTCGTCGAGGACCAGGCCCTCCCAGGTGACGGCGGCGTAGTCGTCGGACTCGAGGCGCAGCAGCGTGTAGCTGGTCACCACGATGTCGGCATCGGCGGCCAGGTCGGCGATCGTCTCGGTGCGACGTCGGCGCGAGCCCTTGATCGTGCGGACCCGCAGGTCGGGAGCGTGGCGTGCGGCCTGCTCCTCCCAGGCGGTGACGACGCTGGTGGGAGCGACGACCAGGAACGGACGATCGGTGACGGCACGCGTGTGAGCGATGAGCGTGAGGACCTGCAGGGTCTTGCCGAGACCCATGTCGTCGGCCAGGATGCCGCCGAGCCGGTGCTCCCAGAGGAACGTCAGCCAGTGGAAGCCGTCGAGCTGATAGCTGCGCAGGGTCGAGACGATGCCGCTGGGTGCGGGCCGCGGGAGGTCCACGAGGTCACGCAGAGCCTGAGCGCGGCGTACCCAGGTGGCGGCCTGCTCGTCAACGACGCCGAGCTCGGCGAGCTGCGCCCAGAGACCGAGGTCGTGGCGGCCGACCTTGACGCGGTCATCGTCCTCGCTCCGGTCGTGCAGCTCGGCGGCAGCACGCACGACGTCGGCGAGCTTCTCGAACTCGGGGCGATCGGTACGGACGAACAGGCCGCTGGGCAGCACCAGGAACTCGTGGCCGAGGGTGATCGCGGCCAGGGCCTCGGCGAGCGCGACCCGCTCTCCCTCCACGGTGATGACCACCTCGAGGTCGAGCCAGTCCTGGTGCTCGCTCGTCGCTGTGGTGTGCTCGACCGGGTTGTCGGGCACGTCGAAGGAGATCTCCGGCCCGGACTCGGCCTCGCGGAAGTCGGGGGCATCGACCTCGACCACCTCCACCTCCTCGGCGGCGCGCCAGGCCGGCAGCTCGAGGAGGGCGAGGTGCAGCACGTCGACCCCGGTGACGCTGCGGGGGCTCAGGTCGGGGCGCTGGGGCAACCGGTCCAGCAGCCGCCGTTCAGCGGCCCGGTCCCGCAGCGCGTGGGTGTCCGCATCGAGCACGGCGTCCTCGCCGTAGAGCCACGACCAGCTCAGGGAGGCCTCCTGGCTCGAGGCCCAGGTGACGGTGAGGCGCAGTCGGGGAAGCACCGGCTCGGGCAGCTCCACGGAGGCGTCGCTCGAGGTGAGCGTGGACAGGCGCATCAGTCGGCGCAGGTGGTCCTCGGCGTCGACCTCGCTGGGGATCGTGACCGGGCGCCCGCTGCGCAGGACCCCGACGGGACCGGCCGGGAGCCGGCGTGCGAGACGTCCGAGGACCAGCCTGCCGCCGTCGAGCAGCGCTGCCGAGTGGGCCGGGTCGCCCCAGACCAGCAGGTCGTCGCCGTGCCACAGCCGGTCGTCGTGGGCGAGTCCGGAGGTGATGACAGTGCCCGCGTGGTCGGCACTGACGTCGAGGACGAGCTCGAGCGGTTCGCCGTGGAGGCTGATCTGCGTCAGCGGGGGGACCGGGAGCAGGGTGATGCCGGCCTCGACCGCGCGGCCGAGCAGCGGCACCAGGGTGGGACCGAACTCCTGCACGGCCGGCTCGTCGCTCGTCCAGTAGGTGCGGCGGGCAGCCAGCGCGTCGGCGAGCTCGGTGAGCACCTCGAGCTGCGCTGCGTCGTAACGGTGCTGGGTGCGCGAGGAGGCGATGTCGGACCAGTCCAGGCCGGACTTCACCCAGGCCTGCTTGGCTCCCGGGCGCATCGGGCGCAGCCGCAGCTCGGTGCCGCGCGGGACGTAGCGATGAGCCGACCGGGCGACGGTGTGGGTGAACGCCAGGGCGACCCCGGGCAGCTCGGTCGGGCTCGGCGCGAGCTCTTCGAGCCCGCTGACCAGCTGACCCAACGAGTGCTCCCACCCTGCCGCGGCGTGGGCCGGCTGGAAGGCGGCGCCGAGGACCAGGGCAAGGGCGGCGCCGTGCTTGCACTGGTAGCCCACCGGGCAGCTGCACGACGTGGCCACCGTGAGCCGGCCGGCGCGGTCGGCGGCGCGCAGGTGGACGACGTACGTGGCCTGCCCTGACCCCGCCACGAAGGCGACCGCTTCGACCTCGGTCTCGGTCAGTCGCTGGATGTCGGGGCTGGAGGTCGAGCCGTCACGAGCGTAGGCGCGTGCCCGGGCCATCGTCTGGGCAGAGAAGTGCGCGGCAACGACGTCGGCGGACAGCTGGCTCAGGATCATGGCGCGGTCAGTGTGTCAGCGTCGTCGCCGCGGTGCCCGCGTCATCCACAGGGCCCTGGAGGAGCGAGTGACTAGCGCTCGCCGCCGGGCACCCACAAGACGTCGCCCGGCTCGCGGTTGGCGTAGCGGGCGAGGATGAAGACCAGGTCGGAGAGCCGGTTGAGGTAGGTGATCGCGAGCTTGTTCATCGACTCCCCGTGCACCTCGTAGGCCGCCCAGGCCGAACGCTCGGCGCGTCGGATCACGGTGCGGCACACGTGCAGGTGGGCCGCACCCGGCGTGCCGCCGCTGAGGATGAAGGAGCGCAGGGCTTCCAGGGACTCGTTGTAGTGGTCGCACCAGGCCTCGAGGCGGTCGACGTACTCCTGCTCGATGCGCAGCGGCGGGTACTCCGGGTCGGGGACCACGGGGGTGCAGAAGTCGGCGCCGACGTCGAAGAGGTCGTTCTGCACGTGGGTCAGGACCGCGACGACGTCGTCGTCGAGCCCACCGGAGGCCACGGCCAGACCGAGGTGGGCATTGGCCTCGTCGACATCGGCGTAGGCGTGCAGCCGCGGGTCGTTCTTCGTGGTGAGGCTCATGTCGCCGAGGCGGGTCTCCCCGCCGTCGCCGGTGCGGGTGTAGATCCGGGTGAGGTTGACCATGGAGGGCACAGTAGCCACCATGCGCTCCCGCTTCACCACGCCGGTCCTCCTGGCACTGCCCGGCCTCACGCTGGCGCTGGCCGGCTTCTTCCACCCGCACCGGCTGACCTACGACACCGCGACGCAGTGGTGGACGCTGCACGTGCCCGGTCTGCTGGTGTTCCCCCTGGTCGGCCTGGCGCTCGCCCACCTCGTCCGCGGGCGCACCGACACCCTGGCCTGGGTGGTGCGGCTGGCGGCCTACACCTACGCCACGTTCTACAGCGCGCTCGACGTGATCAACGGGATCGCCGCCGGCTACGTCACTCGGGCGATGGGACCGGGGGTGTCGCGCTCCGACGAGATCCGCGCGCTCTTCGACATCGGCCGACCGATCGGCGACGTGGGGGAGTGGGCGCTCCTCGCGACCTGCCTCGCGGTCGCCGTCGACCAGGTGCTGCGACATGGATCGGTGGCTCTGGTGGCGCTCGCGCTGCTGCCTGCCGCGTGGCTGGTGCGTTCGGACCACATCTTCTCCCCGCTGGGGGTGCTCGGGATGGCAGCCATCGGCGTGACGAGCGGATATCTCGCCTGGATCGACGAGCGCGTGGGTGCCGGAAGCAAAAGAACTGCCGACTCACGCAACCTCTAGGCGTTTCCCGGCGTCCTAGAGGGGGAGAGTAAAGAGACACGACACCTCGGGAGACCTCATGCAGATCGTGACCGACGGGCCGGAGTTGGTGCTGGCCGGCGACTTCGACGTCCGCAGCACCTTCCAGGTGCGCACGGCTCTCTACGACCGGCTCGCCAACCACGACGAGGTCGTGGTCGACCTCACCGAGGTCGGCACCGTGGACGTCACCGCCCTCAAGGTGTTGGCCGTGGCCTCTCGGGTCGCGTCCCGCGACGGCCAGCACGTCCGGCTGCGCGGCTGCAACGGCGCCGTACGCCGCCTGCTGCACATGAGCCACCTGATGCGGCTCGTGGAGATGGAACCGGTGGCGGCCACCGCTTGACACCTTCGCTCGCGCCGATCGGCTGCCATGATGGGTCATGGCGCGAGACGCGGTGCTGGACTGGCTCCTCGACGGAGACGCGGGCGTGCGTTTCCAGACCACCCGCGACCTGCTCCGCCGCGACGCAGCGGCGCTCCAGGCGCAGGTGGCGGTCGAGGGTGACGGCGCAGCGATCCTTGCGGCTCGTGGACCTGGAGGTCACTGGGGTCGGGGGTTCTACCAACCCAAGTGGACCTGCAGCCACTACTCGCTGCTCGAGCTGCGCAACCTCGGTCTCGACCCGGCGCATCCTGCAGCCCGCGAGACCGTGGCGTTGATCCTCACCAACCACAAGAGTCGCGACGGGGGCGTGGACCCGCGAGCGTCCACCCAGCACAGCGACGCCTGCATCAACGCAATGGTGCTGAACTACGCGGCGTACTTCGGGGCGGCCGAGGAGCACCTCGTCAGCATCGTGGACTGCCTGCTCGCAGGGCAGGTCGTCGACGGCGGCTTCAACTGTCGCCGCGGACCGGAGGTCACCCACTCCTCGGTGCACACCACGCTCTCGGTCATCGAAGCGGTCACCGGCTACGAGCGGGCTGGCGGTCTCCACCGACTCGAGGACCTCCGCGCCGCTCGCAGCAGCGGCGTCGAGTTCCTCCTGCGCCACCGACTCCTCCGCAGTGAGCGGGGCAACGAGGTGATCAGCCCGGTGTTCCTCCTGCTGCACGAGCCGACCCGGTGGCACTACGACATCCTGCGGTGCCTGGACGCGCTGGCCGACGCCCACGTGGCCTACGACGACCGGATGCAGGAGGCCTTGGAGGTCTTGGTTCGACGACGCACCCCGGACGGACGGTGGCCGGTCAACCGCGGCTACCCGGGCGAGACCCACGTGCCGCTGCCGCGGGCCGGGTCGGCGAATCGCTGGGTGACGCTGCGGGCGCTCCGTGTGCTGCAGGCCTACCCGGCCGGTGAGCAGTGACCCCGAGCAAGCTCGGCCAGGGGCGCGTGCCAGGATGCGTCTCCCGCCCGGACCGTGCGGGTCATGTCGAAGAGGTCATCTGTTGCTCGAGACTGCACTGATCGACGTGCGCGTCCTGCCCTGGCGTCCGAGGGCTCGGGTGATGAAGCCCGACACCCTGCGGAACAACGTGGACCCGTTCTCACCGGCGCACGACCTCGAGGGCATGGTGATCGGCCTCGCGGTGTGGTTGGTGATCCTGGTCGCGGCGCCACTGATCGTGCTCGTGCTCGCGGTCGGTCTGCTGTCCGTCGAGCTGCCGATCGTCCTGGCCCTCGCCGCGGTCCTGCTCGTGGTCCGGTTCACCGGGCTCCTGCCGTGGCAGGTGGTGGTCGTCGACGAGATCACCGGCGCTGAACGGCGCGAGAGCCATCGCAACCTGTGGCGCGCAGCTCGGCGCGTGCGCGCGGTCAACACCGATCGTCGCGTGAAGGTCCGCTGGGCGTGGGCCTGAGCCGGGATCAGCGCACGATCAGGCGGATGCGCTCGCCGACGTCCTGGCTGCCGCGCTGCCATCCCTGGCCGTAGGTGAGCGAGGCGCCGGCGATCTCGATGGTGCCGGCGCGGCGGGGAGTGATCTCGATCAGCAGCTGCTCGGACGGGTCGGCGTCCGAGGTCAGCCGGTGGTCGGCGACGGGGAGCAAGGACGAGCACAGGTCCTCGACGTCGGCTGCGCTGACCGACCCGATGGCTCCGTCGCCCGTCAGCGTGCAGATGCTGAAGGAGACCGTGGCATCGGCGGTGTTCGTGACGACGTTCGCCTCGACCTCTTGGAGCGTCACCGTGTCCTCGCCCCGCGTGAACGGGTAGGTCATGCCGACGAACAGCGCTTCGTCCACCGGCCAGTCCTCGCTGCCCGTGGAGATCTCCGCGGCGACCGGAGGGAAGGCCGTGGGGTGGCGCCAGGTCCAAGCGACAAGGGCAGCGGCGAGGATCGCGAGCACGATGGCGAGGATGATGCGCGTGCGAGCGCTGCGGATCCCCGGCAGCACCGGGGTCGGGCCAGACGGAAGTTCTTCGGCTCGGTCGGCAGGCGTGGTCACAGGGCCATCCAACGGTGGAACGCTCCCGATGTCACGCGGGCGCGTCATGGTGGGCGTCGCGGCACGATCGGCGACCCGATCGTGCGTTCGCCCGTGAGAGGCTGCCGCCATGGCAGGTGGAGCAACCCCGAGCCACGAGGTCGTGCTCAGGACGGAGCGGTTGCGGCTCAGACCATGGCGGGTGGCCGAGGCCGTGGTCAGACGTGAGCTGTGGTCCGAACGTGATCCGCGAGTACCGCCCCATCGCCGGATCGACGCACGTGGTCTCCCCACGGTCGTCGACCTCGAGGAGTCGATCCGTAGTGACCGGGCGTCGTCGACCGGGTTGCTGGCGGTCGAGCTGAGGGACACCGGTGACGTCATCGGCTCCTGCGGTCTGATCAACAGCGCGCGAGGGGCAGCCGACGAACCGGAGCTGGCCTTCGAGCTCCTCCGCCGGGTGTGGGGTCAGGGACTTGCGACCGAGGCGGCCTCGGCCGTCCTCGATCAGGCGAGGACGTCGGGCTGCGAACGGGTGTGGGCCACGGTCTGGGAGTGGAACGCAGCTTCTCGCCGGGTGCTGGCCAAGCTCGGGTTCACCGAGATCGAACTCCGAGAGGTGGACGCGGTCCACGGGACCACCGTGGTCACCACCAAGCAGCTCTGAGGGGGATGTCTCGAGAGCCGACGGCCGGTGGGAGCAGAGAGGGCTACGCTCCGCTCTTGACCTCGTCCGACCTCTCGCCGCGCACTGGCTCCCGCACGGCCGCCTACCTGGTCGCCGGGGCGCTCGGCACAGTGCCCGCGCTCCTCGTCCTGGCTGTGTTCCTGGGCTTCTACGGGGCAGTCGGAGGCGGGATCGTGATGTGGTCGGCGGGCATCGTGTGGCTGCTCAAGAGGCGCCAGGAGGACCCGACCTGGGACCACCGTCCGGCCGCTGGGCGTCGCTCAGGCCGAGCCGGACCGGCGGCCTTCCGGTGACAGACTGGGGCCATGAGCCTCGTCCCGGACGGTTTCCCTCTCCCCGTGCCCATCGAGACGGACAGGTTCCGGCTCACCCTGCTCGGTCCGGAGCACAACGAGTCGGACTACGAGGCGTGGACCCAGAGCATGGACTTCATCCGCAGCCTGCCGGGGTGGGAGGAGTCGAGCTGGCCCGAACCGATGACGCTCGAGGAGAACCTCGGCGACTGTGTGTCCCACATCGAGCGGTCGAGCTCAGGTGTCGACTTCGCCTACACGGTGCTGTTGCCCGACCGGGACCAGGTGATCGGCTGCGTCTACTTCAAGCCCACGGAGCCGGCGCGCCCCGGCGCGGTCAAGGCGCTGTCGTGGGTCACCTCCGAGCACGCCGACCTCGACAAACCCCTCTACGAAGCCGTGACCGAGTGGCTTGCCGACGCCTGGCCGTGGTCAGTGGTGGAGTACGCGCCGCGACCGTAGGGATGGTCGTCCGGAAGGTGCGGCTACGGGCAGATGTCGGCGCTGTCGGAGTCAAGAGATCCGATCGCTGCGGTCCACCGGCGTAGACGTTCGCGCATACACCGGTAGCTCGGCGCACGGTCTGCGGCAGAGTCGGATGGCCGCTCTGCAGAGGACCGCGCGATCCTCTACCGTTCGGGCGTGGCGCAGTTCATCCAGCGACGCAACCGGGGGCCAGCATTGCTGCCGGAACGGTGGAAGCGTCAATACAACGTCTGGTTCGACGATGGCTTCGGATTCTCAGTCTCGTTGAAGGGTCTCGGCACCTTGCTCGACGGGCGTTCCTTTCCAACGGGCTTCTGGGCTTGCGTCGGCGCCGCCGACAGTGCCTTCAAGGCAGGGGATACGAACGCTGTGTTCGAGTGGCCAAGTGGTTTGCGTAGAGAGAAGCCATCGTCTGCGTCGGACCATCCCGAACTCTGACCGGACACGGACGCTCGTCGGCACGATCGCGCTACTCGCGGCAGAGTCGGGCGACTTGGAGAGCTGGACCGGCCCGAGCCCACTATGTTGTCGGGCGTGACGACCTGGCAGGACCGGATCGGGCGAGTGGAAGAGGCTGTTGCTGCATGGCGGCCCCTGCTGCTGGACCCGCAGACCCCAGAAGCGGGCAGTTCGCTTGCCAAGGACGACGAGACCTTCCCGCCGATGCCGTGCAGCCAGCTCGCCTGGTGGGGGCTGACGGTCGCTGGCGAGCATCTCGACGCCGGTCTGCGGCTGCTCGCGGACCAAGCCACGAAGGGCGGGCCCTACTTCAGCGACGCCAACTACACCGTCTTTCGCGCAGCCCTGCTCGGGGCCTCACAAGCCGCAGTGCTGTTGCTCCCCGCCGGCCGCGAGACCCGGACCACCTACGGCCTGCAACTGGCGCATGAGGAGTTCCGCCGGGCGCTCAACATCCGCAAGCACCTCCAAACCCACGACGGCCTACCGGACGGCGCCCGCGCTGCGGCAGCCGACGCGAAGTTCCTCGCGGGACTTGAGAGCCCGCTCAGTCGTGCTGCAGCCGCTTTGGATCAGCGAACGGCCCGCAAGTCTTTCCCGGACACCGACCTCGTCAAGGTTGCCGCGGGACTGGTGCACGCGCGTGGGCAAGACGCCCGGCTGCTCCAGCTCGGCCAGGAAATGGAGTGGCGGCTGAGCAGCGGCTCTGCCCATGGTCAGCTGCTGGTGTCGATGCACCGGGCCGGTGGCCACCGCACTGAAGGCAACCTGGCGATGTTCGCGGGCAACTACGACGACATCGCACAGACCGCTGGCCGCATCTCATTGATTGCAAGCGAAGCGTGGCGCTCCTGGGACCAACGTCGGCGACGCTGAGCCACCGTTGACCCCCTGGGCGGCAGCTTTTCGGAGAGTGCCCTCACGGCGGCAGATGCGCGCGTTCCGGCAGCGCGGCTGGTTCTCAGTCCTCGACCGCTACGAGGTCGACCCAGACCATCTCGAGCCCGGTGGGGTCGACCTCGGTGGCTGACACGATGAGTCGGATTCGCGCGCTAGGAGCAGGAATCACCACCATCCCGTCCGCGTCTCCCACCGACACAACGCTTCCTTCGGTACCGATGATGGTGTCGCACAAGATGCGCTTCTCCGTGGCTTCTTCTTGAGCCAAGGACCGCACGTGGATCGTTGCCGTAGCCCAGTCCCAGTCGCCCTCGAACTTGTCTGCTTCGATGTCCTGGGCATGCCGAACGCTCAGTGCGATGACATCGCGGCCTACGGCTACGGCGCGCCCATCGAACGCTGACGGCACTTCCGCCGGCGCGTCACCCAATACGACGACGCCCCAGTGCCATGGGCGCGTCAGTGTCACCTCAGCCAGCGGTTGCATAGGCGCGATCGTACGTCGACGTGACGATCGTGGCGCCCGGCCATCGGCAGGTCGACGCGCGGATCGCGGCATGAGCGTGCACCCTTCACCGTTCAAGATGGTCCCGAATGCCCACCGCCCATCGACACGGCAGACAATGTCGGGCATGGCTGTCGACGTCGTCGTACTGAACGGTGGGTCGAGCGCGGGCAAGACGAGCATCGGGCGGTGTCTGCAGAACCTGCTGCCTCGACCGTGGCTCCTGCTGGGCGTAGATGATCTCATCGATGTCGCCCCGTCGTCGTTGGTCTCCTACGGGCCACAAGGGGAGGTCGTCCTCGGTGACCAGTGGCGTGCACTGGAGGCCGCGTGGTCGCGTGGAGTCGCCTCGATGGCACGAGCCGGTGCTGGAGTGATCATCGACGACGTCTTTCTCGACGGCGCGGTGTCGCAGGAGCGGACCAGCGCGCACCTCGAAGGCCTGGAGGTGCTGTGGGTCGGTGTCCATTGCGCCCCTGAGGTGGCGGCGGCTCGCGAGCGGGCACGAGGGGACCGTCCGGTTGGAATGGCAGTGGCGCAGGCGGCAGCGGTTCACTGTGGTGTCGTCTACGACCTTGTCGTGGACAGCGGCACCGGCTCACCCCAGGAGTGCGCCAGACTCATCGCGGGTCGGATGACCTGACCCCCGGCCGGTCCGTGTCTAGCGATCCGCACGCACCTCGGCACGACCGCGCGCATCGCGGCATGTCCGGACGGTCTCGAGGTCCAGTGCCTACTACTCGCCTTGTGACCAAGCGGCGACCGGCAAGGAGAGATACACCCCAACGTCTTCCGTCTCGACGGCCTCGACCACCGCGTCGCGGAGCCGGTCGCACCGCTCTTGACGTGTCTCGGCACGGCTGGCGAACCACTTGGAACGAACTTCGACCACGATGCCCAACCCGCCGGAATCGTAGGGACCTCGTGGGCGGAATCGGACCTCCACGTCACCCGGTTGAGGCATGCCGTCGTACGGCTCTTCAGGACATTCGACAGCGAGCGAGACGGCGTGCGGGAGAGACTCCGCGAGGGTCTGCAACCGTGCCGCCGCAATCAGAGGGTCGTGGATGACCTCGACGATGGGCATAGAGGCGACGTTAGTTCCTCCCAAGGACGAGCGCGCTCGCTCATCGCCTTGAGAGTGCGTTCTGGGCGCGCATCGAAGCGGACAATGCACTCCGATCTTCGGCATAGGGCTGCGTGCCCAGCAGCGGCCCAGGGGCCGCGTAGATCTCGTCAGGTGCGGAGCGGGTAACTCTCTCCGGTGGCGTGGGCCTGGTGGTGGTGGAAGGGACACAACAGCGAGGCGTCCCGGGTGTTGGTGGCTCCTCCTTGGGACCAGGGGGTGTTGTGGTGGGTGTGGCAGAAGGCGCCGGGGGTGTCGCAGGTGGGGTGCTGACACGCCTGCTGCTCCACTGTCAGCGCTATGCGTTGCGAGCTGGTGTGGAAGCGTCTGGAGCGGCCGAGGTCGAGGACGTGCGATTGGCCGTCCAGGACGGCAGGGAGGATCTTCGCCTCGCAGGCCCAACGGCGTAGCTGCCCGGGTGAGATCGCGCGGCCGGTGTCGAGGTGCGCTGCCTTGTGCGCACCGCGCAGCGTCTCGACGTCGACGGTCACGATGATGGTGGCGTTGATGCCGCCCATGGACGGGAGCTTGTCTGTGGGGTAGCGCTCGACGTACTCGCAGAACGCCTTGCCGAGCTTCTCCGGGGTGGGCTTCTCGTAGTCGTACGAGCCGGCACCTTCGGTCGCGCGGACGTGCTTCGGGGCAGCCAACGCTTGGAGGGCTTTGCGGAGCATCTCGGCCTGCGCGGTCGGCATCGTGAACCGGCCGTGGGAGAGGCCTTCGCCGTCGTCGTAGAGCCGGAACTGGGTCTTCTTCCGTGCTTTCGCTTCCTGCTTCTCCAGCAGCTTCGCTTCGTGCTCATCAGCCTTGTCGGGGTCGACGGTCTCCAGGATCCGGCGTCCTAGCTCGGCGAGCTTGTGGGCGTCGAAGTAGGCGGCTTCCTTGATCAGGTGGGCCTCAGCTGCGTCACGGTGCCCTGTGTCCTCGAGGGCCTCGACGGCCTTCGTGATGACCATCGCTTGTTGCGGCAACACTGCGCCGGCGCCCATGGCTTCGCGGGTCTGGTCGTGGGTGGCGAGCTGCTTGGCCAGGCGGGTCCGGCGGTCGGCTTCGGTGCGGGTCAGGCGGGTCGTCATCGCGAGCCAGACCGCGATGGACTTCGCGCCGGCGGCGCCGTGGAGGTCCAGGGTCTCGGCTTGCGTCAATGCCCTTGCTTCGAGCTCCGCCAGGCGCGCCAGGTCTGCTTCCAACCTCGACACCACCTGCGTGGTCTCGGTGGTGGTGAGTGACCATGCGGGGGTCTCGGCGATCTCGTCCAGGCCGCGCTCGAGGACGTCGAGGAACCGCAGGATCGGGTGACCCTGGGTGTCGTCGAGGTGCTTGGCCATGGGTCTACTCAAGCACTGACCACCGACAGTCCGGGACCGTGAATCTGGCTCAACCATGGGGTTGTGGGCAACCTTCTGTGGCCACTGGTTGTGGATGATTGGTGGATAGCGAACGGGGCTGCTTCTTGCCTCGCCGCGTCTCGACACGTCGGGTTCTCGCTCCTTCGTCGCTCGTCCCCGACTACTCGACGAACGTGGGGGTGGGGGTGGTGAACGGGGCTGTCTCTTGGCTCGCCGCGTCTCGATACGTCGGCTTCTCGCTCCTTCGTCGCTCGTCCCCGACTACTCGACGAACGTGGGGGTGGGGGTGGCGAACAAGGCTGCTTCTCGGCCTGCGGCGGTTTCGTCTCGCCCTCGCCCAGGGGCTCGGACGGCTCAACCTCCGGCGCCATCCGGGGCCTCGGGCGGCTCGACCGTCGGGGATGCTGTGCTCGTTGTCGGATACCCCACACGCGAGATCGGTTACCAACCGGTAGTCGAGGTCCTACCCTGCCTACATGACCGAGAAGGACGAGGCCCTGCCCGCACGCCCCTCGAAGGACCGCCCCTGGGTGATGCGGACCTACGCCGGCCACTCAACCGCCGAGGCCTCCAACGCGCTCTATCGCACCAACTTGTCGAAGGGTCAGACCGGACTCTCGGTCGCCTTCGACCTGCCGACGCAGACCGGGTACGACCCGGACTCGCCGCTCGCACGTGGCGAGGTGGGCAAGGTCGGCGTACCGGTGCCGCACATGGGGGAGATGCGCAAGCTCTTCCAGGACATCCCGCTCACCGAGATGAACACCTCGATGACGATCAACGCCACCGCGATGTGGCTGCTGGCGATGTATCAGGTGGCGGCCGAGGAGCAGAACCCCGACCTCGACCCGTCGGAGGTCGCCCACCAGCTCGCCGGCACCACCCAGAACGACATCATCAAGGAGTACCTGTCGCGCGGGACCTACGTCTTCCCGCCGCAGCACTCCCTGCGCCTGATCGCCGACATGATCGCCTACACGGTCCACGAGATCCCCAAGTGGAACCCCATCAACATCTGCAGCTATCACCTGCAGGAGGCCGGCGCGACGCCGACGCAGGAGCTCGCCTACGCGCTGTGCACCGCGATCGCCGTGCTCGACCAGGTCAAGGCGTCCGGACAGGTCTCCGAGGAGGACTTCGAGAAGGTCGTCGGCCGGATCTCGTTCTTCGTCAACGCCGGGGTGCGCTTCGTCGAGGAGATGTGCAAGATGCGCGCCTTCGTCGAGCTGTGGGACGAGATCACCCGCGAGCGCTACGGCGTGCAGGACCCCAAGATGCGCCGCTTCCGCTACGGCGTGCAGGTCAACTCCCTCGGGCTCACCGAGGCGCAGCCCGAGAACAACGTCCAGCGCATCGTGCTGGAGATGCTCGGCGTGACGCTGTCGAAGGATGCCCGCGCCCGCGCCGTGCAGCTGCCGGCCTGGAACGAAGCGCTCGGCCTGCCGCGTCCCTGGGACCAGCAGTGGTCGCTGCGGCTGCAGCAGGTGCTCGCCTTCGAGTCCGACCTTCTCGAGTACGACGACATCTTCGCCGGCTCCCACGTGGTCGAGGCCAAGGTGGCCGAGCTGGTGGCGAGCGCGAAGGCCGAGATCGACCGCGTGCAGGCTCTGGGTGGAGCGATCTCCGCTGTCGAGTCCGGCTACATGAAGCAGGCGCTCGTGTCGGCTCACGCCGCTCGACGCGGCCGCATCGAGAGCGGCGAGGAGATCATCGTCGGGGTCAACCGCTACGAGACGACCGAGCCCTCCCCGCTCACCGCCGACCTGGACGGCGCCATCATGGCCGCCGACCCCCAGGCCGAGCAGTCGGCTCTCGACTCGGTGACCAAGTGGAAGTCCGAGCGCGACGAGTCGCGGGTCGAGGCGGCGCTCAAGCGCCTGGCCGACGAGGCCAAGACCGAGACCAACCTGATGGCTGCCACGCTCGAGGCCGCCCGCGCCGGGGCGACGACCGGCGAGTGGGCCGGCACGCTGCGCGAGGTGTTCGGTGAGTTCCGTGCCCCGACCGGCGTCAGCGGCGCCGTCGGCGTGGCTGAGGCCGGAGCCGAGCTCACCGAGGTGCGTGACCGCGTGCGGGCCACCGGCGAGGAGCTCGGCGGACGCCTACGGCTCCTGGTCGGCAAGCCGGGTCTCGACGGTCACTCCAACGGTGCGGAGCAGGTCGCGGTGCGCGCCCGCGACGCCGGCTTCGAGGTCATCTACCAGGGCATCCGCCTCACGCCGGAGCAGATCGTCTCGGCCGCTGTGGCCGAGGACGTGCACTGCGTCGGGCTCTCGATCCTCTCCGGCTCCCACATGGAGCTGGTGCCGGCGGTGCTGGACGGGCTGCGCGAGGCCGGGCTCACCGACGTCCCGGTCATCGTGGGCGGGATCATTCCCGACTCCGACGGACGGCGCCTCGAGGAGCTGGGGGTCGCGGCGGTCTTCACGCCCAAGGACTTCGGTCTCACCGAGATCATGGGCGGCATCGTCGAGGTCATCCGTCGGGCGAACGGCCTGAGCGACTCGCCGAGCTGACCCGCCCGGCGGCGGCGATGCCAGACTAGAGCCCATGAGTCGCATCATCGTGGTCGGTGCCGGGGTGATCGGGCTGACGTGTGCGGTGCGCCTCCTGGAGGCAGGTCACCGCGTCGACGTCGTCGCCCGTGACCTCCCGCGCGAATCCACGTCGGCCGTGGCTGCGGCGATCTGGTACCCCTACCGCGCCTACCCGCAGGACCGGGTCATCGGCTGGGGTGCTCGCACACGCCAGGTGTTCGCCGACCTCGTCGACCGCGACCCCGACGCGCTGAGCGGGGTCCGCACCGTGCCTGGCACCGAGGTGCTGCGTCACCGGACTCCTGACCCGTGGTGGATCGGCGCGGTCCCTGCGCTCGAGCGCGTCGCGCCCCCGACCGGCTACGACGACGCGTGGTCGTTCGAGGCTCCGGTCGTCGAGATGCCGCGCTACCTGCCGTGGCTCGCCGAGCAGGTGATCTCGCTGGGCGGCACGATCACCCGGCTCAACCTGCCCTGTCTGCCGAGCGGCGCCGACATCGTCGTGAACTGCTCCGGGCTCGGGTCGCGCTTGCTGGGCGCGGATCACTCGGTGACGCCGGTGGCCGGGCAGGTGGTCTACGTGGAGCAGTTCGGGCTCGATCGGTGGTGGCTCGACGGCGACGGACCCACCTACGTCGTCCCTCGCTCACGCGACATCGTGGTCGGGGGGACCGCTGACGAGGGGGAGTGGAGCCGTACGCCGTCGCCGGCGACCGCGGAGGCGATCCTGCGACGGGCCTCGGCGCTCGTGCCGGCCCTGGCGAGCGCGAAGGTGGTGGGGCACAAGGTGGGCCTGCGCCCCGCACGCCCCTCGGTCCGGCTCGAGCGGGTCGCTGATGTCGTGCACTGCTACGGCCACGGGGGTGCCGGGGTCACGCTCTCCTGGGGCTGCGCCGACGAGGTCGTCTCGCTCGTCGCCGGCTGAGGCGCGTTCAGCCGGCGTCGGGCTGACGCGCCGCGCGCAAGCGGGTCACCGCGCGGGCCAGCAGGATGCCGAGCCCGAGCCCCAGGCCGATCCCGATGACCGCACCCCACTCTGCCCCGGACTGCTCGCCCAGCAGCGCCCCCGCCCCCACGGTCGCCATCACGATGAGCGCGAGCAGCAGGTTGTGGAACATCTCGGCGAAGAACAGCGCGCTGAACGACCGCTGTGGTGCCTCAGGCGCACCCGACACACCCGGCGGCGGTACGGCGGCGACGCGCGGCTGCGGATCAGTGGCGGCCGGCTCGTCGAGCGGGATCACGGTCACCACCGCTGCGACCTCGATGGCGCCGTAGATGTGCGGGTAGGTCTCGTCGGAGCCGCTGACAGGTTCGTCGAGGACGGGGGAGGTGAGCAGGTCGGTCTCGATGGTGAGCAGCACCAGCGGCTCGTCGACGTCGGCGTAGTAACGGTCGCGGACACCCTGCCACTGGTCTCCGCGGCTGGCGTGGATGAAGCCCTCCTCGGCCAGGGTCCGGCCCCGGGTCGAGGTCGTGTACCGACCTGTGACGCGAGCGGCCTCCCAGTCGGCCTGGGTCGCGAGGTGGAAGATCCGCATTCAGCGCTCGGGCAGACGGCGGAGGACCTCGGTCATCGACGTCGCGAGGGCATCGACCTTGGTGTCGAGCCGGTCGAGCCGAGCGTCCATGGAGTCGAGCCGAGCGTCCATGGAGTCGAGCCGACCGTCCATCGTGTCGAGGCGGTTGCCGTGCCTGGTCTGGGTCGCCGAGATCTCGTGGAGCAGCACGTAGATCGCCTGGACGTCGTTGTCGAGCTGTCGCACCTTGCGCTCGATCTCCCCGGGGCTCATGGTCATGGACAGAGAATCTAGATAGGCCGCAGCCTACGCGCCACGGTCACGATCCGTCCTGTGGAGAACTCAGAACAGTCGGTGGCTCGGGTCGTCGAGCCCTCGCAGCGCGTCGTAGTCGACGACGGCGCAGGCGATGCCACGGTCGGTCGCGAGCACGCGGGCCTGCGGCTTGATCTCCTGGGCCGCGAAGATCCCCTTCACCGGGGAGAGCAGAGGATCGCGGTTGAGCAGCTCGAGGTAACGCGTGAGCTGCTCGACGCCATCGATGTCGCCGCGGCGCTTGATCTCGACGGCGACGCTCGCGCCGGCGCTGTCGCGACACATGAGGTCGACCGGGCCGATGGCGGTGGGGTACTCCCGCCGGACGAGCGTCAACCCCGCAGCCAACGTCGCGGGATGCTCGGCGAGCAGCTCTTGCAGGTGCTTCTCGACCCCGTCCTTCTGGAGCCCGGGGTCGACGCCGAGGTCGTGCTGGGAGTCGGAGAGCACCTCGGTGAGCAGGATGCGCAGCGTGTCGTCGGTCTTGGTGCTCGTCACGGTCCACTCGAGGCCGCCGTCGTCGGTGGAGCCCTCGCGCATCGTGCACGGCGGGCTCATCCAGTTGAGCGGCTTGTAGGAGCCGCCGTCGGAGTGGACGAGCACCGAGCCGTCCGCCTTGATCATCAGGACCCGGGTCGCCAGCGGCAGGTGGGCGGTGAGCCGTCCCGCGTAGTCGATCTGACAGCGGGCCACGACGATTCTCACGGTCGACGAATCTACCGATCTAGGCTGACGACATGGACATCGGTGCCCCCACGACCCCGCGCGGCGCGATCGGAGCGTGCCCGTGAGCGTGCTCGTGCGCCCGGCCAGGCCCTCCGACCTGCGGCACCTGGCAGGCATCGAGGACGCCGGCGGCACCCAGTTCGAGGCGTACTTCGGTGACGCGATGGTGCCGGCGCTCCTGACGCCGGCACCCACTGGCGGCGATCGCGACCTCGAGGGCACCCTCCTCGTTGCCGTCGACGGCGCTCTGGTGGTCGGGTTCGCCCACCTGACGTCGTACGGCGCGATCGCGCACCTCGAACAGTTGTCGGTGCTCCCGGACCGGCAGCAGCAGGGGATCGGGACGTTGTTGGTGCGCGCGGCCATGGAGGAGGCGCGCTGGTCAGGGGCCGACCGGCTGTCGCTGTGCACCTACCGCGACGTGCCGTGGAACGGCCCGTTCTATCGGTCCCTGGGATTTGCCGAGGTCGTTCGGTTGGAGCCGTTCCAGCAGCGGTTGCGGGCGCACGAGCGTGAGCTGGGACTCGACGACCCCGGTCCGCGGGAGGTTCTGGACGTCGCTCTGCGGCGCGCAAGTTACCGGTGAGTGAACATGTCGCGGATCGCCGGACGGGGCGTGGAATGATGCGCGACATGAGTAGCCAGACGCCCGAGAGCGCTGCCCCTGACGCCCGTACCTTCACCACGATCGGCGTCGTCGGTCTCGGCACCATGGGTGCCGGGATCGCCGAGGTCTTCGCCCGCAACGGCTTCAGTGTCGTCGGGGTCGAGCTCAACGACGAGGGCGTCGAGCGTGGCCGTCGCCACCTCGCCAACTCCACCGGCCGTGCCGTGGAGCGCGAGAAGATGACCGAGGCCGAGCAGGCCGAGCTGATGGGGCGCGTCTCGTTCACGACGTCCCTCAAGGACCTCGCTGACGCCGACTTCGTCGTCGAGGCGGTCGTGGAGTCGATGGAGACCAAGAAGGCGATCTTCCGCGAGCTCGACACGATCGTGGCGCCTGACGCCGTGCTGGCCACGAACACCTCCTCGCTCTCGGTCACCGAGCTCTCCACCGCCACGACGGGCCCCGGCCGCGTCGTGGGGGTCCACTTCTTCAACCCGGCGCCCGTGCAGAACCTCATCGAGGTCGTGCGCACCGTGGTCACCGAGCCGAGCGTCCTGACCGACGTGCAGGCGCTCCTGCGCAGCGTGGGCAAGAGCCCCGTCGTGTGTGGCGACAAGGCCGGCTTCATCGCCAACACCCTGCTCTTCGGCTACCTCAACCACGCCGCCTCCATGTTCGAGGCCCGCTACGCCACCCGCGAGGACATCGACGCCGGCATGCGCTTCGGCTGCGGCTACCCGATGGGCCCGCTCGCGCTGCTCGACCTGATCGGGCTCGACACCGCCTACGAGATCCTCGAGACGATGTACCGCCAGGGTCGTGACCGCCTCCACGCGCCGACTCCGATCCTCAAGCAGATGGTCACCGCCGGTCTGCTCGGTCGCAAGACCGGCCGCGGCTTCTACACCTACGAGGCTCCCGACAGCTCCACCGTCGTCGCCGACGACAAGACCCCGTCGGCAGACGAGGCACCCCAGCTGCGCCACGACCTCAAGCAGATCGGGGTCGTGGGCACCGGCACGATGGCCGCCGGCATCGCCGAGGTCTTCGCCAAGAGCGGCTACGACGTGCTCTACGTCGGGCGCTCGGCCGAGAAGGTCGACGGCGTGGTCGCGACGATCACCAAGAACTTCGACAAGCAGATCCAGCGCGGTCGCGCGACCGAGGAGACCAAGGCCGAGGTGCTCGCGCGCCTGACCGGCACGACGTCCCTCGACGACCTGAAGACCGTCGACCTCGTCGTCGAGGCGATCGCCGAGGACCTGGCGATCAAGACGACTCTCTTCGAGAACCTCGACGAGATCTGCAAGCCCGGCGCGATCCTGGCGACGACGACGTCGTCGCTGCCGATCATCGCCATGGCCAAGGTGACCTCGCGTCCCCAGGACGTCATCGGCATGCACTTCTTCAACCCCGCCACGATCATGAAGCTCGTCGAGGTCGTCAGCACCGTCTCCACCGACGAGGCCGTCACCGAGACCACCCGAGCCCTGTGCGCGAAGGTCGGCAAGGTCGCGGTCTCCTGCGGCGACCGGGCCGGGTTCATCGTCAACGCGCTGCTCTTCCCCTACCTCAACGACGCGGTGCGCATGCTCGAGGCCCACTACGCCTCGGCCGACGACATCGACCTGGCCATGAAGCAGGGTTGCGCGCTGCCGATGGGTCCGTTCGAGCTGCTCGACGTGGTCGGCAACGACGTGTCCCTGGCGATCCAGAAGGAGCTCTACCAGGAGTTCCGCGAGCCCGGTTTCGCTCCCGCGCCGCTGCTCGAGCACCTCGTCACCGCCGGGTACCTCGGTCGCAAGACCAAGCGCGGTTTCCGCGACTACTCCGCACGCTGATCGACGCTCGCCTGCGCTGACTCGACGCGACTGATCGCGACGAGTCAGCGCAGGTCGGGCGAGACCTCGGGGTGACCGCAGCTCCGCCCGCCGGGGTGAATCACCGCGTTCGTGGGCGAGAGTAAAAACCTGCCCATGAGCGTCGAGACAGGCCGCGTCACCACCGACATCCCGTTCCGCCTCGATCGCCTGCCGTGGTCACGCTGGCACTGGATGGTCGTGGTCGGACTCGGGACCGTGTGGATCCTCGACGGACTCGAGGTCACCATCGTCGGGTCGATGTCGGCGGCGCTGAAGCCGGCCGACACCGGCCTCGGGTTGAGCAACTTCGACATCGGGTTCGCGGGTGCCTCTTACGTGGCAGGCGCCTGTCTGGGCGCCTTGTTCTTCGGGCAGCTCACCGACCGGTTCGGACGCAAGAAGCTGTTCCTCATCACGCTCGGCGTCTACACGGCGGCGACCGTGTTCACTGCGTTCGCGCCCAACCCCACGTGGTACTTCGCCGCCCGTTTCCTGACCGGGACCGGGATCGGCGGGGAGTACGCCGCGATCAACTCCGCCATCGACGAGCTGATCCCGGCCGCCTACCGCGGTCGCGTGGACGTGGCGATCAACGGCTCCTTCTGGGTCGGGGCCGCCGGCGGCTCGCTGCTGACGATCCCGTTGCTCGACCCCACGGTCGTCGACCAGGGCCTCGGCTGGCGCCTTGCATTCGGGCTCGGCGCCGTCCTCGCCATCGGGATCCTCGTCGTGCGGCGTCACGTGCCCGAGAGCCCGCGATGGTTGTTCATCCACGGTCGGGAGGGCGAGGCCGAGCAGATCGTGGCCGACATCGAGCGCACGATCACCGAGGAATCCGGTGCGCGGCTTCCAGACGTCGACGAGACGATCACGATCCGCCAACGACGCTCCATCGGCATCGCCCTCATCGCCCGCACCGTCTTCACGCTCTATCCGCGGCGCACGATCCTCTGCTTCGCGCTCTTCGTCGGCCAGGCCTTCCTCTACAACGCCTTCTTCTTCACCTACGGCGACACGCTGACCACGTTCTTCGACGTCAAGCAGACCGGGTGGTACCTGGCGATCTTCGCTGCCAGCAACTTCGCCGGCGCGTTGCTGCTCGCCCCGCTCTTCGACACCGTCGGCCGGGTGCGCATGATCACCGCCACCTACGTCGGCTCCGGCTTGCTGTTGGCGGTGGCCGGCTTCTTCCTGGGGAGTCGTGGGGGCCTCACGGAGGCGTTCTTGGGCGTCAAGGCCGAGGGTCAGTCGCTGGAGAGCATCGCGCAACCGCTGACCGTCGATGCGTGACCGTGCTCAGTCGAGGCAGAACTCGTTGCCCTCGGGGTCCGTCATCACGATGAAGCCGGCCGACATCGGGGGAGCAGGCTCGTGGCGGCGCACGCGAGCGGCGCCCAGCGCGAGCAGTCGTGCGCACTCGGCCTCCAGCGCTGTCATCCGCGCCTCGCCCTCGAGACCCGGGGCTGCGCGGACGTCGAGGTGCAGCCGGTTCTTGGCGGTCTTGGGCTCGGGGACCTTCTGGAAGAACACCCGAGGAGCCACGCCGGCGGGGTCGATGATCGCCGAGGCGTTGTTGCGTTCCTCGGCTGGCACCCCGGCCGCCGCCAAGAACGCCTGCCACGCCGCGAGCGGGTCCTCGTCCGGCCCGAGGCTGCTGCCGGGCGGAGGCTGGATCACGTAGCCGAGGGCCTCGGCCCAGAACCGGGACAGCGCTGCTGGATCGGCAGCGTCGTAGGTCAGCTGGATCTCTCGCGTCATCGTCGCTCCTGCTCGCCGGTGGGCCTGTTTCAGGAGACCACGTCCGAGCCGGCGAATCCATCCCGGCGCGGCTCGGAGGAGGTGCCGGGCCCGAGGCCCGGCACCTCTTCGGGAGAGGTCAGCGTCGGCGGAGCTGGGCTGCCTGGAGGAAGACCACCCGGCCGTTGATCGAGTCGCTGTCGATCGTGTCGGGGTCGGAGACGGCGTAGTCGCCGGTGACCTCGACGGTGTAGGTGCCGGCATCGACACCCTTGACCAGCACCGATGCGATGCCGGTCGCGTAGCCGGTGTCGGTCGTCGTGGTGCCCACGACCTTGCCGCGCGCATCACGCACGACCCCGGTGAAGCGGGCGAGGTTGGCTGCTGTGCCTGGTGTCGGGTAGACGAGGGCCACCTTGAGGGCACGGGTGCGCTTGGTGACCTTCACGCGGAAGGTCCGGTCGTAGCTGCCGCCCAGGGCGACGTACGGCGCGTCCTCCTGCCACAGGTCCGAGCGCACGACCGCCCACGCGTCCTGGCGGGCGAGGCGCGCATCGGCCTTGCGCGCCTTGCGGGCCAGTCGTGCCGACCAGCCCTTGCCGCGCACGAGCTTGACGGCCCGGTCGAGCATGACGTGGCCGTAGCCGACCTGGGAGGAGTGCAGGCGCTGCCCCTCGGCGGTGACGGGCCGGGCTGTCGCGGTCATCGCCGCCTGGACCTGACGGTGGGAGAGTCGCTTGTTGGCCTGGAGCAGGACGGCGGCGGCCCCCGCGATGTGCGGCGAGGCCATCGAGGTGCCGCTGGCGGACGCGTTCTCGCCCGGCAGGCAGGGCCCGATGACGGTGCCGGTGGAGTCACACGTGGAGGAGATGTCGACGCCCGGCGCCATGATGTCGGGCTGGGTGTTGCCGATGCGGTCGCCGCGCAGCACGGTGTGGCCGCCCTTGCCGATCGCGACGGCAGCGCCGTTGTCGAACTGCAGCCCGTTGGAGGAGAAGCTGCCCCGCTGACGGTCGAGGTCACCAGCGGCCACCGACATCACCCAGGGAGCCTGGTTGAACGGCGACACACTGGCCTCGCCCTCCTCGTAGCCGGAGTTGCCGGCAGCGAAGACCGTGACGATGCCCTTCCTCGAGACCGCCTTCGTGGCGACGTTGACCGGGTCGCGCGGGTCGAACTGACGGAACGAGTTGCCCCACGAGTTGTTGATCACGTCGATGCCGAGGTGCTGGGGCTGCTGGAGGATGTAGTCGAAGGCGGTGACGACGGCCGTGGTGGTGATGACCGCTCCGATCGCGAAGCAGGCCAGCTCGGCGTCGGGCGCCACCCCGAGGTGCTCGGGTCCGGTCGTGCCGTCAGCGGCGATGATCCCGGCGACGTGGGTGCCGTGACCGCTGCCGAGGTCGCTGTTGAAGTAGCGGCCGTTCTCGAACGGCACGACGAGCATGGGGGAGGTGCCGGCGTTGACGTACTCCGGACTCACCAGGGTCACGTTGTGCACGATGCGCTCGGCGAGATCGGGGTGCGTGCCGTCGCAGCCGGAGTCGATGACCCCGACGGTGGTGCCCTTTCCGGTGAACCCCTGGGCGCGCAGCTTCTCGGCCGCACCGATGCTCGACGACATCACGTCGCTCGACGCGGTGTCGAGGTAGGTGAGCTGCTCGTCGGGGTAGACGTCGTTGCCGACCCCGCGGCTCACCGCGGAGACCATCTGGGCGCGGGAGCCCTTCACGAGCGCCAGCGGCAGCCGTCGCAGCGGCTGGACCGTGAGCCCGAGGCGGCGCAGGGCGCCCACCTGGGCGAGCGTGGGGGGAGCGTCGAAGGTGACGATCGCGCGTCCGGCGGTGACGCCGTCCTGGGGAGCGCTCAGCAGGCGCTGCAGACCGGGTCGGGTGCGACCGAGCTCGGCGAGGAAGGAGGAGGACGAGGAGGAGGTCGCGGAGGTGCTCGGTGCGGGTCCGGTCGCTCCGCTGGCGGCGTCGGTGAGGCCGGTGAGCGGGACGATCAAGGCTGCTGCGCAGGTGAGCGCGGCGAGCCTGGTGCGGGAGCGGGGCGGAAGGGACGAGACATGCATGGTGGCAGGGGTTTCCTTCGGGTCGGGTCCCGGTTCAACGCCTCGCCGCGCTCAGGGTTACGACTTCGAGAGCACCGTCACGCGCCGTCTGCCTGTCGGGCGCGGTAGGCAGCGACCGCGTTGCGGTTGCCGCAAGCGGTCGAGCAGAAACGCCGTGACCGGTTGCGCGAGAGGTCCAGGACGACGCCGTCGCAGTCGTCGTCGGCGCACACACCGAGGCGCGACATGTCGTCGGCGCGGATGACGTCGATCATGGCCATCGCGGTCTCGACACGGATCCGGGCGACCAGGGACTCCTGGTTGGAGATCGCGTGCAGGTGCCAGTCGAACTGGTCGTGGCGCACCAGCTGGGGCAGCGCCTGCTCCTCGCTCAGCATCCGGTTGACGATGGACACCGCGTCCTCACGGGTGGCGGTGAGGACGTCGCGCAGCTCGCCGCGCACGGCCCGGACGGCTTCCAGCTCAGCGAGGTCGCCGTCGAGGCGGCCGGTGTACTCGTAGTCGACGAAGAACTCCGCCAGCTCGGCGACGGTGGTCAGGGTGTCGGGCTCCAGCGCGGTGTTGACCAGCGCGGTCGCGGCTTGCAGGGACAGTTCGACGTCATGAGCGAATACCACTTTGACAGATTACCGCATGCCGCCTACCGTCATGACTCATGAGCACGTTGACGAATGACATGCCGGCGGTGAGCCCGGCCGCTACTCGCGCAGGCAGGGGGCTGCTGCTGGCGTTCACGTCGGCGCTCGCCTTCGGTCTCTCCGGCGCCCTGGCGCGCCCGCTCCTCGATGCCGGGTGGAGCCCCGGGGCCGTGGTGCTGGTCCGGATCGGGCTCGGCGCGCTCGTCGTCGTGCCGTTCGGCATCCGCTCGCTGCGCGGCGACTGGGAGCCCCTGCGACGCAACGCCGGCCTGATCGCGATCTACGGTCTGCTCGCGGTGGCCGGTGCTCAGTTCTGCTACTTCTCGGCCGTCTCCTACATGCAGGTCGGCCCGGCGCTGCTCATCGAGTACACCGCGCCCGCAGCCGTGGTGGTCTGGCTGTGGCTGCGCCACGGCCAGCGTCCGGGACCGATCACGCTGGGCGGCGCGGCCGTCTGCGTCGTCGGGCTCCTGCTGGTGCTGGACCTGTTCTCCGGGGCTGACCTCAGCGTTGTGGGCGTGCTGTGGGCCACCGGAGCCATGATCGGCTGCGCGACGTACTTCGTCATCGGCGCCGACGACAGCAACGGTCTGCCGCCGCTGGCCCTGGCGGGCGGCGGACTCGTGGTGGGCGCCGTGGCGCTGGGTCTCGCCGGCCTGGTCGGGCTGCTGCCGATGCGCGCCACCGGTGCCACGGTCGTCTACGCCGGCCAGAGCGTGGCCTGGTGGTGGCCGCTGGTGCTGATGGGCCTGGTGACCGCTGCGGTCGCCTACGTCACCGGCATCGGGGCAGCCCGGGTGCTCGGCTCCCGGCTGGCGTCGTTCGTGGCGCTCAGCGAGGTCGTCGCCGGTGTGGCGTGGGCCTGGGTGCTGCTCGGCGAGCTCCCCGGGCCGGTCCAGCTCCTCGGCGGCGTGCTGATCCTGGTCGGCGTGGTCGGGGTCAAGCTGGGCGAGCGCGACGTGGCCGTGGCGCCCGTACCCACCCTGGTGTGAGCTCGGCGAGGCCGGTCAGCGCTGGTCCTGGCGCTTGACCACGACCTCGCGCAGGATCAGCAGGATGGCTGCCGCGGTCGGGATGGCGAGCAGCGCGCCGACCACGCCCAGCAGCGCGGCCCCGATCAGGGCGGCGATCACGGTCACCGCACCGGGGACGTCGACCGAGCGCTGCATGACGCGCGGGTAGATCACGTAGTTCTCGACCTGCTGGTAGATCACGTAGAAGATCAGGCAGGCCACGCCCATCTGCACGTCGGTCGCGAAGGCGATCGAGGTGACGATGACGGCACCGATCGTGGCGCCGATCATCGGGATCACGTCGAGCAGCGCGACGACGAACGACAGTGCCACGGCGTACTCGCCGAGCCCGATCGCGAAGAGGAAGACCAGCGACGAGAGGCCGGCGGCGAGCGCGACGACGAAGGCGCCGGAGACGTAGCCCCCGACGTTGCCGATGATCCGGTCGCCGAGCTTGGTGACCCGGTCGCGGCGCGAGGCCGGGGCCAGGGTGTAGAAGGCGTGCTTGGTGGTGTCGAGCGAGGCGAGGAAGTAGAGGGTCAGGACGACGATGATGAAGGCGTTGAAGAGGGCCGAGAGGACCTTGAGCCCGAAACCGAGCACGCCACCGAAGAGCCCGCTGACGAAGTCGCCCTTGGCGACGTAGTCCTCGATCTTGGCGATGACCTCGTACTGCTCGTCGAACTCCTGGATCTTGCGGTTGCCCTGGAGCTGGTCGAGCCACCCGGGCACGTTGTCGGTCAGCGCAGTCACCTGGTCGGTGATCACCGGGACGATCGCGACGACGAACAGCGCCACCGCGCCCAGGGCGGCCACGATGACCGCCCCCACCGCCCACGAGCGCCGCAGTCCGCGGCGCTGGAGCGACTCGACGGCCGGGTTGAGCCCGGCGGCCAGGAACAGCGACACCACGACGAGCAGCAGGACCGACCCGATCGAGACCACGGCCTGGAACAGGAACCAGGCCAGCAATGCGCCCAGTGCCCCGACGAAGCCGATGAAGAAGGGGTTGCGTCGTTCGAACGGAGGGCCCTGCACGCCGAGGTCGTCAGTGAGGTGCAGGGACTCGACGACCTCCTCGAGCTCCTCGACGACGTCCTCGAGCTCGTCGACGGCCTCCTCGGCGCGCTCAGCAGCCCCCTCGGCACGTTCGGCGGCGAGCTCGGCCCGGTCCGCCGCCACGTCGGCGGAGTCCCGGTCTCCGGTCAACTCTCGTCCTCGGAGAACCCGGCGACGACGTCACGCAGCGAGGCGAGCTGGGCGGTGATGGAGTCCCGACGCTTGACCAACCGGTCGAGCTCGGCCTTGGTCGCGGCGATCTCGCGCTGCGCGGCGTCGTCACCGGCGGAGGTGACCTGCTCGGCCTTGTGGGTGGCGGCGGCGACGATCTGCTCGGCCTCGCGACGAGCGCGCGTCAGCAGTGCCTCGCTCTCGCTCACCGCAGCCGAGCGCTGCTCGGCGGCCTGCTGGGACGCGGCCTGGGCGCGCTCCTCGGCGGCCTGGGCGCGCTGCTCGGCCTCCTCGACGAGCCGCTTGGTCTCGGCGACGGCGGAGTTGTGGTGGTCGGTCGCCTCGCGGGCCAGCCGCTCCTTCTCGACCGCGAGCGTGCGGCGCGCCTCCTGCACCTCACGGTCGGCGGCGGCGCGGGCCTGCTCCACCTCGCGCTGGGCGCCGGTGCGCGCCTCGTTGGTCTCCTGCTGGGCGGCCAGCCGCAGCTGGTCGGCCTCGCGCTTGGCGGCGGCCACCAGGTCGGCGGCCTCGGCGCGTGCGTGCTCACGCTCCTGCTCGGCGTCGGCCACCATCCGGGCGCGGGTCTCGTCGAGCTCGCGGAGCTGGACGACCTTCATGTCCTCGACCTCGCGGGTGGCATCGGCGCGGATCGCCTTGGCGTCGCGGTCGGCCTGGGCGCGGATCTCGGCGGCGTCACGCTGGGCGACCTCGCGGATCTCGTCGGCCTCTTCCTCGGCGAGGCGCAGCATCGTGGAGGCGCGGCCACCGAGCCCGGCGTACGTCGGGGACTTGAGCTCGGCCATGTCCTGGCGGGTCTGCTCCATCTGGGCCTCGAGCTCGAGCACCCGACGCTCGGACTCGGTCAGGCTGGCGCTGAGTCCGGCCTTCTCGCTGCTCAGCTGGCGCACCTTGGCATCGACCGCGGTGCGGTCGTAGCCGCGACGCACGACGGGGAAGCCGTCGGTGCTGCTGCCGGAGCCCGACAGGGGCGCAGACGGTGCCGCGGCCCGGCTCGTGGCCGGGGCAGACACCGGCGGGTTGGCGGGCGGCAGCACGGGGCGCTGCTGGGGCGCTGCGGTCTTCTTGGGCACCGCCGGGATCACCTGGGTGGCCTCGGCGTCGGGGCTGCGCGGGTTCGACTTCGCCGGCGGCGGGCTGTCGTTGTCGTCGGGCGTTTGATCGAAGATGGACAGACCCTGGTCGCTCATCGAAGAGATCCTCGTTCCAGTCGGGGGTGGCGCCGACAATGATCCCCGATCGTGGTCGTGAAACCCACTCCGGGTGGCCGACTTTCAGCGTGTCGGCGCCACCACCGTGATCAGACGCCGCGGAAGCGGTTGATCTTGTCCAGGTGCTGGGACCGGAGCTCCTCGTCGCGCACGCCGAGGCCCTCCTCAGGAGCCAGGCAGAGCACGCCGACCTTGCCCTGGTGCAGGTTGTGGTGCACGTCCAGCGAGGCCTGGCCGACCTCGTCGAGGGTGTAGGTCTTGGACAGGGTCGGGTGGATCATGCCCTTGGCGATCAGGCGGTTGGCCTCCCACGACTCGCGGTAGTTGGCGAAGTGCGAGGAGATGATCCGCTTGAGGTTCATCCACAGGTAGCGGTTGTCGTACTCGTGCATGTAGCCCGACGTCGACGCGCAGGTGGTGATGGTGCCGCCCTTGCGGGTGACGTAGACCGAGGCGCCGAAGGTCTCACGGCCGGGGTGCTCGAAGACGATGTCGATGTCCTCGCCGCCGGTCAGCTCACGGATCTTGGAGCCGAAGCGCTTCCACTCCTTGGGGTCCTGGGTGCGCTCGTCCTTCCAGAACTTGTAGCCCTCCTCGGAGCGGTTGATGATCAGCTCGGCGCCCATGGAGCGGGCGATCGCGGCCTTCTCCTCGTTGGAGACGACACAGACCGGCACGGCGCCGCCGTTGAGGGCGTACTGCGTGGCGAAACCGCCGAGGCCGCCGGAGGCGCCCCAGACCAGGACGTTGTCGCCCTGCTTCATGTTGCCGCCGTTCTTGGAGACCAGCTGGCGGTAGGCGGTGGCGTTGACCAGACCGGGGGAGGCAGCCTCTTCCCAGGTGAGGTGGGCCGGCTTGGGCATCAGCTGGTTGGACTTGACCAGCGCGATGTGGGCCAGACCGCCGAAGTTGGTCTCGAAGCCCCAGATGCGCTGCTGCGGGTCCATCATCGAGTCGTCGTGACCGTCGGAGTCCTCGAGCTCGACCGACAGGCAGTGCGCGACGACCTCGGTGCCCGGCTTCCACTTGGTCACGCCGGGACCGGTCTGCAGCACGACGCCGGACAGGTCTGAGCCGACCACGTGGTAGGGCAGGTCGTGGCGCTTGGTGAGCTCCGAGATGCGGCCGTAGCGCTCGAGGAAGCCGAACGTCGAGACGGGCTCGAAGATCGAGGTCCACACGGTGTTGTAGTTGATGGCCGAGGCCATCACCGCGACGTAGGCCTCGCCGGGGCCGAGCGCCGGCAGGGCGACGTCCTCGACGTGCAGGCTCTTGCGAGGGTCCTTGTCGCGCGTGGCGAGGCCCTCGAACATGTCGACCTCGTCCTTGTGCACCGTGACGGCGCGGTAGGACTCGGGGAGCGTGAGGGCGGCGAAGTCCTCCGAGGAGGCGTCGGGAGCCGGCCATGATGGCGTCGAGGATCTGCTGCACGAGGGTGGGTCTCCTGTGTGAGGGCGAAGAGGTCGGGTGGGACGCAGCGCGCAAGATACCGGCCAGTAACCGTTGCGCGGGAGAGTGTGCTCGACGTCACGGGGAGCTCGAGCCTCGTGCCGGTCGGTCGCGTGCCGCGCCGGACGGACATCATTCACCTGCGGCGCGATGCCATCCGTACGACCGACTCACGAGCCCAAGCGGAGTAACGGTCAGGGCGGGTCTCGAGCGTCATCACACCGCGCCCAGTGGGCCGCTTGACCCGGATCCGCAGGTTGCCAGGGCGGACCCGGCGGATGCGAGACGAGTCGCGGGTACTGACCCGCACGTGACCGTGGAGCGGGACGCTGCCGCTCCAGATGATCGACTTGTGCGTGACCTTCGTGCGCAGACTCTCGATGAGGCGACCTCGGGCTTTGACGTCAGCGCAGTTCCGCGCGCAGGTGACAGCGGAGGGGGACCTCCGTCCGGGTCGTGTCGTGCAGGCGCCCCTTGACGAACGGCATCGCCTCGAGGAAAGGGTTCGGCCGCGAAAGTCGGGTAGAAGACCTGGTTGCAGGTGGTGGCGGACACGCGTCCCGCTACGGCCGGGCCACGGTGGGCGAGCGCGTCGTCCACGAGGGCCTTGGCAACGGCATCCCCGACGATGAGGCCGTGCTCGCTGATCGGGATCTCCCGGCCCGGGCACACGTCCTGGATCTGGATGGCTCGGGCTCCGCGCTGCTTGTTCGCCGCAGGTTGCGGAGTAACGGTGCCGTCGTTCAGCGTGCCGATGTTCGTGTACGACGGCCCTTTGGGCAACGCTCGGCGCTTGAGCGCACGCAACAACTTGGATCCGGTGGCCATCTGCCGCATCGCCCTGATGCACTTGTCGGCGCATCGGGGCACCAAGGCTTCCGAACCGCTTTCGTAGACTCCTGCGAGACCGATCACGTCGTCGACGCGCGCACGTCAGGTCAGGCCATACCTTCAGCGCGATGCGCGGCAGGAACGCGCCCTGGCTGTGGCCCAGCACGGAGATGGGTCGGTCCGCCGCATCATTGAAGGTCCTGATGGCGGTGGCGACGTACTCGATGCTCCTCTGGAGGTCCCCGGTCGAGACCTCGGGCATCGTGACCGTGCACACCGCATGGCCCTCGGCGACCAGCGCCGGAAAATAGGAGCTGCCCCAGTTCTCGAGGGCCGTCACGGCGGTGCCGTGCACAAGCAGCACTGGGACAGGCCCGGGTCCCTTTGGGTCGCCGGTGCAGCGGAGCGACTTCGTCCGCGCCTTCTTGCTGCTGCTCATGTGCGCGCCCTCGCCGGTCGCGGACGCGATGGTCGTCGGCGGCATCAGCGTGATCACCAGGACTGCTACCAACAAGAAGCCGGCATGATACCTACCTGAAGCAAACATGGCTCCCAGTCAACCAGACCAGCGCCACGGCGTCGCGCCCGTCAGTGTCCGGGCGTGCTCGGCCGGCTGGACCAGCTCGACGAGCACGCCGCCGGCGTCCTTGGGGTGGACGAAGTTGATCCGGGAGTCGCTGGTGCCGCGACGGGGGGCGTCGTAGAGCATCCGGAGGCCGCGCTCGCGCAGGATCGCCGAGACCTGCTCGACGTCGGTGACGCGGTAGGCGATCTGCTGGCAGCCGGGACCGTTGCGGTCGATGAACTTGGCGATCGTGGACGTCTCGTCGATGGGCGCGAGCAGCTGCACGCACGAGGTCGAGTCGCCCACGGCCATCATCGCCTCGCGGACGCCCTGCTCCTCGTTGACCTCCTGGTGCGCCACGCGCATCCCGAAGGTGTCGCGGTAGAAGGCGATCGCCTCGTCCAGGTCGGGCACAGCCATGCCCACGTGGTCGATGGCGGTGAAGAGGTGCTCGGGGATATCCAGTGCGGTCATGGGCCACATGTTTCCGGTCGCAGCCCACCGACGGCAAGCCGTCTCATCGCAGGTCGGCCGCGGGTTCGACGGCTCGTACCCATGGGTAGTCTCGAGGGGTATCAGCCACACGTCACTGGAGGCACCCATGTCCGGATCCGTCATCGTCGCAGGGGCCCGCACCCCGATCGGCCGCCTGCTCGGCGGCTTCAAGAGCCTGTCGGCCGCCGACCTCGGTGGCGTCGCCATCAAGGGCGCCCTGGAGAAGGCCGGCGTCACCGGCGACCAGGTCGACTACCTGATCATGGGCCAGGTGATCCTCGCCGGAGCCGGCCAGAACCCGGCTCGCAGCGCGGGCATCGCTGGTGGACTGCCGCTCGGCGTCCCCTCGATCACCATCAACAAGGTCTGCCTCTCGGGCCTCAACGCCATCGCCACCGCCGACCAGATGATCCGCGCCGGCGAGGCCGACATCATCGTGGCCGGCGGCATGGAGTCGATGACCAACGCACCTCACGTGCTGCCGAAGTCGCGCGAGGGCTTCAAGTACGGCGACGTCGCGCTCGTCGACTCGATGGCCTACGACGCCCTCTACGACCAGACCACCCAGCAGGCCATGGGCGCGCTCACCGAGCAGTGCAACGCTGCCGGCAAGAAGCTGACCCGCGAGGAGCAGGACGAGTTCGCCGCCGCGTCGCACCAGAAGGCCGCGGCCGCCTGGAAGAACGGCATCTTCGACGACGAGGTCGTGCCGGTCTCCATCCCGCAGCGCAAGGGTGACCCGGTCGTCGTCAGCCAGGACGAGGGCGTGCGGGGCGAGACCACCGCGGAGTCGCTCGGCGGGCTGCGCCCGGCGTTCGCCAAGGACGGCACCATCACCGCCGCCTCGTCGTCGCAGATCTCCGACGGTGCCTGCGCCGTCGTGGTGATGAGCAAGGCCAAGGCCGAGGAGCTCGGCCTGGAGTGGCTCGCCGAGATCGGCGCGCACGGCATGGTCGCCGGCCCCGACTCCACCCTGCAGATGCAGCCGGCCAACGCCACCGCCAAGGCGTGCGCCAAGGAAGGCATCGAGGCCTCCGACCTCGACCTCGTCGAGTTCAACGAGGCCTTCGCCGCGGTCGGCATCGAGTCGGCCCGTTCCCTCGGCATCGACCCGGAGAAGGTCAACGTCAACGGTGGCGCGATCGCGCTCGGCCACCCCGTCGGCATGTCCGGCGCCCGTGTCGTGCTGCACCTCGCGCTCGAGCTCAAGCGTCGCGGCGGCGGCGTCGGTGCTGCCGCCCTGTGCGGCGGCGGTGGCCAGGGCGACGCGTTGATCGTGCGTGTCCCGCAGAGCTGAGTCGATCCCCGATCTGGTCGCGCGTGCCCGGGGCGGTGAGCCCCGGGCCGTCGCGCGACTGATCTCCCTGGTCGAGGACGAGTCGCCACTGCTGCGCGAGGTGATGGCCGCACTCGCGCCCCACACCGGGCATGCCCACGTGATCGGGTTGACCGGGTCGCCGGGCGTCGGCAAGTCGACGTCGACCAACGCGCTCGTCCGTGCCTTTCGCGCGCAGGGCCGCAGCGTCGGGGTGCTGGCCGTCGACCCGTCGTCGCCGTTCTCCGGCGGAGCGCTGCTCGGCGATCGGGTGCGGATGGGGGACCACGCGACCGATGACGGGGTCTACATCCGCTCGATGGCCGCGCGCGGCCACCTGGGCGGGCTGTCGTGGTCGACCCCGCAGGCGATGCGAGTGCTCGACGCGTCCGGGTTCGACGTCGTGCTGGTCGAGACCGTCGGGGTCGGTCAGAGCGAGGTGGAGGTCGCCGGGCTCGCTGACACCACCGTCGTGCTCCTCGCCCCGGGCATGGGCGACGGCATCCAGGCGGCCAAGGCCGGCATCCTCGAGGTCGGCGACCTCTACGTCGTCAACAAGGCTGATCGCGACGGCGCCCTGCAGGTCGCCCGCGACCTGCGCGGCATGCTGACCCTGGCCCAACGCCGCGAGGGCGCGTGGAAACCGCCGGTCCTCAAGACGTCGGCGCAGTCGGGCGAGGGCGTGGCCGAGGTGGTCGCTGCCCTCGACGAGCACCGGGCGTGGCTGGAGTCCTCCGGCGACCTGGGCCGTCGGCGTACCCGCCGTGCTCGGGCCGAGATCGAGGCCATCGCGGTGGCAACCCTGCGCCGTCGGTGGGGCACCGTGGGTCGGCAAGGTGACCTCGACGGCCTCGCTTCAGCCGTGGTGACCGGTGAGACAGATCCCTACCGCGCTGCTGACGCGCTCCTCGAGCGCCACGACCAGGCGCCGGAGCGAGTAGATCGAGGGTGACTCATCCACTGCCCGGGCCGGGGATGGATGAGTCACCGCAGCGACTGGTTACCGGTAGCTGCACGTCGGATCGAAGCGGTCGGTAGCGGCGTTGAAGTAGTTCACGTAGTCGAGGTAGGTCTCGACGCCCGGAACCTTGAAGACGAGCTCATCGACCCCGCGGGCGTCATCTCCCCAGTTCTCGGAGCCGGCCCAAGTGGCGAAGGCGGCTTTCCCGTCGCCGCTGCGCCACTTGGCAGTCATGAACTTGGAGTGCAGGTAGCTCGACTTGCCGGCGTGGCCGTCACAGATCTCCGCGCCTACCGACCTGAGGGTGGCGAGGATGGCCTCACCGCGAGGTCGCCCGATCAGGGCGAACACGCCGACCTGGTGACCGGCCGCTCGCGCAGCCTTCACCTTCGCCGCGATCGCGTTGGCGATCCTCTGACCGCGAGCACCGTTCCACGCCGCCATGGCGATTCGGATGGTCAGGTCGGTGTTCGGCAGACCGTTGATCCGCTTGATGACGGGGTCTGCCATGCCGGGGCTGTTCCACGGTGAGAAGAACAGCCGCACGTTGCCGACGGACTTCTCCATGTAGGGGTTCGGGTCGACCTTGTCCCGGACCTGGGTCGCGAACGTGTCGCGAACCTTGTCGTACAAGCGTTCAGCCGCGTCATTGGCGGCAGTGCTGACCCAGGTGTAGTTGTCGGTAGCTTGTGCATCGCGGGCATTGGCGGTGGCGTTGGCGGAGGTGATGATGGTGACGCGCCGGGAGGCACCGGTGCTGGAGAACTGCCACGACTTCTGGTGCATCGTGGTGCCCACACCGTCGAACACGTCGGCACCCCGGGCCGAGTGAGTCGTCACCTTGACGAAGGTCTTCTCACCGGCAGCGCCTCGGCCCAAGGCCGCGATCAGCGACTCCACGGCGGAGGACTTCCAATCGGCCTTCTTCGGTAGCAGGACCTGCACCTCGACGTCGCAGTCACGGTGAGCCTTGATCAGCGCGTCGGCCAGCCGGGTGCTGGTGAACGCCCAGGTCGCGACCCTGATGTAGGCGCCCGACCGAGCATTCTGGATGTGTCCGATGACCGCGCTCTCGAAGGCGTAGGTGCCGGGCAACGCGTAGCGAGCTCCAGGCGTGACCCGATAGTTGCCGCTCGCGCCGCATGCGGCAGCGCCGGCGGGTGAACCGGGCAGGACCGTGACGATCGGCAACGAGACCAGGACAGCTGCAAGAAGTAGTGCGACGCCGCGACGGCGCCCGAGAAATGTCATGGCAAAGGATGTGGCGCGGGCGCGAAGAAGTCAAAGCGCAGCCTTCCGCGCGATGGGTCGCCCGACCGGGCCGGGACCGGGTCGGTGGCAACGGCCACAACGGACTCCGTGAAGCGGCGACGGCGCGCCGGTGACGGGGCCGGAGCGGCGCCACAGCGCCTCACCCGCGATGATGGCCTGATGCTCCCGTTCGACCCCATCGACGAGGCCGCCCGCCAATGGGCTCGCCGCTGGGACGGCGTGCCCGCGATGCACGCGGTGACGTCACTCATGCGGGTGCAGCAGCTGGTCATCGCTCGGCTCGACGCGGTGCTCAAGCCCCACGACCTGAGCTTCGCGCGCTACGAGGCACTGGTGCTGCTGACCTTCTCCTCACGAGGCTCCCTGCCGCTCGGCAAGATGGGCGAGCGACTCCAGGTGCACCCCACCTCGGTCACCTCGATCGTGAATCGGTTGGCGAAGCAGGGGCTGGTCTCTCGGCTACCGCACCCCGACGACGGTCGCGCGGTGCTGGCCGAGATCACGCCCGCGGGCCGCGAGCTCGTCGAGCGCGCCACGCAGGACCTGGTGGACGCGGACTTCGGGCTCGAGGCGCTCGCCCCGCCGCAGCGTGAGGTGCTGTCGGAGCTGCTCCGGCCGATCCGGCAGCAGGCCGGCGACTTCTGAGCCGCCCTTCCCACCGTGATCGGTCTCGCGAGGCGTAAGACCTCGAGCTGATGGGTAGCCTCCGCCCCGACAGGGGAGGCGACATGTACGGCGACACCGTGGTGATCCGGCGCCTGGCGGCGCGGCTCGACGAGCGCGCACTCGACGTCCGCTCCACTGCGCGCAGCCTCGCAGCCGCGGCGGAGGCCACCGGTTGGCAGTCGACCTCGGGTGACCGGATGAAGCAGCGGGTGGCCGAACGCCGTGCCGAGCTCGAGGCCACCGCGGCGGCGTACGACGAGGCAGCCGCCAGCCTGCGTCGGCACGCCGACGAGGTCGACGAGGTCAAGCACCTCATCTCGACGATCGAACGACGGGTCCGCAGCCTGATCTCCGGGGCGGTCGATCGGTTGCGGTCGGCGGCCACGGCGCTGGTCGACGGGGTGAAGGACCTCGTGACGGGCGGCGACGAGGACCATGACCGTCGCCTGGCCGGGTATGCGACCCCGCCCCCCGGTGACCGGGCGTGGCTCGATGCCCCCGACGAGCTGGGTGTGCGGATCTGATGCCGCCCGTCGTCGACCTGGGCTCGCTCGCTCCCGATCAGCGCCCGAGCCCGACCCCGTTCCGGCTCGAGCTGCGACTGGCCGACCTCATGGTGCTGCTCGACCGCGCCGGCGCGCCGCGGGTTCCGCTCGACCTCGACGGCCTCGCCCGCAGCGGCCCCGACCCGATCTCCCACCTGCACGAGAGGCTGTCCGGGGGAGTCGAGGGCCCCGAGCAGCAGGCGCGGGCGCTCCTGGGCGCTGAGCTCGACCTGGCTGGCGAGGCCGGCGAGAGGCTCGCGCTCGACTTGGTCCGACGGGGGGTGCTCGATGCGTCCGGAGTGCCGGTGGCCGAGGTGGCGACCGCCCTGGAGGTGCTGGCGGAGCCCGAGGCGATGCTGGTGCTCGACCTCACCAGGCATCGGACCGCCGAGACCGGCCCTGCCGACCACCTGCGCACGTGGTTCGCGGTCCGCGGGGGCGAGGTCACCCAGCTCTCGACGGCCTCGGGAGTGATGGTCGAGCTCGCCTCCTACGACGTGGCCCACCTGCCCGACTCGCTCGCCAGGGCCGTCCGGATCGAGACCGAGGGCGACGCCGAGCAGTCCGAGCAGTCCGAGCAGCCCGAGCAGTCCGAGCAGCCCGAGCAGCCCGAGGAGACCGACGACCCGGTCGCGGGCGACGTCGAGCTGCCCTTCGATCTCTTCTGCGACGGCACCGAGGCGGTCCGACGAGGGCGCGACGACCTCCTCTCCGAGCTCGTGCGCACCGCTGCCGCTCCGGCCCGGATCGCAGGACGTGTCGCGACCCCGGCCGAGACCGCGGCGCTGGTGCACGACCTCGAGGTGCTCACGCGGGGGCGGCTGCGGGTGCTGGTGAGCGTGGTCGGATCGGCCGGCGAGCCAGGTGCCGACCGGATCGTGGGCGTCGTGAGCTGGCTTCGCCTCGCCTCGGGATGGCGAGCGCTGGACCCGGTCGTCCGCGGCGGTGTGCCTACCTTGCACGTACGCGCGGTGGCCCCCGCCGACCTGGCCCGCAGCGTGGCCCCGGTGCTCGCGGAGGTCGTGGGATGAGCGACCCCGAGATCGTCTCGGTGACCGGAGGTGTCGGTGGCATCGAGGCCCGGTACGGCGACATCGAACGCCTCGCGGCGCTCTTCGACCGGGTCGGCGACGGCCTGCGCCACGATGCCTGGGAGGACAAGGGCGTGCTGGCCGAGGGCGACCTGCTGGAGTCCGCGATCCTCTCGCCGCTCACGTTCGCTGCCGCCGAGTCCGACGTGGTGGCAGCCACCCTCGGACCACACGGGCTCGCGGTCCGGGCCCTGGGGCTCGAGGCCGACGCGCTCAGCATGCAGGTCGCTGTCTCGCTGCTGCGGGCCGGCGACGACCTCGCCCGCCAGGCCTTCGAGGTCCTCGACTACGCCGGCGGTTACGTCGTGGGCGCGTCGCTCCCGGTCCTGCTGCTCGGCGGCGCCGCAGCCGGGACGGCTCTGCTGATCACCCAGCCGGGCCTGGCCGCCTATCTGGCCACCCATCCACACGAGCGCGCCGCGCTGACCGAGGCGGCCCTGGGGGGTGCGCAGGGCTTCCTCGAGGATCATCCCGACCTCGTGCAGCACCTGCTCAACGGAGGGGGTGGGCTGCTCGACGGGTTGACCGGAGACCTGTCGCCGGGAGCGCGCGCGGTGCTGATGGGAGAGCTCGGCATCGACCCGGTGCACCCCACGACCAACGGTGCCGCCGGTGACCTGGCCGGGCTCTTCAGCGACAGCGCCCCCCGGGTCACCCCTGGGGTCGCCGAACCACGGCAGCTCGCCACCCCAGGCACGCTCGAGGACCTCGTGAGCAACCTCGCCGACACCAACAGCGGCGCCGACGGCGAGATCGACATCCAGCAGATCGGCGAGGGGGACGGCGCACGCTTCGTCGTCCACCTGCCCGGCACCGACAGCTGGGGCACCGATGCGGGCGACGTCCGCGACCTCCAGGCCAACCTGCAACTCGTGGGCGGTCAGGACACCGCCTACACGCGGGGGATCGCGGAGGCGATGCGCGACGCCGGCGTGCCGAGCGGGGCGCCAGTGCTGCTCGTGGGTCACTCGCAGGGTGGGATGGCGGCCGTCCACCTCGCGGCTGATCCGTCCTTCCAGGAGGCCTACGACGTGCGCCACGTCGTCACTGCCGGCTCGCCGACCGCCCAGGTCGCACACGTCCCGGCCGGCACGCAGGTGCTGTCGCTCGAGAACAGCGGCGACGTCGTGCCCCTCGCCGACGGGGAGGGCAACCCGGACGAGCCCCACCGGACGACGGTCCGCTTCGACAACCGGACCGGCTCGCTCGGCGGCAACCACTCGCTCGAGACCTACATCCGCGGCGCTGCCGCGGTCGACGGGTCGGCCGACCCGTCCCTGACCGCAGAGCTCGAGGCGCTGCGCCACGACGGCTTCCTCGGGAGCACCGACCCCACGTCCACCCGCGGCTACACGATCACGAGGGATCGATGATGCGGCGCCGGACGCGCGCCGGTGCTCGTGTCCTCGCTGTGGTCGTGGCGGCCGCGCTCCTCGCGGGGTGCCAGGGCGATCGGACCGACGCCGTGGGTCATGGCGACGACCTGCCCGACTGCAGCGCTGACGAGTGCGCCGCACAGGTCTCCGAGCTCAACGCGGCGGTGGCCGACCTGCCGGGGGTGACATCTGCTGACCTCGACTACGAGCCCGAGCAGATCACCGATTCCGCAGCGGTCACCGGGGAGATCGAGGTCGAGCGGGGCACCACGTGCGCAGGGATCGAGGACGACCTCGGTCGACTGCTGTGGCAGTCACCGGTCAGCCCGGTCGCCTCGATCCGCCTGCGCTGCTACCTGCCCGGCGCGTCAGGGCCGGACTACGAGCACGCGGCCTACTCCTTCTCGCTCCTGGACGGCGCGGAGGTGACCGAGCGCTGGGGGCCGCGCGGCGGCTGAGACGTCACCGCCACCCTTCCCCCCGCCACGCCCGACCGCCGTGCTTGCCTAGGATGGGGCCATGACGCAACAGCCGTTCACCCGCCGTGGCGCGATCGACCTCTCTGCTCTCAAGCGCCCCGCCCAGCCGGCCCCGACCGGGCCCGGCGGCGCGGGGGCACCCGCCCCGGGCGGAGCCGCCGGCGGCGCCTCGTCGTACGCCCTCGAGGTGACGGCCGAGAACTTCCAGCAGGTCATCGAGATGTCGATGACGGCGCCGGTGCTGCTGGTGCTCTTCTCGCGCGCCCAGCTCCCCGAGAGCGGCCAGCTTGCCGACGACCTCGCCACCATCTCCGGTGAGTACGACGGCCGCTTCGTCGTGGGACTCGTCGATGTCGACGTCTCCCCGCAGATCGCCCAGGCGATGCAGGTGGAGTCCATCCCGCTCGTCGTGGCCGTGCTCGAAGGGCGCCCCGCGCCGTTGCTCCAGGACGCCGTGCCGCTCGCAGAGCTGCGCACGATGATCAACCAGGTCATGCAGCAGCTGACCACCCAGGGGATGACCGGTCGGCACCAGCCGCTCGGCGCGGCTCCGGTCGCCGGCGACGAGGATGCCGAGCCGCAGCGTGACCCGCGCTACGCGCCCGGCCGAGGACGCGCTGGCCGCCAACGACATCGACACCGCTGTCGCGGAGTACCAGAAGCTGGTCGCCGCCAACCCGGCCGACCGTGAGGCGGCGGCCGGCCTCGCCATGGCCACGCTGCTCCAGCGCACCCAGGGCGTGGACAACTGACGAGGCCCGCGCTGACCGCCGACGCCGACCCTGACGACGTGGATGCCCAGACGCTCGTGGCCGACCTCGACCTGCTCGGCGGCAACGTCGAGGAGGCATTCGACGCGACTGATCGACCTCGTGCGCCGCTCCAGCGACAAGGAGCGCGACCGCGCCCGCGAGCACCTGCTGGGCCTCTTCGGGGCCGTCGGCAACGATGACCCGCGCGTGCTCAAGGGCCGCCAGGGCCTTGCCTCGGCCCTGTTCTGAGCCCAGCAGCGATCAGTAGCGATCAGTAGCAATCGGGTGTCAGAGCTGCGCACCGGCGCCGGCTACCTCCGCCAGGGGTGGTCGTTCCTTCGTCAGCGCCCCCGGCTGCTGCTGCTCGGGATGGCACCGGCGCTCCTGGTGCTGGTCGTGCTCACGGTTGCGTTGCTCGCCCTGCTGTTCCGCGTCGACGACCTGGTCTCGTGGGCGACGCCGTTCGCTGACGACTGGGCCGACGGGCTACGCCGGCTCGTGCGGGTGCTGCTCGGGGCCGCGCTGCTCGTCGGGCTGTTCCTGCTGTTCTCCGCGTTGTTCGTGGGCCTCACCCTCATCGTGGGCGATCCGTTCTACGAGCACATCTGGCGAGCGACGGAGACCGCGCTCGGCGGCCCGGTGCCCGACCACGACCAAGGCTTCGTCGAGTCCGTACGCGACGGGGCGCTGCTGACGGTCGCGGGCGTGGGCAGCTCGTTGGTGGTGGTCGCGGCCGGGTTCGTCCCGATCATCGGGCCGCTCGCCGGGGTGCTCCTCGGCGCGGTCCTGTCGGGTCGTCTGGTCGCGCGCGAGCTGCTGGGTCGTCCGCTCGGCGCGCGCGGGCTCGACCGCGCCCAGCAGGCGCAGCTCCTGGGACGGCACCGCCGTCGGGTGCTGGGCTTCGGCGTGACCACCCAGGTGTGCTTCTTCGTGCCGCTCGGCGCCGTGCTGGTCATGCCGGCAGCGGTGGTCGGGGCGACCATGCTGGCTCGTGACGTGCTCGACGCACCGGGCTGAGCCGGCCCCGGGGCTCCGGTCAGGGACGGCCGGACTCGGTGTAGGTCGGACCGTCGTCGAGACCGGCCAGTGCCGCAGCGATACGGCGTGCGGTGAAGTCGGCGGCGTGCTCCTCGACCTCGGCACGGGTGCAGAACCTGGCCGAGCGGATCTCGCGGGCCTGCTCGACGATGCGGTCGGTGATCTCGGGCGGGTGGACGCCGCCGTCGAAGACCAGGCACAGGGCGTCGTCCCAACCGCCCCAGGGTGGTAGCCAGTCGGTGAGGAGCAGCCGCCCGGCCGGGATGCTCAGCGCGAGCTCTTCCTCGACCTCGCGCGAGACCGCCTCGCGAGGCGACTCGCCCACCTCCACCACGCCGCCGGGTAGGTCCCAGTCCTGCTTGTAGGTGAGCTCGCACAGCAGCACCCGGGGCTCGGGCGTGGTGGTGTCGCGGATGAGCATCTGGCTGATCCCGCGCTTGCGTGGCAGGAAGGAGTTGAGCAGGGCGCGGAAGCCGCCGGGCTCGTGCACCGGGGTGTCGGTGGAGAGGCGCGCATAGACGATCCGGTCGCCGGCGATGCTGCGCATGATGCCCTCGCGGCGCATGCCCGACCAGGTGGCGATGCGCTGCCCGGCCTCGTCGTCGATGCCCACGTGGGCCTCGACCCGGTGGTGGTCGACGAGGGCGGCGGCCACCTCACGCCGTACGACGTCGACGTTCTCGTCCGGCACCCAGGCTATCCGAGCAACGCCGTCCGCCACCGGCGTCACGACTGTCGGCTGATCGCTCACGCTCTCAGGTTAGTGGTCCGACCAAGCCTGCTGACGCGCGGTGGTCGCCCGCCCGGGCGAACCGACTTCAGGGCCTATTCGGGCGTGGTGCCCATGCTCCACCCCGCCTGCCCGTAGCTGTAGGTGTACCAGTAGTACGAGTGCTGGGCGTCGGGCTCGTGCGCGATGTAGAAGGGAAAGCGGATCCGGCCGCTGAAGGTCGGTTTGACGCCCTTCTTGACCTTCTGCATGTAGACGAACGACATCTTCTTGACCTTCGAGACATCGCTGGCGCGGTAGGTGGCGCCCTGGGCGCTGGCCGACGACCGCTTCACGACCGCGGAGTCGCAGATGTTGAAGGGGATGGACGCGGCGAGAACCCCGTAGTTCACCCCGACACTGAGCGACTTGCAGTCGGTCGACTTCCTGGTCGGCGAAAGCGTGTAGTAGTTCTTCTGCGTCTTCTTGTTCGACTTCACCGTGACGGTAGCGGGACCACCGGGGTAGTCGATGCCCTTGTTGATGAACCGCACGTGCATCTCGACCGCGTAGTAGTCGAAAGATCCGCGCTTGTTGCTCGCGATCTTGTACGTGGTCGCGCACCAGGCGGTGTGACCCATCGACCGGCTGTACTTGTCCGGGTAGCCTCCGTCGCCGCGGCCACGCCAGTCGAGACCGTTCGCACCGCCCTTGCTGCAGTAGGACTGCTGGATCGAGGCGTTCTCGACGGTTGCGTGAGCTGGGGTCGGTGCGAGCGAGAAGCAGATCAGCGTGATGGCGATGATCGTGGAACTGCCACGGCGGGCAAGGGACAGCAAGGGCATGGGGACCTCCGAGATGATGTGGCAGCGCTGAGGCGTCGAGCTCGCGACGCCGGGTCGACCTTCGCGGTGAGTGGCGGCGACTTTACGCTACGGGATCCGTGTCGACGCGACCCGAACCGATCCCTGCGACGGCGGGCTCCTTGCGCAACCAGATCGTGGCCAGCGGCGGCACGACCAACGTGGCGTGAGCAGGCATCGCACCGTGCTCGCCCTCGACGGCCAGCACCGAGCCGAGGTTGCCCGCACCGGAGCCGCCATAGATCGCGGCATCGGTGTTGAGCACCTCCGACCACACGCCGGCCTCGGGCAGGCCCACGCGGTAGGACTCGTGGGGGATCGAGGCGAAGTTGGTGACGCACACCAGGTCCTGCTCGTCGGGGGCGCGGCGCACGAAGGCGTAGGTGTTGCGTCCGGCGTCGTCGGCCTCGAGCCACTGGAAGCCCTCGGGGGAGACATCGGCCTTCCAGGCGGCCGGGCTCGCGACGTAGGTCGCGTTCAGGTCACGCACGAGGTCGTGCAGACCGCGGTGCTCGGGGTGCTCGAGCAGCCACCAGTCGAGCTCGCGCGCCTCGGCCCACTCGGACTCCTGCCCGATCTCGCAACCCATGAAGAGCAGCTGCTTGCCGGGGTGGGCCCATTGGAAGGCGTAGTAGGCCCGCAGGTTCGCCAGCTGCTGCCACCGGTCACCCGGCATCTTGCGCAGCAGCGAGCCCTTGCCGTGCACGACCTCGTCGTGCGAGAGCGGGAGCACGAAGTTCTCGGTCCAGGCATAGGTGATGGCGAACGTCATGTCGTGGTGGTGCCACTGACGGTGGATCGGCTCGCGGGCGAGGTAGTCGAGGGTGTCGTGCATCCAGCCCATGTTCCACTTGAACCCGAAGCCCAGACCGCCGCTCGACGTGGGTCCCGAGACACTCGGCCACGACGTCGATTCCTCGGCGATCGTGCAGGTGCCGGGCACGCGCTTGTAGACGGTGGCGTTCATCTCCTGGAGGAACTGCACCGCCTCGAGGTTCTCGCGTCCGCCGTGGATGTTGGGCGACCACTCGCCCTCCTCGCGGGCGTAGTCGAGGTAGAGCATCGAGGCGACGCCGTCGACGCGCAGCCCGTCGGCGTGGAACTCCTCGAGCCAGTAGAGCGCGTTGGCGTAGAGGAAGTTGCGCACCTCGGGCCGGCCGAAGTTGAAGATGTGGGAGCCCCACTCCTTGTGCCAGCCACGCTGGGGGTTGGGGTCCTCGTAGAGCGGCGTGCCGTCGAAGTTGACCAGCGCCCACTCGTCGGTGGCGAAGTGTCCCGGCACCCAGTCGAGGATGACGCCGATCCCGGCCTGGTGGAAGCGGTCGACCAGTCGCCGGAAGCCGTCGGGGTCACCGAAGCGGGAGTCGGGCGCGAAGTAGGAGGTGACGTGGTAGCCCCAGGACCCGCCGAAGGGGTGCTGCATGACGGGCATCAGCTCGACGTGGGTGAACCCGAGGTTGGACAGGTAGGGGACCAGGTCGTCGGCCATCTCGTCGTAGGACCAGAAGGCGCCGCCGGGGTGACGCTTCCACGACGCCAGGTGCATCTCGTAGATCGACATCGGCTCGGCCACCGGCTGCTTGGTGGCCCGGGCCTTCATCCACTCCTCGTCGCCCCAGGTGTGGGAGGACTCGAAGACCCGCGAGGAGGTCGCCGGGGCGACCTCGGCGAAGAAGGCCATCGGGTCGGCCTTCTCCCGCCAGATGTCGTCGGCACCCAGCACGACGAACTTGTAGCCCGTGCCCGACCCGACGTCCGGCACGAAGAGCTCCCAGACCCCGGACTGCCCGAGCTGACGCATCGGGTGCTCGCGGCCGTCCCAGGCGTTGAAGTCGCCCTTGACCCGCACCGCGCGGGCCGAGGGCGCCCACACGGCGTACGACGTGCCGGTGATCGGCTCGCCGCCGGGGGACTCGTAGTGGTGCACCCGGGCGCCGAGGACCTGCCAGAGGTTCTCGTGACGGCCTTCGTTGACCAGGTGGAGGTCCATCTCGCCGAGGGTCGGCAGGAAGCGGTAGGGATCGTCCACGACGTTCTCGCCGTGTCCGTAGTCCACGACCACCCGGTAGTCGGGGACCTCGTCCGAGTCCTGCTGGAGCACGCCGGCCCAGATGCCGCCGTGCTCGTGCTCCAGCTCGGTGTCGATGCCGTCGTGGCGCACCACGACCCGCTCGGCGAGGGGCTTGAGGACGCGCACCGTGACCCGGCCGTCGTGGACGTGCGGTCCGAGCACCGAGTGCGGGTGGCCGTGCTCGCCGCGCACGATCTGGTCGAGCTCACCGCGGTTGACGGGGAGTGGGCCGGTGTCGGGGGCGGTGCCCGTCGTGGCCTCGGGGGTGGTGGCCGGAGTGTTGGCCGAAGGGTTGGTCGGGGTGCTCATGTCAGGCTCCGATCCGCGCGAGCGCCGTGAGGGGGATCTCCACCCACGTCGGTCGGTTGCGTGTCTCGTAGACGGTTTCGTAGACGGCCTTGTCGGCGACGTAGGCGTCGAGCAGGGTGTGCTGCTCCTCGGTGAGCTCGGCGCCACCGGCATAGCTGGTGAGGAAGTAGCGCTGGTTGCGCTCGGCCCACTCCAGCCCGCGTTGGTGGCGTTCGGCGGCGCCCTCGTCGTCGAGGTCGGTGTGCTGACGCTCGATGACGTGCGGGGCGTAGGCGAAGGAGCGCAGCATCCCGGCGACGTCGCGCCAGGGCGTGTCGGGCAGCAGCCGGTCGGCGAGCGGCTTGGCCGGCTCGCCCTCGAAGTCGACGACCTTCCACCCCTGAGCCGTACGCAGGGTCTGGCCGAGGTGCAGGTCGCCGTGCACGCGCTGGCCCTCGACCTCGCCGAGGCCGGCCAGGCGCGCATAGACCGCGCGCAGCCGCTTCTCGTGGTCGGCCAGCGCCGGTGCGATCGCGATCGCCTGGGTGAGCCGGCGGCCCATCTGCTCGGCGATGGAGTCGGCGTCGAGCACGCTCGTCGGGAACTCCGAGGCCAGCACGAGGTGGATCTCGGCCAGGGTCTCGCCGAGGCGTCCGGCCTCACCGGAGAAGTCGCCCCCCGACTCGCGTACGGCGAGGTCGGCGTCGGCGTAGAGGTTGCGCACGCTGTGCAGGGCGAGGTCCCAGCCGTCGCTGGCGGTGCGCAGGAACTGCTGGAGCATGCCCAGGTGCAGGGTCTCCTCGCCGGTGCCGTGCTGGACCCAGCCGTAGAGCTGCGCCACGTGGGTGGATCCCGCGCGGGTCAGCGCCTCGTGCGTGGTGATGTCGGGGTTGGCGCCGGTGGTGACCTTGCGGAACACCTTGAGGACCGAGTCCTCACCGAAGGCCACCGAGGAGTTCGACTGCTCACCGGTGAAGAGCGCCGAGACCGCCTCGAGGTCCAGGTCGTGGCCCGGCATGCGGTGGAAGTCGAGTCCGCCGAGCGAGCTGCTCGAGTCGTCGGCGGTCTGCCCGAAGGCCTGGAGCCACCGGTCCATCGCCTGGCGGTCGTGGAGGGCGTCGTAGGCGTGGACCCACCCCATGCCGGGCTCGTCCCACCAGCCGACGAAGGCGTGGTCGAGGCGGCGCTCGGCCTCGGCGTACAACGCCAGCGGCACCTGGTAGAGCTCGACGGCGTCCTCGCCCCCGTCGGCGCCCGGCTCGGCGTCGGCGTAGGTGAGCTCCACGAGCAGGACCACGACCCGGGGGTCGGGGCCGGCGTCGCTGAGCGTGGCGAGACGGCGCACGTCGCTGACGGTGTAGTCGCGGCCCTTGCCGCCGAACCAGCGCGTCTTGTCGAGGTAGGTGACGAAGACCTCGGGATCGATGGGATCACTCACAGCAGCTGCCCCTCGTCGGGGTGCTCGCTCGGCACCAGGCGGAACCAGTAGAACCCGTAGCCGCTCAGCGTCAACAGGTAGGGCAGCTCGCCGATGGCCGGGAACTGCACGCCCCCGAGCATCTCCACCGGGACGAGGCCCTCGAAGCGCCGCAGGTCGAGCTCGACGGGCTGGGGGAACCGGGAGAGGTTGTGCACGCACACGATGACGTCGCCCTCGTGCTCGCGCGCATAGGAGAGCACCGAGGAGTTCGAGCCGCCGAGGTCGTGGAAGGAGCCGAGGCCGAACGCCGGGTGCTGGCGTCGGGCGTGGATCATCCGACGGGTCCAGTGGAGCAGCGAGGAAGGGTTCTCCAGCTGCGCCTCGACGTTCACGCTCTGGTAGCCGTAGACCGGGTCCTGGATGGCCGGCAGGAACAGCTTGCCGGGAGTGGCGGCGGAGAAGCCCGCGTTGCGGTCGGGCGTCCACTGCATGGGCGTGCGTACGCCGTCGCGGTCACCGAGCCAGATGTTGTCGCCCATGCCGATCTCGTCGCCGTAGTAGAGCACCGGCGAGCCGGGCAGGGAGAGCAGCAGCGCGGTGAAGAGCTCGATCTGGTTGACGTCGTTGTCCAGCAGCGGGGCGAGCCGGCGTCGGATCCCGATGTTGGCCTTCATGCGGGGGTCCTTGGCGTACTCGTCCCACATGTAGTCGCGGTCCTCGTCGCTGACCATCTCGAGGGTGAGCTCGTCGTGGTTGCGCAGGAAGATGCCCCACTGGCAGCCGTCGGGGATGGCCGGGGTCTGCTCGAGGATCTCCGAGATCGGGAAGCGCGACTCGCGGCGTACCGACATGAAGATGCGTGGCATGACCGGGAAGTGGAAGCACATGTGGCACTCGGTGCCGACCCAGTCGCCGGCCTCGTTGACCTCACCGCCGAAGTAGTCGACGACGTCGGCGGGCCACTGGTTGGCCTCGGCGAGCAGGACCTTGCCGGGGTAGGTCTCGTCCACGAACGCGCGCACCTTGCGCAGGAACTGGTGGGTCTCGGGCAGGTTCTCGCCGTTGGTGCCCGGGCGCTCGTAGAGGTAGGGCACGGCGTCGAGACGGAAGCCGTCGAGGCCCATGTCGAACCAGAACGAGATCGCCTCGAGGATCGCGTCGTGGACGGCGGGGTTGTCGTAGTTGAGGTCGGGCTGGTGGGAGAAGAAGCGGTGCCAGAAGTACTGCTGGCGCACCGGGTCCCACGTCCAGTTCGACGGCTCGGTGTCGACGAAGATGACCCGTGCGTCCTGGTAGAGCTCGTCGGTGTCGGACCAGACGTAGAAGTCGCCGTAGGGACCTTCGGGATCCGAGCGGCTGGCCTGGAACCACGGGTGGGCGTCACTGGTGTGGTTCATGACGAAGTCGATGATCACCCGGATGCCGCGCGCGTGAGCCTCGTCGAGGAAGTGCTGGAAGTCCTCGACGGTCCCGGCCTCGGGCAGGATGTTGGTGAAGTCGGCGACGTCGTAGCCGCCGTCGCGCAGCGGCGAGGTGAAGAACGGCGGCACCCACAAGCAGTCGACGCCCAGCCACTGGAGGTAGTCGAGCTTCTCGGTCAGGCCCTTGAAGTCGCCGGTGCCGTCGCCGTTGGAGTCGCGGAAGCTGCGGACCATCACCTCGTAGAACACCGCCGTGCGGAACCAGTCGGGGGTGGCGGTGATCGGCTCACCCGGAGTCGACGAGGTCGTCATGCAGGCCTCCTGACCGACAGCACGTGGGCGGGCTCGTGGCCGGGGTCGAGTCGGACGTAGGAGTGCTCGCCCCACGTCCAGTCGCCACCGGTGATCTCGTCGTGCACCACGAACGTGTCCTGCCACCCGAGACCCAGGGCCGGCATGTTCAGGTGCACCATCGTCTCCCGGGCCGCGTGCGGGTCCAGGTTGATCACGACGATCACCGTGTCCGCACCGTCGAGCGTGGCCTTGGAGAAGACCAGCACGTTCTCGTCGTCGGCGTGGTGGATGGTGATGTTGCGCAGCAGCTGGAGTGCGGGGTGCTGGCGGCGGATCTCGTTGAGACGCGTGAGGTACGGCGCGAGCGAGCGGCCCTGCTCCTCTGCGCCGGCCCAGTCGCGGATCCGGATCTGGTACTTCTCCGAGTCGAGGTACTCCTCGCTGCCGGGCTTGACCGCGACGTGCTCGTAGAGCTCGAAGCCGGCATAGACCCCCCAGCTCGGCACGCTCAGCGCGGCGAGCGCTGCGCGGATCTTGAACGCCGCAGGGCCGCCGTACTGGAGGAACTCGTGGAGGATGTCGGGGGTGTTGACGAAGAAGTTCGGCCGCATGACGTGGTCGGACTCCGAGCTCAGCTCGCGCAGGTAGTCCTCGATCTCCCCGCGCGCGGTGCGCCAGGTGAAGTAGGTGTAGCTCTGGTGGTAGCCCACCGCGCCGAGCCCGTGCATCATCGGGGGCCGGGTGAAGGCCTCGGACAGGAAGATGACGTCGGGATCGGTACGGCGCACCTCGGCGAGCAGCCACTCCCAGAACGGCAGCGGCTTGGTGTGCGGGTTGTCGACGCGGAAGATCCGCACGCCGTGCTTCATCCACAGCCGCACGATCCGCAGGACCTCGCGGCAGATGCCGCTCGGGTCGTTGTCGAAGTTGATCGGGTAGATGTCCTGGTACTTCTTGGGAGGGTTCTCCGCGAAGGCGATCGTGCCGTCGGCCTGGGTGGTGAACCACTCCGGGTTGGTCGTCACCCAGGGGTGGTCGGGGGCAGCCTGGAGCGCCAGGTCGAGGGCGACCTCGAGGCCGAGCTCGCCGGCGCGCGCGACGAACGCGTCGAAGTCCGCGAAGGTGCCGAGGTCGGGATGGATGGCGTCGTGCCCGCCGTCCTTGCTGCCGATCGCCCAGGGTGAACCGGGGTCCTCGGGTCCGGGCGTGAGGGTGTTGTTGGGGCCCTTGCGGTTGACCTCGCCGATCGGGTGGATCGGCGGGAGGTAGATCACGTCGAAGCCCATCGCGGCCACGGCATCGAGCCGCTTCGCAGCGGTGCGGAACGTGCCGCTGGTGACCTTCCCGGTGGCGGCGTCCTGGGTCGCTCCCTCGGAGCGGGGGAAGAACTCGTACCAGCTGCCGTAGAGCGCGCGCTCCCGGTCGGCGTAGGCCCGGTAGGGACCTTCGACGCTGAGCAGGTCGCGCAGCGGGTACGCCGCCAGCACGGCCCGCACGTCGGCACCGCGCAGCTGGGCGAGCCGGGCCTCGGCGGGCCGGGCGGTGTCGCTCGCCGCGGCGATGGCGCCGTCCAGCACCTTGGCCTCGGCCTTGGCCTGCTTCGGCAGCGAGCCGCGCACGCGCTCGAGGAGCAACCGGCCCTCGGCGAACATCAGCTCGACGTCGAGGCCTGCGGGGATCTTGATCCCGGCTGCGTGGTCCCACGTGGCGAGCGGGTCGGACCAGGCGTGGATCTCGAAGGTCCACAGGCCGGGCTCGTCAGGAGTCACCCACGCCTGGTGGCGGTCCACCGGGTCGGTCAGCTTCACCAACCGCACGGGAGGTCGCCGGGTGCCGGAGGGGGAGGTGAGCACCACCTCGGCTCCCAGCCGGTCGTGTCCTTCGCGGAAGATGGTCGCCGAGACAGGGAACGGTTCGCCGACGGTCGCTTTCGCGGGCTGCCGCCCGAGATCGACCACCGGCATGACCTCCATGACCGGAATGCGTCCTACCATGCGCTCCACCCTTGCCGGTCCCACTCCGGCCCGCAACTCCCGCGGGGGTGAAATGGCACGGCGCGACCCAACGGCGAGGCACTGTCCCCTCGACCGGCGCGCCTGACCTGAGCCAGGGAAAACGGCCCGACGGGGCGGGCGCTCGATGCGCCCGCCCCGCCGGGGGTCGGCTACTGCTCGGTGTCGCTGGTCAGCTGGACCGCTGCGGGTTGTCGATCCCGAAGGACGACTTCCAGCTCGGGAACGACGACGAGAACGCCTGGAGCTCGGCCACGTGCACGATCGTGCCGCGCGTCGAGCCGGTCTTGCAGTCGGTGTCGTTGATCGGGTCCTTGTCCAGCTCACCGGCGTAGCCGGCGAAGCCGGTGCACTGGTTCTCCAGGACCACCAGACGCAGGGCCGCGGCCTTGGTCGGCTTGATCGCAAACGCCCGCATGTTCAGCGTGGGCGCCACCGGCCGCGGACGCACCGACGGGAAGGCGTCGTCCTTGGAGGTGAAGACGCGCTTCCACTTCGCCTTCGAGGTCGTGCACGCGGACGTGCAGGCCTCGATGGCGAACTTGCGCAGGGCGGTGAAGCGCGACCCGGCGTCGGCGTCCCCGTCGTAGGCCGGGCGCAGGTAGGCGCTGACCGCGACGGTCTTGATGGTGCTCGTCCTGCCCGCCAGGTCGACCGAGATCGAGGGCTGCGAGGCATCGACGTTGTCGTCGGTCACCCCGGCCCAGGAGAAGTTCTCGGTGCCGTCGATCAGCTGGTCGGGGTTGCGACCGCCCGGGGTCGAGTCGATGATCTTCGCCCCGGACTTCTTGGCAGCGAGGTTCTTGGTGGTCTTGACCCGCACGACCTGCTTCTTCTTGCCCGACACCTTCATGGTGAAGCGCATGAACCCGTGCTTGGGTCCGACGTAGAGCATGTCGTAGGTGCCCGGGGTGAACGACGCCGTCGCACCCATCTTGGTCTTCTTGACCGTGTCGGCGATCGGGGCCACGCGAGCCTCGAAGTCACCGACGTAGAGGGTGCCCGGCGACTTCGTCTTGAACGTCACCTTGGTGTTCTTGCCGAGGGCGCTGCGGAAGCTCGGCTTGGGGTTCGTGTCCTCGCCGTCCTTGGTCGCGGCGCCCTTGCCCATGCCGCGGCGGGCGAAGGCAGCCCACAGGATGTCGCGGTTCTCGCCCCGGAAGCGCATCTGGTCGGCGGCAATGAAGGCGTCGCGGGCATCGAGCATGGACGTCGCACCCTGCTGGAGCAGGAAGGCGTCGAACATCAGCTGGAGCCAGCGGCGGTTGCCCGGGCACTTCTGGGGGCGGACGACGCCCTTGTTGGCGCCGGCCTGGCCGCACTTGAGCTGCAGGGCCTTCTTGGCGTAGGGGAACTTCTTGTTCCACTTCTTCACCAGGGCCGAGCGGACCTCCCAGTTGACGCCGTTCCAGATCTCGCCGTCAGCGTGGACCTCGGGCCCGGTGGAGTCGAAGCCGTAGTTGGAGTAGTTCAACGGGTTGCGGTTGATGGCGTAGTCGCGGATCGCGACGGTCTTGTTGCCGGTCGCGTAGAGCCCGACGGCCCAGACGTTGCCGCCGGTCTTGTAGCCGTGCTCGAACTGGAACTCGGCGGCGACCAGGTCGCTCCAGGACTCGCCCATGGCGCCGCCCTGCTCGGAGGTGAGGCCCTCGTCGGGTCCGCCGACCATGCGGCCGCTGATCGCGTGGGTGTACTCGTGGCCCACGATGCCCATGTCGAGCCCGCCGTCGGTGCAGGGCGCGTAGAACGCGCCGGCGATGGGCTGGAAGAGGTACTGGTTGGTGATGCCGGGCACGCCGTCCTGCAGCGTGATCTGGTTGGCGTTGTCGCGCCCGAGGAACGACGGCTGGCCACCGGTGAGGGCGCCGGCCTGGGCGTTGCCGATCTCGAAGTCACCGTCGACGCCACCGCGGCCGAGGTTGTCGAGCTGCATGTTGTAGTTGCGCTCGTTGAAGCCGAGGTAGTAGGAGAAGTCGTGCATCCGGTTGTGGGTGACGAACAGGTTGCCCACCGAGAAGTTGATGTCGTTGCCGCCGGGCCGGAGCTCGGAGGGGTTGCACTCGGAGTTGTTCCAGGCGTCGGTGAACTTGGTCGTGTACTGACCGGTGGGGGAGATCGGAGCCTGCGCGAGACCGCCGGGGGTCAGCGGGCTGGCCCAGGCCTCGTGGGTGTTGGCGTTGTTGCCGACCGTGGTCATCGTGGACAGACCGGTCGTGGTCAGCACGTCCCAGGGACCGATGGCCTGCACGTTGCGCATCGGTCCGGTCGACAGGGTGCAGCCGCGCGTGTTGGTGAACCAGCAGCCGACCTCGGAGTTGGTCGGGGTCTGCGAGGGCGAGTCGAGCGAGGGGTTGGCCGGGAAGAAGCGCCACTTCGGCTTGTGCTCGGGCACGTCGACGCCGGACTCGCTGTTGCTCAGGGTCACGCCCAGCACGTAGTTGCCCGGGGGCAGGAACGGCGCGGTCGGGTCCTGGAAGGGGCAGACCTCGATGGCGTAGCCGCCCGCCGGGATGTTGGCGTTGGAGTAGGTGAGCACCTCGGGGCTGGTCAGCAGGTCCTGGGAGGCGATCACGGCGCCGCCGGGGCCGTAGAGGTTCAAGGTGATGTCGTTGACCGCGTTGACGGTCGTGGCCAGCACCGTGATGGTCTTGGTGGCGTCGTCGGTGATCTCGAAGGCGTGCTTGGGACCGCAGGCGACCGCGGTGACCGAGCCGGTGAACGGGAACGCGTCGTTCTGGTTCTCGACCTTGTTCTCGCGGTAGAGGACCTTGCCGGTGACGGCGTCGACCATGAGCGTGTAGGCGCTGGCGTTGCCACCCTGCACGTCGATGACGTTGGCCTCGATGACCGGGCGGACCGAGCCGTCGCCCATCGCCAGGGCGCGCAGGCGGGCCTGCTGCTCCTGGGCCAGACCCGGCACGCGCAGGCGGGTGAAGCCCTTGCTCACCTTGGCCGAGATCCGGGCCGCGGCGGTGAGCGGCACGTTCAGCCCGACGTTCTCGGCGGCCAGGATCCAGCCCTGGAGCGGGTTGATCGTCGCCTTCGGCGGCAGCGCGGTGCCCTTGGTCAGCGAGGAGGAGACGTAGGCGATCTCGCCGCGGTTGACCCCGACGGTGACCATGCTGGCCAGGGCGGGGGTCAGGGAGCCGAACTTCTGGCGGAACAGCACGGCGTGGCCGCCGCCGTAGACCAGCTTCTGGTCGTTGACCAGCTCGAGGTCGCGCATCTGCTGGGCGCTGAGACCGAAGACGGCGGCGTTGTCCACCAGGTAGCTGCGGGCCGCAGTGACGGGGTCCTTCGAGGTGGCGCGAGCGAGGACGCCGTCAGCGGGGAGCACCGAGGCGGGCGTGCCGAAGCGGTTCCACCGCAGGTCGACGGCGTCGAGCCGGGCCGCCGAGCGCTTCTGGAGCAGTGAGGGGACGGTGCGTCCGCGGACGTCGAGGTCGAGGAGTCCGGCCACGGGGTCACCGATGCTGCCGGGAAGGGTCTTCGCCTCGCCTCCCGTCGTGGTCGTCGTGGCGGGAGCGACCAACGAGGTGTCGTCGGCTGTCGCGGGGGACTGGGCGAGGCTCGGAACCGCGGTGGCGGCAGCGAGCGCGATGACCGCCGCCGAGAAACGGCGACGTCGAGAAGGCATCGAGATCATGTCTAGCCCAACGGGGCAGGGTCCGCCGCGTTATGGGAGTTCGCCGACGAAACACAATCGCAACCTGGACAATGGGCCTTTCGGGATTCCTTGGATCGATCCAAGAATCGTTGGTAGCGTCCATCTCGTGCATGCCATCCGACGGTTCACCGTCCGCCCCGTCCTTCCGCCCACGCTCGCCGCGCTGAGTGAGCTCGCCGGCAACCTGCGGTGGTCCTGGCACCCCGAGACCCAGGACGTCTTCGCCGAGGTCGACCCCGACGTCTGGGAGTCCAGCGGCCACGACCCGGTTGCCCTGCTCGGGTCGGTGTCCGTCGCACGCCTGCAGGAGCTGGCCGCCGACGACGGCTTCCTCGAGCGGCTCGGTGCGGCTCGCGCCGACCTCGCCCGCTACCTGACCGACGACCGCTGGTACCAGCGCCGCATGGTCGACGGCTCGTCGCTCGACTCCTCCTCCGGAGCGCAGGCCCCGCGCGCGATCGCCTACTTCTCACCCGAGTTCGGGATCACCGCGGTGCTCCCGCAGTACTCCGGTGGCCTCGGCATCCTGGCCGGCGACCACCTCAAGGCCGCCAGCGACCTCGGCGTACCGATCATCGGTGTCGGGCTGCTCTATCGACACGGCTACTTCAAGCAGTCGCTGTCCCGCGAGGGTTGGCAGCAGGAGACCTACCCCGTCCTCGACCCTGATGAGCTGCCGATCTCGCTGCTCCACGAGCGCGACGGCTCGCGCGCCACGATCTCGATCCAGATGCCCGACGGCCCTGACCTGCTCGCCCGGATCTGGGTGGCCAGCGTCGGCCGGGTGCCGCTGCTGATGCTCGACACGGACGTCGAGGGCAACCCCGACCACTACATCGACGTCACCGACCGTCTCTACGGCGGCAACTCCGAGCACCGGCTGCGCCAGGAGCTGCTGCTCGGGGTCGGCGGCGTGCGCGCGCTGCGTGTCTACTCCCGCCTGACCGGCCACCCCGAGCCGGAGGTGTTCCACACCAACGAGGGTCACGCCGGCTTCCTCGGCATCGAGCGGATCCGCGAGCTGACCGTGGGCAAGGGCGGCCCCGGCCTCGACTTCGACACCGCGCTGGAGGTCGGCCGGGCCTCGACGGTGTTCACCACCCACACCCCGGTGCCGGCCGGCATCGACCGTTTCCCCCGCACCCTCGTCGAGCAGTACCTCGGCGACAGCGGCGCCACCCCGGGGGTCCCGGCCGCGCGCATCCTCGCGCTCGGCACCGAGGACTACGAGGGTGGCGACGCCGGGGTGTTCAACATGGCGGTGATGGGTTTCCGGCTCGCCCAGCGCGCCAACGGTGTCTCCCAGCTGCACGGCGAGGTCAGCCGCGGCATGTTCAACGGGCTGTGGCCGGCCTTCGACGAGGCCGAGGTGCCGATCGGCTCCATCACCAACGGGGTGCACGCGCCGAGCTGGGTCGCCCGCGAGGTCATCGCCCTGGCCACCGACCAGGGGGCCGATCCTGACGCCGACGACACCGAGGGCTTCTGGGCTGCGGTCGACAAGGTCGCCGGCGCCGACATCTGGGCCGTCAAGCGCCTGCTGCGCGAGCGCCTGGTCGTCGATGCCCGCAAGCGGCTGACCAAGTCGTGGGAGAAGCGGGGCGCGGCTCGCGCCGAGCTGGGCTGGATCGATGCCGCGCTCGACCCCGACGTGCTCACGATCGGCTTCGCGCGCCGTGCTGCGTCGTACAAGCGACTGACGCTGATGATGCGCGACCCCGAGCGGCTCAAGCGGCTGCTCCTGCACCCCGAGCGCCCGGTCCAGGTGGTCATCGCCGGCAAGGCGCACCCGGCCGACGACGGTGGCAAGAAGCTGATCCAGGACATCGTGCGGCTCTCCGACGACCCCGAGCTGCGGCACCGCATCGTGTTCTTGCCCAACTACGACATCGCGATGGCCAAGCCGCTCTACCCCGGCTGCGACGTGTGGCTCAACAACCCGCTGCGCCCCTACGAGGCCTGCGGCACCTCCGGCATGAAGGCTGCCCTCAACGGCGGGCTCAACCTCTCGGTCCTCGACGGCTGGTGGGACGAGTGGTACGACGGCGAGAACGGCTGGGCGATCCCCACCGCCGACGGCGTCGAGGACATCGACAAGCGCGACGACCTCGAGGCCGCGGCGCTCTACGACCTCATCGAGCACGACGTGACCCCGCGCTTCTACGACCTCGACGAGGAGGGCGTCCCGACCCGCTGGGTCGAGATGCTGCGTCACACGCTGAAGTCGCTCGGTCCGAAGGTGCTGGCCACCCGGATGGTCCGCGACTACACCAAGCAGCTCTACGCCCCCGCCACCGGCAATGCCCGTGCGCTCAACAGCGACTACGAGGGCGCGCGCGAGCTGGCCGCCTGGAAGAAGCGGGTGCGCGCCGGCTGGAGCGCCGTCCGGGTCGAGCACGTCGAGTCCACGGGCGTCGGCGACGCCCCCGAGGTGGGCGGCGTGCTGACCGTCCGCGCCTTCGTCAGCCTCGGCGACCTCACTCCCGACGACGTCGAGGTGCAGCTGCTGCACGGCCGCGTGCTGGCCGACGACACCCTCAGCGACGCTCTTGCCGTCGACCTCGAGCGCGTGGAGAGCTATGAGGGTGGACGCCACCGCTTCGACGGTGAGGTGACCTTGTCGCGCCCCGGCGCATTCGGCTACACCGTGCGGATCGTCCCGCGCAACGGACTGCTCACCTCGGCCGCCGAGCTCGGCGTCGTCGCCCTCGCCTGACTCCACCCTGCCGAGTCGGCGCACAAGTGCGCCGACTCGGCAGTGGTTGCGGTGAGTCGGCGCACAAGTGCGCCGACTCGGCAGGTCAGGTGGTGTGCTCGCGCAGGACGACCACGCACGGGCTGTCGAGGGTGAGCAGCTGACCGGCGTGCACGGGTGTGCCGACGGGCAGCGTCGGATCGGTGGAGAGCACGACCTCACCGCTGAGCACCTGGTCGTTGGCCGGCAGGTCGACCTCCACGGGGTGCTCGCTGCTGCAGAACCACAGCATGAACGATGCGTCGACCTGCTGCTCCCCGCGGGCGCCGGGTGAGCGCAGGGGGGTGCCGTTGAGGAACATCCCCAGCGTGCTCAGGTCGCCGTCGTGCCAGTCGTCCGGGGTCATCTCGCGGCCGCTGGGGTGCAGCCAGACCAGGTCCTTGAAGCCGCCGACCATCGTCGGGCGGCCCTCGAACCAGTGCCGCTGACGCAGGGTCGGGTGCTCGCGACGTAGCCGCAGGGCTGCGCGCGTGACGTCGTAGACATCCAGCCAGGCGTTCTCGGCGCGCCAGTCGATCCACGAGGTCTCGTTGTCCTGGCAGTAGGCGTTGTTGTTGCCGCCCTGCGTGCGGCCACGCTCGTCGCCGGCGGTGATCATCGGTACGCCGTTGGACAGGCACAGCGTGACCATCAGGTTGGCCGCGCGTCGGCGGCGCCGGGCGAGCACCTCGGGGTCGTCGGTCTCGCCCTCGACCCCGAGGTTGGCCGAGCGGTTGTTGTCGGTGCCGTCGCGGTTCTGCTCGCCGTTGGCCTCGTTGTGCTTGTGGTCATAGCTGACGGTGTCGCGCACGGTGAAGCCGTCGTGGGCGGTGATGAAGTTGACCGAGGCGTACGGCGAGCGACCGTCGTCGGCGTAGAGGTCGGCCGAGCCGGAGAGCCGGGTCGCGACCGTGCGGATGCCGTCGGAGTGGCCCCGCCAGAAGTCGCGCAGCACGTCGCGGTACTGGTCGTTCCACTCCACCCACGGCGGGGGGCAGTTGCCCACGGCGTAGCCGTCCATCGAGGCGTCCCACGGCTCGGCGATCAGCTTCACCTGGCGCAGCACCGGGTCCTGGCCGATGGCGATCAGCAGGGGATGGCTGCGCAGGTCCAGCGCGTGGTCGACCCGGGTGAGCGCGGAGAGGAGGTCGAAGCGGAACCCGTCGACGTGGAACTCCGTCACCCAGTGACGCAGGGAGTCGAGGATCAGGCGCAGCGCGAACGGGTCACCTGCATCGACGGTGTTGCCGCATCCGGTGACGTCCCAGTAGTGGTCGGTGTAGCCGGGAGCGTGCGGCCGGTGCTTGTCCAACGACACCCGCGAGTAGAACCCGAGGTCGTCCAGGCCGCGGAACGACAGGGTCGGTCCGCCCGGACCTGCCTCGGCGGTGTGGTTGTAGACGACGTCGAGGTAGACCTCGATCCCGGCGTCGTGGAAGGCCTTGACCATCGCCTTGAACTCGGTGACCTGCTCCCCGCGGTCGCCGCCGGCGGCATAGGCGTTGTGGGGAGCGAAGAAGCCGATCGTGTTGTAGCCCCAGTAGTTGGTGGTCCCGCGCTCGAGGAGCCCGGTCTCCGGGACCGACTGGTGCACCGGCAGCAGCTCGACGGCGCTCACCCCGAGGTCGCCGAGGTAGTCGACCACCGCGGGGGAGCCGAGGCCGGCGTAGGTGCCGCGCAGGTGCTCGGGCACGCGGTCGTGCAGGGCGGTCGCGCCCTTGACGTGCAGCTCGTAGATCACCGTGTCGCGGTAGCGCTGCCTGGTCGGCACCTCGCCGCCCCAGTCGAAGTCGTCGGGGGCGACCACCACGGCCCGCGGCACGAAGCCGGCCGAGTCGAGCTCGCTCGCGGTGTCCGGCTGCTCGGGGTCGTAGCCGTAGATGGCGGGATCGAGCGTGAGCTCGCCGGTGACGGCGCGGGCGAACGGGTCCAGCAGCAGCTTGTGCGGGTTGAAGCGCAGCCCCAGGTCGGGTGCCCACGGGCCGTCGACCCGGAAGCCGTACGGCGTGCCCGGCGCGACGCCGGGGATGGCCCCGTGCCAGATCCCGAGGGTCTGCTCGCTCAGGGGGTGGCGGGTCTCGACGTCGTGCTCGTCGAAGAGGCACACCCAGGCGGCCGTGCCCCGCGGTGCGTGGACCGCGAAGTTGGTCGACTCCGGCGTCCAGGTCGCACCGAGCGGGTCCTGCCGCCCCGGCCACACGTCGAGGCGTTCTCCGAGCCCGCCCCACACCCCTGGTCGCATCCGTGAATGATAGGGAAGCAACGCGGTCTCCACCGGAGATGTCGTGAGGTTCACAGCAACGGTCCGTCCCAGCGGCGGCCCTGACGAAGGAGCAGAGATGGCGGAGCACGTGGGCGAGTTCGTGCGGCTCGAGGTGGCCGACGGCGTCGGGACGATCCGTCTCGACCGGCCGAAGATGAACGCGATCAGCGTCCAGGTGCAAGGTGAGCTGCGCGCGGCGGCGGCCGAGGCCAGCGAGCGCGACGACGTCAAGGCGGTCGTGGTCTACGGCGGGGAGCGGGTCTTCGCAGCCGGCAACGACGTCAAGGAGATGGCTGACCTGTCCTACACCGAGATGGTGGCGCTCTCGGCGTCGGTGCAGTCGGCGGTCACCGCGGTCGCCCGGATCCCCAAGCCCGTCGTCGCCGCGATCACCGGCTACGCCCTCGGCGGAGGCTGCGAGCTGGCCCTCGCCGCGGACGTGCGCTTCGCTGCCGACAACGCCACGCTCGGCCAGCCCGAGATCCTGCTCGGGATCATCCCCGGCGCCGGTGGGACCCAACGGCTGAGCCGCCTGGTGGGTCCCAGCAAGGCCAAGGACATCATCTTCACCGGCCGCTTCGTCAAGGCCGACGAGGCGCTCGCGATCGGGCTCGTCGACCGCCTGGTGCCGCCTGCCGACGTCTACGACGAGGCCGTGGCGTGGGCACGCCAGTTCACCGGCGCTGCGTCGTACGCCGTGCGCGCGGCGAAGGAGGCCATCGACCGCGGTCTCGAGGTCGACCTCGAGACCGGCCTGGAGATCGAGCGGTTGCAGTTCGCCGGGGTGTTCGCCACCGAGGACCGCACGATCGGGATGAGCTCCTTCGTCGAGAACGGGCCCGGCAAGGCCACCTTCGTCGGACGCTGAGCGTCGACACCTCGCCTCGCCCGCGACCGGGTGCGGGGCGATGTGTCACGCTTCACCCCTCGCAGCCACACGAACGATGGGGATGACCGTGACCGAAGAGAACGACAAGACCACCGAGCACTCCGACGCGCCCGAGGCGAGCGAGAAGCCGGAGAAGTTCGGACGCCGCTCGATGCCGGCCATGAACATGGATGCCGCGAAGGCGCGGACCCTGGTCGCGCGCATCATCTGGGGGCTCTGCGTGCTCTTCGCCGGTGTCCTGGCCGCTGCGGTGCTGCTCATCGCGATCGACGCCAACTCGCGCAACGAGCTGGTCCGCTTCATCATCAACTTCGCCGACAACGTCGACCTCGGGTACTTCGACCTCACCGACCCGATCAAGGACTTCGACAAGAGCGTCACCGACCCGGCCGAGGACGTGAAGACCGCGCTGTTCAACTACGGCATCGCGGCCATCGTGTGGCTCGTGGTCGGTCGTCTGCTCGATCGGGTCATCCGGCCCTGACACCGGCGTTGCGTGGACGTGATCTGGCACACGTCGCCCGCTCACGTCCACGGACGTATGTATCGAGGTGGTTGACGCGGCGGTAACGTGACCGTCAACGTTTCGAGAAGTTGCAACTTGCCGCGTCATCTGCGCCTTCATAGGCCACCGAGTGCATCAGGAGGGGCCGTCCAGGCCACACCACCATGAACATTGTCGTCTGTGTGAAGTACGTTCCCGACGCCACCGCCGACCGGCGGTTCGAGTCGGACAACACCGTGGACCGCGTCGGCGTCGACGGGCTCCTCTCCGAGCTCGACGAGTACGCCGTCGAGCAGGCTCTCCAGATCAAGGAGAAGTCCGAGAGCCCCGAGGACACGAAGGTGATCGCGCTCTGCGTCGGCCCCGAGAAGGCTCTCGACGCCGTGCGCAAGGCGCTGCAGATGGGTGCCGACGAGGGCGTCCTGGTCAGCGACGAGGCCATCGCCGGGTCCGACTACATCGCCACCTCGCTGGTGCTCGCCAAGGCCATCGAGAAGGTCGGTGCCGAGAAGGGCCAGGTCGACATCGTCATGTGCGGCATGGCCTCGACCGACGCCTCCGGCTCGGTCGTCCCGGCCATGCTGGCCGAGCGCCTCGGCCTGCCCCAGGTCACCTACGCCTCCGTGGTGGAGCTCCAGGGCGACCAGGTGCGCATCAAGCGCGACGGCGACACCGCCACCGAGGTCGTCGGGGGCACGCTGCCGCTGGTGCTGTCGGTGACCGACCAGACCGGTGAGGCCCGCTACCCCTCGTTCAAGGGGATCATGGCGGCCAAGAAGAAGCCGATGGACACCTACGCGCTGGCTGACCTCGGGGTCGACGCCGGGGACGTCGGGCTGTCGGTGGCGTGGAGCGAGGTCTCCGACGCGACCGCCCGTCCGCCGCGCACCGCCGGCGAGATCGTGACCGACGAGGACGGGTCGGGCGCCACCGCGCTCACCGAGTTCCTGGCGTCGAAGAAGTTCATCTGAGTCGGCGTAGTCAGCCAGAGAAAGAGAGCAACAGCAATGTCTGAAGTCCTGGTCCTGGTCGACCACGTCGACGGTGCCGTCCGCAAGCCCACCCTCGAGCTGCTGGCGCTGGCCAAGAAGCTCGGCGAGCCGTCGGCCGTCTTCATCGGCAGTGCCGAGCAGGCGTCCTCGGCCACCGAGCGGCTCACCGCCTTCGGTGCCGAGAAGATCTACACGATCGACGACGCCGAGATCCGCGGCTACCTCGTCGCGCCCAAGGCCGAGGCCCTGCAGCAGCTGGCCGAGAAGGCGTCGCCCGCGGCGATCCTGATCGTCTCCAGCTACGAGGGCAAGGAGATCGCCGGTCGCCTCGCGATCAAGCTCGGTTCGGGCCTGATCACCGACGCCGTCGACATCGCCGACGACGGCACGACCACGCAGAGCGTCTTCGCCGGCAACTTCGCCGTGCAGGCCAAGGTCACCAAGGGCACGCCGATCATCACGGTCAAGCCCAACTCGGCCACGCCCGAGGAGACCGCCGGCGCCGGCGCCGTCGAGGAGTTCGCCGTCACCGTGTCGGACGCTGCGAAGACCGCGCAGATCGTCGCCTCCCAGCCGCGGAAGGCCTCGGGTCGCCCCGAGCTGACCGAGGCCGCCATCGTCGTCTCCGGCGGTCGTGGCACGGGTGGCAACTTCGAGCCCGTCGAGGGCCTTGCCGATGCGCTCGGTGCCGCCGTGGGCGCCTCGCGCGCCGCGGTCGACTCGGGCTGGATGCCGCACAGCTTCCAGGTGGGTCAGACCGGCAAGACCGTCTCCCCGCAGCTCTACGTCGCCAACGGCATCTCCGGTGCGATCCAGCACCGGGCCGGGATGCAGACCTCCAAGACGATCGTGGCGGTCAACAAGGACGAGGAGGCCCCGATCTTCGAGCTCGTGGACTTCGGCGTCGTCGGCGACCTGCACGCGGTGCTGCCGGCTGCCACCGAGGCGATCACCAAGCGCAAGGGCTGATCGCCCACCAGCCTCACCTCGACACCCCGTCGCCCACCTGGGCGATGGGGTGTCGTGCTGTCCGGCTCAGTCGCAGGCGCGCGCGACGGCGGGGAGCAGGACGTCGTACCCGGCCTGGCTGAGGTGCACGCCGTCCGGGGCGAAGGCCGTGCTGCCGAGGGGCTCGAGGAGCGTGGGGGAGTCGACGACCGCGCCCAGTCGACCGAACCTGGTCGCGGCGGCCTCGGCATAGCGCGAGATCGTCGAGTTGCTCCGACCGATCGGGTCCTCCTCGAGCGCGTCGACACCCGGCGGGGCCAGGTAGACCCATCGACCCGGGTGCACCTCGGCGATGATCCGGTCGATCTCCTCCTCGTAGGCCTCGATGGCCACCCCGGGGTAGGGCGCTGCGTCGTTGGTGCCGATGGAGACGACCACGACGTCGTCCGGCCCGACGGCGTCGTCGAAGGCCGAGGTCGGCCCGAAGGTGGTGGTGGTCAGCTGCTGCAGCACGTCGGTCACCACCGCGCCGCCGACGGCGACGTTGCGCACGCGGTCGCCGAGCAGCGCCACGTCCTGGCGCACGTAGGCCAGGTGACTGTCGCCTGCCAGCACGATCCGCACGTGTCCAGGATGGACCACGAGCCCCGGGAGGGCATCGGCGCGTCCGTGGTGCTGGCTAGGCTCGACCGGTGACCACGAACGATGACGTCCGCGCGCTCGCAGCGCGCGCCCGCGAGGCGAGCCACGACCTCGCCCTGGCCACCCGCGCCACCAAGGACGAGGCCCTGCTCGCGATGGCCGACGCCGTGCTCGCCCGAGCACCTGAGCTCCTGACCGCCAACGCCGAGGACGTCGCTCGGGCCGAGGCCGCCGGCACGCCCGCGAACGTCGTCGACCGGCTCCGTCTCAGCGACGACCGGCTGGCCGCGATGGCCGAGGGGCTGCGCGAGGTGGCGGGGCTGCCTGATCCGGTCGGCGAGGTGGTGCGCGGCTCCACCCTGGCCAACGGGCTCGAGCTGCGGCAGGTCCGGGTGCCGTTCGGGGTGGTCGCGATGATCTACGAGGCCCGACCCAACGTGACCGTCGATGCTGCCGGGATCTGCCTGAAGTCGGGCAACGCCGTGCTGCTGCGGGGATCCTCGAGCGCCGCCGCCTCCAACACCGCGCTCGTCGAGGTGCTCCGGGACGCGGTCGTGGACGCAGGACTCCCGGCCGACGTGGTGCAGCGGGTGCCGGCCGACTCCCACGACACCGTCACCGCGCTCATGCAAGCCCGTGGTCTGGTCGACGTGCTGATCCCGCGGGGCGGGGCAGGCTTGATCCGCAGCGTGGTCGAGGGCTCGACGGTGCCGGTCATCGAGACCGGGGTCGGCAACTGTCACGTCTACGTCGACGCCTCGGCCGACCTCGACCAGGCGATGGCGATCGTGCTCAACGCCAAGACGCACCGCACCAGCGTCTGCAACGCGGCCGAGTCGCTCCTGGTGCACGCCGATCTCGTCGACTCGTTCCTGCCGGAGGTCGTCGTCGCTCTCCAGGAGGCCGGGGTGACGGTGCACGGCGATCCCAGGGTCGCGGGCCTGCCCGGTGTGGTGCCCGCGAACGAGGAGGACCACGCCACCGAGTACCTCTCCCTCGACATCTCCGCCGCTGTGGTCGACGACCTCGACGCCGCCATCACCCACATCCGCCGCTACTCCAGCGGGCACACCGAGGCGATCGTGACCCGCGACCAGGCGGCTGCGCGCCGGTTCACCGCGGCGGTGGACTCAGCCGCCGTGCTGGTCAACGCCAGCACCCGCTTCACCGACGGGGCCGAGTTCGGCTTCGGCGCCGAGATCGGGATCAGCACCCAGAAGCTGCACGCCCGCGGTCCGATGGGCCTGCCGGAGATGACCTCGACCAAGTACGTCGTCACCGGAGACGGGCACGTGCGCTGACCGGAGCAGGCACGCAGGTAGGGTTCGCCCGTGCCTGATCACGCCACTTTCGCCGACCCGGCCGCCGAGCGACTGTGGACGGGCGCCACCGTCATCACGTTCGCCCGCACCATCGCCTCGCTGGCCCTCTGCCTGGTCGGGGCCTGGCACGAAGAGCTGGTCTGGCTCGTGGTCGGCCTCGGGGTCTACTGGGTGGGCGACATGGCTGACGGCGCCTACGCCCGGCTGCGCGACTGCGAGACCCGCATCGGTGGCGTGATGGACATGCTGTGTGACCGGATCAACTGTGCGGCCTTCTACCTGGGGCTGGCCTGGTTGCAGCACGAGATGATCCTCCCGGTCGGGGTCTACCTCTTCGAGTTCATGGTGATCGACTTCTTCCTGTCGCTGGCCTTCCTGGCCTGGCCGATCCGCAGCCCCAACTACTTCTACGAGGTCGACGCCAGGATCTACCGCTGGAACTGGTCCAAGCCGGCCAAGGCGGTCAACTCCTCGCTGTTCGCGGTGCTGCTGCTGGTCACCGGCTGGTGGTGGCTCGGACTGATCATCGCGCTGGCCCTGCTCGCGGTGAAGTGCGTGTCGCTGAAGTGGCTGCTCGATCTCGGGCTGCCGGTGCCGGAGCGGGCCGCGGCGTGAGGCTCGCCGCCGCAGCGGGGGTCCAGCGGTGATCCTGTGGCTGACGACGTTCGCGATCGGCATCATCACCGCCGTCGTACCGATCCCGATCGAGGTCTACATCGCCGGGGCGGCGAGCACCAAGCACGGCGGGAGCATGGCGGTCTCGCTGGGCATCGCCGCCGGAGCAGGGGCCACGATCGGCAAGGTGGTCTGGTACCAGGTGGCGCGCCGCGGCTCGGAGACCGCCTGGATGCAGAAGAAGCTCAGCGCCCCCAAGATCCGCGCCGGCTACGACAGGTGGGTGGGCCGGATGGAGGGGCGTCCCTGGTTCGCCGGCGGCGTGATCTTCGTGGCGGCGTTCATCGGCATCCCGCCGCTGCTGGCGATGGCTGCGGTCGCGGGCTTCCTCAAGATGCCGCTGTGGGTCTTCGTGCCCATGGTGTTCGTCGGACGCTCGTTGCGCTTCGGGCTGATCTTCTTCGGTGTCGAGGGTCTCGAGCTCGGCTTCTTCGGCTGAGGACCCGCCCGGCCCCTGAGGGGGCCGGGAGGAGCCGGTGCCGGTAGGCTCAGCAGCATGTCGCTGAGCATGATCACGGCCGCTGCCCTGCAGGCCGCCGAAGAGACGCACACCGAGGCCGCCGTCAACCCGTGGATCGTGGGCGCAGTCGCCCTCGGCATCCTCATGGCGATGCTCCTCGCGCTGATCGCCTTCGGCGGAGGACGCGAGCACAGCTGACGTGATCTCCACGGTGACCACGTCGTGACGCACCGGGCGATGTCGCGACGCCGGGTGGGCGTCATGGGCGGCACGTTCGACCCCATCCACCACGGTCACCTGGTCGCGGCCTCCGAGGCGCAGGCCTGGTTCGGCCTCGACGAGGTCGTGTTCGTGCCCACGGGTCAACCGTGGCAGAAGAGCCACCGCGAGGTCTCCCCGGCCGAGCACCGCTACCTGATGACGGTGGTGGCCACGGCGGCCAACCCGAGGTTCCGGGTGTCGCGGGTCGACATCGACCGCGCCGGGCCGACGTACACGGTCGACACGCTGCGCGACCTGGGCGCCGAGCTGCCCGATGCCGACCTCTTCTTCATCACCGGCGCAGATGCGCTGACCGAGATCTTCAGCTGGCACGATGCCGATCAGGTCTTCGACCTCGCGCACTTCGTCGGCTGCACCCGCCCTGGTGCCGAGCTCACCGCGGCGACCATCGAGGCGATGCCCGCCGACCGGGTCACGCTCCTCGAGGTGCCGGCCCTGGCCATCAGCAGCACCGACTGTCGCGAACGGCAGCGGCAGGGACGACCGGTCTGGTACCTCGTGCCGGACGGCGTCGTCCAGTACATCACCAAGCACCACCTCTACACCGACCACCAGCCCGACTCGCAGTCCCACCAGCAGTCCCACCAGGAAGACATCACATGACCGCCACCGAACACGCGCTCGAGCTCACCTTCGCCGCGGCTCGCGCCGCCGGCGACAAGCTCGCCACCAAGATCATCGCCTTCGACGTCAGCGACCAGCTCGCGATCACCGACGTCTTCGTGATCGCCTCGGCCACCAACGACCGCCAGGTCAAGGCCATCGTCGACGAGGTCGAGGACAAGCTCCGTGAGATCGGCGCGAAGCCGATCCGCCGCGAGGGCGAGCGCGACGGCCGCTGGGTGCTCATCGACTACGGCGACGTGGTGGTGCACGTCCAGCACGAGGAGGAGCGCGAGTTCTACGCCCTCGAGCGGCTGTGGCGCGACTGCCCCGAGATCGCCCTCCCCGCCGACATCACCGGTGGCCCCACGGATGACTGACGCCGTGCGGGCACCCCGCACTCTCGTGTTGCTGAGGCACGGGCGCACCGAGTGGAACCACGCCCGACGCGTGCAGGGCCACATCGACGTCTCCCTCGACGAGGAGGGCCTCGCGCAGGCCAAGCGAGCCGCCGAGGCGATCGCTGACCTCGCTCCCAGCCTGCTCTGGTGCTCCGACCTGGCCCGCGCTCGCGAGACCGCATCCGCCGTGGCCGCGGCAACGGGCCTGGAACCGACCGACGACGCGCGGCTGCGCGAGTTCTCCCTCGGCGAGCGTGAGGGCCTCACCCACGACGAGTACGCCGCCGCAGCCCCCGAGGAGTTCGCGCTCTTCCGCCAGGGCTACTACGACTCCGCTCCCGGGGCCGAGCAGACCGCGAGCGTCCGGACCCGGATGACAGCGGTCCTCGGCGACCTCTTGGCCGCGCTCGCGCCGGGGGAGACCGGTGTCGCGGTCTCGCACGGAGCCGCTGTCCGCGTCGCCACCGGGGCGATGCTCGACTGGCCCGCGGAGCAGTTCCACACGCTGCGGGGGCTCGACAACTGCGGCTGGGTGGTGCTCGAGGAGCACCCAGAGGCCGGTCTGCTGCGGCTCGGGGCCTACAACCGCACCGTGTGAGGGGGGCCGATTTCGCATCCTCGACAGGGGTTGGCTAAAGTACTGCGAGTTGCCCCAAGGGGCGACAGAGCGGGGCTGTGGCGCAGCTGGTAGCGCACCTGCATGGCATGCAGGGGGTCAGGGGTTCGAGTCCCCTCAGCTCCACCGATAGCAACATCACGAGCCGCGTTCCGGCTCCTCGTCAGAGGAGGTGGGACGCGGCTCGTGGTCATTTGCCCGCTCGGCGGCTGAAGAATGTGTGAAGACATCGTCCGGCGGAGCCGCTACGGACGCCCTGGACGCCGGCGGCGGCTAGATTGGGTCTTGGGTGCTGAAACAGTCGGTTCTCGAATCCGGTCCGCCGACCCAGAGACATCATCTGCCCATAACCCGCGGGTCCTTGCGGGATGAGGTTGGCATGGCGACCGAAGACGGCTTGGCCGTGGTCCTGAGCGAGTTCGCGCGCACTCTCGTCACCGACTTCTCGCTCGAGGGCATCCTCGACCACCTGGTCCGACGGATCGTCGACATCCTGCCCGTCGATGCGGCGGGGGTCTCGTTGATCTCGCCCGACCAGCACCCGCTCCTCGTCGCGGGATCCGACGAGTCCGCCGTCCGCTACGAACAGCTGCAGACCACGCTGGGCGAGGGACCCTGCCTGGCGGCGTACCGCACCGACACCCCCATCTTGATCCCGGACCTGCACGGGGACGACCGCTTCCCGCGGTTCGCCAAGGGTGCCCTCGAGGAGGGACTCGTCGCAGTGTTCACCTTCCCCCTGCGCAACGACGACCGGTGCCTGGGCGCGCTCGACCTCTACCGCACCACCTCGGGTGCTCTTGACGAGACCGACGTGGCAACCGCACAGACCCTGGCGGACGTGGCCACGGCCTACTTGCTGAACGCCGAGGCCCGTCTGGCCAAGAACGACTTCATCGCCACGGTCAGCCACGAGCTCCGGACTCCGATGACCAGCATCGTGGGCTACGTGGAGCTGTTACGCGAGTCCACCTCGGAGGCCATGTCCTTGCAGCACGCTCGCTGCCTCGACGCCATCGAGCGCAACAGCCGGCGTCTGGGGGTCCTCGCGGACGACTTGCTGAGGGTGTCGGACCTCGAGAGCGAGGCGCCCGACAACGTGAGGGTCGACCTCGACATCGCCGACGTGGTCCGTGCGGCACGCGAGATGCTGCTGCCTGCCGTCGCGATCCGGGGCCTGAGTGTCACCTTCGAGCTGCCCGAGGACCCGGTGCTGGTGCGCGGAAACGCAGCCGACCTCGAGTCGATGGTCGTGAACCTCCTGACCAATGCGATGAAGTTCACCGCGGACGGTGGCTGGGTCACCTGCCGACTGCGGGTCTTCGCTGCAACCGCGCGTATCGAGGTCAGCGACAACGGTCTGGGCATACCCATCGCGGAGCAGCGCAACCTCTTCAAGCGGTTCTTCCGCTCGAGCACCGCTCAGCTGCACGCGATCCAGGGCTCCGGCCTCGGTCTGACGATCGTCGACCTGATCGTGCACAAGCACGGCGGCGATGTCTCGGTCGTCTCCGACCATCTCATGGGCTCCACGTTCACCGTCGACCTTCCCCTGATCGGCTCCGTCCGGGTCCCGGTCGCCCTCTGACCGGATGTCTGCCGGTTGCTAGGGACGCCACCCTTCCGGGACCACCACCACGGGGACGTTGCAGCGCGCGGCGACGTCATTGCGGGAGCCGAGGTGGCGCCCCACCACGACCAGGCACGCGCCTCGGGAGGCGCCGAGGATGGTCTCGGTGATCGGTCCGTGCGCCGTACGCGCGGTGACCGAGACCTGGCCGAGGACCTGGCCGCGAGCGGTCTCCGCGCTGTGGGCCAACCTGTCGGCGCTCTCGTGGTCGAACAGGTCGGTGTCGGCCGAGCCGCCCGCGGTGCCGTGCGGGTCAAGGACGTGGAGGAGCTCCAGCGTTGCGCGAAGGCGCACGGCCTCCGCGGCAGCATAGGAGAGCGCCTCGGGCGACCCGCTCCGATCGATGGCGACGACGATGCGGGCGTAGCCGGTCATGGCAACCCGCAACGGCCGGGACGGTTGCCCCCGAGATCGGCTCGTGGATCTGGCATGGCTCGAGCCTGACACCCAGGCGCCTCGAGCCGGCAGGGGCGCGAGTCCCGCCACGGCAGGGCCGGTGGCCCTGCCCGCCGCGACCTCAGCTACACACGGCGCTCGGCCCGCTGCACCAGGGCGGCAAGGCTGTCGGCGTACCGGGCCAGCACCGGCCCGACGACGGCCAGGAGCAGGATGTAGGCGCTGGCGAAGGGCCCGAGCTCGTCGTAGCCGGCCATGACGGCCAGCCCGGCGATGACCACGGAGAACTCCCCGCGCGCCACCAGCGCGGCGCCGGCGCGGACCCGACCTCGGGTCGCCACGCCATCGCGGCGAGCGGCGAACCAGCCGGTCAGCACCTTGGTCAGGGTGGTCACCACGCCGAGCGCCAGCGCTGCCGGGAGGGCCGGCGCGACGTCCGATGGCGTGACGCTCAGGCCGAAGGAGAGGAAGAAGATCGCGGCGAAGAGGTCGCGCAGCGGTGACAGCACCTCGCGTGCCCGCCGCGCGGTGTCGCCCGGGATGGCAAGACCCACGAGGAAGGCGCCCACCGCGGCGGACGCACCCACCCAGTGCGTGAGCCCAGCGACCACGAGGGTCAGGCCCAGCACGCGCAGCAGGACCTGCTCGTCGTCCTCGTGGTGCAGGACCCGTCCCAGCCGATCCCCGAAGAGGTGGGCGAACGCGAAGACCGCGAGCACCACCCCCAACGCCAGGGCTGCGCCCACCACCGCCTGAGCTGCCGTCCCGCCCCCGAGCAGCACGGCGAGGATGGGCAGGTAGACCGCCATCGCCAGGTCCTCGATCACCAGCACCGACAGCACTGCAGGGGTCTCGCGGTTACCGGTGCGGCGGAGGTCGCTGAGCAGGCGGGCGACGATGCCGGAGGAGGAGATGTAGGTGACGCCGGCCAGGGCCAGGCAGGCCTGCCAGTCCAGGCCGAGCAGGACCCCGGCGACGTAGCCGGGAGTGGCGTTGAGGGCGAGGTCGACGAGCCCGCTGGGTGCGTGCTGCTTCAGCGAGCTGCTGAACTCCGATGCCGAGAACTCCAGACCGAGCAGCAGGAGCAGCAGCAGGACGCCGATCTCCGCGGCGGCCTCGATGAACGGCACCGTCGTGTGCAGGTCCGAGAGCCCGCCCTCACCGAGCAGCAGCCCACCGAGCAGGAACAGCGGGACCGGCGAGAGCCCGAGTCGACGCGCCAGCGCACCGAGCGCCCCGAGCAGGACCAGGAGCAGTCCGAGCTCGATGAGGAAGTGACCGAGGTCGTCCACGCCGTCAGCTGGCGACGATCTGGCGGATGCCTGCGATACCGGCGTCGGTACCGACGACGACCAGGGTGTCGCCGCCGTGGAGGAGCTCCTGCGGGGTGGGGGAGGCGATCACGTCCTCACCTCGCACGACGGCCACCACCGACGCGCCGGTCATGGTGCGGGCACGGGTGTCACCCAGCGGCGCTCCGTCGAAGCGACCGCCGTGGGCGACCTCGACCCGCGCCGACAGCAGGCCGGGGACCTCGCGGGTCAGGTCTGCGAAGCGCTCGATGAGTCGAGGAGCACCGAGCAGCTCGGCGACGGTGTCGGCCTCGTCGCGCGACAGCATCAGCAGCGGCCGGCACGAGTCGGGGTCGTCGGCGTCGTAGCCGACCAGCTCGAACCGTCCGTCCCGGTAGGAGACGACGCCCACCCGGCGGCCCTCGGCGGTGGTGAACTCGTAGCGGATGCCCACCCCGGGCAGCAGTACTTCGACGACGTCCATCAGGTCAGCTTCCTCCGGGAGACGGGCGATCGGTGCGGTTCACGGGGCCGCGGGCCCGGGCACGATGACGGCCGAGCAGTGCGCGTGCTCGACCACGCGCGGGGCGACCGAGCCGTAGACGAGCTCACGCAGGCGGGGCTTGCGCCGGTGCCCCAGGACGAGCAGCTCGGCGCGCTGCGACGCCGCGATCAGCTGCACGTCGGCGAAGCCGCGGCTGAGCGCCATCCGCACGGGCACCGAGGGATACCGGGCCGACGGGTCGCGGGCCGCGTCGGCGAGGAGTGCGCGCTCGTCGTCGTAGCCGGCCTCGTCGTCCGGGACCTCGCGCACGCCCTCGGGCACGCCGATCACGTCCCACAGGCAGTGGAGCAGCGTCACGGGCAGGTCGCGTGCTCGGGCGATGCGGAAGGCGAAGTCGAGGACGGCGCCGTCGTGGTCGTCGCCGGCGACGCCGACCAGGACGCCGTTCGGGGACTCGGTGTGCCGCGCCGGGCGCAGGACCACGACGGGGCAGACCGCGTGCTTGGTGACGGCCTGGCTCACCGATCCCAGGAGGAGCTGACGGATCGGGCCACGACCGCGGTCGCCGACCACCAGCATCGAGGCCGTGGTGGCTGCCTCGAGCAACGTCTCGCGAGGATCGGCCATCCGGACGACCGGGCGCACGTCGAGCCCGTCGTGCTCGGCGCGGAGCCGCTCGGCGGCCTTCTCGAGCAGCGCGTGACCGTCGGCCTCGAGACGGTCGAAGGGCTCGGTGTGCAGGTAGGGCGTCGCGCTGGCGATGGGGAGCGGCACGGCGTGGACCATGACCAGGGGCAGGCCGTCTGCGGACGCCTGCCGCGCTGCCCAGTCGAGGGCGAGGTCGCCGCTCGGGGAGCCGTCGACGCCCACCACGATCGCACCGGCTGGGATGGTGCTGGTCGGGTCGGTCATGAGTCCTCCTGGTGGTCGTGGATGTCGAGCCGGGACGAGCAGTCTGTCTCAGTGGTCAAGGGCCAGAGGCGCCGGATGGCGAGCTTGCGGGCCTCGTCGACGACGAGGAGCGACGACGCGGTGCCGGCGGCGATCAGCCACTGTCCCGGGGTGAGAGCCACGGTGTCGAAGATGGCCTGGGCGAACGGCACCTGCACGGTCAGGACCTGCAGGGCGACGACCACGGCCAGCGCGGTCCAGAGGGCTCGGTTGGTGAGCGTGCGGAGGTGGAACACCGACAGCCGCGGGGAACGCACCGTCAGCGCGCTGACGACCTGGAAGAGGACGAACGTGGTGAAGGTCAGGGTGACGGCGGTGTCCGTGGCCAGCGCCTGCGTGCCGTAGGCGAGGACCAGCAGCGTGCCGGTGGCCATGATGGCCCCGTTGAGAGCGATCACCGCGGTCCGGGACAGCGGCAGGAGGTGGCCGCCGGCGGCTCTCGGCGGCCGCTGCATCACGTCGCGCTCGGGGCTGTCCAGACCGAGGGCGATCGCCGGCGGGCCGTCCATGATCATGTTGATCCAGAGGATCTGGACGGCGGTCAGCGGCGCCGGCAGACCGATGAGCGAGGCCGCGAGCATCGTCATGATCGCCCCGGCGCTGGTGGTGAGCTGGAAGCGGAGGAACGAGACGATGTTGGCGTAGATCGCCCGCCCGGCCTCGACCGCGTTGACGATGGTGGCGAAGTGGTCGTCGACGAGCACCATGGCGGCAGCGTCGCGACTGACCTGGGTCCCGGTCTTGCCCATGGCGACGCCGATGTCAGCGGCGCGCAGTGCCGGGGCGTCGTTCACACCGTCGCCGGTCATCGCGGTCACGTGCCCCGCGCCGCGCAGGGCACCCACGATCCGTAGCTTGTGCTCGGGGCTGACCCGGGCGAAGACGCCGACGTCGAGCAGGTCACGGTCGTCGTCGGTGCCGTCGAGCTCGATCCCGGTGCTGGTCCGGCCGGTGATCCCCAGCTCGTGGGCGATCGCCTCGGCCGTTGCCGCGTGGTCGCCGGTGATCATCTTGACGTCCACCCCGGCGTCGTGGCAGGCAGCGATCGCCTCGACCACGCCGGCCCTCGGGGGGTCCAGAAGGCCCACCAGGCCCAGCAGCGTGAGCTCCTCGACCAGCTCGGCGACAGGCCCGTGCCTGACCGGTTCGAGCGGCAGGGGCCTCTCGGCAACTGCCAGCACCCGGAGCCCCCGACCGGCGAGCTCGGTCATGGCCGCCGACATCGCCGCGCGCGTCTCGTCGTCCAGCACGACCGTCCGACCGTCGTGCTCGACCATGGTGTCGCACCGGGGAAGCAGAGCGTCCACAGCGCCCTTGACCATCAGCAGCGCCCGGGTCGGGTCCTGCGGGTCGACGTGAGCGGTGGCCATGTAGCGGTTGTGGGCGTCGAACGGCAGCTCGGCGAGACGCGGCACCTCGGCACGCACGCGCTCCGGCTCGACATCGACCTTGGTCGCCAGCACCAGCAGGGCCGCCTCCATCGGGTCGCCCACCGCGGACTCGTCGTCGAGGCTGCTGTCGTTGCACAGCACGACCGCGCGGGCCAGGCGCTGCAGGCTGCGGGTCTCGGGCTCGTCCACGGTCGCCCCCGCGGTCGGGGAGTCCCCGGTGATCCTGCCGTGGCGCTGGTAGCCCTCCCCGGCGACGTGGTAGGCGCGGGCGCCGATCTTGACGTCGCGCACCGTCATCTGGTTGAGCGTGAGGGTGCCGGTCTTGTCGGTGCACACCACCGAGGTGGCGCCGAGGGTCTCGACCGAGGCGAGGTTCTTCACCAGCGCCCCGCGCCGGGCCATGTGGCGCGCGCCGACAGCCAGCGTGATCGTCACGACGACCGGGAGACCTTCGGGCACCGCCGCCACGGCCAGCGCGACCGCAGCGAGCACCACGACGTCCCACGCCGCGCCGCTCAGCAGCCCGATGGCCAGATAGGCAGCGACCGCCAGTGCGCCGATGGCGGTGAGCCGAGTGGCCAGGGCGGCCAGCTGCTGTTGCAGGGGCGAGGCCTTGAGCGGCGTGCGGTTGATGAGGTCGGACAGGAGGCCCATCTCGGTGAGCGCGCCGGTCGCGGTGACGACCAGCTCACCACGACCTCGGGTGACGGTGGTGTTCATGAACGCCATGCACCACCGGTCGCCCAGCGGAGCGTCGTGCTCGGCGACCACGTCGGTCCGCTTCGACGTCGGGAGCGACTCGCCGGTGAGCGCTGACTCGTCGATCTCCAGCTGCTCGGCGACCAGCAGGCGGCCGTCGGCGGGCACCTGGCTGCCGGCCTCCAGCGTGACGATGTCGCCTGGCACGAGGTCGACCGCCAGGATCTCGGACACCTGGCCGTTGCGCCGTACGACGCACGCCGGGACCAGCATCTCGCGCAACGACTCCAGGCTCTTCTCGGCGCGGAACTCCTGGAGGAAACCGAGCACGGAGTTGATCACCACCACCGCCACGATCACGGCGGCGTCCTTGCGGTCGCCGATCAGGCTCGCGATGACGGCCGCTCCGAGGAGCAGGACGATCAGCGGGTTGCGGACCTGGTCGACCAGGAGCATCACCCGAGCGCGGCGGCGCGGTGGTGGCAGGGAGTTCGGACCGTGGACGGCCGACCTCTCCGCTGCCTCGGCGTCGCTGAGCCCGGTGGCCGGCGTCACCGTCAGCTCCTCGGCGACGGTGGCGGCCGGCACCGCGTGCCAGGGGCGCCCGGAGCGGGCCGACTGCGCCCACGACGTATCCGTGGTCATCAGGGTCACCGGCGTCGCCTGCTCGCCGTCACCGTTCGCCCTCGACGGCGGGCAGAGCGATCGGGTGCTCGTGGTGGTGCTCGGACACGGTGTCGCCTCCCTCGTCGGCACCTCCAACCTAGGTCGCGCCGGCAGGGCCGACACAGGGGCCAAGGTCCCGTCGGCGGCGGGGACCCTGCCCGGGTGGTGGCCGGGTCAGGGAGCGCCGGGTGGCCGGGGTCAGGGGCGGAGGGGGGTGAGGGGGGTCAGGGGGGTGAGGGTTTACCCGGTCGACCGGGTAAACCCTCACGAACGCCGTACGTAGGTGTCACCAGGTGACACCTGTGTACGGCGTAGCGGTTGTCCACAGGGCGCCGGTGATCGTCGCGGCGGGCCGGGGTGTGGGGCAAGGCCGCCGCGGCCCGAGCCGTGGCGTCCGGCTGGCGCAGGGGATCAGGCGGTCGCGGCGGTGACGACGAACGAGCGGATGCGTCCGTCGATCTGCCCGGGGCCGAAGGTGTCGAGGAGTGCGGCCTCGGCGATCTCGGCGGCGCGAGGGAGGTCGAGGTCGGGGTGTCTCTCGATCTCGCCTCGCAAGGGAGTGCCGAAGCAGAAGGCTTGGGCCGCCTCGTGCGCGGTCGTGCGCCCGATGCCTTCGAGCGGCTCGATCGTGACCGTGGGCAGACCTGCCGCCACGAGGTCGGCGGTGACGACCTCCGGGTCGTGGTAGCCGTGCGGCGTACGACTCATGAAGTGCAGCGGAGTGGTCGTACAGACCTCGTTGATGGCCCGCTCGATCACCCAGGGGACCTCGTTGTTCTCGATGCGGTCCCAGACGTTGAAGACGAACGTGCCGCGCGGGCCGAGCAGCCGTCGTGCCTCGGCATAGCCCCGCGCCCGGTCGGGGAAGAACATCACCCCGAACTGGCAGGCGACGACGTCGAAGCTCGCATCGGGGAACGGCAGGTCCAGGGCGTCGGAGGGTTGCCAGGACAGGCGCGGACTGGGTGGCGTCAACGCGGCGGCGCGCTCGAGCATCGGCGGGTTGAGGTCGGTGGCGACGATCTCGGCGTCCGGACAGCGGGTGAGCAGGGCGCGCGTGAGAGCACCGGTCCCGGCCGCGGTCTCGAGGATGCGCGACGGGGCGTGGGCAGCGACCGTGTCGGCCAGCACGCCGGCGGCCTCGGCGAAGATCATCGGCACGAGGAGCCGGTCGTAGAGATCAGGGATCGCGCCGACGAACGCCGCGTCCGAGCCCGCCTGGGTCATGCTCGTCAAGGTACTCGCGTCGTGCCGGCGCGGATAGATGCGCTGCGGCACCAGAAATCGGTGGGTGCCGCGAGCCGGGTTAAGGTCGGTCGCGACGCCATGCGGCACGACGCGCTCGTCGCCGCCGACTGCCACGGAGGACGTTCATCAGCACCGAGGTCGAGCGGGCCGGCATCGGCCCGCGCAACCGCACCCAGCGGCCGGACATCCAGGCCATGCGGGCACTCGCGGTCGGGGCGGTGCTGGTCTACCACCTGTGGCCGAACCGCCTGCCCGGCGGTTTCGTCGGCGTCGACGTCTTCTTCGTGATCTCCGGCTTCCTGATCGGTGGACACCTCGTCACCGAGCTGGCCGCGACCGGGCGCATCCGCCTGGGCAGGTTCTGGGCGCGCCGGGCGTTGCGGCTGTTGCCCGCCTCGCTCCTCGTGCTGTTCGTGGTCACCGTCGCCACGCTCGTGATCGCGCCGTTGGGGGTGCGCGACGGCTTCCTCAAGGAGGTCGTTGGCTCGGTCTTCTACGTCCAGAACTGGGTCCTGGCCCACGAGGCGGTCGACTACCTGGCCTCCAGCGAAGCGGTCTCACCGGTGCAGCACTACTGGAGCCTGTCGGTCGAGGAGCAGCTCTACGTCGCCCTGCCCCTGGTGCTCACCGTGGTCGCGCTGCTCGCCCGCGCCACCGGGTGGGCCGGTGTGCGGCTGACGGTGGTCGTGATCGCCGTGCTGGCCGGCCTCAGCCTCACCTGGTCGGTGCTGAGCACCCCGACCGACCCGGCGCTGGCGTACTTCTCGACCGGCACCAGAGCGTGGGAGTTCTTGCTCGGTGCCCTGCTGGCCTGTGTCTCCCGCGAGATCGGTCGAGGCCCGCGTGCGGTGCTCGGCACCGTGGGCCTCGCCCTCACGGCGGCCTCGATGTTCGTGCTGAGTGACGGCTCGGTCTTCCCCGGCGCGCTGGCCCTGCTGCCGGTGCTGGGCGCCGTTCTCCTGTTGTCCGCCGGCGATGCCGGGCCGGTGGCTCGGGCCAGCAGGTGGCGGCCGGTGACCTGGTTGGGCGACGTGTCCTACGCCGTCTACCTGTGGCACTGGCCGCTGGTGGTGCTGGTCCCCTTCGTGACCGGCACACCGCTCACGACGCTGCACAAGGTGCTGATCGTCCTGGCCACCCTGGTCCTGGGCTGGTTGTCCACGACGTACGTCGAGCTGCCGGTGCGCACCTCGCCCCGGCTGCTCCGAGCTCCTCGCCGCGACCTGGTGATCGCCGGGGCTGCGATCGCCGCCAGCGTGGTCGTCGCCGGCAGTGCCAACCTCGGGCGGCAGGCCAGCGTGCAGGAGCAGGAGCGGGCGATCGCTGCCGCGGAGACGTTGCTCGCCAGCGACGAGGGCCGCTGTCTCGGAGCGGCCTCCCTGGACCCGACGTTGACCGGGTGTCCTGACCTGGGCGACGTCCTGGTGCCTCCGCCCTCGACGGTGGCGCTCGACACCTACAACCGCAAGGGGTGCTGGGCGACCTTCGGCGTCGCCGAGCTCCAGCTGTGCAGCTATGGCTCGGAGGCTGCGCAGGCGCCCCGTGTGCTGGCGGTCGGCGACTCCCACAGCAACGGCTTCCTGGCCGCCTACGAGCCGATCGCCGACGAGCTCGGCTGGCGGCTCGACGTGGCCGGCCGTGCCGGCTGTTCGTGGGGCACCCGACCTCAGGGAGGGCGCAGCGCCGCGATCGCCGAGGAGTGCGCCCGGTGGAAGAGCGAGCTCGCCGATCACCTCGCGGCCGGCGAGCCCTACGACCTGATCCTGACGACGAGTGACGTCAACGGCTACCTCGCCGTGCCGGAGCCGGGGGAGAAGCCCCGACAGGCGACGATCGCGGGTCTGACCGAGGCCTGGAGCTCGCAGGTCGAGCGCGGCACCGCGGTGGTGGTGCTGCGTGACTTCCCGAGGGCGATGGAGGGCGTGGTGGAGTGCGTGGAGCTGCACGCCGACCAGGCCGCGTCGCGCTGCTCGAGCACCCGCGCGGCTGTCGCGCCACGCTTCGACGCGGCCCGTCGGGCAGCCCAGGAGACCCGAGGCACGGCCATCGTCGACATCCGCGACCTGATCTGCCCCCGCGACACCTGCCTGCCGGTGATCGGGAACGTCGTGGTCTACCGCAATCCCGAGCACCTCACCGCGACGTTCGTCCGCACCCTCACGCCCTACCTGAAGGAGCGCATCCTCAGGGCCGCCGGCAAGGCCCGGGCGGACCTGCCCGCGCTGAGCGCGGCCGGGCGATCCGTGACGCCGCGGCCGGTGGACTGACCCAGGTGACCTCCGACCCGTTGCGCCGACTGCTCGACGCGCCGCCGGACCTGCCGGTGCGGCACGGTCTCGGCGAGCTCGCTGCCGCGCTCGGACACGGGGGCACGGCGGTCGTGCAGGCCCCGCCCGGCAGCGGCAAGACGACGCTGGTGCCGCCGGCCGTCGCCTTGGCCCTCGGCGGGCGGGTGGTGGTCACCCAGCCGCGGCGCCTTGCCGTGCGCGCCGCTGCGCGTCGGCTGGCCTCCCTGCTCGGGGAGCCGGTGGGGGAGACGGTCGGCTTCGCCGTCCGCGGCGAGCGCCGCAGCAGCGCCGCCACCCGGGTGGAGTTCGTGACCACCGGGGTCCTGCTGCGGCGCCTGCAGCGCGACCCTGCGCTGCCCGGCGTCGCGGCGGTGGTCCTCGACGAGGTGCACGAGCGCCAGCTCGACGCGGACCTGACGCTCGCCCTGCTGCTCGACGTCCGGGCCAACCTGCGTGAGGACCTCGCCCTGGTGGCGATGTCGGCGACGATCGAGGCCGAGCGCACCGCGGCGCTGCTGGGGGACCGCACGCCGGTGGTGACGGTGCCCGGCTCGCTCCACCCGGTCGAGACGGCCTGGTGCCCGACCCCGCCGGGCGTGCTCGCGGTCGACGAGCGCGGGGTGACGCGACCGTTCCTGGACCACGTGGCCGCCACGGCTCGACGAGCCTTGGCCGCGCGTGACGGTGACGTGCTGGTGTTCGTCCCCGGGGCCCGCGAGGTCGACGACGTGGTCCGGCGGCTCCGCAGCGACGAGGTCGACGTCCACCCGCTCCACGGGCGGTTGACCAACGCCGAGCAGGACCTGGCGCTCACGCCGGGCAGGCGTCGCCGCGTGGTGGTCTCCACGGCGGTCGCCGAGTCGTCGCTCACGGTGCCGGGCGTGCGCAGCGTGGTGGACGCCGGGCTCTCCCGCGAGCCGCGCACCGACCACCGCCGCGGCCTCGCGGGGCTGGTGACGGTACGGGTCAGCAAGGCGGGCGCCGAGCAGCGCGCGGGCCGCGCCGGGCGGGAGGGCCCGGGGACGGTCTTCCGCTGCTGGTCCCCGACCGAGCACGCCCACCTCGCTGCCCATCCCGAGCCCGAGATCGCCACCGCCGACCTGACGGCGTTCGCCCTGGAGCTCGCGGTGTGGGGCAGTCCGGACGGAGTCGGTCTCGCGCTCCTCGACGCGCCGCCCGCCATCGCCCTGGAGGCGGCCCACCAGACGCTCGTCGGTCTCGGTCTGCTCGCCGACGACGGCGCGGTGACCGCCTCCGGTCGGGCGGCCTCGCGCCTCGGGACCGACCCGCGCCTCGCCCGCGCCCTGCTCGACGGTGCGCGGCTCGTGGGGTCGCGGCGGGCGGCCGAGGTGGTCGCCCTCCTGGCCGAGGACGTCCGTGCTCCCGGCGGCGATCTGGTGGCGGCGCTGCGCAGCCTGCGCCGCGGCGGCCCGGCGTCCGGGTCGTGGTCGGCCGCGGCGAAGCGGCTGCTCGCCTCGCTGCCCGAGGACCGACGAGGCCTGCCCGGGGAGAGCGGTCTGGGCGACGACCTCGCTGTCGGCACCGTCGTCGCCCTGGCGCACCCGGACCGTATCGCGCGTCGCCGTGCCGGGTCGTCGGCGTACCTGATGACCTCGGGGACCGGCGCCGTGCTCCCGCCGGGTGAGGGCGGGCTGGCGGGTCTGGGCTGGATCGCGATCGCCGACGCCGAGCGGCGCCCGGGCGCCCGCGACGCCTTCATCCGCTCGGCGGCGCCGCTGGAGGAGTCGCTCGCGCTCGACGCGGCCGCGAGCCGGTGGGACGAGGTCGACGAGGTCGGCTGGGTCGACGGTCGCATCGTGGCCCGGCGGGTGACCCGGCTCGGGGCGATCGAGCTCGGCAGCGCGCCGCTCGGTGATCCCGACCCGGGGCTCGTCGCCGAGGCCGTGCGAGAAGGGCTGCGGCGGGAGGGCCTGGACCTGCTGCCGTGGAGCGAGAACGCGATGGCGCTGCGTGCGCGCCTGGACTTCCTGCACCGCGCCCTGGGGGAGCCATGGCCCGACGTGTCGAGCGAGGCGCTGACCGCGACTGTCGAGACCTGGCTCGGCCCCGACCTCGCGCGCGTGCGGGGCACCCGTGACCTGGCCCGCATCGACGTGGTGAGTGCCCTGCGGCGACTGGTGCCGTGGACCGTGTCCAGCCGTCTCGACGAGCTCGCACCGGAGCGGGTCACCGTGCCGAGCGGGAGCCAGGTGCGCCTCGACTACAGCGGCGAGCAGCCAGTGCTCGCGGTGCGGCTCCAGGAGGTGTTCGGCTGGACGGCGGCGCCGCGGCTGGCCGAGGGCCGGGTGCCGCTGCTCCTGCACCTGCTCTCGCCCGCGGGGCGGCCGGCGGCGGTCACCGCCGACCTCACCTCGTTCTGGGCCACGGGCTATCCGCAGGTGCGCGCCGACCTGCGCGGTCGCTATCCCAAGCACTCCTGGCCCGACGACCCCACCACGGCCGAGCCGCTGCGCGGCACCAAGCACCGCCGTACCTGAGGATCGAGCACGGCCTCAGGTCAGGGTCAGCTCGGACCAGTCGACCTCGGCGGTGCGCTCCTGGAACTCCGCGACCCGGCCGGGCCAGTTGGTGGTGATGCGGGGACCGTCGACGTACCAGCTCGCGCACCCGGTCCACGACGACTCGCGCAGGCGCGTCTGCATCTCGCGGTCGTAGGCCTCGTAGACCTCCGGGCGCACCTCGACGTGGCGGGCATCGCCGTCGGCCAGGCGCTTGGCGACCTGGGCGACGTAGTCGGCCTGGGCCTCGAGCATCGCGATGATGGAGCTGCCGCCGAGGTTGGTGTTGGGACCGTAGATGCAGAACAGGTTGGGGAAGCCCGGCACCGCGAGGCCGAGGTGGGCGCGCGCGCCGTCGGCCCACACCTGGTGCAGGTCGGCGCCGTCGGTGCCGGTGACGGCGATGTCGCCGAGGAAGCTGGTGGCGGCGAACCCGGTGCCCCAGATGATCACGTCGGCCTCGTGCAGCACGCCGTTCTCGTCGCGGACGCCGTCGGGCTCGACCGCTGCCACGGCATCGGTGACGACCTCGACGTGGTCGCGGTCGAGCGCGGGGTACCAGTCGTTGGAGAACAGGATCCGCTTGCACCCGATCTCGTAGTCAGGCACCAGCTTGGCGCGCAGTGCCTTGTCCTTCACCTGTCGGCGCAGGTGCAGCTGCCAGGCCGTGCGCATCGCGCGCAGGAGTCCGCCCGACCAGCGCACCTGGCCGCCGAGCGCGGCGTTCAGCAGCTCGGTCATCGCGAAGATGCTGCGGCGCTCTCCGGTGAGGAGGGCCGGCCAGCGCTCGAAGGCGCGGTGGTGACGGGGCTTGTAGGCCTGGTCGGGCTTCGGGACGACATAGGGCGCAGAGCGCTGGAAGACCGTCATCGCGCCGACCCGGTCCACGATCCCCGGCACGAACTGGATCGCGCTCGCGCCGGTGCCGATCACCGCCACGCGCTTGCCCTCCAGGTCGACGTCGTGGCGCCACTGCGCGGAGTGGAAGGCCGGACCGGAGAACGTCTCGATGCCCGGCAGTGCCGGGATGACCGGGTTGGAGAGCTGCCCGACGGCGCTGATGACCAGGTCGGCGTCGTACGCCGTGCCGTCGGTGGTCGTCACCGTCCACGCGCCATCGGTGCCGAGCACGCACGAGGCCACGCCGGCGCCGGTCACGACCAGGTCGGTCAGGCCCTCGCGGGCAGCCGACGCCCGGAGGTAGTCGAGGATCTCGGGCTGCTGGGAGTAGCGGCGTCCCCACGCAGGGTTGACCGCCCACGACCACGAGTAGAGCGCGGACGGCACGTCGCAGGCGGCGTCGGGATAGGTGTTGTCGCGCCAGACCCCGCCGATCGAGTCCGCCCTCTCCAGGACGGTGATGTCGGAGATCCCCTGCTCCTTGAGTGCGCGCGCGGCGCCCAGCCCGCCGAAACCGGCACCGATGATGACTACACGAGGACTCATGGCTCGAACCTAGGGTGCCGGTGGCCCCCGATCACCACGGCGCCGGGATCTGAGTTGATAATTCCGGACATGACCGACACCGACGTCGACGTCGAGGCCGCCGCCGAGCTGCGGCTCGAGCCCACCGCGGACAGCTGGGACTTCCCCCGGTCCTCGGCGGGCATCGCGGTCCTGGTCCGGTACGCCGGCGGGCGCGGCCTCAGCGCCGAGCGGGTGCTGCTCGGCACCGGCCTGGCTGCCGACGCCCTCGGCACCGGGGAGGTGACCGCGGCCCAGGAGCTGCGGGTGGTGCGCACCCTGCACCATCTGCTCGGTGAGGTCGGTGTCGAGGTGGGGGAGTGCTACGACGCTGCGACGTTCGGGGTGTTCGGCTTCGCGATGCTGTCGAGCCGCACGGTGCTCGACGCGATGAACGTGGCGGTGCGGTTCATCGAGCTGAGCCACGCCTTCGCCCTGCCGCGCGCGCGGGTCGAGGGGTCGCAGGTGGTCGTGGAGGTCGACGGAGCCGCGCTCCCGCTCGACGTACGCCGGTTCCTGGTCGAGCGCGACACCACTGCCGTGCGCACCGTCCTCGACGGGCTGGTGCCCGGCGGGGTAGGCGCCGATGTCGAGCTGTCCGCAGGGCACGCCCGCCTGACGTTCGGCGTCGACCAGCTGAGCCGCCCGCTGCCCGAGCGCAGCGCCGACCGGCTGGCACTGGCGGGGCGGCTGTGCGCCGAGATCGTCGACGCCCGACGGCGGCGCTCCGGGCTGGCGCAGGACGTGCGCGTGCTCATCACGCAGCGACTGGACCGTGGCGCGCCGATGGGCGGGGTCGCCGCCGCGCTCGGGATGACCGAGCGCACGCTGCGGCGCCGGCTGACGGTCGAGGGCGCCGGCTACCAGCACCTGCTCGACGAGGTGCGCTCCTCGATGGCGGCAGCCTTGCTCGGCGGTCGCGCCACGATGCCGGTGACCGACGTGGCGCTCCGGCTCGGGTACGCCGATGCCTCGGCCCTGGCGCACGCGCGGCGGCGGTGGGAGTCGTCGGCGGACTCCTGAGCGACCGCCGCCGGTCACGCCGGCGACACCCTCCGGGCACCGACGATTCACCCAGGGCTGGTCGTCTCTTGGTGGAGGGGCGGTCGATCCGCCCGCCCTCCTCGGACTCTCGGAAGGACTTCTGCCTCCATGCACTCCCTCACCCGTCGTCGCCGCGCTGTTCTCGCACTCAGCGCCGTCGCTGCTCTCAGCGGGTCTGCTGCCCTCGGTGGCTACGCCAGCGCCCGGCTCGCCGATCCGAGCGACGACCTCTCCCAGCACGGCGCTGCCCGGCGTCTCGACGGCGACCAGACCGCGACAGTCAAGGACGCCACCATCGGTGGCCGCGCCAAGAACGTCATCCTGCTCATCGGCGACGGGATGGGTGACTCCGAGATCACCATCGCCCGCAACTACGCCGAGGGCGCCGCCGGTCGGTTCGCCGGGATCGACGCCTTGCCCCTGACCGGGCAGTACACGACGTACTCGCTCGACAAGACCACTGGACTGCCCGACTACGTGCCCGACTCCGCGGCCACCGGCTCGGCCTGGGCCACCGGCACCAAGACCTACGACAACGCGATCTCCGTCGACCTCGACGGAGCACCCGAGCAGTCGCTGCTCGAGCTGGCCCAGCTCAACGGTCTCAAGACCGGCGACGTCTCCACCGCCGAGATCCAGGACGCCACCCCTGCTGTGCAGGTGGCCCACATCTCGGCCCGCAAGTGCTACGGCCCGGTCGCGACCTCCGCGAGCTGCCCCGACGAGGCGCTCGAGAACGGCGGACCCGGCTCGATCACCGAGCAGCTGCTCGAGACCCGCCCCGACGTCACCCTGGGTGGCGGCGCAGCGACGTTCGCCGAGACCGCGACCGCCGGTGAGTACGCGGGGATGACGCTGGCCGAGCAGGCCGGCGACCGCGGCTACACGACCGTCACCGACAAGGCGGGCCTCGACGCCGTCACGGTCGCGGACCAGGGGGCGCCGCTGCTCGGGCTGTTCGCGCCGGGCAACCTGGCGGTGCGCTACACGGGCCCCGCGGCCACCGTCGGCGGCGCCAAGCTGGCGCCGCAGGAGTGCACCCCGAACCCGGCGCGTCCCGACACCCAGCCGAGCCTGGGCGACATGACCTCGAAGGCCATCGAGCTGCTCGACAACCCCGACGGGTTCTTCCTCCAAGTCGAGGCCGCCAGCATCGACAAGCAGGACCACGCTGCCAATGCCTGTGGCCAGATCGGCGAGACCGTCGACCTCGACGAGGCCGTGCAGGTCGCGCTGGCCTACGCCGAGGAGCAGGGCAACACCTCGGTGTTCGTCACCGCCGACCACGCCCACTCCAGCCAGCTCATCGAGGTCGGCAGCACCAGCCCGGGCGTGAGCGTCGCGCTGACCACCGCCGACGGGGCTCCGATGGCGGTCAACTACGGCACGTCACCCGCGGGCGGGTCGCAGCAGCACACGGGCTCGCAGCTGCGGGTGGCCGGCTACGGGCCGCAGGCTGCCAACATCGTCGGACTCACCGACCAGACCGACCTGTTCTTCACCATGGCCCGGGCGCTGGGCCTGGTGCCCGACCCCGGTCAGGCCAGCGGCGACGCTTCGGTGGCCGTCCACCCGACCACCGGCACGGTCGGCAAGCCCTTCACCGTGGTGCTCGATGGCTTCGACGGCGATCGCCGTGTCGAGGTCGTCATCCGTCGCGGCAGCACGCAGGCCACGCGCACGGTCGACCTGACCGACGGGGCGGGCCGGCTCACCGGCACACCCGGCAAGAAGGGGCGCTACCGCGTCGTGGCCACCGGCATGCAGAGCGAGCAGCGCGTCGCCACGACCTTCCAGGTCCGGCCCAAGCACCACCGCTGACCCGAGCCTCCCGCTGACCCGTCTCGAAGGTCGAGGCGGGTCAGCGGTGTTCTCTCGTGGCGTTCCTCGGGGTGGCGCTCAGGTGATGGTCAGCCCACCGTCGACGGCGAGGGTCTGACCGGTGACGTAGCCGCCGGCGGCGGAGGCCAGCCACACGATCGTCGCGGCGAGCTCGGCCGGGTCGCCCTTGCGACCCATCGGGATCCGGGCGCCCATGGCCTCGAGGTAGCCGTCGGGGTACTGCTCGGTCATCTCGGAGGCGAAGAAGCCCGGTGCGATGGCGTTGACCCGGATGCCCTTGCGCCCGGTCCACTGCTGGGCGAGGTCGCGGGTCAGCCCGATCAGGCCGGCCTTCGACGCGGCGTACGCCGCCTGGGGGAGCCCGGCGGTGGTGAGCCCGAGCACCGAGGAGATGTTGATGATGCTCGAGCCGGGCTGCATCACGCGGCCACAGGCCTGAGCCATCCAGTAGCAGCCGTTGAGGTTGACGTCGATCACCTGGCGGAACTGCTCGGGCGTCTCGTGGGTCGCGGGCACGGCGGTGCCGATGCCGGCGTTGTTGATCAGGATGTCGACCCGGCCGAACTCCTCCATCGCCAGAGCGACGAGGTTGCTGCAGGAGTCGGGGTCGGCGACGTCGGTCGCCACCGTGAGCGCGCGCCGGCCGGCGGCCTCCACGAGGGCTGCGGTGTCGGCGAGCTTGTCGACGCGGCGGGCGCCGAGGGCGAGGTCGGCGCCCGCCTCGGCGAGGGCTTGGGCGAAGGCGACGCCGAGGCCGCTGGAGGCGCCGGTGACGACGGCTACCTTGCCGTCGAGTCGGAAGAGGTCGGTGACAGTCATGCTCGGCAGGTTACGGGCACGCCCGATGCAGGGATACCGAGGCGCGCGGTTGTCGCCGAGGCGGTAACATGGCGCTCGTGAGCACCCACACCCTGCTTCTCGGACAGCCGCGCTGATCGCACCCTGATCGCGCGGCCACCCCTCCACGCGAGGGGTTTTTTCATGTCCGACCCCGTCCCCACCCGAAGCAGCCCGAGCAGGAGAACCCGATGACCGAGCAGGCCGAGCAGCACGAGATCCCCACGTCGTACGACATCGAGGCCGTCGAGCAGAAGTGGCAGCCGGTCTGGGAGGAGCTCGACACGTTCCGCGCCGACGACGAGGCGGTGCTGAGCGGGCGCAAGGAGAAGAAGTACGCGCTGACGATGTTCCCCTACCCCAGCGGCGACCTGCACATGGGTCACGCCGAGGTGCTGGCGCTGCACGACGTCATCGCGCGCTACTGGCGCTTCCGCGGCTACGAGGTCATGAACCCGATGGGCTGGGACTCCTTCGGGCTGCCGGCCGAGAACGCCGCCATCCGCAACGACGAGCACCCCTCGACCTACACCTACGCCAACATCGAGACCCAGGTGGAGTCGATGAAGCGCTACGGGATGGCGTTCGACTGGTCGCGTCGGCTGCACACCTCCGACCCCGAGTACTACCGCTGGACCCAGTGGCTGTTCCTGAAGTTCCGCGAGCAGGGCCTGGCCTACCGCAAGAAGAGCCCGGTCAACTGGTGCCCCAACGACCAGACCGTGCTGGCCAACGAGCAGGTCGTCGACGGCGCCTGCGAGCGCTGCGGCGCGATCGTGACCAAGCGCGAGCTGACCCAGTGGTACTTCAAGATCACCGACTACGCCCAGGAGCTGCTCGACGACCTCGACGACCTGGCCCCGACGTGGCCGTCGCGCGTCGTCCACGCCCAGCGCAACTGGATCGGACGCTCCGAGGGCGCTCACGTCGACTTCGTGGTCGACGGTCGCGCGGAGCCCCTGACGGTTTACACGACCCGCCCCGACACGCTGTTCGGCACGACGTTCATGGTCGTCGCAGCGGACGCCGCCCTGGCGGCCGAGCTGGTCAGCGACGAGCACGCGGCTGCCCTGGAGGCCTACCGCGAGGAGATGGGCCGCGCCTCGGAGATCGAGCGGCTCGCCACCGATCGGCCCAAGACCGGCGTGTTCCTGGGCGTGCACGCCACCAACCCGGTCACCGGGGGCCAGATCCCGATCTACGCCGCCGACTACGTGCTGGCCGACTACGGCACCGGCGCGATCATGGCGGTGCCCGGTCAGGACCAGCGTGACTACGAGTTCGCCCAGGTCTTCGACCTGCCCGTGGTGCGGACCGTCGAGCCGCCGGCCGACTTCGAGGGCGAGGCCTTCACCGGCGACGGTCCGGCGATCAACTCCGCCAACGACGAGATCTCCCTGGACGGCCTCGAGATCGACGAGGCCAAGCGCACCATCATCGAGTGGCTCGAGGCCAAGGGCACCGGGCGCGGCACCGTGAACTTCCGCCTGCGCGACTGGCTGCTGAGCCGTCAGCGCTACTGGGGAGCCCCGATCCCGATCGTGCACTGCTCGGCGTGCGGCGAGGTCCCGGTGCCCCTGGACCAGCTGCCGGTCGAGCTGCCCGAGCTGCGCGGCGCGGACCTGAAGCCCAAGGGTGTCTCGCCGCTGGCGGCGGCCGAGGACTGGGTCAACGTCGAGTGCCCCACGTGCGGCGCGCCGGCCACCCGCGACAGCGACACGATGGACACCTTCGTCGACTCGTCGTGGTACTTCCTGCGCTACACCTCACCCGGCTACACCGAGGGCCCCTTCGACCCTGAGCTGGCCAAGGCCTGGATGCCGGCCGACATCTACATCGGCGGCGTCGAGCACGCGGTGCTGCACCTGCTGTACGCCCGGTTCTTCACCATGGCGCTGCGCGACATGGGTCTGCTGGACACCGGTGAGCCGTTCTCGGCACAGCTGAACCAGGGCCAGGTCATCAACGAGGGCAAGAAGATGAGCAAGTCCCTCGGCAACGGCGTGCACCTGGGCAAGCAGCTGGAGGAGTTCGGCGTCGACGCCGTACGCCTGACCCTGGTCTTCGCCGGGCCGCCGGAGGACGACATCGACTGGGCCGACATGAGCCCGGCCGGGTCGCTGAAGTTCCTCCAGCGCGCCTGGCGGCTGAGCGGCGACGTGACGTCGCCCGCCGGTGCCGACGTCACCACCGGGGACGCCGCGCTGCGCTCGGTCACCCACCGCACCGTGCGTGACGCCGAGGAGCTCGTCGAGAGCCACCGCTTCAACGTGATGGTCGCCCGGGTCATGGAGCTGGTCAACGCCACCCGCAAGGCCATCGACTCCGGTTGCGGACCGGCCGACCCCGCTGTGCGGGAGGCGACCGAGACGGTGGCCATCCTGCTGTCGATGGTGACGCCCTACGTGGCCGAGGAGATGTGGGAGCGGCTCGGGCACGCCCCGACGGTCGCGAACGCCACCTGGCCCGTCGTCGACGAGGCACTGCTGGTGCAGCAGAGCGTCGTGGCCGTCGTCCAGATCCAGGGCAAGGTCAAGGCTCGGCTCGACGTGTCACCGGAGATCACCGCCGCTGACCTCGAGGCGCTGGCCCTGGCCGACCCGGCTGTGGTCGCGGCGATCGACGGGCGCGAGATCCGCAAGGTCATCGTGCGTGAGCCCAAGCTGGTCAACGTCGTCGTCTGAGCGGCCCCGCTATCCTTCGCGACATGTCGGTCGTCGTCGTCACGGACTCCACGGCGAGCCTGCCCCCGGAGGTCGCGGCTGCCCGGGGCATCGTGGTCGTGCCCCTGCAGGTCGTCATCGGGGCCGACGTCTTCGACGAGGGCGCCCCCGAGGTCACTCCCGAGCGGGTGGCGGAGGCCCTGCGTGACTACCGCCCGGTGAGCACCTCGCGGCCCTCACCCGCGGTGCTCCTCGAGGTCTACGACCGCCTGGCGGCGGGGGGCGCCAAGCAGATCGTCTCGGTGCACCTGTCCGGCGACATGAGCGGCACGTTCGAGTCCGCGCAGCTGGCCGGGCGTGACGCCAAGGTCCGCGTGGTGTGCGTGGACAGCCGCCAGGTCGGCGTCGCGACCGGGTACGCCGCCCTGGCCGCCGCCGACGCCGTGGGCCGGGGCGCCTCGGTCGAGGAGGCTGCCGACGCCGCCCGGGCGCGTGCGGAGCGCTGCTCGTCGTACTTCTACGTCGACACGCTCGAGTACCTGCGACGAGGCGGCCGGATCGGAGCAGCCGCCGCGCTGCTGGGCGGCGCGTTGGCCGTGAAGCCGCTCCTCACCATCACCGAGGGGACCGTGTCCTCCCTGGAGAAGGTACGCACCTCGAGCAAGGCGCTGGCCAGGCTGTCGGAGCTCGCGGTCGAGGCCGCCGGCGACGACCGGGTCGACCTCTGCGTCGCCCATCTGGGCAGCCCGGACCGCGCTGCCGCGCTGGCCGAGCAGCTGGGGGAGCGCTTGGCCGACCAGCTCGAGGGTCGCGAGGTCTGGTGCGGCGAGGTGGGCGCCGTCCTCGGTGCCCACGTCGGCCCGGGCATGATCTCGGTGTGCGTGGCGCCTCGCCTCTGAGCGCACTGGTGTCGTACACCTCGCAGCCCTCGAGTCGTCCACAGAGTGGCGTCCAGACCGTGGATCCACAGCGCATCGAGCGGTCGGATCGGGTCAGGCAGACGCGGTCCTAGCGTCACCTCATGCGAGACCGACGCCCCCGCCCCGAGCAGCGCGACGTCGTCGCTCATCGGCTGGCCCAGCTGACCGGTGAGCTGGAGGCTGCGCGCGACGAGGCGGTGCGGCAGGCGCTGCACGAGCCGGCGTCCGAGGCACCCGAGGCGCTCGCCGCGGGCGCGGAGTGGTGGGACGACCACACCCGCATCGCCGCGGTGCGCACACCGTTGCGGGTGGTGGGTGATCCGGCCGAGGAGCACCCCCCGGAGACATCGCTCCCACGCCCGGTCCACGTGCCGCAGCCGGGACGCCATGCGGCGCGACGACCACTGGACCTGCTCGGGGCGCTGGTGCCCGAGACTCTGCGGGGGCGGGTCGGTCTGGGGCCGAGCCAGCTGACGGTCGTGGCGCTGCTCGTCGCCCTCGGCCTGGCAGTCACCTGCTGGTGGATCGTCCGCGGAGATCCCAGCAGCGCGGTGCCGGTCTCCGCGCTGCCGATCTCTGCGGTCCCCGCGTCGCCCGCGTCGCCCGGCGTGGGCGGCGCCGAGATCTCGACCGTCCCTACCCCCGTCGAGACGGTCCCGGGTCCTCCGCCTGACGGGACGACGGTGACCGTCGACGTGGCCGGCAAGGTACGACGACCCGGCATCGTGGTCCTCGACAGCGGGGCGCGGGTGGTCGACGCCCTGAAGCGTGCCGGGGGCGCCCGGCACGGGGTGGACCTGACCCCGCTGAACCTCGCCCGCGTCCTCGTCGACGGGGAGCAGATCGTCGTCGGGGTCGCCGGGGCCGCGGCGCCCGCTCCGCCGGCGTCCGCCACCGGGCCGGCACCCGGCGCCCTGGTCGACCTCAACCTCGCCACCCAGAGCGAGCTCGAGACCCTGCCCGGCATCGGCCCGGTGACAGCCGCCGCGATCATCACGTGGCGCGACGAGCACGGGGGCTTCCGGGCCGTGACCGAGCTGCTGGAGGTGAGCGGCATCGGCGACGTCACGCTGGCGCAGCTCACGCCCCTGGTCACGGTCTGACCCGCGGTGCCGTCGCTCGACGACGAGCCGGCCCCGGCGGCCGAAGCCGACCTCCGGATGCCGGCGCTCGGCGCTGCTGCCTGGCTCGCGGCACTCGGGGCTGCGGTCCTGCCGCGCCCGCTCCTGTTCGCCGTGCTGGCCGTGCTGGCCGTGCTTGCCGCCCTGACGGTGAAGGCGCTTGACCGGGGCCGCGGAGCAGCGACCACCGCCGCAGCCCTGGTCGTGGTGGTGGCGGCGGTGCTGTTCGCGGCGCTGGTCCGCCAGGAGCAGGTCGCCACCGGGCCGGTCGCCGTCCTCGCGCGGGACCGGGCTGCGGTGGACGTGGTCGGTGTGGTCACCACCGACCCGCGCACGATCGCAGGGCGGTTCGGTGACCAGGTCCTCCTGCGGCTGGAGACCCGCGAGGTCGTCGGTCGCGGCCTTCGACACCGCACGGTGTCGCCCGTGCTGCTCATCGGCAGCACCGCGTGGGCCGAGGTGGAGCTGGGATCGAGGGTGGCCACGACGGGCCGGCTCTCGCCGAGCGAGGACCACGACGTGGCCGGGGTGCTGCACGGGCCCACCGAGCCCGAGGTGCGCCGCCCGCCGGGACCCTGGTGGGGCGCGGCAGCCGCGGTGCGGTCCTCGATCCGGGAGGCCATGAGGGCCAGCCCCGACGATCAGCGCGCGCTGGTGCCGGCGCTGGTGGACGGTGACGACACCGGTCTCGACCCCGGGCTCGAGGCAGACTTCCGCACGACCGGCCTCACCCACCTCACCGCGGTGTCGGGCACCAACCTCACGCTCCTGGTGGGGTTCCTGCTGGCGCTGGCTCGCTGGGGTGGGGTGCGGGGCCGTGGCCTGCTGGTCGTGGCGGCCCTGGGCATCGTGGGGTTCATGCTGGTGGCTCGCGGGGAGCCGAGCGTGCTGCGGGCCGCTGCGATGGGCACGGTCGGCTTGCTGGCTCTCGGCTCCAACGGTCGGCAACGTGCGTTGCGCGGCCTGGGAGTCGCCATGGTGGCGCTCCTCCTGCTCCAGCCGACACTGGCTGTCTCGGCCGGGTTCGCGCTCTCGGTCCTCGCCACGGCCGGCATCGTCGTCCTCGCCCCCGGCTGGCGCGACACCCTGGCCCGGTGGCTGCCCCGCTGGGCGGCTGAGGCGGTCGCCGTCCCGGCGGCGGCCCAGCTGGCCTGCACGCCGGTCATCGCCGGGCTGGCGGGTCAGGTGAGCCTGGTCGCGGTGCCGGCCAACCTGCTCGTCGCCCCGGCAGTCGGACCGACGACGGTGCTCGGTCTGGCCGGGGGACTGGTGGGTCTGGTGGCCGCGCCCCTCGGACAGGTGCTGGGCACGCTGGCCGGCTGGTGCGTCGCCTGGATCATCGTGGTGGCCGAGGTCGGCGCGCGACTGCCCGCGGCGGAGATCGGGTGGGGGACCGGTGCCCTGGCCGTGACGGTCCTGGTCGGGTTGTGCCTGGTCGTGGTGGCATCCGCGCCCTGGGTGCTACGCCGCCCCGCCGCCGGGATCACCCTCGCCGTGCTGGGCCTGCTCGCCGTGAGCCTGCGGCTCCCGACGCCGGGGTGGCCGCCGTCCGGCTGGGTGATGGCGGTCTGCGACATCGGCCAGGGTGACGCTCTGGTGCTGCGGGCGGGCAGGCATGCGGGAGTGGTGATCGACACCGGCCCTGACCCGGACCTGGTCGACGGGTGCCTGCGCCGGCTCGACGTCGAGCAGGTGCCCCTGGTCGTGCTGACCCACTTCCACGCCGACCACGTCGACGGTCTCCCTGGCGTGCTGCGCGGGCGCACGCCCGGTCAGGTGTGGACGACCTCGCTGCTCGACCCGCCGACCGCCGTCGCCGACGTCGTGGCCGAGTCCGGCGCGGCGGGGGTGCAGCCTCGGCTGCCGGGGTCGTCACCGACGGAGATCGGCGCGGTGACGCTGCAGGCACTGTGGCCACCGCCCGGCCCTCCCCGTCCCGGGCCGGGCGACGGCAGCACGGCCAACGACGCCAGCGTCGTGCTGCTGGCCGAGGTCGGCGGCCTGCGACTGCTGCTGACCGGAGACGTCGAGCCACCGGGCCAGGCGGCCCTGGCCCGCGCGATGCCGGGCCTCACCGTCGACGTGCTCAAGGTGCCGCACCACGGCAGCCGCTACCAGGACCTCGACTGGCTGAGATCCCTGCACGCGCAGTACGCGCTGATCTCGGTCGGCGCGGACAACGACTACGGGCACCCGGCGGAATCCGTGGTGGAGGCTCTCGAGGGCGCCGGTACGACGGTCGCGCGCACCGACGAGGAGGGCGACGTGCTGGTGGTCGTCACCGACGGTGGCGCCGTCCTGCGGACACGCGGCTGAGCTGCGCCCCGCCCCGACGGAGCGTCGGCGGGGTGTGTCAGGGTGCTGCCATGCAGGCCGTAGACGTGCTGGGCCGGGTCACCCTGGTCACCGGCAAGGAGGAGTTCCTCAACGAGCGCACCGTCCAGATCGTGCGCGAGACGGTGCGGTCCTTCGACGCCGAGTCCGAGATCTCCGAGACCGGCGCTGCCGACCTCACGCTGGCCACCCTGGGCGAGCTGGCGGCGCCGTCGCTGTTCTCGAGCGTGCGCTGCGTGGTCGTGCGCAACCTCGAGCTGCTGCCCGAGGAGTCCGTAGCCGGCCTCGTCGACTACAGCGCGGCTCCGGCCGAGGACGTCGCGCTCGTCCTGGTCCACGGCGGTGGGCAGAAGGGGTCGGGCACCCTCACCAAGCTGCGCAAGCTGTCGAGGGTCACCGAGGTGAAGTCGAGCGAGCTGAAGGGCCAGGAGTACCCCGGTTTCGTGACCGCCGAGGTCCGTCGCTACGGCAGCGCCATCGACGGCGAGGCCGCCAAGACCCTGGTCGACGCGGTCGGGCAGGACCTGCGCTCCCTGAGCGCTGCCGCGCACCAGCTCACCAACGACTTCCCCGGCGAGCGGCTCACCGCCGACAAGGTGGCCCGCTACTTCGGCGGTCGTGCGGAAGCCAAGTCGTTCGCCGTGGCCGACCACGCGTTCTCCGGCAACCGGGAGAAGGCCCTGGAGGAGCTGCGGTGGGCGTTGGACAACGGCACCGCAGCGGTGCTGGTCACCTCGGCGTTCGCCGGCAGTGCGCGCGGCCTGGCTCGCTACAAGGGCGCGGTGCGGGGGATGCGCGACAACGACCTGGCCCGCGAGATCGGTGTGCCGCCGTGGAAGCTGCGCACGCTGCGCGACCAGTCGCGCGGCTGGAGCGAGGCCGGCCTCGCCGGAGCGATCCGTGCGGTCGCCCAGGCCGACGCCGAGGTCAAGGGCAAGTCCAGCGACGCGGCCTACGCCCTGGAGAAGCTCGTGCTGACGGTCGCCGGGCTGCGCGAGCAGCGCTGATCCAGCGCTGGTCCTCGGCGCACAGAGGGAGAAAAGCACGAAAGGCGCCATCCCCGAGGGGACGGCGCCAGTGCGGGGCCTCAGAGCGAGGCGGCCTTCTTGGAGATGGCCGACTTGCGGTTGGCAGCCTGGTTCTTGTGGATGACGCCCTTCGAGGCAGCCTTGTCCAGCATCTTGTTGGCGGTACGACCGAGCTCGAGCGCGGTGTCCTTGTCGCCGTCCTCGGCAGCCTTGCGGAACTTGCTCACGGCGGTCTTCAGGCCGGTCTTGACGGCCTTGTTGCGCTCGTGACGCTTCTCGTTCTGCTTGTTGCGCTTGATCTGGCTCTTGATGTTCGCCACAGGTGTGCCTTCGCCTCGATGCTCGGTGGACTGGAATGCTGGTCTTGGGTGCGGGTCGGCGCAGGCAAGCAGCCGGACACGCGACGGGTAAATCTAGCAGCGGGCGTGACGCCTACCCAAATCAGTGCCGGTCTCGGCGCCCGAGGTCTCGGCGCGGGGGCGTTCACGACTCCCAGCCGCGGCGCTCGCACAACCACTCCCAGCAGACCTCACCCTGCCAGAGCTGGTGGTCGCGCAGGAACGGGGACGTGGGCGGCACCGGGTCGTCGGCGCTGCTGGAGGAAGTAGCCGACGAAGAGCGCGAGCAGGATGTCGACCGCCTCGGGCGAGACCTCGGCGAACGTCGGGTGGGTGGCCAGGGTCGTCCTTCGACGTCGAGGCCGTCGCCGCGCGGGCCGATGAGCAGGAGCAGGGAGTCGATCCAGCCGGCGCCGACGACCGGCCAGTTCCAGTCGCAGAGCAGCGCCCGACCGTCGGGGGTGATCAGGAAGTTGTCGTCGCGCACGTCGGTGTGCACGAGCGTCGTCCCTGCCGTCACCTCCGCGAAGCGCGCCGCCAGCGCTGCCGCCTCCTCACCGTGCGGGAGCACGTAGGTGCTCAGCGCGTGCTCCCAGCACTGCGGCCAGTCGGCGAAGTCCTCGGCGAAGGCGGTGGCCTCGAGCCCTGAGGGAGCCGGCGTGAGCTGTGCCGCGGTGGTGGCCAGCATGTCGAGGCACAGGGCGAGGTCGGCTTCCGACCAGGGGCGCCGGGGAGCCCGCGCCGCCACGTGCTCGAAGCCGAGCACGATCCACTCCTGGTCGTCGTGCTGCCAGCGCAGGCGCGGCGCGGCCACACCGGCCGGCAGGGCCGAGACCTTGCGGGCCTCCTCGCGGTAGGCGGTGGCGAAGGGCTTCTGCGCCTTCCAGGACGCGGCCTTCACGAAGTGCCGGCTGCCGTCGGCGCAGGTCAGCACCGAGGCGAACCCGGGAGTGAAACCCGCGGTCTGGGACACCGCGTCGGTGACGGGGGAACCGCAGTGCTGCTCCACCAGGGCCCGCACCGGGGGTGGCAGGTGCTGCCACTCGAGACGACGGGCGGTCCTGCCCGAGGGGGCTGGGGGGACGGTCGGCGGGCTCACGGGTCCATCTTGGGCCATGCCGGCCCGCGCGCGGGTCGGTGCGCGGGTTCGTGGCCCGGACCCGGTGAATGGAAGAATGCGGGTTTCCCCACCGGACCCGTCCCAGCGAACGAGAGTCACCTTTTGTCCAGCGCACCGAAGCCCGGCTACACCGATCCCGCGATCATCCGCAACTTCTGCATCATCGCGCACATCGACCACGGCAAGTCGACCCTTGCCGACCGGATGCTCCAGCTCACCGGCGTCGTCGACGCGCGCGCGGCGCGGGCCCAGTACCTCGACCGCATGGACATCGAGCGCGAGCGCGGCATCACGATCAAGAGCCAGGCCGTGCGCATGCCGTGGACGGTGCCGGCCGACAACGAGGAGGGCGCCACTCCTGGTGACTACGTCCTCAACATGATCGACACCCCGGGACACGTCGACTTCACCTACGAGGTCTCCCGCTCCCTCGAGGCCTGCGAGACCGCGGTCCTCCTGGTCGACGCGGCCCAGGGCATCGAGGCCCAGACGCTGGCCAACCTCTACCTCGCGATCAACGCCGACCTGCACATCATCCCGGTGCTCAACAAGATCGACCTCCCCAACGCCCAGCCGGAGAAGTACGCCGAGGAGCTCGCCGGCATCATCGGCTGCGACGTCTCCGACGTGCTGCGCACCTCGGCCAAGACCGGCCTGGGTGTCGAGGCGCTGCTCAACGAGATCGTCAAGCAGACCCCCGCCCCGGTCGGCAACCCCGACGCCCCGCCGCGGGCGCTCATCTTCGACTCCGTCTACGACACCTACCGCGGCGTGGTCACCTACGTCCGCGTGGTCGACGGCAAGCTCAGCCACCGAGACCGGATCAAGATGATGTCCAACGGCGTCGTGCACGAGATGCTCGAGGTCGGCGTGATCAGCCCCGAGCCCGTCAAGGCCGGCGAGCTCGGCGTGGGTGAGGTCGGCTACCTCATCACCGGCGTGAAGGACGTGCGTCAGTCCCGGGTCGGTGACACCGTCACCAGCCAGCACCACGGGGCCACCGAGGCGCTGGGTGGCTACAAGCACCCCAACCCGATGGTCTACTCCGGGCTCTACCCGATCGACGGCGACGACTACCCGACGCTGCGCGACGCCCTGGAGAAGCTCCAGCTCAACGACGCCGCGCTCGCCTACGAGCCCGAGACCTCCGGCGCCCTCGGCTTCGGGTTCCGCTGCGGCTTCCTCGGCCTGCTCCACATGGAGATCGTGCGCGAGCGTCTCGAGCGCGAGTTCAACCTCGACCTCATCTCCACCGCCCCCAACGTGGTCTACGAGGTCGCGATGGAGGACGGCGAGATCGTGGAGGTGACCAACCCGAGCGAGTACCCCGAGGGCAAGATCGCCGAGGTGCGCGAGCCCGTCGTCCGCGCCACGATCCTGAGCCCGTCGGACTACATCGGCACGATCATGGAGCTCTGCCAGGCCAAGCGCGGCATGTTGCAGGGCATGGACTACCTCTCCGAGGACCGCGTCGAGATGCGTTACGTCCTGCCCATGGGTGAGATCGTCTTCGACTTCTTCGACCAGCTGAAGTCGCGCACCAAGGGCTACGCCTCGCTCGACTACGAGCGCTCGGGCGACCAGGCCGCCGACCTGGTGAAGGTCGACATCCTGCTTCAGGGCGAGCCCGTGGACGCGTTCAGCGCGATCGTCCACAAGGACGCCGCCTACGCCTACGGCGTGATGCTGGCCGGCAAGCTCAAGGAGCTCATCCCGCGCCAGCAGTTCGAGGTGCCGATCCAGGCTGCCATCGGCGCGCGCGTGATCGCCCGCGAGAACATCCGCGCCATCCGCAAGGACGTCCTGGCCAAGTGCTACGGCGGTGACATCACCCGCAAGCGCAAGCTGCTGGAGAAGCAGAAGGAGGGCAAGAAGCGGATGAAGATGGTCGGCCGCGTCGAGGTCCCCCAGGAGGCTTTCATCGCCGCGCTCTCCACGAGCGGCCCGGCGGGGGACAAGCCGAAGAAGTAGTGCTGCCGTCAGGCGTCCTCGACTTCGCCCAGCGCGGGCCGGCGTGGGCGACGTTCGTCGACCGGCTGCCCGGTCTGGTGGCCGGGCTCGTCGCGGAGTGGGAGCTCGAGGTCGACGGCCCCGCGCTCCACGGCTTCACCGCGTTGGTGCTGCCGGTCGTCGCGCCCAGCGGACCGGCCATGCTCAAGCTCGGCTTTCCCCACGAGGAGTCCGAGCACGAGCACCTCGCGCTCCAGCACTGGCACGGTCGCGGCGCCGTACGCCTGCTGCGGGCGGATCCCGGCCGCAGCGCGATGCTGCTGGAGCGCCTGCACCTCACCGACCTCACCGAGGCCTGGGACGTCGAGGCCTGCGAGGTCGTCGGGGGCCTCTACGCGCACCTGCACGTGCCGGCGCCGCCCCAGCTGCGGCTCCTCACGTCGTACGTCGCCGGGTGGAGCGAGCGGCTGGCGTCGCTGCCCCGCAGCGCGCCGCTGCCGCGTCGGATGGTCGAGCAGGCGGTGTCGCTGGGACGAGCCCTTGCCGCCGACCCTGCGAGCACCGGCACCCTGATCCACACCGACCTGCACTACGAGAACGTGCTGGCCGCCGAGCGCGCTCCCTGGTTGGCGATCGACCCGAAACCGCTCAACGGTGACCCGCACTACGAGATCGCGCCGCTGCTGTGGAACCGCTTCGACGAGCTGGCCGGTGACCTCCGCGGGGGAGTGCGCCGTCGCTTCCACGCCGTCGTCGACGCGGCGGCTCTGGACGAGGACCGGGCGCGGGACTGGGTCGTCGTGCGGATGCTGCACCGGGCCCTGTGGGAGATCGAGGATCGTCCCGATGCGCCGGACCACCACACGCTGACCGCCTCCGTGGCGATCGCGAAGGCCGTCCAGGACTGATCGCGGCCGGCATCGTGTCGGAAACCGGAGCCTCCCGGCGATTGGCGAGCCGTGCCGGAGATGGTCGGTGGCTAGGATCCTCTACCAGCGGGTAGTCACGTGATCTAGGTTACGTGGCACAGCGATCCGCACGAGCCATCACCGCACTCGGTACCGAGCCAGGAGAACCATGCCCGTCAACTTCGATACTTCCTTCGTCGACCACCTGCCCAAGAACGTCGCCCTCCAGTTCTGGGAGCGGGTCAGCAAGTCCCCGGACTCCGAGGCGTTCCGCTTCCCCCGTGGCGCTGCCTGGGAGTCGGTCACCTGGAAGCAGGCCGGTGACCTGGTCGCCCGGCTCGCCGCCGGTCTCCAGTCGCTCGGCCTCGAGCGCGAGCAGCGGGTCGCCATCGCGGCCGGCACCCGCTACGAGTGGATCCTCGCCGACCTCGCCGTCATGTGCGCCGGTGGCGCCACCACGACGGTCTACCCGTCCACCAACGCCGACGACACCGCCTACATCCTCAGCGACTCCGAGTCGCGCTTCGTCTTCGCCGAGGATGACGAGCAGATCGCCAAGATCGCCAGCCACCGCGACGAGCTGCCCGCCCTGACCACGGTGATCACCTTCGACGGCACCGTCAAGGGCGACGAGGTCATCTCCATGGACCGCCTCGCCGAGCTCGGCGACGCCTACCTGGCCGAGCACCCCGGCGTGATCGAGAAGACCGCCGAGGACATTCCGGCCGACCAGCTCGCCACGCTGATCTACACCTCCGGCACGACCGGCCGCCCCAAGGGCGTGCGGCTGCTGCACCGCGCCTGGGTCTACGAGGGTGCCGCCATCCAGGTGCAGGACATCCTCGACGAGACCGACCTGCAGTTCCTGTGGCTGCCCATGGCCCACTCGTTCGGCAAGGTCCTGCTCTCCTCGCAGCTCGCGTGTGGTTTCGCGACGGCCATCGACGGTCGCGTCGACAAGATCGTGGAGAACCTCGGCATCGTGAAGCCGACCTTCATGGGGGCGGCTCCGCGCATCTTCGAGAAGGCCCACGGCCGCATCGTCACGATGACCGCCAGCGAGGGCGGCGTGAAGGAGAAGCTCTTCAAGCAGGCCTTCTCCGTCGGCATCGCCGTCGACGCGCTCAAGCGCGACGGCAAGTCGGTGCCGCTGGGCCTCAAGCTGCAGCACGGCCTCTTCGACAAGCTGGTCTTCAGCAAGGTCCGCGAGCGCTTCGGGGGTCGGGTCCGCTTCTTCATCTCCGGCTCGGCAGCGCTGAACTCCGAGATCGCCGAGTGGTTCCACGCCGCCGGCATCCTCATCCTCGAGGGCTACGGCATGACCGAGAACGCCGCGGGTGCCACGGTCAACCACCCCGACGCCTACAAGATGGGCACCGTGGGTCGCGCCATCCCCGGCAGCGAGGTCTCCATCGGCGAGGGCGACGAGGTGCTCCTGCGAGGACCCCACGTCATGGCCGGCTACCACAACAATCCCGAGGAGACCGCCAAGACGATCACCGAGGACGGCTGGCTGCGCACCGGCGACAAGGGCAGCCTCGACGACGAGGGCTTCCTGACCATCACCGGTCGCATCAAGGACCTCTTCAAGACCTCGGGTGGCAAGTACATCGCCCCGTCGGCGATCGAGGCCAAGTTCAAGGCCCTGTGCCCCTACGCCAGCCAGTTCATGGTCTTCGGCAACGACCGCAACTTCGTGGTCGCGCTGATCACCCTCGACCCCGACGCCATGGCCGACTGGGCCAAGGAGAACGGCATGGCTGACGCGTCGTACGCCGACATCGTGGGCTCCGAGAAGGTCCAGGCCCTCGTGACCGACTACGTCGAACAGCTCAACGCCAAGCTCAACCGGTGGGAGACCATCAAGAAGTGGGAGATCCTGTCGCAGGACCTCACCATCGAGTCCGGCGAGCTCACCCCGTCGCTGAAGGTCAAGCGCAACGTGGTGGAGACCAACAACTCCGACCTCATCGCCGGCTTCTACGGCTGATCCGCACCACCTCACGTCGACGACGGCCCCGGACCTGCACTGGTCCGGGGCCGTCGTCGTGCCGAGTCGGCGCACAAGTGCGCCGACTCGGCAGGGGGTGGGAGGATCAGGGGTGCCTTCTGCTCTTCCCGCCGGTGATCCGGTGCCCACCGACGGCGCGCTGCCGGCCTCGGCCCTGGCCGGGCTGGGGGAGCGTTCCTTCTCGGTCTACGTCCACGTGCCCTACTGCTCGGTGCGCTGCGGCTACTGCGACTTCAACACCTACACCGCCGACGAGCTCGGACCGGGCGCCTCGCGGGCGTCGTACGCCGCCTCGGCGGTCGCCGAGATCCGCCAGGCGCGGGCCGTGCTCGGTGACGCAGACCTGCCGGTCTCGACGATCTTCATCGGCGGCGGCACCCCGACCCTGCTGAGCCCCACCGACCTGGGCTCCACGGTGGCGGCGATCTCCGCGGAGTTCGGGCTGGCGCCGGACGCCGAGGTGACGACCGAGGCCAATCCCGACTCGGTCTCGTTGGCCGACCTCGAGGCGCTGCGCGAGGCCGGGTTCAACCGGATCTCCTTCGGCATGCAGTCGGCGGTGCCCCACGTGCTCCGGGTGCTCGACCGCACCCACGACCCCGCCCGCGTGCCCGACGTCGTCGACTGGGCACGCCGGGCCGGGTTCGAGCAGGTGAGCCTCGACCTCATCTACGGCACACCGGGGGAGAGCCTGGAGGACTGGGCCACCTCCGTCGACGCCGCGCTGGCCTGCGCTCCCGACCACGTGTCGGCCTACGCGCTCATCGTCGAGGACGGCACCGCCCTGGCTCGTCAGGTACGACGCGGTGAGGTGCCGATGCCCGACGACGACGACCTCGCCGACAAGTACCTGCTCGTCGACGAGCGGCTCGATGCCGCCGGTCTGGGGTGGTACGAGGTCTCGAACTGGGCGCGCGACGAGGCTGCGCGGTGCCGGCACAACCTGGCCTACTGGCGCGGCGGCGACTGGTGGGGCGTCGGCCCCGGCGCGCACTCCCACGTCGGGGGCACCCGCTGGTGGAACGTCAAGCACCCGGTGGCCTACGCCGACCGGCTGAGCGCCGGGCGCAGCCCCGCCCACGCCCGCGAGGTGCTCGATGCCGAGCCCAGGCGCGTGGAGCGGGTGCTGCTCGAGGTGCGCCTGCGTGATGGTCTGGCCCTGGCTGCGCTCGATGCCGGCGGCACGCACGCGGTCGCGCAGGTCGTGGCCGACGGACTGGCGCTCGTCGAGGGTGACCGGCTGGTGCTGACGCAGCGCGGTCGACTGCTCGCCGACGCGGTGGTGCGCGACCTGCTGGGCTGATGCGCCCGTGCGCGTCGCCCGGATCGTAGGGTGCTCCCATGAGTGGGTCTGATTGGTCAGCCGGGGACCCCGACGAGCCCACCCCGGAGCCGTCCGAGCCGGGCTGGGCGCCCTACCAGCCGCCCGTGCCGCCGGGACCGGTGCCGCCGTCCCAGGGGTGGGGCTACGGGCCGTCGCCGTACGGCCGGCCGCAAGCCCCCTCGCCGTACGGGCAGCCGCCCGGCCCGTCGCCGTACGGCCAGCCCTACGGCGTCTACGGCGCGCCCTACGGTGTGCACCCGGTCTCCGGGGAGCCCTACGGCGACAAGTCCAAGAACACCGCCGGCCTGCTCCAGCTGTTGCTCTCGCTGGTCGGGATCTGCGGGGTGGGGCGGCTCTACGCCGGCCACGTCGGCATCGGCCTGACCCAGCTCATCGGGATGTTCGTGGCGTTCTGCGCCTCGGCCGGGCTCATCGGGATCCCGTTCGTGATCGGGATCTACGTGTGGAGCGTCGTCGACGGCATCATCATGCTCTCCTCGACCGGCACCCTGCGCGACGGGCAGGGACGGCTGCTGCGCAGCTGAGCCGCGGTCCGTGGGGCCGGGTCAGTCGACGGTGACGAAGTCGATGAGCTCCTCGACCCGGCCGAGCAGCGCAGGGTCGCAGTCGGCGAAGGAGTCGACGCGCGAGAGGATCTGCTTCCAAGCGCGGGCGGTGTCGGCCTGGTCGGCGTGCGGCCACCCCAGGGCAGCACACACGCCCTTCTTCCACTCCACGTCGCGCGGGATGTCGGGCCAGCGCTCCAGGCCGATCCGCTCGGGCTTCACCGCCGCCCAGATGTCGACGTAGGGGTGCCCGACCACGAGCACGTGGGGGCTGGTGACCTGGTCGGCGATCCGCTGCTCCTTCGAGCCGGCCACGAGGTGGTCGAGCAGCACGCCGACCTTGCGGCCGGGGCCCGGGCGGAACTCGGCCAGCACGTCGGTCAGGTGGTCGGCGCCGTCGAGCAGCTCCACCACGACACCCTCGACCCGCAGGTCGTCGCCCCAGACCTTCTCCACGAGCTCGGCGTCGTGCTTGCCCTCGACGAAGATCCGACTGGCTCGGGCGACCCGGGCCGCGGCCCCGTGCACGGCCACCGAGCCCGACGCGGTGCGGGTGGGCTTGGGGGGTGCGGCCTGGCGGACCGGACGCGTGAGGATGACCGGCTTGCCCTCGAGGAGGAAACCCGGCCCCAGAGGGAAGGTACGCCGGCGTCGGCGTCGGTCCTCGAGGGTCAGGGTGTCGAGGTCGCGGTCGACCGCGACGATCTCGCCCACCCAGTCGGTGGTGACCTCCTCGACCACCAGGCCGAGCGCGGCGGGGGTCTCGACGGCACGGCCGCGCTTGGGCACACGCCAGTCGCCGGCGAGGACGTCGGTGCCATAGCGGTCGGTCACCCCAGCACGCTATGTCGACTCCGGCCCCTGACCGGTCGGGACGCGCCGAGCGGCCCGGGTGTGACGCGCGCTACTCAGCAGTGTCGGGGTCTGCCTCGGCGGACTCGGCCGGTGGCTTGCCGTCCTCGAGCAGGTCGCCGGGGCTCTCCCCGGGTTCGAGGCCCTCGGCCAGGGGGTTGTCGTCACTGGGCACGAGGTCGGCGGGGAGCTGCTCGTCGCTGATGCCGGTGCTGGTCTCGTCGTCAGGAGTGCTCATGCTCCGAACCTACGACGCGGCCGATGGCCCGCGCTTCATCCTCGGGGCGGAGGAATCAGATGAGGACTCAGATGAGGGGAAGCCGCTTCTGGGCGCGCGGCAGGTGCTCGTAGGCGCGTCGTACGGCGTCACCGAGGAACCGCTCGGGGAAGGGCCAGGCCTCGGCGGTCGCGATGGCGTCGGCGAGCGGGATGCCGCGACCGGCGAGGTCGCGGATCGTCTCGGCCATGATGCCGATGTTGTTGCGCTGCTCCTCCACGAAGGCCCGGTCGACCACGGCGCCGTGCCCCGGCACGACGGCCGTGGACGCGGTGCTCATCGACAGCAGGATGTCGAGCGTCAGCGGCCACTCCATCGGGTAGCAGTCCGGACCGAAGCCTGGCGTCGCCTCGCGCGCGGCGGACTCCTCGATGAGGTCGCCCGCGAGGATCACGTCGGCGTGGGGGACCCCGACAACCAGGTCGCCGGCGGTGTGCCCGCGCCCGGGGTGCACCAGCTCGACGTAGCGGTCGCCGAGGTCAATGACCATGGCGGAGGAGAAGGTGTGGTCGGGAGCGACCAGCGTGGTCTCCCGGATCTCGGCAGCCCGCGGGTCGGGGTCCTCGGGGTCGTGGTCGGCCTCGCTGCCCACCCGCGCGCGCAGCTGGGCGGCGGCATGCTCGTGGGCGTGGATCGGCACCCCTGCGCCGTACGCCGCCCGGAGCTCGCCGTTGCCGAAGGCGTGGTCGACGTGCTCGTGGGTGTTGACGATCTCCACCACGTCGCCGGCGCCGAGGGAGCGGATGTCGGCCACGACCTCACGAGCCGCGACGGCCGAGGCGTGGGTGTCGACGACGAGCAGGCCGCGCTGACCGCGCACCAGGGTGACGTTGACGTCGAACCACTCGTAGCGGGCCACCCAGACGTCCTCGGCGATCTCGATGAAGCGGGAGGAGGAGGACATGCCCCCACCGTAGTGACCAGCCTCGGCGGCGGACGTGGGGCACCACACCCCTTCACCAGATGGGGCTGCTGCGCCCTGAGCGCTAGACTTGGCACTCGCCAGACGTGAGTGCCAAGCACCGGCCGCCCGGACAGGAGGACCCGCATGCAGGAAGACCGACGACTTGCGGTCCTTCGCGCGATCGTGGAGGACTACGTCGCCACCGAGGAGCCCGTCGGTTCCAAGGCCCTGGTCGAGCGACACGGCCTGAACGTCTCGCCCGCCACGGTGCGCAACGACATGGCCGCCCTGGAGGACGAGGGCTACCTCACCCAGCCGCACACCAGTGCCGGCCGGGTGCCGACGGACAAGGGCTACCGGCTCTTCGTCGACCGGCTGACGACGGTCAAGCCGATGAGCGCGGCGGAGAAGCGCGCGATCTCGACGTTCCTCGACGGCGCCGTCGACCTCGACGACGTGGTCCAGCGCTCGGTGCGCATGCTCTCGCAGCTGACCCGTCAGGTCGCCGTCGTGCAGTACCCCACCCTCACCCGCTCCACCGTGCGCCACGTGGAGCTGGTCGCGCTGGCTCCCGAGCGGCTGCTCGTCGTCCTCATCCTGAGCACCGGTCGCGTCGAGCAGCGTGTCCTCGAGCTCAGCAACCCCCTGACCGACGACGAGCTCGTCGTCCTGCGGGGCCAGGTCAACCGCGCGGCCACCGGACAGCTGATCTCCGATGCCGCCACGGCGCTGCGCGCGGTGGCGGAGGCCCAGCCGGGCGACGCCGCGGCGGTGGCCCTGCTCCTGGTCGAGGCGATGAGCGACCACCGCACGACCGACCGCCTCGTGGTCGGCGGCGCCGCCAACCTGGCGCGGTTCGGCGACAACTTCGAGAGCGCCGTCCGGCCGCTGCTCGAGGCGCTCGAGGAGCACGTCGTGCTGCTCAAGCTGCTCGGCGAGGCCTCGCAGTCGGGCACCGTCACGGTCCGCATCGGGGCCGAGGGCCCTTACGAGCAGCTGTCGTCGACCAGCGTCGTCACCACCGGCTACGGCCCGCACGACGACGCCTTGGCCACCCTCGGCATCGTCGGACCCACCCGCATGGACTACCCCGGCAGCATGGCAGCGGTGCGCGCCGTCGCCCGCTACCTCTCCCGCATCCTCGACGAGGCCTGACTCAGTCAGGCCGACCCGCCCGTACCACCCACGAAACCCGACAAGGAACTCCGTTGAGCCAGGACCTGTACGACCTCCTCGGTGTCGCCCGCGATGCGGACGCAGACACGATCAAGAAGGCCTACCGGCGGCTTGCCCGACAGCTGCACCCCGACGTCAACCCCGACCCGGTGACCCAGGAGAAGTTCAAGGAGGTCTCCCACGCCTACGAGGTCCTCTCGGACCCGCAGAAGCGCCAGGCCTACGACCGCGGCGGCGACGCCTTCGGCGGTGGGTTCGGCGGCCAGGGCGCCGGCTTCTCCTTCACCGACATCATGGATGCCTTCTTCGGCGGCCAGGGCGGCGCCGGCGGTGCCGGTGGCGGCCGCGGGCCGCGCTCGCGCGTACGCCGCGGCCAGGACGCGCTGATCCGCATCGAGATCGATCTCGCCGAGGCTGCCTTCGGGGTCTCGCGCGAGCTCAAGGTCGACACCGCCGTGACCTGCACGACGTGCCACGGCGACGGCGCTGCCCCGGGCAGCGAGCCGGTGCACTGCGAGACCTGCCGCGGTGTCGGCGAGGTCGCCCACGTGCAGCGCTCGTTCCTCGGCGAGGTCCGCACGCTGCGCCCGTGCGCCGCCTGCCGCGGCTTCGGCTCGATCATCCCCGAGCCCTGCCGCGAGTGCTCCGGCGACGGCCGGGTCCGCTCGCGCCGCACCCTCACGGTGAAGATCCCGGCCGGGGTCGACACCGGCACCCGGGTGCAGCTCACCGAGCAGGGCGAGGTCGGCCCCGGTGGCGGGCCTGCCGGCGACCTCTACGTCGAGATCCACGTGGCCGAGCACGAGACCTTCGTCCGCCACGGCAACGACCTGCACTGCACGGTCACGGTGCCGATGACCGCGGCTGCCCTCGGCACGACCCTGACCCTGCCGACCCTCGAGGCCGACGTCGAGGACGGCGCCGGCTCCGGGGTCGAGACCGAGTTCGACATCGACATCGAGCCCGGCACCCAGTCCGGCACCGAGCGGGTCCTGCGAGGACGCGGCGTGCCCGGTCTGCGCGGAGGCCGGGGCGACCTGATCGTCCAGGTGCTCGTGGAGACCCCCGGTCGCCTCGATGCCCGCCAGGAGGAGCTGCTGCGCGAGCTGGCTGCGATCCGCGGCGAGGAGCAGCCCACCGGTCAGGTGCGGGGGCCCGAGAACAAGTCGGTCTTCGGCCGGCTCTTCGGTCACTGAGCCATGTCGCTGCCGGTGCACCTGGTGCCGACCCTGGCCGGGGTCAGCGCCGGTGCCACGGTCACCGTCGAGGGTGACGAGGCGCATCACGCGGTGGCAGTACGCCGGCTGCGCGTGGGGGAGCCGGTTGTGCTCACCGACGGTCGCGGCACGTCGATCACCGCGACGGTCACCTCGACCGGCAAGCGGGTCTTCGACGTCACCGCTGACGAGGTGCATGCCGTGGAGGAACCCACACCGGCGTTCGTGGTCGTGCAGGCCCTGCCGAAGGGTGACCGCGGCGAGCTCGCGGTCGAGGTGCTGACCGAGGTCGGCGTCGCGCGCGTCGTTCCGTGGGCGGCTGCTCGGTCGGTGGCGGTCTGGAAGGGCGAGCGCGCCGAGAAGTCCCTGGCACGCTGGCGCTCGACCGCCCGCGAAGCCGCCAAGCAGGCGCGGCGCGCGTGGCACCCGGAGGTCGATGCTCTGGCGAGCACCACTGCGGTGGTCGACCTGATCGGCGCGGCCGACCTCGCCGTCGTGCTGCACGAAGCAGCCACCCTGCCCCTGGCCGGGCTCACCGTCCCCACCTCGGGCACCGTGCTGGTCGTCGTCGGGCCCGAGGGCGGGCTCACCGACGACGAGGTCGCGGCCTTCACCGCTGCCGGCGCCCACAGCGTGCGCCTGGGGGCCGAGGTGCTGCGTACCTCGACCGCCGGCGTCGTCGCCGTGGCCGCGCTGCTGGCCCGCACCGAGCGGTGGGGCGCTTCGGGGAGTGCAGGCTAGTCCGTCGCCCGTCAGCGACCCAGCAGGTGCTCGACCCGCTCGGACTCCTCTGCGAGGTCGCGCTTTTCCTTGGCCGTGAGCGGCCGTGCAGTCTCGGTGACCACCACGTGCCCGTCGCGGACCTCCCACAGTCCGCACATCCAGCCGTCGACGAAGAGCGCGTTTGCCGAACCACCGTTCGGTCCTTGCCAGGCGGACCGCGCCTCCGGCGTCGTGACCCGGTCGCGACCGGCGTGGGACAGCCACAGGTTGTCGTAGCGGCCCAGCAGGCGCACGGGCGCGGCTGCGTCCTCCTCTGCCAGCTCGGCGTCAGCGACGTCGTAGAGCAGCCGACCGGTGTGGTCGTGGTGGGTGATCAGGTCCGGCATCGCCTTCACCACCGGCCCGAGCCTCGTGACGCCTGACCAAGCCGTCAGGTCGGCCGCGCTCGCGGGTCCGAAGGCGCGAAGGTATCGACGGATGGTGTCCTCGACCGGCAGTTCGGTCGACGGGGCACCCACCCACTGATCGGTGAGTGCGTAGACCACCGGGCCGGTGCCCTTCCACGTCCCTCGCGGCGGAGCCTGCACCATCGAGACCACGCTGCGCGCCAGGTGACCGAGCTCGGTAGGCGTGTGACCGGGGAAGCGCTCGGCCAGGCCGAGCCCGAGCTGTTGCTGCGGCATCGGGCCGGCCGCCAACAGCTCCCGCACACCGGCCACGACGCTGCTCCGATCCAGGTTGCCTGCTGTGCCGACGTGCTGCGTGCTTCGCAGGGCTCGGTCGATGACCGGTTGGGTCCACGTGCGCAGCGCTACATCGGTGCGGTCGATCAGGTGCACGGTGCCGCGCAGGCTCAGCAAGCGCACCATCGAGCGGTCCTCGAGGCCCTTGGTGACGTCGTACGGATCGAGTTCGTGCACCCGGGCCGCCAACGCGAAGAACGGCGCCGGTGTCTCCTGAGCCTGGAGCCCCAGCAGGTGCCGGACCTCCGTGCGTGGCGACGCCGTCACGCGTTCGAGGAGATGCTGGCGCAGCAGAAGCGTGCGGTTGAGCCGCCGAGCGCTCAGCTCCACGGGTTCTCCTCTAGCTGATCGTGAAGGCCTTGGTGTCCTCGAAGGCGCCGGGGCCCTCGCCGTCGGACGGGTCATCGGTGCGAGCGGTGAACGTGTAGGACCCGGCGTCGAGGCCGCTCAGGTCGATCTCGGTCTGCCAGGGCGTCAGCTCGGCGCCGAAGCCGTCGGCGGTGGCGAAGCCCGAGAGCACGACCTCGCCCGACGCGTCGGTGATCTCCCACGGCACGTTGGCCTCGAACGAGCTGGCTGCCCCCGAGGCCGTGACGGTGCCGCTGAGCACCGCGTCGGACTCCGGCGTGGTGACGCTGACCTGAGCCAGGACGTCGAGCTGCTCGGCTGCCTTCACCCCGGTGTCGGTCGGCTGGTCGAACAGCCGGGTCGGGGTGCCGCCGACGGTGACCTGCACCGGGTCGCGGGTCTGGGCGACACCCTGGAGCGTGTAGACGAGGGACTGCACCGCCAGGGCGCCGTCCTTCGCGCTCATCGACTTGTCAGCCGTGCGGGAGTCGGCGCTGAGGTCCACGACGATCGCCTGGTCACCCTGCGTGATCGACGCGATCTCCACCCCGCTCAGCAGCGTGGAGTAGTCGGGGTCGAGCGTGTCGCCGGCGACGAGGAGCGCAGCAGCCTCCTCGAGCGGGTTGTCGGCCTCGACGCGGCGGAACTCGCGGTAGAGCCGCGGGCCCATCGGCGAGTCACCCACGAAGTAGACCGGCGCTGCGACGGTGGCCGCCTGCCCGTCCGGCTCCGAGGTGGCGGCGTCGCTCGGGGTGGGGCTGTCGGTCGCGGCGGGGGAGCCGGACGAGCCCGTGCCGGGGTCGGAGGCGACCGGGTCGGTGTCGTCGTCGGCGCAGCCCGCCAGCAGGCCGGTCAGCAGTGCGGCGAGCGCGAGCCCGGTGGCGCGGTTCCTCAAGTTCATGGCGTCCATCCTGTCGGTGGTGGGGGGTTATTCGACGGTGATCGAGCGCGTGTCGGTGTAGGTGCCGAATCCCTCGGCGCCGCCGCTCGGGTCGTCGGTCGAGCAGGTGAGGACGTAAGGACCGGGGGAGATCTCGGTGAGATCGATGGTCACCTCGAAGGGATACAGCCGGTCGCCCTCGAAGCCTGCCATCGCCAGGTAGGGCCCGTAGCCGGTGCCCTCACCCTCCGGGCGGACCTGGCAGACCACCGAGGCCTCGAAGGAGTTGGCCGCTCCGCGCACGACGAGCTCCCCGGTGACGACCGAACCCTCGCCCGGGTCGCTGATGCTCATGTGGTTGAGGACGGCGAGCGCGGAGCCACGGGCCACCGGGTCCGGCACCGCGATCCCCAGCACCCGATCGAGCGGGAGGCCGGCCGACGGGTCGGCGGGGTCGCGGTAGTCGAAGCGCACCGCGAAGTCCTCCTGGAGCGCGGCGGTCAGGGTGTAGACGACCTGCTGGAGAGCCAGCTCGGCCTCGGTCGACGACATGCCGGCGGGCCGGTCCTGCCAGGAGGCGTCGCTCAGGGTGACGTGCACCAGGCCACCCTCGGGGTCGGACGCGGCGAGGAGCGAGCCCTGCGGCCAGAGCGTGCGGTAGTCCGGGTCCGACGGCGTGGCCATCAACAGGTCGAGGGCACTTCCCCCGCGCTCGAACGATCGATACAGGGTGGCGTCGGGGGCATCGGGTCCGGACGGCCCGGGGCCGACGTAGTAGACCGGGACAGCCGGGCCGGCCCCCGGATCGGGGCTCGGGTCAGGGCTCGGGTCAGGGCTCGGGGAGACGCTCGTGCTCGGCGCGGGTCCGGCGGGGTCCTGGGCGAGCGGGGCGCCGAACTGCCCCAGCAGGGCGATGGTCACCACCGCGGCGGCCGCAGCCAGGAGCGAGGCGCCGGCGGCCGCAGCCCACCGGGGGCGCGATCGGCCGCGGGTGGCGCGGGTGCCACGACGGATGTCGGCCAGCCGGTCGGTCGGCTCGACGCCGACGACTGCATCGTCGAGCGCTCGGCGCAGGAGGTCGTCGTTCACAGGTCGGCTCCGTTCTCATCGGCCAGCAGGGCCCTCAGAGCGCCGGCTCCTCGGGAGGCATGGGTCTTGACGGAGCCACGGCTGACCCCGAGGAGGTCGGCGATCTCGGCCTCGGACAGATCGAGGTAGTAGCGCAACGTCAGCACCTCGCGCTGCCGTGTGGGGAGCTCGCGCAGCGCATCGAGGACTCGCGACCGGCGTGCGTGGTCCAGGGTCGCCTCATCGGCTCCGGGCAGGGGAGCGGTCGGCCGTTCGGCGGCGGCGTGGCGCTCCACGACCCCGCGGTGACGCAGTGCCGACCGCGACCGGTTGACCACTGCCTGGCGCAGGTAGGCCAGGGCCTTGTCCGGGTCGCGCAGCCGGCGCCACCGACCGTGCAGGGCGATGAACGCGTCCTGGACGACCTCCTCGGCAACGCCCTGGTCGCGCACGAGCAGCACCGAGAGGCGCACCAGGTTGCGCCAGTGCGCGGCATAGAGGTGCTCCACGGCGTCGTCGGCGTCCCAGGACGCTCGCTCGTCGCCGGCGCTCACCCGTGCCTCGCTGGTCGCATCAGTCCTCACGCTAGTGGGACGCGCCGGTCGCCGCGGCGGTTGACCGGCCGCTACGGTGGATTTCGTGAACCCCGTCGAAACGCCGACCGACTGCCTCTTCTGCAAGATCGTCGCCGGCGAGGTGCCTGCCGACGTCGTGCACACGACCGAGCGCACGGTCGCCTTCCGTGACATCAGTGCCCAGGCGCCGCTCCACGTGCTGGTCGTGCCGCGTGACCACTACGAGAACGCCGCGGCCCTGGCCTCGGGCGACCCCGTGGCCTCGGCCGAGCTGGTGCAGACCGCCCACGCGGTGGCGATGGCCGCAGGCCACGCCGACTACCGGTTGGTGTTCAACACCGGTGCGGGCGCCGGGCAGTCGGTGTTCCACACCCACCTCCACGTCCTGGCCGGCCGCGACCTCGCCTGGCCCCCCGGCTGATCCTCAGACGACCAGCGCCACCAGGCGCATCAGGGCGAAGACCACCGGCAGGCCGAACACGACGAGCAAGAACCAGGCCGTGACCCGGTGCAGGGTCTTGGTGCCGTCGAGGTTGCCCGCGAAGTCGAGCAGGGCTCCCTCGGCCACGTGGTGGGTGAGGCCCATCTGGCGGGCGTACTCGGGCAGGTGCTCGCCCGGGAACCAGTCCGGGGGCGAGTCGTCGTCGGGCGCGCGGTCCTCGTCGAACTCGTCCGCGTCGCCGTGCGCCCTCATGGGGCAACGGTACGGCGTCGCGTGGATATGTCGGCTCGACTCGCTCCCGTAGCATGGGGTCACCAGAACTCCCTCCAGGAAAGGCGCCCTAGCCGGGCCCCCATGACGCACTCCCACCACGCCGGCTCGTCCGGTGGAGCCGACTCCGGCACGGACGGCGACTTCTCGACGCGACACACGGTCGTCATCCCCGCCAGCATCAACATGGTCAGTCTTCTCGGACCCGGCGACGAGCACCTCGGCATCATCGAGGGCGGCTTCGACGCCGAGATCCACGTCCGGGGCAACCGGATCACCCTGCGCGGCGCGCCGGCCGAGATCGCCCTGGCCGACCGCCTGCTCGAAGAGCTGGTGACGATCCTGCGCACCGGCCAGGGGATCACCAGCGAGACGGTCGAGCGCGCCATCGAGATGCTCCGTGCCGAGACCAAGGAGAAGCCGGCCGACGTGCTGTCGCTCAACATCTTGAGCAACCGCGGCCGCTCGATCCGACCCAAGACGCTCAACCAGAAGCGCTACGTCGATGCGATCGACAAGCACACGATCACCTTCGGCATCGGCCCGGCCGGCACCGGCAAGACCTACCTGGCGATGGCCAAGGCGGTCCAGGCGCTGACGTCGAAGAACGTCAACCGGATCATCCTGACCCGTCCGGCCGTGGAGGCCGGTGAGCGGCTGGGCTACCTGCCGGGCACGCTCAGCGAGAAGATCGACCCCTACCTGCGCCCGCTCTACGACGCGCTGCACGACATGATCGATCCCGAGACGATCCCCAAGCTGCTGGCCGCCGGCACCATCGAGGTGGCGCCGCTGGCCTTCATGCGCGGGCGCAGTCTCAACGACTCCTTCATCATTCTCGACGAGGCGCAGAACACCACGCCTGAGCAGATGAAGATGTTCCTGACCCGCCTCGGCTTCGGCTCGAAGATCGTCGTCACCGGCGACGTCACCCAGGTCGACCTGCCCGGCGGCACGACGTCGGGCCTGCGGATCATCGAGGGCATCCTCGACGACGTCCAGGACATCTCCTTCAACCGGCTCACCAGCCACGACGTCGTACGGCACCGCCTCGTGGGCAAGATCGTGGCGGCCTACGACGAGTTCGACGCACGCGAGGGAGTCCAGAAGTGACCATCGAGATCATCGACGAGTCCGGCCATGACCTCGACGTCAAGCACCTGGCGGCCCTGAGCCGTTTCGTGATGGACCAGATGCGCGTGCACCCGCTCGCCGAGCTGTGCATCAAGGCCGTCGACGAGGACACCATCGCCCAGCTCAACGAGCAGTGGATGGAGAAGGAGGGCCCCACCGACGTGCTGGCCTTCCCGATGGACGAGCTGCGTCCGGGCCTGGTCAACGAGGAGCCCGAGGAGGGCGTCCTCGGCGACCTCGTGCTGTGCCCGGCCATCGCGGTCGCGCAGGGCGAGAGCGCGGGCCACGGTGCGCTGGCCGAGATCGAGCTGCTCACGACCCACGGCATCCTGCACCTGCTCGGCTACGACCACGCCGAGCCGGAGGAGCACGCCGAGATGTTCGGACTGCAGGACCGGCTCCTGGAGCAGTGGCGCACCAGATGATCCCCGGCCACGTAGGTCTGCTCGTCGCGGCCGCGGTCCTGGTGGTGCTGGCGGGGTTGTTCACCGCCGCCGATGCCGCTCTGGCCTCGTTCTCGCGCGCCCGGGCCGCCGAGCTCGTCAGCGAAGGACGAGGCGGCGCCACGCGCCTCGTCCGGCTGCTGGACGACGCCCCGCGCCACCTCAACACCGCGCTGCTCCTCGAGCTGCTGTGCGAGATCTCGGCGATCGTGCTGGTGGCCGGCGTGATGCAGGAGCTGCTGTCCGGTCCCGGATGGGCCTCGGCGCTCGCGACCGTGGGGGTGATGCTGCTGCTGTCGTTCATCGTCATCGGCGTGGCGCCCCGCACCGTGGGTCGTCAGCACTCCGAGACGGTGGCGCTGATCTCGGCCGGGCCCCTGGCGGTCTTCACGCGCGTGCTGGGCCCCCTGTCGCATGTCTTCATCGCCATCGGCAACGCGATCACCCCCGGCCGCGGGTTCCGCGAAGGCCCGTTCTCGAGCGAGACCGAGCTGCGCGAGATGGTCGACATCGCCGAGGCCTCGGCGCTCATCGAGTCGGGCGAGCGCAGGATGATCCACTCCGTGTTCGAGCTCGGTGACACCACCGTGCGCGAGGTGATGGTGCCGCGCAACGACGTCGTCTACATCGAGCACTACAAGAACCTGCGCCAGACGATGTCGCTCTTCCTGCGCAGCGGCTACTCCCGACTTCCGGTCATCGGCGACAACCTCGACGAGATCCGCGGCATCGCCTACCTCAAGGACGTCGTCCAGCGTGACTTCGAGGCGCCTGACGTGGAGCTCACGCAGCGGGTCGAGGAGGTCATGCGCCCGGTGTCGTGGGTGCCGGAGTCGAAGCCTGTCGACGCTCAGCTCTCCGAGATGCAGGCCAACCGCGCCCACATCGCGATCGTGGTCGACGAGTACGGCGGCACGGCCGGCCTGATCACCATCGAGGACCTGCTCGAGGAGATCGTCGGCGAGATCACCGACGAGTACGACGACGACGAGATCGAGACCGAGGTCCTCGCCGACGGCGGGGTGCGGGTCTCCTCCCGCTACCCGATCGACGACCTCGACGAGCTCTTCGGCTTCGACGTCGAGGAGGAGGACGTCGACTCCGTCGGCGGGCTGATGGCCAAGTGGCTGGGGCGCGTGCCGATCCCGGGCTCGTCGGTGGAGGCCCACGGTCTGCGGTTCGAGGCCGAGGACGCCGCCGGGCGCCGCAACAAGATCGGCACGGTCGTCATCCGTCCGATCGCTGCGACCAGGTCCGACGTCGGAGAGCTCGAGACCGTCGATGCCGCCGACCAGCGCTCGTCCTAGGCTTGAGCCCATGGAGCTCAGCACCGAGGACGCCAAGCTGGTCACGCTCGCCCGAGCGACCCGCGCCCGCACCGCCGCACAGCAGGGAGCCGCTGTGCGCGACGCCGACGGTCGCACCTACGCCGCTGCGACGGTCGCCCTCCCGTCGCTCGAGCTCTCCGCGGTCCAGGTCTGCGTGGCGATGGCCGTCGTCAGCGGGGCCAAGGGTCTGGCTGCGGCCGTGCTCCTGGGGGACGACGCCGAGCTCACCGACGCCGATCGGGCGGCGCTGACCGAGATCGGCTCCGCGGACGCGGACGCCGTCGTGGTGCACCTCGGTGACCCCCGCGGCACCGTCAGCACCACCACGACCGCCTGACCGGCGTCCCACCGCACCACCTCGATCCGGAGTAGCGTGGTCGAGGTGACAGGTGACGTCTTGGCACACCAGCGCCTCGACCCCGCGTGGGTCGAGCACCGGGCCGCGGTCCGACGCCTCGCGGAGTCCTACGCCGCGATCCCTCCCGCTGAGCCGGTGCGGCTGGCCAAGACCACGACGAACCTCTTCCGGGTGCGCAGTGCGACGACCGCGCCAGGGCTCGACGTGTCGGGTCTCACCGGGGTCCTCGAGGTCGATCCGGCGGCGCGCACGGCCGAGGTGCAGGGCATGTGCACCTACGAGGACCTCGTCGACGCGACGCTTCCCCATGGCCTGATCCCGCTGGTCGTCCCGCAGCTGCGCACGATCACCCTGGGCGGCGCCGTCACCGGCCTGGGGATCGAGTCGACCAGCTTTCGCAACGGGCTGCCGCACGAGTCGGTGCTCGAGATGGACGTGTTCACCGGAGCCGGCGAGGTGGTCACGACGCGACCGGGGGACGACCTCTTCGACGCCTTCCCCAACTCCTACGGCTCGCTCGGCTACGCCACCCGGCTCCGGATCGCCCTCGAGCCCGTCGCGGACTACGTCGTGCTGCGACACGTGCGCTTCGACGACGCCGCGCGGCTCGCCACGGCGATCACCGAGATCGTCGAGGCCGGCTCCTACGACGGCGAGCGGGTCGACGGGCTCGACGGAGTGGCGTTCACGCCCGACGAGCTCTACCTCACCCTGGCCAGGTGGAGCGACGGCACCGACACCGGCGACCTCGGCACCCGGGCCAGCGACTACACCGGTCAGGACGTCTTCTTCCGCTCGGCGCAGGAGCGCTCCCGCGACCTGCTGACCACCTATGACTACCTGTGGCGCTGGGACACCGACTGGTTCTGGTGCTCGGGGGCCTTCGGCGCCCAGGACCCACGCCTGCGCCGGTTGTGGCCGCGCCGGTGGCGGCGGTCGGACGTCTACATGAAGCTGCTCGGCCTCGATCGGCGCTTCGACATCGCCGACCGGCTCGACCGGCGAGCAGGACGGCCGCAGCGCGAGCGCGTCGTGCAGGACGTCGAGGTGCCGGTGGAGCGCCTGGCCGAGTTCCTCGGGTGGTTCGACGAGGAGATCGGCATGCGGCCGGTGTGGCTGTGCCCCTTGGTCTCGACCGGCTCGGTCGGCGGCCGGGGCTGGACGACGTACCCGTTGGAGCCCGGCGAGACCTACGTCAACGTCGGCTTCTGGGGCACCGTCCACGTCGGCCCGGATGCTCCGCAGGCGCCCCGCAACCGCGCGATCGAGCGCATCGTGCACGACCTCGGGGGCCACAAGTCGTTGTACTCGGAGGCGTTCTACGACCGAGCCACCTTCGACCGGCTCTACAGCGGCGCCGCGCTGGCTGCGGTCAAGGCGCGCTACGACCCCGACGACCGACTCACCAACCTCTACGACAAGACCGTCCGCAAGAAGTGAGGGAGACCGATGTCCACGACCCTGAAGACGCAGCTGAAGATCGGTGACGTCGTCGGCGACCTGATGCGCGGCGGCATGCCGGTGCGGTTCACCGCCTACGACGGCAGCTCGGCCGGTCCCGAGGACGCCGCGATCCACCTCGAGCTGGTCAACCAGCGCGGCCTGCAGTACCTCGTCACCGCGCCCGGCGACCTCGGGCTGGTCCGGGCCTACGTCGCAGGAGACCTGCTCGTGCACGGTGCCCACCCCGGCAACCCCTACGAGGCCATGCAGCACCTCAAGGACCACACGAAGTTCCGCGCGCCCTCTGCGGCAGAGCTGCTCACGATCCTGCGCGGACTGGGGCTGAGCAACCTCAAGCCGCCGCCCCCGCCGCCGCAGGAGCACCTGCCGCGGTGGCGCCGCGTCGTCGAGGGGCTGCGGCACTCGCTGGGCCGTGACGCCGAGGTGATCGCTCACCACTACGACGTCTCCAACGCCTTCTACGAGATGGTGCTCGGACCCTCCATGGCCTACACCTGCGCGGTGTTCCCCCGCGAGGACGCCGGGCTCGAGGAGGCGCAGTTCGAGAAGTTCGACCTCGTGGCACGCAAGCTCGACCTCAGGCCGGGCATGCGGCTGCTCGACGTGGGGTGCGGCTGGGGCACCATGGTCCGCCACGCTGCCCGTGAGTACGGCGTCCAGGCGCTCGGGGTGACCCTGAGCCAGGAGCAGGCCACCTACGCCAAGGAGGCCATCGACCGTGAGGGCCTCGGCGACCTCGCCGAGGTGCGTCACCTCGACTACCGCGACGTGCTCGAGGACGACTTCGACGCGGTGAGCTCCATCGGCCTCACCGAGCACATCGGGATCAAGAACTACCCCGCCTACTTCGCCTTCCTCCACGGCAAGCTCAAGCCCGAGGGGCGCCTGCTCAACCACTGCATCACCCGGCACCACAACAAGCCGATCTCCACCGGGGCGTTCATCGACCGCTACGTGTTCCCCGACGGTGAGCTCGCCGGCAGCGGCACCATCGTCACCGCCGCCGAGGATGCCGGCTTCGAGGTGATGCACAGCGAGAACCTGCGGATGCACTACGCCAAGACCCTGGCCGCCTGGAACGACAACCTCGTCACCAACTGGGACGCCTGCGTGGAGGAGGTCGGCATCGGCACCGCGCGGGTGTGGGGCCTCTACATGGCCGCCTGCCGGGTCGGGTTCGAGCGCAACGAGATCCAGCTGGTGCAGGTCCTGGGGGCCAAGGTCGGTCCCGACGGCAGCGACGGCTTCCCTCTGCGCCCCACGTGGTGACGTAGCGGTAACCTGCGGCAGGTGAGCACCCGCGCCAACACCTTCACCGCCGAGGTGCTGCGCCGTACCCGGATCTCGGACCACCTCGTGCGTCTGGTGCTCGGCGGACCCGGTCTGGCCGGGTTCGAGAGCACCGGTGTGCCCGACGAGTGGATCGGTCTGGTCGTGCCGGGGCAGTTCCAGAGTCGCTACTACACCGTGCGTTCGTGGGCCGAGGGCGAGCTCACGCTCGACGTCGTCGTGCACGACGTCGGCCTGGTGACCGAGTGGGCCGCGGGCGACCCGGTCGGCGACGTCGTCACCGTGACCGAGCCGAAGGGCTCCTTCGACCTCCCGCCCGAGGCCTCCTGGGTCATGCTCGTGGGGGACCTCACCGCCCTGCCGGCGATGGCGCGGATCCGCGAGAGCGTCGACCTGCCCACCCAGATCTGGGCCGAGGTGCCCGACGACGTGGCCGACTACCTCGGTCCCGCCTCCGAGGTCACCTGGCTGACCCAGCCCGGCGACGGGCGCAGCGACCTGGCCTCGGTCGTGGGCGACCTCACCTGGCCCGAGGGCGAGGGCTACTTCTGGATGGCGGGGGAGTCGGGGCAGATGCGCGCGATCCGCAAGCACCTCATGCGGGAGCGCAAGCTGCCCAGCACCGCCTACGACGTGATGGGCTACTGGCGCGGCGGAGCCGTCCGTCAACCGCGAGAGGTCGACCCCGGACCGATCTACCGCTCCGGCAAGGCCGCCGGCAAGTCCGATGACCAGATCTGGGCCGACTACGACGAAGCAAGGACCCCATGACCGAGCAGAGCGCACCCCTCCCGCCGCACCGCAGCGGCTTCGCGTCGTTCGTCGGACGGCCCAACGCGGGCAAGTCGACGCTCACCAACGCGCTGGTCGGGCACAAGGTGGTCATCACCTCCTCGAAGCCGCAGACCACCCGCACCGTCGTACGCGGGATCGTGCACCGGCCCGACGCCCAGCTGATCCTCGTCGACACCCCCGGCCTGCACCGCCCGCGCACGCTGCTCGGTGAGCGCCTCAACGACCTCGTGAAGACCACGCTCGCCGAGGTCGACGTCGTGGCGGTCTGCTTCCCGGCCAACGAGAAGATCGGGCCCGGCGACCGGTTCATCGTGCGTGAGATGGGCAAGGTCAAGCGGACGATCAAGGTGGCCATCGCCACCAAGACCGACCTGGCCACGCCCGAGCAGCTCGGCCAGCACCTGCTCGACATCGCCGACCTCGGCGCCGAGACCGGCACCGAGTGGGCCGAGATCGTGCCGGTCTCGGCCAAGGAGGGTCACCAGGTCGCCCTGCTGGCAGACCTGCTCGTCGGGCTGCTGCCCGAGGGGCCGCAGCTCTATCCCGACGGCGACCTCAGCGATGCGCCCGAGGAGATCATCGTGGCCGAGCTCATCCGCGAGGCGGCCCTCGAGGGCGTGCGCGACGAGCTGCCGCACTCCATCGCGGTGGTGGTCGAGGAGATGAACCTGCGCGCCGACCGGCCCGACGACAAGCCGCTGCTCGACATCTACGCCAACCTCTACGTCGAGCGCGACTCCCAGAAGGGGATCATGATCGGCCACAAGGGTGCTCGGCTGCGTGAGGTCGGCACGGCTGCGCGCAAGCAGATCGAAGCGCTGCTCGGCACGCCGGTCTACCTCGACCTGCACATCAAGATCGCCAAGGACTGGCAGCGCGACCCGCGTCAGCTCCGCAAGCTGGGCTTCTGACCCACGCGCCGGGGCTCAGGCTGCCGGCGACCAGCAGCGGATGAACTTCTGCCCGGCTTCCCACTGCGCCTTGTCAGGACCCTCGAAGCCCCACTCGTAGTCGAGCGGGTCCGGCGCGATGTCGGCGGCGGCGTCCTGGCAGGGCGTCTCACCGGCTGCGGTGATCGCGGCCGGTCCCGGATAGTCGCCCCCGGGCACGTCGACGATCGAGAAAGCCCGCCACGAGTGCGGGTCGCGGCACAGGACGCGCTCGAAGTCGGCGTCGTCCGGGCTCGAGGTGCCGCACATCCCGAACGTGTCGCGTCCCTCGGGGGTGCTCAGCACCCCCAGCAGCGAGCCCTTGAACCTCGCCAGCTTCTCGGTCCCGGCCAGGGCGATGACGTCACAGCGGTACCAGTCGGCGCCGTCGTCGGAGTCCTCGACCGTCGGCGTGAACCAGACCGCCCGCAGCATGCTGAGCCGCAGGTCGTCGACCGAGCCGCCCACGGCATCACCGAGCCGGGCAGGGCAGGCGTCGGCAACGCGCTGCTGCACCCGCCGTGAGTCGACCGCGAGCAGGTGTCCGTCGACGACGTTGTCGATCGTCCCGACGGCGTACGTCTGCGCGGAGTGAGGTCGCTTGCACGCAACGGTCTTGTCGGTGGCGGTGGGCGCGACCGCCTCGTCGTAGGTGATCGAGTAGCACGCCCCCTTCTCGGGTGCCGGTGCTGCGGTGGCCGTCGGCGGCGGCGTCGGGGTCGCGCTCGCGGTGGCGCTCGTCGACGGACCGTCGGGGACGTCGGGCTCGGGGTCCGAGGAGCCCGAGCAGGCGGCGAGCGAGGCTGCCGACGAGGAGGGCGACCAAGAGGCTCGACAGGCGCACCATCAGTCCTCGGTCCCGGCCCAGCACACCGAGCGGCGGTTGCCGGCCTCCCACTCCGCCTCGTGGAACCACGTGTAGGCGTAGTCGTACTCGACGGGGTAGTTGAGCCAGGCCCCCACGGAGTCGGAGCAGAACTTGCGCGTCGTGACCTCCACCGATCGATCGCCGGGGTACTCGTCGTCGGGCTCGCCGACCTTGATGGTCGTGACCGCGCGCCAGTCGTGGTCGTCGGTGCAGGGGATGCGCGGTGCGCCGGTCACCACGGGGCCCTCGACGCACACGAGCCACCGGTCGTCGGGCCGACCCTGGAGCAGGCCCTGTGCCGTGACGGGCAGCGCCACCAGCTCCGAGCTCTCCTCGTTGCCGCCGACCACGTCGCAGCGGTACCAGCGCGCCCCCTCGTCCCACGCCTTCTCGGAGGGCCGGAACCACGCCCACGTCACCAGGGTGCGCAGAGCCAGGCTCTCGTCGGCGCCGAGGAACTTGCGGAACTTGGCCGAGCAGGTGCGATAGGCGTACGCGCCGATCTTGTCGGAGGTGTACGCCTCGTCAGCGAGCTTGTCCGGCATCGTGCCCACGGCGTAGGTCTGGGCGGTGTGGGGCTGCTTGCACGGCACCGTGCGCGTGGAGTTGGTGGGCAGGACGATGTCAGCAGGCACCAGTGGCCGGCACGCGCCGAGCACGGGCACCTCGACCGCATCCACCTGAGTGGGGTCCTGCTGAGGGACGCTGGTGGTGTCGGAGCAGGCAGCGACGGGCACGAGCAGCACCAATGCACCCACCAGGCGCCCAGCTCTGCTCCACCCCCTCACGTCGGCTGATGCTACCGGCCACCACCTCGCAGGTTGAGCCGGGCGAGCGCTGTGCGCCTCGGAGGTTGAGCCGGGCGAGCGCTGTGCACCTCGGAGGTTGAGCCGGTCGAGCCCCTAGGCGAGCCCGTGACGAAACCCTGTGAGATCACTGCCGACCTACGGCAGGGCAGTCGGCCTGCTGGGGCCTCGATACGGCCGCCCTCGCTGACGCTCGTGCGTCCTACTCGACCACCTTGGGCCTACGGGAGGGCGGTCGGCCTGCGGCGGAGCGGTCCGGGCGTGCCGGTGACCCCGCCGTCGGCGGGGTGTGGGGCGATCAGGGTCGTCGACGGCTCCGGACGGTGAAGGTGTAGCCACTGGGGCTGGTCCACTCATGGACACCTGGCGCCGAGGTGCTGTAGCCCCACCCCGAGTGCGTCTTCGCGCGATGATGGCGCCGGCACAACGGGCTCAAGTTGTCCGAGCTCGTCGTCCCGCCCTGCTCGTAAGGGACTTGGTGGTCGAGGTCGCACCGGCGTGAGGGTCTGGTGCAGTACGGGAACACACACGTCGGGTCCCGCAGGACCACCTGCTCCCGCAGCGCCTCCGAGGGCTCGTACCCGTCACACACGAGGTTCTCGTTGAGGTCGATGACCTCCTTCACCACGACTTTGGTCGCCGACCCGCACCAGGAGCGGATCTGGTCGATCAGCACGTTGGACCGGGTGTTCTCCACCACCGCCAGGTCATTGCTGGCCAGCGAGTCGGCGTCGAGGTGGGCGTAGATCGTGACCGCCCGCTCCAGAGGTAGTCCCTGCTGACCCCGGGCGAGGTCACCCACAGCCATCGCACGCCGCACGTCGAGCGACTCCTCACACCCCGACTCACGCAACAGTGCGGCACCGGCGCGGACGGCCTGCTCCAGGTCGAGCGCATCGGCCAGGTCGAGGGTGCCGTTGACCTCCACGACCCCCTCCAGGGACACCTGGTCGGTGTGGATGTCGAACTTGCGGTGCTCCTGCGCGGCCTTCTGCCGCCGTTCGGCCTCTGCGGGGTCGAAGCGGGCGATCGCCTCCTCCACCGTGCGTTCGATCTGCGCGAACGAACAGACGTGGGCGGTCGGGGCGAGCATCCGGTCGACGTACGCGGCGCCTTCTTGGCACAAGATCATCGTGAGCTCGGCGACCTTGAAGGCCCGCCACACCGGCACCTCGAGCGCCAGTACCCGCTCCCACAGCTTCGGGAGGCGGAAGCGGACCTCGAGGGTCTTGCCGATGAAGTTGAACGCCGAGTCCGTCGAGCGGCCCAGGAGCATCCCCAGCTCATCGGCCGCGAACTCACTGACCACCGGGCACCCGATGCCACCCAGGGGGATGCCGGTGTCCCAGAACGAGCACCCCTCGGCTTCAGCACCGGTCAACGTGTGCTCGGCCGCCCAGTCGATGACCGTGACCAGCATCGCCACCTCAGACGCATCCGCGGCCGCTTTCGCCTCGACCACGGCGGCGGTTGCCGGGGAGGGGTTGCGGGTGCTGGGCATGGTCTGATTCTACTGCTGCCCGCCGACATTCGCTAGCGTGTTCGAACGGGTTGTGGATGGGGAAGCGGGGTGGCGGTCGGCGGTCGGGCTGCGGGGGTTTCGTCGCGGCTCGCTGCGCTCGCCCGGCGCAACCTCCGGCGCCACCCCCGCTCAGGGCAGGAGAAGGGCGGCGATGGTGCCGCCGAGCTCGTAGGCGGCCGCGCGCTCGGCGTCGCCGACGTCACCGAGCACGGAGAGCACCTCGGCGGACTGGCGCCAGGGGAGTGCCTGGATGATCGACTGCACGGAGCGCACGGCGCCGGTGGTGTCGTAGCGGCCGTGGACCCAGAGGCCGTAGGGCTTGCGGGCGTCGCCGCTGGAGCCGGCGGAGCCGTCGTCGGTGAGCGCACCGCCTGCCTCGAGGAAGATCGAGTCGAAGAAGTGCTTGAGGGCGCCGCTCATGTAGCCGAAGTTCGCGGGGGTGCCGAGCAGGTAGCCGTCTGCGGCCAGGACGTCGGCCGCGCTCGCCTCGAGCGCAGGACGCACGACCACCTCGACGCCGTCGATCGCGTCATCGTTGGTGCCGGCGACGACCGCGTCGGTCAGCGACTGCACCACGGGGGTGGGGGAGTGATGGACCACGAGGAGGCGCATGCGGTGAGTCTGCCGGTCCGGCTCGTTCAGGTCGACGCCATCACGTCGACGACCACCCGCGCGAGCTCGGGTCCGGCATCCTCCTGGAGGAAGTGCCCGGCCCCGGCGATCGTGACGTGGTTGCGACCGCGCGCTCCCGGCACACGCTCCTGGAAGACCCGATCCCAGCCGCGGGTGGCGGGGTCGCCGTCGGAGTACGCCGTGACGAACGGCCGATCGAACTGCTCGAGCGCCGTCATGGTGCGACGACCGATCCGGGCGCCCACGTCGTTGCGGGTGAGCGGCAGCAGCGCGATCATCTGGCGCAGCCCGGCGCTGTGGCGCTCGTCGGGGAAGGGAGCGTCGTACGCCGCGAGCACCTCGGGAGGAAGCGTCGTGGCGGTCGCGGCGCCCAGGAAGTCGCTGGGTCGCAGGACCGGCGCGCGCTGGGTGTAGAGCAGGTAGTCGACCAGGGCCTCCTCGAGCACGACGCGGGAGTCGCCGAGTCCGTGGACCGCCCAGGTGAGCTGGTCGGCCAGCCCAGGATCTGCGGTGTGGAGGATCGTGTTGGCGGCCACCACCCGGGCGAACCGGTCGGGCTCGGCGGCCAGCACGCTCAGGCCGATGGGGCCGCCCCAGTCCTGCACGACCAGGGTCACCTCACGCAGGTCCAGCCCGGTCACCAGGCTGCGGATCCAGTCGACGTGACGCGCGAAGGTGTAGTCGGTCCGGCACGCCGGCTTGTCGGAGCGTCCGAAACCGATGGTGTCCGGGGCGATCACCCGGATGCCCTGCTCGACGAGCACAGACACGAGGCTGCGATAGAGGTAGGACCACGTCGGCTGGCCGTGCAGCAGCAGTGCGATCGGGCCGTCGGGCGGTCCCTCGTCGAGGTAGTGCATGCGCAGGGGTGGGCAGCCCGGGGCCTGGACGTCGGCGTACCGTGGCGTGAACGGGTAGCCGGGCAGATCGGCGAACCGGTGATCAGGCGTGCGGGCCACGTCGAACGTGCTCACCACCGGCGCGCCGACTGCCCATGCTGGACCCAGAGGTTGCTCATGGATCGAGCCTAGAGCGAGAGCGCTCCCTGCTCCCGCACGAGGTGAGACCCAGGTCACCCACCCGATCCAATCCGGATGCCCACCCGTGCCGAATCACTGTTGTTCACAGACACCCACAGATGGGGAGCCCCCAATGAAGATCCGTACCCCTCGCGCCAAGACTGCTGCCGGCCTCGCCGGTCTCCTCCTGGTCGCGTTCCCGCTTGCCGCCTGCGGCAGTGACGACGACAAGAGCGTCGACAAGGTCGAAGCCGTCGCCACCATCGATGCCCTCCAGGGCGAGATGACCCAGATCACCGTCGACAAGGACTTCTTCCCGACGCTGGACAGCCTCGGCCTCGCGCCGGGCGTCATCCCCAACGCCACCCTCGACGGCAACGTGCTGTCGTTCCCGATCACCGGCGGCAACGTCTCGGTGTTCGAGCCCGGCACCGTGCCCAACTACGTGGTGGGCCAGATCCAGCACGAGAACTCCGGCCTGGTCCTCAAGACCAAGGACGGCAGTGGCCCCGAGGTCGAGCTGCGCAACTTCAACGTCGACCCGGGCGTCTCCCGCGTCTACGGTGACGTCGTCGTCGACGGCAAGGTGGTCGTGACCAGCGCCTACCTGTTCCGCCTCAACGGCAGCACCCTGAAGCCGCTGGACACCAGCGAGGCCGGCAAGGCCGTCCTCGAGGGCACGAAGGTCTTCATCTCCGACGTGGCCGCCGGTCTGCTCAACGACACCTACGGCACGGACGCCGTGACCGACCAGGTGCTCGTCGGCGTCGCCAAGATCACCGTCGACCTGCCGTAAGGCTCTCGCTCCACAGAGAACTCACGGCGTAGCCCGTGGCACCTCGGTGCCACGGGCTACGGTCCTTTTGGCGCCGCCGCACGCCGTCCGTCTGACGGATCGGTGTGCGCAGCCCTTCGGGTGCGGGCTATGGTGGAGGCCTCATGACACGACTTCTCCTTCGCTGCCGCAGCGAGGTCTGACCCGCCGACCTCCTCGCTGCGGAGTTTGCTTGCGCGCCGGCCCTCGATCCCGAGCCCCTCTCAGCACCCGCAGGAGTCATCATGACCAGCCCCACCCGCAACCCGCAGCAGTCCAGTGGGATGCCCCACCAGCGCTACGAGCCGTTCGTCCCGGTCGTGCTCGACGACCGCACCTGGCCGTCCAAGCGCATCGAGAAGGCGCCGCGCTGGTGCGCGGTCGACCTCCGTGACGGCAACCAGGCGCTCATCGACCCGATGTCACCGACGCGCAAGCTGGAGATGTTCAAGCTGCTCGTGAAGATGGGCTACAAGGAGATCGAGGTCGGTTTCCCCAGCGCCAGCCAGACCGACTTCGACTTCGTGCGTCAGCTCATCGAGGAAGACCTGATCCCCGACGACGTCGTGATCCAGGTGCTGACCCAGGCCCGCGAGGAGCTGATCGAGCGCACCTACGAGGCGATCGCGGGCGCCAAGCAGGCCATCGTGCACCTCTACAACTCGACCTCCACGCTGCAGCGACGCGTGGTGTTCGGCCTCGACGAGGACGGCATCGCCGACATCGCCGTCACCGGCGCACGGCTGTGCAAGAAGTACGAGGAGACGATCCCGGAGACGGCCGTCTTCTACGAGTACAGCCCGGAGAGCTACACCGGCACCGAGCTCGAGTTCGCCGTGCGCGTGTGCAACGAGGTGCTCGAGGTCCTGGAGCCGAGCGCCGAGCGTCCGGTGATCATCAACCTGCCGGCGACGGTCGAGATGACCACCCCCAACCTCTACGCCGACTCGATCGAGTGGATGGACCGTCACCTCGCCTACCGCGAGCACGTCGTGCTCTCGCTGCACCCGCACAACGACCGGGGCACCGCCGTGGCGGCGGCCGAGCTCGGCTACCTCGCCGGGGCCGATCGCATCGAGGGGTGCCTGTTCGGCAACGGCGAGCGCACCGGCAACGTGTGCCTGGTGACCCTGGGGCTGAACCTCTTCACCCAGGGCATCGACCCCGAGATCGACTTCTCCGACATCGACGAGATCCGGCGCACGGTCGAGTACTGCAACCAGCTCCCGGTCGCCGAGCGTCACCCCTACGGCGGTGACCTCGTCTACACCGCCTTCTCCGGCTCGCACCAGGACGCCATCAAGAAGGGCTTCGAGGCCCTCGAGCGCGACGCGGCGAGCGCCGGTGTCCCGGTGGACGCCCAGCCGTGGGCCGTGCCCTACCTGCCGATCGACCCCAAGGACGTCGGACGTTCCTACGAGGCGGTCATCCGGGTCAACAGCCAGTCCGGCAAGGGCGGGGTGGCTTACATCCTCAAGACCGAGCACAAGCTGGACCTGCCGCGCCGGGCCCAGATCGAGTTCAGCCGCGTGATCCAGCAGCGCACCGACAGCGAGGGTGGCGAGGTGACGCCCGAGGAGATCTGGACGGCGTTCTCGGCCGAGTACCTCACGCGCACCGCCCCCCTCCAGCTCGACTCCGTGCACACCAGCTCGGCAGCGGGGGAGAAGGACCAGCTCAGCGTCAACGTCTTCGTCGACGGCGAGCTGCGCTCGCTGAAGGGCATCGGCAACGGTCCGATCGCAGCCTTCGTCGATGCCGTCAACGACCTCCCCCAGCGCTTCGGCGTGCGCGTGCTCGACTACCACGAGCACGCTCTCAGCTCGGGTGGGGACGCGATCGCGGCCGCCTACGTCGAGTGCGAGGTCGGGGACGACATCCTCTGGGGTGTCGGGCTCGACGCCAACATCGTCACCGCCTCGCTCAAGGCCGTGATCAGCGCGATCAACCGCGCCTGACGCGACGGAGCCCGGCGTCGGCTCAGACGCCGGGCAGGGTCACGGTGAAGATCGTGCCCTTGTCGCGCTCGGACTCGAGGGAGATGGTGCCCTCGTGGGCCTCGACGATCCCGGCCACGATGGGCAGTCCGAGCCCCGTCCCGGGGATCGCCAGGGCGTGGGCGGTCTCGGTGCGGTAGAAGCGCTGGAAGACGGCCTGGTGGTCCTCGGGCGCGATGCCGATCCCGGTGTCGGCGACGGTCATCACGACCTGGTCGTGACGGTGCCCGACGCTCACCTGCACCGATCCGCCGTCCGGGGTGAACTTGATGGCGTTGTGCACGAGGTTGGCCACGACCCGGTCGAGCTGGGCACGGTCACCCATGACCATGAGGGGCTCGGTGCCGATGCCGAAGCCGACGTCGAGCACCCGGCCGATCACCAGTGCGCGCGCCGACTCCTCGGCCAACGTCACCGACTCGCGCAGGTCGACCGGCTCCAGGCTGACTGCGGCCCGCGACTCGAAGCCGCTCAGCAGCAGCAGGTCGTTGCAGATGTCGATGAGGCGCTTGCTGTTGCGCGAGATCGTGTCCAGGATGGCCTTCTGCGCCGGCACCGGCTCGACGATCGAGCCGTCACGCAGCATCTCGGTGTAGCCCAGGATGCTGGTGACCGGCGTCCGGAGCTCGTGGGAGACCGTCGAGACGAACTCGTCCTTGGCGCGGTCGAGCGAGCGGAGCCGGTCGACGGCCGTGCGCTCCTTCTCCAGCGCTGTGACCAACGTGTCCTGCGCCTCGCGCTGCGGCGTCACGTCGCGTCCGACGCACAGGAAGCCCACCCGGTCCTCCACCTCGTCGTCGGTGACGCTGAGCGCCATCGACACGGTGATGTCGGAGCCGCGCTTGGTGCGCCAGGTCCAGTCCCGCGCCATCGACTCCTCGCGGTTGCCGATCATCCCGATCAGGCACAGGAAGGCCTCGCGCTGGCCGACGGCCCCGGTCCGGGCGAAGAGCTGAGCCGGGTCGAGGATGTCGACGAAGGGGCGACCGACCATGTCGGAGGTCTCGTAGCCCAGCATCTGGGCCGCGCCGGCGTTGAAGACCGTGATCCGCCCCAGCACGTCGATCCCGATGAGGGCGGTGGCGATGGAGGCCTGCAGCAGGTGCGCGGTGAAGCCGGTGCTGCTGCGCTCGGCCGTGACGTCCACGCCGGTGAGCACGGCGTACGCCGGGATGCCCACCTCGTCGTGCACGACGTTGTTGTTCCAGACCAGCCGGACCGGTTCGCCCTCGGCAGTCCGCGAGACCTGCTCGCGCACGATGGGGTAGCCCGATCGGTTGGGCCACATGAACAGGGCGCTCGCCTCGGCCTCGTCGAGGACGGCGAGCGGTGACTCCCACAACAGGCAGCCGAGGAGGTCGGACTCGCCGTACCCGGTGATCTCCTTGGTGGCCGCGTTGATCCGCACGATCGTGCCGGTGGAGTCGGTCACGATGATCACGCAGGCGGTGGTGTCGAGGGTGGCGTCGGTGAGCTTGAGCGCCACCTCGAGCCGTCGGTGGGCGTCGTGCTCCTGGGTCACGTCCAGCAGCTGGGCGGAGTAGACAGGGGGCTCGACGGTGGTGTCGATCGCCGAGACCGCCAGCTCGAGGTGGCTGCCCGGGCGAGATCGCACCGAGGCGCGCCCGTGCCAGGACTCGACCCCCGACGCGACCAGCGCGTCAGGGTCGGTGTGCTGAGGATCGACGAGGGTGATGATGTCGCGCAGCGGACGCCCGGCCAGTGCAGCGGCCTGGTCCTCGAGGATCGTGCACGCTGCCGCGTTGGCGTCGTCGACGATCAGGGCGCCTTCGTCGACATGCAGGAAGACCATGCCGAGCGGGGACTCGGTGAAGTTGCGGCGGAAGCGTCGTTCGTCGGCGCGTGACTGCTCGAGCAGGTGGTGGCGGTGTCCGACCAGGAGCGCTACCGGCAAGGTCACCAGCGCCACCGCCAGCAGGTAGGCCAGCACGAGGGCCCCCACCCGGTCACGGGTGAGCTCCTGGGTCGCCATCTGGAAGCCGAAGGGACCGTGTCCCTGCGCCGTGGCGAGGGTGACCGCAGCGGCGAACAGGAGGACCTCGGTGGCGGCCACCTCGATGTCGAAGCGGACGGCTGCCCAGATGAGGAACGGGAGGGGCAGGAAGGTGATGGGCGTGGAGATGGTGGGGGCGAACACCACCGCGCTGACGGCAGCGGTCAGGACGACCTGGAGCGCGATCTCGCCGGAGAACACCGTGCCTCGCGGGCGCCGGGTCAGCGCCAGGACAGCCGTGCCCAGGAGCACGGCGCTGGCGGCGTGGCCGGTGAAGGCCTCGAGGACGAGATCGCCCATCAGCTGGTTGCCGGGCACCTCGAAGGGCTCGATCGCGGCGGCGACGAGACCCATCACCAGGCCGGCCAGCAGCACGAGCCCGAGATCGGTCAAGGTGAGCAGCCTGGCTGCGCGCCGACCGCCACGGGTCAGCACGAGGGCACCCAGCACCATCTGGACCGCGTGGGAGACCGTGACGACCGCGACCTCCTCGCCCGGGACCGAGAACGCCGTCCCGATCGCGGACGGCATGGCCACGAGCAGCAGGATGAGGACCGGCCAGCGGCGGACCGGGGAGAGGGCGAGCAGCGCCATCCCGATGCCGACGCCCGACCACCAGAAGGTGATGCCGCTGGATCGCCCGAGCCCGGAGACCATCACCACCTCGAGCGCCGCGACGGCGGCAAGCAGGAGGGCCTCCCTGCGCGCGTGCGACAGCGAGGTCGTGGTCGGGTGGATCACCCCCCTAGTGTCGGTCACCGTGCCCCTCTCGCGTGGGCACTCCCGAGGGTTCGGCGCGTTCGGTGCCCGGTGGTCCAGACCAGTCCGCGTCGGCTTCGCCGCGCGACGTGCCGCCGCGCCGTCGACAGCGCCTACCCGGGGTCGACGAGGGGCGCGCCATACTGGTGGAGTGCCTCTCTATCGCGACGAGGCGATCGTGCTGCGCACCCACAAGCTGGGAGAGGCCGACCGCATCATCACCCTGCTCACCCGCCAGCACGGCCGGGTCCGCGCGGTCGCCAAGGGAGTACGTCGCACCACCTCGAAGTTCGGCTCGCGCCTCGAGCCCTTCACCTACGTCGACCTCCAGCTCGCCGAGGGCCGCACCTTCGACATCATCACCCAGGCCGAGACCCGCACGCCGTTCTCGGCAGGGCTGGGCAACGACTACGAGCGCTACACGGCTGGCACCGTGATGCTGGAGACCGCCGACCGGCTGGTGCCGGAGGAGAAGCAGGCCTCGGTGCAGCAGTTCCTGCTGCTGGTCGGCGGCTTGCGCGCGATGCTCGCCGGCGACCACCGACCCGGTCAGATCCTGGACTCCTACCTGTTGCGGTCGCTCGCCGTGGCGGGCTACGCGCCGTCGTTCGACGGCTGCGCGCACTGCGGACGCCCCGGACCACACCGCTGGTTCAACCCGTCGATGGGCGGGATGCTCTGCACGACCTGCCGACTGCCCGGGTCGTCGGCCCCGGCGGCCGAGGCCATCGTGGTCCTCGGCGCGCTGCTCGCGGGTGACTGGGCGGTGGTGGAGGCGGCCGACCCGCGTCACCTCAAGGAGGCCAGCAGCCTCGTCGCTGCGTTCCTGGCCTGGCACCTCGAGCGGTCGCTGCGCTCGATGGAGCACGTCGAGCGCTGACGTAGCGCCGGAGCCGCGGCGCGGGCCACTAGGCTGACTCCTCGTGAAGCGCGCCGTACGACCCCCCACCCCGCATCCCTCGGGAGCCAGGCCCCCGGCGATCCCCGCGCAGTTCGTGCCCCAGCACGTCGCGATCGTCATGGACGGCAACGGACGGTGGGCCAAGGAGCGTGGGTTGCCGCGCACCAAGGGCCACGAGATGGGGGAGGCCTCGCTCTTCGACGTCGTCGAGGGAGCCATCGAGATCGGGGTCAAGGCGATCTCGGCCTATGCCTTCTCCACCGAGAACTGGACCCGGTCGCCCGACGAGGTGAAGTTCTTGATGGGCTTCAACCGCGACGTCATCCGCCGCCGGCGCGACGAGATGCACGAGCTCGGGGTGCGGGTGAGGTGGGCCGGTCGCGCGCCGCGGCTCTGGAAGTCGGTGATCAAGGAGCTCCAGGTCGCCGAGGAGCTCACCCGCGACAACGACGTCTTCACCTTGACGATGTGCGTCAACTACGGGGGCCGCGCCGAGCTCGCCGACGCGGCGCGGTCGATCGCGCGAGAGGTGGCCGCCGGGCGCCTGAACCCGGACAAGGTCGACGAGAAGACCTTCGCCCGCCACCTCTACGTGCCCGAGCTCGCCGAGGCCGACCTGATCTGGCGTACGTCGGGGGAGCAGCGCCTCTCCAACTTCCTGCTGTGGCAGGCCGCCTATGCCGAGATGGTCTTCACCGACGTGCTGTGGCCCGACGTGGACCGGCTGGCGCTGTGGCGAGCCATCGAGATCTACGCCGAGCGCGACCGTCGTTACGGCAAGGCCTGAGCCTCAGCGGCACGCCGCACAGGTCCCGAAGACCTCCAGGGTGTGGCTCACGTCGGTGAACCCGTGCTCTGCTGCGACGGCGTTGGTCCACCGCTCCACCGCAGGTCCCTCGACCTCGACCGTCGCGCCGCACCCACGGCACACCAGGTGGTGGTGGTGCGTGCCGGAGCAGCGACGGTAGGTGACCTCGCCGGCCTCGGTGCGGAGCAGGTCGACCTCGCGCGCCTCGGCCAGCCGTTGCAGGGTGCGGTAGACGGTGGCGAGTCCCACGGACTCGCCGCGCTCCTCCAGCAGTGCGTGGATGTCCTGCGCCGAGCGGAAGTCCTCGACCGAGGCCATGGCCTCCACGACCGCCGTGCGCTGCCGGGTCGGCCGCAGCGCCGGCTCACCCCCGCGTCCCTCGTCAGTGCTCGTCATAGTGCTCACCGTGCGGTGCGTGGCGGTGGCCGTCGTGCACGTAGTCGACGTGGTCGTCGTGCGGCACCGCGACGTGACCGCACCCGGGGCCGTGCTCGTGCTCGTGCTCGCTCACCTCGTGCTTGTCGGGGGACTCGTCCGCGAAGGGTGCGCGTAGTCGGGCCCGGCGGCGCAGCCAGATGCCGATCGGCCAGGTGATCACGAAGCCGGCGAGCGAGAGCAGGACGATCGTCGGGCCCGGCGCGACGTTGGCCACGTTGGAGGCGAACGCCGCGATGACCAGCCCGCCCACCGAGGCGAGCGCGCCCAGGAGCATCGCGGCACCGAGCGTGGTGCGGAAGGACCGGGTCAGCTGCTGGGACGTCGCCACCGGCACGACCATCAGGGCCGAGACCAGGAGCAGGCCCACGGTGCGCATCGCCACGGTGACGCTCACCGCAGCCAGGACCGCGACCAGGATGTTGTAGAACCGCACGCGCAACCCCGCGACCCGAGCGAACTCGGGGTCCTGCGCCACGGCGAACAGCTGGGGGGCGAGGCCGACGCCGACCGTGATCACCACGGCCGCCAGCACCATGGTGACCAGCACGTCGCCGGCGGAGATCGTGGTGATCGAGCCGAACAGGTACTGCTGCAGGTTGGCGGCGCTCTTGTCCCCGAGGCCGGTGAGCAGCACGCCGCCGGCGAGGCCGCCGTAGAAGAGCAGGGCGAGGGCGACGTCGCCGTTGGCGCTGCCGCGCTCGCGGATGAGCTCGATGGTGACCGCTCCGAGGATCGCGACCGCGACCGCCGTCCACGTGGGGGAGAGGCCGGTGAGCAACCCCAGCGCGACCCCGGTCACGGCGACGTGACCGATGCCGTCGCCCATCAGGGCGAGGCGCCGTTGCACGAGGTAGGTGCCGACGGCGGGTGCTGCGAGCCCGGTGAACAGCGCCGCCAGCAGCGCACGCTGCATGAAGTGGAGGTTGAACAGCTCGAAGGTGCTCATCGAGGGCCTCCCGACGGACGCTCGAGGGGAGACCGCACCTGGGGCACGTGGTCCTGACGAGCCGGTCGGATGGTGGTGGTGGTGGGTGTGCGGCTCGCCGAGCCAGGGCTCATGGACGGCGTGGTCGGGCACCGGGTCGCCGTCGTAGGCGATCCGGCCGTCCCGCATGACCACCGCGCGCTGCACCAGGGGCGCGAGAGGACCGAGCTCGTGAGCGACCAGCACGATCGTCGAACCGCGGGCCTTCATGGCGGCGAGCACATCGGCGAGCATCTGCTGGTTGGGCAGGTCGACCCCGGCGGTGGGTTCGTCGAGGAAGAACAGCTCGGGGTCGCCGGCCAGCGCCCGGGCGATCAGGACCCGTTGCTGCTGGCCGCCGGAGAGCTGGCCGACACCGTCGCGCGAGCGCTCGGAGAGGCCGACGAGCTCGATCGCGTCGTCGATGGCCCGCCGGTCCTGGGCTCGCAGCGGGCGAAGCAGCTTGCGGCGGGTGAGTCGTCCGGAGGAGACGACCTCCCACACCGATGCAGGAACTCCGGAGGCGGCGCTGCTGCGCTGCGGCACGAAGCCGATCCGCGCCCAGTCGTGGAACCGCTCGAGAGGGGTGTCGAAGAGGGTCAGGGTGCCACGGCTGAGCGGGGTGAGGCCGGTCAGGGCGCGCACCAGCGTCGACTTGCCGGACCCGTTGGCGCCCATCAGGGCGACGAACTCCCCGGAGGCCACGCTCAGGTCGATGCCGCGCAGGATCGGGCGTCCGCCGATGGCGACCGCGCCATCGGTGAGGTGCACGGGGGTCAACGACATGCGTTCGCCTCCTCGAGGGCGGTCAGGTTCTGCTCCATCAGGGTCAGGTAGGTCTCGCCGGCGGTCTCCTCGCTCAGGCCCTCGAGCGGATCGAGCACAGCGGTCCGGATGCCCATGTCTGATGCCAGGGTGCTGGTGAGCGACTTGGGCGCGAGCCGCTCGCTGAACACCGTGGTGATGCCGTCGGCGGCGATGAGGCGTTGCAGCGCGGCCAGGTCGGCCGGCGTCGGTTCGGCGTCGGGGGACAGTCCGGCGATGGGGGCGACGTCGAGGCCGTAGCGCGTCAGGTAGCCGAAGGCGTCGTGCGAGACGACGATCGTGCTGCGTTCGCAGTCGGCCAAGCCCTCCTCGAAGCGGCGGTCGAGCGCCTCGAGGTCGGCGCGCAGGTCTGCTGCGTTGCTCGCGTAGGCATCGGCGTGATCCGGGTCGATCTCGGCCAGGCTGTCGGCGACTGCTGCGCCCAGCACTGCCATGCGGAGCGGATCGAGCCAGAAGTGGGGATCCAGACCGTTGCCGTCGGCAAACGGCTGCAGGCCCACGACGGCGGCGGCGTCGAGGACCACGCCGCCGGCGTTCTGCTCGACCGCGACGTCGATGGAGGTCTGCAGGCCCCGCTCGTGCAGCACCAGGTCGGCGCCGGCGATCAGGGCGGTCTCGGTGATGGTCGGCTCGAGGTCGTGCGGCTCCTGGCCAGGCGTCGTCAGGTTGGCGACGGTGGCGTGCTCGCCGGCGACGCGCTCGGCCACGTAGGCGAGGGGGTAGAAGGCCGCTGCGACCTGGACCCCGGAGGCGTCGTCGTCGTTGAACGCAGCGCAGCCGGCGGTGCTCATCGCGAGGGCCAGCAGGACGGAGACGATACGCATGAGAATGATTCTCAACGAAGTGAGAATCATTGTCAAAAGGATGGGTGGGCGGTGCAGGATGCTCCCATGAGCGTCTTGATCTCCGCAGCGGAGCTGCAGCCTCGTCTGCAGGAGGTGACCATCCTCGACGTCCGCTACCGTCTCGGCGGCCCGAGCGGGCTCGAGGAGTACGCCGCGGCACACGTCCCGGGCGCGGTCTACGTCGACCTGGACACCGACCTGGCCGACGCGCCGGGTCGTGGTCGCGGGCGACACCCGCTGCCGGCGCCGGAGGTCTTCGCTGCTGCGATGCGCCGCTGCGGCGTGCGCGCCGACCGGCCCGTCGTGGTCTACGACGACTGGGCTGCCCACGCGGCCGGTCGCTGCTGGTGGCTGCTGCGCCATCACGGGCACGCCGACGTGCAGGTCCTCGACGGTGGTCTGGCGGCATGGCGTGCGGCGGGCGGATCGGTCGACACCGGCGTGGTCGAGGTGACGGCGGGCGACTTCGAGGTCTCGCCCGGCGACCTCGGTGCGGTCGGGGCAGCCGACGTGCCCGACGTGGAGGTGCTGATCGATGCCCGTGCGCCCGAGCGCTACCGGGGCGAGATCGAGCCCATCGATCCGGTGGCCGGGCACGTGCCGGGCGCACGCAACGTGCCGACGTCGCGCAACCTCACCGAGGACGGACGGTTCCGCGATCCCGCTTCCCTGCGAGCCCTGTACGCCGAGGTCGGGGCGGTGCCGGGCGCCGACGTGGCGGTCTACTGCGGGTCAGGCGTGACCGCCACCCACGACCTGCTCGCCCTGGAGGTCGCGGGGGTCCGCGGTCGCCTGTACGCCGGCTCGTGGAGCGAGTGGGTCAGTGATCCGACCCGACCGGTGGAGACGGGAAGGTTCGTCGAGTAGCCGGGTGCGAGCGCAGCGAGAGCCCGGCATATCGAGACGCGGTGAGCCGAGAAGCAGCCGTTGGTCCGGTCTGCTCCTGGGGGCGTTGCGTCGGTCCGCACAGGTGGGTCGTTGCTTCGGTCCGGACCGGGTTTCGACTCGTCGGTCGCGAGTTCGGGCTTCGCCCGACTCGCGCTCCTCGCTCAACCACCATCGATCACAGGTTCCGGCTCCGCCGGACCTGCGATCAACCACCTTCGATCACAGGTTCCGGCTCCGCCGGACCTGTGATCACCAGTGGATCCCCTTGAAGATCTTGGCCAGCATGATCTGCTCGCTCTCGCGGGTGCCGCCGTCAGCGGTCTGGCCCTTGGCCGCCGCTGAGTCCGGGAACACGTGGTAGGCCATGTTGAGGAGTCGGAAGGCGAGCTTGGGGGCGACCGTGTGCACGATCGCACCGGCGTTGCCGAGGGCGGTGTTGATCTCGTGCGGGCGGTCGACGAGGGCGGTGATCACGCTGTCGGCGGCCTGGGCCGGCGAGATCGTGGGGAACTTGTCGTAGAGCTTGGTCGGCGCGATCATCGGCGTCCGCACCAGCGGCATGTGGATGTTGGTGAAGGAGATCCCGTCGCCGATGAGCTCGGAGGCGACCACGGTGCTCCATGAGTCCAGGGCGGACTTCGAGGCGACGTAGGCCGAGAACCGGGGCGGGTTGGTCTGCACCCCGATCGAGGAGATGTTGACGATGTGCCCGGACTTCTGGGCCTGCATCGACGGCATCAGGCCCATGATCAGGCGGATCGCGCCGAAGTAGTTGAGCTGCATCGTGCGCTCGAAGTCGTGGAAGCGGTCGGTGGAGAGCCGCAGCGAGCGTCGGATCGAGCGCCCGGCGTTGTTGACGATGAAGTCGACCGAGGGCAGCTCGGCGTTGATCTGCTCGCACATCCGGTCGATGGAGGCCAGGTCGGAGAGGTCGCAGGCGTAGACGTGCGCGGTGCCGCCGCGCATCTCGATGGTCGAGCGTGTCTCCTCGAGCTTGTCCTTGCCGCGGGCGACCAGCACCGGGATGCCGCCGGCCTGGGCGACCTTGAGGGCCGTGACCTGCCCGATCCCCGACGAGGCGCCGGTGATGATGACGTGCTTGCCGGCCAGGGCAGCGCGGATCTTGGGGTCGCTCCCGGTCGTGGTGTCGAGGTTCTCCTCCCAGTAGCCCCACAACGTGCGGACATAGCTGTCGAGGTCGGGCACCGAGATGCCCGATCCGGCCAGGGCACGCTCGGTGCGCCGGGAGTCGAACTCGGCGGTGAACCCGGTGTGCGCGAGCACCTCCGCGGGGATCCCGAGGCGACCGACCGTCTGGTCGAGGAGCAGCTGCACCGGCGCCTGCTTCACCAGGGCGTTGAAGATCGTGGCGGGCTTGAGCAACCGGGGCAGCGAGACCGGCGCCGGCGTCGCGAACTGGGGGGCACCGGCGGCCCCGCAGAACGCGTTGATCATGCCCACGGTGTTCTGCGGCTCGGGGTTGACGAGGTGGAAGGTCTCGCCGTCGTGGCCGGGCGCGTGCGCGAGGTGGTCCATCGCCTTGGCGACGTAGTCGACCGGCACGACGTTGGTGTCGCCGAGGTCGACCCCCACCAGGGGCAGCCAGGACGGCAGCCGGTCGCGCAGCGCCTTCATCAGCGGGAAGAAGTAGTAGGGCCCGTCGATCTTGTCCATCGCGCCGGTCTCGGAGTGACCGACCACGATCGCGGGACGGTAGACACGCCACGGCACGCCGAGCGTGGGAGCCTCCTCGCGCACGATCTTCTCGGACTCGAACTTCGTGCGGTGGTACGGCGAGGGCAGGTGCTGGCCCTCGTCGAACATCGTCTCGTCGAAGCGGCCGCGGTACTCCCCGGCCGCGGCCACCGAGGAGACCTGGTGGAAGCAGCCCGCCTGGAGCTCGCCGGCGAGCTCGACGGCGTGACGGGTGCCGCCGACGTTCATCGTCTCGTTGGTCGCGTCGTCGGCAGTCATGTCGTAGATGGCGGCGAGGTGGAAGAAGTGCTCGATCGTGCCGGCGTGCTCAGCCACCCAGTCGGCGTCGACCCCCAGGCCGGGCAGCGAGAGGTCGCCCACGACGGGGACGACGCGGGGGGAGCCCCAGCGTCGGATCAGCGTCTCGAGGCGACCCATCGAACCGGCCCGGCACAGGACGAAGATCTCGCCCTCGCGGTGGTCGATGAGCTCTTGGACGAGGTGACGACCGATGAAACCCGTGGCTCCGGTCACGAAGTACGACATGGGGGGAGACTACTGGCAGGTAGCCGTCCTGGGCAGGGGGCCGCGGACCGGTGGAGCAGGTGGATCAGGAGTCGTTCGATCCGCCGAACATGATCTCGTCCCAGCTCGGCACCGAGGCGCGCCCCTTCTTCTTCTGCACCGGCCGGCGCGTCGGCTCGCTCGGCTCCTCCTCGGCACCCGCGACCTCTGCTGCCGGTTCGGCTGCCGGCTCGGGCTCGGGTTCGGGCTCGGGCTGGGGCTCCGGCTCCGCGTCAGCGACCTCGGGGACCGAGAGGTCGTCGCTCACCAGCTCGATGGCGTCATCGCCGAGCGGCAGCTCGTCCTCCCCGACGGGCGCCAGGCGACGCTCGCGGGCGCTCTGCAGGTCGTCGCGGGCGGGGGCCGGGGTGGCGACCGACTCGCCGACGAGCCACCGCGCGTCCTCGTTCTCGACCGTGACGTAGTTGCCGGGCATGTCGAAGGTGAACCGAGCCGTGCCCGAGCGCACGGTGGCGGCGAAGGTGCCGCTGATCGTCCAACGCCCGTCATCGCGGCGCCAGGCGTCCCACTCGGTGCTGTCGGTGCCGATGTTGCACGAGCGCAGGTGGGCCTCCACCGCATCGCCGAGCACGCGGGAGGCCCCCGGGGTCTCCCCGGTGCGGCGTCGCACGTTGGCGCGCAGTGCGCGTTCGGCGACGTGCTGGCGCTCGGCGAGCACCGGGCCGACGAACGGCAGGATCTTCTCGACGGTCGTGCGGCCGGCCTCGGCGACCGCTTCCGCGCTCTCGCCGGCACGGATCCGGGCCTGGATGTCGCGGGGACGGAGGTTGCTGTCCATGGTGATCTCCAACTGACCGATGCGAGAGGCGTCGCCGCGCAGTGCGGCCCGGAGTGCGGGGGTGATGACCAGGGCGAACTCGCTGCCGTGGTCGTCGACCAGCAGCAACCGAGACCCGTCCTCGCTCACACCTGCGAGCGAGAGGTGCGCCGTGGCTGCCACGTGAGAACTCTGCCTTCTCGATGTCGACTACTCGACCCAACCGTACTTCCGCAGGAGCCTACGCCAGGGCGTGAGCCGGGGCTCGCCACCGCGCCCAACGACGCGCGCCCGTTCAGGTCGCCGGCTCCGGCACCGGCGTGGCGGGGGCCGGCACCCGGGTGAGCAGGGCTCCGACCAGGGCGGCGACGCCGCCGACCACCGAGACACCGAAGGCAGCCGAGGCGCCGTGCGAGTCGACCACGATGCCGGCGAAGGCGGCGCCCGGCGCGACGCCTGCGACGAGCCCGGTCTGGAGGAACGCCATGCCCTCGGTGAGCCGCGAGGACGGCACGGTCGTCTCGGCCAGCGACAAGGCCGCGATCAGCGTGGGCGCGATGGCGAAGCCCGCGACGAACAGCACGGCACCCATGACCCACATCGAGGAGATCAGGGCGAGGGGAGCCATCGTCAGGGTCATGGCGAGCGCGCCGATGCGCAGTCGCTGCAGCAGCGACCGCTGCCAGCGCACGACACCGGTCGCGACCCCGGCGATCAGGCTGCCGAGAGCCCAGAGCGCCAGCAGGACGCCGACGTACCCGGGAGCGCCCTGCTCCTCGCTGAAGGCGACGGCGGTGACCTCCGCGGCGCCGAAGAGCGTGCCGAGAGCCAGGCAGACGAGCGTGAGAGCCGACACGGTCGCCCAGGGCATCGGCGCGCGCGTGCTCTTCTGGACGGTCACCGGGTGAGCGGGCGGCTGGGTGGAGCGCTGGAGTGCGAAGACGTAGGTGCCCACGAGACCGAACGCCAGCGCGGAGGCGAGGCCGGCCACCGGGTGCACCGTGGTGGCCAGCACGGTCACCAGCACCGGCCCGATCATGTAGACGGCTTCGTCGACCACGCCCTCGAGGGCGAAGGCCGTCTGTCGCTGGGCAGCCTCCGGCAGCACGTGCGCCCAGCGCGCTCGCACGCACGAGCCCACCGAGGGCAAGGAAGCGCCGGCGACGCCGGCGAGGAGGTAGGTGGTGACCAACGGCCAGTCGAGCTGCACCGAGGTCACCAGGAGCCCGAGGGAGACGCCCCAGACCGAGATCGCCAGCGGCAGGACTCGCCACTGTCCGAAGCGGTCGAGCCAGCGACCCTGGACGATCGCGAGCGAGGCGTTGGCCAGCAGCAGCACCGCGGCGACCGAGCCGGCCACGCCGTAGGAGTCGGTCGCGTGCTCGACCAGCAGCACGACGCCGAGGCCGACCATCGAGATCGGCAGGCGCGCCACCAGCCCGGTCGCGCTGAAGAGCGCGGTGCCGGGTTGGCGCAGGATGAGTCGATAGGGGCCGAGCATGGCGTCCGAAGTGTAGGTGGCGCGCCACCCACCACCCCTCCGGGCAGGGTGTGCTTCCCTACGATGGACCGGTGCCCGACACCGACCCGATCGACGTCTCTCCCTACGACGCCCTGCTGCTCGTCTCGTTCGGCGGCCCCGAGAAGCCCGAGGACGTGGTGCCGTTCCTGGAGAACGTCACCCGCGGCCGGGGGATCCCTCGCGAGCGCCTCGAGCAGGTGGGGGAGCACTACTTCCTCTTCGGGGGCCGGTCGCCGATCAACGACCAGAACCGCTCGTTCCTCGCAGCACTGCGAGGCGACCTCGCCGAGCACGGCCTGGACCTGCCCGTCTACTGGGGCAACCGCAACTGGGATCCCTACCTGCGCGACACCCTGGCGACGATGGCCGCCGACGGGGTGACCCGGGCGGCGTGCTTCGTCACCAGTGCCTACTCGTCGTGGTCGAGCTGCCGGCAGTACCGCGAGAACCTCTTCGACGCCGTCGAGGGCCTTGACGGCGCCCCTCGGCTGGACAAGTTGAGGCACTACTTCAACCACCCGGGCTTCGTCGACCCGGTGGTCGACGCCACGCTCGCCGCGCTGGCCGACCTGCCGGACGAGGTCCGCGACGACGCACGGCTGGTGTTCGTGACCCACTCGATCCCCACCGCGATGAACGACTCCAGCGGGGACCCCGCCGATGGTGGTGGCGCCTATGTCGAGCAGCACCTGAGCGTGGCGCGCGAGGTGTCCGACCGGGTGGCCTCCGCGACGGGCCGGGCGCACGCCCACGACCTCGCGTTCTGCTCACGCTCCGGCGCGCCGCACGTCCCGTGGCTCGAGCCCGACATCAACGACCACCTCGAGGCCGAGCACGCCGAGGGGGTGCCGGCGGTGGTGATCATCCCGGTCGGCTTCGTCTCCGACCACATGGAGGTCATCTACGACCTCGACACCGAGGCCCTCGAGACCGCCGAGCGGATCGGACTGCCCGCCCGGCGCGCCGGCACTCCCGGCGACGATCCCCGCTTCGTGGCGATGGTGCGCGACCTGCTGGTCGAGCGGGCCACCGTGGAGCGCGGCCAGGACGTGGCACGCGCGGCTGTGGGGTCGCTCGGCCCGCGGTGGGACCGCTGCCCGGTGGGCTGCTGCCCCAACCCGCGCGGCGAGCGGCCGGCACTGTGCGGCGAGCCCGGGTGACGACGCTCGACCCGGACGTGAGCCCCGACGAGCTCACCGACCTCGCACTCGAGGCGGCTCGAGCAGCGGCTGGGCTCATCCGCGAGCACGCCGCCCACGGCGTGAGCGTGGCCGCCACCAAGACGAGCGCGATCGACGTGGTCACCGAGGCCGACCGCGCATCCGAGCGACTCATCCGCGACACCATCCGGGCCCGTCGCCCCGACGACGCCTTCCTGGGCGAGGAGGGCGATGACGAGGTCGGCACGAGCGGGGTCCGCTGGATCATCGACCCGATCGACGGCACCGTGAACTTCCTCTACGGGATCGGCCAGTACGCCGTCTCGATCGCCGCGGAGGTCGACGGCGAGGTCGTCGTCGGCGTGGTCCTCGACGTGGCCAAGCAGGTCGAGTACCTTGCCCGCCCCGATGCCTCCGGTGAGCCGCGGGCAACCCGTGACGGTGTCCCGATCGCGGTCCGGGGCCCGGCGCCGCTCGGTCAGCGGCTGATCGGCACGGGGTTCTCCTACTCCGCCGAGGTCAAGGAGGTCCAGGCTGCTGCCGTCGGGCGGCTCCTGCCGCGGATCCGCGACATCCGGCGGCTGGGGTCGTGCGCCCTCGACCTGTGCCACGTGGCCGAAGGGCTCCTCGACGGCTACGTCGAGGAGGGGGTCAACCTGTGGGACTACGCTGCCGGCGCGCTGATCGCTCGCGCGGCCGGCGCCGGCACGATCATCGCCACCGGCGCCGGCGACCGCACGCTCCTGCTGTGCGCCCCCACCCACGGCCTCGACGAGCTCGCGCTCGCCACCCGTGAAGCGGGGTTCTGGTCGGAATAGCCGTCGGGTGGTCGATGTTTTGCCCGACACGAGTGGTTTCCTCTGTTCCCAGGATCGCCGCCATGGTGCACAATCTGGCGCGCCACAGGGACTGGAGCGGGCCTACCGCACAGCACGGGAAGGGAGTGAGCGACGCGATGGCGACCGACTACGACGCACCGCGCAAGAACGAGGAAGAGCAGTCCGAGGAGAGCCTCGAGGAGCTCAAGTCACGTCGCCACGACAAGCAGTCGGGCAAGGTCGACGAGGACGAGACCGAGGCGGCCGAGAGCTTCGAGCTGCCCGGCGCGGACCTGTCCCACGAGGAGCTCACCGTCGAGGTGAAGCCGAAGCAGGAGGACGAGTTCACCTGCCTGAGCTGCTTCCTCGTGCACCACCGCAGCCAGCTCGCCGACGAGAAGTCGATGACCTGCGTCGACTGCTCCTGAGGAGGCTCAGTCCTCAGACCCTCAGACGGAGTCCTTCTGCAGGCCGGGAGGCAGGTGGCCGGTCGACTTCGCGTAGTAGCCGGCTGCGCGTCGCTGGGCCAGCATGCGAGCGAGGCCGACGAACACGCCGCTGGCCACGGCCCACATGACGGCTTCGCGCAGCTCGACGTCGGGGTCGGCAGGGTTGGCCGGGGGTTGCTTGCCGGTCGCCGCCGTCCACGAGGTGGTCAGGGCCTTCTTCGTGATCGCTGCGGCACCGACCGCCGAGATCAACGAGAAGATCGACCAGATCTTGGAGCTGTCGTTGCTGCCGGACTTGTCCTTCTTCGCCATGCTCCGACCCTAGGGCATCTGCGGTGAGCGCCGGGACTAGCGGGCCGGCTGCAGGGCGGTGACGGCGGCGGCGAACGCCTCGGGGTGACGGGTGCTCACCAACCAGTACGGAGCGGGGTCGGCGGGGTCGAGGATCTCGATCCGCACGGCGCGGGAGAGGTAGGGGCGCAGCACCAGGAAGGCGCGGGCGTCGGCCTCGACGCCGGCGGTGCGCCGGCTCTGCTCGGCGTCCAGGGCCTGGGCGGCCCCGAGGTGGCGCGCGTCGATGTGAGCGCGCCCGACACGGAGCACGCCGTCCGACACCACGATCCGGGTCGATCCGTAGGAGAGCAGCAACCCGGCCAGCAGCGCCAGGCAGCCGGCGGTGACGCCCCACGCGATCGCCTCGGGCACGGCCACGACCAGGGCCAGCCACAAGGTGGCGATGAGCATCGTGCCCTGGACCCACCAGCGCAGGGGGACACGGAGGCGTTCGTGATGGGTGGGCGGTGTCGACACGCCGTCATTCTCCCACCCGGGGCCAGACCCGGCGGCGTCGGGATGACGATGCGCACTAGGGTCCGGGCGTGACCGTGCCACCCTCCGCCGCCGCGCCGCGCCCGCCTGCCGACCTCGAGATCGAGGTCGTGCGCCTCGATGCGGAGCTGCCGTTGCCGGCCTACGCCCACCCCGGCGACGCCGGGGCCGACCTGGTCACCACCGTCGACGTGACCTTGGTGCCGGGGGAGCGGGCGCTGGTGCCCACCGGCATCGCGATCGCCCTGCCCGACGGGTACGTCGCGCTGGTGCACCCCCGCTCGGGGCTGGCGGCCCGCCACGGGCTCTCGATCGTCAACACCCCCGGGACCGTCGATGCCGGCTACCGCGGTGAGATCAAGGTGCTCCTGATCAACCACGACCCCCGCAGTCCGATCGAGCTCAAGCGTGGCGACCGGATCGCCCAGCTGGTCGTCCAACGTTTCGAGCGCGCCGCGTTCCGCGAGGTCGACCGCCTCTCCGACACCCAGCGTGGCGCGGGGGGCTACGGTTCTACCGGAGGGTTCGGCGCCTCTCCAGCAGCAACCAACCCGTCGTCCGCCGGCAGCCCGTCGTCACCAGGAGTCAGCTCGTGAAGTTCCGTCGCAAGTCCGCCACCGATGCCGCCACGGCTGCCGAGGCCGCGCAGGACGCCGCAGCCGCCGCCGAGCCGGTCGTGGGTCCGTTCGACGCCGAGGACCTGCCGGAGGACGGCATCGAGCGCGTCGACCTGGGCTCCCTGCTCATCGGGCCCGAGGAGGGTCGCGAGCTGCGCCTGCAGGTCGACGAGTCCACCGGTGAGGTCCAGTCGGTGATGCTGGCCGGCGCCGACGGTGCCCTCGAGCTGCGTGCCTTCGCCGCCCAGCGCAACGGCGACCTGTGGAGCGAGGTGCGTCCGCAGATCGCCGCCGACATGTCTCAGCGCGGTGGCACCGCCACCGAGCGCGAGGGCCGCTTCGGCACCGAGCTCGTGTGCCAGATGCAGGTGCAGCGCCCCGAGGGTGCTGCGACCCAGCCGTCGCGCATCGTCGGCATCAACGGCTCCCGCTGGTTGCTGCGCGCCACGTTCCTGGGCCGCCCGGCCATCGACGTCGACGACTCCGCCTCGTGGGACGACGTGCTGACCCGCATCGCCGTGCGCCGCGGTGCCCACGCACTTCCGGTCGGCGAGCCGCTGCCGCTGGTGCTGCCCGAGCACGCCCGCCGCGTCACGCCGCCTGCCTAGGTCCCGGACCGGCGAGGACGAGCATGGGCGAGAAGAGCAAGCTGCGGCGCACGATCAGCAGGTGGGCCAACAACACCGACATGCACGCCCGCGACATGCGCGCCGCCTACGTCCGTGCGGGCGAGGTGTCGATCGCCGATGCCGTCAACCGCGACCTGGTGACCCTGCAGGGCAGCGTGCGCAGCCTGACCGTGCGTCCGCGCGGCGGCGTACCCGCCCTCGAGGCCGAGCTGTACGACGGGTCCGGGGTCATCACCATCATCTGGCTGGGCCGTCGCCGGATCGCCGGCATCGACCCGGGCCGCTCCATGCGCGTGCAGGGTCGGATCGGGGTCCACGACGGCGTCCGCATCATCTACAACCCCCGATATGAGCTCCTGCCATGACCGAACCCATCGAGCCGACCGAGACGAAGCCCGCCCCCACGGTGGCGACGGTGGAGGCACTGGTGCGCGGGCAGATGGCGACCGCCCTCGGTGGACGCCGCGGCATGATCGAGGCCGCCGTGCCCGGTCTGCTGTTCACCGCGGTCTGGCTGCCGACCAAGGACCTCCGCCTCGCGCTCATCCTCGGACTTGTTGCGGTGGGGGTGGCCGCGGCCGTACGACTGCTCCAGGGCAGCACCCTGCAGTACGTGATGAACGCGCTGTTCTCGATCGGGATCGGCTGGGTCTTCGTCCGGATCGCAGCCAGCTCGGGCGGGTCGGAGTCCGACCAGGCCCTCGCGTTCTTCCTGCCCGGCATCATCTACAGCCTCGTCTACACGATCGTGCTCGCGGTCTCGTGCCTCACCCGGTGGCCGGTGGTCGGCTTCATGGTCGGCAGCGTCACCGGTGATGCGACCGCCTGGCACCACGACCCGCAGATCGTGCGGCTCACCACCCGCCTCACCTGGTTGCTGGCTGCTCCTGGCGGCATCGGCGTCCTCCTGCAGGGCCCCGTGTGGATCCTGGGGTGGCGTGACGTCATCGACACCGACACCGCGGTCGCTGTGATCGCCGCGCTTCGCTACGGCCTCGGCTGGCCGCTGCGCATCGCCTCGTGGTCCGGCATGGTCTGGCTCCTCGCGCGCAACGCCACCCCGATCGAGCCCGCAGCGGACCGCGAGGAGTGAGTCGGCGAACGCGTCGTCAGCCCGGGTGGTTCGACGGCGCCAGCAGCCGCTCCAGCTCGTCCTCGCCCTCGGCCGGCACGACGAACAACAGCTCGTCGCCCGACTCCACCGGCTGCTCGACGTCGGGCACGTAGACCTGACCGTCGCGCAGGATCGTGACGAGCACGCAGTTGTCGGGGAAGGGGATCAGCCCCATCGGCTTGCCGACGTACGGCGAGTCGTCGGGCAGCGTCATCTCCACCAGGTTGGCGTTGCCCTGACGGAAGGTGAAGAGCCGCACGAGGTCGCCGACGGTCACGGCCTCCTCGACGAGCGCCGACATGATCCGTGGCGTCGAGACGTTGACGTCGACGCCCCAAGCCTCGGTGAAGAGCCACTCGTTGTTGGGGTGGTTGACGCGCCCGACCGTGCGGGGCACGCCGAACTCGGTCTTGGCCAGCAGCGACGTCACCAGGTTGACCTTGTCGTCGCCGGTGGCGGCGATGACCACGTCGCACTTGTCGAGGCGGGCCTCCTCGAGCGAGGACATCTCGCAGGAGTCGGCCAGCAGCCACTCGGCGTCGGGCACCCGCTCGGGCAGGACCGAGCCGGGGTTCTTGTCGATGAGCAGCACCTCGTGCCCGTTCTGGATCAGCTCTCGGGCGATGGAACGGCCGACGGCACCTGCTCCGGCGATGGCGACTCTCATGGCCTAGCTCTCCTCGGGTCCACTCTTGATGATCGCGTAGGCGCGCGCGGCGTTCTCTTCCCGCATGACCAGGTGGACGAGGTCGCCCTCCTGGATCACCGAGTCCCGGTTGGGCAGCATGCCCTCGCCGAGGCGGTCGATCCAGGCGATGCGACAACGGGTCTGGGCCTGGAAGTCGATGGTGCGGTGGCCCACCCAGACCTCGGGCATCGGCACGTGGTCGACCCGGATGGTGCCGCTGGGGTCTCGGAAGTCCGGTTCGGCACCGGCCGGCAGGATCCGGCGCAGCACCTGGTCGGCGGTCCACTTGACCGTGGCGACCGTGGTGATGCCCAGGCGCTGGTAGACCTCGGCGCGGCCGGGGTCGTAGATCCGGGCGACGACCTGCTGGATGCCGAACGTCTCGCGCGCCACCCGGGCGGCGATGATGTTGGAGTTGTCGCCGCTGGAGACCGCGGCGAACGCATCGGCGCGCCGGATGCCGGCCTTCTCCAGCACCTGCTGGTCGAAGCCGTACCCGGTGACCTTGTCCCCGTTGAACGCCGGGCCGAGCCGGCGGAACGCATCGGGCTCGCTGTCGATGATCGCAACGGTGTGGTTGCGGTCCTCCAGGCTCCTGGCGAGCGTGGATCCGACACGGCCACAACCCATGATCACGACATGCACATCGGTCACCCTAGTGGTCGCGGCGCTCGGGCGTACGGCGCCATGAGAACCGGCGCGCTGGACGCGATGGCGGACGCGGGGACCAGAGCCGCGTACGCTTCCGGCTCGTGGGTGTCGGAGATGTCTCCAAGCGGATTCTGCTGGGGCGCAAGCTCAGGAGCGCGCAGCTGGGGGAGACCTTGCTGCCCAAGCGCATCGCCCTGCCGGTTTTCGCCAGCGATGCCCTCTCCTCGGTCGCCTACGCGCCCGACGAGGTCTTCATCATGCTGTCCCTGGCCGGTGCCTCGACCTACATCTGGTCGTGGAAGGTCGCGATCGCGGTCGCTGTCGTCATGGCGGCGGTCATCGCGTCGTACCGCCAGACCGTGCATGCCTATCCGAGCGGCGGGGGCGACTACGAGGTCGCGCAGGTCAACCTCGGTCAGACTGCCGGCACCACGGTCGCCAGCGCGCTGCTGATCGACTACATCCTGACCGTGGCGGTGTCGATCTCCGCAGCCAGTCAGTACGCCGCCTCCGCGATCTCCCAGCTCCAGGGCCACGAGGCCCTCCTGGGCGTGGGCCTGGTGATCATGCTGATGGCGATGAACCTGCGGGGGATCAGGGAGTCCGGGGCGTTCTTCGCCGCACCGACCTACCTCTTCATGGTCGCGATCCTCGGGATGTGCGCCTTCGGGTTCCTGCGGATGGCCACCGGCACCCTGCCGCGTGTCGAGAGCGCCGACCTGACGATCATCCCCGACAGCACCTACGACGGCACGCTCACCACGATGGCGCTGCTCTTCCTGCTCGCCCGCGCGTTCTCGTCGGGCTGTGCGGCGCTCACCGGGGTCGAGGCGATCTCCAACGGGGTGCCGGCGTTCCAACGTCCCAAGAGCAAGAACGCCGCCACCACGCTGCTGCTGCTCGGCATGATCGCGATCACGATGATGGTCAGCGTCATCGTGCTCGCCAAGCAGATGGGGCTGCGCTACGTCGACCCGCACGACTACGACAGGCTCCGGCTGCCCGACGGCACGCCGGTGCCCGACGACTTCGACCAGCACGCGGTGATCGCCCAGATCGCGCGGGCGGTGTTCTCGTCCTTCGAGCCGGGCTTCTACGTCGTGGTCACCGTCACCGGCATCATCCTGGTGCTGGCGGCCAACACCGCCTTCAACGGCTTCCCGGTCCTCGGCTCGATCCTGGCCAAGGACGGCTACGCCCCACGGGCCCTGGGGTCGCGCGGTGACCGGCTCGCCTACTCCAACGGCATCGTGTTCCTCGCCGCCATGGCGATCGTGCTGATCGTCATCTTCGACGCCGAGGTCACCAAGCTGATCCAGCTCTACATCGTCGGCGTCTTCGTCTCCTTCAACCTCAGCCAGCTGGGCATGATCCGGCACTGGACGCGTGAGCTCTCCACCACCAGCGACCCCGAGGCCCGGCGCCGGATGTACCGCTCGCGGATCATTAACGCCATCGGGCTCAGCTTCACCGCAGTCGTGCTGGTGGTCGTCCTGATCACCAAGTTCCTGGCGGGAGCCTGGATCACGATCCTGTTCATGATCTTCTTCTTCATCGTCATGCGGTCGATCAAGGGCCACTACGACAAGGTCCAGGTCGAGCTCGCGGCCGATGAGGAGGACAAGGTCATGCCGACCCGCGTGCACGCGGTGGTGCTGGTCTCCAAGATCCACAAGCCCACGCTGCGGGCGCTGGCGTTCGCCAAGGCCTCGCGTCCCAACCTGCTCGAGGGCATCTACGTCGCGACCGACTCCCGCGACACCAACCGCCTCATCGAGGCGTGGGAGGAGCGCGACCTCGGGGTGCCGCTCAAGGTCCTGCACTCGCCCTACCGCGAGCTCGTGCGCCCGATCGTCGAGTACGTCACCGAGATCAGGCGCACCAACCCGCGCGGCGTGGTGGCGGTCTACATCCCCGAGTACGTCGTGGGTCGCTGGTGGGAGCAGCTGCTCCACAACCAGACCGCGCTGCGGCTCAAGGGCCGGCTGTTGTTCACGCCGGGCGTCATGGTCATCTCGGTGCCCTACCAGCTGCGGTCCTCCCAGATCGCCCGCGAGCGCGAGGAGCGCGAGGACCTCCGGGTGCGCCCCGGCGACCTGCGCCGCGGTCAGGTCGAGGGCCGACCCGATCCCCGCTCGCGCGACTAGCAGCGAGCACCTGACAGGCTGGGGCCATGACCCCTCAGGCACGTCACCCCCGCACCCGCAAGGCCCGCGGCCGCTCCATGGTCGGCACCCGGGCCGAGGTGGAGGTGGGCCCTATCGCCCACGGCGGCTTCTGCGTGGCCCGGCTCGAGGGCCGAGCAGTGTTCGTCCGGCACGCGCTTCCGGGGGAGCGGGTCGTGATCGCCGTCACCGAGGGTGCCGAGGACGACCGTTTCTGGCGTGCTGACGCCGTGGAGGTCCTCGAGGCGTCGCCCGACCGCGTCGTCGCCCCCTGCCGCTTCGCCGGCCCGGACGCCTGCGGAGGCTGCGACTTCCAGCACGTGGCCCTCGAGGCGCAGCGACGGCTCAAGAGCGACGTGGTGCGCGAGCAGCTGCGGCGCCTGGCCGGTCTCGACGTCGAGGTCACGGTGGAGGCCGTGGCCGGCGACGACGCCGGCCTGCACTGGCGCACCCGGCAGCGCTACGTCGACCTCCCCGGCGGACGCATCGGGATGCGCAAGCACCGCTCGCACGAGGTCGTCGAGATCGACGAGTGCCTGCTCGAGGCCACCACCCCCGTCACCCACACCGTGCGCGGCTTCGACTTCGCGGTCGCCCGCGACGGGTTCTGGCAGGTCCACCCCGGCGCCCCTGAGACGCTCGTCGCCGCCGTCCTGGAGATGCTGGCGCCCCAACCGGGCGAGACCGCCCTCGACCTCTACGCCGGGGTGGGCATCTTCGCCCACTTCCTCGCCGAGGCCGTGGGCGACGCCCGCCGCGTCACCGCGATCGAGGGCGACCCGTTGGCGACCGCGCACGCCCTCAGCAACACCCCCGGGCTCAAGGCGACTGCCGGCGACGTGGCGGCCGTCCTGACGTCGTCCTACGACGCGCCGTTCGACCTGGTGGTGCTCGACCCGCCACGCGAGGGCGCCAAGCGCAAGGTGGTCGAGCAGGTCGTCGACCGTCATCCTCGTGCCATCGCCTACGTCGCCTGCGACCCGGCGGCCCTGGCCCGGGACGTCGCGATCTTCGCCGAGCACGGCTACGGGCTCACCTCGCTGCGCGCCTTCGACCTGTTCCCGATGACTTCACATGTTGAGGTTGTGGCGTTGTTGTCGAAAGGGAAATGAGCCTGACGGCGACCGAGGGGTGCTGCGGCCCTGCTAGACCCGATCCGCCCGCTGACCTGGGTCAACGGACCCTCCACCACCAGCGACATCGAGCTCGACCGGGTCGAAGGCGTCCACGGCCCGCATCATCCATGTGCTCGTGGTCGCCTTAGCTGACGCGTCCAGAACCCGCGTCCGCCCTGGTCGGCCACTTGCGTCGACTCGAGGTCGCGTGTACAAGTCCTGGTTGCTTCGGAGCCGATCATCGCGCCGATGAATCGCGCTGGAATCGGCTGTCCCGCCGGACCAGCAACTCGTTCGGCAGGCACCGACGGGTCGTGTGCTCACCACGCCCTCCCGGCGGGGAGGGCTCGCCGGTTGGGTTGGGACAGGTGGAGGACGGTGTAGCGGTCCCCGGGCGCGGTCTCGGGAGGCTGGGCGTTCCAGAGCGTGAACCGGACCAGCTGCCATGTGGAGGGGTCGATGCCGGCGACGGTGAGGTTCATGTTCGCTTCGTTCGCGGCGTTCAACGTCTCGTCGACGACTCGGTCGATGATGTCGGACAGGGCGTCGGCCGGGTCGAGAGGGTCGACCTCTCGCGTGGCCGCGATGGGCAGCTCTTGGGGGGTGGGTCCATCGATGACGGACACCGTCTGCCACGTCCGGACTGCCGGACGCCCGAAGTCGGTACAGATGCCGTCGAAGCCGGGCCCGAAGAGGAAGTGGTTCATGCCCGTGTCGCCCGCCCACACGTAGAAGGGCGCGTACTGGTTGACCGGGGAACCGTGCCGACCGCGCTCGCGTATCAGGTAGGCCTTGGCTCCGAGGTCGGCGAAGTCGTCGGTCCGTGAACCGCGGGTCGCCACGCGTTGCCGGATTGTGCCCATGTCGTAGTCCGCGGGCAAGATGATCTCGTACTGCATCAGCTGCATGTGTGGTCCTGTCATCGTGGTGTGGATTCGACGGGTAGCGCTCCCAGACGGTGGCGCCCTTGCGGCCGGTTGGAGACCTTTGGTGAGGTCGTCATCAGGGCGGAGATTTCTTGTCCCAGCCGGTGATGGCGCAGAACACGTTGCCCTCCGGGTCTGCGTAGACCTGCCAGCGCCCGTTGGGGTCGTGCCACCGTGGCTCGGCCCCTAGCGCGGCGAGCCGATCCAGATCGGCGGGGCCGTCAATGACCACGTCGAGGTGGACGCGGCCGCCGGGGGGTGCGAGCTCCTCAGCCGGGCTGACCCACACGTGCAGTGCATCGCGACGGCCGAGCAGCACCGCCTCGGCCTCGCCGAGCGTGCCCTGGTCAATCGCGCGTGCGTCGGACGGGTCGATCGGGAGGTCCAGCAACTCCGACCAGAATCGGGCAAGCTCGCTGGGTCGTCGGCTGTGGATCGTGATCGCGTCGAGGTGTGGCACGTGATCCTCCTTGGGAGGTGGTGGACGTGACTGAAAGTGGGCGGAGTCTGGCGACCAGCTCCCAACAGAGTGCGCGAGCTCAGCCCGCAGTCGGGACGCGCGGCAGGAACTCGTCGAGCGCGTTCACGACCAGGGAGGGCTGCTCGAGGGTGGGCATGTGCGGGGTTCCAGGCATCTCGGCGTAGCGGGCGGTGGGGATGTCGCTGGCGATCCGGGACATGACCTCCGGCGTGGTGGACGCGTCCCGTTCACCGGCCAGCACAAGGGTTGGGGCGCCGAACGCAGTGAGTTTTCGTTCGATGTCGAGGGTGGCGAACGCCCGCCAGGCTGCGGCGGCATGGCCTGGGTCGCCGCGCAGCAGGCAGTCGCGGGCGTAGCGCACGCCCCAGTCGTTGACGGCGAGGGCATCGGGGGTGAACCACCGCACCAGTGAGGGCGCCACCTGGGCGGCCATGCCGTGGTTCTCGATCGAGCGCGCCCGACCCTCGAAAGCCTCGAATGCGACGTTGGTCGTGGCCATGAGCGTCATGGACTCGAACCGCTCGTGTGTGAGCGTGGCTGCCGTCTGCACGATGCCGCCGCCGTAGGAGAGGCCGACGACGTGCGCGCGGTCGAGCCCGAGGGCATCCATCACCGCGAGCAGGTCGGCAGCGAGGTCGTTCATGGTCGAGGGGCGCGGTGCCTCGGTGGCCGAGCCGTGACCGCGCAGGTCGTAGGCGTAGACCCTGCGTCCGGCCGCCAGTTGGGTGATCACCGGCTCCCACATGCGCCAGTCCAGGCCCAGGGCGTGAACGAGCACCACGGGTGGCCCCGCGACGCCAGCCTGGGCCACGGTGGTTCCGTGGTCGCCGAGGGCTACCTGGTGCAGCGAGGGTGGCGCCGGTGTCCCCGCCTCTGCGAGGACGCGGTCGATCACGGTGAGTGCGTTGAGTGCCCGCGGGAGCCCGGCGTAGACCGAGACGTGCAACGGGATGCCCCGGAGCTCGGCGGCGGTGATGCCTTGGCCCAGTGCCGCGGCTGCGTGGGCGGCGAGCTGCGGTTCCGTGTCGCCGAGGGCGCACAGGACGGCGACGGTGGCGAGCTCGCGCTGGTCCATCGTCAGCTCCGAGCCCGACAGCGGACCTGCGAATGGCCCGTTCACCAGCCAGTCGTACATCTGGGGCGATGCCGCTCGGACGGCGCTCAGCGCTTCGTCGGGGCGGCGCGCCATCAGCCTCGCAAAATGCGCTTCTCCGCGGGCCGCAGTGGCCGCGGTACGTTCCGTTCGGACGTCGTGGTCCCGATTGTGGAGTTCGGTGTCGTTCATGGGGATGTCGCTTTCCGGAGGGCCAGCTGCCGTGGCGTCGATGTGCGGTCGGGATGTTGGGGTCAGACCGGGACGTGGGTCGTGCTGTCGCGGAGCGGGAGGGCGAACGGTCCGCGGGTGGGGCGGAAGGCGTGGACCTCGTAGGTCGCTAGGCCGTTGCGGGTGAACGGGTCCGCCGCGATCAGTCGCTCGATGGCCTCGCGGTCTGCCGCGCGCGCGATGATCAAGCCGCCGGTGCGCGGGGCCAGGGGTCCGGAGGCGAGGAACTCGCCGGCGGCGAAGTGCTCGTCGAGGAACCGCCGGTGCGCCGGCATCGCAGCGTCGATGGCGGGTAGGGGAGCGGTGTAGCTGACGACGAGGACGAAGACCAGGCCGTCGTCCCTGTCACGCTTGATGGAGGTCATGCACTCAAGGGTGGGACCGCGGTGGCC
>CAVXDL010000016.1:0-74362 GCA_963760515.1 uncultured Actinomycetota bacterium
GTCCGCCGCGGTTGGTCACGATCGCCGAGGCGCGCTTCATGATCGGCTCCCAGTCGGGGTCGGTCATGTCGGCGACGAGCACCTCGCCCTCGACGAACTCGTGCATCGACTCGATGGAGGTCATCACGCGCACCGCGCCGGAGCCGATCTTCTGCCCGATCGCACGACCCTCGACCAGCACGTCGACGCCCTTGGTGGTCGCGGCATCGATGCGGAAGCGCTCCTGGGCGCCGACCCGGCGCGACTGCACCGTCTCGGGGCGCGCCTGGAGCACGTAGAGCAGGCCGTCGACACCGTCCTTGCCCCACTCGATGTCCATCGCGCGGCCGTAGTGCTCCTCGATGACCAGGGCATGGCGGGCCAGCTCGGTGACCTCGTCGTCGGTGAGGCTGAGGCGGCGCGACTCAGCGGCGTCGACCGGCACGAACTCCGTCGTACGACCGACGCGGGCATCGGAGGTGTAGACCATCTTGGTGGCCTTGCCGCCCACGCCGCGCTTGAGGATCGCGGGACGGTCGGCGCGCAGGGCGGGCTTGTAGACGTAGAACTCGTCGGGGTTGACCGCGCCCTGCACGACGCCCTCGCCGAGGCCGTAGGCGGAGGTGATGAAGACCGCGTCCTCGAAGCCCGACTCGGTGTCCATCGTGAACATCACGCCCGAGGCACCGATGTCGGAGCGCACCATCTTCTGCACGCCGGCCGACAGGCCCACGTCGGCGTGGGCGAAGCCGTGGTGGACGCGGTAGGCGATGGCACGGTCGTTGTAGAGCGAGGCGAAGACCTCGCGCACCGCGAGCAGTACCGCGTCGATGCCGCGGACGTTGAGGAAGGTCTCCTGCTGCCCGGCGAACGAGGCGTCGGGCAGGTCCTCGGCGGTGGCCGAGGAGCGCACCGCGAACGACGCCTCGGCACCGGACTCGCCGGCCAGCTTGTCGTAGGCCGTGCGGATGTCGGCCTCGAGGTCCTCGGGGAACGGCTGCTCCACCACCTCGCGGCGGATCTGGTCGCCCACCTCGGCCAGGCGGCGCACGTCGTCGGTGTCGAGGCCGTCGAGCAGGCCGGCGATGCGCTCGGCCAGGCCGGTGTCGCCGATGAAGCGGTGGAAGGCCGCGGCGGTCGTGGCGAACCCGTCGGGCACCCGCACGCCCAGCGCGCTGAGGTGGGAGACCATCTCGCCGAGCGAGGAGTTCTTGCCGCCGACCTCCTCGAGGTCGGCCAGACCGATCTCGGAGAACCAGCGGACGTTGGTGGACTCGCTCATGGTGTGTCGCCTCGGGATTCGTCGGTGGTGGTTGCTGACCGGCCGATGTCCAGCTCACGCGCCTTGCTGCGCTCGCGGGACAAGATGCCGCCGTTCTTCTTCAACGTCTGCAGGATCACGGTGGAGATCTCCTCGATCGACTTGGCCGAGGAGTCGACGACCGGGATCCGGTGGCCGGCGAACATCTCCTTGGCCCGGCGCAGCTCCCAGCGGCACTGCGCGGCGTCGGCGTACGACGACCCGGGGCGGCGCTCGCTGCGCACCCGGCTGAGCCGTTCGACGGTGGTCACGATGCCGAAGCACCGCTCCTGGAAGTCGCGCACCGGGCGGGGCAGCTCGGAGGACTCGAGGTCCTCGTCGACGAGGGGGTAGTTGGCGACGTACAGCCCGTGCTGGAGCGCGAGGTACATGCTGGTGGGCGTCTTGCCGCAGCGTGAGGGCGCCAGCAGGATCACGTCGGCCTTGTCGAGCGCGCGCAGGCTCTGGCCGTCGTCGTGCTCGATGGTGAACTCCACCGCCGCCATCCGGCTGTTGTAGCGCTTGATGTCGCCGACGCCGTGCAGGCGCGCGACCTCGCGCACGCCGCGCTGGCCGAGCAGCGACTCGATCCGGCTCATGTGCATCTCGAAGAAGTCGATGAGCGGAGCCGTGGTCTTGCTCAGCTCGGCGCGGATGTCGTCCTCGGCTGCGGTGGAGAAGGCCAGCGGCTTGACCTCGCCCTCCATCGCCTTGTCGAGGATCGCGACCACGCGGCGTGCATCCTCCACGGTGGTGATGAACGGGATCACGGTGCGCTCGAAGACCTTGTCCGGGAACTGGATGAGCAACGCGTTGCCCATCGTCTCGGCGCTGATGCCGGTGGAGTCGGAGAGGAAGAAAACGGGTACGACGGGGGGCTCCTCGCCCTGCGTCTCGTTGTGCTCCGTCAATGCTCTTCCCGCCCTGAGGTGTCCGAGGCAGGTTACCCACGCCCCTCGCCCCTGCGCGACGGGTCTCAGGTCAGGCGGTGATACTGGCGGTATGACGGTCCGCGACACAGTCCAGCGACGTACCGCCCAAGCCGTGCGCTGGGGCCTGGCCCAAGCGATCCCGAGCCGGGCGATCGCGGCCTCGGCCAAGCGGGGCGACCTCCACGGGCGGCTCATCGTGGCCACCAGCAGCAGTGGCGAGGTGCCGATCGACCTCTTCGACGAGATCCGTGCCGACGGCCCGGTCCACCGCGCCCGCTACGCCTACGTCACCGCGTCCCTGCCGACCGTCAAGGAGGTGCTGACGAGCAACGACGTGCGCACCGGCGTCGAGCTCGGCACCGAGGGGCTCCTGGGTCGCAGCGCCCGCTGGGCCATGCGCACCGCCCCGATCGGGCCGCTCACGCCGCCGTCGCTGCTCGTGACCGAGCCCCCCGACCACACCCGCTACCGCAAGCTGGTCACCCGGGTCTTCAGCGTGCGGGCCGTCGACCGGCTCCGCACCCGCACCGAGCAGATCGCGGCCGACCTCATCGCCGAGCTCGTCGCCACCCGCGACCCGAACGAGCCGGTCGACCTGATCGAGGCCTACTGCGCCCAGCTGCCGGTCACCGTGATCGCCGAGATCCTCGGGGTGCCGCACGCCGAGCGGGGACGGGTGCTGCAGTTCGGCAGCGCCGCCGCCCCCAGCCTCGACCTCGGTCTCACCTGGGACACGTTCACCACGGTGGAGAAGGCCCTCAACGAGTTCGACGAGTGGCTGACCGACCACCTCGAGGCCGTGCGCCGCAACCCGGGCGAAGACCTGCTCAGCCAGCTCGTGGCCGCTCGCGACGACGAGGGCGTCGCCCTGACCGACGACGAGCTCAAGGCGACCGCCGGGCTGGTGCTCGCCGCCGGCTTCGAGACCACCGTCAACCTGCTCGGCAACGGCATCGCCCTGCTCCACGAGCACCCGGCGCAGCTGAGCCGCCTCCAGGCCGAGCCGGAGCTGTGGCCCAACGCGGTCGACGAGGTGCTGCGCTTCGACCCGCCGGTGCTGCTGACCGGTCGGACGGTCATCCGCGACACGTCGTTCGCTGGCACGGCGGTCCAGAAGGGCGCCATCGTGACGACCCTGCTCGCCGGTGCCAACCGCGACCCCGAGGTCTTCACCGACCCCCACACCTTCGACGTGGCGCGCGCCAACGCCGGCGAGCACGTCTCCTTCTCCTCGGGGCGCCACTACTGCCTCGGCGCCGCTCTCGCGCGGATGGAGGGCGAGGTCGGGCTGCGCGCCATCTTCGACGCCTTCCCCGACCTCCGGGTGCTCCCCGGTGCCCGGCGCCGCGACACCCGCATCCTGCGCGGGTACGCCGAGCTGCCGGTGCGCCTCAACGCCGGCTGAGCAGCAGACCGGTCCTGACTCGACATCTGGTGCCGTCTGGTGGCACCAGATGTCGAGTCAGCGGGGCGAGGCGGAGGTTGTCCACAGGTGGCGGCAAGCGCGGTGGCGGCGTACGCGATCGGGCCGCACCATCGGCGGATGACCAGCGCTTTCGACCTCGGCGGCTTCGAGCACCTCGCCGGGTTCATCCAGGACGGAGTGATCTCGCGCGCTCAGCTGCGCGACCTGGGTGCGACGCCGTCCGACGTACGCCGCCTGCTCCGGCGCCGCGACCTCACCATGCATCATCCGGGCATCTACGTCTGCCACACCGGCCCCCTGTCGTGGCGGCAACGTGCGTGGGCTGCGGTCCTGCACCACGAGCCGGCAGCGCTGGCGGATGAGTCGGCGCTCCCGCACCCGCCCGCTCGGGCGCCCATCCAGGTGGCGGTCGCCATGGACCGGCGGCTCTCGCGGATGCCCGGAGTGGTCGTGAGACGCATGCCCGACTTCGAGCAGCGGTTGCGGCCGCTGTCGTCGCCCCCGAGCATCCGGCTGGAGCACGCCGCGATCGACGTGGCCGCAAGACGGGCCGACACCGCCGCCCGGTTCCGGGTCTTCGCCGATGTCTGCCAGACCCGGCTCACGTCGGCGGCCACCATCGCCGACGTCCTGCGCTCGCGCGCACGTGTGCCTCACCGCCAGTTGCTCATGGACCTGCTCGACGACCTCGCCGAGGGGGCGTGCTCGGTGCTGGAGCGCAACTACCTGCTGCTCGAGCGGCGCCACGGGCTGCCGAGCGCGCACCGTCAGCGCCGCGACGTCGTCGCAGGCCGCCCCTTCTACCGCGACGTCCCCTACTCCGACTTCCACCTGATCGTGGAGCTGGACGGCCGCCCGTTCCACGACACCGCCCTGGCACGCGACCGGGACTTCGAGCGCGACCTCGACACCGCCGTCGCCAGTGACGCCACCACCGTGCGGCTCACCTACGGCCAGGTCTGCACGCGCGGCTGCGCCACGATCCGCAAGATCGCGATGCTCCTCGAGCGTCGGGGCTGGACGGGGCCGTTCCGTCCATGCCCCGCATGCCCACCTCCGTCGCGGCCCTGAGTCGACATCTGGTGCCGTCTGGTGGCACCAGATGTCGAGTCAGCGGCGTTGAAGCAGCACGGCGGTGAACTGCTGGGTGGCGCCCCAGGGCGTGACGTGGTCCTCGCCGCTGGTGGAGACCAGGTGGAAGCCGGGGAACTCCGCGGCGAGCTCGTCGTGCGTGTAGCGCACGATCGGCAGGCCGCTGCAGGTGAGCGGCCCGTCGGGGCCGAAGGTCGCCACGACGACGTGCCCACCGGGCTCGAGGCAGTGCTCCAGCGAGGCCCGGTAGGCGTCGCGCTCGTCCTCCTCGGTGAGGAAGTGGAAGACCGCCCGGTCGTGCCAGAGCGCGAAGCGGCGCGGCGGACGGAAGCCGAGCACGTCGGCCGCCTCGAGCACGACGTTCGCGCCGGCCTCGCCGATCCGCTCACGCACCGTGTCGAGCGCGGTCTGCGACAGGTCGATGGCGGTGAGGTCGGTGTAACCACGCTCGACGAGGTTGTCGACCAGGGTCGACCAGCCCGCGCCGACGTCCAGGATCGGGCGGACCTTGCCGACTCCGCTGGCCTCGATCAGACCGAGCGAGAGCCCGGGCACCGCTTGCCACCACGAGACCCCGTCGACGTCCTTGTCGTCGTGCACACCTTCCCAGTAAGCCGCTCTGGCCTCGGCGTCCTCGGGACGAGATGTCGTGTCCGGATCCATGCTCCGACTGTAGTGCGGCACCACTTCCCGGGGCATCGCCCGCGACGCCTCGCGCTCGACCTCCGCCGACACCGGTCGGCCGGCTCAGGACGCGTCGAGCGCGGCCAGCTCCTCGGTCGTCAGCTCGAGATCGGCGGCAGCCGCGGAGTCGATGATCGACTGCGGGCGCTTGGCGCCGGGGATCGGGATGACGACCGGCGACTGGGCCAGCTCCCAGGCCAGGGCGACCTGCTGCGGGCTGACCCCGCGGGACTCAGCGACCGTGGCGAACGCCGGGTGCTTGGCGGCGAGCTCCTTGGCGTCGCCCAGCCCGCCCAGCGGGCTCCAGGGCAGGAACGCGAGGCCGAGCTCGGCGCAGACCTCGATCTCGGGCTGACTGCTGCGGAACGCCGGGGAGTACTGGTTCTGCACGCTCACCAGGGCATCCCCGAGCACCGCGTGGGCGGCGCGGATCTGCGCCGGGTCGGCGTTGGAGAGCCCCACGCGCGCGACCTTGCCCGAGTCGGCGATCTCCTTCAGGGTGCCGATCACGTCGTCGTAGGCGACGTCGGGGTCCGGCCGGTGGTGCTGCCACAGGGCGATCTGCTCGACCCCGAGCCGCTCCAGGCTGGCGTCGACGGCAGCGCGCAGGTGGGCCGCGGTGCTGTCGGTGGCCCAGCCGCCGCCCTCCGTGCGCACGTGGCCGCCCTTGGTGGCCAGCAGCACCTGGTCGCGGACGCCGAGCTCGTCGAGCAGTCCGGCGATGAGGCGCTCGTTGGCTCCCTGCGCGTCCTGGCCGAGCTCGTCGCCGGGGCCGTAGGCGTCGGCGGTGTCGAACAGCGTCACACCCGCGTCCAGTGCAGCGCGGACGGTGTCGAGCAGCTGCTGGCGGGGCTGGGTGCCGGTCTGGTCGAACGTCATCAGGCCGAGGCCGATCGCGCCCACCTCGATCTGTCCGACGGTTGCGTTGCCGATGGTGCGTGTCTGCACGGTGTCTCCTCTGGAGTCAGGAAAGGGCGATCAGGAAGGGCGGTCAGGAAGGGCTGGTCGAGAACGTCACTCGAACGTCGCGGTGTCGATCACGAAGCGGTAGCGCACGTCGCTGGACATGACGCGCTCCCAGGCCTCGTCGATCTGCTCACCCGAGATCACCTCGACGTCGGCACCGAGGCCGTGCTCGGCGCAGAAGTCGAGCATCTCCTGGGTCTGCGCGATGCCGCCGATGGCCGACCCCGCCCAGCTGCGACGCCCACCGATGAGCGCGAACGCCGGCACCTCGACCGGCTCCGGCGGCGCACCGACGCTGACGACCGTGCCGTCGAGGCGCAGGAGCGAGAGGTACTTGCCCATGGGCAACGGCGCGGAGACCGTGTTGATGATCAGGTCGAAGGTGCCGGCGAGGTCGCGGAAGGTCTGCGGGTCGCTGGTGGCGTAGTAGTGGTCGGCACCGAACGCGAGGCCGTCCTCCTGCTTCGACAAGGTCTGCGACAGCACCGTCACCTCGGCGCCGAGGGTGTGGGCGATCTTCACGCCCATGTGGCCCAGCCCGCCCATCCCGACGACGGCGACCTTGGTGCCGGGGCCCGCGCCCCAGTGCTTGAGCGGGGAGTAGACCGTGATGCCGGCGCACAGCAGCGGGGCGGCCTCGTCGAGCGCGATGCCCTCGGGGATCGCGAGCACGAAGTCCTGGTCGACGACGATGTGGGTGCTGTAGCCACCGTCGGTGGGGCGGCCGTCGCGACCGGTGGAGCCGTAGGTGCCGATGTTGCCGCCGAGGCAGTACTGCTCCTCGCCGGCGAGGCAGTTCTCGCACTCCCGGCAGGAGTCGACCAGGCAGCCGACGCCGACGCGCGCGCCCACGGCGTACTTGTCGACGTCTGCGCCGACCTCCTCGACGGTGCCGGCGATCTCGTGGCCGGGCACGAGCGGGAACGTGGCCGGGCCCCACTCCTCGCGGGCGGTGTGGATGTCGGAGTGGCAGATGCCGGCGTAGGCGATCTTGATCAGCACGTCGCGCGGGCCGAGCTCACGTCGCTCGATCGTGGTCTTCTCGAAGGGGGCCTTCGCGGCCGGGGTGGCGTAAGCGGTGACGGTGCGCATAGGGAGAAGAACGGGTCCCGAGCCACCGCCATTCCCACCCAAGGGGTGAGTGCGGCTCAGAGCCCTTCGGGCGAGTCCGGCACCTCGGGCACGTCGGAGTGCAGCAACCCGTCGGGGTCGCGCCGCGGCGGCACGTGCGCCAAGGCGGTCTGCACCAACGCGACCCGCGCCTTCACGAGCACGGCGCGCTTGAGCCGCCCGGTGCCCTCGGGCAGCAGCCCGGTGACGGTCTCGGTGACCACGGCATCGTCGTACGTCGGGCGCGTGCCGGGCGCGACCTCGACGTCAGGCAGCGCGACCAGCACCGGCAGCAGCTGAGCGCCGAGGCCGTCGAGGAGGCGGAAGCGCTCCATCCGGTCCAGCTGCTGCCAGGCCGTCTCGACGTCCTGGCCCTTGCGCACCTTGCCGCGCTGCGCCTTGAGGACCACCTTGGCCGCTCCGTGGAGGGCCGCGGTGAGCTCGTGCTCGGTGAATCGCATGGGTCCAGCATGCACAAGACACTGACCCGCCGCGAATACACGCGACGGGTCAGTGGGCAGGCAGTGACAGAGGTGCTACTCCGCGGCGTCGAGGGCGGCGGCAACGCGACGGTGCGCCTCCCAGATCTCCTCGGGCAGGCCCTCGAACTGGGCCAGGTGCTCCTCGCGGAAGCCCATCTCCTGGCGCCAGCGGTCGAGGTCGATCGACAGGATCCGCTCGAGGTCGGCGGCCGGCATGTCGAGGCCCTCGAGGTTGAGCTCCTCCTCGGTCGGGATGATGCCCACCGGCGTCTGGCGACCGGTCACCTCGCCGGCCTTGAGCTGCATCAGCCACAGCAGGGGACGAAGGTTCTCGCGGTAGCCGGGCCACAGGAAGTGGCCGTCCTCGGCGTCCTTCTGGAACCAGTTGACGTGCGCGAAGAGCGGCTGCTCGGTGGCGGCACCGATGATCTTGAGCCAGTGCGCGGCGTAGTCGGCCTCGGCGTAGGCCATGAACGGACGCATCGACATCGGGTCGTAGCGCAGCTGACCATCGAGACCGTCAGCGGCGAACGTCGCCTCCGCGCCCAGCGTCAGGCCGTCGTAGACGCCCTCGGCGAGGTCGGTGATCGCGCGCACCAGCGGCTCACGATCGCGGGTGCGGCCACCGAAGATGATCGCGTCGACGGGGACACCGGCGGGGTCCTCGAAGTTCTTCGCCACGTTGGGCACGTTGGCCAGCGTCGTGGTGAAGCGGCTGTTGGGGTGGGCCCACGGGGAGTCGTCGCCGGGCTCGCGGTCGGCGATGACCTCGCCCTTCCAGTCCTCCCAGCCGTCGAGGTCGGCGGGGTAGCCGGGCGTCTTGCCCTCCCACCAGACCTCCTGCGTCTTGCGGTTGTAGGCCACGTTGGTGAAGATCGCGCCGCTGCCGGGCTGGATGGAGTCCAGGGCAGTGGGGTTGGTGAGCTCGTTGGTGTCCTTGGCAACGCCGAAGACCCCGTTCTCGGGGTTCATCGCGTAGACCTTGCCGTCGTCGCCGACCCAGAGCCAGGCGATGTCGTCGCCGTAGAACTCGACGTAGTAGCGGTCACCCATCGCATCGGGCGCCAACGTCATGGCGAGGTTGGTCTTGCCCGAGGCGCTGGGGAAGCCACCGCAGACGTGGTACTTCGCACCGGTCTGCTTGTCGGTGATCCCGAGGAGCATGAACTGCTCGGCCAGGAAGCGGCCCGAGGCGCGGCCGTCGTAGCAGGCCTGACGCAGCCCGTGCGCGATCTTGCCCAGCAGCGCGTTGCCGCCGTAGGAGGAGCCGAAGTGCAGGATCGTGCGCTCGTCGGCGACGGTCACGAAGTAGCGCTGGTCCTCGGGCGTGCCCTGACCGAGGTTCTCCAGGTCGCCGGTCACGTGGACGGCGCGCACGAAGGAGTTGGGGTCCTCGAGGTTGTCGACGTGGTCGACGCCCACGCGGGCCATGCGGATCATGTGGAGCACGACCGGACGGTTGTCGGTGAGCTCGACGCCGGCGGCGTAGGCCTCGAGGGGCGAGCCGGGAGGAGCCATCAGGTAGGGGACGACGTACATCGTCTTGCCGCGCGACTGTCCGCGCATGCGCTCGAGCTGGGCCGCCGACATCTCCTCGGCGTCGCGCCAGTTGTTGTAGACGCCCTTGTCCTCGGGCTTGTGGGTGGCCACGATCGTGCGCTCCTCCGAGCGCGCGGTGTCCTTGAAGTAGGAGCGCGAGTAGTAGAGCCCCTCCCCTGCCGGCAGCAGCTCGCCTGCCTCGAGCGACTCGGCCACCAGGCGCGCGTCGTCGGAGGTGTTGATGACCTCGACCGCGTCGGGCTCGGTCACCCCCGCCCAGTAGGTGACGTACTCCCGGACCTTGGGGTTCTTCAGACCTGCATCGTCGAGAACCTTTTCCACATCAAGCATGCGAATACGCCTTTCGGGTCAGCTTGGCCCGCAGGCTACCCACCACGAAGCACCCCAGGAGCGGCAGGGCCGATTGGATCGATCCATATTCGCCAGGCCCGACTAGAACGTGTTCTATTCTCCTGTAGACCCATCGAGAGGACACTCATGAACAGGCTCAGCGGCAGGACGGTCATCGTGACCGGAGCGGGATCCGGGATCGGGCGGGGCACTGCCCTGCGCCTGGCTCGCGAGGGAGCGCGCGTCACCGCGCTGGACGTCGTGCCCGACGGCTTGGTCGGGCTGGCCGACGAGCTCGCCGCCGAGCCGGGTGGCGACCAGCCCGGCACGATCACCACCGGGCACGTCGACATCGCCGACGAGGCCTCGGTCGTCGCTGCCGTGGCTGCAGCCGTCGAGGAGGGCGGGGGGCTCGACGCGATCGTCAACGCTGCCGCCATCCACTACGGCGACCACACCCACGAGACCTCGCTGGAGCGGTGGAACCGGATCCTCGCGGTCAACCTCACCGGCACCTTCTTGATGACCCGCGAGGCACTGCCGTCGCTGCTGGCCTCCGAGCGCGGCGGCGTGGTCGTCAACTTCGCCTCCACCTCGGCGTTCTTCGCCCACCCCTACATGGCCGCCTACTCGGCGTCCAAGGGCGCGATCATGTCCTTCACCCACTCGATCGCCCTGGAGTACGCCGACCGCGGTCTACGTGCGGTGAGCCTCGTGCCCGGCGGCATCGAGACCCAGATCGTCGGCTCGACACCTGCCAACCTGCCCGCCGACACCAACTGGGACAAGTTCGCCAAGCTGATGCCCGTGCTGGGCCGCGGCACGTTCGGCAACCCCGACAGCATCGCCGGCGTCGTCGCCATGCTCATCAGCGACGACGGTGCCTACATCACCGGCACCGAGATCCGCGTCGACGGCGGCACCCACATGTAGTGGTGGCTACTCCGTAGGGCTGGAGGACGTGTCGGGCTGGGTGGTCGGCGTGGGAGCCGGCTCGGCCACCCGCACGTCGGGCGGCGTCGGGTCCTGGATGCCTGCGGCTGCCGGCTCGGTGGCCGGGCCGGTGCTGGGCCGGTCGCCGGGCCAGTCGCCGGGGACGTGCTCGGCCGCTTGCCTCGACCGCGACGGCTGCGTCCACCCTCGCGGCCACCGGTCTGCTGCTGACCGGGCTGCTGGCCCGGCTGCTGCTGGCCCGGCTGCTGGCCCGAGCGTCCGCCCTGGCGGCCGCCGGGCTGGTTGCCCTTGGCGCCGGTCTTGCCCGACTGCTTGCCCGACGGCTTGCCCGACTGGTTTCCGGTCGGCTTTCCGCCGTGCGCCTTGACCTCGGCTCCCTCGCCGAGGAACAGGTCGGCGCTGCCGGTGAACAGCGGGCCGGCCAGGGCCGAGGTGGGCAGCCACAGCTGCATGAACGCGTCGTCCTCGACCACGGGCACGGCCACGCGCACTGCGGTGGTGGTGACCTGGTGGTCGAACATCTCCAGCGCGAGCGGGTCGACGGCGCGCAGCGAGGCGCACACCTCGACGACGCTGCGGTCCTTGGCCGCGACCAGGCGCTGCACGAGCGCCTCACCGAGCGCGCTCGCCGGGCCACGACCGCGCGGGCGACCGCCGGCATCCAGCTGAGCCATGGCCGCCCCGACCGCGTCGAGGGCGGTCTCGAAGACCTCGGTCCAGCCGCCGGCGCGCAGTCCGACCTCGATCTCGCCGTCACCGCGACCGCCGTCACCGCGGCGGGGGGGCTCAGCGTGGCCGCGCCCACGGGCCGCCGGCGCGAAACGCAGCGGCACCGACAGCCAGGTCTTCTTGCCCTCACGAGGACGCGTCCCGAAGGAGACAGCGGTGGCGCGGCCGCCGCCCAGCACGACGGCGTCGGCGCGGGCGAGCTGGCTGCGGTCGAGACCGCTCACGTCGCCGGTGTGGGCCGAGCCGAGGAGCGCGTCGACGACCGCAGTGAGCGCAGGGGCGGTCTTCACGCCGTTCCAGAAGTCACCGCGGGCGCGCTCGGGCACCTTGTCGGCGCCGAGGGCCACCATCTTGAGCGGGTCGCGACCGGTCACGCCCATGCGCCGCAGGCCTTCACGCAGCGGGTCGACCGCGGCCGGGACGCCGGCGTTCACGGCCTCGACGATGCCGAGCTGGAAGGCCTGGCCGGCGAGACCGACGTGCGGCCGGAACCACGCCACGAGCTGGCCCAGGGTCACCTGGTCGAGCTCGGCGGGGAGCGGGTTGCGCTCGTGGGGAGTCGCGGCTGCCTGCTCGAGGCGGGAGCGGAGGATCGCGGCGACCGCGAGGCGGGTCACCTGCTGGGTGACCCAGGTGCGCGGAGTCGTCGTCCACTCCTCCGAGCTGCGCGCAGCGAAGGCCGCGACCTGCTTCTCCGAGGGCCGCGGGGGCACGTCGAGCCGCACCGCGGGCAGGATCATCTCGCGCGACACCGACTCAGCCATTTGCTCCGCCCTCGCTCACTCTCGCAACCGCGGTGAGCGTACGCCGAGCACCCATCCCCCTCGGGGCGAGGGGTCACCCGTGGGTCACACCGTGGAGGTGGGCTCCGGCGCGGCGGTCGGGACCCGCGATCGCCACCAGGTCGACAGCACCAGACCCGTGGCGACGTCCCACATGCCCCACAGGGCTGCCACGAAGACCACGCCACCCAGGTCGGCGAAGAAGCCGAGGGCGAGCACGAGCGCGAGCCCGGTGTTGCGGACCCCGAGCTCGAAGGTCATCGCGCGGGTGCCGGGCTCCCCGAGCCGGCAGGCGCGGCCGGCGCCGTAGCCGGCGCCCAGGGCCAACAGGTTCTGCAGCACGATCGGCACGACGACCACGCCGACGTAGTCGACGAAGTGGCCGAACTGGCTGGCCAGGCCACCGACCACGATGAGCAGCAGCAGGACCAGCGCTCCCGGCTCGACGAAGGGGCGGGCCTTGGCAGCAAAGCCCGGGGCGCGCCACGCCACGAAGAGCCCGGCCGCGAACGGCAGCCCGATCAGCACCGCCACCTCGCCCACGAGGTCCCACGGTTGGAGCTCGACGTCGCGCAGCAGGGCGTTGGCGGCCGGGTTGAGGCCGCTCCAGAACGCCAGCGCGACCGGCGTGACCACGACGGCCAGGATGTTGGAGACACCGGTCAGCGAGATCGAGAGCGCGACGTCGCCGCGGGCGCGGTGGGTGAGGATGTTGGAGAGGTTGCCGGCCGGGCAGCAGGCCACCAGCAACATCCCGATCGCCACCGAGCCGCGCACGTCGAGGGCCAGCGTCACCGCGAGCGTGAGGGCCGGCGCGACGACGTACTGGGTCACCAGACCGACCCCGATGACCCACGGGCGCCGGACGACGTCGCGGAAGTCGGCGAGCCGGGTGTCGAGCGCGATGCCGAAGAGGAAGCCCGCCACCACGATCTTGACGACCAGCTGGAAGCCGTCGCTGAGGTCGACCTGCAGGCGGTCGATGTCGGTCACCAAGGGGGCGAGCGCGACCGACGGTGCGATCACTCGCGCTCCTCGGGGGTGGGTGGTGGGGTCATCTTCGCCGGGCCGGGTGGTGCGGGGCAAGGGACGCGGCCGCGCCCGTGGGCCTCGACCCGGTGCGTTCAGCTGCGCAGGTAGGAGCCACCGTTGACGTCGATGATCGTGCCGGTGGAGAACCGCGCCTGCGGCGAGGCGAGCCACAGCACCGCTGCGGCGACCTCCTCGGGGTGCGCCACCCGCCCGTACGGCGACTGCGCGCGGACCGCGTCACCGCCGGGCCCGTCGAGCACCTCGCGGGCCATCTCGGTCTGCACGAACCCGGGCGCCACGGTGCCCACCGAGATGTCGTGCGGGGCCAGGACGAGCGCCATCGACTGGCCGAACGCGTTGAGCCCCGCCTTGGAGGCGGCGTACGCCGGACAGTTGGGCTCGCCGCGGAAGGCACCGCGGCTCGACACGTTGACCACCGCTCCCCCGCCGGCGGCGCGCAGGTGGGGGATCGCCGAGAACGTCGCGTTGGCGGCACCGGTGAGGTTGGTGGCCAGGGTCTGCGACCACGCGGCCTGCCACTGGTCGTAGTCGGTCTCCAGCGGCGGGTGGGCCAGGAAGACCCCCGCGTTGTTGACCAGCACGTCGAGGCGCCCGAGTCGGTCGGCTGCGGTGTCGACGGCTGCACGGACCGCGTCGGCATCGGCGAGGTCGGCCTGCACGCTGACGTGGCCCTCGCCGGGCAGCGAGTCACAGACCTGCTGCGCCGCGGCCGCCGAGCTCCCGTAGTGCACGGCGACGCGATCGCCCTGGTCGGCGAAGGCACGGGCGATGGCGGCGCCGATGCCGCGGGAGCCGCCGGTGACGAGGACGGCGCGGGAGGTCGGGTCAGCTGACATGACGCCCATCCTCTCCCCTGCGCCCTCCGCCCGAGCGCTGGCGCCCTGACCTGGCTTGGGTCGCGTGCTTGGGTGGAGCCATGACGGACTCCCCTGCAGCCTCTGCCTCCGACACTGCTCCTGTCGTCGTCGTCACGGGCGCCAACGGCCTGGTCGGCTCACGCACCTGCGCGGCCCTGGTCGAGCGCGGCGCGCGCGTGCGCGCCGTCGTACGCCGGGCCGGCACGGCGCCGGTGCTGGAGGGCGTGGAGGAGCGAGTCGGGGAGTTCCACCACGCCGGGTTCGCCGCCGAGGTGACCAAGGGCGCCACCGCGGTCATCACCACCGTGCACCCGATGGGCAGCTCGCGCGAGACGCAGCAGGAGATCGGTGTGGAGGGCACGCCCGTCCTGGCCCGCGCCGCCCGCGATGCCGGGGTGGAGCGCCTCGTGCACGTCTCGACCGCGGCGGTCTACGACCGCTCCCCCGGAGCCGGTGACGTCGACGAGTCGAGCGCGCTGGTCGATGACGACGGCGGTGCCTACCCGGTGACCAAGCGCGACACCGATGCCGCGCTCGCTGCGGTCGGCGGGCTGACCACGATCCTGCTCCGCCCGCCGGCGATCCTCGGCGCAGGTGACAGCTCGATCTGGAACACCCTGCGCCCCGCGGCCATCCGCGACGACGAGTCCGCCCGGCACGCGGTGCCCGACCAGACCTTCGCGTGGGTGCACGTCGACGACCTCGCCGCCTTCGCCGCCGACTTGACCACCGGCCGCATCGCCTCGTCGTCCGACCCGGCCACCGGGCCGGTCGCCGGCAGCACCACCGCCGTCAACGTCGCCGGCGGCCCGGCCACCGTGCGCGACTACTACGCCACCGTCACCGGCGCCCTCGGCATCGAGCCGATCTGGGACGACGAACCCGCCTGGACCGGCCAGATCAGCGCCGCCCGCGCCCACGCCTGGGGTTGGACGCCCCGCGTCGACCTCGCGGCGGCCCTGGCTGAGATCGACGCCGGGCTGCGGGGCTAGTGAGCGTCCAACACCGCTCCTAGCAGCTGCTGCGTCGTCTCGGTGAGGTCGAGGCTCGCCGCAGCGCGCGGATCGACGAAGACGATCTGACGGCCTTCGCCGCACACGATGTCGGCGTCCGTGGCGGTGGTCCGGGCGGTGAACAGGTCGACGATGTCGCGCCCGTGGAAGGTGCACGTCAGGTCGTGCCGACCCAGCCAGACGAGGTCGTCGCGCACCAACCCGGTCTCTTCCTCGAGCTCACGGCGAGCAGCTGCGGCCGGCGTCTCGCCGGCTTCCACGCCACCGCCGACCAGACCCCAGGTGTTGGGCTCGACCGGAGCGTGCTCGTCGCGCTCCTGAAGGAGGATCCAGCCACGCTCATCGACGAGGCCCACCAGGACGACTGTCTGCATCGGCGCAGCCTAGGTGCGGAGGGGGTAGTTCTCACCGGTGGCGTGGGCCTGGTGATGGTGGAAGGGACACAGGAGCGAGGCGTCCCTGGTGTTGGTGGCGCCCCCCTGGCTCCAGGGGGTGTTGTGGTGGGTATGGCAGAACGCTCCGGGGGTGTCGCAGGTGGGGTGCTGGCAGGTCTGCTGCTCGATCGCCAGGACCAAGCGCTGCGGACCGGTGTGGAGCCGCCTTCCCCTGCCGAGGTCGAGGACGTGAGACTTCCCGTCCATGACCGCGGGCAAGATCTTCGCCTCGCACGCCCAGCTGCGGAGCTGCCCGGGGGAGATCGCGTGGCCGGTGTCGAGGTGGGCCGCCTTGTGCGCGCCGCTGGAGCGCGGAGACGTCGACGGTCACGATGATCGGTGGCGTTGATGCCGCCCATGGAGGGGAGCAGGTCGGCGGGGTAGCGCTCGACGTACTCGCAGAACGCCTTGCCGAGCTTCTCCGGGGTCGGCTTCTCGTAGTCATACGACCCGGCACCCTCGGTCGCGCGCACGTGCTTCGGGGCAGCCAATGCTTGCAGGGCTTTGCGCAGCATCTCGGCCTGCGCGGTCGGCATCGTGAACCGGCCATGGGAGAGGCCTTCGCCGTCGTCGTAGAGCCGGAACTGGGTCTTCTTCCGTGCTTTGGCTTCCTGCTTCTCGAGCAGCTTCGCCTCGTGCTCATCGGCCTTGTCGGGGTCGACGGTCTCCAGGATCCGGCGGCCGAGCTCGGCGAGCTTGTGGGCGTCGAAGTGCGCTGCTTCCTTGATCAGGTGCGCTTCGGCTGCGTCACGGTGCACCGTGTTGTCGAGGGCGTCGACGGCCTTGGTGATGACGACGGCCTGCTGCGGCAGGACAGCCCCTCGGGTCATCGCCTCGCGGGTCTGGTCATGGGCGACCAGCTGCTTGGCCAGGCGGGTCCGGCGCTCGGCTTCGGTGCGGGTCAGGCGGGTCGTCATCGCGAGCCAGACCCCGATGGACTTCGCACCGGCTGCGCCGTGGAGGTCGAGGGTCTCGGCCTGGGTCATCGCACGCGCTTCGACCTCTGCCAAGCGCGCCAGGTCTGCTTCGAGGCGGGTGACGACCTCGGTGGTCTCCGTGGTGGTGAGCGACCAGGCGGGGGTCTGAGCGATCTCGTCAAGGCCCTTCGAGAGGACGTCGAGGAACCGCAGGATCGGGTGACCCTGGGTGTCGTCGAGGTGCTTGGCCATGGGTCTACTCAAGCACCGACCACCGACAGTCCGGGACCGTGATTTCCGCTCAACCATGGGGGTTGTGGACAACTTCCTGGGCGCACTGGTTGTGGATGATTCGTGGGTAGCGAACAGGGCTGCTTGTCGGCCTGCGGCGGTTTCGTCTCGCCCTCGCCCAGGGGCTCGGACGGCTCAACCTCCGGTGCCATCACCCGGAGGTTGAGCCCGAGACGGAACCGGTGAGAAGCAGCCCGACGGGAGAAGGTCGGCCTGCGCGCGCCGCCCGGCAAAGTAAAACCAGGCCGGTATGACTAGTGACAAGCCGCCCCCTCAGGCGGATGCTGCGGGTAGTGGCTGTCCTTGGGAGGGGGTACGCCGTGATCGCTGTTCTTGCACGCGCGGTGGCCGGATCGTTGCTGGTAGCACTGCTGGCCGCCGGCAGCGCCGGCCGAGGCCCAGGCCCCCGGGGATCCGCGCGCCACGTGCTTCGCCGCCGAGCGGCTGACCCGCACCGGTTATCCGCAGGCTGCGGTCGACCGTATCCGCGAGGACACCCTCAAGCTCATGCAGAGTGGGCAAGCGCCCGACGGCATCCTGTGCCCCGCCAAGCTCGCTGACGCCAGAGCGCGGATCAAGCGCGCCCAGGCTGTCGCTCTGCAAGCGCGCGACTACATGGACGGCCGGCCAACGAAGTCACGGCCGTCGACCAACCCGATCGACGACCCCGAGAAGGCAGCGGTCTACCTGAAGCTGGCGCTCGCCATCAACGCCGAGAACGCTCTCGCGAACCGGCTGGCCGACGAGCCGGAGACCGCACCGCTGGTCACGCCGACCGACGCCGAGACCGCAGCCAAGACCTGGCAGACCACCTGGAAGCGGTACCTCGATCCGGCGAGCACCGTCCTCGTGCCGCTCCTGCTGGTGCTCATCGCGCTCTTCGTGCTGGCCCGCCTGGCCACCCGTATCCGATGGCTGGTGCCGCGCAGCCGGGTGTCCTCCTCGCGACCGATCCTCGGGTGGTCGGCAGCGGTGCTGGGTCTGGGCACGGCGGTGCAGGTCGTGTCGTGGTCGGACCCGGTCTGGGAGCTCGACCTCCCGCACGTCCTCGTGGTGGCGATCGGCGCCCTGCTGACCATCGGACTCGGCGCGCACCTGGCTCGCTGGTCGCCTCCGCATCCTCATCACCTGCCACGACGCCGCAGGTGGCGACGACGATGCGTCGACCGGACGCCTGGTGGCCCTCGTGACGCGAGCTCGGCGGTGACGACCCCAGCGGCGTCGAGCTGCCTCGGGGCACCGACGTCACCGCGCTGTCCGGCACGCCGCTGCAGAGCACGCCGGAGGGTCGGGTTGCCAAGCTGGTCGCGCAGCTCGCGGTCATCGCGCTGGGCGCAGCACCGTGGAAGGTCCTGGTGGAGAAAGTGGACGACGAAGCTCTGGCGGTCACCGTCGCCCGCAACGGCGTCAGCCGCCGCTCGGTGCTGGTCAGCAAGCCGCTCCTGGGGCTCACGCCCGCGCCGGCCAAGACCGCGGCGGGCGGCAAGATGGGCGGCCGGCTGACCCGGCATCCGGTGTCGATCTCTACCGCGTCGCTGCCGCAATCGTGGTGACCGAGCTCGCCCGTCGCCACCGAGGGTTCGAGGAGCTCGGCGAGGACCCGGACTGGCAGAGCGTGGGCCTGCAGTTCGTGGCGACGACCGATCTGGCCCGATGATCCAGACCGAGCAGCGCTGTGCTGGCGGCTCGCCGTCGGCTTGGACGACGGCAACAAGAACGCCTACCTCTCTTATCTCTATTCCTGGAACGTCGAGCGGAGGCCGCAGGAGCTCCGTGCCTACGCTGACTCGCTGACGTCGTTCCTCGGCCAGCTCGAGCAGGGCCGCTATCAACAGCTACGTCGCCGAGCACTGCACACGAGGCTGGCGTGCGAGATCAATCTCTACTACGCGACGTCGGACTCAGCGGTTCGGGACGGCCGGGCGGTGACGCGATTGTGCGACGCAGCCAGGGAGCTGCGCGACTTCCACCTCGAGGGACCGGCCCGCGACCAGCGGCTGACGCGGGTGAGCCAACCGGCTGCCGCAGCGCTGCTCCTCTGGGCTCACCACACGGTCTGCGCCGATCTGCTGTGCCAAGCCAACTACCAGCTGGTGCTCAGCTGGCTCGGTCGGGCTTCGGGTCCGACCGCGAACTATCAGGCCGGCTGCTACTTCGCGACCGCAGCGCTCGACACGACGACTCGCAGCACCGCCGCCGTTACTTATCTGCGACGCGCCGTCACCGACCCGGACCTGGCGGACTGGATCACCAAGGACCCCCAGCTCAAGGAGGTGCTCGGCACGAGCCTTATCGCGGCTACTTCCGCGACGACCCTGCCAACGACCTGTTCACGCTGGCTCCTTTCGCCCCGCTGAACGCCCGGCTTGAATCGGCTGGGGATCGCCTCCGCCGAGGACCTGGCCGCCTACACCCCCGACGAGCTCTGCCGGGAGCTGAGCGCATCGCCACGCATCTGCACTCGGCTCGTCCGGCTCGCCGAGGCGGCGACGTATCCGCTCGGCGGTGCGGACGACGCCTACCGCGTCGAGATGTGCCGCGAGGTCGCGTCAGACACCGAGCTCCCGCCGATCAGCCTGACCGGGAGAGCCCTCCGAGCGAAGGCCGAGGGCGTACACGCAGCGATCGACAAGCGCTGCACCGGCGCTCCGAGCGTGGAGGGTGTGATGCGCTGGCTCACCCAGCAGGGACCAGGGGAAGAGCCGGAGCCCACGCCACGTTGAGCCGTCATGAAGAAGATCGGCTTCCTGTCCTTCGGCCACTGGAACCCCTCACCGCACTCCGCCACCCGCTCGGCGTCCGACGTGCTGCTCCAGTCGATCGACCTCGCGGTCGCCGCGGAGGAGGTGGGAGCCGACGGCGCCTACTTCCGCGTGCACCACTTCGCGCAGCAGCTGGCGTCGCCGTTCCCGCTGTTGGCGGCAGTGGGGGCCCGGACCAGCCGGATCGAGATCGGGACCGGCGTCATCGACATGCGCTACGAGAACCCGCTCTACATGGCCGAGGACGCCGGCTCTGCCGACCTCATCTCCGGCGAGCGGCTGCAGCTCGGCATCAGCCGCGGTTCACCGGAGCAGGTCATCGACGGTTACCGCTACTTCGGTCACGAGCCCAAGCCCGGCGAGGACCACGCCGACCTCGCGCGCGAGCACACCGCACGCTTCCTCGAGGTGCTCAAGGGCAGGGGGTTCGCCGAGCCCAACCCGCGCCCGATGTTCCCCAACCCACCAGGACTGCTGCGCATCGAGCCGCACTCGCCGACCCTGCGCGAGCGCATCTGGTGGGGCGCCGGCACCCGCGCCACCGCGGAGTGGACCGCGGCCCAGGGGATGAACCTGATGAGCTCGACCCTGCTCACCGAGGACACCGGCGTGCCCTTCCACCAGCTCCAGGCCGAGCAGATCGAGCGCTTCCACGCCGCCTGGTCGGACGCCGGCCACACCCGCGAGCCCCGCACCTCGGTGAGCCGCAGCATCTTCCCGATCGTCAACGCGACCGACCGCGCCTACTTCGGCGGCCAGGGCAGTGGCAGCGACCAGGTCGGCCACCTCGATGGCGGGAAGGCGCGCTTCGGCAAGACCTACGCCGCCGAGCCCGACCAGCTCATCGCCGAGCTCGCCGCCGACGAGGCGATCGCCGCCGCCGACACCCTGCTGCTGACGATCCCCAACCAGCTCGGCGTCGACTACTGCGCCCACGTGCTGGAGACGATCGTGCGCGACGTGGCGCCTGCCCTCGGGTGGCGCTGAGGGGCAGTCAGTGCGCCATGTCGACGAAGCGGGAGTAGTGGCCCTGGAAGGCCACGGTGATGTCGCGGGTCGCGCCGTTGCGGTGCTTGGCGATGATCAGGTCGGCCTCGCCGGGGCGGGCTGACTCCTTCTCGTAGACGTCCTCGCGGTGCAGCAGGATCACCATGTCGGCGTCCTGCTCCAGCGAGCCGGACTCACGCAGGTCGCTCATCATCGGCTTCTTGTCCGCGCGCTGCTCCGGGCCACGGTTGAGCTGGGAGAGCGCGATGATCGGCAGCTCGAGCTCCTTGGCGAGCAGCTTGATCTGACGGGAGAACTCCGAGACCTCGAGCTGGCGCGACTCGACCTTCTTGCCCGACGACATCAGCTGCATGTAGTCGATGACGATGAGGCGCAGGTCGTGGCGCTGCTTGAGGCGGCGTGCCTTGGCCCGGATCTCCATCATCGTCATGTTGGGCGAGTCGTCGATGAACATCGGGGCGCTGGAGACCTTGCCCATGTGGCGGGCCAGCTTGTCCCAGTCGCCGGAGTCCATCTTGCCGTTGCGGATGTGGTTGAGCGGCACCTTCGCCTCAGCCGACAGCAGCCGCATCGAGATCTCCGAGCGCGTCATCTCGAGGCTGAAGAAGACGCTGGCGAGGTTGTTGTGGATGGAGGCTGCCCGGCACAGGTCGAGGGCGAAGGTGGACTTACCCATCGCAGGTCGCGCGGCGACGATGATCATCTGACCCGAGTGCAGACCGTTGGTGAGGTCGTCGAGGTCGGCGAAGCCGGTGGGGACGCCGTAGAGGCCGGCCTCACGGTTCTCGATGGCCTCGATCTCGTCGAGGACCTTGTCCATGATGTCGCTCAGCGGCGCGTAGTCCTCCGAGGCGCGACGGTCGGTGATCTGGTAGACCTCGGCCTGCGCGCGGTCGACGATGTCGTCGATCTGCCCCTCGCCGGCGTAGCCGTACTGGGCGATCTTGGTGCCGGCATCGACGAGGCGGCGCAGGATCGCGGTCTCGCGCACGATCTGGGCGTAGTACTCGGCATTGGCCGCGATCGGCACGTTGGCGGCGAGGGTGTGGAGATAGGGCGCGCCGCCGATCTTGGCCAGCTCGCCTCGACGCTGGAGCTCGGCGGCGACCGTGATCATGTCGACGGGCTCGCCGCGACCGAAGAGGTCGATGATCGCGTCGTGGATCGTCTCGTGGGCGGGGCGGTAGAAGTCGGTGCCGCGCAGGACCTCGGAGACCTCGGCGATCGCGTCCTTGGAGATCAGCATCGAGCCGATCACCGACTGCTCGGCGGCCATGTCCTGGGGCGGCGTGCGGTCGCCCGGGGAGCGAGGCGCGTTGCCGGGCTCGAAGGCGGCCGGGCCGTCACCCCACCCGTCGAACGAGTCGTCGAACGGGGGGCTCGGCTCGTCCCGGTGGTCGGACTCGGTGACACTCACAACAGGCTCCCAGCGGCGCTTCTGGCGGGTGGATCGTCGGGCAGGTCTGCGGACGGATCAAACGGTGGATCGGACAGTGACGACGCTACGGCGGGCCACCGACACCCCGGCCGCGCCCGGCCGCTTCGATGGGGTCGTGTCGCGAACGTACGGGGTTCCCTCGGCGCGGCGGAAGCGGCCTATCCACAGGCCCTGTGGATAACTGCCCGGGACCCGTGGACGACACGCGAAACGCTGTGCACAGCCTGGGGACACACCTGTGGAGAACTTGGGGATGCCGACCCTAAGTAGCGCGCTGACCTGCAGGAATGCGTATCCACCCATGTGGAGCGAAATCAGTTGCGCACCAATATTGTTCACCGCGTGTTGGCCTCGGCGTGTCGCAGATGAATTGTCGACATCTGGAGGAACGAGGCCGCTATCCACAGGTACCGGCGTGTTTTCCACCACCCCGAGCGCATACATTGCGCGGGTGCAGGGCATAGACCGGCGGATCATCCACCTCGCCGTCCCGGCGTTCCTCGCCCTGGTCGCCGAGCCGCTGTTCCTGCTCGCCGACGCCGCCGTCGTGGGGCGGCTGGGCAGCGCTGAGCTCGCCGGGCTCGGCATCGCGGCTGTCATCTTGCAGACCGCGGTCGGCGTGTGCGTCTTCCTCGCCTACGGCACGACCGGGAGCGTCGCTCGACGACTCGGGGCGGGCGACCTGCGCGGCGCCCTCGCCCAGGGGATCGACGGGCTGTGGCTCGCCGTCCTCCTCGGCGTCCTGCTCACCGCCGGCACCGCACCGCTCGCGGGTCGGCTCGTGGCACTGTTCCGGGTGAGCCCCGAGGTGGCCGAGCAGGCGGTGGCCTACCTGCGCATCGGCATCCTCGGGATCACCCCGCTCCTGCTGATGCTCGCCGCGACCGGGGTGCTGCGCGGGCTCCAGGACACCCGCACGCCGCTGGTCGTCGCCATCGCCGGCAACGCCCTCAACGTCGTCCTCAACGTGGTGCTGGTCTACGGCGCGGGCCCGGTTCCCGCGCTCGGCATCGCCGGCAGCGCCCTGGGGTCGGTCATCGCCCAGTGGGCCTCGGCCGCCGCGCTGGTGGCGGTCGTCGTGCGCGGAGCCCGGCGCCACGACGCGTCGCTGCGACCCGACGTGCCGGGCATCCGCGCCGCCGGACGCGCCGGCGTCGCCCTGGTCGTGCGCACGCTCACCCTGCGCGCCGCGCTGCTCGTCACGACGTACGCCGTCAGCCTCGGCGCCGGCGGTCGTGCCGACGAGCTCGCCACCCACCAGCTCGCGCTGACGCTCTGGGGCTTCCTGGCGTTCGTCCTCGACGCCCTCGCGATCGCCGCGCAGGCCATGACGGGCCGCCTGCTCGGCGCCGGCGACGTGGCCGGCACCCGCGCGCTGCTGCGCCGCCTGCTGCAGTGGGGCGTGTGGGGTGGCGTCGCCACCGGCGTGCTCCTCGCCGCCCTGAGCCCGCTGCTCGGCCCCGCCTTCACCGGGCGGTCCGACCTCGGCCCACTGCTGGTGCCCGTGCTGATCGTCGCCGCGCTGGGTCAACCACTCGCCGGGGTCGTGTTCGTGCTCGACGGCGTGCTGATCGGCGCCGGCGACGGTCGCTACCTGGCCTGGGCCGGCGCCGTGGTCCTCGTGGTCTACGCCCCGCTCGCGCTGGTGCTCGTCGGGCTCGGCGGCGGACTGCTCACGGTGTGGCTCTGCTTCGTGACCGTCTTCATGGGCGGCCGCTTCGTCACCCTGACCCGCCGCGCGCGCTCCGACGACTGGCTCGTCACCGGGATCGCCGGCCGCGCCCGCTGAGTCGGCGCACTTGTGCGCCGACTCACCTCCCACCCTGCCGAGTCGGCGCACTTGTGCGCCGACTCACCGCCCGTCCTGCCCCCTCCGTGACCAGTCCGTCGCTGCCCCGTCCATCTCCCTGCTGAGGAAAGGGACGGGGGGTGTCTCCTACAGTGCAGGGCGTGAAGCCACTGCAGTCGATCGCGATGGGCTACGTCGTCATCGCCCTCTATGCGCGGTTCGGCTCCTACGACCTCCTCGCCGACCCGCTCGGCTGGGTGCTGGTGCTGCTGGGCGTACGCCGGCTGCCGGTCACCATCGACACCCGCGTGCTCACCGTCCTCGGCGGACTGGCGTTCGCGGTCTCGATCCCGATCTGGATCCCCGAGGTCGTCGAGGCGCTCGGACGCGAGGACCCCTCGCTCGCCTGGGCCGCCGACCTGCCGGCCTTCGCCTTCACCGCGATGCTCCTCCACCTGCTCGGGCAGGCCGCCCTCGCGGCGCGCGATCGCGGCGCCGGCAGGAGCCTGCGCCTGCTCATGGTCGCCACCGTCGTCGTCGCACTGCTGCCGGTGCTGATCTTCGGCGCCGGCTGGAGCGGCCTGACCGCCACCGCCAGCGCGGTCGCCGAGCTGCTCCAGCTCGTCACCATCGTGGCGCTCTTCGTCTTCGCCTCCCGCGGCTGGGCGCTGCCCGCGATCGAGGAAACGGCCACGAAGTCGGCCGGTAGTTCGTAACCTGACCTCGTGGGTCGCCGTCGTCCGACCCCGGATGAGGACACGAACGTCATGCCACCCCTCCCCCCGCGCCGCCTCGTCGTCGGCTCACTCGTCGTGCTCGTCGCCGCCGCGCTGCCCCTGGCGGCTCCGGTCAGCGGGGTCCAGGCCGACGAGCCGTGCCTGACCGAGGTCGTCACCGGCACCACCCTGAGCGACCCCGGGTCGCGGTGCGATGACGCCAACGCTCCCGAGACCCGCCTGACCGACGCCGAGCCCTACGCCAACCGCCGCGGCTACCTCGCTCAGGACACCCTGCGCATCGACTTCGCCGGCAGCCACGTCGACACCGACGCCGACCCGATCACCTTCGAGTGCCAGCTCTACCGCACGCCCGCACCCCCGGCTGAGTGGGAGGCCTGCTCCAGCCCGATCACCTACACCGGCCTCGACGAGACCGAGGAGACGCCCTACACGTTCCGGGCTCGTGCCGTCGACGAGGCCGACCGCAACATCGACGCCACGGCCGGCGGTGGGCTCTTCCAGCCGACGCCTGCTCCCACCGACCTCCCCGACCTCGACGAGACCCCGTCAGCGGTGTCGTTCTACGTCGACACGATCGCGCCCAACACCTTCGTCTTCGACGGTCCCTACGACCAGGTCACCCCCGAGTTCCCGATGTCGACCCAGCGTCACCCGCAGGTGGAGCTGACCTCCAACGAGCCGGACGCCGTGTTCACCTGCTCGGTCTCCGGCCGACCGGTTGCCTGCGAGACGGGCGGGCGTACGACGCTGCGCGGTCTTCGTCCCGGCGATCACGTGCTCCGCGTCGCGGCCACCGACCCGGCCGGCAACATCGACCCCACGCCGACGACCATGCCCTTCTCGCTCCCTCGCAACCTCGGCCCGCGCCACGGACAGGGCTGGACCAAGGTGAGGGCCCGCGGTGACCACTACGCAGGCGACTACCTCGCCAGCACGCGGCGTGGCTCCACGCTGACCGTGCGCGCCCGCAACGCCGGCGAGCTGCGGGTGGTCGCCCCGACCGGTCGCCGCCTCGGCCGCCTCGAGATCCAGGTGGGCGCCCAGGCGTCCTGGGTGCCGCTCGACCAGGTGTCGGCCGACGAGCAGAGCTTCGCCGTGGTCTACCAGCGCTTCTTCGGCCGCAAGTTCACCGGCAAGATCTCGATCCGGGCGTTGCGCGCGCGTACGTCGCGCCCGGCCCTGGTCGACGCCGTCCTCCTGCACTGAGACCTGGCCACGCACGCACGGCCGCAGACGCACGACAGCCGCCCCCGGAGAACCGGGAGCGGCTGTGGTGGTGGAGCGAGTGCTGCAGGTCAGGCAGGGATGACGTTGAGGGCCACCGAGGCCGACACGTCGTCGTGGAGCTTGACCGCGATCTGGTGCGACCCGAGCGACTTGATCGGGTTGGTCACCACGATCGTCCGCTTGTCGACCGGCTCGCCGGCGACCTCGGTGAGGACGTCGGCGATGTCGGTGACGGTGACCGCTCCGAAGAGCCGGCCCTCGGCACCCGAGCGGACCTTGAGGTCCACCGGCTGTGCCTGGAGCTTGGACTGCAGCTCGGCGGCGTGACCCTGGTCGCGCACCGAGCGCGAGGCACGGGCGGCCTTGATGGAGTCGACCTGCTTCTGACCGCCCTTGGTCCAACGCACGGCAACGCCGCGCGGGACGAGGTAGTTACGGCCGTAGCCGTTCTTGACCTCGACGATGTCACCGGCAGAGCCGAGACCGTCGACCTCCTGGGTGAGGATGAGTTTCATCTGTTCAGCCCTTCTTCTCGGAGGTCAGCGACCGGTGGAGGTGTAGGGCAGCAGAGCAACCTCGCGGGCGTTCTTGACCGCGATAGCTACGTCCCGCTGGTGCTGGACGCAGTTACCGGTCACACGCCGCGCGCGGATCTTGCCACGGTCGGAGATGAACTTGCGGAGGAGCGGGGTGTCCTTGTAGTCGACACCGGTCGCCTTCTCCTTGCAGAACTGGCAAACCTTCTTCTTGGGCTTGCGCATCACTGCCTTGGCCATTGTGGTGCTTCCTCTCTAGAAGCCCGGCGCAAAGTGCCGGAATGGGTGCGGATGTGCGGATGGGCGGTGTGGTGCTGGATCAGAACGGGGGCTCGTCAGAGCCCACGCCGGGTGCGCCCCACGGGTCGGCGCCCTGGTTGGGCGCGCCTCCGGCCGGACGGGCCTGGGCGGGCGTGGCCCACGGGTCGTCGGCCGGCTGGCCGCCCCCGTAACCGCCGCCGCCACTGGGACGCTGGCCACCCTGGTTGCCCTGACCGCCCTGGCCGCCGCCGGAGTAGCCCCCGCCGCCGCCGGAGCGGCTGGCGCGGGTCACCTTGGCGGTGGCAAAGGCGAGGGAGGGACCGACCTCGTCGACCTCGAGCTCGTAGACGGTGCGCTTCTCACCTTCACGGGTCTCGTAGGAGCGCTGCTTGAGCCGCCCCTGCACGACGACGCGCATGCCCTTCTGCAGCGACTCGGCGACGTTCTCGGCCGCCTGGCGCCACACGGCGCAGGAAAGGAACAGCGCGTCGCCGTCCTTCCACTCGTTGCTCTGCTTGTCGAAGGTGCGCGGCGTCGACGCGATCCGGAAGTTGGCCACGGCCGCCCCCGAGGGGGTGAAGCGCAGCTCCGGGTCGTCGACGAGGTTGCCGACGACGGTGATGACGGTCTCGCCTGCCATGTCAGGTCTCCTGAGGTTGGGTGCTCGGTTCCGTACTGAGATCCGATGTGTTGTCGGCGCTCATGCTTGCGCGTGGCACCGACAACGGGAAGTACTTCTCCACAGCTGCCCGGTCAGACCGGACGGTTGCGGGACGTGCCGCTGATCGGGATCGATCAGTGAGCGTCGGGGCGAAGCACCTTGGTGCGCAGGATCGACTCGTTGAGCGTGAGCTGGCGGTCGAACTCCTTGACCGTGGCCGGCTCGGCCTGCAGGTTGATGACGGCGTAGATGCCCTCAGCGTTCTTCTTGATCTCGTAGGACAGGCGACGCCGGCCCCACACCTCGACCTTGTCGACCGAGCCGCCGTCCTTGCGGATGACGTTCAGGTACTTGTCGAGCGACGGCTCGACCGTGCGCTCTTCGAGACTGGGGTCGAGGATGACCATGACTTCATAGGCACGCATAGCGGACCCACCTCCTCTGGACTCAGCGGCCACGGTCTCTCCGTGGCAGGAGGGCCTTCATCCGAGCACCATCTCCCCATCGGTGGGGTGGCCACAAGGACAGCGCAGATTAACAGCGCGCGGGCCCGGCCCTGAAATCGCAGCCCTCCGGCCCGTCGGCGCGCGACTGCCCACGGGACGGCCGACCCGGGCGTCGGTGGCGGTTCCTAGAGTGAGGTCATGAGCATCGCCATCGGAGCCCACGTCGACCAGACCGACCCGCTCGCGGAGGCCGCGGCCCGCCAGGCGCCGCTCGTGCAGTTCTTCCTCGGCGACCCGCAGAGCTACAAGGGCCCCGTGATCGCCTACGCCGGGGGCGCCGAGGCACTGCGCGCCGACGCCGCTGCTGCCGGGGTCGACCTCTACGTCCACGCGCCCTACATCATCAACGTCGCCACCACGAACAACCGGATCCGGATCCCGAGCCGCAAGCTCCTGCAGCAGCACGTCGATGCCGCCGCGAGCATCGGCGCGAAGGGCCTGATCGTCCACGGGGGCCACGTCAACAAGACCGACGACCCCGCGGTCGGCTTCGACAACTGGCGCAAGGCCATCGAGGCCACCGACCTCAAGCTCCCGCTGCTCATCGAGAACACCGCCGGCGGCGACCACGCCATGACCCGCCACCTCGAGCGCATCGCCGGCGTCTGGGACGCGATCTCGAGCACCGAGCAGGCCGACCGGGTCGGGTTCTGCCTCGACACCTGCCACGCCCACGCCGGCGGCAACGCCCTGGAGACGGTCGTGGCCGACGTCCTGGCCGTCACCGGCCGGATCGACCTGGTGCACTGCAACGACAGCCGCGACGCCTTCGACTCCGGCGCCGACCGGCACGCCAACTTCGGCGCCGGGCAGATCGACCCCGACCTGCTCGCCGCCGTGGTGCGCGACGCCGGTGCGCCGGTGATCTGCGAGACCCCCGGCGGGGCGAGCGAGCACGCTGCTGACTTCGCGTGGCTGCAGGGACGGCTGTGACCTCCGGCGCTCAGCTCCCACCCGATAGCCTCACCACGTGCTGAGCGTCAGAGCGATCTCCGAAGTCGACCACCTCGCATTCGTCGACCGGCAACGATCGGCCAGCTTCTTGCAGACCCCCGCCTGGGGCCAGGTCAAGAGCGAGTGGCGCCGTGAGTCGCTGGGCTGGTTCGACGGCTCCGAGCTGGTCGGCGCAGCGCTGGTGCTCTACCGCCAGCTGCCGAAGGTCAAGCGCTACCTCGCCTACCTCCCCGAGGGCCCGCTCCTCGACTGGAGCACCGACGACCTCGCCTCCTGGCTCGCCCCGATGACCGCCCACCTCAAGAAGAAGGGCGCCTTCGGCGTACGGATGGGCCCGCCCGTCGTGCTGCGGCGCTGGGACGCACCGACCATCAAGGCCGGCATCGCCGACGACGCGGTCCGCACCCTCGACGACGTGGCTCCCACCGAGCGCGACGCCCTCGGTGCCCGTGTCGTCTCCCAGCTCGACGAGCTCGGTTGGCGCCGCCAGGGCGGTCAGGGCGGTTTCGCCGCCGGCCAGCCGCCGCACGTCTTCCAGATCCCGCTGCGCTCCCCCGACGGCGAGGCCCGCACCGAGGAAGACCTCCTGGCGGGCATGAACCAGCAGTGGCGGCGCAACATCAAGAAGGCCGCCAAGGAAGGCGTCGAGGTCACCACCGGTGACGCGAGCTCCGACCTCAAGGCCTTCCACGACCTCTACGTCCACACCGCTCAGCGCGACCACTTCACCCCACGCCCGCTCGCCTACTTCGAGACGATGGTCCGGGCGCTCTCCGCGGAGGACCCCGACCGGATCCGCCTCTGGTTCGCCCGCCACGAGGGCATGCTGGTGGCGGCGACGATCGCGATCCGCGTCGGCGCTCACGCCTGGTACTCCTACGGCGCCTCCTCCACCGAGAAGCGCGAGGTCCGCGGGTCGAACGCCGTGCAGTGGGCGATGCTGCGCGACGCGCTCGCCGCCGGCGCCGACGTCTACGACCTGCGCGGCATCACCGACACCCTCGACCCGGAGGACCCGCAGGCCGGGCTCATCCAGTTCAAGGTCGGCACCGGTGGCGAGGCCGTCGAGTACGCCGGCGAGTGGGACCTCGCCCTGCAGCCCCTGCTCTACCGCGCCTTCGACCTCTACATGCGTCGTCGGTGATCGAGCGATGAGCCTGACTCTCACCGTCGACGGCGACCGCTGGCGCCGTCACCTGCGCAGCGTCGCCGAGGCCACGCCCGGCCTCACTCCTGTGGTCAAGGGCAACGGCTACGGCTTCACCCTCGGCCGCCTGGCCCGCAAGAGTGCCTGGCTCGGCGTCGACACCATCGCGGTCGGCACCTACGACGAGCTGCCCGAGGTCGCCACCCGCTTCCCCGGCGACCTGCTGGTGCTCACCCCCTGGCGTCCGTTCGTGGCCGACCTGCCCGCCGAGCTGACCGACCGGGTCATCCACACGATCGGCCGGGTCGAGGACCTCGACGCCCTCCTCGAGCGCCAGCCCGGGGCGCGGATCGTCCTCGAGCAGCTGACCAGCATGAAGCGGCACGGCTTCGCCCCCCGCGAGCTGTGGACCGCCGCCGAGCACCTGCGCGCCCACCACCGCGCGGGCGGTCGCGCCCGGCTCGAGGGCGTCGCCCTGCACCTGCCGCTGGCCCAGGGCTCCCACCTCGGAGAGGTGCGCCGGCTGATGAACGACGCCGTCGGCGCCGGGCTCGAGCACCTCGACACCGTGTGGGTCAGCCACCTCACCGACGCCGAGCTCGCCACCCTGCGCGCGTCATACGCCGACTTCACGATCCGCCCGCGCATCGGCACCGCCCTCTGGCTCGGCGACCGCGGCGCCCTCTCGGTCACCGCGACCGTCCTCGACGTCCACCCCGTCGAGCGTGGCGACTCCTTCGGCTATCGCGCCCGCACGTTGCCGAAGTCGGGCCACCTGCTGGTGGTCAGCGGCGGCACCGCGCACGGCATCGGGCTCGAGGCCCCCACGGGCGACTCCTCGATCAAGGCGCGCGCGGCGACCCTGGCTCGTGGCGGTCTGGATGCCGTGGGCTTCGTGCGCTCGCCTTTCTCGATCGACGACAAGCTGCGGCTCTTCGCCGAGCCGCCCCACATGCAGGCCTCGATGTTGTTCCTGCCCGCCGGTGCGCGAGTGCCCGCGGTGGGCGACCTCGTCGACGTGCGGGTGCGCTACACCGCGACCTCGTTCGACGAGATCCGCATCAGCTGACTCCTGCGCTCGCCGCGCTCGTGCTCCACCGGGTCGTGACCGGGCCACCAGACGTCTCGCGCCACGATCGCGACGAGGTAGCCGGTGGCCGCGACGTGCACCACGACAGCGATCCAGTAGATGCCCGGCTGGCCTCCGTCGGTCGGGTCGAGGTAGCCCCCCGACGCCCACGACTGGAGCACGAGGAAGAGCACCTCCCCGGCCTGCCAGACCAAGAGGTCACGCCAGCGTGGGCGTGCCAGCGCTGCGAGGGGCACCAGCCACAGCGCCTGCTGCGGCTCGTAGGAGAGCCGGAGCAGCAGGATGCCGGCGATCAGCAGCAGGGCCACCTGGCTCGGACGGGCCGGGCGGGTCGCGGTGAGCGCGAGCGCTGCGACGGCCGCCACCCAGATCGCGATCAGCAGCCACGAGAGCTGGCGCAAGGTGTCATCGGCGGGGGCGAGCGTGTCGGACACGATGGTCCAGATGCTGCCCCCGGTCGTCCCGCCGCCGGGGCCACGGTCGGCGGCAGCCACCCAGAACCGTTCCCACTGAGCGGCACCGGTCAGGAGCGCCGCGGCGTTCGCCACCGCCCAGGCCGCCACCGCGCTCACGGTCATCGGCAGGAGGCCCGTGAGGAGCCGTCGTACCCGGAGCGCATCGAGCGCGAAGACCACCAGCAGCAGGGCCGGCCAGACCCCCGCAGCGGCGCCGACCCCGATGAGGACGCCGGTCAGGGCCGGACGTCGGCGCGACCAGGCCCACAGCGCACCGGCCGCCGCGGTGACCGCGAGCAGGTCCCACGACAGGAGGGCGGCGAGCGGCAGCAACGGGGCGGCCGCGAACCCCGCGGCGTCCCACGGGCGACGGCGGTGCACGCGGGCGAGAGCGAGCGTGGTCAGCAGCACCAGCGCCGCCAGGCCGAGCGCGTTGACCCCGACGAAGATCGTGCGTTCGCGTCGTACGTCGGGCTCGGCCGCCACCGTGCCGGCCGAGGACCGGTAGCGGGCCTCGACGTCCGGTGAGCCCGCGAGAACGTGGGTGACGCGAGCCGTGGCATAGCCCCAGAGGCCGACCAGGGCCGGCTGGTCGAGGACCTCGTAGCGGGCCCGGGTCTCCGGATCACCGCTCCAGGGCCAGGCCAGCTCGACCAGTCCGGTGTCGGTGTAGGAGTCGGCGATCCCCGAGGCGCACACGTGCGCGTCCAGCGTCGCGCTGTCGCGCCACTGGTCGACCACGCACGGGGTCTGCACGACCAGCCCCAGGGCGAAGACCACCGCGGCCAGCCCCAGCAGGACCCGCACCGGCGTCCACCACCGCGACCGCCCGACGTGCTCCCCGACCGGCCCGCCGACCGCTTCGCTCAGGCCGGCGACGACCGCGTCGTCGCGCGTGGGGTGGACGTGGGCCAACGGGTCACCACGCCCAGAGCAGCGTCGGCATCCGCCACCCGGCGCTCTGCTCGGTGCCCTCCTCGGTGCTGGGCTGAGTGCTGGACTGGGCACTGGGCGAGCTGCTCGTCCGGCTGCTGGTCCGACCACTCGCCCCGGGTGAGGCCGACGGCTTCGGGGACGACGAGGGCTTGGGGGAGGACGGCGCCGAGCTCGTCGGCGACGACGTCGGGGACGACGAGGGCGACGAGGGCGGAGAGCTGCTCGGCCCACAGCCGAGCACGCCGCAGGACGGCTCGCTCGTCGGCTCCGACGTCGGCGGCTGCGAGGTGGGCGGCTGCGAGGTCGGCGGCTTCGTCGTGGGCGCCTGCGACGTCGTCGGCGGCTCGCTCGTGGGCTTCTTCGTCGGCTTCTTGGTGGGCTTCTTGGTCGGCGTGGCCGGCGGCACGTACGGCGCGTGGCCGGACGAGGGCGCCTCACCGTCGACGTAGACCGGCGGCGGGAACTGCTCGACGGGCGCGCCCTCGAGCGCGTAACGCATCACCGCGGCCCAGGTGTCGGCCGGGTAGGCGCCACCGAAGTACGACGGCAACCACCCCTGGAGCTGCTCGGTGCCCTTGCCGCGCACGTACATCACGGCAGTCGACAGCTGCGGGGTGTAGCCGGCGAACCACGCCGAGGACACCTCGCCCAGCCCGTTGGTGGCCGTCCCGGTCTTGGCGGCGGCGGGGCGGCCGATGGACTGGGCCTTGGTGCCGGAGCCGGCACGGACGTTCTCCTGCAGGGCGAAGGAGACGTCAGCGGCGATGTCGGCGCTGACGGCCCGCTTGGTCTTGACCTTGTGGTTGTAGAGGACCTGGCCCTTGGAGTCGGTGACCTTCTCGATCACGTACGGCTCGGCAGCCACACCCTCGTTGGCCAAGGTGGCGTAGCCGTTGGCCATGTTGATCGGGCTGACCGTCTGCGAGCCCAGGGCCACACCGGTGTTGGGCTGGAGCCCGGGCGAGTAGTCGGGGAACCCCTTCTGCCGGCCGCGCTTGGCCGGCGGGATGCCCATCTTGTTGGCCATCTTGACGATCGCCTCGGGGCCGTTGTCCATCGCGAGAGTGAGGTCGATGAAGGCGGTGTTGGCCGACTTCTGGGTCGCGGTGATGAGGCTGATCGCAGAGCCGTAGTCCTGGTCGCCCTGGTTCTCGACCTCGGAGCCGTCGGCGAGCTCGTAGGGCGAGTTGCCGTCGAAGGTGTCGCGGAGCGCGAAGCCCTGGTCGAGCGCGGCGGCCAGCGCGAAGGCCTTGAACGTCGAGCCCGCCTGCCCGCCGGCGACGGCCCAGTTGAGCTCGGAGTCGAGGTAGTCCTGGCCGGCGAAGAAGCCGCGCAGGGCACCGGTGCCGGGCTCGACGCTCGCCACCCCGACGTGCAGCTGCTTGTCGCCGAAGCCCTCGGGCTTGGCGTCGGTGACGCCCTGGGCCGCTGCGGCCATCGCCTTCTGGTCGAGCGTGGTGGTCACCCGCAGGCCTCCACCGTCGATCTCCTGCTCGGTGAAGAACGTGCCGTCCTTCTTGCGGGTGTCGAGGAGCTGCTGCTTGACCATCGTCAGCATGTGCCCCTTCTGGCCGCCGTAGGTGCTCTCGGCCTGGATCTTGGGGAAGTTGGGCAGCCGGCGCGAGGACTTGGCGGCCTTCTGCTCGGAGATGTCGCCCACCTCGGCCATGGAGTTCAGCACGTAGGTGTAGCGCTCCCGCAGCGCCTTCTTGTTGTCCTTGCCGTTGGCCGGGTCGAAGCGCGAGGGGTTGTTGAGCAGCGCAGCCAGCACCGCGGACTGGCGCAGGTTGAGGTCAGCGGCCGACTTCTTGAAGAACACCTGGGAGGCGGCCTCGACGCCGTAGGCACCGCGCCCGAAGTAGATGGTGTTGAGGTAGCCCTCGAGCACCTGCTTCTTGCTCAGGGTGCGCTGCACCTTGAGGGAGAGGATCGCTTCCTTGATCTTGCGGGTGTAGGAGCGTTCCTGGGTGAGGTAGAGGATCTTGACGTACTGCTGGGTGATCGTCGAGGCGCCCTGGGTCGAGCCGCCGCTGGCGTTGCTGAACGCCGCGCGCAGGATGCCCTTGGGGTCGATGCCCTTGTCGGTGTAGAACGTGCGGTTCTCGGCGGCGACCACGGCGTTCTTCAGGTCGTCGCTCATCTCGTCGAGGGTGACCGAGTCGCGGAACTGCGAGGCGAAACGACCCAGCTCGGTGTCGCCGTCCTCGTAGTAGACGAAGGTCGTCTCGGTGAGGAACTCGGCGTTGGCCTCGGGGATGTCGATCGCGCGGTACAGCGCAGCGAAGGCCGCCACACCGAGGAGGGTCATCACCAGCGCACCGACGAGCCCGAAGACTGCCACCCGCTTGAGCCGCTCCTTGAAGGTGCGGTGCGGTCGGTTGCGGAACGTCAGCCGCTCCGACCAGGTCCGGTTGGTGCCCGGAGCTCCGGACCTCGAGGGCGTCCGCGATGTCGCGGACTCACCCTTGCGCTTGCCAGCCACTGCCACCTCGGGGGATCGGGGGAATCGGATCGCGGTCCCGAGACGGGACGCACAGTTCTTCAGAGTACGCACCCGGCTCACGGCTTCCGAATCACTTCGCCGTAGGGGTGAGCACGCAACGGACACACCGAGAATTTAGATACCGCGGATATATCGCTACGATAGGTCGCATGGCACGTCGCGCAGAGACCATCGAGCTCGCAGTCCTCGGACTGCTGCACGAGGGACCCATGCACGGCTACGAGCTGCGCAAGCGGCTCAACCTCATGCTCGGGTGGGGACGGGTGCTGTCCTACGGCTCGCTCTACCCCACGCTGAAGAAGATGCTGCGCAACGCCCTCATCGAGGAGTCGACGGCCACCAAGACCCCGGTGTCCCGTCGTCCGCGCATCGTCTACCAGGTCACCGAGGCCGGCACTGCCGAGTTCGAGCGACTGATGTCGGAGGTCGGGCCCACCGCGTGGGAGGACGACAACTTCGACATCCGGTTCGCCTTCTTCGGCCGCACCGACATGGAGATCCGTCTGCGGGTCCTCGAGGGCCGGCGTACCCGGCTCCAGGAACGTCTCGATCGCGTGCAGTCGCAGCTGTCGCTGACCGAGAAGGAGGTCGACCGGTACTCCGCCGAGCTCCAGCGCCACGGGGTCGAGTCGGCCCAGCGTGAGGTGCAGTGGCTCTCGGACCTCATCAACGCCGAGCGCGACCGGCAGAGCACACCGCCGGCAGCGCCGGCGCCCTGATTCACAGCAGAACCGCACCAAGCATCAGCACCAAACGACCGCACGATCATTGAAGTGACCAGGAAGGAAACCCCATGGGTTCGGTACGAGTAGCAATCGTGGGAGTCGGCAACTGTGCGACGTCCCTCATCCAGGGCGTCGAGTACTACAAGGACGCCGACCCCGAGGCCACTGTGCCCGGGCTCATGCACGTGATGTTCGGCGACTACCACGTGCGCGACGTCGAGTTCGTCGCCGCGTTCGACGTCGACGACAAGAAGGTCGGCAAGGACCTCTCCGAGGCCATCAACGCCTCGGAGAACAACACGATCAAGATCGCCGAGGTCCCCACGATGGGTCTCGACGTGCTGCGTGGCCCGACGCTCGACGGTCTCGGCAAGTACTACCGCCAGACCATCGAGGAGTCCGCCGCTGAGCCGGTCGACGTCGTCGCCGCCCTCAAGGCCGCCGAGGTCGACGTGATGGTGTCCTACCTCCCGGTGGGTTCGGAGGAGGCCGACAAGTTCTACGCCCAGTGCGCGATCGACGCCGGCGTCGGCTTCGTCAACGCCCTGCCCGTCTTCATCGCCTCCGACCCCGTGTGGGCCAAGAAGTTCGAGGACGCCGGCGTCCCGATCGTGGGCGACGACATCAAGAGCCAGGTCGGTGCCACCATCACCCACCGCGTGATGGCGAAGCTGTTCGAGGACCGCGGCGTCGCGCTGGACCGCACCTACCAGCTCAACGTCGGCGGCAACATGGACTTCAAGAACATGCTCGAGCGTGAGCGTCTGGAGTCCAAGAAGGTCTCCAAGACCCAGGCCGTGACCTCGAACCTGACCGGCGAGCTGGCCAACAAGATCGACTCGCGCAACGTGCACATCGGCCCGTCGGACTACGTGGCCTGGCTCGATGACCGCAAGTGGGCCTACGTCCGCCTCGAGGGTCGCGCGTTCGGTGACGTCCCGCTCAACCTCGAGTACAAGCTCGAGGTCTGGGACTCCCCCAACTCGGCCGGCATCATCATCGACGCCCTGCGCGCCTGCAAGATCGCCAAGGACCGCGGCATCGGCGGCCCGATCATCTCGGCGTCGTCCTACCTCATGAAGAGCCCGCCGGTCCAGATCGAGGACGAGGAGGGCCGCCGTCGCGTGGAGGCCTTCATCCGCGGCGAGGAGTGACCTCCTCCTCCGGCACCTAGCACCACCACCGCTGACCCGTTGCGATCTCGCAACGGGTCAGCGGCTTTTACCGTCCGGGCGCCGATCCGGAGTGGTTTTCGCAGGATTGGGAGAGGAATTTGGCCAAAGCCGTGACGTCGAGGCGGTCCCTGTCGTTGGCTTGCTGTCCCGTTCGCGCCGTTTTGAGCGAAATCTCTCGACCTTGAGGACCTTCATGCTCCACGCACGTACCCATCTCGGAAGGTCGCGCCGCTCACGGCTCGCGGCCCTCACCACGGGGACGGCGATGCTCGCCGCCCTGGCCGGAGCCCCGCTGCTCCCGGCCAACGCCGCGCCCGCAGGGGCGCCCAGCGCCGCGCCCGCGCCGGCGCCCAAGATCGGGGCCGACCAGCTCGCCGTCACCTTCGACCCCCAGGACGCCAGCGTGCGCCGCGGTCGCTCCTTCGCCGTGTCCGGCACTGCCTACCGCGCCCAGGACCTCATGAAGCGCACCGCGCGTCCGGCCTCCGGCACCGCGGCCTCCTTCACCCTCGCCGTCACCGACCCGAACGGTGCCGTGCTCGGCACCCAGGACGTCACCACCGACGAGTCCGGCGCCTTCGCGACCCGCGTCCCGGCCGCCGCCACCCGTGGGCTGAGCCAGCCCGGCGCGGTGACCCTCGGCCTGCGCGCGCTCGACGCCTCCGCCGGTGCCGACGCCCCGACCACGGCTGACGCCGGCGCCGGCGCCGTGCCGATGGCTGCCGGTGCGACCGGCCTCGACCTCACCAACAGCTTCGTCTCCTCGGTCGGCTGGGTGAAGCCCGGCGAGACCTACCCCTCGACCATCCAGGTCAGCAACCCGGGCGCCACCCCGGTGCTGGGCGCCAAGGTGACCGTCACCGTCCCCACCGGGACGACGTTCCTCACCGCCAGCCCCAGCAGCGGCACCCGCACGCTGAGCGACCACGAGATCGTCTGGACCGTCCCGGCGGTGCCGGCGGCCACGCCCGCCGGGCCCGGGGTCGCCACTCTGGTGCTGGAGAACCGCGCTGCCCTGGCCTCGCAGGAGCCCACCATCGTGTGGCGTGACCTGTCGAGCCTGGCCACGCTCACGGTCGGCGCCGACTCGGCCACCGCGACCGCCCACGGCCCGAAGGTCATCCCGCCGAGCGAGGTCTACGACACCGCGCGCTACGGCGACCGGCCGTTCCCGATCATCCCGGTGCAGTACACCGACCGGAAGTACCTCGCCGGTCACACCGGCGAGACGCTGGCCAACAAGATCAACTCCCCCGACGTCCCGGGCTCGACGTTCAACCTCTTCCAGGAGATGTCGCTCGGTCAGCTGTTCCCCAACGGCACCGTGCCCTCGGTGAGCAAGGCCACGGCTGACTTCGTCTACGCCCCGGGCTTCCCCTTCACCAAGACCGTCCCGGGCCAGACCTGCACCGGCACGACCTTCGGCGACTCGCCGTTCCCGGTCGCCGGCACCCCGCTCTACCCCACGCGGATCACCAACGGCGTCTACAACCTGCCGGGCCAGACCCAGTACTACGGCGCTGACTCCAACGGCTCCGCGGTCGTCGGCGGCGTCGCCGGTGTCGGGGCCCTGCAGAACATCGACTCCGGCTGTGGCCCCACGGGCAAGCTCGTCGCCGACGCTGCGGCCCTCGCCGACCCGGAGACCGACTACTCCGACTTCGACACCGACAAGGACGGCCTCGTCGACTTCCTCATGGTCGTCTTCGCCGGTTGTGGCGGCAACGGTGCTTCTCAGCTCGGCGCGGTCGGTTGCGACGCCACCGAGGACGCGGTGCCCTACGACAACATCTGGCCGCACTCCTCCTCGCTCGAGGGCGCCTACAGCGACCCGGTCACCAAGCTCCCGGGCTTCGTCACCGACGACCAGCTCAAGGACCTCGAGGGCTTCCCGCTCTGGTACACCGACACGACCTACACGACCAAGACCCGCACCGACAAGGGCGATGCCCTCAAGGTGTTCGTCCGCGTCGGGCCCTACAACGTCAACCCCGAGACCGCCATCGACAAGGCCTCGGTGATCTCCCACGAGTACGGCCACTCGCTCGGGCTGCCCGACTTCTACTCCACCGGCAGCCGTTCCACCTACGGCGACTGGAACCTGATGGCGACCGACAAGTCGCAGAACATGGATGCCTTCTCCCGCCAGGAGCTCGGCTGGGTGGTCCCCCGCGTCCTGCAGCCCGGCACGACCGACGTCGCCGGCTTCAAGGACTCCAAGTTCGACACCGGCACCATCACCTGGCAGACGCCCGACGGTGACTCCTACACGCTGACGAACGGCGCGGACGGCACCGTCCACAACTCCGAGATGTACGTCGCCAAGCTCCCCGGCCGCACGCTGCTGGAGGCCGGCGCCTTCGACGGCGGCGCCAAGGCCACCCCGTCGCACCTGTGGTGGTCGGGATCGGGCAACGACTTCGGTTGCGCGCCCACCGGCGGGCACAACTTCGATCTCTCGATCCCGGCGCTGAGCACCCTGCCGGCGGGCACGCCGGTCACGCTGAACTTCAAGTCGCGCTGGAACATCGAGTGGGACTTCGACTACGGCTTCGTGATGACCACCACCGATGGTGGCTCGACCTACAAGTCGAAGCCGTCGAAGAACGGCTACACGACCTCCAAGACCGGCATCCCGGTCGGCAACCCCAACCAGGTCGGGTGCCTCGACACCTACGACAACGGCCTGACCGGCTCCAGCGGCTCCTACGACGCCGGCACCCAGGACGTCGACCGGCTCGCCGGCGAGAACCCTGACCCGGTGTTCCTCCAGGACAGCTACGACATCAGTGACCTGGCCGGTGCCGCACGCGGCGCCCTGCGCTTCTCCTACGCCACCGACCCCGGCCTGGCCCTGCCCGGCTGGTTCATCGACGACATCGAGGTCGTGGCCAAGGTCGACGGCGCCGACAAGGTCATCTACGCCACCGACTTCGAGACCTCGGGCAAGCCCGGTGACCCCGAGATCTTCAACGGCGGCTGCAAGGAAGACCTGAGCGTCGCCACCTCGTGCACCAAGGGCTGGAGCTACCTCCAGGCCGGCGCCGACTCACCGCAGGACCACGCCTACTACCTCGAGATGCGTGACCGCTCGGGCTTCGACTTCGACGGCAAGGGGGAGATCGACCGCGGCCGCGCTCGCCTTCGAGGCCGGCCTCTACCTCGCTTACACCGACGAGGCGCACGGGTACGGCAACGCCGGCACCGACGACCCGCCGGCACAGTCGCCGCTGGACGCCAAGCCCACCCTGGGCTCGTCCTCGCCGAACCTGAACGACGCGTCGTTCCGGGCCACGGCCGGTCGTACGTCGTTCAGCGACAGCTCGGCCACGCCCCACGTCGACAACTACAAGGACCCCAACTCGCCGACCGGCAACTGGACCTTCGCCTACGACTGCCTGGGCTTCGACGTCACCGCGATGAGCGGCGAGGACGCAGCACCGGTCAGCAACCTGACCGGCGACGTGACCTTCAACCTCGGCACCGGCTGCGGGGAGTTCGACTACGGCTACGTGCCCGAGACGGCCCCGGTCAACACCAAGCCGGTCGCCGCGGCAACGGCCACGCCGACCACGGCCACCACCGGTCAGCTGGTGTCGTTCTCCGGTCTCGACAGCACCGACGCCGAGACGCCCAACCAGCTCGACTACAGCTGGGACTTCGATGACGAGACCGGCAAGACGGCCGGACCCACGGTGGAGCACGCCTTCCTCACCGCCGGGACCTACGACGTCACGCTGACCGTCACCGACCTGCAGGGTCTCCAGGACACCGCGACCGTCACGGTCACGGTGACCGGTGACGAGGTGGAGAACACCAAGCCGACGGCGAAGGCCAGTGCGACTCCGTCGCAGGCCCAGGTCGGTGAGTCGATCGACCTGAGTGCCGACGGCTCGACCGACGCCGAGACGCCGGACGGTCTGACCTACTCGTGGGACTTCGACAACGGCGGCACCACCGCTGACGCGACCGGCCGCGACGTCACCACCTCCTACGCCGAGGAGGGGACCTACACCGCCACGGTCACCGTGACCGACGGGGGTGGTCTCACCGACACCGCGAGTGTCGAGATCACCGTGGGCGAGACCACCGGCAACGAGGACACCACCGACCCGACCGTGCAGATGGAGGTGCGCCCGCAGCGGGTGCTCACCCGCCAGGCCGTGATCTTCGATGCCAGCGGCTCCAGCGACGACGTCACCGCCCCCGAGGACCTCGAGGTCTTCTGGAACAAGGGCGACGGCGGCAAGAACGTCGATGCCACCGGCACCAAGGTCAAGGTGCGCTACGCCGAGCCGGGTCGCTACAAGGTGACCGTGGCTGTCCGCGACGAGGCCGGCAACACCGCCTTCGAGCAGCAGCGTGTCCGGGTCCTGCGCTACTCGACCTGCAACGCACGCAGCGTGAACCGTCAGGGTGCCTGGAAGGTCAAGCGCTCGAAGGCGGCGCTGCGGGGCGTCTACTGCGACACCTCGAGCAAGCGTCGCGGTCCGGACCGGTTGAGCTACAGCTTCACCGGGAACACCCTCAAGATCCGCTACGGCAAGGCAGCCGATGGCGGCAAGGCCCAGGTGTTCATCGACGGCAAGCGGGTGCCGTCGCTGAACTTCAAGACCAAGGGCAAGGCGATCACCTTCGGCAACCAGCGCACCTACGCCAAGCTCGGCAAGGGACGCCACAAGGTCAAGGTCGTCCTGAAGCGGGGCACCGGCTACCTGGAGGGCTTCGTCACCCAGAACTAGGGGCCGAGGCTCACTGCACCAGCACTGATCAACAACCCCGTCCGGGTCCTCCGGGCGGGGTTGTTGGTCTCCCCCGCATCACAGTTGATGATTTCGTGGGTGCAATCGGGCTCCGAGGCCGTAGCATGTCGTCAGGCACCCCCCCCGCCTGATATCCCGCCTGACATCCCCGGCTGGTCCCGCACGCGAGACCGTCCCCCCACTCTCCGAGGATCGCCGATGTACAACCTTCCCCTGCCCTGCTCACCCCTGACCCCCCGCAGCGCCGGCCGCTTCCGCGACGGCTGACAGGTCGCTCGCACGCATCGCGCGCGAGCCATGACTTCGTCCGTCATTGAGGGGTCGGTGACGGACGATACGGCGACAACCATGGGGTCTTGTCGCCGGCGAGGTCCCGCCGGAGCAAGGGGTTGCTCCAGGCGGGGCCTCGTGCTTTTTCCAGGCAGACCGATGTGCTGCCGGGCTGTGCTGCCGGGCTGTGCTACCTAGGCAGCAGCCGCCTCGGCCTCGACCTTCACCTTGGCCAACGTCTCGCGCATGCCCGAGCGCAGTCGCTCGGTGAAGGCCGGGACCCCTCCGAAGACCACCTTGGTGAGCCCGAGCGACACCTTGGAGATGCCGTCGGGCACCTCGCGGCGCTGGGTGAGCAGGGTGCCGCCCGTGGCGGTGGGCGCGAGCTCGAAGGACCAGATCGTGCGGTTCTCCTTGACCCGGAACGCGAAGTCGCGGTGCGGCTCGAAGCGGATGACCTTGGCACTGGTCGGCCAGAAGAGCAGGCCCTGCCGGTTGAGGTTCTTGAACGTCGCACCCTGGGCGACCACGCCGCCCTGCACGGTCGAGCGCACGACCTGCGGGCTCCAGGAGGCCATCCGCGGCACGTCGGACACCAGGGACCAGACCGTGTCGGGTGCGGCGTCGATCTCGATGCTCTCGGTGAGCTCTGTGGCAGTCGTGTCAGTCATGAACGCAACTTACTCACCGGTAGACGGCGATCCGCGCTTCGCCCACCACGCGAGCAGGGCGGCGCGCGCGTCCTCCTCCGCCAACGGTCCACCGTCGAGGCGCAGCTCGAGCAGGTAGCGATAGGCCTCCCCGACCTCACGACCGGGCCCGAGCTGGAGGATCTCCATGATCTGGTTGCCGTCGAGGTCGGGGCGGATCGCCCCGAGCTCCTCGGCCTCGGAGAGCCGCCGGATGCGCTCCTCGAGGTCGTCGTAGGTCCGACGCAGACGATCGGCCTTGCGCTGGTTGCGGGTCGTGCAGTCGGCGCGGGTCAGCACGTGCAGGCGTTCGAGCTGCTCGCCGGCATCACGCACGTAGCGGCGTACGGCCGAGTCGGTCCACTCCCCCGACCCGTAGCCGTGGAAGCGCAGGTGCAGCTCGACGAGCTGGCTGACCGCCTCGATGTCGTCGTTGGAGAACCGCAGGGCCTTCATCCGCTTGGCGGTGAGCTTGGCCCCCACGACGTCGTGGTGGTGGAAGGTGACGGTGCCGTCGTCGACGAACTTGCGGGTACGCGGCTTGCCGACGTCGTGCATCAGGGCAGCGAAGCGGGAGATGAAGTCGGGGCCACCGCCGGTGAGCTCCTCGGGGATCCGGGACTCGAGGTCGATCGCCTGCTCGAGCACGGTCAGCGTGTGCTCGTAGACGTCCTTGTGCCGGTGGTGCTCGTCGCGCTCGAGGCGCAGGGCCGGCAGCTCGGGCAGGACGATGTCGGCCAGTCCGGTGTCGACGAGCAGGCTGAGACCGAGCCGCGGGTAGGGGGCGCACACGAGCTTGACCAGCTCGTCTCGCACCCGCTCGGCAGAGATGATCGTGATCCGGTCGGCCATCGACGTCATCGCGGCGACCACCTCCGGCGCCACCTCGAAGCCCAGCTGGGCCGCGAACCGCGCGGCGCGCATCATCCGCAGGGGGTCGTCGCCGAAGGAGTCCTCCGGGGTGCCGGGGGTGCGCAGCACCCGGGCGGCGAGGTCGGCGATGCCGCCGTACGGGTCCTCGAAGACCCGCCCCGGGACGCTGACCGCCATGGCGTTCACGGTGAAGTCGCGACGCCCCAGGTCGCCGGCGAGGGTGTCGCCGTAGGAGACCTCGGGCTTGCGGGACGAGGCGTCGTAGGTCTCCGAGCGGTACGTCGTGACCTCGACGACCCACGGCCCTCGCCTGGCTCCGATCGTGCCGAAGTCGCGGCCCATGTCCCACAGGCCGCCGTCGCCCCAGCGCTTGAGCAGCTTCTCGGTCTGCTCGGGACGAGCCGAGGTGGTGAAGTCCAGGTCGTGGTGGGAGCGACCCAGCATCGCGTCACGCACCGGGCCACCGACGAGGTGGAGGCTGTGGCCGGCGTCGGCGAAGAGCGAGCCGAGGACGTCGAGCACCGGCGCCAGCCGGTCGAGCTCGGTCGCGACCCGCTCCTGGACCTCCACCATCGACAACGGAGGGGGCCCCGCTTGCGGCGGGCGGGCAGGGGTGAGCGGCTGGTCGGGCACGGCGCGGAGTTTACGGTGAACGGGCCGATACCCTCATGTCGTGGCCCGTCCTCCCCTGTTCCTGCGCGCCCTGGCGAGCGCGACAGCGGGGGCACTCCTGGCGCTTGCTCCGGCCACCGGAGCCGGCGCGGCCCCCGGTCCTGGTGCCGCGAGCGCCTCGGTGCTGACCGCGGCCCCGGCCGGCCCGGCCGAGGTCGACACCAGTCCCCTGCGGGTCGTCATCGACGCTCTCACCCCCTCCTACCTCCCCCGGCGCGGTGACCTCACCGTGCGCGGGACGGTGACCAACCGCAGCGACGAGACCTGGACCACGGTCAACCTCTACGCCTTCCTCGGCGACGACCTCGAGCCGCTGCGCAACCCCGGACAGCTGGCCGCGGCGATGTCCACGCCGTACGACACCTACGTCGGGTCGCGGGTGACCACCCAGGGTCGCCCGGGCAAGGTCGAGACCCTCACCCCCGGTCAGTCGGCTCCCTTCGAGATCACGGTCCCGGTGGACGCCTTCGAGGTCACCGGCGGCGGCGTCTACTGGTTCGGCGTGCACGCCATCGGCCAGAGCGCGAGCAGTCCCCGCGACCAGATGGCCGACGGCCGGGCGCGCACCTTCCTCCCCTACGTGCCGGCCCGCGTCGGGACCCCCGAGCGGGTGGCCCTGGTGCTGCCGCTGCTCCGCTCGGTGCCCCGCCGCGCAGACGGCTCGGTGGACCAGGAGGCGAGATGGACCCGCGCCCTCAGCCCGGGCGGCCGGCTGCGTGACCTGCTCGGCTTCGTCGCCGGCAGCGGCCCGGACGCCCCCATCTCGTGGCTGGTCGACCCCGCCCTGATCGACGCGGTCGGCACGCTGGCCGACGGCAACCTCCCCCGCACCCTCGCCACCGCGAGCGGGTCGGAGTCCGAGGCCTCCGCCGCGCCCACCGGAGCGCCCACCAGCCCCGAGTCCTCCCCGACCCCCGCGCCGTCCGCAGCCACCCGCGCGGCCTCCCGAGCAGCCGCCGCCTGGATCGACGCCCTCCCGGCAGCCTTCAGCGGCAACGAGGTGCTGAGCGTGCCCTACGGCAACGTCGACGTACCGGCCGCGCAACGCAGCGCCCCCGAGCTCCTCGCCCTCGCCCTGGCTCAACGGAGCACGGTGCTCGAGGAGCTCGAGATCTCCACCCCGCCGGTCCTCACCGCACCGGGGGGCTACCTCGACGCCGAGAGCATCGCCGCAGCCGGGCGCGGCTCACGCGTGCTCGTCAGCGACGACCTGCTCACCGGGGCCACCCCCGGCGTCGGCGAGCTCGGCGGCCAGCGTCTGGTCGTGTCCTCAACCGGTGCCGCGGAGGGATCCCCCGGACCGGGGCCGGCGCTGAGTGCGGTGGGCCTGCGCCAGCGGATCCTCGCCGAGGCCGCCGTGCGTGCGATCAAGGCCGACCAGGAACCCCTCACCGTCGTGCTGCCGACCGAGTGGGCCCTCGACTCGGCCGCCGAGTTCTTCGGCGGGCTCGACGTCGACTGGCTGCGCCTGCAGACGCTGTCCAACCTGCAGGCACAAACCCAGCCGGAGACGATCAGCACCGACCAGGTCGACTACCCCGAGCTCGAGGAACGACGCGAGCTGGCTCCCGCCACCTTCGAGGCCGCGAAGTCGCTGATCTCGGCCGGCGACACGCTGCAGCGGGTCCTCGTCGGCAACAACACGGTGGCGGGCGCCCTCACCGAGGAGGCCCTGACCCGGCTGAGCTATGCAGCCCGCAAGAACCAGGTCGCCGCACGCGAGTCGCTCGCGCAGTCGCAGGCGTGGGTGGACGAGCAGCTCCAACAGGTGCGCATCACCGCCTCGTCGGGCGTGACCTTGTCGAGCGACTCCGGCAGCTTCCTGGTCTCCCTCAGCAACGACCTCGACCACACCGTCGCGGTCCGGGTCGACTCGGTCACCGACGCCGACATCACCATCACGCCGTCGCAGGTGGTCGAGCTCGCCCCCGGCGCACGCACCAACGTCCTGCTCGAGACCCGCGCGGTCGGCAACAGGGTCCACAACGTCACGCTGCTCGTCACCGACGCCGACCTCGTGCCCCTCGGTGCGAGCGACCAGCTCCCGATCCGCTCCGCCCAGGTGAGCGCGGTCATCTGGCTCATCATGGGCATCGGCGTCGGCCTGCTGTTCCTGGCCATCATCGTGCGCCTCGTACGGCGGATCCGCACCGCGCGGCGGGCCGGCAAGGCTGCCCACGGCGACACCGGCGGGCACCCGGCGGCCGACAGGGTGACGACGTGAGCGGGCCGATCGACCGGCCCGACCCGGCCACGGCGCCGGCAGGACCGGGCGCGACGCCGGACGACGGCCGGGGCGGCATCCTCGCCTCGAGCGCCGTGATGGCGGCCGGCACCGTGGTCTCGCGGCTCAGTGGTTTCGTGCGCTCGGCACTGCTGGCCGCAGCCCTCGGCCTGAGCCTGCACGCCGACATCTTCACGATCGCCAACACCGTGCCGAACATGCTCTACATCCTGCTGGCCGGCGGCGTCTTCAACGCCGTCCTGGTGCCTCAGCTGGTGCGCGCGATGCGGCACGACGAGGACGGCGGTGAGGCCTACACCAACCGGATCGTCACCCTCGCCGGGATCTTCCTGCTCGCGGTGACCGCTGCGCTGGTGGTCTTCGCACCGGCGCTGATGTCGCTCTACCTCGACGGCTACGACACGCCCGACATGGCACCGCAGCTGGCCTCGGTGATCGCCTTCGCGCGCTACTGCCTGCCCCAGGTCTTCTTCTACGGGATGTTCGTCCTGGTGGGTCAGATCCTGAACTCCCGTGGCCGGTTCGGGCCGATGATGTGGGCCCCGATCGCCAACAACATCATCTCGATCGCCACCCTGGTGATCTACCTCGTCGCCTTCGGGCCGGCCCAGGGTGCCGAGCTCACCGGCCCCTACACCTCCAGCCAGGAGCTGCTTCTCGGCCTCGGCTCGACCCTCGGGATCGCGGCGCAGCTGGCGATCCTGGTGCCCTACCTCAAGAAGGCGGGCTTCACCTTCCGCCCGCGCTTCGACTTCCGCGGGTCGGGGCTCGGACACACCCTGCGCCTGGGCACCTGGACGGTCCTGTTCGTGATCGTCAACCAGATCGCCTACACCGTGGTCGTCCGCCTGGCCTCGAGCGGTACTGCCGGAGCCGCGGCCGACGGCACGGGCTACACCGTCTACTCCTCGGCGTTCCTCATCGTGATGGTGCCGCACTCGGTGATCACGGTGTCGTTGGCGACCGCGATCCTGCCGCGACTCTCCAACCGGGCTGCCGAGGGAGACCTGGCAGGCCTCAGCGAGACCCTGGCCTCCTCGCTGCGGGCGGCGCTCGCCGTCGTGGTGCCGTTCGCCGCGCTGCTGCCGCTCGTGTCGACCGACGTCGCCAACGTGATCTGGGGTCACGGAGCTGCGGCCGACGGCTTCGAGCGCTACGCCCCGTCGCTGGCCCTCTTCGGTCCCGGCCTGGTCATGTTCACCGTCCACTACCTGATGCTGCGCGGCTTCTATGCCCTGGAGCAGACCCGCACGGTCTTCTTCATCCAGTGCGTCGTGGCGGTGACCAACATCGTGGGCGCCCTGGTGCTCGTCGCGGGCGCCAGCGCCGAGGAGACCTCGCCGGCCCTGGTGATCGCCTACTTCACGTCCTACGCCGTGGGCGCGGCGGTGTCGTTCGCGGTCCTCAGCTCCCAGCTCGGTGGGCTCCACGGCGGCCGGCTGACCCGCTTCGTCGTGCGGCTCGGCCTGATCACGATCGGTTCGACGGCTCTCGCCGCCGCCCTTGCCTACGCGCTCGGCCAGGTCTGGGGCCCCGCGCCCCACTGGTCGCTGTCGCTGGTGCGTGGCGGCCTGGTCGGCACCGCCGACGTGGTCCTCTTCATCGTGCTGGCCCGGGTCTTGCGCCTGCGGGAGGTCACCTCGGTGGTTTCCACCGTCACGCGTCGCCTCGGTGTGGGTCGCTGAGGCCCGCCGGCCACGGTTGAGCGACGAATCCCCACCGGGGTGCGTCATGCGCCCCCGAGGAGGGCCCGCGGCGTCCTACGATGGGCAAGCACCCCGCCCGTCACACCAGACGCGGCGCCATCGTGAGACGAGGAGAGTCCAGGTGCCGTACGCGACCCGGCCCGGCGACGTCCTCGCTGACCGCTACCGCCTGGTCGACCTGCTGAGCGAGAGCGGCGACGGGCGGTTCTGGCGTGCTCACGACCGGGTCCTGGAGCGCCACGTCGCGATCCACGTCATCCGTAGCGACGACGCCCGGGCGCCTGGGCTCATGGAGGCCGCCAGACGCGCAGCCACCGTGCTGGACCGGCGCATCCTGCGCGTGCTCGACGCCGACGTGAACGACCAGGTCTGCTACGTCGTCAACGAGTGGGGCTGGGGCGCCTCGTTGGACATCGTCGCCGCCGGGACCGGGCCCCTCGGTCCGCGTCGCTCGGCCTGGCTCGTGGCCGAGGTCGCCGACTCGATCGCCACCGCGCACCGGGCCGGGATCGCCCACGGCCGCCTCAACCCCGAGAACGTGCTGATCGACCGCACCGGTGGTGTGCGGATCATCGGGCTGTGCGTCGACGCGGCCCTCCACGGCGTGCCGACCGACGACCTCCGCCACGACCTCACCGACCTCGCGGGCCTGCTCCACTGTGCCCTGACCGCCACGTGGGGCGGTGCCTCGGGATCGATCGTCAAGCCCGCGCCTCGCGAGCACGGTGAGGTGCTGCGGCCGCGCCGGGTGCGGGCCGGCGTACCCCGCCCGCTGGACAGCCTCTGCGAGCAGCTGTTGCACCCGGACGGGATCGGCCGGCACCGGGAGCTCGACACCTATGCCGAGAGCGCCCGAGGCATCTCCGACTACCTCGCCGACTTCGTCGGTGACCCCACCGGCATGGCCGTGGCGCTGCTGTCGTGCGCGCCCGCGGTGCTGCCCGACGAAGAGCTCATCGTGCTGCCCCAGGTGCCCGAGCTCACGCCCCACGACGGATCGTGGCCCACCACGGTCACCGCGGCGTCCGGCTCGTCGTCGAACGGCGTGGCCGCCACCGGCGCCGAGGACGTCGTCCCCACGGCGAAGCCGGACTCCGACTCGGGCTCGGGCTCGGGCTCTGCGGCCGGCGTGGACCGCCCGACCCAGGCCGGCCTGCCGATCTTCGGCGACGACGAGGACGACGTCGCCTGGCTGGAGCGACGCACGCCCCCGCCCCCGCCCCCGCCGTTCGAGGACCCTCCCGAGCGGCCTCTGTTCGCTCCCGAGCCGCGCGACGGCGCGCCGGCGCGCACCGCACGCCCCGGCACCCGCGCTGCGGAGGCGCCCGCGGCCGGTGCTCGTGGCCGCGACGAGTACTGGCCGTGGGACACCGGGCACGGCACCGGCACCGGGCTGGGCCACGGGATCGGGCACGGCGGCACCAGCAGCACCCTGCTGCCCGTGATCGCCGACGACTCGGTGCCGGGACGCTCGACGTTCCGGCTCGCGGGCCTGGTCCTGACGGTCCTCGTCGTGATCGTCGCGGTCGCGGTCGCGGTCAACCTCGGTCGCGGCCGTGGGGTGCTCGGCATGACGGACGACGCCGGCTCGACCCCGAGTGAGTCCGCGACGTCGCCGCTCTCCGCCGCCGCCCCGTTGGCGGGCGTCACCGCCACCACGCTCGACCCGCTCGGTGACGGCGCCGAGAACGACGACGAAGCAGCCCTGGCCGTCGACGGCGACGCGACCACGGCCTGGCGCACGCAGGGCTACAACGACCAGCTCGGTCCCCCGCCCGGTGCTCTCAAGACCGGCGTCGGACTCGTCCTCGACCTCGGTGGACCGCACACGGTCTCCGCCGTCGACCTCCGTCTCGACGGCTCTCCCACCGAGGTGTCGCTCTACGTCACCGACCAGGCGCCCGCCGGGGTCGACGACCTCCAGCCGGTCGCCACCGGCACGATCACCGGCCGCAGGACTGCCACCGGCACCCTCGAGCCCACCGGCGAGGTGACCGGCAGCTTCGTCACCGTGTGGCTGACCTCCTTGCCGGCCGACGGGTCGGTCTTCCGTGGACGGATCGCCGAGGTGGTCGTCCATGGAGACTGACGTGCGGGTCGAGCCCGATGCCGGGACCGCCGAACCGAGCGATGCAGCACTGCTCCGCGCCCACGTGGCCGGCGACCCCGCCGCGTTCGGGGAGCTGTTCGCCCGACACCGCGGACGGCTCTGGGCCGTTGCGCTGCGCACCATGGGCAATCCCGAGGACGCCGCCGACGGGCTCCAGGACGGCATGGTCGCCGCCTTCCGCCGCGCCGCGTCGTTCCGCGGCGAGTCGCAGGTCACCACCTGGTTGCACCGCGTGGTCGTCAACGCGTGCCTCGACCGGCTGCGCGCCATGAAGGTGCGCCACACCGACTCCCTCCCCGACGACCTCGAGGAGTACGGCGACCGCGGCTCGCTGGTCTCCTCGACGCCGGTCACCACCGACCCGGTCGAGGTCACGCTGGTGCAGGAGCGCCGCCGGCAGGTGCTCGCCGCGCTGGCCACGCTGTCCGGTGAGCAACGCGCCGCGCTGGTGCTCGTGGACATGGAGGGCTACCCGGTCGCGGAGGCAGCCGAGATCCTCGGCTGCGCCGTGGGCACGGTGAAGTCGCGGTGCGCGCGCGGCCGCGCCCGGCTCGCTGTGCTTCTCGTCGATCTGGTCGGGGAGCCTGATGCCGGGAGCGCCCGCGTGGACCCCACGGGGAACCCTCCCGGGCCGGGCGCCGTCCCATCCGTGAACCCGCCACGAGGGCCACCGCTCTCGTGACCACCGAGCCCCTACCCGCTGACGCGCAGCTGTTGCTGTGTCGAGAGACTGTGAAACCTGATGCCCGAGCACGACCCCGAGGTCACGCCTGAGCAGGAGACCCGACTGCGTCGCCTGCTGGTCGAGGCGCGCCACGAGGAGCCCGTCCCGGTCGATGTCGTCGCGCGACTCGATCGGGTGCTCTCCCAGCTGGTGGAGGAGGGCCCGGCCGAGATCGACGCTCGCCGCGGGGTCACCGACCTCAGCGCCCGCCGCCGTCGCCGAGCCGGCGCCCTGCTCCTCGCGGCCGCGGCCGTCGTGGTGGTCGGGGTCGGCATCGGGCAGGCGGTGAACTCGCCGTCGTCCGACAACCAGAGCCGCAAGCGAGTCGGTCGCCGACAGTGCCGGCGGCGCGCCCGAAGGAGCCTTCGCCGAGCAGAGCGCGCCTGAGGTCGGTCCGGGTGAGGAGCCGCCGTCGGTCGCCGGACCGCGCGCCGACACCCAGGTGGAGAAGGCGCAGCCGTTCCTGGTGGCCAGGCTCTCCGAACGTGGCTTCGCCAAGCAGGTCGTCCGGTTCATCCACCTGCCCGGCTACCGCTCGCTCGGGGGCTCGCGCGTGGCCGGGACCGACCTGAGCATGTCGGAGTCCTTCATCTGTCCCACCGCCGACTGGGGTCCCGGCAAGTTGTTCGCGGCCCTGTACGACGGCGTGCCCACCGTGCTCGCCTTCCGCCCGCCCGCGGGTGAGACCCAGACCGTCGACCTGCTGCGCTGCGGCACGGCCGAGGTGCTGCGCTCAACCGTGCTCGCCCGGCGCTGAGCCGCCCTGCGAACGAGCCCCACCGGCCGGAGCGGCGCTCGGGAATCCTCCTCGCCTACGATCCGTTGTGATCGAGACCACCTCGGAACTGCTGAGGCCATCGACTCGAGGAGAGCACCACCACATGTCGGACACCCGCAACGTGATCATCATCGGCTCCGGACCATCGGGCTACACCGCCGCGGTCTACGCCGCGCGAGCCAGCCTGCAGCCCCTGGTGTTCGAGGGCTCGGTCACCGCCGGCGGCGCCCTCATGAACACCACCGAGGTCGAGAACTTCCCCGGCTTCCGCGACGGCATCATGGGCCCGGCCCTGATGGACGAGATGCGCGCCCAGGCCGAGCGCTTCGGGGCCGAGATGATCCCCGACGACGTCGTCGAGGTCGACCTCACCTCTGACATCAAGGTCGTCAAGACCGCCACCGAGACCTACACCGCCCGGGCCGTGATCCTGGCGACCGGGTCCGGCTACCGCCGGCTCGACCTGCCCAACGAGGACGCCCTGTCGGGTCGCGGCGTCTCCTGGTGCGCGACCTGCGACGGGTTCTTCTTCCGCGACCAGCACATCGCCGTCGTCGGCGGCGGCGACTCCGCCATCGAGGAGGCCACCTTCTTGACCCGCTTCGGCTCCAAGGTGTCGCTGATCGTGCGCCGCGACGAGCTGCGCGCCTCCAAGATCATGCAGGAACGCGCCTTCGCCGACCCGAAGCTGGAGATCCTGTGGAACAGCGTGATCGACTCGATCAACGGCACCGACTCCTTGGAGTCGCTGACCCTGGCCGACACCGTGACCGGCGAGAAGCGCGAGCTCGACGCCACCGGACTGTTCATCGCCATCGGCCACGACCCCCGCTCGGAGCTGCTCGTCGGACAGGTCGACCTCGACGAGAACGGCTACGTCCTGGCCACCCACCCCTCCACGGGCACCAACCTGCCGGGCGTGTTCGCCGCCGGTGACCTCGTCGACCACCAGTACCGCCAGGCGATCACCGCCGCCGGCACCGGGTGCGCTGCCGCCCTCGACGCCGAGCGGTACCTCTCCGAGCTCGACCACGTCGCCGCCACCGGCGCCGAGGCGCAGCAGCGTGCCGACACCGTGGCCGAGACCGTCTGACCATCCCTGGTCCGGTGTCGCGGCCGCCGGTCAGGACGCCGGGAACAACCACCTGAGCGGTGGTGTTGGGACCGACAACAAGCCAAACCTAGAAGGGAATCACCGTGGGCAACATCCAAGCCGTCACCGATGCCGAGTTCGAGGCACAGGTGCTGAAGTCCGAGAAGCCCGTGCTGGTCGATTTCTGGGCCGAGTGGTGCGGACCGTGCCGTCAGGTCGCCCCGATCCTCGACGAGCTCGCCGGAGCCCACGGGGAGAAGGTCACGTTCTTGAAGATGAACGTCGACGAGAACCCCGTGACCCCCTCGTCGTACCGGGTGACCGGTATCCCGACGATCAACATCTACAAGGGCGGCGAGGTCGTGCGCACCATCGTCGGTGCCCGCCCCAAGGCCGCCCTGCTCAAGGAGCTCGACGAGTTCATCGCGTGATCGTGCGCTGATCACTCGGTCCCGACAGGCCCTGCTTCGGCAGGGCCTGTCGTGCGTCCGGGACCGGGACAGGGGCCGGACGCCAGGCGCCGACGAGCCGGTCCAGCGCCGCCTCGACCTCCTCGCGCCAGGTGAGCGCCGAGCGCAGGTCCATGCGCATGCGCGGGGTCAGCGGGTGGGGTCGCACCGTGCGGAAGCCCACCCGGGCCAGGAAGTCGGTGGCGACCAGGCACCGCCGCGTGCCGCGGGTGTCCCCGAAGGCCTCCACGGCGCGGACCCCTCCTCGATCGATCAGGTCGCGTGCCATGGCCTGCACCAGCGCCCGTCCCAGGCCGCCGCCGGTGTGCTCCGGGGCGACGTAGACGTTGGTCAGCAGCACAGCGTCGTGGGAGACCGGCGCCGTCGGGTAGCCGGCGCTGCCGGGCACGAACGCGGTCGGCGCGTAGATGACGTAGCCGACCGTGACGTCGTCCACCACCATGACGCGACCGCACGAACCCCACTCCCGCAGCACCCACGACAACCAGGCGTCCTTCTCGGCACCCGCCTCGGTGTCGTCGGCGATCCGGGCCCGTCGGACAGGGTCGAGCTCCCAGTGCACGCACGTACGGCACGGCACACCGGCGTCCCCGAGGTCACGCAGACGATCGGGGGTGAGCCGGAGGATCCTGCGGGTCACCCTCCCATTGTGGCCGCTCCCGCCCCGTGTCGCACGTGTCGCAGCGGCGCCGCGTGGCGCGGCTGACGGGACAGGCCCCGCGACGTTGCCGGGACCTGCGAGGATGACGAGGTGCGTCAGATCCGACAGAGCAAGAAACTCCACGACGTCCGTTACGACGTACGGGGCCCCATCCTGGTCGAGGCCCAGCGGCTCGAGGCCGAGGGCCACCGCATCCTGAAGCTCAACATCGGCAACCCTGCGCCGTTCGGCTTCGAGGCCCCTGAGGCGATCGTGACCGACATGACGCGGCACCTGCCGGAGTCCCAGGGCTACAGCGACTCCCAGGGGATCTATCCCGCCCGCACCGCGGTCGCGCAGTTCTACCAGGGCCGCGGGCTGCGCGACGTCCACGTGGAGGACGTGTTCATCGGCAACGGGGTCTCCGAGCTCATCTCGATGGTGCTGCAGGCCTTCCTCGACGACGGCAACGAGGTCCTGGTGCCCGCGCCGGACTATCCCCTGTGGACCGGGATGGTCACGCTGTGCGGCGGCACCCCCGTGCACTACCTCTGCGACGAGGCCAACGACTGGAACCCGGACCTGGCCGACATCGAGGCCAAGATCACCGAGAACACCCACGCGCTGGTCATCATCAACCCCAACAACCCCACCGGCGCGGTCTACAGCGAGGAGATCGTGCGCGGGCTGGTCGACATCGCCCGGCGCCATGACCTCGTGGTCTTCGCCGACGAGATCTACGAGAAGATCCTGTTCGACGACGCGGTGCACCACCACGCCGCAGCCGCCGCCGGGAACGATGTGCTCTGCCTGACCTTCAGCGGCCTGTCGAAGGCCTACCGGGTGTGTGGCTACCGGGCCGGGTGGGTCATGGTCTCGGGCCCCAAGGAGATCGCCACCGACTTCCTCGAGGGCCTCACGTTGGTCGCCAACATGCGGATGTGCTCCAACGTGCCGGCCCAGCACGCCATCCAGACCGCGTTGGGCGGCTACCAGTCGATCGAGGAGCTGATCGTCCCCGGCGGCCGCTTCTACGAGCAGAGCATGCTGGCTCACCGGCTGCTCAACGAGATCCCCGGCGTGTCGTCGGTCAAGCCGCGCGGCGCGCTCTACTGCTTCCCGCGGCTGGACCCGGAGGTCTACGCCATCGACGACGACCAGGAGTTCGTCATCGACCTGCTGCGGGCCAAGAAGATCCTGGTCACGCACGGCACCGGCTTCAACTGGCCCGAACCCGACCACTTCCGGCTCGTGACCTTGCCGGACGTGGCCGTGCTCGAGGAGGCCATCGGCCGCATCGCCGACTTCCTCGCCACCCGTCGCTGACCGGGTTCCCCGTACCGTCTGCTCCTACTCCCCCTGTGGCCCCTGGAGGTCCCCATGCTCGACATCACCTACCCCCCGATCATCGCCGCGGCGAAGGCCGGCTTCCGGTTGCTCGGGCAGGACTTCCACATGGAGGGCACCGAGCACGTCCCGCGCAAGGGCGGCGTGCTGCTGGCGGTCAACCACATCGGCTACGTCGACTTCGTCTACGGCGGACTGGCTGCCAATCCCTCGGGTCGCCTGGTGCGCTTCATGGCCAAGCGCGAGCTGTTCGACCACAAGCTGACCGGACCGCTCATGCGTTCCCTGCACCACATCGAGGTCGACCGGGGCGCCGGGGTGGCCTCCGCAGAGCTGGCGGTGAAGTACCTCAAGGACGGCGAGGCCGTGGGCATCTTCCCGGAGGCCACGATCTCGCGCGCGTTCGTCCTCAAGGAGTTCAAGACCGGAGCCGTGCGGATCGCGGCAGAGGCCGGCGTGCCGATCGTGCCGGTCATCCTGTGGGGCACCCACCGGATGATGACCAAGGACCACGAGAAGGACTTCTCGCGCGGCAAGACCATCTCGATCCGGTGCGCCCCGCCGCTCCACCCCACCGGGGAGGACCCGGTCGCCGAGACCGCCGAGCTGCGCACGGTCATGACCGACCTGCTCGACGAGACGATCCGCTCCTACCCCGCCGAGGAGCAGCCTCCCGGATCATGGTGGCTGCCCGCGTCGTACGGCGGGTCGGCGCCCACGCTGGAGGAAGCTGCCCGGCTCGACGCGGAGGAGAAGCGGCAGCGCGCCGCCAAGCGCGCCGCCGCCCGGGCCAAGAAGTCGAGCGCCAAGTAGCTTGACCGACTGATCTATTGATCGACCAATCGATCTAGCCATAGATCGCTTTGTCGACTTATCGCCTCAGGACTCAGGAGCGGAGGGGTCCATCACGTCCACGATGCGCCGCAGGTCCTCCAACGTCGCGAACTCGACGGTGATCTTGCCCTTGCGCTGACCCAGGTCGACCTTCACCCGGGTCTCGAACCGGTCCGAGAGCCGCTCGGCGAGGTCGGCGAGGCCGGGGGCCGTGGGACGGCGACGCTGCTGACGCGTCTCGGGGCGCCCGTGGTCGCCCACGGCCACGATCTCCTCGAGCGCGCGCACGCTGATGCCCTCGGCCACCACCCGCTGTGCGAGCCGGTCCTGGACCTCGGCATCGGAGACGCTGAGCAGGGAGCGTGCGTGGCCGGCCGACAGCACGCCGGCGGCGACGCGGCGCTGCACCGCGGGGCTGAGCTTCAGCAGCCGCAGGGTGTTGCTGATCTGCGGGCGGGAGCGCCCGATGCGCGATGCGAGCTCGTCGTGGGTGCAGCCGAAGTCCTCGAGCAGCTGGGAGTAGGCGGCTGCCTCTTCGAGGGGGTTGAGCTGCGAGCGGTGGAGGTTCTCCAGCAGCGCATCGCGCAGCATGTCGACATCGTCGGTCTGCCGGATGATCGCCGGGATCGCGGTGAGGCCCGCTTGCTGCGAGGCCCGCCACCGCCGCTCCCCCATGATCAGCTCGTACGACGTCGGTCCCGTGCGCCGCACCACGATCGGCTGGAGGAGGCCGACCTCGGTGATGGAGTGGACCAGCTCGGCCATGGCCTCCTCGTCGAAGACCTGCCGCGGCTGGACGGCGTTGGGCACGATCTCAGCGATCGGCAGCTCGGCGAAGTACGCGCCGTCGACCGGGGCCATGCCCGGGGCGGGCGCTGTGCCCGGCTCCGAGGCGTCATCGGTGGCCGGCGCAGCGTCGGCAGGCGGCGGAGTGGAGCGATGGTCCCCGTTGGCGCCGGAGGCCGGGGGCCGCGAGGTCGCGCCGCCGGCGGGTGAGCCGGTCGCGGTGCCGGCATCAGCGGTCGCGTCAGCGGTCGCCTCGTCGGTGGCGACCGAGGGAGGGGCCGAGGGGATCAACGATCCCAGGCCACGGCCCAGGCCACGGCGCTGAGGTCCAGGAGTGCTCATGCCGGCACCCCCCGGGTCGCGATCTCGCGGGCCGCCTCGAAGTAGCTGAGTGCACCGGGGGAGCCCGGGTCGTAGGTCATCACGGTCTGACCGTACGACGGCGCCTCGGAGACCCGTACCGACCGGGGGATGTTGGTGCGCAGCACCTGCTCGCCGAAGTGCGCGCGGACCTCCTCGGCGACCCCGGCCGCGAGGCGGGTGCGGGCGTCGTACATGGTCAACAGCACCGTGGAGACCGCGAGATCGGGGTTGAGCGCGGCACGCACCATGTCGACGGTCTCCAACAGCTGCGCGAGGCCCTCGAGCGCGTAGTACTCGGCCTGGATCGGGATCATCATCTCGTCGCCGGCAGCGAGCGCGTTCAGGGTGAGGAGTCCCAGCGATGGGGGACAGTCGATGAAGACGTAGTCGAAGCGGTCCTCACCGGCGCTCTCGGCGGTGCCGACCAGCGGATGGGCGTGGATCGCCTTCCGCAGCCGCGTCTCGCGGGCCACGATGCTGACGAGCTCGATCTCGGCGCCGGCGAGGTCGATCGTGGCGGGCACGACGAACAGTCCCGCCAGGTCCGGGCACGGCTGGACCACGTCGACCAGGGGCACGTTGTCGACGAGGGCGTCGTAGGTGGAGGGGACGCCGCGGCGGTGCTCGATGGCGAGCGCGGTGGAGGCGTTCCCCTGCGGGTCGAGGTCGATCACCAGCACCCGCTGACCGAGCTGGGCCAGCGCGGCGGCGACATTCACCGTGGACGTCGTCTTGCCGACGCCGCCCTTCTGGTTGGCGACGACCATGATCCGAGTGGCAGCCGGGCGCTGGAAGCTCTGCCCGGGTCGCGCCTCCTGGCGCGCCAGGATGCTGTGCCGGGCCGCGCGTGCGAGGGGAGTCGCCTCGGCGTCGTACCCGTCGTCGAAGGAGGCCAGGTCTCCAGCGGTGCGAATGGGGGGCACAGATGACTCCGTTTCACGTGAAACGTCCTGGGTGGTTTCACGTGAAACCACGTCGGACGGTGCCTGGGGGTAACCAGACGAAAATTGTGGATAACTAGACGTTTCAGGCGGGGGACCGCCTGTGGACAACTCAGTGGTCAGGCCGACGCCTACGTTTCCCGGGTGGGGGAGTGCGACGCTTCTTGACCACTTTCGCCCCCGCTGCCGGAGGCCACGATACCGACGCGGGGTCCGCCCACGGAACCCGCACAGCATAGGTGGCGGTCTCCGTTCCTTCGGCAACGAGCACGAGCACGTCGGGCTCGCCGCACCCCAGGGCCCGCAACGTCGGCAGGGCTGCAGCGACCTCGTCGGCCGCCGACTCGCCCTTGAGCGCAAGGAGCACACCGTCGGGGCGCGACCAGCGGCATCGACCACTCGAGCAGCCGGGGGAGTGCGGCCACCGCGCGGGAGGTCACGACATCGAAGCGCTCCTTGGCGTGGAGGGCGTCCGCCCGGCCGCGTTCGACCCGCACGTTGGACAGTCCGAGCTCGTCGACCACCTCCGAGAGGAAGGTCGTACGCCGCAGGAGCGGCTCCACCAGCGTGATCTGCAGGTCGGGACGCGCCAGGGCCAGGACCAGACCCGGGAGGCCGGCCCCGGAGCCGACGTCACAGACGCTGACGCCCTCAGGGATCTCGTGGGCCAGCACAGCGCAGTTCAGGACGTGCCGGCTCCACAACCGGGGGGCCTCGCGTGGACCGATCAGCCCGCGCTCGACTCCCGCGGTGGCCAACAGCTCGACGTAGCGCTCGACGAGGGCCTGACGCTCCACAGGGAACGCCCCCCGGGCCGCTGCGGGCACGGGGGGCGTCGATGTTTCACGTGAAACCGGCGAGTCCGAGGACCGGCCGACGTCATCAGTCATCTCAGGACCTCAGGAAGCCGGGAGGATCACCACGTAGCGACGCGGCTCCACGCCCTCGGACTCCGAGGTGAGACCCGCCTCGGCGACGGCGTCGTGGACGACCTTGCGCTCGAAGGGCGACATCGGGTCCAGCGAGACCGACTCTCCGGACTCCTTGACCAGCGCCACCTTCTCGGCAGCCAGCGCCATCAGGGCGGTACGTCGCTCAGCGCGGTGCCCGGAGATGTCGAGCATCAGCCGGGAGCGCTCGCCGGTCTCCCGGTAGACGGCCAGGCGGGTGAGCTCCTGCAGTGCGTCGAGGACCTCGCCGTCGCGGCCGACGAGCTGACTCAGGTCGGCACCCACGATGGAGACCGCTGCGCGGTCTCCTTCGACGTCCATGTCGAGGTCGCCGTCGAGGTCGGCGATGTCGAGCAGCTCCTCGAGATAGTCAGCAGCGATGTCGCCCTCTGCCTCGAGCTGCTGCAGGCGCGTGGGGGCGTCCTTGCGGCTCCCCTGCTCCTGCACATCATCCGTGTGCTGCGTTTCGGTCTCAGTCGACCCGATCTCTGCGTCGGCGCTCATCGCCCGCCTCCCTGCTTCTTCTTGTTCTGGTTCGTGGTGCCGGGCTTGGCGCCCGCCTGCCGCTGGGCCTTGGTCTGCCGCTTCGGCTGCTCACGCACAGCGGGGCGGCGGTCGGTCTCGGGCTCCGGCTCGGGCTCGATCTCGCCGGAGGCGATGCCGGCCTCGCGGGCCTTGTGGCGATCGCGCTCGAGCTTGGCGGCGTGCGCCGGCGTGCCGGGGACCGGGTTGTTCCGGATGACGTAGAACTGCTGGCCCATGGTCCACAGGTTCGACGTCGTCCAGTAGAGGAGGACACCGATCGGGAAGGCGATGCCGCCGATACCGAAGACCAGGGGCAGCACGTAGAGCAGCATCTTCTGCTGCTGGGCGTAGGGGCCGGACAGCGCATCGGCCGGCATGTTCTTGCTCATCAGCTGGCGCTGGGTGAAGAACGTCGAGGCCGTCATGGCCAGGACCAGGATCGCCGACACCACCATGACCAGCACCGCCGGCTCGGGGCCCCACGACCGAGCGCCCCAGAAGGACTCCGAGATCGGGATCTTGTCGAAGACCCGCGCCTCACCGAACTTGCGAGCCATCTCCACGGTCAGGAAGCCATGGGCGGTCTGGTTCTTCGCGGCCTGGTCGAGCAGCCGGAACAGGGCGAAGAAGATCGGCATCTGCAGCAGCAGCGGCAGGCAGGAGGCGAACGGGTTGGTGCCCGCGTCCTTGTAGAGCTTCATCGTCTCCTCGCCGAGGCGGGCACGATCGTGGCCGTACTTCTTCTGCAGCTCCTTGACCTTGGGCTGGATCAGCTGCATGTTGCGCTGCGACTTGATCTGCTTGACGAACAGCGGGATCAGCGCGGTCCGGATCACCAGCGTGAGGCCGATGATCGACAGCACCCACGCGGCGCCGCTCTCCTCGGTGAGGAAGAGGGTGAAGAGCTTGTGGAACCCCAGCAGGATCGCGGAGATGACGTAGTAGAGCGGCGTCATGATGAAGCCGCCGATGTCACTGAAAATTCCCACGGGGGATCAGGCTCCTTGTTGGTTCATCGTCGTGGTGGTGTCCCGCGGTCGCCGCGGCGGAACCTTGTCGACGCCCCCCGGCGCCCATGGATGACAGCGTGCCAGGCGACGCACAGCCAACCAGCTGCCCTTGATGCTGCCGTGCACCTGCACGGCTTCCAGGGCATAGGCCGAGCACGAGGGGTAATACCGGCAGACCTCGCCGTACAACGGGCTGATCACCGCGCGATAGACGCGCAGCAGGCCGATCAGCAGGTACTTCATCGCCGACTCACCGCGACACTCGCTCCCAGCACCGATCGAGGTCGGCGGCCAGGCCGGCCGACGACAGCTCAGCGGCGGCGGGCAGCGCCCGCACCACCACGGTGCCGCCGACTGGCAGGGCATCGAGCCGAAGCCTGGCCAGGTGGCGCAAGCGACGCTTGACCCGGTTGCGGACCACGGAGTTGCCTACCGCCTTGCTCACCACGAAACCGACCCGGGCCGGCGACTCGTCGCCCGCACGTGCCGAGACGTGGACGACGAGCGAACGCGACGAGGCGCGCCGACCGCGCCGCGTGGTCTCCCGGAAGGAGTCCGCGTCGGTCAGACGGTGGGCTGCAGGAAGCAATGGTGTCCTGCCGGATCAGACGCCGACGTCGAGCCGAAGCTCAGACGGCGAGGTCCTTGCGGCCCTTGCGACGACGGCTCGACAAGATGGCGCGGCCGGCGCGGGTCCGCATGCGCAGACGGAAACCGTGCACCTTGTGACGGCGACGGTTGTTCGGCTGGTAGGTACGCTTGCTCACGACTTACTTCCTTCGTTGGTGACTCGGACCCTGGCGTCAGAAAGTGCTTCCGACGTCGATCCGTTGGGGGTGACTGACTCGTCCGATCGTGCACACACCGGTCGAGTGACGAAGCGAGCTGACCGCACGACACGAGGCCTCGAGCCACGTGTCGAGCCGTTCGGCTGGCACCGCCCCTCCACGGCGAGAGCCATGGACGTGCGGCACCGGTCGACACCGGGTGACTGATCAACGGTACGCGCTGGCGAAACTCAGGGTCAAACCCACACCGGCGCCACCACCGCGCCCGGGCGCCCCGCTCCGGCACCGGCACGGGCCACCCTGTGGATGACGTCTTGCTCGGGGCTCCCCCAGCGGGTTACGTTCCACGACGTCGGGGTTTCTGGCCACCACCCCGTGATCGAGGTCCAGGCCCTCGCACGCCAGGGACGCCGTCCGCGAAATAGGCCGTCTGACCTGCGGAAACGGATTTCGATCACGACCGGGCCTGGCCGCCGGAAACCTCTGTCCACAATTGGCACACCCCGTTCACACCCTGTGGACAAACCTGTGGATGTACGAACCGGTCCACACCGCTGGGCCTTGGATGAACGGTGGGAGACCCGTGGAACAGACCCCCGACCTCGACCAGGCCTGGCCGGCGGTCCTCCGCGACCTCCAGCCCCACCAGCGCGCCTGGTTGCGAGCCAGCAAGCCGGTCACGCTCCACGAGAGCACCGCCATCGTCGCGGTGCCCAACGAGTTCACCCGCACCCAGCTCGAGGGCCGGCTCCGCGCCCAGGTCGAGGATGCCCTGACCGACCGTTTCGGCCGGGAGATCCGCATCGCGGTGACCGTGGACGAGTCGCTCGACACCGAGCACGAGCCCCTCCTCCTCGACGACCGCTCGAGTCGATCTGACGACATGTCGACAAGTGGACACCGCCTCGAGGGGCAGCAGGCGCAGCAGCTCCCGTCGCAGCCGGCCGACCCCACCACCGACGGCTACCGCCCGGTCTCCGACCTCGGCCACGACGAGGCGCCCCAGCGGGGCGCGCTGCCCGACCGCGGCTCCGACCTTGCCAAGTCGTCGGCCCTGGAGACCCGGCTCAACCCCAAGTACACCTTCGAGACCTTCGTCATCGGCTCGTCGAACCGCTTCCCCCACGCTGCGGCCGTGGCGGTGGCCGAGGCGCCGGGCAAGGCCTACAACCCGCTGCTGGTCTACGGCGAGTCCGGACTCGGCAAGACCCACCTCCTGCACGCCATCGGTCACTACGTCCGCAGCCTCTACACCGGGGCCAAGGTCCGCTACGTGTCGAGCGAGGAGTTCACCAACGAGTTCATCAACGCCATCCGCGACGACCGCCAGGACCGGTTCAAGCGGCGCTACCGCGACGTCGACGTGCTCCTCATCGACGACATCCAGTTCTTGGAGGGCAAGACCCAGACGCAGGAGGAGTTCTTCCACACGTTCAACACCCTCCACAACGCCAACAAGCAGATCGTGCTGACCTCCGACCGTCCACCCAAGCGCCTCGAGGCGCTCGAGGACCGGCTGCGCAACCGGTTCGAGTGGGGCCTGATCACCGACGTCCAGCCTCCCGACCTCGAGACCCGGATCGCGATCCTGCGCAAGAAGGCTGCGATGGACCGGTTGACCGCGCCGCCGGACGTGCTGGAGTTCATCGCCTCCAAGATCCAGACCAACATCCGCGAGCTCGAGGGCGCCCTCATCCGCGTCACCGCCTTTGCCAACCTCAATCGCCAAGAGGTCGACATGACGCTGGCCGAGATCGTCTTGAAGGACCTCATCCCCGAGGGCGGCGAGCCGGAGATCACCGCTCCGCTGATCATCGCCCAGACCGCGGCGTACTTCGGGCTCAGCATCGAGGAGCTCACCGGCCCGAGCCGCGGGCGTCACCTGGTGATGGCTCGCCAGATCGCGATGTACCTGTGTCGCGAGCTCACCGCGTTGTCGCTGCCCAAGATCGGTGCTCAGTTCGGCAACCGTGACCACACGACCGTGATGTACGCCGACCGCAAGATCAACCAGCTCCTCGCCGAGCGCCGGGCGGTCTTCAACCAGGTCAGCGAGCTCACCAACCGCGTGAAGCTCCAGGCCCGCCAGTCCTGACTGCCAGTCCTGACTGCCGGTCCTGACCAGCCGCCCCGGTCGGCAGCCCCGATCAGCAGCCCCGATCAGCAGGCTGGCCCTGTGGACAGACCACCTCGCGACCTACGAACTACACGGGGAGGATCTGGGGACGAACTGTGTCATTCCCTCGCGACGTCGGGGCCCGCTCCACACCGGCGCCACGCGCGTCCCGACTTCCTCCACACCCCCTGTGCACTCCGATTGCTCCGCGTGACCTGCACTTATGTGGTTCATCCACAGATCCCACAGACGCTATGACTACTCCTCACCTCCACATGGATCGATCATCCGAAGAACTCCATCCGGCCCGCCCCCTGTGGAGGACTGCCCCCGCGTGGCAGGATGCGTCTCCCGAGAGGCTTGACCTCCGCTTCCGCACCAACCCCCGAAGGACCCCATCGTGAAGTTCCGTGTCGAGCGCGACGTCCTGGCTGACGCCGTGGCCTGGGCTGCCCGCAGCCTCCCGGTCCGTCCCAGCGCCCCGGTCCTCGCCGGCCTCCTGATCGAGGCCACCGACGACGGCCTGGTCCTCTCGACGTTCGACTACGAGACCTCGGCCCGCGCCACCCTGACCGCCGAGGTCCACGACGAGGGCAAGGCCCTGGTCAGCGGCCGGCTCCTCGCCGACATCTGCCGCAGCCTGCCGGCCAAGCCGGTCGAGATGGTCCTCGACGGCGCCCGGGTCTCGCTCACGTGCGGCTCGGCCCGCTTCAGCCTCCAGACGATGCCGGTCGAGGACTACCCCACGATCCCCTCGATGCCCCAGGCCACCGGCACCGTGCAGTCCGACGTCTTCGCCCACGCCGTGGCGCAGGCCGTGACCGCCGCCGGTCGTGACGACATGCTGCCCGTCCTCACCGGTGTGCGCGTCGAGATCGAGGGCTCCACGATCTCCCTGCTGGCCACCGACCGCTTCCGGCTCTCCCAGCGCGAGCTCGGCTGGGACCCCCACACGCCCGACGAGTCGATGGCCGCGCTCGTGCCGGCCCGGGTCCTCGGCGACACGGCCAAGTCGCTGACCGCCGGCTCCGAGGTCACGATCGCGCTGTCGTCCTCCGGCGCGGGCGACGGCCTGATCGGCTTCGAGGGCACCGGCCCCGGCGGCGTACGACGCACCACCACCCGTCTGCTGGACGGCGAGTTCCCCAAGGTCCGCAGCCTCTTCCCGGCCGAGAAGCTCACCACCGCCCGGGTCGACAAGGCAGCGCTCATCGAGTCGGTCAAGCGCGTGGCCCTGGTGGCCGAGCGCAACACCGCCGTGCAGATGGCGTTCAGCGACGGCGTCCTGACCCTCGATGCCGGATCCGGTGACGAGGCCCAGGCCTCGGAGTCGATCGAGGCGATCATCGACGGCGAGGACATCACCACCGGGTTCAACCCCCAGTTCCTGCTCGACGGGCTCTCGGCCATCGACCAGCCCGTCGTCGAGCTGGCCTTCACCCAGGCCTCGAAGCCCGTGGTCATCAGCGGTCTCGTCGAGGACGGCGGAGACCCCGGCTTCCGTTACCTGCTCATGCCGCGTCGACTGCTGTCGTGACCCACACGGTGAGCGACCGCCACCGAGCAGTCGCTTCCTGACGCGCGCCACACCCGCACCGCGAACGCAACCATCCTCTGGGAGGAACCATGCACCTCGGACTCGTCGGACTGGGCAAGATGGGCGGCAACATGCGCACCCGCCTGCGCGATGCCGGACACACCGTCGTCGGCTACGACCGCAACCCGGAGGTCAGCGACGTCGACAGCCTGGCTGCGATGGTCGATGCCCTGCCCTCGCCGGCCGTGGTGTGGGTGATGGTGCCGGCCGGTGAACCGACACGGGCCACCATCGCCGAGCTCGCCGAGCTCCTGGGCGAAGGTGATCTCGTCGTCGACGGAGGCAACTCGAAGTACACCGACGACCAGGTGAACGCCGACCTCCTCGCCGAGCGCGGGATCGGGTTCGTCGACTGTGGCGTCTCCGGCGGCGTGTGGGGACTGGAGAACGGCTACGCCCTGATGTGTGGCGGCAGCGAGGAGGACGTCGCCAAGGTGCAGCCCGCCTTCGACGCCCTGACCCCCGAGGAGGGCGGGTTCGTGCACGCCGGCCACAAGGTCGGGGCCGGTCACTTCGCCAAGATGGTCCACAACGGCATCGAGTACGCCCTGATGCAGGCCTACGCCGAGGGCTGGGAGCTGCTCGAGGCCACCGAGCTGGTCGACAACGTGCCTGCCGTCTTCGACTCCTGGCGCACCGGCACCGTCATCCGGTCCTGGCTGCTCGACCTGCTGGTCGCTGCCGTGGAGGACGACCACCACCTCGATGCGCTCCGCGGGTACGCCGACGACTCCGGCGAGGGCCGCTGGACGGTGGAGGCGGCGATCGAGCACGCCGTACCGATGAACGTCATCGCCGCCTCGCTCTTCGCCCGTTTCACCTCGCGCCAGGACGACAGCCCGGCGATGAAGGCCGTGGCCGCGATGCGCAACCAGTTCGGCGGTCACGCCGTGCACACCCCGCCGCCGCCCGGCGGCGACAAGAGCTGAGGCCGGCGCCACCAGCGCCACGGCGTTCGGCCGCCCGGCGGGTGCGGGACTACCCTGGTCACCGATCCGAGGGAAGGCAGGTTGGGCCACGTGCACGTCTCACACCTGGCGCTGCACAACTTCCGGTCCTACACGCTGGCCGACGTGCCGCTCGGTCCGGGCGTCACCGCCTTCGTCGGTCGCAACGGCCAGGGCAAGACCAACCTCGTCGAGGCGATCGACTACCTCTCGCGGCTGTCGTCGCACCGCGTCGCCACCGACGCCCCGTTGATCAAGGCCGGTGCTGCCCAGGCGATCGTGCGCGCGGCCGTGGTCAAGGACGGTCGGACCGCGGTGCTCGAGGTGGAGCTGAACCCGGGCAAGGCCAATAGGGGACGAATCAACAAGTCGACATTGCCGCGGGTGCGCGACCTGGTGGGTCTGGTGCGCACCGTCGTCTTCTCGCCCGAGGACCTGAGCCTCGTCAAGGGCGACCCCGGCGAACGACGCCGCTTCCTGGACGACCTCCTGGTGCTCAGGACCCCACGGTTGAGCGGGATCCTCTCCGACCACGACCGGATCCTGAAGCAGCGCTCGTCCTTGCTGAAGACTGCCGGGGCCGCTCGCCGAGGCTCGAGCAACCAGGATGCCGCCCTGTCGACCCTCGATGTCTGGGACAGCCACCTCGCCCGGGTGGGGGCCGAGCTCCTCGCCGAACGGCTTGCCCTGGTGGAGGAGCTGCGCCCCTACGTCGGGGCGGCGTACGCCACCGTGGCGCGTGGCGCCTCGCGCGACGATGCCGTGCTCGCCTACAAGCCGTCGTTCGAGCTCCCCGAGTCGATCCGCTCCGCTCCGAGCCGGCCAGACCGGGAGGTGCTCACCGAGGCACTGCTCGACGAGCTGGGCAAGCGCCGCAACGACGAGCTCGACCGCGGCGTGTGCCTGGTCGGCCCGCACCGAGACGACCTCGTGCTCTCGCTGGGTCATGAGGGCGCCGACCCGCTGCCGGTGAAGGGCTATGCCTCGCACGGGGAGAGCTGGTCGTTCGCGCTGTCGTTGCGACTGGCCGCCTACGACCTCCTCCGCGCCGACGGCGACGACCCGATCCTGATCCTCGACGACGTCTTCGCCGAGCTCGACACCGAACGTCGCGCCCAGCTCGCCGCGCTCGTGGCCGATGCCGAGCAGGTGCTGATCACCGCAGCGGTCGGGGCCGACGTGCCAGAGGCGCTGGCCGGCGTGCGCTACACGGTGGCCGGTGGCGAGGTGACCCGTGACTGACGAGGACGAGTCGGCGGGTCCTCGCGACGACACCTCCGCGCCGACGGCGCCAGATGGGGGACCGGGTGCTGGGCCGGGTGCTGGGCCGGAGGACGAACCGCACCGCGACGACGGGCTCGACCTCGCCCGGTCGCTGACCCAGGCGACCGCGGGGAGCACCCCGGTCACCCGGCGCCGTCCGAGTCGTCGCCCCGGGGGGTCGGGCGCCTCCGGCGCTCCGCGCCGCGGGCAGCTGTCCGGCTCGCACCCCGACGACCGTGATCCCCAGCTGCTCGAGCGCGAGCTGTCCCGGCTCGTCGGCGAGCGCGGGTGGGCCCTTCCGCTGAAGATGCGCGGTGTCTTCGCCAGGTGGCCCGAGCTGGTCGGCGACGAGGTGGCCGACCACTGCACGCCGGAGTCCTTCACCGACGGCACGCTCGTGGTCCGCACCGACTCCACCGCGTGGGCCACCCAGCTCACCTTGCTCGCCCCCACGATCGTGCGCCGCCTCAACGAGGAGCTCGGCCACGGCACGGTGCTGCTCATCGAGGTCCTCGGACCGCACCTGCCGACGTGGAAGAAGGGGCGCCGCTCGACGCGCGACGGCCGCGGACCTCGCGACACCTACGGCTGATCGACGATCCGTGAGCCTGCGCTCGCCACAGCCGATCTGAGAGCAGCACGGACGTATGGGGACTAGTTCGCGGCCCCAGGAGGCCGCTCACCGGGCTCACAGAGGGCTCTGCGGGCCGATTTCCTCTACATTCGTGGCCTTTCCTGTGGACCAGACCGTGATTCACGGCCCTGCGGGGGCTATCATGGCCTCGAGGTCGCGGGCACGAAGCCACGTATCGTGCGCGACCTTTGTCGTGCCGTCTGCTCCTGCACCCGTCTTCTCGACGTACGGGGGTCCGACGGCCCCTGCGCTCCCAGAAGAGGTCCTCGCGTGCCCGACGAATCCTTGCCCGCCGGCGGTCCCCCCACTCCTGAGGGGCAGCCGACGGACCAGCCCGAGGAGCACGCGGCCTCCACCCTGCGCAGCAACGCCGTCGACGGTGACTACGACGCCTCGGCCATCCAGGTCCTCGAGGGCCTCGAGGCCGTCCGCAAGCGTCCCGGCATGTACATCGGCTCCACCGGTGAGCGCGGCCTGCACCACCTGATCTGGGAGGTCGTCGACAACTCGGTCGACGAGTCCCTGGCCGGTCACTGTGACCGCATCGTGCTCACCCTGCTCGCCGACGGCGGTGTCCGGGTCGAGGACAACGGTCGCGGTATCCCGACCGACACCGCTCCGGGCCAGGACATGCCCGCGCTCACGATGGCGCTCACCCTGCTCCACGCGGGCGGCAAGTTCGGCGGCGGCGGCTACAAGGTCTCCGGTGGTCTGCACGGCGTCGGCATCTCGGTCGTCAACGCGCTGTCGACCCGGGTGATCGCCGAGGTCAAGAACCGCGGTCACCTGTGGCGCCAGAGCTTCGCCATCGGCGTGCCCGAGGGTGACCTCGAGCAGGTGCGGCCGCTCGAGCCCGGCGAGCGCACCGGCACCACGATCACCTACTACGCCTCTCCCGACATCTTCGAGACCGTCGACTACAACCTCGAGACCGTCACCAGCCGCATCCGCGAGATGGCCTTCCTCAACAAGGGCCTCGAGATCGTCGTGCGCGACGAGCGGCCCGCAGCCGCCGACCTCGTCGATGCGGTGCACGACGACACCGTCGACAACGACGTCGACGCCGCCGGTCACGACGCCATCCAGCGCGCCGAGGGCGGCGGGTTCGAGCAGGTCTTCAAGTACGACCGCGGCCTCATCGACTACGTCGAGCACCTCAACCGCCGCAAGCACGTGGCGAACCCGTCGATCATCGCCTTCGAGGCCGAGACCGCCGAGAACGCTGCCGGCGACCACATGAGCCTCGAGGTCGCGATGCAGTGGAACACGACCTTCAGCGAGTCGGTCCACACCTTCGCCAACACCATCAACACCCACGAGGGCGGCACCCACGAAGAGGGCTTCCGCACCGCACTCACCTCCCTGGTCAACCACTGGGGCGAGGAGTGGGGCCTGATGAAGAAGCCCGAGGACCGGGTCAAGGGCGACGACATCCGCGAGGGCCTGACCGCGATCATCTCGATCAAGCTCGGGGAGCCCCAGTTCGAGGGGCAGACCAAGACCAAGCTCGGCAACACCGAGGCCAAGGGCTTCACCCAGCGCGTCACCAACGACCAGCTCGGCGACTGGTTCCAGCGCAACCCGCACGAGGGACGCGACATCGTGCGCAAGGCCCAGGTCGCGGCCTCGGCCCGGATCGCGGCCCGCAAGGCCCGTGACCTGGCCCGCTCGCGCAAGGGCCTGCTCGGGGGTGGCGGGCTGCCCGGCAAGCTGTCGGACTGCCAGTCGACCAACCCCGAGGAGTGCGAGGTCTTCATCGTCGAGGGCGACTCGGCCGGTGGCTCGGCGCGTCAGGGTCGGGACTCCCGGGTCCAGGCGATCTTGCCGATCCGCGGAAAGATCCTCAACGTCGAGAAGGCCCGCATCGACAAGGTGCTGGCCAACACCGAGGTCCAGGCGATCATCTCGGCCCTCGGCACCGGCATCCACGAAGAGTTCAGCATCGACAAGCTGCGCTACCACAAGGTCGTGCTGATGGCCGACGCCGACGTCGACGGCCACCACATCAACACCCTGCTGCTGACGCTGCTCTTCCGCTTCATGAAGCCGCTCATCGAGCACGGCTACGTCTACATGGCCCAGCCGCCGCTCTACCGGATCCGGTGGACCGGCCCGCCGGCCGACCACGAGTTCGTCTACTCCGACTCCGAGCGCGACACGATGATGGCCCACGGCCTCGAGCAGGGTCGCAAGCTGCCCAAGGAGAACCCGGTCCAGCGCTACAAGGGTCTCGGTGAGATGAATGCCGACGAGCTGTGGGAGACCACGATGAACCCCGAGCAGCGCCTGATGCTCCAGGTCACCCTGGACGACGCCGCCCACGCCGACGAGATCTTCTCGATCCTGATGGGCGAGGACGTCGAGCAGCGCCGTTCCTTCATCCAGCGCAACGCCAAGGACGTCCGGTTCCTTGACATCTAGTCCAAGCAGAGGCCGGGAGCAGCGAGCGAAGCGAGCCAGCGACCGGGTAGCCGACTCGGCGCACGCGGAGCGGAGCGAAGCGAGCACCGCATTGCGCCGCGTCGGCGGGCGCGAAGCTTTCAGGAAAGCGAGTAAGAGATGACCACCACCCCCACCGACGGTCTTCCGCCCGAGGGCCCCGGACCCGGCGGCCGCATCGAGCCGATCGAGCTGCAGACCTCGATGCAGCGCGCCTACATCGACTACGCGATGGCGGTCATCGTCGGGCGCGCCCTGCCCGACGTGCGCGACGGGCTCAAGCCGGTGCACCGCCGCGTGCTCTACGCGATGTACGACGGCGGCTACCGCCCCGACCGCGGCTTCTCGAAGTGCTCGCGCGTCGTCGGTGACGTCATGGGTCAGTACCACCCGCACGGTGACTCCGCGATCTACGACACCTTGGTGCGCCTCGCGCAGCCCTGGGTGATGCGAGCACCCCTGGTCAACGGCCAGGGCAACTTCGGCTCGCCGGGCAACGACTCGGCCGCGGCCATGCGATACACCGAGTGCCGCATGGCGCCGCTGGCCCTCGAGATGGTGCGCGACATCGGCGAGGACACCGTCGACTTCCAGCCCAACTACGACGGTCGCTCCCAGGAGCCGACCGTGCTGCCGGCGCGCTACCCCAACCTGCTCGTCAACGGCTCGGCCGGCATCGCGGTCGGCATGGCGACCAACATCCCGCCGCACAACCTGCGCGAGGTCGCCGAGGGCGCCACCTGGGCCCTCGAGCACCCCGACGCCACCCGCGAGGAGCTCCAGGACGCCCTGATCGAGCGGATCAAGGGCCCCGACTTCCCCAACGGCGCCCTGATCGTGGGCCGCCAGGGCATCGAGCAGGCCTACCGCACCGGGCGCGGCTCGGTCACCCAGCGCGCGGTGATCGAGATCGACGAGGACGCCAAGGGCCGCACCTGCCTGTCGATCGTCGAGCTGCCCTACATGGTCAACCCCGACAACCTCGCGCTGAAGATCGCCGAGCTCGCCGACTCCGGCAAGGTCCAGGGGATCTCCGACGTCCGCGACGACTCCTCCGGTCGTACCGGCCAGCGGCTCGTCGTGGTGCTCAAGCGTGACGCCGTGGCCCGCGTCGTGCTCAACAACCTGCTCAAGCACACCGAGCTGCAGACCAACTTCAGCGCCAACATGCTCGCGCTGGTCGACGGCGTGCCGCGCACGCTCTCGATCGATGCGTTCATCTCCAACTGGGTCGCCCACCAGATCGAGGTCATCCAGCGTCGTACGCGCTATCGCCTGCGCGCCGCCGAGGAGCGGGCCCACATCCTGCGCGGCCTGGTCAAGGCGCTCGACGCGCTCGACGAGGTGATCGCCCTCATCCGGCGCTCGCCCGAGGTGGAGGACGCCCGCCAGGGCCTCATCGCGCTGCTCGACATCGACGACATCCAGGCCGAGGCGATCCTCAGCATGCAGCTGCGGCGCCTCGCGGCCCTGGAGCGGCAGAAGATCATCGACCAGCTCGCCGAGATCGAGGTCGAGATCGCCGACCTCGAGGACATCCTGGCCAAGGAGTCGCGGCAGCGTCAGATCATCCGCGACGAGCTGGCCGAGGTCGTGGAGAAGTTCGGCAACGAGCGACGCACCCAGATCATCGCCGCCGACGGGGACCTCTCGATGGAGGACCTGATCCCGGACGAGGAGCTGGTCGTCTCCATCACCCGCGGCGGCTACGCCAAGCGCACGCGCGCTGACCAGTACCGCACCCAGAAGCGCGGCGGCAAGGGCGTGCGGGGCGCGAGCCTGCGCGGCGACGACGTCGTCGAGCACTTCATCGCGACCACCAACCACCACTGGTTGCTGTTCTTCACCACCGCCGGTCGGGTCTATCGCACGAAGGCCTACAACCTGCCCGAGGCCGGGCGGGACGCCAAGGGCGGCCACGTCGCCGGCCTGTTGAGCTTCCAGCCCGACGAGTCGATCGCGCAGGTGCTGGCGATCCGCGACTACGACCAGATGCCCTACCTGGTGCTGGCCACCCGCAACGGCCTGGTCAAGAAGACCCGGCTGGCCGACTACAACAGCCCCCGCCAGGCCGGCGTCATCGCGATCAACTTCCGCGAGGACGACGACGAGCTGATCGGTGCCGAGCTGGTCGACAGCGGCGACGACATCCTGCTCATCTCGCGCAAGGGCTCCGCCATCCGGTTCAAGGCCGATGACAGCCAGCTGCGCCCGATGGGGCGCGCGACGTCGGGGGTGTCGGGCATGAAGTTCCGCTCCGACGACGACGCCGTGCTGTCCATGTCGGTCATCCGCGCCGCCCAGATCGCCGTCGAGGACGCCAGCGACGAGGTCATGGAGCAGGTCGACGCCAAGGTCCAGTACGTCTTCACCATCACCGATGGCGGTTTCGCCAAGCGCACCCGGATCAGCGAGTACCGCGTCACCAACCGAGGCGGCCTCGGCATCAAGGCCATGGCCCTGGCCAACGAGGACCGTGGCGGCCTGGTGGGCGGCTTCATCGTCGAGGACGGCGACGAGGTCTTGTCCATCACCCAGAACGGCCAGGTCGTGCGGAGCCCGATCAACGACGACTTCCGGGTGACCGGTCGCTCGACGATGGGTGTGAAGTTCGTGTCGACCAAGGCCAAGGACGCGGTCGCTGTCGTGGCGCGCTCGGTGGAGGCGAAGGTCGTCGAGGAGGCCGACGGCGAGGCCGAGGCCGACGGTGCTGCGGACGGGAGCGCCGAGGCCGGTGCTGACGTCTGCTGTTTCGGCCGATGCTGCCCCGGATGTCACAATCGAGGCCGAAGCGTCTGTGGACGACGACACTGCACCCGGAACCGGGGAGGACGAAGGCTGATGACGGACAGGTCTGCTCCACCCCCCTCGTCGACCACCCGACCGGTGCTGCCGCCGGCGATGGACGAGCCTGCGGCGAAGAAGCCGAAGCCCGAGGCCAAGGCGGACTCCAAGCCGGTGGCCAAGTCCGAGGTCAAGCCCGGTCGTGAGGGCAGCGACGCCCCCACGACGGCGCCGGCCGGCACGGAGACGCAGGACGGCGACACCGTCGTACGGCCCGGCTTCGCCGAGCGGCTCCAGGCCAAGCTGATGAGCGCCGGCGCCGGACTGCGTCCGGGCGACGGGGGCGAGGAAACCACGCCGACCGCGGCGGCCCCGGCGACCAAGTCCAAGCCACGCGGCCCGCGCCGCGCGCGCCTGCGCCTGACCCGCATCGACCCGTGGTCGGTCATGAAGACGGCGTTCTTGCTGTCGATCGCCTTCGGCGTGGTCACCGTGGTGGCGGTGGCGATGATCTGGCAGGTCCTCAACTCCGCCGGGGTGTGGGACTCCATCAACTCCACCATCCGCGACGTGCTCGACAGCCAGGACACCGCCGACTTCGATGTGCGCGACTACGTCGGCACCGACCGCGTGCTCGGCTTCACGATGCTCGTGGCGGCCGTCGACGTGGTGCTGCTGACCGCGATCGCCACCCTGGGTGCCTTCCTCTACAACATGGCTGCTGCCCTCCTCGGCGGCGTCGAGGTCACCCTCGCCGAGGACCACTGACCCCTCATCTCGACGGCGATTTCGATCGTCCGGCGAGGCTGGGGTATCGTTCCCACGCCGCCGATCCCGGCGTGCTCGAGGGCCTATAGCTCAGACGGTTAGAGCGCTTCCCTGATAAGGAAGAGGTCACAGGTTCAAGTCCTGTTAGGCCCACCGGCACCACCCTCACGCACCACGTCACACCAGCGCCCGACCCAGCGACGGAGACCGAGATGAAGAAGATCCTGCTGATCGCCCTCGCCGCCGCCGGCGCGGTCGTGGCTCGCAAGAAGGTCACCGAGGGTCGCGCCGAGCAGGCGCTGTGGGCAGAGGCGACCGACTCGGTCCGTTCGTCCTGATCCCTGCTCCACCACGGGGCCTTGGCGCAATTGGTAGCGCACCTGCTTTGCAAGCAGGGGGTTAGGGGTTCGAGTCCCCTAGGCTCCACCCGATG
>CAVXDL010000017.1:0-13155 GCA_963760515.1 uncultured Actinomycetota bacterium
TCACTGGGTGTGTCCTATTCGGTGACTGCACCGGGTAGCCCGGTCGGCACGGTGTGGGCCATGCCCTACTCCAGTGATCTGACCGAAGAGCAGTGGGCGCTGTTGGAACCAGTGTTCAACGCACCGGGAAAGCGCGGACCCAAGCACGGCGCCGACCTCCGTCGCGTGGTGGACGCGATGCTCTACATCTCTCACACCGGATGCCAGTGGCGGTTCCTACCCGAGTCATTCGGGCCCTGGACACGTGTGTGGTCGCAGTTCCGTCGCTGGACACGCAACGGCACCTGGGCGCGAACTCTGACAGTGCTGCACGAGGCTGCACGCGCAGCGGATGGCCGGGCCCATGCGACGCCGTCGATGGTCGTCATCGACACCCACCTCGCCCGAGGAGCGTCCAACGGCGGCTTCTCCTTCCACGACCGCGGCGGCCCCTACGGCCGCACAAAGGGCGCGAAGCGCATCGTTGCGGTCGACGTGACCGGCCTCCCGGTGGGTGCTCTGGTCGTGCCGGCCTCCACCCACGAGAACCGGACCAGCGAGCTCATGCTGGAGCACCTCACCCGACAGGGCGTCGCCGGACGGCTCGAACTCGTGCTCGTGGACCGCGGGGTCACCGCGGCCGCTGCCCGCACGCTCGGCGGGCACCACGACCTCGAGGTGCGCAGAGTCGGGTGGGACGACAAGCAACCGGTCTTCCGTCCCATCCGGCACGCCTGGCGAGTCGAGGTCGCCCACGGCCGCCTCGGACGCGCACGCCGGCTGTCGAAGTCGTTCGAGAACACCATCACCTCGGCCACGGGCTGGCTCCAGGTCGCCTGCATAGCGACGACCCTGCGCCACCTGTCACGTACACGTGCTCAGAAGCACGCACTGACGCTCGTTGCCTAGCCGTCGCCGGTCGCTCTGGAGGGGCACAACCAGTCGGGTGGCAAGCGACAGATGGCTGCTCAGGCTGGTTGACTGCGTTGCTTCTGCAGGAGGATCTCGGACTCCACAGGAACGAATCCGAGCCCGTCGTTGATGGCGCGCATCCAGATGTTCTGGTCGTCGCTGCTTGTCCGGACTCGGGCCGTACGTCCGTGGTCGCGGGCGGCGCGGAGCGAGGCGATCTTGACGGCCGTGCCGAGCTGGCGCCCTCGGTGCTGGGTGAGGACCATCGTCCCCTCGATCTGCGCCGGTCGTGAGGCGTCGGCTGCTACGACCAAGCAGGTCCAGGCGGCGACGACGCCCTGCGTGGTGACCGCGATCGATTCGAGAGCCGTGCGTCCCTGGCGTTGCCACAGCGAGATCTCGTGCTGGTACGCCTGCGGCGACACTGGAGACGGTTGCCAGTTGAGCTCGCCGTTCGGCGCCTCCGCGTCCACGAGCCCCTTGAGTACGCCGACCTGGGCCTGCAGGTGGGCGGGGACGCCGTTCACGTGCGTCGACACCACGTAGCCGTCCCGGGCATCCACTGGTGGGAGGTCGGCGGCCCCTAGATCCAGTTCGACGACAGTCTCGGTGGTGGCGCGGGCGTACCCAAGGGGTTGCGCAAAGTTCCTAGACAAGACGTCGATGTCGGCCTCAGTGGGGCGGTAGGCGCTGGCGACGAAGCGGCGCACCGGCCCTGGGCTCATGGACTCCAGTGCATGCACAAGTTGTGTGCCGACGCGTCGACGCTGGTGCTGAGGAGCGACCGAAACGGAGAGCCAGGAGGTGTCAGGCGTGTCGTGAGCCGTGGAGGTGCTCGCAAAGCCGATCAGGCGGTCATTCTCGAAGGCTCCCACCAGTTCATGGACCCAGCCACCGCTGGCCCGCCACGCCGCGAGCCGCGCCTGCTCGCCGAGAGGCACCCACCCCGGACGTGTGCGCCTCGTCGCCTCGCACTCGACGGCGTAGGCGTTGGCCAACGACGACTCGTCATCGAGACTCAGCGCCCGGATGTCCCCCGCGAAGATCATGAAGAACCGCCTTCATCTCGATAGGTCTGAGTGGCATCGATCGTGCCCCATCCCCCGCGGAGCGCAATGGCCCGGGTCTTCTCGGCCGAACCGACGGACCAGCGGCATCTACGCTGCCGGGTCACGAGCGCGCTTGCAGCACGGGAACCTCGGCCTGAGTCCGCAGAACCCCCGCAGTTGGCTCGCCACTGGCTCGCCACCAAATGGGACACACCCAGTCAGAGCTGCTTGGTGGTGACCACGGTGGTCCCGTGGACCGCGTCCACCTCTCGGAGTTCGATCTCGGTGAACCCGAGCTTGGCCAGCACCCGGCGAGAAGCTGCGTTCCACTCCCAGACCGTGGCCCACACCCGTTCGCAGCCCGACGTCCTCGCCTGATCGAGGACGGCCGAGGCCGCCTCGGTCGCAAGTCCCTGACCCCACACCCGGCGGAGGAGCTCGAAGGCCAGCTCCGGTTCGTCGGCTGCCCCTCGCGCGCTGTTGATCAGACCGCAGGAGCCGATGACGTCACCGGTGTCCCTCAGCTCGACCGCCAGCAACCCGGTCGACGACGCCCGGTCACTACGGATCGACTCCTCGAGGTCGACGACCGTGGGGAGACCACGTGCGTCGATCCGGCGATGGGGCGGTACTCGCGGATCACGTTCGGACCACAGCTCACGTCTGACCACGGCCTCGGCCACCCGCCATGGTCTGAGCCGCAACCGCTCCGTCCTGAGCACGACCTCGTGGCTCGGGGTTGCTCCACCTGCCATGGCGGCAGCCTCTCACGGGCGAACGCACGATCGAGTCGCCGATCGTGCCGCGACGCCCACCATGACGCGCCCGCGTGACATCGGGAGCGTTCCACCGTTGGATGGCCCTGTGACCACGCCTGCCGACCGAGCCGAAGAACTTCCGTCTGGCCCGACCCCGGTGCTGCCGGGGATCCGCAGCGCTCGCACGCGCATCATCCTCGCCATCGTGCTCGCGATCCTCGCCGCTGCCCTTGTCGCTTGGACCTGGCGCCACCCCACGGCCTTCCCTCCGGTCGCCGCGGAGATCTCCACGGGCAGCGAGGACTGGCCGGTGGACGAAGCGCTGTTCGTCGGCATGACCTACCCGTTCACGCGGGGCGAGGACACGGTGACGCTCCAAGAGGTCGAGGCGAACGTCGTCACGAACACCGCCGATGCCACGGTCTCCTTCAGCATCTGCACGCTGACGGGCGACGGAGCCATCGGGTCGGTCAGCGCAGCCGACGTCGAGGACCTGTGCTCGTCCTTGCTCCCCGTCGCCGACCACCGGCTGACCTCGGACGCCGACCCGTCCGAGCAGCTGCTGATCGAGATCACTCCCCGCCGCGCCGGCACCATCGAGATCGCCGGCGCCTCGCTCACCTACGGCCAGGGATGGCAGCGCGGCAGCCAGGACGTCGGCGAGCGCATCCGCCTGATCGTGCGCTGATCCCGGCTCAGGCCCACGCCCAGCGGACCTTCACGCGACGATCGGTGTTGACCGCGCGCACGCGCCGAGCTGCGCGCCACAGGTTGCGATGGCTCTCGCGCCGTTCAGCGCCGGTGATCTCGTCGACGACCACCACCTGCCACGGCAGGAGCCCGGTGAACCGGACCACGAGCAGGACCGCGGCGAGGGCCAGGACGATCGGCAGCTCGACGGACAGCAGACCGACCGCGAGCACGAGCACGATCAGTGGCGCCGCGACCAGGATCACCAACCACACCGCGAGGCCGATCACCATGCCCTCGAGGTCGTGCGCCGGTGAGAACGGGTCCACGTTGTTCCGCAGGGTGTCGGGCTTCATCACCCGAGCCCTCGGACGCCAGGGCAGGACGCGCACGTCGATCAGTGCAGTCTCGAGCAACAGATGACCTCTTCGACATGACCCGCACGGTCCGGGCGGGAGACGCATCCTGGCACGCGCCCCTGGCCGAGCTTGCTCGGGGTCACTGCTCACCGGCCGGGTAGGCCTGCAGCACACGGAGCGCCCGCAGCGTCACCCAGCGATTCGCCGACCCGGCCCGCGGCAGCGGCACGTGGGTCTCGCCCGGGTAGCCGCGGTTGACCGGCCACCGTCCGTCCGGGGTGCGTCGTCGAACCAAGACCTCCAAGGCCTCCTGCATCCGGTCGTCGTAGGCCACGTGGGCGTCGGCCAGCGCGTCCAGGCACCGCAGGATGTCGTAGTGCCACCGGGTCGGCTCGTGCAGCAGGAGGAACACCGGGCTGATCACCTCGTTGCCCCGCTCACTGCGGAGGAGTCGGTGGCGCAGGAGGAACTCGACGCCGCTGCTGCGAGCGGCGCGGAGGTCCTCGAGTCGGTGGAGACCGCCAGCCCGCTCGTAGCCGGTGACCGCTTCGATGACCGAGAGCGTGGTGTGCACCGAGGAGTGGGTGACCTCCGGTCCGCGGCGACAGTTGAAGCCGCCGTCGACGACCTGCCCTGCGAGCAGGCAGTCCACGATGCTGACGAGGTGCTCCTCGGCCGCCCCGAAGTACGCCGCGTAGTTCAGCACCATTGCGTTGATGCAGGCGTCGCTGTGCTGGGTGGACGCTCGCGGGTCCACGCCCCCGTCGCGACTCTTGTGGTTGGTGAGGATCAACGCCACGGTCTCGCGGGCTGCAGGATGCGCCGGGTCGAGACCGAGGTTGCGCAGCTCGAGCAGCGAGTAGTGGCTGCAGGTCCACTTGGGTTGGTAGAACCCCCGACCCCAGTGACCTCCAGGTCCACGAGCCGCAAGGATCGCTGCGCCGTCACCCTCGACCGCCACCTGCGCCTGGAGCGCCGCTGCGTCGCGGCGGAGCAGGTCGCGGGTGGTCTGGAAACGCACGCCCGCGTCTCCGTCGAGGAGCCAGTCCAGCACCGCGTCTCGCGCCATGACCCATCATGGCAGCCGATCGGCGCGAGCGAAGGTGTCAAGCGGTGGCCGCCACCGGTTCCATCTCCACGAGCCGCATCAGGTGGCTCATGTGCAGCAGGCGGCGTACGGCGCCGTTGCAGCCGCGCAGCCGGACGTGCTGGCCGTCGCGGGACGCGACCCGAGAGGCCACGGCCAACACCTTGAGGGCGGTGACGTCCACGGTGCCGACCTCGGTGAGGTCGACCACGACCTCGTCGTGGTTGGCGAGCCGGTCGTAGAGAGCCGTGCGCACCTGGAAGGTGCTGCGGACGTCGAAGTCGCCGGCCAGGACCAGCTCCGGCCCGTCGGTCACGATCTGCATGAGGTCTCCCGAGGTGTCGTGTCTCTTTACTCTCCCCCTCTAGGACGCCGGGAAACGCCTAGAGGTTGCGTGAGTCGGCAGTTCTTTTGCTTCCGGCGCCCACGCGCTCGTCGTTCCAGGCGAGATATCCGCTCGTCACCCCGATGACCGCCATCCCCAACACACCCAGCGGGGAGAAGATGTGGTCCCAACGCACCAGCCACGCGGCAGGCAGCAGCGCGAGCGCCACCAGAGCCACCGATCCGTGTCGCAGCACCTGGTCGACGGCGACTGCCAGACAGGTAGCCACCAGCGCCCACTCCCCCACGTCGCCGATCGGTCGGCCGATGTCGAAGAGCGCGCGGATCTCGTCGGAGCGCGGCACCCCCGGTCCCATCGCCCGGGTGACGTAGCCGGCGGCGATCCCGTTGATCACGTCGAGCGCGCTGTAGAACGTGGCGTAGGTGTAGGCCGCCAGCCGCACCACCCAGGCCAGGGTGTCGGTGCGCCCGCGGACGAGGTGGGCGAGCGCCAGGCCGACCAGGGGGAACACCAGCAGACCGGGCACGTGCAGCGTCCACCACTGCGTCGCGGTGTCGTAGGTCAGCCGGTGCGGGTGGAAGAAGCCGGCCAGCGCCAGCGTGAGGCCGGGCAGTGCCAGGAGGACCGGCGTGGTGAAGCGGGAGCGCATGGTGGCTACTGTGCCCTCCATGGTCAACCTCACCCGGATCTACACCCGCACCGGCGACGGCGGGGAGACCCGCCTCGGCGACATGAGCCTCACCACGAAGAACGACCCGCGGCTGCACGCCTACGCCGATGTCGACGAGGCCAATGCCCACCTCGGTCTGGCCGTGGCCTCCGGTGGGCTCGACGACGACGTCGTCGCGGTCCTGACCCACGTGCAGAACGACCTCTTCGACGTCGGCGCCGACTTCTGCACCCCCGTGGTCCCCGACCCGGAGTACCCGCCGCTGCGCATCGAGCAGGAGTACGTCGACCGCCTCGAGGCCTGGTGCGACCACTACAACGAGTCCCTGGAAGCCCTGCGCTCCTTCATCCTCAGCGGCGGCACGCCGGGTGCGGCCCACCTGCACGTGTGCCGCACCGTGATCCGACGCGCCGAGCGTTCGGCCTGGGCGGCCTACGAGGTGCACGGGGAGTCGATGAACAAGCTCGCGATCACCTACCTCAACCGGCTCTCCGACCTGGTCTTCATCCTCGCCCGCTACGCCAACCGCGAGCCGGGCGACGTCTTGTGGGTGCCCGGCGGCGAGCGCTAGTCACTCGCTCCTCCAGGGCCCTGTGGATGACGCGGGCACCGCGGCGACGACGCTGACACACTGACCGCGCCATGATCCTGAGCCAGCTGTCCGCCGACGTCGTTGCCGCGCACTTCTCTGCCCAGACGATGGCCCGGGCACGCGCCTACGCTCGTGACGGCTCGACCTCCAGCCCCGACATCCAGCGACTGACCGAGACCGAGGTCGAAGCGGTCGCCTTCGTGGCGGGGTCAGGGCAGGCCACGTACGTCGTCCACCTGCGCGCCGCCGACCGCGCCGGCCGGCTCACGGTGGCCACGTCGTGCAGCTGCCCGGTGGGCTACCAGTGCAAGCACGGCGCCGCCCTTGCCCTGGTCCTCGGCGCCGCCTTCCAGCCGGCCCACGCCGCGGCAGGGTGGGAGCACTCGTTGGGTCAGCTGGTCAGCGGGCTCGAAGAGCTCGCGCCGAGCCCGACCGAGCTGCCCGGGGTCGCCCTGGCGTTCACCCACACCGTCGCCCGGTCGGCTCATCGCTACGTCCCGCGCGGCACCGAGCTGCGGCTGCGCCCGATGCGCCCGGGAGCCAAGCAGGCCTGGGTGAAGTCCGGCCTGGACTGGTCCGACATCGCCTCCTCGCGCACCCAGCACCGTTACGACGCAGCGCAGCTCGAGGTGCTCACCGAGCTCGCCGACGCGCTGGCTGCCCGCCGCACCTACTGGACGAGCGACGAGCCGGCCGTGCAGGAGTTCGGTCCCACCCTGGTGCCGCTGCTCGGCCGCGCGGTCGAGGCCGGCATCACCCTGCTCCCGGTCCCCCCGCTGACGCAGATCAGCCTCCACGGCGAACCGCTCGAGCTCGTCCTCGACGTCAGTGCCGACCACGCGGGCACTGTCATCACCTCCGGACTCGCCCACGACGACCGGCTGTGGCACGGCGACGACCTGCTGGTCTGGGGCGACCCGGCCCACTCGGCAGCGCTGCTCGACGGCGGCAGGCTGGTCCTCGGACGTCTCGCACGCCGGCTCCCGGCCGGTCCCGTCGGGGTCCTGCGCAGCGGGCGCCCGGTCACGATCCCCAGCGAGGTCGACGCCGAGGACCACCTGCGCCGACTGATGCGCCTGTCCACGCTCACCTCGAGCGACGCCTCCGTGGAGCTGCCCGAGCCGGTGCTTCCCCGACTGCGCCTCACCGTCACCTGGGCCTCGAGCCAGGAGGCCTCCCTGAGCTGGTCGTGGCTCTACGGCGAGGACGCCGTGCTCGATGCGGACACCCACGCGCTGCGGGACCGGGCCGCTGAACGGCGGCTGCTGGACCGGTTGCCCCAGCGCCCCGACCTGAGCCCCCGCAGCGTCACCGGGGTCGACGTGCTGCACCTCGCCCTCCTCGAGCTGCCGGCCTGGCGCGCCGCCGAGGAGGTGGAGGTGGTCGAGGTCGATGCCCCCGACTTCCGCGAGGCCGAGGCCGGGCCGGAGATCTCCTTCGACGTGCCCGACAACCCGGTCGAGCACACCACAGCGACGAGCGAGCACCAGGACTGGCTCGACCTCGAGGTGGTCATCACCGTGGAGGGAGAGCGGGTCGCGCTCGCCGAGGCCCTGGCCGCGATCACCCTCGGCCACGAGTTCCTGGTGCTGCCCAGCGGCCTGTTCGTCCGTACCGATCGCCCCGAGTTCGAGAAGCTCGCCGACGTCGTGCGTGCTGCCGCCGAGCTGCACGACCGGAGCGAGGACGATGACCGCGTCAAGGTCGGCCGCCACGACCTCGGTCTCTGGGCGCAGCTCGCCGAGCTCGGCGTCGTCGACGAGCAGGCCGCCACCTGGGTACGCCGCGCTCAGGCTCTGCGTGATCTCGTGGACCTCCCGCGGCCCGCACCCAGCGGCATCGTCTCGACCCTGCGCAGCTATCAGCTCGACGGCTTCCACTGGCTGACGTTCCTCTGGGAGCACCGGCTCGGCGGCATCCTGGCCGACGACATGGGTCTCGGCAAGACCCTGCAGGTCCTCACGCTCATCGCTCACACGCGGGCCGTCACCGATCGACCGTTCCTGGTCGTGGCCCCCACCAGCGTCGTCACCGCCTGGGAGGAGCAGGCCGCACGCCACGCTCCCGACCTGCGGGTCCGCACGATCGAGGGCTCGCGCCGACGTCGCACCGAGACGATCGCCGACCTGGCCGCCGATGCCGACATCGTGGTGACCAGCTACACGCTGCTGCGCCTCGAGTCCGACGACTACGCCGCCGTCACCTGGGAGGGCCTGGTCCTCGACGAGGCCCAGATGGTCAAGAACCATCAGAGCAAGGCCTACACCGCAGCCCGGCGGGTCCCGGCCGGCTTCCGCCTCGCCGTCACCGGCACGCCCTTCGAGAACCGGCTCCTCGAGCTCTGGTCGCTGTTGTCCATCGTGGCCCCAGGGCTCTACCCCCATCCGCGCTCCTTCACCCAGCACGTCGTCCGCCCCGTGGAGAAGGAGGGCGACACCGCCGCGCTGCGCCGCTTCACCCAGCGCATCAAGCCCTTCGTGCTGCGTCGCACCAAGGAGCTCGTCGCCGCTGACCTGCCGCCCAAGCAGGAGCAGGTCCTGCACATCGAGCTCAACGCCAAGCACCGCAAGATCTACGACACCCACCTGGCCAAGGAACGCCAGCGCATCCTGGGACTCGTCGACGACGACTTCGACCGCAACCGGGTCGCGATCCTGGCCGCGCTGACCACGTTGCGTCAGCTGGCCCTGGATCCCGCTCTGACCGATCCGGACCACGACCGGGTGGGCTCGGCCAAGCTCGACCTCCTGGCCGAGCACCTCGCGGAGATCACCGCGGAGGGGCACCGGGCGCTGGTGTTCAGCACCTTCACCGGGTTCCTGCGCCGCGTGCGCGACCGCCTCGACGCCGATGGGATCTCGACGGCCTACCTCGACGGATCCACCCGCGATCGAGCCTCGGTCATCGAGGAGTTCCGTTCCGGCGACGCCTCGGTCTTCCTGATCAGCCTCAAGGCCGGTGGTGTCGGACTGACCCTGACCGAGGCCGACTACGTCTTCGTGCTCGACCCGTGGTGGAACCCCGCAGCCGAGGCCCAGGCCGTCGACCGCGCCCATCGCATCGGGCAGGACAAGACGGTCATGGTCTACCGCCTGGTCTCGACCGACACCGTCGAGGACAAGGTGCTGGCTCTGCAGGCGCGCAAGGCAGCCCTGTTCGCGCAGGTCATCGATGGCGAGGGCGCGATGTCACGCGCCATCGATGCCGCCGACATCCGCGCGCTCTTCGACTGAGCCGGAGCGAGCGGCGAGCACGGCGAACGCCGCGGGCACCATCAGCAGCGCCACCGCCTGCAACGACTGCAGGGTGCCGACCCGGTCCCCCAGCGCGCCCAGCAGGGGCGGCCCGGCCAGGAACGCCCCGTAGCCGATGGTCGAGACCACGCTGACCCGCGCGGCGGCTCGGACCGGGTCGTCGGCCGCGACGCTCATGCCGACCGGGAAGCCGAGCGAGGCGCCCAACCCCCACACGAGGATCCCCAGCGCGACCAGAGCCGGCGCCTGGGCGTGCACGAGCACCAGCAGCCCGAGCGCCACCAGCGCGGTCGACGCACCGAGCGTCGGCGCACGACCCCAGCGATCCAGCACCACTGACCCGCCGAGGCGACCCATCGTCATCGCCCCCACGAACAGCGCGAACCCGCCCACGCCCACCGCGTGCGAGGCGTCCTGGCCGTCGACGAGCGCCAGCGCCAGCCAGTCGTTGGCCGACCCCTCAGCGACGGCGAAGGCCAGGACGAGCAGCCCCAGGACCAGCGTCCGCGGCTCCCGCCACGCCGAGAGCCTCACCGCGCCCACCACGGCCCCCGAGGCGCGCGCATCGGTCGTGACCGGCAGGAAGCCGCCGCCCGCACGCAGCACCAGCACGGCGACCACTGTCACCGCGCCGACGAGGTGAGCGGGCATCGCGACGTCGAGGGCGATCACGGGCACCGCCGCCAGGGCGCCCCCGACTGCCCCCAGGCTGAAGCCCGCATGGAAACGCGGCATGATCGTGCGCTCGAGCCGGCGCTCCACCTCAGCGGCCTCGACATTCATCGCCACGTCCCACGACCCGCTCCCGGCACCGACCAGGAAGAGTCCCACCACCGTCGTGCCCACCGACGACAGCGCGACGCCCGTGGCCGCGAGCAGGACTCCGGTGCCTGCTACGACCAGGCCACCGCGCACGACCCGCCCCGCGCCGTAGCGCTGGATCAACCGACCGCTGTTGGGCATCGCGATCAGGGAGCCGGCGGCGATGGCCAGGAGCACCAGCCCGAGGGTGGTGTTGTCGAGGTCGAGACCCGCGCGGATGTCGGGGACACGAGAGATCAGGCTGGCGAAGAGCAGCCCGTTGGCGATGAAGACGACGCCTACCGCCGTTCGCGCCGCGAGGACCGATGCGGCGACCTGCTGGTGCGGGCCGGCCTGACCGGGTCGGGGTCTCACCGGTTCCAGTCCGTGCCCGGAGGCTTGGCCTCCAGCCACGACTGGAAGCCCGTGAGCGAGGCTTGGCCCATCGCGAGCTCCACGGGGCCCGCGGGCGACAGGCAGGTGATCACGACGTGATCGGGGTACAACGACATCTGCTCGGCACCCATGGGGGTGCGGCTGCCGTCGTAGGTCAGGCTCTCGCGGGCCCAGGTGCGCTTGGGTCGCGGCGCGAGGGAGAAGACGCGGAACCACTCGAGGTGCTCGTGGGAGTAGCGCCCCACACCGAGCGCCCAACCGCGCCCGTCCCCGTGGGGACGGACGCGGTGGCTCAGCTCAAAGGTCCCGCCGTGGCGCGTGATGACGCGACGGCGCACGACCAGGGCAAGGCCGAAGAGGACGACGAGCAGCAGCAGCACGCCGGCAGCGTCGATCAACCACTGCCACCACGCCACGCGCCCCTCCTCGTCCTCGGAGCCTGCACCCTACTGGTTTGATCAGGAAGCCTTCTCGACCGCCCGGATGCGAGCGCTCGCCCGACGGATGCGGAGCTCGCGCTCGTCACCGGTGGGCAGGCCCTCAGCAGCCTCGAGCTCGGCCTTGACCTCGTCGATCTTGATCTCCTCGGCGAGCAGCGCGTGCTCGGAGAGGATCGAGACCCGGTCACCGGCGACGGAGAGGAACCCTCCGTCGACGGCGGCGTGCACCACGCCGTTGGGGGTGGTGATCTCGACAGCGGCGTCCACCAGGAGCGAGAGCAACGGCGCGTGTCCGCGCAGCACCCCCACGTCGCCCTCGGTGGTCCGAGCGATGACCATCGAGGCCTCGCCGGACCACACAGTGCGGTCCGCCGCGACCATCTCGACCTGCAGGCCGGTCCCGACGTCAGCAGTCATCAGAGGTTCTTCTGGATCTCGGCCCACTTGGCCTCGACGTCGTCCAGACCGCCGCACATGAAGAACGCCTGCTCGGCCACGTGGTCGTAGTCACCGTCGGCGATCTTGTTGAACGCGTCGATCGTGTCGGCCACGGGAACCGTGGAGCCCTCGATGCCGGTGAACTGCTTGGCGACGTAGGTGTTCTGCGACAGGAAGCGCTGGATCCGGCGCGCCCGCGACACGATGACCTTGTCCTCCTCGGACAGCTCGTCGACACCGAGGATCGCGATGATGTCCTGGAGCTCCTTGTTGCGCTGCAGGATCTGCTTGACGCGCACGGCACAGTCGTAGTGCTTCTGGCCGATGTACTGGGCGTCGAGGATCCGCGACGTCGACGTCAGCGGGTCGACGGCCGGGTAGATGCCCTGCGAAGCGATCTCGCGGGACAGCTCCGTGGTGGCGTCGAGGTGCGCGAACGTCGTGGCCGGCGCGGGGTCGGTGTAGTCGTCGGCGGGCACGTAGATCGCCTGCAGCGAGGTGATCGAGTTACCGCGCGTCGAGGTGATCCGCTCCTGCAGCTGACCCATCTCGTCAGCCAGGTTGGGCTGGTAGCCCACGGCGGAGGGCATGCGACCCAGCAGGGTCGAGACCTCGGAGCCGGCCTGGGTGAAGCGGAAGATGTTGTCGATGAACAGCAGCACGTCCTGGTTCTGGACGTCGCGGAAGTACTCCGCCATCGTCAGCGCCGAGAGCGCGACGCGCAGCCGGGTCCCCGGCGGCTCGTCCATCTGGCCGAAGACCAGGGCGGTCTGGCCGATGACGCCGGCCTCGGTCATCTCCTCGATGAGGTCGTTGCCCTCGCGGGTGCGCTCGCCGACACCGGCGAACACCGACACACCACCGTGGTCCTTGGCAACACGCGCGATCATCTCCTGGATGAGCACGGTCTTGCCGACGCCGGCGCCGCCGAACAGGCCGATCTTGCCGCCGTTGACGTAGGGCGTCAGGAGGTCGATGACCTTGATGCCGGTCTCGAACATCGTCGTCTTCGACTCGAGCTGGTCGAAGGCCGGGGCCTTGCGGTGGATGCCCCACCGCTCCTTGACCTCGTACTCCTCGCCCTCCTTGAGGTTGAGGACGTCGCCGGTCGCGTTGAACACGTGGCCCTTGGTGATGTCACCCACGGGGACCGTGATCGGGCCGCCGGTGTCGGTCACCGTGGCGCCGCGCACGAGGCCGTCGGTCGACTTCATCGAGATGGCGCGAACCATGCCGTCGCCGATGTGCAGCGCGACCTCGAGGACGAGCGTGATGCTCTCCCCACCGAGTTCGATGCCGACCTCGAGCTTGTTGTACATCTCCGGCATCGCGTCCGAGGGGAACTCGACGTCGACGACGGGGCCGGTGACCCGGGCGACACGTC
>CAVXDL010000018.1:0-8427 GCA_963760515.1 uncultured Actinomycetota bacterium
AGCGCGAGTGCGCCGCGACCGATCCCGCCAGCCCGGCCTACGAGGCCGGTCTGCGACCCGGCGACCAGGTGGTCAGCTTCAACGGCACCGAGGTCACCGGGTGGGAGCAGCTGCGCGAGCTGATCCGCGGCAACGCCGGCGGCGACGCCACGATCGTCTACGAGCGCGACGGGCGCGAGCTCACCGGCACCACCAGCACGACCGTCGAGGCCCGCCCGACCTCGGCCACCGACGAGACGCTGCGCGAGGTGGGCTTCCTCGGCGTCACGCCCACCACCTCGGTCGTGGCCACCACCGGCGGTCCGATCTACACGGTCCAGCAGATGGGCGGCATGGCGGTCGACACCGTCCAGGCGCTCGCGACGCTGCCGGTCAAGGTCTGGGGCGTCGCCCGGGCCATCGTCGGGCTCGAGGAGCGTGACCCCGAGGGCCCGGTGAGCATCGTCGGCGGTGGCCGGATCGCGGGCGAGACGGTCTCCAGCGAGCTGTTCCCCGTGGTCGAGAAGACCGTCTTCCTGCTGATGCTGATCGCGGGCTTCAACTTCTTCATCGGCATGTTCAACTTCGTCCCGCTGCTGCCCCTCGACGGCGGCCACATCGCCAGCGCGAGCTGGGAGGGGCTGCGCCGTCTCGGAGCCAGGCTGCGTGGGCGGCCCGACCCCGGGTACGTCGACGCCGCCAAGCTGCTCCCGGTCGCGTACGTCGTCGCCTCGATGCTGCTGGTCATGGGCGTCGTGCTGATCGTGGCCGACTTCGTCGTACCGCTGCGCCTGACCAGCTGAGGGGCCCACCCCGTAGCCTGGCGGCATGACCGAGATCAACCTGGGCATGCCGGCGGCCCCGCCGCCGGTGCTCACCCCCCGCCGTCAGACCCGCCAGATCCAGGTCGGCAAGGTCGGCGTCGGCAGCGACCACCCGATCTCCGTGCAGTCGATGACGACCACGCTGACCTCCGACGTCAACGCCACGCTCCAGCAGATCGCCGAGCTGACCGCGACCGGCTGCGACATCGTCCGGGTGGCCTGCCCGAGCCAGGACGACGCCGACGCGCTGGCCGAGATCGCCCAGCACTCCCAGATCCCGGTGATCGCCGACATCCACTTCCAGCCGAAGTACGTCTACGCCGCGATCGACGCCGGCTGTGCCGCCGTACGCGTCAACCCCGGCAACATCCGCAAGTTCGACGACCAGGTCAAGCAGATCGCGAAGGCCGCCGCCGACCGCGGCACCTCGATCCGGATCGGCGTCAACGCGGGGTCGCTCGACAAGCGGCTGCTGGAGAAGTACGGCAAGGCCACGCCCGAGGCGCTGGTCGAGTCGGCCAAGTGGGAGGCCGGCCTCTTCGAGGAGCACGGCTTCCGCGACTTCAAGATCTCGGTCAAGCACAACGACCCCGTGATCATGGTCCGCGCCTACGAGATGCTGGCCGCCGAGGGCGACTGGCCGCTGCACCTCGGCGTGACCGAGGCCGGTCCGGCCTTCCAGGGCACGATCAAGTCGGCCGTGGCCTTCGGTCACCTGCTCGGCCAGGGCATCGGCGACACGATCCGGGTCTCGCTCTCCGCGCCGCCGGTCGAGGAGGTCAAGGTCGGGCTGCAGATCCTGGAGTCGCTCAACCTCAAGCCGCGCCGGCTCGAGATCGTCTCCTGCCCCTCCTGCGGCCGCGCGCAGGTCGACGTCTACAAGCTGGCCGACGAGGTCACCGCCGGGCTCGAGGGCCTCGAGGTGCCGCTGCGCGTCGCCGTCATGGGCTGCGTCGTCAACGGTCCCGGTGAGGCCCGCGAGGCCGACCTCGGCGTCGCCTCCGGCAACGGCAAGGGCCAGATCTTCGTCAAGGGCGAGGTGATCAAGACCGTCCCCGAGTCGAAGATCGTCGAGACCCTGATCGAGGAGGCCATGCGGATCGCCGAGGGCATGGAGGCCGTCGACGGCGGCAACGCCGAGGTCACGGTCGGCTGACGCGCTCCCTCGGGAGGGGTGCGGGGGCGCGGGACGCGCTCGAGGCGTCGTACGCTCGGCGGCGTGAGCAGGATCTTCACGGTCAGCGTCGCCTCGGTCTATCCCCACTACGTGGCGAAGGTCGAGAAGAAGGGCCGCTCGCAGGCCGAGCTCGACCAGGTGATCGAGTGGCTGACGGGCTTCGACCGCGCGACGTTGAGCGACCACCTGGCGGCCGGGACGACGTTCGAGGAGTTCTTCGCCGGGGCCACCCTCAACCCGAACGCCTCGCTGATCACGGGCTCGGTGTGTGGCATCCGGGTCCAGGACGTCGAGGACCCCCTGATGCAGAAGATCCGCTACCTCGACAAGCTCGTCGACGAGCTGGCCCGGGGCAAGGCGATGGAGAAGGTGCTGCGGGGCTGACCGGTGGCGAACGGGTTCGCCGTCGACCTCTCGCGGGCCTCAGTCGTAGATCACGTCGAGCCCTCGGCGCCGCAGGTCGGCGAGGCCGTCGCGCATCGCCTGGACCTGCTCGGGCGTGTGCCCCTCCCACTCCTCGAGCTCACCGACGATCCGCACCGGCTCCCGGGTGCGGTAGGACCGGGTCGGGTTGCCCGGGAACTTCTTGTCCGTCACGTTGGGGTCGTCCTCGAGCTCCCCGAGCGGCTCCACGACGTAGATCCGCTCACGACCCTCGCCCTGGGCGAGCTCCGCACCCCAGGCGGCGGCGTCCAGCGTCTCCGTCACGTAGACGTGGTTCATCGTGCGGCCCGGTGCGTAGTTCGACGTACGCCCGGGGACGAGCAGGTCGCCGAGCGCGAGGTCGGCCTTGGTGCCGTGGAGCAGCGCCCCGGACGGATGCACCTCGAATGGTGTCGGCATCGCTGTCTCGCCTTTCTGCTGGAGAGCTCCGGCTGAGGCCAGCCTAGGCGCCGCGGGCCGTTCGAGGAGGGGCGTGGCGGCCGGGAGGACCGGCGTGACAACCGATGCGCGCCGCGCCGCGTCTTCCAGTGAGAGGCAGAAGATCGCGAGAGGCAGAGATGGACACGTTGCAGGAAAGGCTCGACCGCTCGTTCGGCGAGGGACCCCCGCTCCCGCCGGTCGGCGCCCACGTCATGGCCGGCCGACGGGCGCTCAGGCGACGTCGGGTGGCGAGCGGAGCGGCCGGGCTCGCGACAGCCGCGGTGCTCCTCACGGGCTGGTACGTCGTCGCGCCGGGCTCGACCACCGGCTCGAGTCGGCTCGCCGGCGACCCGACTCCCGCCGCCACCCCGAGCGCCTCGGAGCCTGCGGACGGCCCCACCACGGATCCAGCCGGGACACCATGGCCCCGCGGAGAGCTGCTCCGCTACGTCGAGGGAGAGCTCGAGGTCCGGCCCGGGGTGGTCGTCCACGAGCGCATCCGCAACCCCTACGACTTCGAGCCGCCGTCGCTCTCCGACGCCCTCGACGTGACGTGGCGGGGCGAGCGGCAGTGGCTGATGATCGAGAAGCGCCCGAGGCCCTCGGGCATCTCGTCGTCGTCCTCGGACCCCAGCAACGGGTGGGCGAGCTTCGCGGACTACGTCGCCGACCAGGTCGACGTCAACGCAGGTAGCGGCTGGCCGGAGACCTTCCAGCTCGATGGCCGGGGGCAGGTCGTCCCGACCGCAGGCACCCGCGTCGTCGACCGCACCGACGACCCGCAGCTCGGTCCCGACTTCGCGCCCTCGGGGGCCACGACGGGCGCCGCTGTCGTCTCGGTGGCCGGCGAGGAGGGGAAGTACTTCGTGGTGTGGAGGGTGATCGACGGGACTCTCGACGTGATCACCACCCCTCCCGCGTTCGTCGGTGACGCCACGTTCGACGAGCTCCTGACCAAGGCCCGTGCCCGGTACTCCTCGGGCGAGGGCCTGCGATGAGCGGTGGTGCGAGGGACGCCGAGTTCAGCGAGTTCGTGGCCGCCCGGCAGGCCCACCTGCGACGCATCGCCTACGCGATCTGCGGCGACTGGCACCTGGCCGACGACCTGCTGCAGATCTCGCTGGTCAAGCTGTACCTCGCCTGGCCACGGCTCCGCCGCAACGGCAGCGCGGAGGCCTATGCCCGACAGATCATCGTCCGCACCAACATCAGCGAGCACCGCCGCCCCTGGCGACGGGAGCGCCCGGGCCTCGACGTCCACGACGAGGCCGCGCCGCATGGCCTCCCCCTCGAGGAGAAGTCGGCGATGTTCGACGCCCTCCAAGCCCTGCCGGTGATGCAGCGGAAGACGGTGCTGCTGCGGCACTGGCTCGGACTGTCGATCGAGGAAGCGGCGTACGAGCTCGGCATCTCCACCGGGACGGTCAAGAGCCACACGTCCCGAGGCCTGCGCAAGCTCCAGGAGACACTGACCTGCACGTGACGCCGCACCCCTCGACCATCCGGGCCTGCGGCGGGTCCACCGGCAGACAACCACGCAGTGCGCTGCCGCGCGGCCACGCCGCGGGGCCGGCCACCCGGGACTCAGCGCCGTCGGTGGAAGCTGACGGTGCGGTCGGGGTGGATGGTCGCGGCGTAGCCCGGGTCGTGGATGTGGTGGTGGTGCCGCGGGCACAGCGGCAGCCCGTCGGAGTCAGTGCCGCCGTGCTTGGCCCAGGGCTGGGGGTGGTGCAGGTGGCACAGGCCCGGTGGCCAGTCGCAGTCGCGGGCGGCACAGCCTCGATGTCGGACGCCGGCGGCGAGACGCTGGGCCTTGTTGTGGAACCGGCGGGTGCGACCGAGGTCGAGGACCTGGGAGTCGCCGCCGAGGACGGCGGGGAGGATGCCGGCCTCGCACAGCAGCCGCCGGGCCGCTCCCGGTGAGAGGCGCTCCCCGGTGTCGAGCGCTGCGGCCTTCACGGCGCCCTGGAGGGTCTCGACGGGCATGGTCACCACGACCGTGGCGTTGAGCCCTCCGGCATCGGGCAGCCGCTCGCTGGGGTAGCGCTCGACGTACTCGATGAACGCCTGCCCCAGCCTGGTCGCCGAGGGCCGCTCGGGGACCGGCGCGTGGCCCTGGACCGCAGCGAGGTGCTTGGGTGCGGCCAGGGCGAAGACGGACTTCTTGAGCATGGCAGCCACGGCCGTGGGCAGCGTGAACCGGCCGAGGGTCCTGCCCTGGCCGTCGTCGACCATCGTCAGCGACGCCGTCTCGTAGGCCTGCGCTTCCTCCTTGGCGAGGAGCGCGGCCTCGTGGGCGTCGGCAGTCTCGGGGTCGACGACCTCCAGCAGCCGCCGGCCGAGGATCCGCAGCGCCTTGGCGTCGTGGTCCTCGGCCTGGGCGAGCAAGAACGCCTCCGCCCTGCCGCGGGTGCCGGGGTCGACCTCCTCGGGCAGCGCATCGACAGCCTGGACGATCACCGCGGCCTGGTCCGGCAGCAGTCCACCGCCCGTCAAGGCAGCCCGGACCGGCTCGTGCTGCTCGGCGGCCAGGGCTTGGGCAAGCTTGGCCTTGCGTGTCGCCTCGGCGCGAGTCATGCGGGTCTCGCGGGCCCACCACACCGCCGTCGACGTCGCCCCCGACTGGTCCTCGATGTGGCGGGTCTGAGCCTCCGCCACGACGGTCGCCTCCGTCCCGCTCAGCCGGGCGCCCAGCCGGGTCAGCACGGGCAGGGCCTCACGCAGCTCGTCGTCGCTCATCGACCACGCCGCGACGTCGCCCAGCTCGCCGAGCTCGGCCTCGATCCGGGCGAGCGCCACCATGACCGGGTGTCCCGATCCGGAGGTGGTGCTCGTGTTGGCCATAGGTCTATTGCAGCAGCGACCACCGACACTGAGGGCCGCCAGAACCGCTAAATCGGCGGTTATTCACAAAGTCGATACCAACAATATTTTCGCTCACGATCAGGCAGGCGTGGAGCGCATCAGTCGGCCGAGTCCGACGAGCAAAGAGCGCATCATTAGCGGTGGTAAGACCTACCCGGTGAAGGATGACTTAGTGTCGCAACGACCCGCCAGCAGAGTGATGCCAAGGAGGTTGGGCCCGTGATCCCCCATGATGAGGAGATCAAGCGCGAGCTGATCTCGTACTTGCTAGATCGTCCGGGGCAGAGGGCTTCCGCTGGCCAGTGCTACGAAGCGCTAGCGGAACGATTTCCTTCTCTAACTTGGGATGAGCTCAATTTGAAGTATCAGAACTCGGTGAGCAAGTGGGCAAACCGCGTTCAGTTCGCTCGTCTTCACCTCGTTCAGACCGGGCATCTCTACCGCGCCGGCGAAGGGCCCAACCCTTCAACGGGAGTCTGGATCTTGACGTCGAAAGCACGGCACCCGTAGACACACGCGAATGCGGCGGAAGGACGCAGGTTCTTGCCATATCCATACGGACACGACCGCGCCAAAAACCCAACTGAGAACGATTCACTGAATTGCCCCGGGTTTCGTGGAGGCTCGATTACTTGAAACCAGCCCCGGTCGGGACGGGTGTTTCGGGGTAGTTCTCTGGCGTGATCCTGGTCTGCCGTCGTGCCCAGTGGGTGGTCTCGTACTCGGCTGGTGGGACGAGCCCGATCTCGCCGTGAAGGCGTCGGTGGTTGAACCAGTCGACGTACTCGGCGACGGCGATCTCGACGTCGCCCACGGACTTCCAGCCGCCCTTGGGTCGCATGACGGGGTTGCGGATGCACTCGGCCTTGAACAGCGAGTTCAACGCCTCAGCCATCGCGTTATCGTAGGAATCGCCCTTCGAGCCGACCGACGCAACGGCCTCAGCTTCGGCCAACCGCTCGGTGTAGCGGATCGCTCGATACTGGACTCCTCTGTCCGAATGGTGCACGAGTCCGGTGACGTCGTGGCCGCTCCGGCCCACAGCCCCATGTCCAGGGCATCTAGGGCGAGTGGTGGCAGGCGGTGGACATCTGCCAGCCCACGATCATCCTGCTGAGAGTCGAGGACGAACGCGACGTAGGTCCACCGCGTGCGTGCGGAGTGTGAGGGAAGCTGATTCGCCGGTGGCGACGAACTTGCGGTTCACGAGATCCTCGGGCGCTCGGTCTCCGCGCCGTCACCGAACGTGGTCTTGCGGGTCTTCTCGCGCGCGATCCCGCGCAGGCCCTCGGCTCGCATGAGGCGCTCGACGGTGCACCGTGCCACCCGCACGCCTTCGCGGTTGAGCTCGGCGTGGATCTTGCGGGCACCGTAGACACCGAGGTTCGCCTTGTGGGCGGTCTTAATGTCCTCGACCAGGTCAGCGTCACGAACCGCACGTGCCGAGGGTGGCCTCGCCTTGGCGGCGTAGTAGCTGCTCGGGGCGCTCTGCACGCCGGCTTCCTTCAGTGCAGCGCAGATCGGCTCGACCCCGACCTCGCGCCCGTCGACCACGTCGTGGCGGTGGGCGTCGAGGTAGGCGACTACTTGGTGGTGGGGCGGTCGAGCTCCGCGATGCTCCTATGTCAAGCCGCGCGTGAAAGTGATGCTGAAACGGGCTGCTGGGCTGCGCGCAGGTCGGTGCGAAGAGCCGTGAAGACGACGTCGGAAAGACGCCGGCGCAACAGCCTCAGGGCGGCTACACGGTCCTTGCCGCGAGCAAGCTGCTTGTCAAGGTAGGGGCGGCCAGGTCCGACACCGCGGGCCTGGGTCACCGCGATCATGTGCAAGGCGCAGTTGACCGACCGGTTGCCGCCTCGGTTGAGCCGAACCTTGCCCGCGCTGGATCCCGACCAGACCGGCACCGGCGCTGTGCCGGTGAAGCGCGCGTAGGCGTCCTTGTCGCGGAAGCGGTGCACTCCGGCGGTCTCTCCGACGATCACGGCTGCGGACAGAACACCGCAGCCAGGGATCTCAAGCAGCGAGGGCGCGAGTCGACGAACCAGGTCCCGCAACTCTCGCTCGAGGTCGTTGATCTGTGTCGTCAGCTCCTGGCAGCGAAGCAGGTGTCGCCGAGCAAGCCTCGCGACCACACCGTCGAACCGATCCAGCTCGACCAGCAGCTCACGTACGACCTTCTGCCGTCGCAGGCCTCGACTGGGGATCATGAGGTCCGGGTCCAGCTCGTGGAGGTGCCAGCGCACCTGTTGAGCGATGCGGGAACGCTGAACCACCAGGTCATGACGGTGATCCGAGAGCAGCTTGACCTCGCGAGCAGGTCCGTCCAGCTCGGCGACGGGCAAATCCGGGTGACGTAGCGCAGCGAGGGCCACGGCTTCGGCGTCGATCGGGTCGGACTTGCCCGGCTCTCGGCTGCTGCGGCGTGCCCCGGCCATCAGCCGAGTCGGCACGCGCAGCACGCGTTGACCCGCAGCCAAGAGGTCGGACTCCAGCCGTCGGGTGAGGTGTCGGCAGTCCTCCAAAGCGAACCTGACGCCGTGCTCGTCGAGTTCGGCGAACTGAGTGGCCCACTCGACCAGCGCGAGGTGGCCCTCGGCGTTGGTCCGTACGGTCTTGGTGCCGAGTCTTCTGCCGACCTCGTCGAGCGCCACGACCGTGTGGGTGCGCTTGTGCGAGTCGGTGCCGATCATGACCATCAAGGTGCTCCTTGCCGTCGAC
>CAVXDL010000019.1:0-302688 GCA_963760515.1 uncultured Actinomycetota bacterium
GCTCTTCACAGATGAGGGTGTAGCGACTGGTGGGCGCGTCGGTCGGTAGATAGACGTCGAGGTCTCCCGAGGATGGAAGTTCTCACGCTGCCCATCCGGAAGACCTCGACGTGCCTGACGCTACCTTCGCGCGCCCTGACCTGACCACGTTCTGCCGTCTCGATGAGCTCGGCCTTCAAGTCGTCGGGCAACACCTCGAACCGGATCGGGCTGTGCTGGCTTGTCGCGTCCTCGAGCCTGATCAGTGGTGCCGACGCTGTGGTTGCGAGGGCGCCCCGCGTGACACCGTCCAGCGGCGCCTGGCCCACGAGCCGTTGGGCTGGCGCCCAACCACGCTGGTCATCACCATCAGGCGCTACCGATGCACCGGCTGCGGGCACGTGTGGCGCCAAGACACCAGCCTTGCTGCTGAGCCGCGAGCGAAGCTCTCGCGCCGCGGGCTGCGATGGGCGCTGGAAGGGATCGTGGTCGCCCACCTGAGCGTCGCCCGCGTCGCCGAAGGCCTCGGTGTCGCATGGAACACCGCCAACGACGCCGTCCTCGCTGAGGGCAAGCGGGTCTTGATCGACGACGAGCACCGCTTCGACGGCGTCCGGGTGCTCGGCGTCGACGAGCACGTGTGGCGTCACACGCGGCGCGGCGACAAGTACGTCACGGTGATCATCGACCTCACGCCTATCCGTGACGGCACCGGCCCAGCACGCCTGCTGGACATGGTTGAGGGCCGCTCCAAGCAGGCGTTCAAGACCTGGCTTGCCGAGCGACCCCAGGAGTGGCGCGATCAGATCGAGGTCGTCGCGATGGACGGCTTCACCGGCTTCAAGACCGCCACCACTGAGGAACTCCCCGACGCGGTCGCGGTGATGGATCCGTTCCACGTCGTCCGCCTCGCCGGCGACGCACTCGACCGCTGCCGACGCCGAGTCCAGCAGCACCTGCACGGCCACCGCGGCCGCAAGGACGACCCGCTCTACACCTCCCGCCGGACCCTGCACACCGGACGCGACCTCCTCACCGAGAAGCAGACCGCCCGACTCGAGGAGCTCTTCGCCACCGACGCCCACGTCGAGGTCGAGGTCACCTGGTGGATCTACCAGCGGATGATCACCGCCTACCGGGACCCCGACCGCAGCCGTGGCCGCGAACTCATGATCAAGCTGATCGACACCCTCAGTCACGGCGTCCCGGCCGTATTGAGTGAACTCGTCACGCTCGGTCGGACGCTGAAGAAGCGCACCGACGACGTGCTCGCCTACTTCGACCGGCCCGGCACATCGAACGGACCGACCGAAGCCATCAACGGACGACTCGAACACCTCCGCGGCTCCGCCCTCGGGTTCCGCAACCTCACCAACTACATCGCCAGATCACTGCTGGAGAGCGGCGGCTTCAGACCCCAACTACACCGTGGATTGTGAAGAGCCAAGAAACGCCCCGATCTAGCGCAACCCGACGGTGCGATCAAGGACCAGGCGGCCCGCCAGATCAGACCCGTCCAGCCCCGAACGTGTCGCAGGCAGCCGAGGTGCCCTGGCTGTAGCCCTCCATGAACCAGGACTTGCGCTGCTCCGAGGAGCCGTGGGTCCAGACCTCGGAGTTGACCTTGCCCTGGGTGCGCTGCTGGATGTAGTCGTCGCCGACCGCCTTGGCCGCCTCGATCGCGTTGTCGATGTCGGTGCGGGAGAGGTCGAGCAGCAGCACGTTGCCGGAGGCGTCCTCGGTCTCGGTGGCGTGCTTGGTCCAGACCCCGGCGAAGCAGTCGGCCTGGAGCTCGAGGCGGACGCCGGTGGACTGCGGGCCGGTGTCGCCCTTGACCAGGCCCATGGTGCCGATCAGGTTGGAGATGTGGTGGCCGTACTCGTGGGCCAGCACGTAGGGCTCCACGAACGCGCCCTCGGGGCCGCCGAGCTGGCCGGACAGGACGTCGTCGAAGAAGGCGTCGTCGAGGTAGATCTTCTCGTCGGCGGGGCAGTAGAACGGCCCGACGTCGGAGGAGGCGCCGCCGCAGCCGGTGTTGATGGAGCCCTTGAAGGTGACGATCTTGCTCGCCGGGCGGAAGCGCGAGCCGAGCTCGTCGGCCCAGAAGTCGGAGAGGGAGTTCTCGACGGCCACGCGCGCACAGTCGGCGCTGTCGTTGGCATCGGCGCCGGTCTTGCAGCCGGCGTACCGCCCGGTGTCGGTGAAGCTGCTGCCGTCGAGCGCGGCCCCACCGCCGCCACCAAGGCCGTCCAGGCCGCCGCCTCCGCCCTGGGAGGCGATCACGAAGATGATGACGGCGATGATCACCCCCACCACGCCACCGCCCGCTGCGCGTCCGCCGCCGGGCATCGGGACGCGCGATCGGCTGCCGCTGCCGCCGAGGCCGCCACGACTCCGGCCGCCACCGCCACTGCGACCCGCGTCGCCGATGCGGCCGGTGTTGAGGCGTGCCTTGGGGTTGAACTTCATGGGGTCAGAGTAGGGGGTTGCTGTGAGCCACGGCACGGCTGTCGGGCGGTGGCGAGCGTGAATTGTCTCCAGCGCCCCCGGGTGCGGGAGACTGAAAGTGAGCGTGGCGGTCTGCCCGCTCACACCCCCACACGCCAGGACGTCTGCTCACCATGATCACCGCCCACCAGCTCGAGGTCCGCGCCGGCGCGCGACTCCTCATGGAGAACGTCTCGTTCCGCGTGGGAGCCGGCGACAAGGTGGGTCTGGTCGGCCGCAACGGCGCGGGCAAGACGACCCTCACCAAGATCCTGGCCGGCGAGGCCGCTCCGGCTGATGGCACCGTCACCTCCACCGGCGAGGTCGGCTACCTCCCGCAGGACCCGCGCACCGGAGACCCCGAGGTGCTCGCGCGCGACCGGATCCTCTCGGCCCGCGGCCTCGACGACGTCGTACGCCGGCTGCGTGAGGCCGAGATCGCGATGGGCAGCGACGACCCCAACCAGCGCGAGAAGGCGATGAAGCGCTACACGCGCGCCGACGACGAGATGCACGCCGGTGGCGGGTACGCCGCGGAGTCCGAGGCCGCCACGATCGCCGCCTCGCTCGGCATCGAGGACCGGATCCTCAGCCAGCCCCTCAAGACCCTGTCCGGTGGCCAGCGCCGCCGCGTCGAGCTCGCGCGCATCCTCTTCTCCTCCGCCGAGGTCCTGATCCTCGACGAGCCCACCAACCACCTCGACGCCGACTCGATTGTGTGGCTGCGCGACTTCCTCAAGGCCCACAAGGGCGGGTTCATCGTGATCAGCCACGACAACGCCCTGCTCGAGGAGACCGTCAACAAGGTGCTCCACCTCGACGCCAACCGCTGCGTCATGGACGTCTACAACATGGGCTGGCGGCACTACCAGACCCAGCGCGAGACCGACGAGAAGCGGCGCAAGCGCGAGCGCGCCAACGCCGAGACCAAGGCCAAGACGCTCACCGACCAGGCCAACCGCATGCGCGCCAAGGCCTCCAAGGCCCAGGCTGCGCAGTCGATGCTCAAGCGCGCCGAGAAGATGATGGCCGGCCTCGAGGGCGAGCGTCAGGCCGACAAGGTGGCGCGGATCAAGTTCCCCGCTCCCGCGCCCTGTGGCAAGACGCCGATCACCGCCTCCGAGCTGTCCAAGTCCTACGGCTCGCTCGAGGTCTTCACCGACGTCGACCTCGCGATCGACAAGGGCTCGCGGGTCGTCATCCTCGGCCTCAACGGCGCCGGCAAGACGACGATGCTGCGGATCCTGGCCGGCGTCGACAAGCCCGACACCGGGCAGGTCGTGCCGGGTCACGGGCTCAAGGTCGGCTACTACGCCCAGGAGCACGAGACCCTGGACACCACCCGCACCGTCCTGCAGAACATGCAGAGCGCGGCCCCGCAGCTCACCGACACCGAGGCGCGCTCGGTGCTCGGCTCGTTCCTCTTCTCCGGCGACGACGCCAACAAGTCGGCCGCCGTGCTCTCCGGTGGCGAGAAGACCCGCCTGGCGCTGGCCTCACTGGTCGTCTCCAGCGCCAACGTGCTCCTGCTCGACGAGCCCACCAACAACCTCGACCCGGCGTCCCGTGAAGAGGTACTCGAGGCGATCCGCAGCTATGAGGGCGCGATCATCCTGGTGACCCACGACGAGGGCGCCGTGCGCGCGCTCGAGCCCGACCGTGTGCTCCTGCTGCCCGACGGTGACGAGGACCTCTGGAACGAGGGGTACGCCGACCTCGTGTCGCTGGCGTAGAAGCAACGCCCGCCGCTGCCGCGGCGCGCTCGGCTCCTAGACTCGACCTCATGACGCCCGAGACCCTCGCCGCTGCCGGACTCCGCTACGACGTGGACGGCGCCGTGGCCACGGTGACCCTGGACCGGCCTGCCTCCCGCAACTCCCAGACGCCGACCATGTGGCGTGCGCTGGCCGAGCTGGGTGCGGAGATCGGCGACGAGGTCCGCGTCGTGCTGCTGCGTGGCGAGGGCGGCACGTTCTCGGCCGGGCTCGACCGCAAGCTGCTGATGCCCGGCGACGACACCGGTCAGGAGAGCGTCGCCGACCTGCTGTCGCTGAGCGACGAGGAGATCTCGGCCACGATCAAGGACTACCAGGACGGCTTCGTCTGGCTGTCCGACCCGCGCTTCATCTCGATCGCCGTCGTCGAGGGCTACGCCATCGGCGCCGGCTTCCAGCTGGCCCTGGCCTGCGACCTCCGGATCGCCGACGAGGACGCCAACTTCTGCATGAAGGAGGCCGCCCTCGGGCTGGTGCCCGACCTCGCGGGAACAAAACCGCTGGTCGACGCCGTTGGGTACGCGAGGGCGCTGGAGATCTGTGCCACCGCGCGCATGGTGAGTGCGACCGAGGCCGAGGCGATCGGCCTGGTGCTCACCACGGTGCCGGCGGCGGAGCTCGAGAGCACCGTGTCGCACCTCGTCACAGCCCTCACCGCGCCGCTTCCCGGCGCGGTCCGAGAGACCAAGGCGCTGCTCCTGGGAGTGGACCGACGTGACCTCGACGAGCAGCGCCGGCTGGAGCGAGAAGCTCAGGGACGCCGGTTCCGCGAGCTCGCCGCGCTCATGACTGCTGCGACCCAGTAGCGCCACAGGAGGTGGACCGATGTCCTCCATGCACCCCAACGCTGCCGCCTGGCGGCACCTGCGCTCCGACCGCAGCGCCGTAGGAAGCCGCCTCGAGCGCCAGACCGTACGCCGGGTGCTGGGCTTCGCGCGCCCGCACCGTCGCCTGATCAGCGTCTTCCTGGCCGTCACGGTCATCGATGCCGCGACCGTCGTCGTCCTGCCGCTGCTCGTCAAGGAGATCGTCGACAACGGCATCATCGCCGGCGACACCGGGCTGGTGGCCTGGCTGGCCGCCGCGATGGCGGGGGTCGCGATCTTCACCGCCGCGCTGAGCATCGTCGCCGGCTGGCTGTCCTCGCGGATCGGCGAAGGGCTGATCTTCGACCTCCGCACCCAGGTCTTCGGTCACGTGCAGCGCCAGTCGCTGGCGTTCTTCACCCGCACCCAGACCGGTGCGCTGGTCTCGCGGCTCAACAACGACGTGATCGGGGCGCAGCGCGCCTTCACCTCGACCCTGAGCAGCACCGTGTCCAACACGATCGCCGTCCTCGTCGTCGGCATCGCGATGCTGGCGCTGAGCTGGCAGGTCACGCTGCTGTGCCTGGGTCTCTTCCCGATCCTGTTCCTGACCTCGCGGTGGGTCGGCGCGCGCCTGGCCGGGCTGACCCGGCGCCAGATGGACGGCAACGCCGACCTGGGCAACGTGATGACCGAGCGCTTCAACGTGGGCGGCGCGATGCTGCTCAAGCTCTTCGGCCGCCGGAGCGAGGAGGACGCCCTCTTCGCCACCAAGGCCGCCACCGTGCGCGACCTCGGCATCCGGATCTCCCTGATCACCCGCGTCTTCGGCGCCGCCATGCAGCTGGTCCCGGCGCTGGCCACCGCGCTCGTCTACGGCGTCGGCGGCTATCTCGCGATCCAGGGCGACCTCACGGTCGGCACGCTGCTCGCCCTCGCGACCCTGCTGCTGCGGCTCCTGGGGCCCCTCCAGGGCCTCTCCAACGTGCGGATCGACGTGATGACGGCCCTGGTGAGCTTCGAGCGGGTCTTCGAGGTGCTCGACCTCCCTTCACTGATCGAGGAGAAGCCGGGTGCGACGGCGCTGCCCGCGACCGCTGCCCGCCTCGAGTTCGACCACGTCTCCTTCACCTACCCCCAGGCCGACCAGATCTCGCTGGGCTCCCTGGAGAACCTCGCCCGCACCGAGTCGCGCGAGCACACCGAGGTGCTCAGCGACGTCACCTTCACCGCCGAGCCCGGCCAGATGGTGGCGCTCGTGGGACCGTCCGGGGCGGGCAAGACCACGATCACCCACCTCGTCGCCCGCCTGTACGACGCCCAGACCGGCGCCGTCCGCGTCGGTGGGGTCGACGTCCGCGACGTCACGCTGCAGTCGCTCGAGGACGTCGTGGGCTACGTGACCCAGGACGCCCACATGTTCCACGACACGATCCGCACCAACCTCCAGTACGCCCGACCCGGCGCCAGCGACGAGCAGATCTGGGACGCGCTCGGCGCCGCCCAGGTCGAGCGGCTCGTGCGCGCCCTGCCCGACGGTCTCGACACCGTCGTGGGGGACCGCGGCTACCGGCTGTCCGGCGGTGAGCGTCAACGGCTCGCGATCGCGCGCCTGTTGCTCAAGTCGCCCTCGATCGTGGTCCTCGACGAGGCCACCGCCCACCTCGACAGTGAGTCCGAGGCCGCCGTCCAGCGGGCGCTCGACGCCGCTCTCGAGGGCCGTACCTCACTCGTGATCGCCCACCGGCTCTCCACGGTGCGCAACGCCGACCAGATCCTGGTGCTCGACGGCGGTCGCATCGTCGAGCAGGGCACCCACACCGAGCTGCTCTCGCGCGAGGGGCTGTACGCCGACCTCTACCGCACCCAGTTCTTCATCGACGAGGTGCCGGTGGAGACTGCGTGAGGTCCGGCTTGCGGTAGGCCTCGGGCACGTTGGTCTGGCGCTGCTTCTGCGGCCGGTGCGGTCGCTCGCCGCGCGGGCCGCGCTTGCGCTCGTCGTAGGCCAGGTAGCCGAAGCCGAAGATCGCCAGGATCCCGAAGAACCACCACTGCAGGCCGTAGAAGAAGTGGGGCCCGTTGTCGAGCTCGGGCAGGTCGGTCACACGCAGGGGAGTGGCGGGGGCCGGGTCCTCGGTGGCGAGGTCGACGAAGCCGCGGTAGACCGGGTGCCCGACGGCCTCGCCGATGCGGGTGGAGTTGATGGCGCGGGTGGAGAGGTCGTCGACCACCGTGCTGTCACCGGTGCCGTCGGCCCGGACCCAGCCGGTGACGGTGACCTGGCCGGCCGGTGGAGCCGGCACGTCGCCGACGTCGACCGAACGGGCCTGCGTGGGCAGGAAGCCACGATCGACCACGAGCGCGGTGCCGTCGGCGGTCACCAGCGGCACCACGACGTCGATGCCGGCCTCCCCGGAGCTGCCGCTGCGGTAGCGCACGACGACCGACTTCTCGGCGTCGTAGGTGCCGGTGGCGGTGACCAGACGCCACTCGTCGCTCTCGTCGACCGGACGCTCGGTGGAGAGCACGTCCTGGACCGGAACGGGAGGCCGGTCCTCGTTGGCGCGGATGATCGCGTTGGAGGACTTGCGGTCCTCCAGGCGGCCGAACTGCCACTGACCCAGCCACCAGGCGCCGTAAGCCATCAGCACCACGGCGACGGCAAAGAGAGCCCACCGACGACTCAACAAGAACCGGTACGAGCGCACGCCCCCAATCTATCGACCCACCCGTAGGCTGACGTCATGCAGGCTCTTCCGCTCCTTGACACCTTCGGCCGTGTGGCGACCGACCTGCGTGTCTCCCTGACCGACCGGTGCAACTTGCGGTGCAGCTATTGCATGCCCGCCGAGGGCCTGGACTGGCTCCCGGGCGAGGAGGTGCTCAGCGACGACGAGGTCGTGCGGCTCGTGCGGGTGGCCGCCGAGCGGCTCGGTGTGCGCGAGGTGCGCTTCACCGGGGGAGAGCCCCTCGTACGCCGTGGGCTGGTCGACATCGTCGCCCGGACCCGTGCCATCGACCCCACGCTCGAGCTGTCGATCACCAGCAACGGCCTCGGTCTGGCTCGCACCGCGCAGGCCCTGGCCGACGCCGGGCTCGACCGCGTCAACGTCAGCCTCGACACGGTGCGCCGCGAGACCTTCCACGAGATGACCCGCCGCGACCGGTTCGACGACGTCGTGGCCGGGCTCGCTGCTGCCGCCGACGCCGGCCTCGGCCCGGTCAAGGTCAACGCCGTGCTGATGCGTGGCGTCAACGACGACCAGGCCGGCGAGCTGCTGCGCTGGTGCCTCGAGCGCGACTACGAGCTGCGCTTCATCGAGCAGATGCCCCTCGACGCCCAGCACGGCTGGTCGCGCGACGGGATGATCACCGCCGACGAGATCTTCGCCGCGCTCTCCACCGAGTTCGAGCTCAGCCCGGCCGAGGAGCCGCGCGGCAGCGCTCCGGCCGAGAAGTTCCTCGTCAACGGCGGCCCGGGCACGGTCGGGGTCATCGCCTCGGTCACCCGGCCGTTCTGCGGCGACTGCGACCGGGTGCGGCTCACCGCCGACGGTCAGGTGCGCAACTGCCTCTTCGCCCGCTCCGAGTCCGACCTGCGCGGCGCGCTGCGCGCCGGGGCCGACGACGAGGAGCTGGCGCGCCTGTGGCTGATCGCCATGCACGGCAAGGCGGCCGGGCACGGGATCGACGACGAGTCGTTCCTCCAGCCGACCCGCTCGATGTCAGCTATCGGAGGCTGACGCGCCGCCGAGCTCGTGCGGCACGACGTCCTTGAGGAACTGACGCGCCGAGAGGAACGCCGACAGCGACTCGCGGTGCTCCTCGCAGGCCAACCAGACCTTGCGACGGTCACTGGTGTGCAGCTTGGGGTTGTTCCACAACAGCTGCCACTGAGCGGCTGCCGAGCAGCCCTTGGCCGAGCACACGTCCGGTTCCATGCGACGCAGCGTGTCAGACGCTCAGAGCTGGCTGGGCTCGTGGGGGCGTCCGGCCTCGAGCTCGCGACGCGAGAAGTCGGCGTCGCGCAGCTTGAAGCCGTCGGAGAGGTTGGCCGCGGCGTTGGCCATGACCACCGCGATGTAGGGCAGCACGATCGCACCGGCGATGAGGAACGGCCACAGCCAGTCGATGCCGGCCAGTGAGGCCGCGATGGCGCCCACGAAGCAGAGCGTGCGCAGGCTCATCGAGAGCAGGTAGCGCTTCTGACGTGCGCGGATGTCGTCGGCGCGGTTGGCGGCTGCTGTCGTGATCCGGATCGCCTCGCCGGACCGCTTCTGGTCCTTGGCCATGGCTCGATCCTACGTCGGCCCTGCTCACCCCTCGGTGGGCGAGGTCGCAGTCTCCTCGGGCTCGCTGCGCCCTATGGTGGTCCCATGAGCAATCGCACCTATCGCCTGACCGAGATCGTCGGCACGTCGCCGGACAGCATCGAGTCGGCCATCCGCAACGGCATCGAACGAGCCAGCAAGACGCTGCGTCACCTCGACTGGTTCGAGGTCACCCAGGTCCGCGGCCAGGTCCAGGACGGGCAGGTCGAGCACTTCCAGGTCGGTCTCAAGCTCGGCTTCCGCCTCGAGGACGACGAGTAGGTCTACCCCGCGGTAATCGCTAGCGTCGCCGAGGTGAGCGACGCTTCAGTCGGTGAGCCCGACACCACCAGCCCTGACCCGCAGCCCCGGGTCGTCCTCGTCACGGGCGGCAACCGCGGCATCGGCCGCGCGATCGCCGAGGCGTTCATCGCCCAGGGCGACCTGGTGGCAGTCACCACGCGCAGTGGCGGGGCGCCCGAGGGTGCCCTCGACGTACGCTGCGACGTGACCGACCAGGCCGCCGTCGACGCTGCCTTCGCGACGATCGAGGCCGAGCTCGGCCCGGTCGAGGTGCTGGTCGCCAACGCCGGCGTCACCGCCGACACCCTGGTGCTGCGCATGTCGGAGGACGACTGGTCCTCGGTCATCGACACCAACCTCACCGGCTCCTTCCGCCTGGCCAAGCGAGCCGCCAAGGGCATGCTGCGGCTGCGCCGCGGTCGGATCATCTTCATCTCCTCGGTGGTCGGCCTCACCGGCTCGGCCGGGCAGGTCAACTACGCCGCCTCGAAGGCCGGCCTGGTCGGGATGGCCCGGTCCCTGGCGCGCGAGCTGGGCTCCCGCTCGATCACGGCCAACGTCGTGGCGCCCGGCTTCGTCGACACCGACATGACGTCGGTGCTCACCGACGACCAGAAGGCAACGATCCGGGCGCAGGTGCCGCTCGGGCGCTACGCCGAGCCGGAGGAGGTCGCCGGAGCGGTGACCTGGCTGGCAGGAGACGGCGCCGCCTACGTCACCGGGGCAGTGATCCCGGTCGACGGCGGACTCGGTATGGGCCACTGAAAGGGCTGATGACATGACAGGCATCTTGGACGGCAAGACCATCCTCGTGGCGGGGGTGACGATGGATTCCTCCATCGGATTCGCCACCGCGAAGGTCGCACAGGAGCAGGGCGCCACCGTGCTCATCTCCAACTTCGGGCGTGCCCTCGGGATCACCCGGCGCATCGCCAAGCGGCTCCCGGTGACCCCACCGGTGCTGGAGCTCGACGTCACCGACGAGGAGCACCTCGCCGGCCTGGCCGACGCGGTCCGCGAGCACGCCGACCACCTCGACGGCGTGGTGCACTCCATCGCCTACGGCAACCCCGAGACGCTGCTCGGCGGCAAGTTCCTCACCGGGCCGTGGCCCGACGTGGCCCAGGCGCTCCAGGTCTCGGCGTACTCGCTGAAGTCGTTGGCGACCGCCGCCCAGCCGCTGATGGGTCCGGGCGGCTCGATCGTCGGCCTCACCTTCGACGCCGGCGTCGCGTGGCCGGTCTACGACTGGATGGGTGTCGCCAAGGCGGCCCTCGAGTCGTGCTCGCGCTACCTCGCCCGCGACCTGGGTCCGCACGGCATCCGGGTCAACCTGGTGGCCGCCGGGCCACTGCAGACCCTGGCCGCGAAGGCGATCCCCGGTTTCGAGGAGCTCGACGCGATGTGGGAGTCCAAGTCGCCCCTGGGCTGGGACAACCGCGACCAGACCCCGACGGCCAAGGCCGTGTGTGCCCTGCTCTCGGACTTCTTCCCCGCGACGACCGGCGAGATCGTGCACGTCGACGGCGGCTTCCACGCGATGGGCGCCTGAGGTCTGGCGCTGCGGGCGTGGGCGGACGGGCGTGGGCGGATGTTACTGACCGTTGTGCGTACTACCCAGCGCTTCTGGCCGCAGGGTAGTGGGCACAACAGTCAGTAACATGCCTCGACCCGCGGCAGCCTCCACCCACCCGCTAGCGTCGTGCCGGTGACTGCGTCCTCCCTCATCGAGCTCCGGGTCCTCGAGGGACCCAACCTCTACTTCCCGCGCGCAGCGATCAAGCTGACCCTGGACATCGGTGGCCTCTCGATGGCTTCCGAGGAGACCGCGGCTCGTTTCGCCCGACGGATCGGGCTCAAGAACGCTCGCCCGGGTGCCCCGGACACCGGCTTCCGCCAGCGCTTCGCCCTGCGCGCCGTCGGCCGGCTGGTGCGTGCGGTCGCGCAGGAGTCCGGTACGTCGCGCCTGGCGGTGCGGGTGCGCTCCACGAGCGACCGCCACCAGATCGTGGTCGCCTTCCCCTGGGCGCACCGTCTGCGCGCGCAGGAGATGGGCCGGGCCGTCGCCTCCGTCCTCGACGCCGTGCCCGGCGCGGACCTGGACGTCGCGGTCAGCGCGGCGGCCGAGCGGGTCGCCACCAGCGAGCTGGGGCCGGCCCCGACCACGATCACGCCGCACGTGCCCGTGGTGGCCGTGACCGGCACCAACGGCAAGACGACCACGTCGCGCATGGTCGCCCACATCGCCCGCACCCACGGGCTGCTCGTCGGTTGGTCCAACACCGACGGCATCTACATCGACGGTGAGCTCATCGAGGGCGGCGACTACTCCGGTCCGAGCGGGGCCGGCCGGGTGCTCGCGCACCCGGAGGTGCAGCTGGCCGTGACCGAGACCGCGCGCGGCGGGATCCTGCTCAAGGGCATCGGCCTGACCCGCAACGACGTGTCGGTGGTGACCAACGTGACCGCCGACCACCTGGGGCTCCAGGGCATCGACACCGTCGACCAGCTCGCCGAGGTCAAGGCCGTCGTCCCGCGGATCACGCGCAAGAGCGGGTGGGCGGTGCTCAACGGCGACGACCCCCGCGTCTACGCGATGCTGGGCTCGATCAAGGCTCAGCCGTGGGTCTTCTCGCGCGACGTCGACTCCCCGGCCGTGCGCGACACGCTCAACGCCCGGGGCCGCGCCTCCGTGGTGATCGACGGGTGGGTGTCGGTGCTGCGCGCCAACGGCGACCCCGACCCGCTGATCGCCCTGGTCGACGTGCCGATGACCTTGGCCGGGCTGTCGCGCTTCAACGTGGAGAACACCCTGGCCGCGACGTCGGCTGCCCTGGCGATCGGCATCCCGCGGGAGACCGTGATCGAGGGCCTGCGCACCTTCCGCCCCGACGCCGAGCACAACCCGGGCCGGATGAACTTCTTCACCCTTCCCGTCGGTGAGCCCGACGCCGAGGCGTCGTCGCCCGGGGTGTCGGTGGTCATGGACCTCGCCCACAACGAGGCCGGGCTCGAGGCCCTGATGGAGATCATGAACGGCGTCCGCGCACCAGGCGGGCGGCTGCTGCTCGGGCTCGGCGTGGTCGGCGACCGCACCGACGAGCTGATCGAGAAGCTCGGCGAGATCGCGGCCCGCGACAGCGACGTCGTCGCGATCGGCCACAAGGAGCGCTACCTGCGCGGGCGGACGACCGAGGAGCTCGAGACGCTGATGCGTGCCGGTGCCGAACGGGTCGGGGTCACCGGGGTGCCGGCGTACCCGACCGAGGTGGCGGTGCTCTCGGCCCTGGTCGGCCAGGCGCTGCCCGGTGACGTCGTCGGGCTGATGTGTCACGCCGAGCGCGAGGAGTGCTACGACTGGATCGCCGCGCACGGCGGCACGCCGGACACCAACGAGGACCTCGCGGTCAAGGTCCGGGCGGCTGCCGGCGGCCCGGCGTCCTCGGGAGCGACCCCGCAGTAGGCGAGAATCAGGCGGTGAGCACTGCGGCCCCGACGACCACACGTCCCAACTCCGGGGCCTGGTTGCACGCCTCCGGTTGGGGTCTGGCCGCCTTCGTCGTGCTCGTCCCGGTGGCGCTCGCCGTGGACGACGAGCACACCGCCACCTACCAGCTGCTCAACGTGCTCGCCGTCACCGTGAGCATCGCGCTCATCGCGGGTCTGCTGGCACGCATGTCAGCGTCGCGGTGGAGCTGGTGGCTCTATCCGCCGATCGTCGTGCTGCCCGCGGTGGCGATCGTGGTGCTCACCGCCGCGGTCCCTGACCGCCTCGACAACGTCGGACCCGACACCGCGACCGCGCAGCGATCGCTGGTCGCGCCCGAGCGCGCCGGGTCCTGGCGGCTCCAGAGCGGACCGGAGATCGATGCCCGGGCCGCCGAGCTGCGCGCCCAGGTCGCGCGCGCCGACGAGGGCCTGGTGACCGTCTACGGCGAGTACCGGCGTCCCGGTGGCGACCTGCTGATCTACAACGGTCTCAATGCCGGCGCGCGCAGCGTGATGGTCGAGGAGCTCGTCGACAACCCGTCCTCGGCGTTGCTCGACTACCTCGAGCAGACCGGCATCGACGACATCGTCGAGCTGAGCCCCGGTGACCTCGGCGGCGCACTGGCCTGCGGCACCGTCCCCCTGATGGGCCCCTACGTCGACCTCCCGGTCTGCGGGTGGGCCGATGCCGCGGGCATCGGTCGCGTCACCTACCGGGTGGACGGCATCAACGCCGACTCCGCCGGCACCCTCACCCGTGACTTCCGTCGTCAGGTGACCGTCGTCGACTGAGGCGTGCGCCGCGCCCAGGGCCAGGTCATGAGGGCCCACGCCACCGCGACGATCGCGATCTCCGCCACGACGTACCAGGGCCAGGGCCCGAGCAGGTCGAGCGCGGAGCCGCTGGACGGCTTGCGCATCAGGTAGCCGTAGTTGGTGTCGGCCACCACGTTGAAGGCCGCCGCGACCACGACCCAGACCAGCGTGAGGGCGAGCGTCAGGCGGTACTCGCGCCAGCCAGGAGCCAGGCCCAGCCCCCACACCAGGTAGACCGCCGACCACACGATGAGCAGGTGCAGGATCCAGAAGGCGAAGAACCGCACCTCGGGGAAGTCCTCGCCGAGCGACGGCGTGATGATCGCCTGGGTGGTCAGGAAGAGCCCCCAGTAGTAGGTCAGGGCCACCGCCCAGCGCCGTCGGGTCCACAGCGCGAAGGCGGCCGCCGGCCAGGTCAGGTCGCACAGGTGCAGCGGCAGGCTGATGCCGATCTCGAAGGACGTGACGATGTCGTAGGTCTGGAGCGGCACCGTGACGGCGACCAGCACGACGGCCGCGGCCCGGCCGCTGCTCGTGCGCTCACCCCGTCGGTCGTGCCGTCCCAGCAGGACCGCACCGACGAGCCCCAGGACGAAGACGACCAGCATCACCTGGTGGGCCCCGCCGTAGGACTGCATCGTCCCAGGATGCCCGCCGGCGCCTCAGATGTCGCCGGGATCGACCTGGTGCCCCGGGGGAGCCAGGTCGAGGTCGCCCTCGAGCACGAGCGCGGTGAGTCCCGTGCGCGACCGTGTCTCGTGGTGCTCGCCGGGCTCCCACACGGCGGCCTCACCCGGTCCGAGATCGGTCGGGATGCCGTCGTGCCCGGCCACGCGTGCGTCACCGTCGATCACGACCAGCAGCTGGCGCCCCGCTGCCGGATGGCGACCGATGATGCCGCCGGCGTCCAGACGCACCACCACGAGGTGGGAGTCGGCGGTGATCCCCAGGGCGCCGAGCCCGAAGCCCTTGCTGCCGTGGGCATCGGGGCGTCGGCGCGGGACGGCGTCGAGGCGGAGCACCCTCATGGGCTCACCGTCACGTCAGGACTCGCTGGCGGCCGGTGCGTAGTCGGGGTCGGCGGTGGGCGCGTCGTCGGCAGAGCGGGCGCCGGCCTGTGCCTGCGACGACCACGTCTCGAGCTCGGTCATGACCTCGCCGTGCTTGTCGACGCAGATCACCATCAGGTCGCCGCGGTTGGCGCGCGAGAGGGCGTGGCGCACCGCCGAGATCTCGTCGAGCACCTCCTCGACCTGCTTGCACCGGCTGCCCTCGGCCATGGCCGCGCGGACGCCCTCGGTGACGAGGCCGGCGACCTCGCCGCGCGCACGACCTCGCAGCTGCACGTCCTCGCGCACGATGACGACGTCGAAGTGCTGGGCCGCGACCTCGCCGAGCTCGCGCATGTCCTGGTCACGACGGTCGCCGGCGGTGGCGATGACGCCGATCCGCGAGGGGCGGGCGAGATCGTGCGACGAGTCGAGGGAGTCGCCGACCCGGTCGACGAAGTCGCCGAGAGCACGCATGCCCGGAGCGTTGTGGCAGTAGTCGACGATGACGTTGACGCCGTTGACCTCGACCTCGTTGAGCCGGCCGGGGGAGAGGTAGTAGCTGGTGGAGAAGGTGCGCAGGCCCTGGCGGATGTCGTGCAGGGGAGCGCCGGCGGCGAAGGCGGCAGCCGCGGCGCCGAGCGAGTTCTGCACGTTCATCCGAGCGCGCCCACCGAACGTCGCGGGCAGCAGGTGTGTCCAGGCCAGCTGCATCTCGCGGGGGCCGTGCTTGACCACGATCATCTCGCCGCGCTCGCTCGGGTTGAGCACGAGCGCCTTCCCGCCGCGACGGCAGTGGGCCTCGATCATGTCGCGGGTCTCCGAGCCGGGCTCCTCCATGGAGAACCACACGACCTGGCCCGAGCAGCGCCGGCGCATGTTGCGCACGAGCGGGTCGTCGGCGTTGAGGACCGCATGCCCGTCCCGCGGCACCGCCTCGACGAGGACGGCCTTGACGTCGGCGAGCTGCTCGACGGTGTCGATGCCGCGCAGGCCGAGGTGGTCGGGCTGCACGTTGAGCACCACGGCCACGTCGTTGCGCTCGTAGCCGAGGCCCTCGCGCAGGATGCCGCCCCGGGCGACCTCGAAGACCGCGAAGTCGACGCGGGGGTTCTGCAGCACCATCCGGGCCGAGCGGGGACCCGAGGCATCGGAGCGGATGAGCAGACGCTCGTCGATCACGACGCCGTCGGTGGAGGTCATGCCGACCTTGCGGCCCATGCCCTTGAAGATGTGGCTGATCATCCGCGAGGTCGTCGTCTTGCCGTTGGTGCCGGTGACGGCGACGATCGGGATCCGCGACGTGGCCCCGGGCGGGAAGAGCATGTCGACGACCGGCTTGGCGATGAACTGCGGCTCACCGATCGTCGGGTGGGTGTGCATCCGGAAGCCGGGGGCTGCGTTGATCTCGCAGATCGCGCCGCCGGTCTCGCGCACGGGCTCGGTGATGTCGGGGCAGATGAAGTCGATGCCGGCGATGTCGAGCCCGACCATCCGGGCGGCCTCCTCGGCGATCTCGACGTTCTCGGGGTGTGCCTCGAAGGTGCGGTCGATGCTGATGCCACCGGTCGACATGTTGCCGGTGAGGGCGAGCTTGACCATCTGGCCGTCCGGGGGCACGTCGGTCATGGCGTAGCCCTGCTCGCGCACGAGGTCGATGGCGGCGTCGTCGATCTTGATCCGGGTGAGGACCTTCTCGTGCCCCACGCCACGGCGGGGATCGGCGTTGGCGGTGTCGACGAGCTGCTCGACCGTCGAGGTGCCGTCACCGGTGACCGACGCCGGCACTCGCTCGGCGATGGCGGCGACCCGGCCGTCGATGATCAGGCAGCGGTAGTCCTTGCCGACGATGAGCGACTCGACCACGATGACGCCGCGGCGCGACTGCTCGTGCGCGATCGGGTACGCCGCCCGCACGTCGGCCTCGTTCTGCAGGTCGAGGCAGACGCCACGCCCGTGGTTGCCGTCGAGCGGCTTGACCACGACGGGGTACCCGATGCGGGCGGCGGCGCGCACGGCCTGGTCCTCGGTGCGCACCGACTCCTGCTTGGGCACCGGCAGCCCGGCAGCACCGAGGAGGCGGGTCGTCAGGTCCTTGTCTGAGGCGATGTCGACGGCGATGGCCGAGGTGGCCGAGGTCATCGTGGCGCGGATCCGCTTGGCGTGCACGCCCTGCCCGAGCTGGACCAGGGAGTGCTGGTTGAGCCGGATCCACGGGATGTCGCGCGAGACGGCCTCGTCGATGATGGCCTGGGTCGAGGGGCCGAACGCCGTGCGCTGGGCGCGGCGGATGAAGCTCTCGAGCTCGGCCTCGAAGTCGAAGGCGGGGTCGGCCTGCACGAGGTGGTTGACCAGGCGGACCGCGAGCGTGGCGGCGGCGAGGCCGACCTGCTCGTCGATGTAGCCGAAGATCACGTTGTAGAGGCCCTTGCTGCCCTTGACCCCGCGGGTCTTGCCGCGGCGTACGTCGTGCCCGACGACCTGCTGCAGGGCCAGCGCGGCGTGCTCGGCGACGTGACCGAGCCACGTGCCCTCGTTGAGCCGCTCGACGAAGCCGCCGCGCTTGCCGCGCGAGCAGGAGTGCTCGCGCAGGCCGGGCAGCATCGCCAGGATGTTGTCGGTGAAGCCCGGGATCGTGTTGGTCGGGAACTCCTCGAGCGAGCCGAGGTCGACGACGAGGTGGATGGCCTTGTCGTAGGACCAGATGTTGGCTCCGCGGTAGACCCGCGTCTCGGTGATCGTCAGGTCGGGCGTGGGGCGCTCGCTCATGAGGTGGCTCCGTCCAAGTTGTCAGGCACGTGCTCGGGGGCAGGCTGTTCGCGACGGCGGTTGCGCGCCATGCGTCGCTTCAGGGAGGTGGGGGAGGCGTCGGCCGCGGCGATGTCGCGGGCCTGCTGGCGCAGGTCGTGCCCGGCGGCAGCGAGGTCCTTGGCGTCCTCGGGGTCGACGTTGTGGCTCGGCGGGACGAGGGTGCGGGTGGTCAGGTTGAACGCCGACCCCTCGGGCAGCACGTGCAGGACCACGTTGCTGGCGAGCAGGGGAGCCGCCCGCTTGGCCTCGTAGGCGTTGGTGGTGATGCGCGAGGGATCGAAGATGGTCACCGCTCCGCGTCCGACGACCCGCAGCACCTCGTGGGGCTCGTCCTGCGCCGAGTCGGGCTCGGGCCCGACGACCCGCTCGACGATGGCGGCGGTGTCCTCGTCGACACCGATCCCGAGCAGCTGCGGGGACTGCGCCACGATCATCAGCAGCCGGCCGTAGCGGTTGCGCTGGTCGAAGTGCTGGTCGATCACCGACGACTCGACGAGGCCGAGACCGGCCGCGACCTGGGTCATCCGCTGCTTGGGCGTCGAGCCCGGTCCGCCGAAGGCGACCATGTGGCTCGACTGGATGCTGGCTCCCGCCGAGGTGCCGGCCACCACGACGCCGCGGTGATGGGCGGCCACGATCTCGTCGCCCAGCGGCGTGCCGCAGATGATCGCGGAGAGCTTGAGCTGGTTGCCGCCGGTCATGAAGATGCCGGTGACGTCGGAGAGCACGTCGACCAGCGCCGGGTCGTAGGCATCGGCGCGGGTGGCCGGCCGCACGGGCACGACCTCGCCGGCGCCCTCGCGCTTGAACAGCGCGTCGTAGACCTCCACGACCTCCGGGCCGAGGGACGACGCGGTCGGGATCACGGCGATCTTGGCGTCCGCCCCACCGCAGGCCTGGACGAACTCCTGGAGGATCGTGCGCCTGCGCAGCTTGTCCTCGGCGCCGCCGATGATCATGAGGGGTCCGGGAGCCATGGCCGACAGCGTAGGGCGTCGCCCGAAGGAGACGGCGCGCGGCGTGGTCGGCCTGTGACCGGACCACTAGGCTCGCCGCATGGCAGCAGCACCCTCGGCCCCCTCGGGGGGCACGCAGCGCACCCTGATCGTCCTGCGGCACGCCAAGGCCGAGCAGAGCGCTCCCAGTGACATCGAACGACCCCTTGCCCCGCGGGGGCTCGAGGACGCCGCGGCGGCCGGTGACTGGCTCGCCTCGATCGGGGTCACCCCCGATGCTGCGTTGGTCTCCTCGGCGAGGCGCACGCGCGAGACCTGGGCAGCCGTGGCGCGCGCGGCGGACTGGGACGTCGCGCCCACGATCGACGACGGGCTGTACGCCGCCGGCGTGGACACGGCGTTGGACGTGCTGCGCGGCCTCGAGGACGCCGTGTCGTGCGCGATCTTCGTGGGCCACAACCCCACTGCGGCCTACCTCGTCTCGCTGCTCGACGACGGCGACGGGGACGACGAGGCGAGCAACGCCCTGGCCGCCGGCTACCCCACCAACGCGGCAGCCGTCCTGACCTTCCACGGTGACTGGGCCGACCTCGACCCCGGGATGGCGACGTTGCGCGCCTTCCACGTGGCGCGCGCCTGAGTCAGACCGGCACGCGGACCGCCACTCAGACAGGTGGCGCCGGGGTGACGAACCCGGCCTCGGCGTCGGCTGCCTCGATCTCCTCGCGGGAGATGCCCAGGAGGTAGAGGATCGTGTCGAGGTAGGGCACGTTGACCGAGGTGTCGGCCGCGCGCTGCACCACCGGTCGCGCGTTGAAGGCGATGCCGAGCCCGGCGGCGTTGAGCATGTCGAGGTCGTTGGCGCCGTCGCCGATCGCGATCGTGGCGGCCTCGGTCACCCCGACCTTCTCGGCGAACTCGCGGAGCGCCCGGGCCTTGCCCGCTCGGTCGACGACGTCGCCGATGATCTCGCCGGTGATGACGCCGTCGACGATCTCGAGCTCGTTGGCGCGGGCGAAGTGGATGCCGAGGTCGGCGGCCAACCGGTCGGTGATCTGGCTGAAGCCGCCCGACACGATCGCGAACCGGTAGCCGAGCCGGCGCAGGACCCGGACCATGGTGCGTGCCCCGGGGGAGATCACGATGTCGTCGTAGACGGTGTCGAGCACGGCGGCATCGAGCCCGGCGAGCAGGCGGACCCTGCGGCGCAGCGACTCCTCGAAGTCGATCTCGCCACGCATCGCCTGCTCGGTGATCCGGGCGACCTCGGGCTCGTGCCCGGCGTGGGCGGCGAGCATCTCGATGACCTCGCCCTGGATGAGGGTGGAGTCGACGTCCATCACGATCAGCCGCATGCCGCGCCGCAACAAGGTCGCGGGCTGCACGGCCACGTCGATGCCCTGCGCAGCGGCCTCGACGGCGAGCAGGGAGCGCAGCGCGTCGGGATCGGTGCCGGAGACGTGCAGGTCGATGGCGGTCACGGGATAGCGCGCCATCCGCTCGATCCGGTCGATGTTGCCGCCGGTGTCGGCGATGCGCCCGGCGATGGCGGCCATCGCGGCGGCGCGCAGCGGCGTACCGATGACGGTGACGTGGGAGCGACCCTCGCGTCGGGCCCGGTTGTCACCGGTGCCGCGCTCGACCTCGACGGTCATCCCGACCTCCGCGGCGGTCTCCTCGATGGCAGCGGCCAGCTTCTTCCACTCCCGTGGCGCCGTGACGAGGACGCCGAGCACCAGCCGGCGCCGCAGGATGATCTGCTCGAGGTCGATCACCTCCACCCCGGCCCGGGCCAGGACGGCGAAGATGCTCGACGTCACCCCCGGCCGGTCCTTGCCGGTGAGGGTGATCAGCAGGGTGTCGGGGAGCTGGTCGTTCATCGGCAGTGAGGCTATCGCCTCGTGGTGGTCCCCTCAGTCGGGCGGCCAGACCTCGGGCGAGCAGGCTGCCACGAGCGCTCGTCGTCCCGACCGGGCGAGGGGAGTGAGCGCACCTCGACGCTGCTCCATCTCGTGCGCGCTGAGGGCGCCGCCCTCGTCCTCCAGGGCGAGGTCGGCGATCTCCAGGGCCTGCAGGCCCCGCGCGGCCAGCTCGACGCAGCGTGCCGGGACACCGGGTGGACCGGAGAGCGGTGCGCGGTGGCGCAGGTTCATCAGGCGGTCGGCCACCTCGGGGCGCCAGCGGGCCACGTCGAGCCGGGCGAGGTGGTCGGCAGTGCTCAGGAGCACCGCCCGCAGGTCGCGATCGGCCTCGCCGACGTCCGGCAGCTGGCGGCGTCGCGCAGGCAGCAGCGACCACTCCACCGTGGGTCCCACCCGGCTGGGCACCAGACCCACCTCGGCACCGACAGCCACGACCGCCTCGCCCACGTCGAGGGCTGCGTCGTTGAACGCGACGGGTCCGCCGAGGCCGACCAGGTCCCCCTCGGCGGGGAAGGCAGCACCGAGGGCGGTCGCGCCGGCCTGGCGCAGCCCGGCCACCGCAGCGACCAGACCCGTGTCGGCGGCTCCGACCACGACGTGGGTGACGTCGTCGCCGATCACGGCGTCCACCAGGTCGTCGGGGCCGACGTGGCCCCGGAGCCAGGCCGTGCCCCACCACGCCAGGCGCGCGGAGACGGGGAGGGAGCTGCTCACGCTGCTCGACGATAGCCGGGACACCTGACCGACTCGGCGCCACCGGACCGCCGCGGCGGGGGTCCACCGCTTAAGGTGGCGCCATGCCCGCCGCCGTTCTCGAGTTCGCCGACGTGACCGTACGACGAGGGCAAGCCATCCTCCTCGATCGCGTCACCTGGGTGGTGCGCGAAGGTGAACGATGGGTGATCCTCGGGCCCAACGGTGCCGGCAAGACCACGCTGCTCCAGGTCGCGGCTGCCGTGGTGCACCCCTCCGGCGGTGCCGCCGGCGTGCTGGGCGAGCTCCTCGGAGCAGTCGACGTGTTCGAGCTGCGCCCCCGCATCGGGCTGACCAGCGCCGCCCTGGCCGAGCGGATCCCGCGCCACGAGCTCGTGCGCGACGTCGTGATCTCCGCCGCCTACGGCGTGGTGGGCAAGTGGCGCGAGGCCTACGACGACCCCGACCACAAGCGCGCGGAGTCGCTGCTGATCGAGGTCGGGGTCCAGCACCTCGCCGACCGCACGTTCGGCACCCTCAGCGAGGGCGAGCGCAAGCGGGTCCAGGTGGCCCGTGCCCTGATGACCGACCCCGAGCTGCTCCTGCTCGACGAGCCGGCCGCCGGTCTCGACCTCGGGGGCCGTGAGGACCTCGTCTCCACCTTGTCGACCCTGGCCTACGACCCGGACTCGCCGGCGACCGTGCTGGTCTCGCACCACGTGGAGGAGATCCCGCCCGGGTTCACCCATGCGTTGCTCATGCGCCAGGGCCGCGTCGTCGACCAGGGCCCGGTCGAGGACGTGCTGACCGAGGGCTCGCTGTCGGCGACCTTCGGGATGCCGCTGTCGCTCAGCCACGAGGACGGCCGGTGGGCGGCGCGCCGCAAGGTGCGGCACCGCTGAGTAGGGTTGAGACATGGACTGGCTGAACAACAACCTGTGGAGCCTGTGGCTCAGCGCGGCCGCGCTCCTCGCGGTAGGGGAGATGTTCAGCCTCGACCTGGTGCTGATCATGCTCGCCGTCGGTGCGGTGGCCGGGATGGCCGTCGCCCTCACCGGCGCACCGTTCGTGCTCCAGGCCCTCGTGGCCGCCGGTGCCTCGATGGCGATGCTCGCCCTGGTGCGCCCCTCGATGGCCAAGCGGCTGCACTCCGGTCCCGAGCTCACGCTCGGCCACGACAAGCTGCTCGGCAAGCAGGGGCTCGTCACCGAGGCCATCAGTGGCATGGAGCACGGCCGGGTGCGCCTCGGCGGCGAGATCTGGACCGCGGCGCCCTACGACGAGACCCTCGTCATCGCGCCGGGCGAGACCGTCGAGGTCCTGCAGATCAGGGGCGCCACCGCCTACGTGCACCCCGTCCCGCGTCTCGAACCCTGACGCCCTGATCGACCCACACGCTTGATCGACCAAGGAGAACCATGGATGTCATCTTGATCCTGCTGGCAGTGCTGCTGCTGTTCGTGATCGTCGTGCTGGCCAAGACCGTACGGATCGTGCCGCAGGCCCGCGCCGGGATCGTCGAGCGGTTCGGCAAGTACAAGCAGACCCTGTCGGCGGGCCTCAACATCGTCGTGCCCTTCATCGACAAGGTGCGCTACCAGATCGACCTGCGCGAGCAGGTCGTCAGCTTCCCGCCGCAGCCCGTGATCACCCAGGACAACCTGGTGGTCTCGATCGACACCGTCATCTACTTCCAGGTCACCGACCCGGTCGCCGCGACCTACGAGATCGCCAACTACATCCAGGCCGTCGAGCAGCTCACCATGACCACGCTGCGCAACATCGTCGGCGGCATGGACCTCGAGGGCACGCTGACCAGCCGCGACGAGATCAACACCCGCCTGCGCGGCGTGCTCGACGAGGCCACCGGCAAGTGGGGGATCCGGGTCAACCGGGTCGAGCTCAAGGGCATCGACCCGCCGCCCTCGATCAAGGACTCGATGGAGAAGCAGATGCGCGCCGACCGCGACAAGCGCGCGCAGATCCTCACCGCCGAGGGTGGGCGTCAGGCAGCGATCCTGACTGCCGAGGGCGAGAAGCAGTCCTCGATCCTGACCGCCGAGGGTGACCGGGAGTCGCTGATCCTGCGCGCCCAGGCCGACCGCGAGGCCTCGATCCTGCGCGCCCAGGGTGAGGGCCAGGCGATCCTCACGGTGTTCCAGGCGATCCACGACGGCAACCCCGACCAGTCGCTGCTGTCCTACCAGTACCTCCAGATGATGCCGAAGATCGCCGAGGGTGGCGCCAACAAGCTCTGGATCGTGCCGAGCGAGATCGGCAAGGCCCTCGAGGGGCTCGGCTCCACGATGAACGACCTCAAGGGCATCCCCGACAAGACCGAGGGTGTCCGTCAGCGGGTCGACATGGGTTCGCTCGACACGCCGGCGCTCGCCGGTGACGAGGGTGCGGACGAGGAGCGTCGTCGCACGAGCGCCGCCGTGCAGGAAGCGATCGCCGAGGCCCAGAAGGCCGCCAACCCCGGTACTACGGAGCAGTGACGGCGCTGCGGCTGCGGGTCTTCTTGACCCGCAGCCCCAGCAGCCCGGCCAGCACGGCGCCGGCGGCGACGCCGGTCATCGCGAGCCCGGCCTGGCGGGGGAGCTGCTCGGCCTCGACGGCCTGGTAGGAGGTCGCGGCGTCCGCGGCGTCGACAGCCATGCCGATCAGCACCAAGGTGCGCCGGGCGCTTCCGCTGCTCAGCAGCGTCGCGGTGCCGAGCGCGATCTCGCGCGACCCGAACCACTGGGTCAGCACCGGGTTGGACGACGTGGTCGACATCAGCGACTGCACCAGCGCGGGGCGCACCAGCGAAGCGGTGCCGATGGCGATACGGCCGAGGGACAGTCCGGTCACAGAGTTCATGGAGCGAACCTAGCGCCCCGTCGAGGTGAGCCGGATGCGGGGCGAATCTGCGCGGAGTGCTCGCGCGGCGGGCGTGCGAGGCGTACGGTCGTCCCGTGCCCCCCACACGACGCACGTTCGCGCGTGCACCCAGGTCCATCTCCCCCCACCACCTCGGAGTAGACGTGTTGCCTCAGCGACGTGACTGCACCCACTGTCTGCCCTCGCCCGACGCGATCTGGAGCGACGGTGTCCTCCAGGTTGTGGTGAGCGGCCCGGTCGGCCTGCCCTTCGTGGCGCGCGTGCTGCCCTGTGCCCACCTCGCCGAGCGTGACCTGGACGCTGCGATGCGACGGCGGATCAACCGGGTGCTCAAGCGCATCGCGTCGGCGCTCGCCGACGACGAGGAGATCTCCGGGTTCGAGTACGACGACACCGGCTACGACGCCACCCACCTCGCGGTGATCGCGATGGCGCGTCCCCCCGTCGGTCGGTATGCCCCCGACACCTCGCTGGCCTTCCTCGACGCCATGCTGCCCGCGGTCGCACCCGACGTGCTGGAGGCACGGACGGCGCGGGTCGTCGCCGCGCTCGCGCTGCCCTCGCGCTTCGGGTCCGCCGACCGCTCGGTCCGGACGCGGCGCCGCCGCCCGGCGTCGCACTCGTCCAGGCCACTGACCAGCCACGGAGTGGGCCCTGATCGGGTCCTGCGTCAGGCGCGCTCGGGATAGGCGAGGAGCCAGCGGTCGAGCTCGTCGTAGACGCGCGCGCGCACCATCGGACGAGACAGGATCACGTCGTGCCGCGCGCCGTCGATGGCGACGTAGGTGACGTGGGGGCCGACCGAGGTCGACCAGTGGCGGATGTGCGGCACGTCCAGCACCACGTCGTGCGAGTGCACGTCGTCGTTCATCTGGGCGGGGCGGGTGGTCGCCGCGGAGCTGAGCACCAGCACCGGCGCCAGCACGCTCAGTCCTGCATGGAGGCGGCGGTGGCCGTGACGCACCGCCCGGAGCCAGCCGAGCCGGACCGGGAACGAGTCCAGGGGCTTCCAGGTGAGGTCGTAGTCCCACTCGCCGTCGTGGTCGCGGTGCAGGCTGCGGCCGTAGAGACCGTCGACCTCGCGCGAGATGGCGCGAAGCGGGTGCCGGGCGCCGAGGTGGTGCAGGGCCATGCCGGCGAGCGTGCTGCGCATCCAGGCCGGGCCCTGGAGGTCGAACCAGGGAGAGTTGAGCACCAGGGCAGCCAGCTCCGGTGGCTGGCGGGCATCGGCCCACAGAGGTGCGGTGAGACCGCCCGTGGAGTGGGCGGAGAGGACCACCGAGGTATGGGCGTCGCGCTCGACGATGCGCCACCAGGCGAGGTCGATCTCGGCGAAGTACTCCGTCAGGTCGCCCACGTAGACCGGGGTCTGGTGCGGCCGCAGCGATCGGCCGTACTTGCGCAGGTCCAGCGCGTAGAAGTCATAGCCCCGGTCGAGCCACCACTGGGCGTACTCGGTGTGGAAGAAGTAGTCGGCGAAGCCGTGGATGTGCAGGACGGCCCGGCCGTTGGGTTCGGGCGCGCGCCGGTGCACCAGCGTGGCCACCACCGGCCCCTCGTCGTCGGGGGGCAGGGTGATCGTCTCGGCAAGCCAGGGCTCTCCCAGGATGTCGGGGGCCTGGTCATGGCGCTGGACGGTCACAGCCGCATCCTTCCAGGTGGGTGTCCGGACCCACCGAGCGCCGGTCTCGGGCCACCGAAAGGGTGATCTGTGACGCGAAGTCGGCGTTTCGCGCTCGCAGCCACTGTCGGCGCACTACCGTTCGCGGGTGAGATGGCTGCGTGACGCTGACGCCGGTTGGCGGTCGGGGACCCACCGCAGCCAGATGGTGGCGCTCGCCCTGCTCCTCGTGGGCGTCGGGCTGTCGTTCGTGGTGTCGATGTCGCGCTACGAGCTCTTCCCGCTGGCCGGCTACTTCGTGTGGCTGGTGATGGGCAGCCTGCTGCTGCGCTTCGGCCCGCTGCTCGTCCTGGCCGCGGTCGTCAGCGCTGCCGGAGTCGCCGCCCGCACGTCGCAGCCGACGATCATCGGTGGCGAGGTGGCGAGCGTCACGATGCTCCTCACCTCGGTGGCGCTGCTGCTCTACGCCTCCAGCCGTCAGCGCAGCGGACTCCCGGGGCCCGTCAGCGAGGCGCTGTTCTCCGACCTGCGAGACCGCCTCTACGCCCAGGGGAAGGTGCCTGACCTGCCGCCCGGCTGGCACTCGCAGTCGGCGATGACCGCGGCGTACGGCGTCGGCTATGCCGGGGACTTCATGGTCGCCGACCTCGATGACGACCAGCGCCACCTCGAGCTGGTGCTCGTGGACGTCGTGGGGAAGGGCGTGACCGCGGCCCCGACGGCGCTGCTGCTCGCCGGGGCCCTGGGGGGACTGGTCGGGTCCATCCGCGGGCGGGCGCTCTTCGACTCCGCCAACGAGTTCTTGCTGCGCCAGCACACCGACGAGACTTTCGCGACCGCCGTGCACCTCAGCCTCGACCTGGTGACCGGGTCCTACACGATCCTGAGTGCCGGGCACCCGCCGGCGCTTCGCTGGACCGCGGCCGACCGCGAGTGGCGGGTGGACAACTCCCGCGGCCTCGCCCTCGGGATCATGCCGGACCCCGAGCTCAACGCCGGCGTGGGTTTCCTGGCTCCGGGCGATGCGCTGCTCTTCTACACCGACGGCGTGGTGGAGACCCCCTCGACCGACCTCGACGAGGGCATCGAGTGGCTGCGCGGCGTCGCGCGCGGTGCTTTCGAACGCGGCGTGGACGGTGCCGCCCGACGGATCGTGGCGCAAGTCGCCCGCGGCGACGACGACCGGGCCGTGCTGATCGTGACCCGCACTGGCACCTAGATCGGATCTACCTCTTGCGGAGCGGCGCGCTTCGCAGGATCGTTGACCCATGACCACCCGAGTCATCCGTGCCGGGGAGGGCGAGATCCTCGGCCCGCCTCTGGGATGTCGTGACCGCTTCCTCGTCGACTCCAAGGACTGGGGTGGACACCTCGCGGTGGTCGAGCACCTGCTCGCTCCCCGGTCCATCGCCGCCCCGCTCCACCGGCACACCAAGGAGGACGAGTTCTCCCTGATCCTGGAGGGCCGTGTGTGGTTCGTGGCAGACGGCGAGGAGCACGTCGCCGACGTCGGGGACCTGGTGTTCAAGCCGCGAGGTGAGTGGCACACCTTCTTCAATGCCGCAGACGAGCCGGCCCGCCTGCTGGAGCTGATCTCCCCGGGTGGGTTGGAGGAGGCGTTCCGTGTCATCGACACCGCTCCCGACGATCTCGACCTCGGCGCCGTGGTTGCGCCGTACGGCTGCGAAGGCGACTTCGAGGCCACCGTGCCCCTCATGGAGCGCTACGGCCTGACCTTCGGCTAGTGACCGGTGGTGACGCGCCCGTCCTCGACGTGCCAACGCTGGTCGAGCCGCACGTGGTCGAGGAGCCGGCGGTCGTGAGAGACCAGCAGCAGGGCGCCGGTGTAGGCCTCGAGCGCCGCCTCGAGCTGCTCGATGGCCGGCAGGTCGAGGTGGTTGGTGGGCTCGTCCAGCACGAGCACGTTGACGGCTCGCGCCTGGAGCAGCGCCATGGCTGCGCGGGTGCGTTCGCCGGGCGACAGTGCGCCGACGGTGCTGGTGACCTGGTCGGCCTTGAGCCCGAACTTCGCAAGCAGGGTGCGGACGTCGGCCTGGTTGAGCTCGGGCACGACGGCCTCGAACGCCGCACCGAGCGGGAGGTCGTCGTCCAGCCCGGTGCGGGTCTGGTCGATCTCGCCCACCGCGAGGGACGCGCCGCGACTGGCCCGGCCGGCATCGGGCTCCTGGTGGCCCAGAAGCAGACGGAGCAGCGTCGACTTGCCGGCTCCGTTGGCACCGGTGATCCCGATCCGCTCACCGGCGTTGACCTGGACGCTCACCGGACCGAGCTGGTAGTCGCCGCGGCGGACCACGGCGTCGTCGAGGGTGGCGACCACCGTGCTGGACCGGGGTGCGGCGGCGATGCTGAAGGCCAGCTGCCACTCCTTGCGCGGCTCCTCGACCTCGGTCAGCTGCGCGATGCGCGTCTCGATCTGGCGGACCTTCTGCGCCTGCTTCTCCGAGGACTCCGTCTGCGCCCGGCGGCGGATCTTGTCGTTGTCCGGGCTCTTGCGCATCGCGTTGCGCACGCCCTGTGAGCTCCACTCGCGCTGGGTGCGGGCTCGCGAGGTGAGGTCGGCGCGGGTGTCGGCGTACTCCTCGTAGGCCTCCCGTGCGTGGCGGCGAGCGATCTCGCGCTCCTCGAGGAAGGCGTCGTACCCGCCGTCGTAGACGCGCACCTGGCTCTGGGCCAGGTCCAGCTCGACGATCCTCGTCACGCAGCGCGCCAGGAACTCGCGGTCGTGGGAGACCAGCACGACCCCGGCGCGCTGGCCCTGCACGAACGACTCGAGCCTGGCCAGGCCGTCGAGGTCGAGGTCGTTGGTGGGTTCGTCGAGCAGCATCACGTCGAACCGGCTGAGCAGCAGGGCGGCGAGGCCCACCCTGGCGGCCTGGCCGCCCGACAGCGTCGTCATCAACGTGTCGGGATCGAGGGTGAGCCCGAGACCCGCCAGGACGCCGGGCACGCGGTCGTCGAGATCGGGCGCCCCGCTGGCCATCCAGTGGTCGAAGGCGGCGGCGTAGACGTCGTCGGCGCCGGCCACCGCCGAGCCCAGGCCGTCGGCCGCTGCCTCCATCGCCAGCGTCGCAGCGGTCGCTCCGGTACGGCGAGCGAGGTAGCCCGCGATCGTCTCGCCGTCGAGGCGCTCGGGCTCCTGCGGCAGCCAGCCGACGAACGCGTCGTTCGGGGCGCAGGAGACCTGGCCGTCGAGGGGCTCGTCCTGCCCGGCGAGCAGCCGCAGGAGCGTCGACTTGCCGGCGCCGTTGGCGCCGACCACACCGACGACGTCACCCGGGGCGACGGTCAGGTCGAGATCGGCGAAGAGGACCCGGTGGGCGTGGCCCCCGGAGAGGCCCTTGGTCACCAGCGTTGCGCTCACCCGGCGATCGTAGGGGGAAGCGCAACGCTCGCGCCGACCGCGTCAGTGCTGGTAGGTGCCGTGCAGGATCGCGCGGGCGGCGGTCTTGAAGACGAGGTTGAACGACACCACAGCGGGCGAGGCGTCGGAGTCGACCCCCAGCGACGGCTCGGTGACGGCGTGCACCACGAAGTAGTAGCGGTGGACCTGGTCACCGGCCGGCGGCGCCGCGCCCATGAAGCCCTTGGTGCCGCCGTCGTTGCGACAGTGGAAGGCGCCCCCGGGAAGCCTGGCCCCTTCTGCTCCGCTGCCGGCGGGCAGCGAGGTCACGTCAGCAGGGAGGTCGACCAGGACCCAGTGCCAGAACCCGCTCGGGGTCGGGGCATCGGGATCGAAGCACGTCACGGTGTAGCTGTGGGCGCCGTCGACGGCCTCCCACGACAGCTGGGGCGAGGAGTTGCCGGCCGAGGCGACCTGGTCGTCGCCGAGCGGTTCACCATCGGTGATGTCGGCGCTGGTCACGGTGAAGGAACCCGTGGCCGGGAGGAGCTCGTAGGGATCGGGACTCACAGGGCGGTCGAGTTGCATGTCCACGAACATAGCCCCGTGCCCAGAACCGGCCTTCACACGGAATGATGAACCAGATGGACGACGTGGAGCTGTATCCGGCAGGACTGGTCCTGCGCGACCGCCGAGTCGTCGTGGTCGGAGGCGGGCACGTCGCACAGCGCCGGGTGCCGGCGCTCATGGCGGCCGGCGCCGACGTGCTCGTGGTCTCCCCGGACGTGACGCCGGCTCTCGAGGGCATGGTGACCGCCGGTGAGCTGGCCTGGGCGCGACGTGGTTTCGAGCCCGCCGACCTCGACGAGGCGTGGTACGTCCTGGCGGCCACCGACGACGCCGAGGTCAACGAGCAGGTCTCGGTCGCGGCCGAGGCCCGTCGTACCTTCTGCGTGCGTGCCGACGACGCCACCCGGGCCAGCGCCTGGACGCCGGCGACCGGGCGGGCTGCGGGCCTCACCGTCGCGGTGCTGGCCTCGCGCCAGCCCCGGCGCTCGGCGGGGCTGCGCGACGAGATCCTCGACGGCATCCGCGAGGGCCGTCTCGGCACGACCGAGGCGCCCCCGCGCACCCCGGGAGTCACCCTGGTGGGCGGCGGTCCCGGCGACCCCGACCTGCTGACGGTGGCTGCCCGTCGGGCGCTGATGGAGGCCGACGTGGTCGTCGCCGACCGGCTGGCTCCCCGCGCCGCACTCGGCGACCTGCCCAGCGACGTCGAGCTCTACGACGTGGCCAAGCTGCCCCGGTCGAGGTCGGCCCAGCAGGAGGAGATCAACCGGATCATCGTCGAGCAGGCCCTTGCCGGGCGACGCGTAGTGCGCTTCAAGGGCGGCGACAGCTTCGTCTTCGGACGCGGGTACGAGGAGGTCCTGGCCTGCCGCGCCGCCGGCGTACCGGTCACCGTCATCCCCGGCATCACCAGCCCGATCTCGGTGCCGGCCCTGGCCGGGATCCCGGTGACGCATCGCGGTGTGGCGCATGACTTCACCGTGGTCTCGGGCCACCTGCCGCCCGGTCACCCGGGCTCGCTGACCGACTGGGCCGCGATTGCCCGGATGCGCGGCACGCTCCTGCTGATGATGGCGGTGGAGAACGCGCCCCACATCGCCACGACCCTGCTCGAGGGCGGTCGGGACGCGATGACGCCGGTTGCCGTGGTGTGCGACGGATCGATGCCGGGGGAGCGCACGGTGCTCACCACCCTCGGTGAGCTCACCGCCGACCTCGCTGCCGAGGGGGTCCAGCCGCCCGCGATCATCGTCGTCGGCGACGTCGTGGCGGTCGCCCACCCCGAGCGCTACCCCTGGCTCGCGGTGACCGATGGCTGAGATCATCGAGATCGCCGATCCCCAGGACCCCCGCCTCGCCGACTACCGCGACCTGCGCGACGTCGTGCTGCGCAAGCACCTCGAGGCCGAGCACGGGTTGTTCCTCGCCGAGGGCGAGAAGGTCGTACGCCGCGCCATCGAGGGCGGGCACACCGCACGCTCCTTCCTGATGGCGCCACGCTGGCTCGACGGACTCGCCGACGTGCTGGCGAGATCCTCGGCGCCCTGCTTCGTGCTCTCGGAGGCCCTCGCCGAGGAGGTCACCGGCTTCCACGTGCACCGTGGTGCCCTGGCCTCCCTCGAGCGTCAGGCGCTGCCATCGCTGGAGTCGGTGCTCGAGGGCGCCCGCTCGGTGCTCGTGCTGGAGGACATCGTCGACCACACCAACGTGGGAGCGATCTTCCGCTCGGGAGCCGCGCTCGGCTTCGATGCCGTGCTGCTCGCGCCCCGGTGCGCCGACCCGCTCTACCGGCGTTCGATCAAGGTGGCGATGGGCGCGGTCTTCGCCGTCCCGTGGACCCGGCTGCCCGACTGGGCCGAGGCCCTCCCGACGCTGTCCGCAGCCGGCTTCACCACGGTGGCCCTGACGCTGGCCGCGGACTCCGTGCCGCTCGAGGAGGCCGTCAGCGGTCTCGACAAGGTGGCCCTGGTCCTCGGTTCCGAGGGCCACGGGCTGTCCGCGCGGTGGCAGGCCCAGGCCGACCGGCGAGCCGTCATCCCGATGCGCGAGGGCATCGACTCCCTCAACGTCGCCGCCGCCTCCGCCGTGGCCTGCTACGTCACCGCCCGCCGCTAGCGTCAGGTGGTCGCCGCCTGGCTCAGGCTTCGTCGGCCGGCCAGGTCGGCGGGAACTCGTCGGCGGCCTTGTCGTGGGCCTTGGTGAGCTTCTTGCGGGCCTTGGCGGAGAGCCGGTCGCCGAAGACGGTGCCGATGGTGTGGTCGGTCTCGTGCTGCAGGCAGCGGGCGAGCAGGCCGTCGCCGGTGAAGGTGACGGGCTCGCCGTCCAGGCCGGTGCCCACGACGGTCGCGTGGTCGGGGCGCGCGCACTCCACGAAGGCGCCGGGGAAGGACAGGCAGCCCTCGTCGTCCTCGTCGAGCTGACGGTCCTTGCCCTCGGGGAGCGTGAGCTCGGGGTTGCAGACGACGCCTTGAGTGCGCTGACCGGACTCGTCAGGGCAGTCGAAGACGAACATCGCGACGTCCTCGCCGATCTGGCAGGCGGCGAGTCCCACGCCGTCGGCGGCATACATCGTGGCCACCATGTCGGCCGCGAGCCGATGCAGGGCGTCGTCGTAGGCCTCGACGCGGGCCTGCGGCCGGTGCATGACCGGGGTGCCCCACCGGGTGATCGGTCGGACGGTGCCGCCTTGGGGCAGGGGGCCGTGCGGCTGCAGGACGGGGGCTTCAGACATAGGGCGAATCCTAGGAGATGGCCCGATGTGACGTGCCCCACGGTGCGTTCTGTAGCGCGGTGTGTAACTCGGAGTTACATTATCTGCATGTCCCTTCTCAGCAACCTCCGTCCCGGTGGCCGCCACGGTCTGGCCAGCACCGAGACCCGCGACCCGATCGGGTACGTCGTCGCCGGCCTCAACCGACTCGCCCAGAGCGACCTGATCGACAAGCTCGGGATGCGGCGCACTGCCGAGCAGACCGTCTTCACCGTGACCCGCGACGGCTTCAAGACCGTCACGGCCGCGCAGCGCACCTTCAAGCGCGCCGGGAAGAACGGGGGAGCGGGCGCCCGTCCGACCGCGACCCGGACCCGCGGCGTCTTCGACCTCACTCCGACCGAGGACGAGCAGATGCTCGTGGACGTCGTCACCGAGTACGCCGAGGAGGTCGTGCGACCCGCGGCTGCCGAGGCCAACGAGACCTGTGTGGCCCCTGAAGCGGTGCTCAAGGCCGGGCTCGAGATCGGTCTCCCGCTCCTCGGCATGCCCGAGGCGCTCGGCGGCATCTCCGAGGAGCGCTCGGCCATGGCCGGCGTGCTGGTGGCCGAGGCCCTCTCGCGCGGCGACATGGGACTCGCCGTGGCCAACCTCGCCTCCGGCTCGGTCGCGACCGCCCTCGGGCTCTGGGGCACCGACGCCCAGCAGCAGACCTACCTGCCGGCGTTCACCGAGAACGACGCTCCCGCCGCTGCGCTGGCGCTGACCGAGCCGAGCGTGCTCTTCGACGTCCTCGCGCCGGCCACGACCGCGACCCGCGAGGCTGACGGCTTCGTGCTCGACGGGGTCAAGACCCTGGTGGCCCGCGGTGCGGAGGCCGAGCTCTTCATCGTCGGCGCCCAGCTCGAGGGTCAGCCGGTCCTGTTCCTGGTCGAGTCCTCCGCGGCCGGCCTGAGCATCGAGGGCGACCCGGCCATGGGGGTTCGCGCCGCGTCGCTGACCAAGGTCAGCCTCGACGGCGTGCGGGTCGGCCCGGACGCCGTGCTCGGCACCACGGACGGTGCGACCTACCGCGAGTGCGTGCGGCTCTCCCGCCTGGCGTGGTGTGCGCTGGCCGTGGGCACCGCCCAGGCCGTGCTCGACTACGTGACCCCCTACGTCAAGACCCGCGAGGCGTTCGGTGAGCCGGTGGCCCACCGCCAGTCGGTGGCCTTCATGGTCGCCAACATCGCGATCGAGCTGCAGAGCATGCGGCTGCTCACCTACAAGGCCGCGGCCCGCGCCGCCGCCGGCAAGGACTTCACCCGCGAGGTCGCCCTGGCCCGCAAGCTCTGCACCGACAAGGGCATGCAGATCGGCCTGGACGGCGTGCAGCTCCTCGGCGGGCACGGCTTCGTCAAGGAGCACCCCGTCGAGCGCTGGTACCGCGACCTGCGCGCGGTCGGCGTCATGGAAGGCAGCGTGCTGGTCTGATGTCGCGTCGCCTCCTCCTTCCCACCTGCTTCTCCCTGTCTTCAACCGATCCCGAGGGGACCTCGAACACCTGATGGCCATCAACCTGGACGACCCGAAGAAGTTCCGCCCGCTGGCCGAGCAGGCCCACCAGGTCGCGATGAACATGTTGCGACCGATCTCGCGCAAGTACGACCGCGCCGAGCATGCCTATCCCAAGGAGCTCGACATGCTGGCCTCGATGATCGACGGGCTCTCGGAGTCCGGCGCCGCCGAGGGGGCCGGAGCCGCCGGCGTACGCCGCGACGAGAGTGATGCCGACACCGGCGTCAAGAACGGCGCCAACCTGGCCTCGGTCATGTCGATCGCGGAGATGTGCTGGGGCGACGTGGGGCTGCTGCTCTCGATGCCCCGTCAGGGTCTGGGCAACTCGGCCATCGCCTCGGTGGCTGACGACGAGCAGTCCGAGCGCTTCGCCGGCGTGTGGGCCGCGATGGCGATCACCGAGCCCGGCACCGGATCGGACTCCGCCAACATCAAGACGACCGCCACCCTGGACGGTGACCACTACGTCCTGAACGGCGAGAAGATCTACGTCACCTCCGGCGACCGCGCCGACCACATCGTGGTCTGGGCGACCCTCGACCGCGACCTCGGCCGCGCCGCGATCAAGTCGTTCGTGGTCGCCAAGGGCACGCCCGGCATGCGCGTCGACCGGCTCGAGCACAAGCTCGGCATCCGTGCCTCCGACACCGCGACGATCATCTTCGAGAACTGCCGCGTGCCCGCGGAGAACCTCATGGGCTCACCGGAGGTCGACCCCAAGCAGGGCTTTGCGGGCGCGATGGCGACCTTCGACAACACGCGCCCGCTCGTGGCCGCGATGGCCGTCGGGTGTGCGCGTGCCGCGCTGGACCTGACGCGTGACCTGCTCCAGCAGGCCGGCATCGTCGTGGACTACGACCGGCCCGCGATGACGCAGTCGGCCGCCGCGGCGAAGCTCCTGCAGATGGAGGCCGACTGGGAGGCGGCTCACCTGCTCACCCTCCAGGCAGCCTGGATGGCCGACAACCGCCGGCCCAACTCCTTGGAGGCCTCGATGGCCAAGGCGAAGGCTGGACGGGTCGGCTCGGACATCACGCTGAGCTGTGTCGAGCTCGCCGGCTCCATCGGCTACAGCGAGACCGAGCTGCTCGAGAAGTGGGCCCGCGACTCCAAGATCCTCGACATCTTCGAGGGGACCCAGCAGATCCAGCAGCTGATCGTGGCCCGCCGCATCCTCGGGCTCTCGAGCGCCGAGCTCAAGTAGCCACTGCCACCACACTGACAGCACACCGACGCCGACCCGCCGCGCACTGCGCAGCGGGTCGGCGTCGGTGATGTGGATCAGGTGGCGCTGAGGGTCAGGCCGGGCCGGCCGACTTGTCGGCGTCGGCCGAGGTGTCGTCGTCGAGGAGGTCGGCCAGGTCGGCGGGGGTGGCCGCGACCGGGGTCGCCTCGGCGTCGATCGAGGTGACCGGAGCCGGCGTCGGCTCAGGGGTCGCGGTCACGGTCTCCACCGGGGCCGGGTCCAGGCCGAGCTCGGCGGCCACGTTGACCGGGGTGGGCTGCGCGTCGGGTGTCTTCTTCTCCGGAGCCTTCTTGGCGGGGGCCTTCTTCGCAGCAGTCTTCTTGGCGGGGGCCTGCTCGGGCGCCTTGGCCGCCGGGGCCTGCTTGGCCGGGGCCTGCTTGGCCGGGGCCTGCTTGGCCGGGGCCTTCTTGGCCGGCGCCTTCGAGGCCGCCGCAGTGGGCTCGGTGTCAGCTCCGCGGCCGATCGGCTTGGCGGCAGGCGCCGGCTTCTTCGGGGCAGGCTTCTTCTTGGCGGCCGACTTCTGGGCCACCTCGCGGGTCGCGCTGAGCGGGTCGCCCGAGGTCTTGCGAGAGGCCGGCGCAGCGGCCGGCTTCTTCGGGGCGCTGCTCTTGGCGGGGCTCGGGGTCGCCTTGGCAGCCGACTCCTGCGTCTTGGCCTCGGGTGCCTTGGCCTCGGGGGCCTTCTTCTTCTTGGACGGCACCAGGGCGCTCGCCGCTCCGGCACCGATCGAGACGGCCTTCTCAGCCACCCCGAGCGGCGCCTTCAGGGTGCCGAGCGCAGCGTTCTTGATCGTGTCGAGTGGGGTCTTGCGAGCCACAGGGAGCTCCTTCAGGTCGTATAGGCGAGATGTCTTCCAGAGTCAAGCATCCGGTAGATGTCCTCGCGACCACCCCGGGCGGTGACCTCGGGCTTCGCTGTAGTGACGTGCACCACAGGTTTCAGCGCGGAGGTGGCAGCTTCCCGCCGGGGGAGCTGTCCGGATCGGGCCGGGGGCTCGGAGCCGGGGCGACCGTGGGTCGCTGGTGAGCGACGTTCTTGGCGATCGTGGCCGGGTTGGGGGCCGGGTGCTCCGGCGTCTCCGTGTCCGGACGGGAGCCGGCGCCCGCAGGGGCATCGGATCCGGCTCCAGCACCAGCGCGGGGCTCCTCGGAGGCGTCGATGTCCTGCCGCCCGACCCGGGCCGCGACGTCGGCGGCGGCTCGCCGCACCACGGGCACTGCCGTGCGGAAGGCCTTGTCGCCCATCACGGCGACGGTCGACAGGGTGCCGGTGACGGCCTGCTTGAGCTTCTCGAACGCGGGGGACGGCACTGGGTGCTCCTCGTGGTCGGTCGGGCTGGACGGACGGTTCCTCGATTGAAGCACGTCCTCAAGCCGACGTGATCGAGGCGCCGGCCGCAGGACTCCCGTCGAGGAACGCCGGTGCGACGAGACCGGCTCGCTCGAACGCCCCGGTGAGGGCGTCCTGGGTGTCGGGAACCCCGTCCGAGCGCACGAGGACGATCGCGGAGCCCCCGAAGCCGCCACCGGTCATCCGGGCGCCGAGCGCCCCCGCCTCCAGCGAGGTCTGCACCACCAGGTCCAGCTCAGGGCACGAGATCTCGAAGTCGTCACGCATCGAGTGGTGCGACTCGGTGAAGAGTCCGCCGACCGTCGACCAGTCGCCTCGCTCGAGGGCGTCGGCGACCTGGGTCACACGAGCGTTCTCGGTCACGATGTGCCGCGCGCGACGCCGCAGCACGTCGTCCTCGAGCGAGTCGACGGCCCCGGACGGCACCTCCCGCAGGCTGGCGACGCCCAGGGCCGCGGCGGCTGCCTCGCACTCGGCGCGGCGTGAGCCGTAGTCGCCGTCGCTGTGGGCATGGGTGACGCGGGTGTCGACGACCACGAGGGCCAGGTCGGCCGCCTCCGGGTCGCACGTGAGCCGCCGCACGCTGTCGTCGGCGAAGTCCAGCAGCAGGGCCGTGGCGGGAGCGGCGAGCAGCACCGCGGTCTGGTCGAGCCCTCCGGTGGGAGCGCCGACCGCCTCGGTCTCGGCCCGACGGCACACCGCGACGAGCTCGCGACGCAGGTCGTCGTCCAGGGTCCGGCCGGCCATCGCGACCGCGGCGACCGCCACCGCTGCCTCGAGGGAGGCCGACGACGAGAGCCCGGCGCCCAGGGGCACCGACCCGTCGAGCTCGAGATCCATGCCCGGGACGTCGTGCCCGGCCTCGGCCAGCGCCCACAGCACGCCCGTGGCGTAGGCAGCCCATCCGGCGACCGAGCCGGGACCGGCCTCGGCAAGGGCCCCGGACCACCCCTGCGCCTGTTGCGCGCTGCGGATCTGGAAGCGGTCGTCGGACCTGCGCGTCGCCCGCACGCTTGTGCCGACCGACAGAGCCACCGGCAGGCACAGGCCGGAGTTGTAGTCGGTGTGCTCGCCGATCAGGTTGATCCGGCCAGGAGCCCAGGCCTGCACGCGCGTCGTCACGTGCGTCAGCGTAGTGACGCGTGCAATCGTGACCCGGTGCGCTTCTTGAACGACCTGCCCCCCACCCATGACCTCACCTACGACGACGTCTTCATGGTGCCGCGCGAGTCCGCCGTGGCCAGCCGCTACGACGTCGACCTGACCACGCGAGACGGCACCGGTGCCACCGTGCCTCTGGTGGTGGCCAACATGACGGCCATCGCCGGGAAGCGGATGGCCGAGACGGTGGCACGGCGGGGCGGTCTCACGGTGATCCCCCAGGACATCCCGACCGGGGTCGTCGCCGACGTGGTGGCCTACGTCAAGTCGCGACACCTCGTCTTCGACACCCCGATCCAGCTGCGTCCCGACCAGCCGGTGGCCGAGGCGTTGGCCCTCATCCCCAAGCGAGCCCACCGTGCCGCCGTGGTGGTGGTCGATGACCGTCCGGTCGGCATCGTGGCCGAGGAGGACTGTCGCGACGTCGACCGCTTCGCGCAGGCCGGGGAGGTGATGCGTCCGGTCGCGGTGCAGATCACCGCCGGCACCGAACCTCGCGCTGCCTTCGACCGGCTGGAGGAGGCGCGCGTCCCCTTCGCGGTCGCGGTCGACGAGGACGGACGCCTGGTCGGCGTGCTCACGCGCGTCGGCGCTCTGCGCGCCACCCTCTATGCGCCTGCCACCGACGCACGCGGCGGACTACGGATCGCTGCGGCCGTCGGGGTCAACGGCGACGTCCAGGCACGCGCCCGAGCCCTGCTGGACGCCGGCATCGACGCCCTGGTGGTCGACACCGCTCACGGGCACCAGGAGCGGATGCTTGAGGCGTTGCGCGTCGTCCGTGCTCTCACGCCGGAGGTCCCGGTCGTCGCAGGCAACGTCGTGTCGGCCGAGGGCGCGAGGTCGCTCCTCGGAGCCGGCGCCGACATCGTGAAGGTCGGTGTCGGACCGGGGGCCATGTGCACGACCCGCATGATGACCGGGGTCGGCCGGCCGCAGTTCTCCGCGGTGCTCGAGTGCGCGGCCGCAGCGCGCGACCTGGGCGGCCACGTCTGGGCGGACGGGGGCGTGCGGCACCCGCGCGACGTCGCGCTCGCCCTGGCAGCCGGTGCCTCGTCGGTCATGGTCGGCTCCTGGTTCGCCGGGACCCACGAGTCGCCCGGTGACCTCATCCTCGACGCCGACGGACGGCCCTACAAGACCTCGTTCGGGATGGCGTCGGCGCGCGCGGTGGCCCATCGCACGTCCGAGGAGTCCGCCTACGACCGTGCCCGCAAGGGCCTGTACGAAGAGGGCATCTCCTCCTCGCGCATGTACCTGGACCCTGCCCGCCCGGGGGTCGAGGACCTCATCGACGAGATCTGCTCCGGAGTGCGCTCGGCCTGCACCTATGCGGGTGCAGCCAGCCTCGACGAGCTGCACGAGCGCGCGGTCGTCGGCGTGCAGTCCACGGCCGGGTTCCAGGAAGGGCGTCCCCTGGCGACCAGCTGGTAGCGCGGCGGCGCTCAGCCGCGGCTGGAGTTTTCGGTCCGGCCGCGCACGATGCCGATGAAGGCCTGCACGCGCTCGTCGTCCTCGTCCATGCGCCAGGCGAGCCCGATCGAGGTGGGTTCCAGATCGGTGACCTCGCGCTGCACGACGTCCTTGCGCGAGTGCAGCCGGGCCACCGACATCGGCAGGATGACGATCCCGGTGCCGCCGGCCACCGCCTCGACGGCATCCTCGACCGACATCGGCGGCCAGTCGAGCTGGTCGGTGCTCGGCGTCCAGCCCGAGGTGTGGGGCAGCACGAGCTGTTCGTCGCTGAGGTCGGCGAGCTCGACTCCGCCGTCAGCGGCGGCGATGAAGTGCTCGCGGCCGGCCACGACCACGGCGACCTCGTCGTAGAGAGGAATGCAGTGCAGGCCGTCGCGGTCCACCGGGAGACGGACGAGCGCCATGTCGACCTCGCCGGCACGCAAGGCGGACTCCTGCTCGTCCTGGGTGACCGGCACCAGCTCGAGGCGGTCGTGTCGACGCTCCCGCCAGGTGCGCACCCACTTGTCGGGCGTGGCCCCGGTGACGTACCCGAGACGGAACGGGGTGCCGGTCGACATGTTCATGGATCAAGTATGGCGGGGTGAGGCGGGGCCTTCTGACGTCACGTAGCGTCGAGCCATGCGCGTCCTGGTCACCGGTGCCACCGGATACGTCGGTTCGAGGTTGATCCCGGCGTTGCTCGCTGCTGGGCACGAGGTGGTCGCCACTGCTCGCGACACCTCCGCCCTGGACGACTTCGCCTGGGGCTCCGCGGTGGAGAAGCGCTACCTCGACGTCGAGGACACCGTCTCGGTGCACCTGGCCATCCGCGACGTCGACGCCGTCTACTACCTCGTGCACTCGATGGGCGCGGGGGAGTTCATGAAGCGCGACCGCGAGGCAGCCGGCTACGTCCGCGATGCGTGCGCCTACGCCGGCGTCGGCCGCATCATCTATCTCTCCGGTCTCGTGCCCGACGGCAAGCTCTCCGACCACCTGCGCTCACGCCAGGAGGTGGAGGAGATCCTGCTCGAGGGCCCGGTGCCGGCAACGGTGCTGCGCGCCTCGATGGTGATCGGTGGTGGGTCGATGTCGTTCGAGGTGATGCGCCGGGTCACAGAGCGGGTCCCGGTCAACGCGGTGCCGCTCTGGATGAGCAGCCGGATCCAGCCGATCGCGACCGCTGACGTCGTCCGGCTGCTGCTGGCGGCGCTGGACGGCGAGCCGCGGGCGCGTGCCTACGACGTCGGTGGCGACGAGGTGCTCACCTACACCGAGCTGCTCCAACGTTTCGCGGACCTGGCCGACCTGACCCGGCCCCAGGTGCCGGTGCTCTTCGCCCCGACGACGATCGTCGGGGAGGCCGTGGCTGCCCTCACCGGGGTCCCTCGCTCGACGGTGAAGGCGTTGGTCAAGAGCCTCTCGCACGACATGGTGTGTCGCGATGACGCCGCTCGCGTCGAGCTCGACCCCGGTACGCCCTACCTCGGTCTGGACGAGGCCATCACGCGGGCGCTCGCCGGCGACACCGAGGCGACGGCCCCTCACGGCGACGTGCAAGGTGAGGCCGCGAGCGATCCCGACTGGGTCGGATCGACCCGCCGCAGCCTGTCGACCTGAGTCAGCCCGCCGCCCGCTGCGACATCTGCGCAGGTCACATACCCCGAGCGGCATCGCCGCATGCGCCCGAACGGTCCCGAGACAAACAGTTGAAGATCGGGGGCATCACCTTGTCACATTCGGGCACAATGCTGGGGTGAGCCTGAATGCCGACGTGCACCCTGACCTGCGTGTGCAGCTGAAGTCCATCGACGCAACCCTTCTCGGGCAGCGCTTGCGGCATGCCCGCGTGCGCGCCGGCCTGACGCAGGGAGAGGCGGCGGGGGAGACCATGTCCACCGCCTACATCTCCCGGATCGAGGCCGGCCAGCGCCGTCCCGGCACCGAGCTCCTGCTCGCCCTCGCCCAGCGACTGCACTGCACCGCGGAAGAACTCCTCGCGCCCGACGACTCGGTCGAGACCTACGACCAGGCTGTGGTGGCCCGGGTGACTCTCGAGCTGGACTACGCCGAGCTCGCGCTCCGCACCGGCGGAGCAGGGGAAGCCCGACGTCGCACGCAGGGCGTGCTCGAGGAGGCCGAGCTCACCAGTGCGGTGCCGCGCAGCCTGTGCCGCCAGGCCGCGCTGCTCGACGCCCTCGCGCTGGAGGCCGAAGGGTCGCTCAACGACGCGATCATCGAGCTCGAGGACTTCGTCACCGACGAGACCTCTCCCGGCGTCGCGGTCGACGACATCCGGCTCCTGCGCGCGTTGACCGCACTCAGCCGCAGCTATCGCGAGTCCGGCGACTTCGCGCGCGCCGTCGATGTCGGCGTGCGCGCCGAGGCGCTGGTCGACAGTGCTCAGCTCGTCGGGAGCGCGGAGGGCCTGCAGCTCGCCGTGACCGTCGCTGCCGCCCACTACGAGCGCGGCGACGTCAACCACGCCGTGCGTCTGTGCATGCGAGCCGTGGAGAGCGCCGAGGGCCTGGACTCGCCAGCGGCCCGCGCCGCGGCCTACTGGAACAGCTCGATGATGCAGTACCGCCAGGGTCAGGTCACCGCCGCGCTCCCGCTGGCGCAGAAGGCGATCGGACTGCTGGACCAGACCAACGACGCCCGCAACCAAGCGCGCCTGCGCACCATGCTGGCCACGCTGCAGCTGCGGCTGGACCCGCCTGATCTCGAAGCTGCCATCGCCAACTTCCTCCGCGCCGAGCTCGAGCTCGAGCACTCCGACAGCAGCACCGGCGACCTGGCTCGCAACCAGATCGGGCTGGCACGGGCCCGCTACCTGTCGAACGACTTGGCTGTGGCGCACGACCTGGCGGACAGCGCCTGGGAGGCGACCAGCCAGACGTTCCCGCTCCTCGCCGCTGAAGCCCGCGTCCTGCACGGACAGATCGCCGCCGCTGAGGGAGCGACCGAGCGTGCCGTGGCGCATTTCCGCGAGGCGATCTTGGCGCTTTCCGGGATCGGCGACGACCGAGGCGCAGCCCAGCTCTGGTTCGAGATCGGCGGCCTGCTGCAGGAGTGCGGTCAGACCGACGACGCCTTGGAAGCCTATCGGCGCGCAGCAGCCTCGACGGGACTCACGCGACGAGCTGCGATCCAGACGGAGAGCGCCGTGCCGGCCGATCTCCGGTGAGGTGTGGAGCCGAGGGACTCAGCAGCACCAGCCGGTGCCGTCCTTGGCGCTGTACTTGGTGATGATGTCGGTCGCGGGCGCGGCGTTGTTCGAGGAGACCGCACCGGCAGCGCCGCCGACGATCGAGACGGTGAGAGCGGCAGCGATGAGAGCGGCGCGGAACTTCGACATGGGGGATTCTCCTTGGGTGCTGCGTCAGGGACGCGTATGAGGGAACTTGTAAACTTTGGTCAACAGATGTGACAACGCTGATTCTGCCCCATGGTCACGGTGCAGGGGAACGACTAGCGGGTCAGTGGCGCGCACAAATTTCCGCGCGGTGACCGGAGTCGCGCGCGTCGAGGTCCGCGAGGGGTGCTGCGGGCGTGGAAGGACGACGTCCGGGCGGCGTGCAGCCGCGGCCGATCGACAGTCCCCGAGAAGAGCCCCACGCGGCTGAGACTAGGGCTCGCGGCCGTTTACAAACACTCTGTTTTTCCTCAAGGTGCGACCGCGCTCCCGCTCTCCTGAGCGTCTGGACACAGCACACCGCCCGGGCCGATGACTCGACCCGGGCGGTGTGGTGCGTGTGGCTGGTGGGTCAGCGCACGTCGTAGCGGTCGAGGTTCATGACCTTGTCCCAGGCACGGACGAAGTCGAGCACGAACTTCTCCTCGGCGTCGCTGCTCGCGTAGACCTCGGCGAGCGCGCGCAGCTCGGAGTTCGACCCGAAGAGCAGGTCGACCCGGCTGCCGGTCCAGACCACGTTGCCGGAGGCGTCAGTGGCCTCGAAGGACTCCGACGACTCGTCGGTGGGCTTCCACGTGATGCCCATGTCGAGCAGGTTCACGAAGAAGTCGTTGGTGAGCGTGCCCGGGGCGCCGGTGAGCACCCCGACCTCGCTGCCGCCGGTGTTGGCCCCCAGCACCCGCAGCCCGCCCACCAGGACGGTCATCTCGGGCGCGCTGAGCGTCAGCAGGTTGGCCCGGTCGACGAGCAGGTACTCGGCGGGAAGCCGGTGACCCTTGCCGAGGTAGTTGCGGAACCCGTCGGCGGTCGGCTCGAGGGCAGCGAACGACTCCACGTCGGTCTGCTCCTGCGAGGCGTCGGTACGACCGGGGGTGAACGGCACCGTGATCTCGTGGCCGGCCGCACGTGCGGCCTGCTCCACCCCGGCGCACCCACCGAGGACGATCAGGTCGGCCACCGAGACGGGCGTGCCCGGGTGTGCTGCGTTGAAGGAGTCAGCCACTCCCTCGATCGTGCGCAGGACGCCGGCGAGCTCGTCGGGGTTGTTGACCTCCCAGCCGCTCTGGGGCTCCAGACGCAGACGGCCGCCGTTGGCGCCACCGCGCTTGTCGCTGCCGCGGAAGCTGGACGCTGCCGCCCAGGCGGTGGAGACCAGCTGCGAGACGCTGAGACCGGTGTCGAGCAGCTGCTTCTTCAGCTCGGCGATCTCGGCCTCGCCCACCAGCGGGTGGTCGACTGCCGGCACCGGGTCCTGCCACAGCAGCTCCTCCTGCGGGACCTCGGGTCCGAGGTAGCGCTGGATCGGACCCATGTCACGGTGGGTCAGCTTGAACCAGGCGCGGGCGAAGGCGTCCGCGAACTGGTCGGGGTTCTCGTGGAAGCGCTTGGAGATCTCGCCGTAGACCGGGTCCATGCGCAGGGCGAGGTCGGTGGTCAGCATCGTCGGGGGACGCATGGCGGACTCCGCGGCGGGCCCGGGAACGGTGCCTGCGCCGGCGCCGTCCTTGGCCACCCACTGGTAGGCACCGGCCGGGCTCTTGGTGAGCTCCCACTCGTAGCCGAAGAGGCTGTCGAAGAACCCGTTGTCCCACTGGGTCGGAGCGGAGGTCCAGGTGACCTCGAGGCCGCTGGTGATCGCGTGCTCGCCCTTGCCGGACTCGAACGACTGCTTCCAGCCCAGGCCCATCTCCTCCAGCGGAGCGCCCTCGGGCTCGGCGCCGACGTACTGCTCGGGGTCGGCCGCACCGTGGGTCTTGCCGAAGGTGTGACCACCGGCGATCAGCGCGACGGTCTCCTCGTCGTTCATCGCCATCCGACCGAAGGTCTCGCGGATGTCGCGAGCCGAGGCGATCGGGTCGGGGTTGCCGTTGGGACCCTCGGGGTTGACATAGATCAGGCCCATCTGGACCGCGGCGAGCGGGTTCTCCAGCTCGCGGTCGCCGGTGTAGCGCTCGTCGCCCAGCCACTCCTGCTCAGGACCCCAGTAGACGTCCTCGTCGGGCTCCCAGACGTCGGCACGGCCGCCGGCGAAGCCGAAGGTCTCCAGACCCATCGACTCCAGCGCCACGTTGCCGGTCAGCACCAGGAGGTCGGCCCAGGAGATCTTCTGGCCGTACTTCTGCTTGATCGGCCACAGCAGGCGCCGGGCCTTGTCGAGGTTGCCGTTGTCGGGCCAGCTGTTGACCGGAGCGAAGCGCTGCATGCCGGCACCGGCGCCGCCGCGCCCGTCCTGGATGCGGTAGGTCCCGGCGCTGTGCCAGGCCATCCGCACGAAGAGGCCGCCGTAGTGACCGAAGTCGGCCGGCCACCAGTCCTGCGAGTCGGTCATCAGCGCGGTCAGGTCGGCCTTGAGCGCGTCGAGGTCGAGGCTGGCGAACTGCTCGGCGTAGTCGAACTCCGCACCGAGCGGGTTGGCCTCGGCGGGGTGCTTGCGAAGGATCTTCAGGTTGAGCTGGTTGGGCCACCACTCACGGTTGCCCGCACCCTCGGTGGGGTGGGTCGGTCGACCACCCATGACGGGGCAGCCGGAGCCGGCCTCCTCGTTCATGCGCTTCTCGACGGTCTCGTGGGTCTCAGACACGGGAATCCTTCCAAACTAGGCGGTACTACGGGTGTGTTCAGGATGTGGCGATCGAGCACGACGAGCAGTGGCCCCAGTAGATGACCTCGGCCTCGTCGATCGTGAAGCCGGCGTCGTCCGCGGCAGTCAGGCAAGGCGTCTCGCCGACCGCGCAGTCCACGTCGGCGATCACTCCGCAGGAGCGGCACACGACGTGGTGGTGGTTGTCCCCGACGCGCGCCTCGTAGCGAGCGACCGAGGCCGACGGCTGGATGCGACGCACCAGCCCGACCGAGGTGAGGGCCCGCAGGATGTCGTAGACGGCCTGGTGGGACACCTCGCCCAGGACGTCGCGCACGGCGCTGATGACCTGGTCGGTGTCGGCATGGGGGTACTCGTGCACGGCCTCGAGGACCGCCAAGCGCGGCCGGGTGACGCGCAGACCCGCTTGGCGGATCTGCTGCTCCCGTTCGGTGACCGTCGACACGTCCCTCACTCTGTCCCACTAACTTGAACGAGTCAAGATTATCGGGACGCGTGTTGCCACGAGATGCCGTCGCGGGCCGCAGGATCGGCCTACGATCCTGTCCGTGCCCCACCTGTCCAGAGGAGCCCCCACGTGCTGGATGCGCTGAGCGCGGTCTGGGAGGCGCTCCCGGAGCCGCTGCAGGACCCGGTCGCCCTCGCGGCGCCCTTCTTCGTGCTCATGATCGTCCTCGAGGCCCTGGCGGCCTGGCTCCTCGAGGACGAGGAGCAGCCGGTGAGCGAGCGGCGCCGGCGTGACGGCCGTGCTGCCCCGCGCCGCGGTGGCTACGAGCGCCGCGACGGAGTGGCCAGCATCTCGATGGGCGTGGTCTCCGCGGGCACCATGGCGGCGTGGAAGGGAGTCGGGCTCCTGGGGTACGCCGTGCTGTTCGCCTACGTCGCACCCTGGCACCTGCCCGTCGAGGCCTGGTGGACCTGGGCGCTGGCGATCCTGGGGGTCGACTTCCTCTTCTACTGGGCGCACCGGGTCGCGCACCGGGTGCGGCTCGTGTGGGCCACCCACCAGGCGCACCACTCCAGTGAGTACTTCAACTTCTCCACCGCGCTGCGCCAGAAGTGGAACAACTCCCACGAGCTGGTGATCTGGGCGCCGCTGCCGCTGCTCGGGGTGCCACCGACCCTGGTCTTCTTCGGCTTCTCGGTCAGCCTCGTCTACCAGTTCTTCGTGCACACCGAGCGGATCGACCGGCTGTGGAGGCCGGTCGAGCTGGTGTTCAACACGCCCTCGCACCACCGGGTGCACCACGGCAGCGACCCGGAGTACCTCGACCGCAACTACGGCGGCATCCTCATCGTGTGGGACCGGCTCTTCGGTTCGTTCCAGCCCGAGCTGCATCGCCCGACGTACGGCCTCACCGTGCCGGTGGACACCTACCACCTGCTGCGGCTGCAGACCCATGAGTACGCCGCGATCGCGCGCGACGTGCGCGCAGCCGGCACGTGGCGCGACAAGCTCGGCTACGTGTTCGGACCGCCGGGTTGGCGGCCGGTCGTCAGCGCTCTGAAATGAAGAAAAGACCCCGTGGAGCCGGGGCCTTTCCAGTGTCCGAGGGGGGACTTGAACCCCCACGCCCTAATACGGGCACTAGCACCTCAAGCTAGCGCGTCTGCCAATTCCGCCACCCGGACGAGTGCGGTGGAACAGTAACAAAGAACAGCCGTGTTACCCGCATCGGGGTCCCTCGGTGGCGGTGTCAGGATGGGTCCATGAACCCCGAGCACGGAACGAGCCCCGAGACGACGTCGTACGACCCGGCGGGCGAGGTCGTCGACCTGTGCCGGGACCTGATCCGCATCGACACCACCAACTACGGCTCCGACGAGGGTCCGGGGGAGCGTCAGGCTGCTGAGCACGTGGCCGGGCTGCTCGAGGAGGTCGGCATCGAGGCGCGTCTCTACGAGTCCACGCCGGGGCGCACCTCGGTGATGGCGACCTGGGGCGGTTCGGGCGATGGCGCCGCCGCGGCGCGCGGGCGGCTGCTGCTCCACGGGCACCTCGATGTCGTGCCCGCCGCCGCCGAGGACTGGCAGGTGCACCCGTTCAGCGGGGAGATCAAGGACGGCTACGTCTGGGGCCGCGGCGCGGTCGACATGAAGGACTTCGACGCGATGCTGCTCTCCACCGTGCGCGCCCGGCAGCGTGCCGGTCGGATCCCGGAGCGGCCGATCGTGTTGTGCTTCACCGCCGACGAGGAAGCCGGCGGCCACCACGGCGCCGAGGTGCTGGTCGAGGAGCACCGCGACGAGTTCGAGGGCGTGACCGAGGCCGTGGGGGAGGTGGGCGGCTTCAGCACCACGGTGCGGGGGCGGCGGCTCTACCTCATCGAGGCCGCCGAGAAGGGCATGGCCTGGATGAAGCTGACTGCGCGCGGCCGCGCCGGGCACGGGTCGATGATCAACCCCGACAACGCCGTCACCAGGCTCTCGGCAGCCGTGGCACGCATCGGCGCCCACCAGTGGCCCGTGCGCCTGACCCCGACGATGGAGGTGCTGCTCGCCACCGTCGCCGACCTCGCCGGCACCGAGGCGACCCCGGAGAACGCCCAGTCGCTGATCGAGGAGTTCGGGGGAGCGGCCCGGATGCTCGGGGCGGTGATCCGCAACACCGCCAACCCGACGCAGCTCGACGCCGGCTACAAGGTCAACGTCATCCCCACCGAGGCCACCGCCCACCTCGACGGCCGGTTCCTGCCCGGCTACGAGGACGAGTTCTTCGCCACGCTGCGCGAGTTGTGCGGTGAGGACATCGAGTGGGACTTCCTGAGCCACCAGCAGCCCTGGGAGACGCCGTACGACGGCGACCTGGTCGCGGCGATGACGCGCTCGATCCTGGCCGAGGACCCCGAGGGCATCGTGGCGCCGTACACGATGAGCGGCGGCACGGACGCCAAGCACTTCCGGCGCCTCGGCATGCGTTCCTACGGGTTCGCGCCGTTGCGGCTGCCGGCGGACCTGGACTTCACCGCGCTGTTCCACGGCGTCGACGAGCGGGTGCCGGTGGATGCGCTGGAGTTCGGGGCGCGCGTCTTCGACAGGTTCTTGGAACAGGTCTGATCAGGCGGTGCGCACGGCGCGGATGATCTTGCGGCGCAGGATGACGCGCCGGATGCCGTCGTTGCCGATCCGGACCCGGTCGAGCTCCCAGCCGCCGTGCTCGGCACGCTCGGTGAGCAGCTTGGTGACCACGGTCCGCGGGTAGTCGCGGTTGAAGCTGACCTTGTCGAACTCCCACTCCACCCCCGTCCGAGGCGCTCGGCGGTCGTGCCGGCTCATGTCGCGTCGTGGGAGACGTCATCGAGAGCTGCGAGCAGCTCGGCGGGCAGGACCTTGTCGCCGATGTCGAGCGCGCCCCGCAGCTGCGCCGCCGTGCGGGCACCGACGATCGGAGCAGTGACGCCCGGCCGGTCACGCACCCACACGAGAGCGACCTCCAGCGGCGTCCAGCCCAGCCCGTCGGCAGCACGGGCGACGGCCTCGACGATGCGGCCGCTGTCCTCGTCGAGGTAGGCACCGACGAAGCCCGAGAACACCGGGGAGGCGGCACGGGAGTCAGAGGGGGTGCCGGCTCGGTACTTGCCGGTGAGCACGCCCCGCCCCAGCGGCGACCACGGCAGGATCCCGAGGCCGAGCGCGATGCTGGCCGGCACGACCTCGCGCTCGATCTGGCGGTTGAGCAGCGAGTACTCGACCTGGGTCGCGGCCAGCGGCGAGCGTCCGGGCACCGCCCGCTGCCAGGTGGCGGCCTGTGCGGTCTGCCACCCGGTGTAGTTCGAGATCCCGACGTAGGAGGTGCGCCCGGTGCTCACCGCGGTGTCCAGGGCGGCGAGCGTCTCCTCGATCGGGGTGTCGTCGTTCCAGACGTGCACCTGCCAGAGGTCGACGTGATCGACGCCGAGCCGGGCCAAGGACGCATCCAGCGCGCTCAGCAGGTGACCGCGCGAGGTGTTGGTGACCCGCTCGCCCGAGCGACGCGAGATCCCGGCCTTGGTGGCCAGCACGATCTCGTCGCGCGCCACGACGTCGCCGATCAGCGTGCCGATCAAGCGTTCGGAGTCGCCGTCGGTGTAGCCCGCGGCGGTGTCGAGCAACGTGCCTCCCGCCTCGGCGAAGGCGATGAGCTGGTCACGTGCTTCGTGCTCGTCGGTGTCGCGACCCCAGGTCATCGTCCCGAGTCCGAGGGAGGAGACCTTGAGCCCGGTGTTGCCCAGGCGCCGTTGCTGCATGTCGAAAACCTAGACGACCGCGGGTCGACCCTGCGAGAGCGGCGCGCGGGACGGTCATTACGCTCTGCCTGTGTGGGAAATGCTCCAGGCCATCGTCCTCGGTGTGATTCAGGGGCTGACCGAGTTCCTGCCGATCTCCAGCAGCGCACACCTGCGCATCTACCCCGAGCTCATCGGCTGGGGTGACCCCGGTGCGGCGTTCACCGCCGTCATCCAGATCGGCACCGAGCTGGCGGTCCTGATCTTCTTCCGCCACGACATCATCCGGATCGCCTCGATGTGGCTGCGCTCGCTGGTGCGCCCCGAGCTCCGGGGCCACCTCGACGCCCGCATGGGCTGGTTCATCATCATCGGGTCGCTGCCGATCGTGGTGCTCGGGATCGCCCTCAAGGACGTGATCGAGAAGGACTTCCGCAACCTCTGGATCATCGCCACCACGCTGATCGTGCTCGGTCTCGTGCTGGGTCTGGCCGACCGCTTCGGCAAGAACGAGAAGTCCATCAAGAAGATGACCCTGCGTGACGCGGTCCTGATGGGTGGCGCGCAGGCGATGGCGCTGATCCCCGGGGTCTCCCGCTCGGGAGCGACGCTGTCGATGGGCCGCGCGCTGGGCTACGAGCGCGAGGCCGCGACCCGGTTCGCCTTCCTGCTCGCGATCCCGGCCGTCGTCGGCGCCGGTCTGTTCGAGCTCAAGGAGATCCCGGGCGCGGAGAACACCTACGGCTGGGGGCCGACGATCGTGGCCACGGTCGTGTCGTTCATCGTCGGCTACGCCGCGATCGCCTGGCTGCTGCGCTACGTCACCACGCGCTCCTACACGCCGTTCGTGCTCTACCGCGTCGCGCTCGGAGTCGCGGTGTTCGTGCTGCTCGGCACCGGGGTGCTCACCGCGACCTGATCCGTCACCCGCTCGGACGTGCTGCTCAGAGCCAGCCGGCGCGCTTGAACAACCACCACAGGAGCGTCGACGTGCCGGCCATGAGGACCAGCGCGTAGGGATAGCCCAGCGCCCAGTGCAGCTCGGGCATGTGGTCGAAGTTCATGCCGTACACGCCGGCGATGAGCGTCGGCACCACCACGATCGCGGCGCCGGCCGAGATCTTGCGCATGTCCTCGTTCTGCTGCACCGAGATCGAGGCCAGGTGGGCCTCGAAGGCCGTCGAGAGCAGTCCGTCGAGGGTGTCGACGATCTCCGCGGCCCGGGTGAGGTGGTCGACCACGTCGCGGAAGAACGGTGCGGTCTCCTCCGCGATGCCCGGTACGTTGCCGGCGGCGAAGCGCCGCATCGGCTCGCGCAGGGGCAGCACGGCGCGCCGTACCTCGGAGATCTCCCGTTTCAGCGTGTAGATGCGGGCCGAGTCGCGGGTGCGGACCTGGGAGAACACCGACTCCTCGACCTCGTCGACATCCTCCTGGAGGAAGTTGACGACCTCGACGTAGGCATCGACGACCACGTCGCACACGGCATAGATGACTGCCGAGGGGCCGTGCGTCATCACGTCGGCGGTGCGCTCGAGGTGGGCGCGGGCGTCCTGCAGCTGCGAACCGGCACCGTGGCGCACGGTGACGATGAAGTCGGCGCCTACGAACAGGTTGATCTCGCCGGTCTCGACGGCATCGTCCTCGTCGACGTACCAGAGCGTCTTGAGCACCATGAACAGGTTGTCGTCGTAGTGCTCGAGCTTGGGTCGCTGGTGGGCCTTGAACGCATCCTCCACGGCGAGGTGGTGCAGTCCGAACGCAGCAGCGACGTCGTTGAGCTCGTCCCTGCTCGGCTCGTGGAGCCCGACCCACACGAAGTCGTTGCCACCGGAGGCAGCCTTGCGCAGGGCGGCGTAGTCGTGGGAGCCGCAGGCGACCTGCTGCCGGGCCCCACCGCGGTACACGGCGCTGTCGACGATCACCGGGTCACGGTAGCCGTTGCGACGCGGCTGCAGCCGCAGGCTCGTTACAGTCCACGACATGGCGACAGTGATCCTCGTGCGACATGGCCGGACCACGGCCAACGCGTCCGGCATGCTCGCAGGACGCACCGCGGGCGTGCGCCTGGACAGCACCGGTCGCACCCAGGCCGCGCGGGCCGGAGCCCGGATCAGCGCCGTCCCCGTCTCCGCGGTCGTCAGCAGCCCCCTCGAGCGGTGCCGACAGACAGCGCGAGCCGTGCTCGACGCCCAGACCGCGAGCCTGCAGCTGGCGACCGAGAAGGGGATCACCGAGTGCGACTACGGCTCGTGGCAGGGCCAGATGCTCAAGGACCTTGCTCAGGACCCGCTGTGGAAGGTCGTGCAGGCACAACCCTCGGCGGCGCACTTCCCCGGCGGGGAGGCCATGTCGACGATGCAGGCGCGCGCTGTCACCGCGGTCCGAGGTCGCGACGCCGCGATCACCGCCGAGCACGGACCCGGCGCGGTGTGGGTCGCGGTCAGTCACGGCGACATCATCAAGTCCATCCTCGCCGACGCCCTCGGGATGCACCTCGACCTCTTCCAGCGGATCAACGTCGACCCGGCCTCGATCTCGATCATCCGCTACACCGAGTCGCGCCCGTACGTGCTGGCCACCAACACCCACGAGGGCGACCTGTCCTGGTTGGTGCCCGACGCGGCCGGCGCGAGCGACGCACCGGTCGGCGGTGGCGCCGGGCCTGGGGTCCGGTCATAGGGTGAGAGACATGCCTCCGATCGTGCATGGCTTCGACCCGCCCGAGCGATTCGTGACGGGTACGGTCGGCGAGCCCGGCGCCCGCACGTTCTTCCTCCAGGCGCGGTCCGGCTCCCGCATCACGAGCGTCTCGCTGGAGAAGCAGCAGGTCGCTGCCCTGGCCGAACGCGTCGACGAGCTCCTCGACGAGGTCATGGCGAGCCAGGCCAGTGAGCAGCTCGTCCCCGCGGTCGCTCCGCTCGCCCTCGACGACACCGACCCCCTCGAGCAACCGATCGAGGAGGAGTTCCGGGCCGGCACGATGACCCTGTCGTGGGACGCGGCCGACGAGCGGGTGGTGATCGAGGTGTTCCCCTTCACCGAGGCCGCGATCGTCTCGCCCGAGCAGCTCGACGAGGACCTCGTGGAGCCGGAGCCCGACGAGGTCTTCCTCGTGCGTCTCACCGCCGCGGCGGCCCGTGCCTTCGTCAAGCGCGCTGAGCAGGTCCTGGAGGCCGGGCGGCCGAGCTGCCCGTTCTGCGGCGGCCCGATCGACCCCGACGGGCACCTGTGCGTGCGGGCCAACGGCTTCCGGCGCCGCGACCCGTGACCCAGCCGCAGACCGCCGACGGCGACCTGGAGCTCCACGGGCGGATCATGCCCGCCTCCAACGCGACGTTCCTCGGCACCATCGGCGAGCTCTCGGTGGTCTACAAGCCGGTCGCCGGTGAACGACCCCTGTGGGACTTCCCGGACGGCACCCTCGCCGGTCGCGAGGTGGCGGCGTACGCCGTCTCGGAAGCGACCGGGTGGGACGTCGTCCCGCGCACGTGGCTGGGGGAGGGTCCGCACGGGCTCGGCATGATCCAGGAGTGGCAGGAGCCCGATCCCGAGCAGGACGCCGTCACCCTGGTCCGCCCCCACGAGGTGCCCACCGGGTGGCGTGCGGTCTTCGAGGGCGTCGACGACCAGGACCGCGACGTGACGCTGATCCACGAGGACTCCCTGCCGCTGCGTCGGATGGCGGTCTTCGACGTCATCACCAACAACGCCGACCGCAAGGGGGGTCACGTGCTCGCGATGGCCTCGCGCCACCGCTACGGCGTCGACCACGGACTCACCTTCCACCAGGAGAACAAGCTGCGCACGGTCCTGTGGGGCTGGCAGGGCGAGCCGCTGGACGACGAGGACGTCGCCGGCCTCGACCGCGTGCTCCACGCGCTGTCGGACGACCTGGCCGACGCGCTGACCGGGCTGATCACCGCCCAGGAGATCGACGTCCTGGGTCGTCGCTGTCGCCGGTTGCGCGAGCTCGGCGTGCTGCCGGAGGCGCGCGGTCAGTGGCCCTCGATCCCGTGGCCGCCGTTCTGAGGTCACCGCGTCATCGGGGCCACCTCCCCGTTCGTTAGGCTCGCGCCATGCGAGCCTGGAACGCCCCGGAGATCCCCTCCCTGCCCGTGACGGCGCCCCCTGTGGCGCTGCACGACACGGCAACCGGCGGGCTCGTCACGCCCTCGCCCGAGGGAGCGGCCCGGCTCTACGTCTGCGGGATCACGCCCTACGACGCCACCCACCTCGGTCATGCCGCCACCTATCTCGGATTCGACCTGCTGAACCGCGCCTGGCGCAACGCCGGCCACGACGTGACCTACGTGCAGAACGTCACCGACGTCGACGACCCGCTCCTGGAGCGGGCCACGAAGGTCAACGTCGACTGGGTGGAGCTGGCCGAGCGTGAGACCGAGCTCTTCCGCCAGGACATGCAGGCGCTGCGGGTGCTGCCGCCGGCCGCCTACATCGGTGCCGTCGAGTCGATCCCGCTGGTGATCGCGATGATCGAGGTCCTCGACGACGCCGGCGCGATCTATCGGGTCGACGGCGACCTCTACTACTCCGTGGCAGCAGACGACGCGTTCGGCGCCGAGTCGGGCTACGACCGCGAGACGATGCTCCGTTTCTTCGCCGAGCGCGGGGGAGACCCGGACCGCGCGGGCAAGCGCGACCCCCTCGACTGCGTGGTCTGGCTCGGCGAGCGCGACGGCGAGCCGTCGTGGCCCAGCCCGTTCGGCCCGGGACGTCCCGGGTGGCACATCGAGTGCGCCGCCATCGCCCGCGAGTACCTCGGCGGCAACTTCGAGGTGCAGGGCGGTGGCAGCGACCTGGTCTTCCCGCACCACGAGATGTGTGCCGGCCATGCTCAGGTGGTGGCGCGCGGCACGTCGTTCGCGCAGGTCTACAGCCACGCCGGGATGGTGGGCTACGACGGCGAGAAGATGTCGAAGTCGCGGGGCAACCTGGTCTTCGTCTCGGCCCTGCGCAACAGCGACATCGACCCCATGGCCATCCGACTGGCCCTGCTCCGCCACCACTTCCGCAGCGACTGGGAGTGGCACGACTCCGAGCTCTTCGACGCCGTGGACCGTCTCGCCGACTGGCGCCGCGCGGTGTCGCTGGGCGCCGGCGCCCCCGCCGGCCCGGTGGTGGGCGAGGTGCTCGCCGCCCTGGCCGACGACCTCGACGCGCCGCGCGCGCTCGCCGCCGTGGACGGGTGGGTGGACGCGACCCTGGGTACCGACGGGCTGGCCGACACCTCCGACCCGGATGCTGCACTGGCGATCGTGGCCGTGGTCGACGCCGCACTCGGCATCGCGCTCTAGGACGCCTCAGCCCGTGGGGCCGTCGTCGCCCCGACGCTTGAGGTAGCGCTCGAACTCGCGGGCGATCGCCTCCCCGCTCGCCTCGGGGAGGTCGGCGGTGTCGCGGGTCTCCTCCAGCGAGCGGACGTAGTCGGCGACGTCCTCGTCCTCCTCGGCGAGCTCGTCGACGCCACGCTCCCAGGCGCGAGCGTCCTCGGCGAGGTCCCCGAGCGGGATCGAGACCTCGAGGAGGTCCTCGAGCTGGCCGACCAGGGCCAGGGTCGCCTTCGGGCAGGGCGGCTGGGCGACGTAGTGCGGCACGGCGGCCCAGTAGGACACCGACGGGATGTCGAGGCGGGCGCACGCGTCCTGGAAGACCCCGACGATGCCGGTGGGGCCCTCGTAGGTGGACTGCTCGAGCTTGAGCCGGTCCACGAGCTCGGGCTCGGTCGCGGTGCCGGTGACCGGCACGGGGCGGGTGTGGGGAGTGTCGGCCAACAACGCCCCCAGGGTGACGACGAGCTCACCACCGAGGTCGTCGCACGCGGCGAGCAGCTCGGCGCAGAACTGGCGCCAGCGCATGTTGGGCTCGATCCCGCGGATGAGGATGACGTCGCGATCGAGGTCCGGCGGTGAGGCGACCGCGATCTGGGTGCTCGGCCAGGTCAGGCGCCGGTGGCCGGCGGTGTCGGTGCCGATCATGGGGCGGTTGACCTGGAAGTCGTAGAACTCCTCCGGATCGATCGCTCCCACCACCCGGGCGTTCCACACCTCGATCAGGTGGTCGACCACCGACGAGGCGGCGTCGGCGGCGTCGTTCCAGCCCTCGAACGCCGCGATGACCAGCGGGTTCACCAGGTCGGGGATGTCCTCGATCTCGATCACGACGAAAGCCTAGTGGCTGGACGTGAGACACCCCGAGGGTGAGGATTTCGCCGCGCTCGGCGCCGGTGTCAGGATTTGGGAATCCGGTTCACCTGGTGGACGGCCCTCCCGGGCTGGCCGAACCGCCGGCTGGACCCCGATAGAGGAGCTCCGCTTGTCCGACCTTCGTCCTGACCTCACCGACGAGCTCACCGCGCTGCTGCGCGAGAGGATCGTCGTGCTCGACGGTGCCATGGGCACCGCGATCCAGCGAGACCGCCCCGACGAGGCCGGCTACCGCGGCGAGCGCTTCGCCGACTGGCCCAGCGACCTCCAGGGCAACAACGACCTGTTGACGATCACGGCCCCCGAGATCATCCGCGGCATCCACCGCGAATACCTCGAGGCCGGCGCCGACATCATCGAGACCAACACCTTCAACGCCAACCGCATCTCGCTGGCCGACTACGGGCTCGAGGACCTCGCCTACGAGCTCAACGTCGAGGCCGCCCGTCTCGCCCGGGCCGTGTGCGACGAGATGACCGCGGAGACCCCCGACAAGAAGCGGTACGTCGGCGGGGCCCTCGGGCCCACGACCCGCACCGCCTCGATCTCCCCGGACGTCAACGACCCCGGCGCGCGCAACGTCTCCTGGGACCAGCTCGTCGAGGCTTACCTCGAGGCCGCCCGCGGCCTCGTCGACGGCGGCTCGGACCTGCTCTTCATCGAGACGATCTTCGACACGCTCAACGCGAAGGCAGCGATCTACGCCGTCGAGACCCTGTTCGAGGAGTACGGCCGCCGCTGGCCGGTCATCATCTCCGGCACCATCACCGACGCGTCCGGACGCACCCTGTCGGGCCAGGTCACCGAGGCGTTCTGGGACTCCGTGCGGCATGCGCGCCCCCTCGCCGTCGGCCTCAACTGCGCGCTCGGCGCCAAGGACATGCGCCCCTACATCGCCGAGATGTCACGCCTGGCCGACAGCTTCGTCTCGTGCTACCCCAACGCCGGGCTGCCCAACGCGTTCGGCGAGTACGACGAGTCGCCGGCCGAGACCGCCGCGATGCTGGAGGAGTTCGCCGAGGCGGGCTTCGTCAACCTCGCCGGCGGCTGCTGCGGGACCACCCCGGACCACATCGCCGCGATCGCGAGCGCGGTCGAGGGCAAGAGCCGCCGCGAGCCGGTCGAGGTCGCCCCGGCCATGCGCCTGTCGGGCCTCGAGCCGTTCACCATCAACGAGGACAGCCTGTTCGTCAACGTCGGCGAGCGCACCAACATCACCGGCTCGGCGAAGTTCCGCAACCTCATCAAGGACGGCAACTACGACGCCGCCCTGGCCGTGGCGCAGCAGCAGGTCGAGAACGGCGCGCAGGTCATCGACGTCAACATGGACGAGGGCATGATCGACGGCGTCGCGGCCATGGATCGCTTCACCAAGCTCATCGCCAGCGAGCCCGACATCAGCCGCGTGCCGATCATGATCGACTCCTCCAAGTGGGAGGTCATCGAGGCCGGCCTGAAGAACGTCCAGGGCAAGGCCATCGTCAACTCGATCTCCATGAAGGAGGGCGAGGAGAAGTTCCGCGAGCAGGCCCGCCTGGTCAAGAAGTACGGCGCGGCCGCGGTCGTCATGGCCTTCGACGAGGACGGCCAGGCCGACAACCTGGAGCGCCGGATCTCGATCTGCGAGCGCGCCTACCGGATCCTGGTCGACGAGGTGGGCTTCCCGCCCGAGGACATCATCTTCGACCCCAACGCCTTCGCTGTCGCGACCGGCATCGAGGAGCACGCCTCCTACGGCCTGGACTTCATCGAGGCCACGCGCTGGATCAAGCAGAACCTGCCGGGTGCGAAGGTCTCCGGCGGCATCTCCAACGTCAGCTTCTCCTTCCGTGGCAACAACCCGGTCCGCGAGGCGATCCACGCGGTCTTCCTGTTCCACGCGATCAAGGCCGGCCTCGACATGGGCATCGTCAACGCCGGTGCGCTGGTCGTCTACGACCAGGTGGAGCCCGAGCTGCGCGAGCGGATCGAGGACGTCGTCCTCAACCGCCGGCCCGACGCCGCCGAGCGGCTCCTCGAGATCGCCGAGGCGCACAACCAGGTCGGCGAGCAGGCCGAGGCGACCGCCGAGGAGTGGCGTTCGCTGCCCGTGGGAGAGCGGATCACCCACGCCCTGGTCAAGGGGATCGATGCCTACGCCGAGTCCGACACCGAGGAGCTGCGGCTCGAGATCGCCGCGCGCGGTGGTCGCCCGATCGAGGTGATCGAGGGTCCGCTGATGGACGGCATGAACGTCGTGGGTGACCTGTTCGGCGCCGGCAAGATGTTCCTGCCCCAGGTGGTGAAGTCCGCGCGGGTCATGAAGAAGGCCGTGGCCCACCTGATCCCGCACATCGAGCAGGAGAAGATCGACAACCCCGAGTACGCGACGGCCAAGGAGACCAACGGCACGATCGTGATGGCCACCGTCAAGGGCGACGTCCACGACATCGGCAAGAACATCGTCGGCGTCGTGCTGCAGTGCAACAACTACGAGGTCATCGACCTCGGCGTGATGGTGCCTGCGCAGAAGATCCTCGACACCGCTGCCGAGGTGGGCGCCGACATCATCGGGCTGTCGGGCCTCATCACGCCCTCGCTCGACGAGATGGTGACCCTCGCCACCGAGATGCAGCGCCAGGGCCTGACGATCCCGCTCCTCATCGGTGGCGCCACGACCTCGCGCGCCCACACGGCGGTCAAGGTCGACCCGAAGTACGACGGCCCCGTCGTCTGGGTGAAGGACGCCTCCCGCTCCGTCCCGACCGCCGCTGCGCTCCTGCACGACGAGCGTCGCGCGGCGCTGATGGCCGACGTCAAGGCCGACTACGACTCGCTGCGCACCCGCCACGCCGGCAAGGGCGACCGCAAGCTCCTCGGGTACGACGAGGCGCGGGCCAACGCCACGCAGATCGACTGGTCGTCGTACACCCCGCCGGCCCCGGCCGAGCCGGGCGTGCACGTGCTGGCCGACTACGACATCGGTGAGCTGCGCGACTACATCGACTGGCAGCCGTTCTTCAACGCCTGGGAGATGAAGGGCAAGTTCCCCGACATCCTCAACAGCCCCACGACCGGTGAGGTCGCGCGCAAGCTCTACGACGACGCCCAGGCGATGCTCGACTCGATCGTGGGCGAGAAGTGGCTCACCGCGACCGGGGTCTACGGGTTCTTCCCGGCGGCCGCCGACGGCGACGACACGATCATCTACACCGACGAGAGCCGCACGACCGAGCTGACCCGTCTGCACCACCTGCGTCAGCAGGGCGAGCACCGAGCCGGGATCCCGCACCGTTCGCTGGCCGACTACGTTGCGCCGGCCTCGACGGGCCTCACCGACCACGTCGGTGGATTCGCCGTGACGGCGGGTCGTGGCATCCAGGAGCGCATCCTGGCCTTCAAGAAGGACCACGACGACTACAACGCGATCCTGCTCGAGTCCCTGGCCGACCGGTTGGCCGAGGCGTTCGCCGAGCGGTTGCACCAGCGCGTGCGCATTGAGTTCTGGGGCCACGTCAGCGACGAGGACCTCTCCAACGCCGACCTCATCGCCGAGAAGTACGACGGCATCCGACCGGCCCCGGGCTACCCGGCCTGCCCCGACCACACCGAGAAGCTCACGCTGTGGGAGCTCCTCGACGTCGAGAAGACCACCGGCATCCAGCTCACCGAGTCGATGGCGATGTGGCCCGGAGCCTCGGTGTCGGGCTGGTACTTCAGCCACCCGCAGTCGCAGTACTTCGTCGTGGGCCGCCTCGGCCGCGACCAGGTCGCCGACTACGCCGCACGCAAGGGCTGGACGGTCGCGGAGGCCGAGCGCTGGCTCTCGCCCAACCTCGGCTATGAGCCAGAGGACTGAGGCGCGGGTCGACCTCCTGGCCGCCGTCCTGTGGGACATGGACGGCACGCTGGTCGACACCGAGCCCTACTGGATCGAGACCGAGTTCGAGCTGGCGCGCGAGCACGGCGCCACGTGGACCCACGAGCTGGCCCTCCAGCTGGTGGGCAACGACCTCCTGGACTCCGCGCGCTTCGTCAAGGAGCACATGCGCCTCGACCTGGCTCCCGAGGAGATCGTCGAGCGCCTGCTGGACGGCGTCGTCGCCAAGGTCGAGCAGAGCGTGCCCTGGCGCCCCGGTGCCCGCGAGCTGCTGGTCGCGCTCGGCGAGGCCGGGGTGCCCTGCGCGCTGGTGACGATGTCGTATGCCCGCTTCGTCGAGCCGATCCTGGCGGCGCTGCCGGCCGACACCTTCACGGTCATCGTGACCGGCGACGCGGTGACCCACGGCAAGCCGCACCCCGAGCCCTACCTCACCGCTGCCCGCCTCCTCGGAGTCGAGCCGAGTGCGTGCCTGGCCATCGAGGACTCCACCCCGGGTTGCCGCTCGGCCGAGTCGGCCGGGTGCACGGTCCTGGCGGTGCCCAACCACGTGCCGCTCGAGCCGGGGGAGCGCCGGGTCTTCCGCGACTCGCTCGTGGGGCTCGACCCGGCGGCACTGAGCGCTCTCCTGCTCTGAAGCCCGGGGCGCCCATGGGCGGAGACGTGATCGTTGCCAGATCGCTACCTCGCCGCGCGGGCCAGAGGGTGGCGGTGGGGCCCGAGCGGGCGTAGGTTGCGGGCGTTCTGCAGCATCTCTCACTCGGAGGTAGACCCACGTGAAAAGAGCACGGCACTTCCTGTCCATTGCGGGGGCAGGCATCCTGATCGCCTCACTCGCCGGTTGCGGCGAGAGCGCGCGCGACAGCGACTCGGGCGGGGGCAGCGGCGCCGGCTCCGACGCCACCGGCTCCTGGACCCTGGGCACCACTGAGACCGTCACGTCCATGGACCCCGCGGGCTCCTACGACTTCGGCTCCTGGAACATGCAGTACAACATCTTCGAGCAGCTGCTCTCGATCCCCGCGGGTGCAGACGCCCCGGTGGGCGACGCGGCCACCGGTTGCGAGTACGACGACCCGCAGACGGTCACCTGCACGCTGCGCGAGGGCCTGAAGTTCTCCAACGGCAACGACCTGACCTCGTCCGACGTGCTGTTCTCGATGAAGCGCAACCTCGAGATCAACGACCCCAACGGGTCCTCGGTGCTGCTCGGCTCGATCAGCAACGGTGATGCCGAGAACCAGGCCCTGGCCGACGGTGCGATCGAGACGCCGGACGACCTGACGGTGGTCTTCCACCTCAACCGGCCCGACCTGACCTTCACCAAGATCCTGTCGACCGCCACCGCCTCGATCGTCGACGAGGACACCTTCCCCGCCGACGCGCTGCTCGGTGACGCCGAGGTCGTCGGCTCGGGTCCCTACGTCCTCGAGCAGTACGCCGAGGCCTCGCAGGCCACCCTGGTCGCCAACGGCGACTACGACGGTGACCGGGCCCCGAAGACCAAGCAGATCTTCGTGAAGTACTACAACGACCCCGCGCCGCTGCGCAACGCGATCAGCGCCGAGCAGGTCGACATCGCCTGGCGCACGCTCAGCCCGACCGACCTGAACTCCCTCGAGGACGAGGGCACCGTCGAGGTGCTGCGCGGTGAGGGCTCGGAGTTCCGCTACTGGGTCTGGCAGCTCGACGCCGGTGCCGGCAAGGACAAGGCCGTCCGTCAGGCCGCGGCTCAGCTGATCGACCGCGACGCGATCGCCACCAACGCCTACGACGACGCCGTGGCACCGTCGTACTCCATCGTGCCTCCCGGCTTCGGTGGTCAGAAGGACTCGTTCGAGACCAAGTACGGCGAGCCGTCGGTCGACGCCGCCGCCAAGCTGCTCGCCGAGGCCAACATCAAGACCCCGGTCAAGATCACGCTCGGCTACACCCCGACCCACTACGGCCCCAACGCCGTGGACGAGGCTCGCGAGTTCGCCCAGCAGCTCAACGACAGCAAGCTGTTCGACGTCAAGCTCGCCGACGCCGAGTGGGAGGAGTACCAGGACCTCTACAAGCAGGGCGCCTACGACCTGCACATCCTGGGTTGGTACCCCGACTTCCTCGACGCCGACAACTACCTGACGCCGTTCATCCGCGACGGTGGCTTCTTCGCCAACGGCTACTCCAACCCCGAGGTCAACACCCTGCTCGACCAGGAGCTCGGCGAGACCGACGAGGCTGCGCGCGACGACCAGATCGGTCAGCTCCAGGACATCGTGGCCGAGGACGTGCCGCTGATCCCGTCGTGGAACGGTCAGAACGTCGCGGTGGCGACCTCGAAGATGAACGGCGTGCTCGAGACCCTCGACCCGACCTACATCTTCCGCTTCTGGAACATCACCAAGGACGAATGAGTGCTGTCCGGGCCGCTCGTGCGGCCTGACGGACTGTCCTGAGCACATCGGGCAGAGGGCGCCCGCCCCGCGGGGTGGGCGCCCTCCACCTGTGTCACCACCCCCGCACCGCACCATCCCCGCCCACTGAGACCGGAGGCTCATGAGCACCGCAACGTCCGGGTCGCTGCCCCGATACATCGCCGTCCGGCTGGCGCTGGTCATCCCCATGATGTGGGTCCTGCTCACCATGGTCTTCGTGCTCCTGCGGGTCGCCCCCGGCGACCCGGTGCGCGCCGCGCTCGGCGACAAGATCAGCCCGGCTGCCCTCGACGCGCGGCGTGCCGCCCTCGGGCTGGACCGGCCGCTGATCGTGCAGTACTTCGACTACCTCGGCGACGTGGTCCGCCTCGACTTCGGCACCACGATCAGCAACAAGCGCCCGGTGTTCGAGATCATCCAGCAGCAGGGCGGCGCGACGCTGACCCTCACCCTCGGCGCCTTCCTCTTCGCGCTGCTCATCGGCCTCCCGCTGGGCCGGATCGCCGGACGGCGTCGCGACACCGCGGCCGATGCCGGCATCCGGATCTTCGGCGTCGTGTCCTATGCCGCCCCGATCTTCTGGGTCGGACTCATGCTCGTGCTGTTCGTGATCCGCTTCGTGCCTGGCTGGCCGATCGACGGGATCGCCAGCGCCGAGACGTTGTACTACGTCAGGCCCGCCGAGCACACCGGCATCGTGCTGCTCGACGCCATGCTCCAGGCCGACTGGGTCTCGGTGCGCGACATCCTCCAGCACCACGTGCTGCCCTGCTTCACCCTCGGGCTCCTGCTCTCGGGGGTGATCATCCGGCTGGTGCGCGTCAACGTCATCCAGACGATGAAGGACGACTACGTCGAGGCGGCCCGCGCTCGCGGCATCCCCGAGCGCCAGGTCATCCGCAAGCACGCGTTCCGCAACGCCCTGGTCCCGGTGATCACCGTGATCGGTCTGCAGTTCGCGCTGACCCTGTCCGGAGCGATCCTGACCGAGAAGACGTTCAACTGGCCGGGCCTGGGCAACCAGCTCGTGCAGTTCCTGACCGCGCGTGACTACATCGCGGTGCAGGGCCTGGTCACGTTCTTCGCCATGGCCGTGGTCGTGGTGAGCGTCCTGGTCGATGTCCTCAACGCCCTCGTCGACCCCCGAGTGAGGTACTGATGTCCCGACTGGTGCCTGGCTTCGTCCACACGATCTGGAACACCAAGGGCCTGGCCCGCTACATCCTGCTCGCCGGGGTGCTGCTGGCCTCGATGTTCGTGGTCTTCGCGATCTTCGCGCCCTGGATCGCCCCCTACGGCTTCGCCCAGAACAGCATCGACGGTGTGCGCTTCCCCAAGAGCGCGCCCGCCTCGTCGGCGCACATCTTCGGCACCAACGACCAGTTCTTCGACGTGTTCTCACGCGTCGTCTGGGGAGCGCGCACCGCGCTCCAGGTCGTGACGCTCTCCGTCGTGCTCTCGGCGGTCGTGGGCGTGCCGCTCGGCCTGGTGTCCGGCTTCATCGGCGGCTGGTGGGACCGCATCCTGGTCTTCTTGATGGATGCGCTCTATTCGTTCCCCTCCCTGCTCCTGGCCATCGTCTTCTCGTTCCTGCTGCGCGAGAAGATCGGCGGCGGCATCCTGGCGGCGGCCCTGTCGCTCACCGTCATCTACATCCCGCAGTACTTCCGGGTCGTGCGCAACACGACGGTCTCGGCGCGCGAGGCGACCTATGTGGAGGCCGCCCGGGCGATCGGTGCGCCACCGGTCACGATCATGCGCAAGTACCTCTTCGGCAACGTCGTGCAGTCGGTGCCGGTGATCGGCACGCTGAACGCTGCCGACGCGCTCGGCACGCTGGCTGCGCTCGGGTTCCTCGGCTTCGGCATCCAGCCGGGTGAGGCCTCCGAGTGGGGCTACGACCTCAGTCGCGCGCTCGACAACGTGTCGGCCGGTGATTTCTCGCCGGCCTTCTGGCCCGGCCTCGCGATCATCCTGCTCGTCACCGCGCTCACGCTCGTCGGCGAGGGACTCAACGAGACGCTCAACCCCGCGCTGCGACGCCGCCGCCTCCGGTCGGTCTCCTTCGCCAAGCTCGAGGCCAGCAAGGAGAACGCCTGATGACCACTGCTCCCATCGACACCAGCACCGCGGACGGCTCCGACGGCCCCGACGGCACCGACGTGGTCCTCGCCGCCAAGGACTTCCGGGTCTGGTACGGCACCGACCGCGGTCCGGTGCGCGCCGTCGACGGCGTCAGCTTCGACCTCCGCAAGGGCGAGATCCTCGGGCTCGTGGGGGAGTCGGGGTGCGGGAAGTCCACCCTCGGCCGAGGCCTGCTCGGCCTGCTGCCCGAGGGCTCGGCGCGCGACGGTGAGCTGACCTTCCAGGGCCGCGACATGCTGAGCCTCAAGCCGCGTCAGCAGTACGCGCTGCGCGGGGGGTCGCTCGGCATGATCTTCCAGGAGCCGCTCACCCGGCTCAACCCGCTCATGCGGATCTCCGAGCACTTCTCCGAGACCCTCAAGATCCACGAGAAGGGCATCAGCAAGTCCGAGATCAAGCAGCGCTCGCTGGAGGCGCTGCGGGTCATGGGCATCCCCCCGACCCGGTTACGCGCCTACCCGCACGAGTTCTCCGGCGGCATGCGTCAGCGGCTGATGATCGCGCTGACCCTGGTGCTGCGCCCGGCGTTCGTGGTGGCCGACGAGCCCACCACCGCCCTCGACGTCCTCGTCGAGGCGCAGATCATCCGGATCCTGCACGGCCTGCGCGAGACCTACGACACCTCGCTGCTCCTGATCACCCACAACCTCGGCATCATCGCCGAGGCGTGCGACCGGGTCGCGGTGATGTACGCCGGCAAGATCGTCGAGATCGGTGATGCCCGCGAGGTGTTCAGCCGGCCCCAGCACTCCTACACCCGCGAGCTGCTGCGCTCGACCATCTCGCTGTCGACCACCGGGCTGAACTTCATCGAGGGCGCCCCGCCCGACCTGACCGACCCGCCGAGCGGCTGCCACTTCCACCCCCGCTGTCCCGACGCGATGCAGATCTGCGCCGATCGGGAGCCGACCGAGACGGTGCTGCCGTCCGGGAGCCGCGTGGCGTGCTGGGCGGCCGAGCAGCGCAACGGTCTCGAGCTGACCGAGCTCGAGAGTGCACCACTGGAACGTGAGGAGATCGGTGTTGCCGACGAAGCCTGAGTCCGACGAGTCCCGAGCCGACGCGGTCCGGTCGAGCACGGTGATCGAGACCGACTCCCTGGAGGTCCACTACCAGCTCCAGGGCGGCGCGCTCTCGCGCCTGCTGGGCCTCAAGGCCCGCCAGGTGAAGGCCATCGACGGCGTGAGCGTCGAGCTCCAGCGAGGCGAGGTCCTCGGCGTGGTGGGCGAGTCCGGGAGCGGCAAGACGACGTTGGGGCGAGCCCTGCTCGGGCTGGCCCCCACCACCGGTGGCTCGATCACCTACCACTCCCCGGAGGGCCCGCGTCGGGTCTCCCAGATGCGCGGCAAGGAGCTGCGCAAGCTGCGGACCGACCTGCAGATGGTCTTCCAGGACCCCAACGCGGCGCTGAACCCGTCGATGACGATCGAGGACGCGGTCGGGCACCCGTTGGTCATCCACAAGATCGCCTCCGGTGCGGAGCTGAAGACGCGGGTGCATGCCGCGCTCGAGCGCGTCGGGCTGGCCCCGGTGGAGCGCTTCGCCTCCAAGTACCCCTCGGACCTGTCCGGTGGGCAGAAGCAGCGAGCGGTGATCGCCCGGGCGATCATCCTCGAGCCCGAGGTCCTGGTCGCCGACGAGCCCGTGTCGATGCTCGACATGAGCGTGCGCGCCAAGATCCTGCAGCTCATGCTCGACCTCAAGCAGGACCTCGGGCTGACCTACCTCTACATCACCCACGACCTGGCGAGCGCCAAGTTCTTCTGCGACCGGATCGCGATCATGTACCTCGGTCGGGTCGTCGAGATCGGACCGACCGCCGAGATCTTCGCCAACCCGCGCCACCCCTACACCAAGGCGCTGCTCAAGGCGATCCCGGAGCCGGACCCCGAACGGATGATCCCGCGCGACCTCCCGCGCGGGGAGATCCCGGACGCCGCCGTGCCGCCGCTGGGCTGCTCCTTCCACCCCCGCTGTCCCGAGGCGGTCGCTGCGTGCGGCTGGGAGTCGCGCGACCTGCGCGCCCTGCTCGAGGAGCACTGGACCCGCGCCGACGCCGCCACCTACGAGTCGGAGCGGGAGGTCGTGGGCGATCTCGACCACCTCGACCACCCCGACACCCACGCGCGCCTGAGCACCAAGAGGCCCCAGGCCGTCGTCGACCTCCTCGACCGGATCCGCGCCGAGGACCCCGACGAGCCCCTGTGGGCCGGCGTGGAGTCGATCGAGGCCAGTGCCTCGCGGGTCGAGGTCGACTTCGCGAAGGGGGTCGATCCTCGCCTGCGTGCTGCCGGCGGGGTCCAGGTGGCGTGCGTGCTCTATCCCGAGGACGGTGCGTCGACCAGCGGCAGCTGAGTCGTGGGGCGCGGTGTCTCGGGCAGCGGAGGGGGCGTGCCGCCGAACTCGGGACACAGCTGCTGGTGGGCGCACCAGCTGCAGAGCCCGCTGCGGCGAGGACGCCAGTCGCGGCTCTCCTCGGCGACCTTGATGGCCTCCCAGATGGCCTGGACCTTGCGCTCGGTCGCGAGCAGGTCCTGCTCGTCGGGGGAGTAGCGCAGGATCTCGCCGTTGCCGAGGTAGATCAGCTGGAGCATGCGAGGCACGACGCCGCGCATGCGCCACAGCACCAGCGCATAGAACTTGAGCTGGAAGAGCGCGGTGCCTTCATACCGCTCCCCGGGAGAGCGACCGGTCTTGTAGTCGACGATGCGGATCGCGCCGTCGGGGGCGATGTCGACCCGGTCGACGAAGCCGCGCAGCAGGAGCTTGGAGTCGAGCACCGTCTCGACGTAGAGCTCGCGCTCGGCCGGCTCGAGACGGGTGGGGTCCTCCAGCGTGAAGTATTGCGTCAGCGACGTGTGGCACGACACCAACCAGCGCGCGGCCTCGACGCCCTCGTCGTCGGCCGCGAACATGGCGCCCAGCGCCGGCTCGGCCTCGAGCAGCTGCTCCCAGGTCGGCGCCACCATCGTGGCGGCCCGGTCCGGGGTCCGGTCGGGAGCCGGGAGGTCGAAGAGGTCCTCGAGCACCTGGTGGACGACCGTGCCGCGCACCGCCGCAGGCGAGGGCGGCTCGGGGAGCCGGTCGATGGTGCGGAAGCGGTAGAGCAGTGGACAGGTGAGGAAGTCACCGGCGCGGCTCGGGGACAGGGCACCCAGCACGTCGACGCCGTCGACCGGCGTCGACACCCGTTCGGCGGGACTGGGTCCGGCCTGATCCACGCTCATGACGCCAGCCTAGATGTGAGCACCGACATCCAGGGGGCGCGGCCTACAGTGAAGGCATGACCCGCGACCCCGAACAGCCCCGGGGGACGCTGCGCGTCGCCACGGTCGGCGGGGTCGACGTACGCGTCTCGGTCTCGACGATGGTGCTGCTGGCGGTGCTCGCCGTGGCGGTCGCGCCGCAGGCCCAGGTGATGGCGCCCGGGTTGCCGGTGCTCTGGACCTTCGTCATCGGCGTCGGCGTCGGCCTGCTGGTCTACCTCGCGGTGCTGCTGCACGAGTCGGCGCACGCTGTCGTCGCCCGTCGTCATGGGCATCGGGTCAGCTCGATCACGCTCAGCGCCGTCGGCGGCCGCACGACGGTCGAGGGCGAGTCGGCGACGCCCCGTGAGGAGTTCCTCACCGCGATCGCCGGTCCCGCGGCGTCCCTGATGGTCGGTGGGACCGCGCTGGCGCTGCGACTCCCGATGGAGGAGGGGCTGCTGACGCTCGGGCTCGAGGTGCTCGTGCTCGCCAACCTCATCCTGGGCGGGCTCGACCTCGTGCCGGCGCCGCCCCTCGACGGTGGTCGGCTGGTGAAGGCCCTCGCCTGGCGGATCCTCGACTCACCCCGCCGCGCTGCGGTGACGGCTGCGCAGGTGGGTCGGGTGGTGGCGGTGGTGGTGGCGATCGCGCCGATCCTGGCGCTGCTCGTCGTCAACGCCCGCCTGACGACGACCGACATCGTTCTCTGTGCCGCGATGGGGCTCCTGCTGTGGACCCTGTCCACCAACGACCTCACGGTGAGCCGGCTGCGCCTCGAGGTGGGCGGGCTGGTCGTGCGTGACCTCGCCCGCCGGACGCTGTCGGTGGCACCCGACCTGCCGCTGGCCGAGGCCGTCCGCCGCGCCGCCGAGGCCGGTGCGCCGGGCATCGTCACCGTCGACGCCCGCGGCGACCTGCTCGGCGTCGTCACCCAGACCGCTCTGGAGGCCACGCCGCAGGCGCGTCGACCCTGGGTCGCCACGGCCACCGTCGCGCGCCCGGTGAGCGCCGGTCACCTGCTGCCGGCCGACATCTCCGGTGACGACCTGCTCAAGGCCATCCACTCGACGCCGGCGGCCGAGTACGTGCTGCTCGACCCCGCCGGTGCGCTGGTCGGTGTGCTGTCGCTGCGTGACCTCGACGACGCCGTACGTCGGCGCTGAGCCGCCCTCGCGCGGGAGATCGACCGCGCAACGGGTACGGTTCCGCGGTGTCCACGAGCGCTCCTGACCAGCCCGACGTCCCCGACGTGCCTCCCGCAGCCTGGTCGGGAGTCCACCGCGGACCGCTCCGCGAGGGCGAGTGGGTGCGCCTGATCGACACCAAGGGTCGCAAGCACAACATCTGCCTCGAGCCCGGCAAGACCTTCCACACCAACCGCGGCGGGATGTCGCACGACGACCTCATCGGGCGCGAGGAGGGCTTCACGATCACCTCGACCTCGGGTGGGGAGTACCTCGTCTTCCGTCCGCTGCTCTCGGAGTTCGTGGTCTCGATGCCGCGCGGGGCCGCGGTGGTCTATCCCAAGGACGCCGCCCAGATCGTCGCGCTCGCCGACATCTTCCCCGGCGCCGTCGTCGTCGAGGCAGGAGTGGGCTCCGGTGCCCTCACCTGCTCGCTGCTGCGCGCCGTGGGGCCCTACGGGCGCGTGCTCTCCTTCGAGCGTCGCGAGGAGTTCGCCGAGGTCGCACGGAAGAACGTCCGCCAGTTCTTCGGTGCGCCCGACGGCGACACCCACCCCGCGTGGGAGCTCAGGCTCGGCGACCTCGCCGAGGCACTGCCGGCCTCGGGGGAGCGCTGCGACCGCGTCATCCTCGACATGCTGGCTCCCTGGGAGTGCCTCGACGCCACCGCCGACGCGCTGCGACCCGGCGGCATCGTGTGCGCCTACGTCGCGACCACCACCCAGCTCTCGCGCTTCGTGGAGACCGTGCGTCTGCACGGGGGCTTCACCGAGCCGCAGGCCTGGGAGTCGCTCGTGCGCGACTGGCACGTCGAGGGACTCGCCGTGCGCCCCGGGCACAAGATGATCGGCCACACCGCGTTCCTGGTGACCGCTCGACGCATGGCCCCCGGCGAGCGCGCGCCCCGCAAGACCCGTCGTCCGGCCCCCGGCGCCTACGGCGTCGACTACCACGGACCGCGGCCGGCAGGGATCCCCGAGGTGCCGACCGACGAGGCCTGACCAGGGGCCTGACGAAATTGTGACCGACACCAGGGGGCCATATCCCCTTGGGAGTGGTGCTCACCCCGGTAGGGTCGTCAAGACAGGAGGTGGGCCGAATGTCGAGCACGGATGATGGTTCCAGCACGGGTGGTCGCAGCACCGAGGAGATGATGTCCCAGGTGCGGTTCCTCGAGGCCGAGGTCACCGACCTGCGGCGGCGGCTCTCCGACGCGCCCCTCGGATCACGCGGCATCGAGATCCGTCTCGCCGACACCCAGCGCTCCCTGGCAGCGGTGACCTCTCAGAACGAGCGCCTCGCCCAGACCCTGCGCGAGGCCCGTGACCAGATCACCAAGCTCAAGGACGAGGTCGACCGGCTCGCGCAGCCCCCTGCCGGCTTCGGCACGTTCCTGGCCCGCAACGCCGACGACTCGGTCGACGTCTTCACAGGCGGGCGCAAGCTGCGCGTGAACGTCAGCCCGGCCGTCGACCTCGACGCCCTTCACCGTGGTCAGGAGGTCATGCTCAACGAGGCGCTCAACGTCGTCGAGGTCATGGACTTCGAGCAGGTCGGCGAGGTCGTGATGTTCAAGGAGAAGCTCGCCGACGGCGACCGGGTCCTGGTCATCGCCAACGCCGACGAGGAGCGCGTGGTCCGCATCGCCGAGCCGCTGCGCTCGACCACCCTGCGCGCCGGGGACTCCCTGCTGCTCGACTCCCGCGCCGGTTACGTCTACGAGCGGGTGCCCAAGTCGGAGGTCGAGGAGCTGGTCCTCGAGGAGGTCCCCGACATCGACTACTCCGACATCGGCGGGCTCTTCGGTCAGATCGAGACCATCCGCGACGCCGTCGAGCTGCCCTACCTGCACCCCGAGCTGTTCGTCGAGCACGAGCTCAAGCCGCCCAAGGGCGTGCTGCTCTACGGCCCTCCCGGTTGCGGCAAGACGCTGATCGCCAAGGCGGTCGCCAACTCGCTGGCCAAGAAGGTCGCGGCGAAGACCGGCCAGGAGGGGAAGTCCTACTTCCTCAACATCAAGGGCCCCGAGCTGCTCAACAAGTACGTCGGTGAGACCGAGCGGCACATCCGTCTGGTGTTCCAACGCGCCCGGGAGAAGGCCAGCGAGGGCACCCCCGTGATCGTCTTCTTCGACGAGATGGACTCGCTCTTCCGCACGCGTGGCTCCGGGGTCAGCTCCGACGTGGAGAACACCATCGTTCCGCAGCTGCTCAGCGAGATCGACGGCGTCGAGCTGCTCGAGAACGTGCTCGTCATCGGCGCCTCCAACCGCGAGGACATGATCGATCCCGCCATCCTGCGTCCCGGTCGACTCGACGTGAAGATCAAGATCGAGCGGCCCGACGCCGAGTCGGCGCGCGACATCTTCAGCAAGTACCTCACCACGACGCTGCCGTTGCACGCCGAGGACCTCGCCGAGTTCAACAACGATCGCGACGCCTGCGTCGCGGGGATGATCCGCGCCACCGTCGAGCGCATGTACACCGAGACCGAGGAGAACCGGTTCCTCGAGGTGACCTACGCCAACGGCGACAAGGAGGTCCTCTACTTCAAGGACTTCAACTCCGGCGCCATGATCCAGAACATCGTCGACCGGGCCAAGAAGATGGCCATCAAGGACTTCCTCGACCAGGACCAGCGCGGGCTGCGCGTGGCGCACCTGCTCCAGGCGTGCGTCGACGAGTTCAAGGAGAACGAGGACCTGCCCAACACCACCAACCCCGACGACTGGGCGCGGATCTCGGGCAAGAAGGGCGAGCGGATCGTCTTCATCCGCACGCTCATCACCGGCAAGCAGGGCACCGAGCCGGGTCGCTCGATCGACACCGTCGCCAACACGGGCCAGTACCTGTAGCGGTCGCGGCGGGGGGAGCCGGTACGGTCCACGCATGGGTCGCCGATTCTTCCTCCGCCGGACCTTCGCCCGCATCGCCCTGCGCCTGGCGCGCTGGCGTACCGAGGGCGAGGTGCCGCAGCGCGGCATCCTGGTCGGAGCTCCGCACACGTCCAACTGGGACTGGGTCATCACGATGCTCCTGGCGTGGGACAGCAGCGTCCAGATCCGGTTGCTGGTCAAGGACTCGTTCTTCAAGGGCCCGCTGGCGCCACTGATGCGCGCCACCGGCGCGGTCGAGCTCGACCGGACCAACCCGGGCGAGACGATCCGCGCGTTGCTGGCCGACGCCGAGGCGGACGAGACGTTCCTGCTGGGCATCGCCGCCGAGGGCACCCGCAGCAAGGGTGAGTACTGGAAGTCCGGCTTCTACCGGATCTCCCAGCAGACCGGCATCCCGATCACCATGGCCTGGCTCGACGGGCCGTCGCGACGCGTGGGCTGGGGCCCGACGTTCACCCCGACCGGCGACGTCAGCGCCGACATGGACCGCATCCGCGAGTTCTACGCCGACAAGCGCGGCATCCGGCCCGAGCTCACCACGGTGCCTCGCCTGCGCGAGGAAGATCGCGCTGCCGGCTCCGGCGAGTAGCGCGACGCGCCGCACCGGGTCGTGACGGGGCTTGCGTCATCGTGTTGGCTGGTGACGTCCGACACCCGGTCGGCCAGCACCCCAAGGAGTCCCCATGAAGAAGCTGCTCATCATCGCCCTCGCCGCCGCCGGCATCGGTATGGCCGTCAAGGTCGTCAAGAGCCGCTGACCTCGGTGGGTCCGGCCAGGGGCGCCACCGCGTAGGCTCGTTGCCATGAGCGTGCGTCGCGTGATGGGGACCGAGATCGAGTACGGCATCTCGGTCGTCGGGCAGCCCCTGGCCAACCCGATGGTCGCGTCGTCGCAGGTGGTCAATGCCTACGGCACCGCCACCGCGAAGGCGCGTCGAGCCCGGTGGGACTTCGAGGAGGAGTCACCGCTGCGCGACGCCCGCGGCTACGACATGTCGCGCCAGGTCGCCGATCCCACCCAGCTGACCGACGAGGACCTCGGTCTGGCCAACGTGATCCTGACCAACGGCGCACGCCTCTACGTCGACCACGCCCACCCGGAGTACGCGACCCCTGAGGTGACGACGCCCCTGGACGTCGTGCGCTGGGAGAAGGCCGGCGAGCAGGTGATGCTCGACGCCGCCAAGCGCGCCGGGCAGCTGCCGGACGCCCCCCAGATCGTGCTCTACAAGAACAACACCGACAACAAGGGCTCCTCCTACGGCGCCCACGAGAACTACCTGATGCGGCGCTCCACGCCGTTCTCGGAGATCGTGCGCCACCTGACGCCGTTCTTCATCGGTCGCCAGGTCGTCTGCGGCGCCGGACGGGTCGGCACCGGGCAGGACGGGCGCGGGCAGGGCTTCCAGGTCAGCCAGCGTGCCGACTTCTTCGAGGTCGAGGTGGGCCTCGAGACCACGTTGAAGCGGCCGATCATCAACACCCGCGACGAGCCGCACGCCGACCCCGACAAGTACCGGCGCCTGCACGTCATCATCGGCGACGCCAACATGTCGGAGGTGGCGACGTACCTCAAGGTCGGCACGACCTCGCTCGTCCTGGCGATGATCGAGGACAGGTTCATCGACCGCGACCTGTCGGTCGACGGGCCGGTCGCCGCCCTGCGAGCGGTGTCGCACGACCCGACGCTGAAGCAGACCGTGACGCTCAACGACGGGCGCAAGCTGACCGGCGTCCAGCTCCAGCTCGAGTACCTCGACCTGGCCCGCAAGTACGTCGAGGACCGCTACGGCTCCGACGCCGACACCCAGACCGTCGACATCCTCGCGCGCTGGGAGTCGGTGCTCGACCGGCTCGAGCGCGACCCGATGCTGTGCGCCCGCGAGCTGGACTGGGTGGCCAAGCTCAAGCTGCTCGAGCAGTACCGCACCCGCGACGGCCTGGAGTGGGACGACGCCAAGCTGCAGGTCATCGACTACCAGTACTCCGACATCCGCCCCGAGAAGGGGCTCTACCACCGGCTGGCGCTCGCCGGGCGGATGGAGCGGCTCCTCGAGCCCGCCGAGATCGACGACGCCATGCACGACCCGCCGGTCGAGACGCGCGCCTACTTCCGGGGGCGCTGCCTGGAGAAGTACGCCGAGCACGTCGCCGCCGCGTCGTGGGACTCGGTGATCTTCGACCTGCCCGGACGCGAGTCGCTCCAACGCGTGCCGACCATCGATCCGCTGCGCGGGAGCAAGGCCCACGTGGGCGAGCTGCTCGACCAGTGCGACACCGCCGAGCAGCTGTTCAGCGCCCTCACCCGGAGGCCACGCGAGGCCTAAAGCGAGATCCTCGTCGATTGTGTCGGGGTCACTGGCTAGGCTCGGGGCATGGCCCAGGAGCAGAAGCAACCGCGCAAGTCCCAGGAGACCGAAGAGACCACCGAGGTCGCGCCCGAGAGCAACGTCGCGGAGCGCAAGGAGACGATCGACAGCGATGTCGACGACATCCTCGACGAGATCGACGAGGTGCTGGAGTCCAACGCGGAAGACTTCGTGAAGTCCTTCATCCAGAAGGGCGGCCAGTGAGTCCAGCAGACCCCCGGCTGCCCGCGGCCTACCTCCAGCCCGGCATCTCCTCGTTCGCGGAGTTCCTCGGCACCCAGGCCCCCGAGCTGCTGCCCTCGCGCCGCACGCTGCCGCAGGGGACGGCCTCCGAGCTCGCGCCGCACGCCACCACGATCGTCGCGGCCACGTTCGACGGCGGCGTCGTCATGGCCGGCGACCGGCGCGCCACCATGGGCAACATCATCGCCCAGCGCGACATCGAGAAGGTCTTCCCGGCCGATGAGTTCTCCGCCGTCGGCATCGCCGGCACCGCCGGTCTCGCGGTCGAGATGGTCCGGCTGTTCCAGGTCGAGCTCGAGCACTACGAGAAGATCGAGGGCAGCACGCTGTCGATGGACGGCAAGGCCAACCGGCTCTCGGCGCTGATCCGCGGCAACCTCGGCATGGCCATGCAGGGCCTCGCCGTCGTACCGCTGTTCGCCGGCTACGACGACCACGTCGGCATCGGCCGGATCTTCAGCTATGACGTCACCGGCGGCCGCTACGAGGAGACCGCCTTCCACTCGGTGGGCTCCGGCTCGATGTTCGCCCGGGGAGCGCTGAAGAAGCTCTACCGCGAGGACCTCGACCAGCAGCGCTGCGTCGAGGCCCTCATCCAGGCCCTGTACGACGCTGCTGACGACGACTCCGCCACCGGCGGTCCCGACCTCACCCGGCGGATCTTCCCGGTCGTCCACGTGATCACCGCCGAGGGCGGGCACCGGATGCCCGACGAGGAGGTCGCCGAGATCGCCGACCGGGTCATCACCGGACGCATGAGTCGACCCAACGGACCGGCAGCCGGCACGGCCGCTGAGGAGGGCCCGCGATGAGCACCCCGTTCTACGTCTCGCCCGAGCAGCTCATGAAGGACCGGGCCGACTTCGCTCGCAAGGGCATCGGCCGCGGTCGCTCGGTCATCGCGGTGCAGTACGTCGACGGCGTACTGTTCGTCTCCGAGAACCCCTCCCAGGCCCTGCACAAGGTCTCCGAGATCTACGACCGCATCGCCTTTGCCGCGGTCGGTCGCTACAACGAGTTCGAGAACCTGCGCATCGCCGGCGTCCGCCTGGCCGACATGCGCGGCTATGCCTACGACCGGCGCGACGTCACCGGTCGGGCGTTGGCCAACGCCTATGCCCAGACCCTCGGCACGATCTTCTCCAGCGGCGGCGAGAAGCCCTACGAGGTCGAGCTCTTCGTCGCTGAGGTGGGCGATCACGCCGCCGACGACCAGCTCTACCGCCTCACCTACGACGGCCAGGTCGCCGACGAGCACGGGTTCGCGGTGATGGGTGGTCAGGTCGACGCCGTCGCCGAGAGCCTGGCCCGCGCCAACGTGGCCGGTGCTCCGTTGCGCGAGGCGCTCCGGGCGGCGGTCGTGGCCCTGGGTCAGTCGGAGGCGGGGCACCGCGTGATCCCGAGCGGCGACCTCGAGGTCGCCGTCCTGGACCGCACGCGCAGCCGCAAGCGGAAGTTCGCGCGCCTCAGCCCGGCCCGCCTCGACGAGCTGTTGGGGGACCGGAGCGAGGAAGTAGCCACCGAGACGGTGCCCTCGCCCGGTGAGCCGGACGACGGGGGCGCCGAGCCGCCGGTGGCCCCGCCCGCCTGAGGCCGGGTCCACCGGGTCCACCGGGTCGGGACCGAGGGGGACCAATGGCACTGTCCCGGTGACGGGGGTGGGTGGTCGAGTGGAGGCAGACGTCGAGTCATCGACGTCGTCTGCCTACGTCTCGGAGCCCCCTTCATGCTGTCCACCAAGTCCGCCGTCGTCGTCAAGGCCACGTTGCCGGTGATCGGCGCCGCCATCGGCGAGATCACCCCGATCTTCTACCGGCGGATGTTCGCCGCCCACCCCGAGCTCGAGCGGGACCTGTTCAACAGAGGCAACCAGGCGCAGGGCGAGCAGCAGAGCGCGCTCGCGGGCGCGATCGCCGCCTACGCCACGCTGCTGGTGGCCGAGGACGGGCGGGACCCGCTCGAGGTGCTGGCCCGGATCGCTCACAAGCACGCTTCGCTCGGCATCACCGAGGACCAGTACCCGATCGTCCACGAGCACCTGTTCGCAGCGATCGTGGAGGTGCTGGGTGACGCGGTGACCCCCGAGGTCGCGACGGCGTGGGACGAGGTCTACTGGCACATGGCCAAGGCTCTCGTCGCCATCGAGCGACGCCTCTATGCCGAGACCGGGGTGGCTGAGGGTGACGTGTGGCGCACCCTGGTGCTGCAGCGGCGACTCCAGGAGTCACCCGACACCGTGTCCTTCGTGCTCGGGACTCCCGATGGCAGCGCTCTGCCCGCGGCCCGGCCCGGTCAGTACGTCTCGGTCCAGGTGGCGCTGCCCGATGGTGCCCGGCAGATCCGCCAGTACAGCCTCACCCATGCCGAGCGACCCAGCGAGTGGGGGATCACGGTCAAGGCGGTCACGGGTGGCGAGGTGTCGCACTTCTTGCAGGACAACCTGTTCGAGGGCGACGAGATCAGGGTGTCGGCGCCCTTCGGCGACCTCGTCCTCCAGGACGCCGAGACACCCCTGGTGCTGATCTCGGCCGGGATCGGCATCACCCCGATCATCGGGATCCTGCACTACCTCGCCGGCACCGGGTCCGCCCGCGAGGTGCTGGTCCTGCACGCCGATCGCTCGCCCGCCCGGCACGCACACCGCCAGGAGCTGAAGGAGCTGGTGCTGGCGCTGCCGGGGGCGTCTCTCCACCGGTGGTACGAGGACCTCGGCGTACGCCCGGCGCGTGATGCCCTCCGCGCAGGCTTCGTCGACCTCGAGGCCGTCGAGATCCCGACGGGCGCCTCGGTCTACCTGTGCGGTCCATTGCCGTTCATGGAGTCGGTACGCAGCACCCTCGTCCAGAAGCTGGTGCCCGCGGCCGACATCCACTACGAGGTCTTCGGGCCGGACAAGTGGTTGGCCTCGGCCTAGGCCACGGACGACCGACGGCGGACGGCGTCGAGGGTACCCTGCACCCCGAGGTCGATCAGGTCGCCGATGGACTCCCCGTCGACGAGCACGCCGCCGGCCCGCGTGGCACGGTTCATCCGCCGCAGGGCGCCGAGGACGCCGTGCTGGGGCCGGAGAGCGCGGAAGACGCTCGGCAGGAGGTAGACGGTGTTGTCGACCCCGACGATCTGCACGTCGACGTCGGGCAGGTCGTCCTGCAGCCGCAGGTAGGTCTGTGCCAGCAGCTCGGCCTCGCTGCCGGTGCTCGGGGCCTCGCGTCGGTCGAGCCGTCCATCGAGGCAGACCCCGTCCCGGACCTCGCCGCCGCAGCACCCGCCGCCGGCATGCGCGTCGGTCCAGGGGCGGATGAGGACCACCTTCGTGGTGCTCACTGCCCCGACCTGCTGGGGGAGTCGTCACGCACGGGGCGGTCCGACCCGTCCGGCGTACGGCTGCCGGAGCTGCCACGCAGGGCCAGCGCCGCCTCGACGATCAGCCACATCGCGAGCACGAAGATGAGGCCGTCGAGCGGGGCCAGCACCCACTGGTCGGCCACGATGAAGTTCTTCAGGTTCACGATCAGCGCCCAGGTCGTCATGACGAGCAGGAACACCAGCGGGATGACCACCGGGACGACGCTGCGACCCTGCTGGTTGACCCAGACCGCCACCACCGAGAGCGCCAACCCGGCGGTCAGCTGGTTGGTGGTGCCGAAGAGCTGCCAGAGCACGCCGAAGGTGTAGCCCTGCTCGCCGCCGCCGGGCAGCAGAGCCATGGCGAGCGGCACGGCGATGGCCACCAGGCCGGCCAGGGTGAGGTTGCGGGCGAGCGTGTGCCACCCGGCGAGCTCGGCGATCTCCTGCACGATGTAGCGCTGCAGGCGCACCCCGGTGTCCATGGTGGTGGCGGCGAAGGAGATCACCACGACCGCGGCGAAGATCACCGCGATGTCGAGCGGGATGCCGAGGTTGTGGGCGAAGTTGCCCACACCGTTGACGAAGTTGCCCACGGCGCCACCCGAGGCAGTGGCGAAGTCGGGGTAGAGCGTGTCCCACTCCCCGCGCGTGGCCACCACGCCGGCGGTCACGGCCAGCACCGCGCCCACGGCCAGGCTGCCTTCGCCCACGGCGCCCATGTAGCCGACGTAGCGGGCGTCGGGCTCCTTGTCGATCTGCTTCGCCGTCGTGCCGGAGGAGACCAGCGAGTGGAATCCTGAGATCGCCCCGCAGGCGATGGTGATGAACAGGAACGGGAACACCGAGGGGGAGCCGTCGGGCACGTCGTTGACGACCGGGGCGACGATCTTGTCCCAGCCGACCAGGACGCCCAGACCGATCACGCCGAGGGCGATGAACAGCTGGTGGGAGTTGATGTAGTCGCGGGGCTGGAGCAGCATCCAGACCGGCAGGCGTGAGGCGACGAACGTGTAGGCGAAGAGCAGGATCACCCAGAGGGTCCGCGGCTCCATGCCGAACACGTCGGCGATCGGGGCGAGGTCGACCGGGAAGCGTTGTCCGACCAGGATCAGCAGGTAGAGCAGGGCCACGCCGATCAGCGAGGGCACGAGCGCTGCCGTGCGGTTGCGGTAGATGACCTGACCGATGAACATCGCGATCGGGATCTCGACCACGATCGGGATGACGGCCCCCGGGTTGGCGACGAAGAGGTTGCCGATGACGACGGCGAACACGGCGTTCACCAACGTCAGCAGGAAGAAGATGATCACCAGGAACAGCGTGCGTGCCCGGGCGCTGATCACGTCCTGCGCGATCGTGCCGATGTTCTTGGCCTTGTGCCGCAGCGAGACGGCCAGCGACCCGAGGTCGTGGACGCCGGCCGCGAAGATCGTGCCGAGCACGATCCAGGCCAGGGCCGGCCCCCAGCCCCAGAACACCGCGATCGCCGGGCCGACGATCGGCGCAGCGCCGGCCACGGAGGTGAAGTGGTGGCCGAAGACGACGTGCTTGTTGGTCGGGACGAAGTCGATCCCGTCCTTGAACTCGTGGGCCGGCGTGACGAAGGACGGGTCGAGGGCGTAGATCCGGTCGGCCAGGTAGGCCGAGTAGTAGCGGTAGGCGAGGAAGAACAGCACTCCGACGACGGCGACGACGGCGATGGCTGGCACGACGAGCTCCTTCCGAGGGCCCCGGGCGACACTGCAGTCGTCGCCCGGGAAGAGACCTGGTGCCATCTTGTCCACGGCGGTGGGAGTGCTAAACGTCACCGCTGCCTCGCTACCGTGACGCCGTGAGCACCGGCGAGGACCTCGACGCAGTGGCGACCGCCGTGGCCGCCTCCTCCCTGGCCGAGCTCAGCTGGGTCGAGGGTGGCCGGCCGCATACGCACGGGGTGATCGCCCTGCTGCGCCAGGGCCGTCCGGCGGTGGCGTTCCCCTACGCCGACGAGGCGCTGGCCCGGTCGGTGGCGTCGTCCTCGACCGTCGCCCTGAGCCTGACCGAGCCGCGCTCGACCGGCGCGGCCTTCCGCCCGCTGCTGGCCACCGGACGCCCGGTGCTGGTGGAGGATCCGCAGGGCGATGTCTACACAACGGACTTGATGCTCCAGGAGCTGCACCGCTACCCGCCCGCACGGGCCTACGTCGACTCACCGATCCTGCAGCGCGAGCACTGGTGGTACCTCCCACGCCTGATCGTGGAGCTCGACGTCGACTCGGTACGACCGGTGCCGGCACGTGAGGACGCCGCACACCACCTCCTGGTCGTGGCGACCGACGGGGCACCCTCGGTCCACGTCGTGCGAGTGCCGGGAGACCTCGGGGACAGCTTCGAGCCCGACCTCGACCGGCCGCCCTCGCCGGGCCCGGCCGTGGTTTTCGGTCAGGACGCGTCCTTCCCCGACCTGGAGAACCGCGCCCAGTGGACCTACTGCGGCGCCTGGGACGGCACGGCCTTCACGGTCCACGACCGGCCGGGGCGGACTGGTCTCGGTCCGACCCCGGGGCTGTGGAAGCGGTGGCGACGGCACCGCGACCTCGAGCGCCGGTGTGTCGCGGCGATCCCGACGAAAGATCGCTGAGGGCGGTGCGCGCTTGCGGCGTCGACTACCCGTGACGTGAGGAGTGCCGAGGAGCAGGATGACCGTCATGACGTCTTTCATCACGCACACGACGGTGGACTGCGCGAACGCCTACGAGCTGTCCGAGTGGTGGAAGCAGGTGCTCGGGTACGTCGACATCGAGGACGACCCGAACGAGCCCGGTCACGAGGAGTGCCTGATCGTCTCGCCGGGGAGCGGCCACCGGTTGCTGTTCATCGAAGTTCCCGACGAGAAGCGCGGCAAGAACCGACTTCACTTCGACATCCAGCCGCACACCGGGACGCGCGACGACGAGGTGCGTCGAGTCGTGGGGCTCGGCGCCGTGCAGGTGGCTGACGAGCGCGACCACTACGGCCCCGGGATCGGCTGGGTCGTCCTTCAGGATCCCGAGGGCAACGAGTTCTGCATCCTTCGCAGCGAGGCAGAACGGGCAGCAGCGCCGATGACACTGCAGCCGTGACCATTTACCGCTCGACGCCGATGAACCGGGCTCCGAACAGGTCTGGGAAGGTAGGGCGATGAACACCAAGCTGGTTGCCGTTGTCCTCGTCGCGGCCCTCGTCATCACCGGGGTCGGCACTGGTCTCGCGGTCCTGCTCAACAGGTAGGACCTGTCACCACTTCGGCCGTGGCGACGGTGGAGGTGACGTATCAGACCGTCAGTAGGCGTAGCCCCAGGGAGAGGCGGGGCCGAAGGCGTAGGTCACCGGCGGTGCGTCGCCGCTGTGGGCCGCGCAGAAGGCGTCGCGCGGACCGGTCGAGGTGAGCAGCGGGACGTAGGACAGGCTCGCCCGGATGCCCTGGGCAGCAGCGTTGGCCTGCGCCTCGATGGTGGCTGCGACGAGCGCGCGAGCCGCCGGGGTCGGTGCCGAGACCAACGCCTCGGCGTTGCGCCAGGCGTTCTCCCGCCAGGACGAGACCATCTGGAACAAGGCAGCGTTGCCGAGTCCGAAGGGGTCTGCGGTGTCGTCGATCGACTGGTCGAAACGCGCGGCGAACTCGGCGAGCAGCGGCGCAGTGGCGTCGTACAGCCACGCCTCGACAGCGCCGTAGTCGGCCTTGCGGGAGGACCCGTCCGGAGCCACGAGCCCCACAGCGGCCATCACGTAGGGCAGGTCCCGGTTGATGTGGGCGTTCATGCCCAGGAGCAGGTCGCCGGAGCCGCTCACGGTCTTGTTCTTCGCAGCATCCAGCGCCATCAGCCACGACTGCGGCACGGCCGACCGGTTGCCTGACTTCCAGTTGTAGTAGGAGTCGGTGTAGTAGCGGGCGAACACCGCGTCGACGTGGTTGAAGTAGGCCACGTCCTGGTAATAGCCCGGGATCGTGCGGGTGTGCCCGTAGAGCTGGGTCATCCGTACGTAGGCGCGGGCGAAGATCGCGTTGTGGCTGCAGGTGCGCGCCGTGTCATCGGCGATCCGGCTCTGCTCCTTCAGGGTCGCGTGGAGGCAGTTGGACCGCCCGGCGACACAGTCGTTGTCGCTGCTGGGGATGTACTCGTCGGTCCAGCCGGCCAGGTAGGAGGACCACGGGACGTAGGGCACGACGTCGGCGCGCGCCGGGCTTGCGGCCACCGTGGACACCGTCAACGACGCGGCGACGAGAGCTGTGGAGACCACAACGACGGCCATCCGGCCGTGGCGTCTGAAGGACTTCGCGAACATGTGGCTCCCTCCCCAGGGCACGGTGTGCGTCCTACCTGAGTCTGGTGGCACGTGGCCGCCCTGTCTGTGGCCATTGCGGACCACAACTCCTGACCGATCGCACGATGCGTCGGTGGGCAAAGCCCCGGGTCGCGCCTGGCCAGCTCAGCGGGGAGGGAGCAGGGCGACGCTCCTCAGTCGCCCGTGCCGGCTCGAGCACGTGCCGCGGCACGCGCTCGGACGACGAGGTCCCTCACTGCTGCAGCCATCGAGGGGTCGACCTCGACGTGGGCCTCGAGCAGCCCGAGCAGGGTCTCGGCCGCCAACGCGTTGTCCTCGTAGCCCGGCACGAGATCAGCCAGCGGCAGGACATCGGGGCCAAACCTGCGCTCCACCCCGCGGTCGACGACGAAGGCATCCTGTGCAGTGCCCTCGCCGATCCCGAGATGGCCGAGCACGCCGATCCAGCGGTCGACAGCGTGGCCCTGGATGAAGCGGGCCGCGGTCAGGCGTTCACCACGCAGGTCGCGGTGCAGGCCGATGTAGAGGTTCGTCAGCGCCTCGCCCACCTGGTGCTCGAGCGGAGGCGTCGGTGGCAGCGGCATCGTGGGGAGCTCGAGCCCCGGCGGAGCATCGGCGCGGCTCCAGTGGATCCGGCCGGGTGGGTAGTGCGCGGTCGCCATCTCCTCGAGGGCGAAGACGGCGTACTCCGCGAAGAGCCCGCCCTGCAGCAGTGCCTTGCGTCCGTCCGGCGTGTTCTCGAAGGACCAGGCGACGGGGTGCGCGTCCTCGAGCCACCCGATGTCGGCGACGTAGCGGTCGCGCGCCGCCAGGTCGTCGACGACGACGAAGAAGTCCGCATCGGAGTGCTCGTCGAGCCGGTGCAGGTCACGCCCGACCGAGCCGAGCGCCAGCAACGCCACGGCGTCGCCGCGTCGATCGAGCTCAGCGCTCAGTCGATCGAGGAATCGCAGCAGCTGTTCGGGCACCGTCTGGTCGATCGGGGCAGGGTCGGGGGACATGTCTCACTCCTCGGCGAAGGTCGACGTGGCAGCCCGCCCGGCCCACTGCCGTCGAGGTCGCGACGTGTCCGATCCTAGTGCGCCCGCGGCGCAGTCCGCACGGTTGCAGACTTCTGGAGCGCATGGTCTGGTGCGACAGAGAAGCGACCATCGCCCGGCCTGAGGAAGGAGGACTGCACGATGAGCAACGACCCCGGCACTCGTGTGCCGGTCACCTACGAGCACCACCGACACGTCCCCGGCCCGTTCTTCCACGGCACCAAGGCTGTGCTCGAACCCGGCGCCGAGCTGGTCCCCGGCCATGTGTCGAACTTCCAGGCGGGGCGGGTCCTGAAGCACGTCTACTTCACGGCCAAGATGGAGACCGCCGCCTGGGGAGCCGAGCTGGCGACCGCGCTGGCGGGCAGCCTCGAGCGCGGACACGTGTATCTCGTCGAGCCGCTCGGGCCCTTCGAGGACGATCCGAACGTGACCGACAAGAGGTTTCCCGGCAACCCCACGGCGTCATACCGAACGCGCGATCCTCTGCGGGTCCTGGGCGAGGTGGCGGACTGGGAGGGCCACGCCCCGGAAGTCCTGCAGCAGATCGCTGGACAACCTGGCCACGCTCCGCGAGCGCGGGCTCGACGTCATCGAGGACTAGGTCGAGCTGACTCAGGACTGTCGGTGGTCGGTGCTTGAATGAACACATGCTCGAAAAGACGCCACTGGACGACCTGAGCGAGGCCGCGGTCCTCGACCGGGCAGAGGTGTGCGCGACCACGATCCAGCAGGCCGAGATCGAGCTGCTGGAGATCGCCTACCAGTGGGCGGTCATCCACGCCCCCGAGCGCGCCGACCTGAGCAAGATCGGTCTGCCGGGGCGTGAAGGCACCAAGCGCCTCGGCGGCGTGGGGGTCGCTGAGGTCTCGGAGTTCGCGGCCGCCAAGCTCGGCGCCCGCATCGGGCGCACGACCCACGCCGCCGCTCGCCTCATCGGCGATGCCCAGGACCTGCGTCACCGCCACCCCGAGCTGTGGGGCCGGGTGCAGGCGGGGGAGGTGCGGTCCTCCTACGCCCGCCATGTCTGCGCCAAGACCCGCGAGCTGTCGGTCGCCGAAGCCGCCTACGTCGACGCGGAGGTGGCGGAGTCGGCCGACGGTCGGATCCCCTGGACGCGTTTCGAGGCGCTTGTCGAGGGCAAGGTCGCCGCCGCTGCGCCCGAGCTCATGAAGCAGCGTGAGGAGCAGGTGCGCTCGGCTCGCTTCGCCAAGCGGCTTCGCACCGAGTCCCACGGCATGGCGTCGTTCATGATCCGTGCCGACGTCGCGACCATCACCCAGATCGATGCCGCCGTGACCGCTTTGGCGGCCCAGCTCGAGCGCACCTACCCCGACGACCCCCACCCTCCTGACCCCGCGCAGGACGGCGGCTCGAAGGTCGTGGTCAGCGCCGACGACCGCCGGGTTCTCGCCGCCCTGATCCTCGCCAACCCTGCCGCCGCGCCCGGTCCGGACCTCGACCTCGGTGAGCTGCTCCCGCAGCCGACGCTGATCATCCACCTCGACGGCCGCGACGCCGAGGCAGACGAGGGCGGCGACCCGCTCGAGCGCATCGCCCGGGTCGAGGGCCACGGTCCGGTGACCCAGTCGTGGCTGCGCGACGTCCTCGGACCCCACGCTCGCTTCAAGGTGCTTCCGGTCTTCGACCCGCTCGGCCAGGCGCCGGTCGACGCCTACGAGATCCCGGCCCGACATCGTCAGGCCGTGCGCCTGATGACGCCGGCCGACTGCTTCCCGTTTGCTCCCTGCACCTCCACGAAGATGCAGGTCGACCACACCGAGCCTCACAGCGAGGGTGGTCCGAGCGCGGTCGGCAACTACGGACCCCTGACCACCACCCACCACCGGATCAAGACCCACGGCGGGTGGGAGGTCAAGCAACCCTTCCCCGGCCTCTACCTCTGGCGCGACCCGCACGGCGCGTTCTACCTCGTCGACCACACCGGCACCCGACGCCTCGGCCGACCGGCCTCGTCGGCCCCACCAGGCCGCGCCCTGCATGTCTACGTCAACCCCAGCGACCTCCACGTCGACTGGGCAGCCTGAGCTTCTGACAACGATCGGTCAACGTTGCCCCCGGATCACCCACCCACGCCCTAGGGTCATGACATGGACCGTCGGATCTTCGGAATCGAGAACGAGTACGGCGTCACCTGCACGTTCAAGGGGCAGCGCAGGCTCAGCCCCGACGAGGTCGCGCGCTACCTCTTCCGCAAGGTGGTCAGCTGGGGACGCAGCAGCAACGTCTTCCTCCGCAACGGCGCCCGGCTCTACCTCGATGTCGGCAGCCACCCGGAGTACGCCACGCCCGAGTGCGACGACATCGTCGAGCTCGTCACGCACGACAAGGCGGGGGAGCGGGTCCTGGAAGGGCTGCTCCTCGACGCCGAGCAGCGCCTGCACGACGAAGGCATCGCCGGCGAGATCTACCTCTTCAAGAACAACACCGACTCGGCCGGCAACTCCTACGGCTGCCACGAGAACTACCTGGTCGGCCGCGCGGGCGAGTTCAGCCGCCTCGCCGACATCCTCATCCCGTTCCTGGTCACCCGCCAGATCATCGTGGGGGCCGGCAAGATCACCCAGACCCCGCGCGGCGCGAGCTACAGCGTCAGCCAGCGCGCCGAGCACATCTGGGAGGGCGTGAGCAGCGCGACCACGCGTAGCCGCCCGATCATCAACACCCGCGACGAGCCGCACGCCGATGCCGAGAAGTACCGGCGCCTGCACGTCATCGTCGGCGACTCCAACATGAGCGAGACCACCACGATGCTCAAGGTCGCCAGCTGCGACCTCGTGCTGCGGATGATCGAGGAGGGCGTGGTGATGCGCGACCTCACCATGGAGAACCCGATCCGCGCCATCCGCGAGATCTCCCACGACATGACCGGACGCCGCAAGGTCCGCCTGGCCAACGGCCGCGAGGCCAGCGCCCTGGAGATCCAGGGCGAGTACCTCTCCAAGGCTCGCGACTTCGTCGACCGTCGCGGGATCAGCACGCCGGTGATCGAGGCCGCTCTCGACCTCTGGGAGCGGGGCCTCAAGGCCGTCGAGTCCGATGACCTCGGACTGGTCGACCGGGAGATCGACTGGGTCATCAAGTGGAAGCTCATCGAGCGCTACCGCGCCAAGCACGGACTGCCCCTCGGCCACGCCCGGATCGCTCAGCTCGACCTCGCCTACCACGACATCCACCGCAACCGCGGCCTCTACTACCTGCTGGAGAAGCGCGGCGCCGTAGCGCGGGTGACCACCGACCTCAAGATCTTCGAGGCCAAGTCGGTGCCGCCGCAGACGACCCGCGCCCGGTTGCGCGGCGAGTTCATCCGCACCGCGCAGGAGAAGCGCCGTGACTTCACCGTCGACTGGGTCCACCTCAAGCTCAACGACCAGGCCCAGCGCACCGTGCTCTGCAAGGACCCGTTCCGCGCCTACGACGAGCGGGTCCAGCGGCTCATCGACGGTATGTGAGTCCCGTCTGGGGATGGCGCCGGGGGAAGCCGCCTCGCGGCTTGTAGGCTTCGGCGCGCCGATCCTCATCGCTCAACGAAGGTTGAATCCGTGCTCCGACGTGTCCGTCGCCCTGTTGCGCTCCTCGCGCCACTCCTTGTCGTCTCCGCCCTGGCCAGCGCCTGTGGTGACGCCACCACCGTCGAGTCCGGCGCGCGCGTCGGCTCCGAGGCCTACACGATCACCGGCGACGTCGGGAGCAGCCCCGACGTGGCGTGGAAGTCGCGGATGACGGTCGACGACGTCGAGTCCGAGGTCATCACCGCCGGAGACGGCGCCGAGCTCGCCGAGGACGACCAGGTCCTGGTCAACTACTGGGTCGGCAACGGCTTCACCCGCTCCACCACGCTCGACACCCACCTCAAGGACCAGGTGCCGGTCACGTTCGCCGTGGGCGGCGAGCCGGCCCAGCCTGCCTCGCCCCAGCCGAGCGAGACCGAGATCGCCCGCTACCTGCTCGACGCCTTCGTGGCCGAGCACGTCGAGGCCGGCGACACCGTCGGCACCCGCAAGGCGGTCACGGTCAACTCCGCCGACGTCGTCGGCTACGGCGGCGGTGGCTTCGACATCGGCAACAGCGACGGACTGCTGCTCGTGGTCGACATCGACGCCGTCGTGCTCGAGAAGCCCGACGGCAAGACCCAGCCGCGCTCGCCCAAGGTCCCGAAGATCAACCTCTCCAAGAAGCTGCCCGGCTCCCTGGACTTCAGCACCACCCCGCAGCCCGACGGCAAGCTCCACGTCTACACCCTCGTCGAGGGCTCGGGCGAGGAGGTCGCCAAGACCGACGCCGTGGTGGTCAACTACCTCGGCCAGGTCTACGACGCCGACGAGCCCTTCGACGCCAGCTACCCCCGCGACTCGACCTTCCTGACGCGGCTCGGCGTGGGCGCGGTCATCAAGGGTTGGGACAAGGGCCTGGTCGGCGTGACCGTCGGGTCCCGTGTCGTCCTGGAGATCCCGGCGAGCCAGGGCTACGGCAAGGAGGGCTCCGGCGAGTCCATCCCCGGCGGCTCGACGCTCTACTTTGTCATCGACGTCCTCGCAGCCGGCTGATCCGGCGGCGCGACGGTGAGCACTGCGACGAAGACCGAGCGGCTGATGAAGCTGCTCATCATGCTCCTCGTGCAGCGCCGCTACGTCTCCAAGGAGAGCATCCGCTCGATCCTCTATCCCGACGCCGGCACCGAGGCGTTCGAGAAGATGTTCGAGCGCGACAAGGAGGAGCTGCGCAGCCTCGGGGTCCCGGTCGAGGTGGGCCACATGGACGCCTTCTTCGAGGACGAGCCGGGCTACCGCATCCGGCCGGACGAGTTCGCGCTCCCGGAGATCGACCTGGCTCCTGACGAGGCGGCCGTGGTCGGCCTGGCCACCCGCGTCTGGGAGCACCAGCGCCTCGCCCGGGCCACCGCGGACGCCGTCCGCAAGCTCACCGCGGCCGGCGTCGACATCGACGTGACCGCGCTCGACATCGCCCAGCCGCGGCTGGCTGCCGACGAGCCGGCCTTCGACGTGTTCCTCGAGGCGCTCACCGAGCGCAGCGAGGTCGAGTTCGAGTACGCCCGCTCCGGCACTGCCGCGCCCACCACCCGCCACCTCCAGCCCTGGGGCGTCACCCGCTACTCAGGCCGCTGGTACGTCCTCGGCTTCGACATCGACCGCTCGGCCGAGCGCGTCTTCCGGCTCTCCCGGGTGCAGGGCGAGGCCCGCAAGATCGGCAAGCCCGACGCCTACGAGCTGCCGGCCGGGCTCGACATCTCCGCCACCACCCGTCGCCTCGCGCCCGCTCCCAGCACCGAGCGCACGGTCGTGCTGGCCCGCGCCGCCACCGCGCTCCCGCTGCGTCGGCTGGCCGACTCCGTCGAGCACGACGTCGCCGGCCCCGACACCGCCAGCGTGTGGGACCGCCTGACGATCACCCGCAGCACGGTCGGCCTCGAGGACGAGGTGCTCGGCTACGGCGCGAGCGTCTACGTCGAGGAGCCCGCTCACCTGCGGGACGCCGTGGTCAGCCGACTGACGGCGGTGCTGGCATGAGCGCCCCCAGCGGAGCCCGCGAGCAGGTGGCCCGCCTGCTGACCCTCGTGCCCTACCTCCACGCCCGCGGCGGCGTCCGTCTCGCCGATGCCGCGGTGGCGCTCGGGGTCACGCCCGAGCAGCTGCTCAAGGACCTCAAGGTCCTCTTCCTGTGTGGTCTGCCGGGGGGCTACCCCGACGACCTCATCGACGTCGACCTCAACGCCCTCGAGGGCGAGGAGGGCGAGGTGCGCGGCGACGGCGTGATCCGCGTCAGCAACGCCGACTACCTCGACCGGCCCCTCCGGCTCACGCCCACCGAGGCCTCTGCCGTCATCGTCGCCCTGCGCGCGATGCGCGCCGGCGCCGGACCGGACACGGTCGGGATCGTCGACCGCGTCCTCGCCAAGCTCGAGAGCGCGGCTGCCGCGGGACCGGTGGGTGTGCCACTGGACGCCGAGCCCGACGACCCACACCGCGCCGCCGAGCTGGCCTCGCTCACGGCTTCGCTGCGAGACGCGGTCGCCCGCGGCGTCCAGGTCGAGGTCGACTACTACGTGCCGTCCCGCGACGAGCAGTCGACGCGGGTCGTGGACCCGCGTGGCCTGACCCAGCACGGTGGCTTCACCTACCTCGACGCGTGGTGCCACTCCGCGGAGGCACCACGGCTGTTCCGTCTCGACCGGATCTCGGCCGCCCGCCCCCTCGAGCACCCCATCGTGACGCCGGCGGTGGCCCCGCGCGACCTCTCCGAGGGCATCTTCGCGCGCAACGACGACGAGACCACCGTGGTCACGCTGCGTCTGGCACCGGCTGCGAGCTGGATCATCGAGTACTACCCGGTGCAGGACGTGCGCCCGGCCGGACCCGACGGCAGCGTCGAGGTCGACCTCCTCGTCGCAGACGAACGCTGGTTGACCAAACTACTTCTACGGTTGGCTCCGAATGCCTCTGTGGTGGCCCCGATCTCGTACGGGACCAGCCTCTCGGCAGCAGCCGAGGACACACTGGCGCTGTACCAGACAGCTTCGGCGTAGGATTCGAGAACCAGCACCCAACAGATGAGGGCCCCATGTTGAACCCCATGATCGGAATGCCGGCCGGCGGCGAATGGTTCGTCATCCTGGCGATCGTCATTCTCGTGTTCGGTGCCGCCAAGCTCCCTGACCTCGCTCGCGGCACCGGCCAGGCGCTGCGCATCTTCAAGGCCGAGACCAAGGGTCTGCGCGACGACGACACCGACGAGAAGCCCGCGGACAAGGAGCTCCCCACCACGCTCAACGAGGAGATCCCGGTGACCCCGGACACCCAGTCGGACAAGAACAACGGCTGAGCCGAAGCACCCCAGAGCAAGCACACAGCATGTCGATCGCCGGCGCCGTCCGGATCTTCTCCGGACGGCCGATCCACCCTGTCGGGGAGGACGGCCGGATGGCCCTCTCCGACCACCTCCGTGAGCTGCGCGCGCGCATCCTCAAGGTGCTGCTGATCCTGATCGCCGGCGGCATCCTGGCGCTCATCTTCTTCGACCAGGTCAACGCCCTGGTCTACGGCCCGATCGACTCGGCCAAGGACGCCCTGCCCGCCGACGCCGCCCTGCTCACCAGCACGGGACCGGGTGCCGGTCTGCTGATCTACTTCAAGCTCTGCGGCTTTGCCGCCGTCGTGCTCACCAGCCCGTTCTGGCTCTACCAGATCTGGGCCTTCATCGTGCCCGGGCTGAATGCCCGCGAGCGTCGGTGGAGCCACATGTTCGCCGCGATCGCCGGGCCGTTGTTCCTCGCCGGCGTGTTCCTCGGCTACGTCACCCTGCCCAAGGGCCTCGAGATCCTCATCGGGTTCAACCCGCCGGGCCTGACCAACATCGTCGACTTCGACGACTACCTCTCCTTCTTCAGCCGCACCCTGCTCGTCTTCGGCATCGCCTTCGAGATCCCGCTCTTCGTGGTGCTGCTCAACCTCGCCGGCATCGTGTCCGGCAAGTCGCTGGGCGCCTACCGTCCCTGGATCATCGTGGGCGTGTTCGTGTTCGCAGCGGTGGCCACGCCCTCCGGCGACCCGTTCACGATGACGCTCATGGCGGTGCCGATGGTGCTGCTCTTCGGGCTCTCCGAGGTGATCGCGCGCTACAACGACCGCCGACGCGCCAAGAAGCGCACCGCCCTCGACCCGGACAAGGCGTCGCCCCTGTGACCCCTCCTCCCCACGGCGCACCCCACGACGTTGACCCCTTCGACCTGCCCGAGTCCCTCGGCACCGGTGAGGTGGTCTGGTCGGCCACCGACGGCCTGTACGGCGGCCACCACGTGCGCGGGCTGCTGAGCCCCGCGGGCGGCGCTCCGGTCGCCTGCGACCTGCTGGCCGTCGACGAGGCCTACCCCGCACCGGTGGCCGACGACGCCCTGCGCCTGGTCACTCACCAGGCCTGGCGTCACGGGCAGGTCCACCTGGTCAGCTATGCGGACCGACTCACGCTGCTGGTCCCCGGCACCGGCTTCGACGCCGACCTCGTGCTCGACGCCATCGGCCGCCTGGCCAAGGCGCTGGGAGCCACGCTCTCGGCCTACGCCGTGCAGCTGCGCCTCGGCGGTTGAGGGCAGGCGCACTAGGGCAGGCCACTAGGCTCGCAGTGTGTCCGTCCGGCGTGAGATCTCTCTGCTCGTCAACCCCACGGCCGGCAAGGGACGCGGCGCCCGCACCCGCGACCTGGTCGTGCCCCACCTGCGTGAGGCAGGCCTACGGGTCCGGGTGCTCGAGGGTCGCGACGCCGACGAGGCGCAGGACCTGGCTCGCGACGCTGTCGACGGCGGCACCGACGCCCTGGTGGTCTGCGGGGGAGACGGCCTGGCCAACCTCGCGCTCCAGGCCGTGGCCGGCACCCGGGTGCCGCTCGGGGTGATCCCGGCCGGCACCGGCAACGACCTCGGGCGCTACGTCGGCCTCACCAAGCGCGACCCCCTCGCCGCCGCCCAGCGCGTCATCGCCGGGCACACCCGCCTCACCGACCTGGCGCGGATCGGCAGCCGCTACTACGCCACCGTCCTGGCTGCCGGGTTCGATGCGATCGTCAACGAGCGCGCCAACGCCATGCGTCGTCCCAAGGGGCAGATGCGCTACCAGATCGCCACCCTCGCCGAGCTGCGCACGTTCGAGCCGATCAGCTACACCCTGGTGCTCGACGGCGTGAGCCGCCGGCTCTCGGCCATGCTCGTGGCCGTCGGCAACGGACCGTCCTTCGGCGGCGGCCTGCGCATCACCGAAGGCGCCCTGCTCAACGACGGGCTGCTCGACGTCGTCGTCATCAAGCCGTTGAGCAAGCCCGACCTCATCCGCACCTACCCCAAGCTCTTCCGCGGCACCCACACCACGCATCCCCAGTACGAGCGGCATCGCGTCAAGCAGGTCACCATCGCCGCCTCCGGCATCGTGGCCTATGCCGACGGCGAGCGCTTCGGGCCGCTGCCGCTCACCGTCGACTGCGTCCCCGGCGCCCTGGAGGTCCTTGCATGAACACCCCCGACCCGCACGACGAGAGCCCCGCGGCACGCTACGCGGCCTACAAGCAGGACGCCTCCTACCCGGCGTTCCGCGACTTCGCCGGGCACTACAGCTTCCGCCTCGACGACTTCCAGGCCCGCGCCTGCCGCGAGATCGAGGACGGTCGCGGGGTGCTGGTCGCAGCCCCGACCGGGTCCGGCAAGACGATCGTGGGCGAGTTCGCGGTCCACCTCGCCCTGCGCGAGGGCCGCAAGGCCTTCTACACGACCCCGATCAAGGCGCTGTCCAACCAGAAGTACGCCGACCTCGTCGCCCGCTACGGCGCCGACCAGGTCGGTCTGCTCACCGGCGACAACACCATCAACGGCGAAGCCCCGATCGTGGTGATGACCACCGAGGTGCTGCGCAACATGCTCTACGCCGGCTCCCGCACCCTGCTCGGCCTCGGGTTCGTGGTCATGGACGAGGTCCACTACCTCGCCGACCGCTCCCGCGGCGCGGTGTGGGAGGAGGTGATCATCCACCTGCCGGAGTCGGTGTGCGTGGTCTCGCTCTCGGCCACGGTCTCCAACGCCGAGGAGTTCGGCGAGTGGTTGGCGACCGTGCGCGGCGCGACCACCACCATCGTGGAGGAGAAGCGGCCGGTGCCGCTCTACCAGCACGTCATGGCCGGACGCCGGCTGCTGGACCTCTTCGCCTCCTCCGACGTGGACGCCGCTGCAGGTTTCGTCAAGGAGGGCGCCCCGGTCAACGACGAGCTGGTCAAGCTCGCGCGCGACGACTGGGCCTCGACGCGGATCAAGGACCGTCGTACGCCCAAGGGCCGGGGCGGTGCCAAGCCGGCCAGCCAGCGCAGGGTGTGGATCCCGTCGCGCGCCGACGTGATCGAGCGCCTCCACCGCGAGGGGCTGCTGCCCGCGATCGTCTTCATCTTCAGCCGCGTCGGCTGCGACGCGGCGGTGACCCAGTGCCTGAGCGCCGGCATCCGACTCACCAACGCCGACGAGCGCGCCGAGATCCTCACCTTCGTCGAGGGCGCGTGCCGCGACCTGCCGCCCGAGGACCTCCACGTGCTCGGCTACCACGACTTCCTCGACGGGCTCTCGCGCGGCATCGCGGCGCACCACGCCGGCATGCTGCCGGCGTTCAAGCAGGTCGTCGAGGAGCTCTACCTGCGCGGGTTGTGCAAGGTCGTCTTCGCCACCGAGACGCTGGCGCTCGGCATCAACATGCCCGCCCGCACCGTGGTCATCGAAAAGCTCTCGAAGTGGAACGGCGAGACCCACGCCGACATCACACCGGGGGAGTACACCCAGCTCACCGGACGCGCGGGCCGTCGCGGCCTCGACACCGAGGGCCACGGCGTCGTGCTGTGGCAGCCCGGCATGAACCCGCGTGAGGTGGCGGGGCTGGCCTCCACGCGCACCTATCCGCTCCGTTCGTCGTTCCGGCCGTCCTACAACATGGCGGTCAACCTGGTGCACCAGTTCGGTCGGGCGACATCACGCAAGCTGCTGGAGCAGTCCTTCGCCCAGTTCCAGGCCGACAAGGCCGTCGTCGGGCTGGCCCGTCAGCTGAGCAAGAGCGACGACGCGCTCGCCGGCTACGCCGAGGCCGCGACCTGCCACCTCGGTGACTTCATGGAGTACGCCGCCCTGCGCCGCCAGATCAGCGACGTCGAGAAGAACGCCAGCCGCACGCGCCGCACCGACCGTCGCGCCGAGACCATCGAGTCCCTCGGAGCCCTCAAGCCCGGCGACGTGATCATCGTGCCGAGCGGCAAGTTCGCCGGCTTCGCCGTGGTCGTCGACCCGGGGTGGGCCGCTTCCGAGGACGGCGGCCCGCGGCCCTACGTGGTGACCGCCGAGCGCCAGGCCCGACGCCTGGCGATGATCGACTTCCCGACCCCGGTCGAGGCCGTTGCCCGGGTGAAGGTGCCGAAGAACTTCAGCGGGCGCAACCCGCAGATGCGCCGTGACCTGGCCTCGGCAATGCGCGACCGCACCCACCAGCTCACCCCGCCGCCTCCGTCGCGGGCGGCGTCGGCCGGTCTGCCCCGTGAGGTCGAGGAGGAGATCGCCGCCCTGCGTGACCAGCTCAAGGCCCACCCGTGCCACGGGTGCGCCGACCGCGAGGACCACTCGCGGTGGTCGGAGCGCTACTTCAAGCTCGATCGGGACGCCGCCACCCTGCGTCGCCGCATCGAGCAACGGACCAACACGGTCGCGCGCCAGTTCGACCGCGTCTGCGACGTGCTCACCGAGCTCGGCTACCTCGACGGCGACACCGTCACCGACCGCGGACAGCGCCTGATGCGCCTCTACTCCGATGTCGACCTGCTGGCCGCCGAGGCGCTGCGCCACGGGCTCTGGGACGACCTGAGCCCGGCCGGCCTCGCCGCCGCCTTGTCCGCGCTGGTCTACGAGGCACGCCGCGCCGACGACGTCCGCGCACCGCGTGTGCCCGGCGGCGGCGTGAAGACCGCCCTGGACCAGACCCAGCGGCTGTGGGCCGACCTGGACTCCCTCGAGCGCGCCCACAAGCTCGACTTCCTGCGGCCGCCCGACAACGGGATGTCGTGGATCGCCTATCGCTGGACCGAGGGCGACGACCTCGACGACCTCATCGGCGACTCCGACATGTCGGCCGGCGACTTCGTGCGCCGCATGAAGCAGCTTCTCGACCTCGCCGGACAGGTGGCCGATGCAGCCGGGGACACGCCGCTGCGCCGTACGGCGCGCGAGACCGTGCGAGCGATGCGCCGGGGCGTCGTGGCCTACTCCGGTCTGGCCGACTGAGTCAGCCGGCCAGGACGCCGAGGAGCCGGTTGACGGGGGTGTCCAGACCCCACTGCTCGGTGAGGGCGACCAGCCGTTCGGGGTCGGCCGGAGTGCTCGGCAGTGCCAGGTCGCTCCGGTCGAGGTCGATGTCACGGGCCACGGCACACACGGCCGGCGCGACGGCGAGGTAGTCGAGCGCGGCCTTGATCTTGTTGCGCGGGCCGGGGGCCATCGCGGAGTCGGGATCCTGGGCTGCGGCGATGATGGCGTCGATGTCGCCGAACCGCTGGAGCAACGTGGCGGCGGTCTTCTCGCCGACGCCGGCCACCCCGGGCAGGCCGTCGGAGGCGTCGCCGCGCATCGTGGCGAAGTCGGCGTACTGGTGGGGCTCGATAGCGTACTTCTCGCGCACCCAGTCGTCGGTGACCCGCTCGTGGCGCCCGACCCCCTTGGCGATGTAGAGCACGCGCACGTCGATCGAGTCGTCGACGAGCTGGAAGAGGTCGCGGTCGCCGGTGACGACGTCGACCGGCTGCCCGGCATCGGTGGCGAGCGTGCCGATCACGTCGTCGGCCTCGTAGCCGTCGGCGCCCAGCACCCGGATGCCCCAGGCCTCGAGCACGTCGCGCAGGATCGGCACCTGCAGCTCGAGCGGGTCCGGGACCTCCTCGACGTCAGGAGCGCCGGCGACCTCCTCGACGACGCGGTGGGTCTTGTACGACGGGATCAGGTCGACCCGCCACTGCGGACGCCAGTCGTTGTCCCAGCAGCAGACGAGGTCGGTGGGGCGGTACTGCTCGACGAGCCGGCTGAGGTAGTCGAGCATCCCGCGCACGGCGTTGACGTTGGTGCCGTCGGGCGCGGCGTAGGAGGGCATCCCGTAGAACGCCCGGAAGTACATCGAGGCGCTGTCGAGGAGCATCAGTCGGCCGGGTTCGCTCGCAGACTCAGTCACGGCGGCATCCTGTCACGCGACCACCCTGCAACATGTCTGCTGTGCCGGGCCCGGCGCGGCTAGTCTGACGCCGTGACCCCTAGCGAGCTCGAGCCCACCGACCGCAAGATCTTGGAGCTCCTTGCCGCCGACGGGCGGATGTCCTTCACCGACCTGGGCAAGGCCACCGGGCTCTCCACCTCGGCGGTGCACCAGCGCGTCAAGCGTCTGGAGCAGCGTCGGCTGATCCTCGGCTACGGCGCGACGATCAACTTCGACGAGATCGGTCTGCCCCTCACCGCCTTCATCTCGATCCGCCCGATCGACCCCTCCCAGCCCGATGACTCCCCGGAGCGGCTGAGCGGCATCACCGAGATCGAGTCCTGCTGGTCGGTGGCGGGGGAGGAGTCCTACATCCTCAAGATCCGGGTCGCGACCCCGGCGCACCTCGAGGCACTGCTGGCCAAGGTGCGCGCGGTCGCCAACGTCTCCACGCGCACCGTGATCGTGCTCTCGACGCCCTACGAGAACCGGCCCGTCACCGGTCAGTAGCCACCCGGCTCAGTAGGCCTGGAGCGCTGCCATCCGGCGCGACGCCTCGGCCACCTCGGCGGCCTTGAGTGCGGAGGTGTCGAGGTCGGCGTGCTCGGCCCACCACGCCTGGCCCTCGGCCGGGAGGGTGTGGATCGGGTCGTAGTAGTCGTAGGTGCGCTCGAGCGCGTCGGCGCTGTCGGCCTCGATGGAGGTGCGGTAGTTCTTCGTCCAGTGCGAGACACCGCGCACCTCGTCGTAGCCGGCGAGCTGGTGGACCCACCGCTTGCCCACGAACGGCACGTCACACACGATGCGCGGCGTCGCGAAGCCCGGCAGGTAGCCCATGATGTGGTGCTGCAGCCGCTGGGCGTCCTTGACCGAGACGCGCCAGTGCTCGGAGTAGGGGATCATGTCGCACATGTAGAAGTAGTAGGGCATGATCTGCGCGCCGTCGAGGAGACGGAAGCAGAGGTCGAGCAGCGCGTGCGGGTCGGCGTTCACGCCGTTGAGCAGCACCCCCTGGTTGCGGACGTCGCGCAGCCCGGCATCGAGCATCGCGCGGGAGGCCTCGGCCACCAGCGGCGTGATCGAGTTCGCGTGGTTGGCGTGGGTGTGCATCGCGACCGAGACGCCGCGGGCGCGCGACAGCGCACCGATGCGGGCCACCCCCTCCTGCACCTCGGGCTGGAGCCAGTGCTGAGGCAGGCCGACGAGTGCCTTCGTGGCCAGGCGGATGTCGCGGATGTTGTCGATCTCGAGCAGCCGGGTGAGGAAGTCCTCGAGGCGGGGCCACGGCATGTTGGCCACGTCGCCACCGGAGACGACCACGTCGCGCACCGACGGGGTGCGGCGCAGGTAGTCCATCATGTCGGCCAGTCGGTCGGTCGGCTTGGCGACGAACTTCAGCTTCTCGACCGTCGGGGTCGAGTTGCCGACGAGGTCCATGCGCGTGCAGTGCCCGCAGTACTGCGGGCAGGTCGGCAGCAGCTCGGCGAGCACCTTGGTGGGGTAGCGGTGAGTCAGCCCCTCGGCGACCCACATGTCGTGCTCGTGCAGCGAGTCGCGGGTGGCGTGCGGGTGGGAGGGCCAGTCGGTACGACGGTCGGAGAACACCGGGATCATGTAGTGGCGCACCGGGTCGGCGTAGAGCGCGTCGGTGAGCGAGCCGGGGCCACCGACCGGCGTGGTCGGCACCATGGTGTTGAGCATCTGCGGCGGGACGAGCATCGACATGGTGGCGCGCTCGGCCTGGTCACGCTCGAGGTCGGCGTAGAACCGGTCGTCGACGAGGTCGCCGAACAGCTCACGCAGCTGGCGCACGTTCTTGATGCAGTGCGAGCGCTGCCACTGCACCGAGGCCCACTCCTCGGCGGTGACGTCGCGCCACCCGGGGAACCGGGTCCAGTCCGGCTCCACCAGCTCGACGCGGCGGTAGGGGTAGGGCTGGCCGGCGTCGGCCAGCATGGTGCCGATCGAGGTGTCGATGCTCATGTGTTCTCCCGTGGTGTGGCGGCGGCGCGTCGCGGTGTGGGCGACCTCACTGTCTGCCCCTAGACTACGTTGAGATCATACGGCGCGCATATCGCCGCACCGCAATATTTCCTGTTCTTGATTCATCGATGCGAAGGAGTGGCTGTCATGGCGCTTCTGAACGGCGACCCGACCGGCCTCCACCGGGTCCACGACGACCCAGCCGTGCTGCCCCAGGCTGCCCAGCGGCTCGACACCCGCGCCGAGCTCTGGCCCGACGAGGTGCGCATCCGCGTGGAGCGCCTCAACCTCGACGCCGCGTCGTTCCGTCAGCTCGAGCGCACCTACGCCGGCGACGGCGACGCGATCCGCCAGGCCGTGCTCGACATCGTGGGCACCCGCGGCAAGATGCAGAACCCCGAGACCGGGTCAGGCGGCATGCTGGTCGGCACCGTCGAGGAGGTCGGGCCCGAGTCTCCGCTCGGCCTGAGCGTCGGCGACCGGGTCGCGACGCTGGTCTCGCTCACGCTCACCCCCCTGGTCATCGAGGACGCCCTCGCCGACTGGGACGGTCTCGGCGAGCAGGTGCCGTGCACCGGCTACGCCGTGCTGTTCGGCCGCTCGATCGCCGCCGTGCTCCCCGACGACCTGCCGGCGCCACTGAGCCTGTCGGTCATGGACGTCTGCGGTGCGCCGGCCCTGACCGCCCGCGTCGTGCGCGAGTACGTCGAGCGCGGGGTCGACCCCGTCGTCACGGTCATCGGGGGTGCGGGCAAGTCCGGCTCCCTCAGCCTCGCCGCCGCGCGGCAGGCCGGCGCCGCCCACACCATCGGCGTCGTGCCCATCGAGCGGGAGGCCGTGCTGCTCTCCGAGACCGGCCTGGCCGACCAGGTCACCCTCGCCGATGCGCGCGACCCGATCGCCCTGCGGGATGCGGTGCACAAGGCCGGTGGCCCTGCCGACGTCACGGTCGTCTGCGTCGACGTGCCCGGCTGCGAGGGAGGTGCGGTCCTCGCGACCGCGGAAGGTGGCACGGTGATCTTCTTCTCGATGGCCACCTCCTTCGCCGCGGCAGCGCTCGGCGCCGAGGGCCTCGCGGCCGACGTGCGGATGCTCGTCGGCAACGGCTACGTGCCGGGCCACGCCGCCTACGCCCTGGAGCTGCTGCGCGCCGACGCCGGAGTGCGCTCCCTTTTCGAGCGGCGGCTGACAGGGTGAGGTCATGAGCACTCGGACCCTGCTGATCGGCGGCCATGTCCTGGGAGGACGCCGCGAGCCCCGGAGTACTGCCGTCGGGATCGAGGACGGCCGCATCGTCTTCACCGGCACCGACGAGCACGCTGCCGCCTGGCAGGGCACCGGCGAGGGCGCACCCGAGGTGATCGACCTCGACGGTGCCACGATCGGTGCCGCGTTCGTCGACAGCCACGTCCACACCGTGCGTACCGGCTTCGCCCGCACCGGGCTCGACCTGACCGGCACCCCCACGCTGGTCGCTGCGCTCGACGCCCTGGCCGCTCACGCCGAGGCCGCACCGGAGGCCTCGGTGCTGGTGGGGCAGGGCTGGGACGAGACCGACTGGCCCGAGGGCCGTCCACCGTCGGCAGCCGAGCTCGACCGCGCCGCCCCCGGGCGGCGCACCTACGTCACCCGGGTCGACGGGCACTCGTCGGTCATCTCCTCCGCCCTGGCCGGGCTGGTGCCCGGGCTGGAGCACCTGGAGGGTTGGAGCGAGGACGGCCGCGTCGAGCGCGACGCCCACCATGCCGTGCGCCACGTGCTCGAGTCGTTGATCTCCGACGACGACCGCCTCGACGCCGCCCGAGCCGCGTGCCGGGCGATGGCCGCCGAGGGCATCGTGTCGTTCCACGAGAACGCCGCCCCCCACATCGGACCGGAGAGCGAGATCAGCCTGGTCCGCCAGGCCGCGGGCGAGATCGGCCTCGACGCCGTCGTCTACTGGGGCGAGCTGATGGGTCTCGATGCTGCTCGACGCCTCGGTGTGGCCGGCCTGGCCGGCGATCTCATCGCTGACGGCGCGTTCGGCTCCCGCACGGCCGCGCTCGCCACGCCGTACGCCGATGCCGCCCACACCTGCGGCCACGCCTACGTCAGCGCCGAGCAGGTGCGCGACCACGTCGTGGCCTGCACCCGGGAGGGCCTCCAGGCAGGCTTCCACTGCATCGGCGACGCCGCTCTCGACGCGATCGGTGAGGGGTTCGCCCGGGCCGCCGAGGTCCTGGGTGCCGACGCCGTGCGTCAGGCCCACCACCGCCTCGAGCACGTCGAGATGCCGTCGGCCGCCACGATCGCGGTGCTGGGCGACCTCGGCGTCGTGGCCAGCGTGCAGCCGGTCTTCGACGCGCTGTGGGGCGGTCCCGACGGCATGTACGCCGCCCGGCTGGGGGAGCGGTGGCGCGAGACCAACCCGCTGCGCGACCTCGCCGACGGCAACGTGGTGCTCGCCTTCGGCTCCGACTCACCCGTGACCGGGCTGGGCCCGTGGGGCGCGATCCGCGCTGCGGTCCACCACCACAACCCGGACCAGAGGTTGAGCAGCATCGAGGCCTTCCGTGCCCACACCCGCGGCAGCAGCCTGGCGGCGCGCTGGGACGAGACCGGCGGCACCGTGGTCACCGGCGCCCGTGCCGACCTAGCGGTCTGGGACGTCCCCGGCGGTCTCGACGAGCACGGGCTGCCCCTGCTGGACCCCGACCTCCCACTTCCTCGGCTCGTGCGGCTGCTCGCCGGCGGGCAGACGATCCACGAAGGAGCAGCATGACCACCCGCAGGACCACCAAGCTCGACCTCGACCCGGCCACGGTCCGCCACGCGCGCAGCCTGGCGCGCAAGGCAGGTCGACCCATCGTCACCATGGCCAAGCAGCACACCACGGTCGCCGTCGAGCGAGCCACGCTGCGCCTGGCCGGTCTGGCCGGTGCCGACGAGGAAGGCACCCCCTGGGTCAACCGACTCATGGACGTGGTGCGCGCCGACGTCGGGCTCGAGCACGGCGTGGCTCTGCCGGTCTGGGACGCGCTGCTGCGCGGCGAGGGCGAGGACCTCCTGACCCTGGCCCAGAAGGCGGCCGCCGGCTCGGTGACGTTCCGGTTGCCCGAGGGCAAGGACGCCACCCGCGCCCGCGCCGCGAGCCGCAAGCAGGTCGGCGGGGGCATCCGCACCATGGACCGCCGCCGCGCTGAGCGTGACCGGCTGATCAAGCGGCACGGCGATGCGCCGCGGCAGCCGTGGATCTACCTCATCGTGGCCACCGGTGACATCTACGAGGACATCCCCCAGGCCCAGCAGGCCGCCCGTGAGGGCGCCGACGTCATCGCCGTGATCCGCTCGACCGGGCAGAGCCTGCTCGACTTCGTGCCCGAGGGCGCCACCCGGGAGGGCTACGCCGGCACCTACGCCACCCAGGAGAACTTCCGCCTGATGCGCGCCGCGCTCGACGAGTCGAGCAAGGAGCTCGGACGCTACGTCCGGCTGACCAACTACGCCAGCGGGCTGTGCATGCCCGAGATCGCCGCGCTGGCCGGCATGGAGCGTCTCGACATGATGCTCAACGACTCCATGTACGGGATCTTGTTCCGCGACATCAACCCGGTGCGCACGTTCGTCGACCAGCGCTTCAGCCGGCAGGTCCACGCCCGCGCAGGGATCATCATCAACACCGGCGAGGACAACTACCTGACGACCGCCGACGCGGTCGAGGCTGCACACACCGTCACCACCAGCCAGCTCCTCAACGAGTACTTCGCCAAGGAGGCGGGTCTCGAGGACTGGCAGCTCGGCCTGGGCCACGCCTTCGAGATCGACCCGGCGATCCCCGACTCCTTCCGGATGGAGCTGGCCCACGCGCTCCTGGCCCGCGAGATCTTCCCCAAGGCGCCCCTGAAGTGGATGCCACCCACCCGCCACATGACCGGTGACGTCTTCAAGGGCAACCTCCTGGACGGGTTCTTCAACCTCGCCGGGGCGCTCACCGGCCAGGGCATCCTGCTGGTCGGGATGATGACCGAGGCCGTGGTCACCCCGTGGCTCTCGGACCGCGACGTGGCCCTGCAGAACGTGCGCTACGTGATGGAGGCCGCCGGCAACCTGCACGAGGACTTCCACCCGGCGCCCGACGGCTTCATCGCCAACCGGGCCCGCCAGGTGCTGGCGGAGTCGATCCAGCTCCTCGACGACATCGTCGACGACGGGATGCTCAACGCCATCGCCGACGGCACGTTCGGCCTGATGAAGCGTCCGGCCGACGCCGGACGTGGGCTCGACGGCGTCGCCCGCAAGTCGAGTGCCTACTACAACCCCGCCAGCGAGATCTTGGAGGCCACCTCGTGACCGAGCCCGACACCCTGACCGAGACCCCGAACCAGACCGACGGCGTGGTGGTGCCCTACGGCGACACCCGGGGCGACGGGATGGTGCAGGTGAGCTTCACCCTGCCGCTGCCGCACTCCAAGGTGGCCGAGGGCGCCGCGGCGCAGCTGGCCAACAAGATGGGCATCGAGCCCGCCCTGGTGGTCCACGCCAAGCCGATGGGTCCCGGCTTCACGTTCTTCGTCGTCTACGGCCGGGTCAACCACGTCGTCGATCCCAGCGCCGTCGTGGTGGTCGAGCGTGACTACCCCTTGCTGACCCCCAAGGAGGTCAATGCAGCGGTCAAGCGCTCGCTGCGCCGCCGCCTGACGGTCGTGGGAGCCTGCATCGGTACCGACGCCCACACCGTGGGGATCGACGCGATCCTCAACATCAAGGGCTTCGCGGGGGAGAAGGGGCTCGAGTACTACCGCGAGCTCAAGGTGGTCAACCTCGGGGCCCAGGTCTCCGTGCCCCAGCTCGTCGAACGGGCCCGGGCCGAGAAGGCCGATGCCGTCCTGGTGTCCCAGGTCGTCACCCAGCGCGATGCCCACCTGCTCAACACCCGCGAGATGTCCGCGGCGTTCCGGGAGTCCTATCCCTCGGACCGTCGACCGCTGCTGATCGTCGGCGGCCCCCGCTTCGACGAGAAGATGGCGGACGAGCTCGGCGTGGACCGCATCTTCGGACGCGGCACGACGCCCGGCGAGGTCGCCTCCTTCATCACCCACCGCCTCACCTCCCCGAAGGTCGCCTGATGAGCCCTGAGCCGCACACCGCTGAGTCCCACACCACGGACGGCGCCGACCCGGTGGGCACCACCGTGGTCCACCGCCGCTACGTGCCCTACTCCCACGCCCACTACGCCGGCAACCTGGTCGACGGCGCCTACGGCCTGGGTCTCTTCGGCGACGTGGCCACCGAGCTCTGCGTGCGTACCGACGGCGACGAGGGGCTGTTCGCCTCCTACTCCGACGTGCAGTTCGTCGCGCCGGTGCGCGCCGGCGACCTCCTGGAGGTCACCGCGGTCCTCGTGCGGGCGGGCCGGCGTTCGCGGGTCATGGAGTTCTCCCTGCACGTGGTCGGACGTGGCGCGGCGACTGCTGAGGCTCCTGGGGCTGCCGAGATCCTGGCCGAGCCCATCCTGGCCACCAGCGCGGTCGGGACCGTCGTGGTGCCGTGAACACCCCTCGTAGTATCGGCCGGGCGCGGCGCACGCCGACACGCCGCCCCGAATGACTATTTCTCTCAATATTTCCGCGGCGGCCGGTCGTCGCTGACCTGCGACGTTGCGTGTTTGCGCAGGTCAGGTGTGGGTTGACACCGACCCTCGTCGGCGCAATTCTGTGCCGTCCGCTCATGCAGGTCGTGGTGTGCGGACCGACGTCCGAGTGGCCGGGATCGTCGAGGTGTAGCGCCAACATCTCGTCGACGTGGTTCGCGGAGGTCGGTCCGCTCCATGGGAGCGAGGCACGGGAGGGCTGGTCGGCCCTAGACAACGACCTCGCCATGACAGCCTGTTGTGTGCGGTGGACGGCCGAAGGCCGGCCGGCCCTCCCGGAGCCCTGCCCACGACGTCACCAGGGGTGCCGTAGCGTTCGGCGGGTGCTCCGTCGGACCCTCGCCGCGTTGCTCGCCGGGTCCGTGCTGTCGCTGGCCTTCGAGCCGATCGCTCTTGCCTACCTCATGCCCGTGGCGCTCGCCGGCTTCGCGCTCACCACCCGGGGCGTGCGCCCGCGCCGCGGGTTCGTGGTCGGCCTCGCCTTCGGCCTCGGGTTCTACCTCCCGCACATCTACTGGTTGAGCGAGTCGATCGCCCCTCTCGCCTGGATCGCGCTGGCCGTGGTCGAGGCCCTGTTCTACGGCGTGCTCGGGGTCCTGGCCACGCTCCTGCACCGGTTGCGGGCCTGGCCGGCCTGGCTCGCCGCAGCCTGGACCACGACCGAGATCCTCCGCTCCAACTGGCCCTTCAGCGGGCTGCCGTGGGGCCGTCTCGGCTTCGGTGTCGTCGACACCGCGCTGGCTCCCGCCCTGGCCTACGTGGGGGTCAACGGGGTCACCCTGCTGGTCGCCGCGATCGGGTTCCTCCTCGCGCGCGTGCTCGTCGCCCGGCGCGGTGACGAACGACTCCTGGCGCTCGGGGCCCTGGTGGGCGTGACCGCGCTCAGCGTGCTGCCCACGGCCCTCCCATGGACGCTGAGCGCCTCCGGCGACGCCACGGTTGCAGTGGTCCAGGGCAACGTCCCCGGGCGCGGGAACGACGTCCTCTACGACTCTCGCGGACTGACCCAGAACCACGTCGACGCCACGGTCGGGCTGGCGGCCGCGGTGGCGGCGGGGGAGAGCCCTCGCCCTGACTTCGTCCTGTGGCCCGAGAACTCCACGGCGATCGACCCGTTCGGCGACGAGGCGACCTACGCCCAGATCGAGACCGCCGTCGCCGCGATCGACACCCCGGTCCTGGTGGGCACCATCGTCGGCAGCGGGCCAGGCCTCATCCGCAACCAGGGCATCGTCTGGGACCCCGTCAGCGGCCCGGGGGAGCGCTACACCAAGCTCCACCCCGTTGCGTTCGGTGAGTACATCCCGTGGCGCAGCGCGCTCGCTCCCACCGGGATCACCGAGCAGGGCCAGCTCGCGCGGGTGCCGCGCGACATGGTCCGCGGGACTCCCGGCGGTCCACTCAGCGTCGGGGGCGTCGCGGTGGCGGACTCGATCTGCTTCGACATCGCCTACGACGACGGTCTGGCCAGCCAGATCGAGGCGGGTGCCGAGCTGCTGACCGTGCAGACCAGCAACGCGACGTTCATCTTCACCGACCAGATCGAGCAACAGTTCGCCATCACCCGCGCCCGGGCCATCGAGACCGGCAAGTACGTCGCGGTGGCCTCGACCAACGGCGTCTCCGGGGTGATCGCCCCCGACGGAGCGGTCGTCGCGCGCACCACCAGGCTCACCCAGGACGTCCTCGTGGAGGACGTCGAGCTGCGCGCCGGGGTGACCCCCGGGACCAGGGTCGGGCCCGAGCTCGCGCTGGTGGCGCCCGGCCTGACACTCCTCGGGCTGCTGCTCGCGTCCGTGACCTCCGTCCGCGAGCGTCGGCGCCGCCGTCCGGGGCAGGAGCCCGTCGGTGACTGACCAGCAGCCCCTCGAGGCCCTCGGCCGCATCGTGATGGTGGTCCCCACCTACAACGAGGCCGACAACCTCGCTTGGATCGTCGGCAGGCTGCGGGTCGCCCAGCCCACGGTCGACGTCCTGGTCGTCGATGACGAGTCGCCCGACGGCACCGGGGCGATCGCCGACGACCTGGCTCGCCGCGACCCCCAGGTCCACGTGGCCCACCGGGCGTTCAAGGGCGGCCTCGGCGCTGCCTACCGGCACGGCTTCGCGTGGGCACTCGACCAGGGCTACGACGTGATCGGGGAGATGGACGCCGACGGCTCCCACCAGCCCGAGCAGCTCCACCGTCTGCTGAGCGCCCTGCCTGACGCAGACCTGGTCATCGGCTCGCGCTGGGTGCCCGGCGGGTCCGTCGTCAACTGGCCCGTACGCCGCGAGCTGCTCAGCCGCGGGGGCAACCTCTACGTCCGGATGCTGCTGGGCCTCGAGGTGCGCGACTCCACCGCCGGCTTCCGGCTCTTCCGGCGCGCCACCCTCGAGGCCATCGGGCTCGACCAGGTGCGCTCGACCGGCTACGTGTTCCAGACCGACCTGGTGACGCGCACCCTGCGCGCGGGGCTGCGGGTGCGCGAGGTGCCCATCGAGTTCGTCGAGCGCGTGCGCGGTGACTCCAAGATGAGCGGCACGGTCGCCGTGGAGTCCTTGCGCCGGATCACGGCCTGGGGCGTGCGCGAACGCCAGGAACGCCTCCGGCGGCGGCTGTCACGGCCTCGATCGAGCCGCGAGGGCCCGCCCGTAGACTGACGAGGTGGCAAGCCGTCGCCGTCCCTTCGTCTGGTTCCTGGTCATCGCGTTCATCGTGGTGCCGATCGTGGAGATCTATGTCCTGATCCAGGTCGGTCAGGTGATCGGCGCAGGGTGGACCATCGTGCTCCTCATCGCCGACAGCCTGCTCGGGTCGTGGCTGATCAAGCGCGAGGGCGGACGTGCGTTCCGTGCCCTGCGGGTAGCCCTGGAGAGCGGCAAGATGCCGGCCGACGAGCTCTCCGACGGCGCCCTGATCCTCATCGGCGGCACGCTCATGCTCAGCCCGGGCTTCGTGCTCGACGTGCTGGGGTTGCTGCTGATCCTGCCGATCACGCGCCCGCTCTTCCGCCGGCTGCTCGCGGTCGTGGTGGCCAAGCGCCTGGTCGTCACCGGCCTGGGCGGCTTCGGCGCCTTCGGCGGGCCCGAGGGAAATGCACGACGCCCCGGTCCCGGGTCCGAAGGACCCGTGATCCGGGGCGAGGTAGTCGAGGACTAGAGCCTCAGGCGGTGGCCTTGCGCTTGCGCGTGGGCCGGTGCAGGTGTGCGGGCCCGATCTCGCCACCGCGGAGCAGGTCGAGCCGCTCCTTGAGGATATCCTCGAGCTCCTTCTCGGAGCGACGCTCGAGCAGCATGTCCCAGTGGGTGCGGACCGGCTTCTCGGCCTTCTCCTCCTTGAGGATGCCTGAGGTGCTCAGCGCCTCGGCGCCGCAGCGTGGGCACTCCCACACTGCCGGAACGTCGGCCTCGACCGACATGGTGATCTCGAACTCGTGGGTCTGCGGGCAGCGGTAGCCGACCTGCTGACGCGCGGCGAACTCGATGCCGCGCTCGTCCTCGAAGCTCTGACCCCCGAGCCGTGCGCCACGGAGTGTGCGCTCTGCCATGAGGGACCTCCCAACTGTGTCCACGTGGTGTGCAAGCAGGCGAAAGCCGCCTACTCGTTGTGCCAACGTTACTCAGGTCCTCAAGATTCCCCGCTTCGGTAGCCGGATCGAGGTAGAAATCACCCCTTTGGGCCCCGGCCTGGCCTCACATCTGGGGCGGCACCGCGTTGCCGGCCTCGCGGATCCCGCGCTCCGGGTCCAGCCGCAGCAAGAAGACGGCGCCGAGGGCGAAGAAGGCGATGAGGGCCAGCAGGGCCGGGCGGTAGGAGCCGCTCAGCTGGAAGACCAGACCGAAGGTGAGGGTGCCCAGCCAGGACGTGCCGCGCTCGGCGGCGTTGTAGAGCGCGAAGTACTCGCCCTCACGCCCCCGGGGGATCAGCAGGCTGAAGAACGAGCGCGACAACGCCTGGGTGCCGCCGAGCACGAGTCCGATCCCGACCGCGACCAGCAAGAACAGCGGCACGTTCTTCTCCGGCAGGAAGAAGGCCACGACCACGATGACGATCCACGCGAAGGTGCCGTAGAGGATCGGACGATAGCTGCCGTAGCGGGCCGCGAGACGTCCGAACAGCAGCGCCCCGCCGAAGGCCACGAACTGGATGAGCAGGATCGTGGCGATCAGGACGCTGGTGTCGAACTTCAGGGTCTTCTCGCCATAGGTGGAGGCGGCGTAGATGACGGTCTGGATGCCGTCGTTGAAGAAGAGGTAGGCCACCAGGAATGTCAAGGTCATGGGGTAGTTGCGCAGGTCCTTGAGCGTGCGGAACAGCTGTCCGAAGCTGCGCGCGAGCAGCCCGCCGTCGACCTTCTCGACGTTGATCGGGGCTCGGTTGCGGATCCCGCGGTAGGGGATGATCGTGAAGGCCGCCCACCAGATCGCTGCCGACAGCAGCGACAGCCGCACCGCCATCTCCTTGTCCAGGCCGAACAGGTCGTGGCCCTGGACCAGCACGAGGTTGGCCAGCAGCAGCGTGCCGCCGCCGAGGTAGCCGAACGCCCAACCGCGCGAGGAGACCTCGTCGCGCTCGGCCTCGGTCGAGATGTCGACCAGGATCGCGGAGTAGCTGACCAGCGAGCAGCCGGCGAGCACGCTGCTGAGCACCACAGCGACGGCGCCGACCTGCCACTGGTCGTCGCGCAGGAAGAAGAGCATCGAGGCCGACGCCGAGCCGGCCCAGGCGAACCCGGCCATGTGCGCCTTCTTGCGGGGCGACCGGTCGACGATCGCCCCCACCACCGGCAGCACGAACGCGCTGGTGATCGTGGCGAAGCTCGTGAGGTAGAACGGCAGCGAACCGGGGCTGACCTGGAGACCGAGCAGGCTCAGCGTGCGCGCGCACCCCTCGACCTCCTCCCCGCAGCCGGCAGCGCGGCCGGCGACCGTGGCCATGTAGGGCGCGAACAGCACGCTGAGCACGGTGGTGAAGTAGGCGCTGTTGGCCCAGTCGTACCAGTTCCAGGCCTTCTGCTCGCGGCGCCGGTTGAGCGGCTCGAGGTCGGCGATGCCCGTGGGGGGCGGTGTGGTCATGTCGTGGTCTCCCTCCACTGGCCGCGCTCGACGAGCACGTCCTTCAGCACGTCGGTGCGGTCGGTCATCAGCCCGTCGACCCCGAGGTCGAGCAGCTCGTGCATCTCGGCCTCGTCGTCGATCGTCCAGACGTGCACGTGCTTGCCGAGCGCATGGGCCCGTTGCACGAGTCGAGGATTGACCACGCGCAGCCGACCTCGACGGTTCGGCACCTGCAGGGCGTCGAAGCCACGCGAGACCCGCTTCGCCAGTGCTCGGTGCGGCGCGGTGATGAACGCCACCACCTCCGACGGGGTCGCCGACGTGGCCACCCGGCCCGCCGTACGGGCGCGGAAGGCGTGCATCCGACTGCGCGAGAAGGACCCGATCAGCACCCGGTCCTCGACGTGCCGCGCGGTCACGAAGTCGGCGACCGCAGCCACCGCACCCTCGGACTTGATGTCGATGTTGAAGTGGGCGTCAGCCGGCAACGCCTCGAAGAGCACCTCGAGCCGCGGGATCTCCTCCGCACCCCCGATGCGGGCCTCACGCACCTCGGCGTAGGTCAGGGACCCCACCGCGCCCTTGGCATCGGTGACCCGGTCGAGCACGGTGTCGTGGAAGGCGAGCAGCACCCCGTCGGCCGTGACGTGGACGTCGGTCTCGAGATACCGGTAGCCCAGCGCAGCGGCGTGCTCGAAGGCCCGCAGCGTGTTCTCCAGGCCCTCGATCTCCGGGTGGTAGGCCCCGCCGCGATGGGCGAAGGCCAGCACCGAGCCCGGCTCCTCGAGCACCGTGTCGAGGTAGGCACGGCCGGTGGCTGGTGAGGTCACCCGAGCAGTATGGCGGGTGGGGGCCTCGGTCAGATGTCGCGAACCCGCGTTGCTCGTAGGTCGCCGGGTTTCGACACGCTCCGTCGCGACCTCGCGGGCTCGGTCGCGGTCGCTGCTCAACCACCGTTGAGTTCCGCGCTCTGAGCCGGAACGTCTCGATGCTGGCGCCGATGGTGTTGAGGCGCTCGGCGAGGTCCTCGTAGCCGCGGTGGATGACGTAGGTGCTGCGCAGGACCGAGGTGCCCTTGGAGGCCAGCATGGCGAGCAGGATGACCACGGCCGGACGCAGCGCGGGCGGGCAGACCAGCTCGGCGCCGGAGAACGAGGTGGGTCCCTCGATCATCACCCGGTGGGGGTCGAGGAGCTTGACGTGACCGCCGAGCTTGGTCAGCTCGGTGAGGTAGATGGCGCGGTTCTCGTAGACCCAGTCGTGCAGGAAGGTCTGACCGTCGGCGACCGCGGCGATCACCGCGAAGAACGGGAGGTTGTCGATGTTGAGGCCGGGGAACGGCATCGGGTGGATCTTGTCCAGCGGAGCGTGCAGGTCCGAGGGCAGGGTCACGATGTCGACGAGGCGGGTGTGGCCGTTGTTGGCGAGGTACTCCTCGGTCATGGAGTACTGGAAGCCCATCTCCGACAGCACCGCGAGCTCGATCTCGAGGAACTCGATGGGGGCGCGGCAGATCGTGATGGACGACTTCGTGACGATCGCGGCGGCGAGCAGCGACATCGCCTCGATCGGGTCCTCGCTGGGGGAGTAGTCGACGTCGACGTCGATCGACTCGACGCCCGTGACGACCAGTGTCGTGGTGCCGACGCCCTCGACGGTGACGCCGAGCTTCTGGAGGTAGAAGCAGAGGTCCTGGACCATGTAGTTGGACGAGGCGTTGCGGATCGTGGTCGTGCCCGGGTGCAGGGCGGCAGCCATCAGCGCGTTCTCGGTGACGGTGTCGCCGCGCTCGGTCAGCACGATGGGGCGCACCGGCTCGATCGCCCGGTTGACCTGGGCGTGGTACATGCCGTCGGTGGCCTTGACCTCGAGGCCGAACGGGCGCAGGGCCGACATGTGGGGCTCGACGGTGCGCGTGCCGAGGTTGCAGCCGCCGGCGTAGGGCAGGTCGAAGGCCTCGGCGCGGTGCATCAGCGGGCCGAGGAACATGATCACCGAGCGGGTACGACGGGCCGCCTCCTCGTTGATCTGGGTGAGGTCGAGCTCGCGCGGGGGCACGATCTCGAGGTCGTTCTGGTCGTTGAGCCAGCGGGTCTGGACCCCGAGGCTGTTGAGCACCTCGAGGAGCCGGTTGACCTCTTCGATGCGCGCCACCTTGCGCAGGGTCGTGCGGCCGCGGTTGAGCAGCGAGGCACACAGCAGCGCGACACCGGCGTTCTTGGAGGTCTTGACGTCGATCGAGCCCGACAGCGTCGTGGGCCCGTGCACCCGCAGGTGGGTCGGGCCGGCGCCCAGGGCGACGATCTCGGAGTCGAGGGCCTCGCCGATCCGGGCCAGCATCTCCAGGGACAGGTTCTGGTGCCCCTTCTCGATGCGGTTGATCGCGCTCTGGCTGGTGCTCAACAGCTCGGCGAGCTGGTGCTGCGTGAGGCCCCGGTGCTTGCGGGCGTCGCGGATGAGGTTGCCGATGCGGCCCTTGTAGTCGACTGACATGCTGGAAACGGTAACTCATATATGAGATAAGACCGTGATCCAGCGTCGTGTCGCTCGGATCACCCCGGTCACCGGGGGAGAGCGGTGTGGACCCCGGTGGTTGGATGGCCAGCATGCGAGCCACGACCATCCACGCGCCCGGCGACATCCGGTTCAGCGACGTCCCCGACCCCACGATCGACGCCCCCACCGACGCCATCATCAAGGTGGTGGCCGGCTGCATCTGCGGCTCGGACCTGTGGCCCTACCGCGGCGAGAACCCGATCACCGCCGGCGACACGATCGGCCACGAGTGCGTGGGCGTCGTGGAGGAGGTGGGCAGCGCGGTCTCGTCGTTCCGTCCGGGCGACTTCGTCGTCGTGCCGTTCGACCACTGCGACAACACCTGTGCCCACTGCCTGGCCGGCATGCAGTCGGCGTGCGTCAACCTGTCGATGACCAACAGCGGGCAGGGCGAGTACGTCCGCGTGCACCAGGCCGAGGGCAGCCTGGTCAAGACCGACGGCATGCCGGATGCCTCGATGATCCCCTCCTTGCTGGCGTTGTCCGACGTGATGCCGACCGGATGGCACGCCGCGGTCGCGGCCGGCGTCCGTGAGGGCGGCACGGTCGTGGTCGTGGGCGACGGGGCCGTGGGTCTCTGCGGCGTGCTCGCTGCGCACACGATGGGGGCCGAGAAGGTCATCGCGATGTCACGCCATGAGTCGCGTCAGAAGATCGCGACCACCTTCGGGGCCACGCACATCGTCGCCGAGCGCGGCAAGGAGGGTGCGGCCGCGGTCAAGGAGATCACCGACGGCATCGGCGCCGACGCCGTGCTCGAGTGCGTCGGCACCGACCAGTCGATGGGCACCGCGTTCGCCGTCGCGCGTCCCGGCGCCACCGTCGGGTTCGTCGGCGTGCCGCACGGCGTGGAGCTGCCGGTGCGGCGGATGTTCCAGAAGAACGTCGGTCTGGCCGGCGGCATGGCGCCCGTGCGCCGCTACCTGCCCGAGCTCCTCGAGCTGGTCACCAGCGGACGCATTGACCCCGGCGTGGTCTTCGACCTGACCCTGCCGATGGCCGAGGTCGCCGAGGGCTACCGCGCCATGGACGAACGCCGCGCCATCAAGGTGCTCCTGCAGCCCTGAGGCCGCGGGCGGCTCTCTCAGGCGGGCTGCATCAGGTCCCAGCGTCGGGTGTCGTTGAATCCCGGGAACAGCGCGCTGCGCGAGACCCCGAAGCGGGACTCGACGACCTCTGCGAGCACGGTGCGGTAGTCGGTGGTCACGGTCAGGTCGGCGTCCAGGGTGTCGTTCAGGTCGGGGAAGTCGGCGTAGAACCGGCCGCCGCGCACCCCGGCGCCGGCCAGCAGCATCACCGAGCCCCACCCGTGGTCGAGGCCCTGGTTGGAGTTGACCTGCACCCGGCGTCCGAACTCGGTCACCGTCACCAGGGTGACCTTCTCGGCGAAGGAGCCGAGGTCGTCGAAGAACGCTGCGATCCCGCCGGCCAGCTCCTGGCAGTGCCTGCTCATGTCGCCGCCGTTGACGCCGAGGTTGCTGTGCATGTCCCACGCGCCGTGGTCGATGGTCAGCACCTCCACGCCGACGTCGCCGCGCACGACGCGGGCTGCCTCGGCGAGGGCCTTGCCGAGACTGCCGCGGGGGTAGGCGGCCGCCGGTCGTGACGGAGCGGGCTTGTCGGCGACCGGGCGGAAGTCACGAGCGGCGGCAAAGCTCGACCTGGCGGCAGCACCGAGGGCGCCACGCTCGCGACCCCAGGAGGCGTTGAGCGACCTCATCCGACGGTCGTTGCGTGGCGAGACCCCGGCCACCCGGACGTTCTCGACGCGGGAGGCGTTCATGATCGGCGCGGGCCCGGCCAGGGACGACGGTGTCACGCCCGGGTCCATCGTCACCGCCTTGAGCGGCGACGACGGTCCGGTGGTGGCGCCGACGAGCCGGTTGAGCCAGCCCGTGCGCACGGTGGAGGTGGGGTCGGCGTCCTCGACCTCCTCCATCGCCGCGAAGTGCGAGCGGTTGGCCATCGGCAGCCCGACGGCATGCACGGCGGCCAACCGGTTGTCGCGCCACAGCGGCGCGAGGGCGTCGAGGTCGTCGTTCCAGCCGAAGAAGCCGTCGCCACCCCACGTGTCGACCTGCTTGACCTGCAGGTTGCCGCGCGCGGAGCGGTAGACGGGGTCGCCGTGCGGGACGACCATGCTCAGCCCATCGGCGGCACCGCGCAGCGACAGCACCACCAGCACCGACTCGGCCGGGGTGGTGCGAGCGCTCGCGGAGGTCTGCAGGACCGCGTCTCCGAGGACGGTCGTGGCACCTCCCAGCGCCACCGCACCGAGCAGGCTGCGGCGCGAGAGCCGGGCGTACTCACGGCAGCACGCCCGCTGCTCGGAGGTCGTGGAGAGGGGGGAGGGGGGAGTGGTCACGGGAGCCTCATCGGTAGAAGTGCTCGGGGGAGTCCAGGACGGCCGCGATCAGTGCGGGCAGCTGACGGACCAGCGCGCGACGGTTGCGCAGGACCTCGCGGCGTCGATGCCCGGTCGCGGCACCACAGGCGCGCACGAGGCGACGCGAGGCAGGCCGGTGCAGCAGCGAGCGCGAGAGCTCGTCGACGAGCCGGTCGAACCGGACCGGAAGTCGCCGGGGCAGCCACGAGGCCGGGCGGGCGTAGGAGAGCCCGCGCTTGGGGTAGCGCCCGCCGCTGAGCGCATGGTGGGTCTGGAAGGACCCGAGCATCCGAGCCGGGGTCGTCCAGCTCGCGTTGTCGATCGGGGCGCCGTCGGGGCGCGGCCAGGTGAAGGGAGTGCTGCCCATCTGGGCGGCTTGGAAGACCATGACCTGCGCGGCGTCGGCCGAGGACGTCGGCCGGGTCAACCGGATCTTCAGCACCCGGTAGGTGTTGACCAGGTCCTCGCCCGGATCACGGACCTTGGCGCGCTCCGAGCGCCGGAACTCCCTGCTGTCCACCAGCGCCTCGAGCACCGGCACGATCTCGGTGTCCTGGTCGAGGTAGACCGAGGCCAGGTGCTCCACCAGCGCCGGCGACGGGTCGTCGCGCACGAACTTCACCGCCAGGCGTCGGGCGATGCGCAGCGCGGTCCGCTCGTGGTGAGCCAGGTAGCGCAGGTAGCGCTTCACCAGGTCCGCGTCGCCCGGGTCGGCGTTCGCCTCGGCGAATCCCATGACCTGCACCGGGCCGGTCCAGTGCGTCTCGGGGTCGTAGTAGCGAGCCCAGCTCGCGTGGTCGCTGCTGCGGAACGCCGTCTCGACCCGCCAGCCGGTCAGGATCCGCGCCGAGTCCCTGACCGCGCGCTCGTCGTAGGCGCCACGGCCGACCGTGTGCAGCTCGAGCACCTCGCGACCGAGGTTCTCGTTGGGGTGCTCCTTGGTCGACGTGGCCTGGTCGAGGTAGAGCAGCATCGCCGGGTGCAGCACGGCGTCGGTGAGGATCTGTTCGTAGGAGGAGAAGGCGTTGCGGCGCATGGTCCGGCCGTAGTCCACGCGCTGGACGAACGAGGGGTCACCCAGGGTGGGGACGTTGAGGAGGTTCTCCCAGAACTCCGTCATCACCTCGAGCGGCTGCCTGGCTGCCACCACGCGGCGTACCAGGCACGAGCGCTGGTAGTCGAGCATCACGTGGTAGCCGCTGCGGCGATCAGCACTGCGCCGGCTGGCGATCCAGAGCGCCCCGGGCGGGTCGTCGAGGTCGGGCCACCACGAGGCCAGGCGAGAGGCAGCACCGTCGGAGGTGCCCCGGTCGATCTCGCTGAACAACCATCGACGAGCTTCACCGGCGCGGCGTACGGAGCGAGCGAGGCCCGGCGTCACGCCGTAGGAGAAGCGTGACACCAGATGTCGATCACCGGGGGAGAGCAGCTGCGCTCTCCCGGATCGACGGGACGCGGGTCCCGCTGCCACTCAGCAGCCGACGAGTGCGGGCTGACGCAGCCCCACGGGTTGGCACGCGCAGGTGTCGGAGCACGCGAGATAGGTGTGCATCGCGTGGGAGCACTGCGGGCACGGGCGGTCGTGCGAGATGTGCACGGAGGGGACGTAGACGGTGTCGTACATGGGGGGCTCCTGGGCGGGAACGACGAGCGGGGTTCGGGGGTTTCTCGTCACCGCGAGCCTAGACCTCTCGGCGCCTCCTGACAGCGGATTCTCGGGTCCAGTCGGCTGGCCCGTTGTGACTACGCCGACCTGGGGTGGCCAGCGGCCGGTTTGCGGCGTCGAGGCCGGGGTAGGTTGCGTAGATGGGCACCCTCATCGGCATCGCTGTCATCGCAGTCCCGCTGCTGATCCTGCTCGCCGCCGACTGGGTGTTCGCCGGACGGCGCAAGGCCCGGCGCGGTTCGGCTCCGGGTCGCCACGACAGCGAGTCGGTCAACACCGAGGTGCTGCGGGCGCAGTCCAACGGCATGCGCAACCAGGGCGGGTTCTTCGGCGGTTAGCCCGACGGTGAGGTATCTTGACGTCAAGATACTTCGAAAGGGCTGTCGATGCGCCGCTTCCTCCTCCGGATCCTCTCGGACGACCCCCTGATCCGGGCGATGTCCTACCAATCGGTGCTGTCCGCCTTCGGCGAGGGCGCCTTCCTGACCGGTTCCGCGGTCTACTTCACCCAGATCGTGGGGTTGTCGGCCTCCCAGGTCGGGCTCGGGCTGACGATCGGCGGCGCAGCGACGTTCGTGTTCGCGGTGCCACTCGGGAAGGCTGCGGATGCGGTCGGCACCCGCCGCACGTGGATCCTGGGAAGCCTGCTCGAGGCGCTGCTCTTCGGCTCGTGGTTCCTGGTCGGCGACTTCTGGGGCTACGTGGCGGTCACGATCGCTCTCCAGCTGGCCGCGACCTGGATGCGGGCCGGCCGCAACGCCTACCGCTTCGCCGTCTTCCCCCGGGCCACCCGGGTGCGATCGCTGGCCTACATGCGGGCGGCACGCAACGTCGGCTACTCGCTGGGCGCCCTGGCCGGGGGGCTCGCCCTGGCCTCGAACAGCAACGACGTGATCCGTGCGGTGCCGCTGCTCACTGCTGCGCTGCTCCTGCTCAACACGGCCTGGGTCACTCGGCTCCCGGTGCTCGATCCCGCAGACGAGGGCGTGCCGTCGGCGGGGGAGAGCCCCCTGGAGAAGGCCGTCCACCGAGGTGGCGATCCCGAGAGCGCCCTGCGCAACCGGGCCTTCGTGCTGGCCAGCACCTTCGACGGTGTGCTGAGCACCCACCAGGTGCTGCTCAACGTGGTGATCCCCTTGTGGCTGGTCCAGGAGACCGACGCGCCCTGGGTGCTGCTCGGCTGGCTCTTCGGCACCAACACGGTGCTCGCCGTGCTGCTGCAGGTGGCCGCGGCTCGGGGCGTGGCCGACGTGACGTCGTCGCTGCGTGCTCAGCGTCGCGGGGCTGCGTGCTTCGTGGCCTCGTGCGTGATCATCCTGGTCACGCACGGCACGGTCGGCTGGGTCACGATCGCCCTGGTGTGGATCGGTCACCTGACCGTCACCGGCGCCGAGCTGTTCCAGTCGGCCGGGCAGTGGGGGCTCCAGGCCGAGCTCTCCGACCCGCGCCGCCGCGGTGAGTACCAGGGCGTCGCGCAGCTCGGCTACACGCTGGGCACGGTCTGGGCGCCCGCGCTCTACACCTACCTCGCCATGCGCCACGGCGCCGTCGGCTGGCTCGTCATCGCCGCCATCATCAGCGTGGCCGCCGTCGGGCTGCACCCGGCTGCTCGCGCGGCGGAGCGTCACCTGCGCCGCATCGAGGAATCCCGTCAGCCTGTCTGAGCCCTCATCATGGTGGCGTGCTGCACCGTCATCCGCTCCTCAGCCTGCTGACCCTTGCCTACCTCGTTGTTCTCGGGTGGCTCACGCTGACCCCCAACCCGCTCGGCACTCAGGCCGACCTGCTCACGCGCGTCGCGGCACGGCTCCAGCGCTACGACGACCTGTCCTGGGTCACGTTCAACAAGCTCGAGTTCGGGGCCAACATCGCCCTCTTCGTGCCGTTCGGGCTGTTCCTGCTGCTGCTCTTCGGCACGAGGTTCTGGTGGGTGTCCATCCTCGCCGGCCTCGCACTCACCTCATCGATCGAGTGGACGCAGCACTTCGTCCCCGGGCGGGTGCCCGACGAGCGCGACATCCTGGCCAACACCCTGGGCACGATCCTCGGGGTGCTCGTCGGCGTGATCCTCACCCTGCCGGCGACGCTGCGTCGTGGTCGGCAACGCAGGGCACCGCAACGCTCAGGCGCCCAGCGCCGCGTATGACGCAGCGGTGGCCTCCGCGACAGGGTCGCCGACCGCCCGCTCGCGCACGGTGAGCACGGCGTGGGCGAGGCTCTCCCCGTCGGAGAGCGCCTGATGCAGGTGCGGCATCAGCGAGGCCGACGCCTCGTCGTTCACCTCGGCCACGCTGGCCACCACTCCGGCGGTGCCCATCGAGAGCAGGGCGGCCGAGAGCCCGAGGAGCTCGTCGGCGCCCACGGGGACCATCACGCCCGAGTCGCAGGCTGACAGGACGAAGCGGTGGGGCGGTCGGCGCAGCAGCTCGAGATCGTGCACCGTCAGGGGCCCATCGGCGAGCAGCAGCGACGAGAACATCGGGCTGTCGGGCCGAAAGCGTCCATGCGCGGCGACGTGAGCGAGCACAGCGCCGTCCAGGGCTGCGAGCGTGGCGCCCACCGTGGCATCAGCCCCGCGCAGCAACCGTGCTCGGGGGTGCTCGCGTGCGAGCACGTCGATCTCCGCGCCACCGGTGCGCAGGCCCGGCCCGCTGACCAGCGCGAGCCCGGCGTGACCGGCGGGGTCGCGTCGCCGTGCACGCACCCAGGTGGCCGCGCTCGGCGCCACGCTCAGGGGGCGTCGGGCAAGACGGGGGACCAGCGCCCACGGCGCGGCGTGCAGGTAGCCCGGGGGAGAGATCACCACGGGCCCGTCTCCCAGCGCGCGGGCAGCCGGGCCGAGCAGCGTGCGCTCGAGCCGCAGCCCGAGACCGGCGGTGCCGGTGGGTCGACCTCGGCTCGCCTGACGCAGCACGAAGCGAGCGACGTTCACCGACGCAACCGCCTCGGTCGCCGGCCCGACGACGAAGCCACGGACCCGGCCGGCGCGGGCCACCAGCGCCCGCAGCGTGCCGTCGACGTCGACCAGCTCCACCAAGGTGGTGCACCCGTCCGGACCGACCCGGAGCTCGTCGAGCAGCTCCGGCACCCCCGGACGCGGGGCAGGGGGTCGATGGCCGATGAGGCGGTGCCGCTGCTCGCGAACCTCGCGCTCGGAGGCACCGGGGGCGCACGCCGCGTCGGCGTCGGGTCGCACCGGGGCGTGCGCCAGCGCCGTGGCCCGCCAGCGCTCGCTCCAGGCCAGCAGGTCTCGTGGGCCCCCGGTCGCGACTGCCTGCTGCAGGGCCACGGTGGCCAGGTCGCGGCCGTGCTGCGTCGACAGGGCCCGCAGCTCGGCGCTGCCCAGTCGAGAACGGTGCTCGTCGAGCGCGTCCAGGCCCCTGCCGACGGCGGAGAAGACGCCGCGCGCGGTGCCGGTCTGTCCTCGGAGCCGCGCCAGCGCCAACCACCCCGTGGCCGCGACGACGGCTGACGGGTGACGGCGGTAGCCGGCGGCCGCCCGGAAGTGGGCTTCGGCCTCCTGCGGCGTCGAGGACAGGTCGCCGGCCAGGAGCAGGGCCAGGCAGGCCTCGTCGGCTCGCGACGCCTCGAGCTCGGCGGCGACCCGGGCGGACGCCCTCGACAGCTGCGGCCCACGCTCGCCCCGGGCGACGGCCACCTGCACCAGCAGGAGGTCGCTGAGCAGGCGCCACCAGTCACGCTGCTGCCGGGTGAAGAGCGACCGCGCGGCGCGACCCCGTCGAGCGGCTCCGTCGAGGTCGCCGACCGCGAACGCGGCCGTCGCGGAGACGAGCAGGAGGTGGGCGCGCTCGAGGGCAGTGGCCGAACCATCGGACAGGCACGCATCTGCGACCTCGAGAGCATCGCGGTCGAGTCCGGCCACGAGGAGGAGCCGGCAACGGTCGTGGACGAAGTTGGCCACGCTCACCCCCGAGCCGGCGAAGCCCTCCGCGGCCTGCGCGAACTGGGCCAGGGCACGGGGAAGGTCCCCACGCAGGGAGGAGATCGTGCCGAGCGTGTGCAGGGCGTCGATGCCTTCGAGGACCTGGCCCACTGCAGCGAACAGCTCCCTGGCGCGACGGGCATCCTGCTCGGCGCGCCCGAGCGCCCCTCGGGCCTGGTGCACCTGCGAGCGGTTCAGGAGGGTCCGTGCCTCCCACAGCACGTCGCCGTGGTGCCGGAACCCGACCAGCGCGTCCCGGAGGTCCTCGAGCGCCGCGTCGTGGCGGCCCAGGTGGAACAGCGCGTGCGCCCGACGTAGCAGCACGCGGGCATGCAGCAAGCCGCCTGACTCGCGCGCAGCCAGGTCGAGCTCGGCGATCCCCGCGGTGCTGCGACCGGCCGCGACCAGGGTCGCTCCGAGGGTCGCCCGTACATCGACCTCGCGGTCGGGGTCCTGAGCCGCGCGGGCCTCTCCGAGCGCCTGTCGCAGCTCGCGCAACGCCGTCCTGGTGTCACCCCGGTCACGGTGCACGATGCCCGCGGCCTGATGGGCATAGCTGGCTCGCTGGGGTCCGGGGGAGCCGGCGAGCACCGCCGCGGAACGGCGCAGCGCCTCCTGGGGCCGCGACAACGCGAGCGCGAGGAGGTCGTCGCGGTCCTGCGTTCCCGATGCCGGTGCCACGGGACGACCCCTTACGTCACCTCTGCTGGGTCGATAGCCTAGCGGGGGTCATGGGGACCGACCGAGGAGACTTCATGGACATTCCCACCGACGACCGGCAGAGCATCGAGCAGGAGCGCGAACGGGTCCGTGGCCAGGTGGCGACCATCCGGCGAGCCATGGGTCCCGATGTCGTGGGGGTCGCGCTGCCTCCGCACAGCGAGGACGTCGCCGACTACCTCTACCTCTACCGACGCGGTGCGATCCTCGTGCGGGACCAGGACGTCGCTCGGGTCACCGCCGCGCTCGACCAGCAGACCCAGGTGCTCGACAGCCTGGTGAGCGGGGTGACCCTGCTCGCGATCACGACCGGCGAGGAGGTGCCGCTGGTGCTCGACCGGCTGGATGCGCTCCTCGGTGTCGGCGTCGCCACGCCGGACCACGTGCTCTACGTCTGCATCGGCGGCTCGCGCTGCTGCCCGGCCACCGAGCCCGAGGAACCGTCGAGCCGCAAGCCGCTGCCGCCGCGCTCGAAGGACAAGACCGCGGGCCGCGGCGTGCTGGTGTCGGTCGTCGACACCGGATGGTGGCCAGAGGCCGGGATCTCGCGGGCCACCCGGTGGCTGCAGGGAGTGACCGGGGACGTCGAGACGATCGACCCCCACGCCATCCACGAGTACGCCGGTCACGGCACCTTCATCGCCGGGGTCGTGCGCTGCGTCGCCCCCGCGACCGAGGTGCACGTCGAGGGCTTCCTGACGCGCGGGGGAGCGGCGTTCGAGGGCGACATGGTCGTGCAGCTGGTGGAGTCCCTGGCCACCGGGCCCGACATCATCAGCCTGTCGGCCGGCACCGTGACCCGTGGCAACGGCGCGTCGTTGGCCTTCCAGGTCTTCTACGAAAAGCACCTGAGCCAGGTGAAGAACACGGTGCTGGTCGCCGCCGCCGGCAACGACAGCACCCGCGAGCCGTTCTGGCCGGCCGCCTTCCCCTGGGCGATCTCGGTCGGCGCCACCGACGGGTCCGGCGCGCGTGCCGACTACTCCAACTTCGGCAGCTGGGTCGATGTGTACGCCCGGGGGAGCGGGCTGGTCAATGCCTTCCCGGTCGGGACCTACGTCTGCTCCGAGCCTCCCCACCGGGGCGAGGCGCGCCACTTCAAGGGCCTGGCCCGCTGGAGCGGCACGTCGTTCTCGACGCCCGTCGTGGCCGGGCTGATCGCGGCCCGGATGAGCGCCACCGGGCTCAGCGCGCGGCACGCGGCCGAGCAGCTGCTCACCGAGTCCCGGGAGCACGCCGTACCCGGGGTCGGACCGTTCCTGCCGCTGCCCTGAGCCTCAGAGGTCGAGCCAGGTGGTGCTCTCGACCCGGTCGCCGACCTGCACCCGCAGCCGGCACGGGCCCTCGCCGGTGAACGGGAAGATGAAGAAGCCGCTCTCGTCGGCGTGCACGGTGAGTCCGTCGCCGGCGCGGGTCACCAGGGTGACGCGGCACTTCACCGCGGGGACGACCTGGCCCATCAGCTGGTCGTCGTCGCGTTCGAGCTCGAGGGAGAGCTCGGCTCCCTGGAAGCCGACGACGGTCGCCCCTTCGGGAGCACCGCGCACCAGCACCTCGTCGTGGATCCGGGAGTCGAAGGTGAGCTCCATCAGCTCCTCGTCGATGGTGCGCCAGGCGAAGGCCGCGCGGGCTGCGGCGCGGGAGCGATCGCTCACCTCGGCGACCTCCTGCTGCGCCGCCGCGAGCATCGCCATCAGCTCGTCGTCGTCCTGGTGGCTGTTCATGGGGCACTCCGATGGTCAGTGGTGGTCGAGCCAGGGGAGCCGAGGCCCTGGAGGGCGGGGGTGCGTCGCAGCTGCTCCAGCGCCCGGGCCCTGGTCGGACCGATGCTGCCGACGGGGATGCCGAGCAGCGCGCTGATCTGGTCGTAGGGGATCGGTGGGTCGTGGAGCAGGAGCAACAAGAGCTCGCGGCGCTGCTCGGGCAGCGCGGCCAGTCCGTCACGGAGGGCCTGGTGTCGCTCGCAGGCGAGGAGGCTCGGCGTCGAGGTCTCCAGCAGTCCTCCGCCCCGAACGCGTCGCCGGCGCTCTCCAGCACTCGTGACTCCTGAGGATCTGTCGGCGTCGTACGACGCGAGCGGTCCAGGAGACGCAGGCACTCCCGCCGGGTGGTGGTGGCGATCCAACCAGGGAGCGCTGCCGGCTCGCGGATCTCGTCGAGGTGCTCCACCAGCTTCAGCCAGACGCTCTGGTTGACGTCCTCGCCGTCGGCTCCGCGTAGTCGGTGCCGGGCGATCACCGCACCGACCAGGGGCAGGAAACGCTCGACGAGGTCGTCCCAGGCCGACTGCTCACCGCGACGGGCACGGCGGACGAGCAGGTCCAGCGTCGGTTCCTCGATCTCGATGTCCTCGCGCCTTCCGCTCGCCGACGGAGCCGTCGCCGGCACCGCTGTCGCTCCCGAGTCCACACCCGATCGAGGTCGCAGCGCAACGGCACCGACCCGGAGCCCCGCAACGGAGCCCCGGGTCCGGCCGGCGTTCAGAGATGTCATTCGAAGCGCAGGACGCTCATCGTGGCGTCGTCCAGCCAGCCGCTGAGGGAGTCGTTGTTGCCTCCGTCGTGCAGGTTGGCGTAGACCTGGAGCCGGTGCTTGCCCTTGCCGACCCGGACGCAGAACTGGGCCGAGTTGCTCTGCCACAGGTCGGTGCTGGTGAAGGCGTAGACGTCGCCGATCGCGGTGTAGGGCTGGATCGGGGTGCCGTCGAGGTGGGTCTCGATGCCCATCCAGTCGGCGTTGGTGCTGCCACCGTTGAGCTGCGACTCGGCCGAGAAGGTGACCAGGAAGGCGTCGGTGCCCCGATTCGGCCCCTTGAACGTCACCACCATGCTGGGGACCTGCTGGTCCTCGGCGTCGACGCCGGTCTCGTTGAAGGTGAACGGCGTGGAGTTGATGCGGGTCTGCATCCCCAGGTTGCGGCCGCCGTTGCACCTGATCGTGCCCTCGGCAGCCTTCGCCGAGGTGGTCGCGCCGCGACCCTGCGGGCCGGTGTCGGAGGCGACGGCAGCGCCGACGGTCATGACGCCGGTGGCGACGGCGGCGGCAGCGATCACGTTGATGGTTCGGTTCTGCATCATGGTGAGTTCCTTCGCTTGGTGCACGCCCTGGTGACGCGCTCTCACCAAGGAAGAGCCGGCCACGCCGACGCTGATACACCCAGATGCGAATTACATCGATCGTTCTTGCCGAGTCGGCGCACATATGCGCCGACTCGGCGTGCTGGTGGGTGGTTGAGCAACGAGTGCCGTACGTAGGTGCCACCTGGTGACACCTGTGTACGGCGTTCTTCCAAGCCCCTCCTGAACTCCCACCCGGTTCGCCGATAACGGACATTATGTCAACTACCGTGGGGCGGAGGGCCGGAACGGGTTCTAGGTGCGGGTGATGCCGATCTCTCCCGCAGTCCTGGACAGGACACAGAACTCATTGCCCTCAGGGTCGGCCAGCACCACCCAGCCGCCGTCGTCGAGCTCGCGGCGGTCATCGACGATCGAGGCGCCGAGACCGACGATGCGTTCGACCTCGGCAGCACAGGTCGTGTCGACGGGTCGCAGGCAGATGTGCATCCGGTTCTTGACCGTCTTGGGCTCCGGCACCCGCAGGAACTCCAGCGACCGACCGCCGGGTCCGATGAGCTCGGCCTCGTCGTCGTTCATCTCCCCCGTGTCGACGATCTCGAAGTCGTCGAGCACCTGCGCCCACCAGTGCGCCTGGGCGACCGGATCGGTGGCATCGAAGCAGAAGTTGGCCGTGCGACTCACCATGCCCGCGATGGTAGTGCGAGAACTCGGAGCATCGCCGCATTGTCAAAGGTACTACCTTTGATGCATCCTGGTGCGACGCGCGTCACATCCTGCGGACCGCGCTCGGCCAAGACACCTGTCTTCGACACCTGGAGTACCCGTGGATCCCATCGCCCCCGTGCACGGCACGGCGACCTTGCTGCTCATCGCGGCCGCCGCCGTGGCCCTGCTGCTGGTCCTGATCATCCGCGTGCGGCTGCACGCGTTCATCTCGCTCGTCCTGGTCAGCGTGCTGACGGCGATCGCGGCCGGCATCCCGTTGGCGCTCGTGCCCACCGCCCTGATGTCCGGGTTCAGCGGCACGCTCGGATCAGTGGCCCTGCTGGTCGGCTTCGGCGTGATGCTGGGTCGGCTCCTGGAGGCCAGCGGGGGCGCCCAGGTGCTCGCCGACACGCTCATCAACCGCTTCGGTGAGAAGCGCGCGCCCTTCGCGCTCGGCATCGCTGCGCTGCTGTTCGGCTTCCCGATCTTCTTCGACGCCGGCCTGGTCGTCTTCCTGCCCATCATCATCACCGTCGCCCGCCGCTTCGGCGGCTCGGTGCTGCTCTACGCCCTGCCCGCCGCCGGTGCCTTCGCCTCGATGCATGCACTCGTGCCGCCGCACCCGGGCCCGGTCGCTGCCGCCGACTTCCTCGGTGGCAACGTCGGCACGATCCTGCTGATCAACCTCCCCGTCGCGGTGCTCGCCTGGTACGTCGGTGTCTACCTCCTCTCGCGCCAGCTCGGCCGCCGCATCCACGTCGACGTCCCCGACCTGCTCTTCGGCCCTCTCCAGGACGGCACGAACCCGGAGGCCCCGACCGCAGGCGGCAGCCCCACGGATGGCACGACGCTCGTCCGGACGAAGGCAGCCCCGTCGTTCGCCCTCGTGCTCTCGCTGCTGCTGCTCCCCCTGGTGCTCATCGCCGGCAACACGATCGTCACCACGTTGGTCACCTCCGGCACCCTGGAGGCCGACGCCACGTGGGTCGGCGCCCTGCAGATGCTCGGCACCACCCCCATCGCGCTGCTGATCACCTTGCTCGTGGCGATCGGGGTGCTCGGCACCCACGGTCGCACGCTCGAGGAGACCACGGTCCTGCTCGACCAGGCGCTCGCACCGATCTGCTCGATCATCCTGATCACCGGTGCGGGTGGCATGTTCGGTGGCGTCCTGCGCGCCAGCGGCATCGGGGTCTCGCTCACCTCCTCGCTCTCCGACCTCGGACTCCCCCTGCTGCTCCAGGCATTCCTCATCGCGACCCTGCTGCGGGTGGCACAGGGTTCGGCTACCGTCGCCCTGACGACGACGGCCGGTCTCATCGCCGCGCAGGTCGTCGCCGCCGGCTACGGCGACGTCAAGATCGCCGCCCTGGTGATCGCGATCGCCGCGGGTGCGACCGTGCTGTCCCACGTCAACGACTCCGGGTTCTGGCTCGTCAGCCGGTTCTTCGGCATGGACGAGAAGACCACCCTGAAGACCTGGACGGTCATGGAGACCACGCTCGGTCTCTCGGCGTTCGCCCTCTCGACCGTGGTCTGGGCGGTCGGGTGACCCAGGGAGTCAGTCGCCCGGTGTCGACGACCCACCGGCGACGTCGGTGACGACCTCGAGACAGATCGCGGTCATCGCCTCGCGTGCGCCCTCGGGAGCGCCGTCCGCGACGGCCCGGGCGACCTGCGCGTGCAGCTCGCGCGCGTGGGGCTTGGGCCGTGCGGGCATGAGGTGGTGCTCGGTGCGAGCGCGCAGCACCTCCTCGACAACGTCGCACAGGGCGGCGAACATGGGGTTGCCCGACGACTCGAGCAACAACCGGTGGAAGCGGACGTCGTGCTCGAGGAACGTCTCGAGGTCTCCCGCCGCGCCGCTCGACTCCATTGCCTCGGCCAGTGCGAGCAGCTCGTGGCGGACCGCGTCGTCGGCCCGCTCGGCGGCCAGGGCACAGGCCGCCGGCTCCACGGCGGCTCGCAGCTGGGTGAGCTCGGCGAGGTGGTGGCGACGGTCGGGACCGTCGAGCCGCCAGCGGATCACGGCCGGGTCGAAGACGTCCCAGCTCTCGGCCGGCTGCACGGTGATCCCGGTACGACGGCGGCTGGTGACGAGCCCCATCGAGGCGAGCACCTGCACGACCTCGCGGGCGATCGTCCGCGAGGCGCCTACCTCGCGACCCAACCAGTCGAGGGTGACAGTTGTGCCGACAGGCATCTCCCCCGTGACGATGCGACTACCGAGGCTCTCGATCGCCTCGCGATACACCGTGGACACGACCAAGAGACTACCCACGTCCGGCGCGCAGCCGGTGGACCAGGGAGAGGCGCGATGAGCACGTCGACCAGCACACCGCTCGTCATGGTGATGATGGGGGTGTCCGGCACCGGGAAGTCCTCGGTGGGCGTCCTGCTCGCCGAGGCCCTCGAGGTCGACTTCATCGAGGGCGACGCCCACCACCCGCCCGCCAACATCACCAAGATGAGCGACGGCGTCCCACTGACCGACGAGGACCGGCGCCCGTGGCTGCTTCAGCTCGCGCGCCTGACCGCCCGTGAGTACGACGCCGGCCGGTCGGTGGTGCTCACCTGCTCGGCCCTCAAGCGCGACTACCGCGACCTGCTGCGCTCCGGCGTGCCCGACGACCGGGTGTTCTTCGTGCACCTGCACGCCGACACCGCCGTGCTGACCGAGCGGATGCAGCAGCGCACCAAGCACTTCATGCCGGCCTCGCTGCTCGCCTCGCAGCTCGACACCCTCGAGCCGCTGGAGCCCGACGAGACCGGTGCGCTCGTCGACGTCACTCCCCCGCTCAGCGACATCGCCGCGGAGGCACTCTCGCTGGTCACGCCGCTGCTCTCCCCCACCGGCGCCCCCTGAGGCAGATGGCACGTTCGGGTCATGGACAACCAGGGCCCTCGGGACGAGCATGCGACTGCGAGCGGCCACTCGGGTCCCGCACTCGTGAACTGGAGAGTCAGATGCGCTCACACGTCTATCGAGTCCTGGCCGTCGTCGTGGCGGCCTTCCTCCTCCTGACCCATCCCGTGGCGGCCGAGGCCGGCCGGATGATCACCGGCAAGCAGATCAAGAACAACACCGTCACCTCCGCCGACATCAAGGACAGGTCCCTGCTCGCCAAGGACTTCAAGGCCGGCCAGCTCCCCAGCGGCGCCACGGGACCTGAGGGTCCTGCCGGCGCTGACGGTCAGCCCGGCCCGGCCGGCCCGATGGGCCCCGCAGGGATCGTGCACGACGAGAGCCTGGACGGGACCGCCAACCCCACGAACGTGCCGAGCAGCGGCCTGGCCTCCGGCACCATCACCCCCGGTGACACCGACTCGTTCAAGTTCTACACGACCGGCACGCAACCGGTCCGGATCACCCTGGTCAGCACGGCGCCGGGCTGCTTCAACAGCTACGACACCCACCTCGAGGTCCGTAACGCCTCCAACGTGCAGGTCGCGGTCAGCGACGACGTGGAGGGCACCTTCTGCTCGTCGCTGGTCTTCACGCCGGCGAACGGCGCGGCCTACACGGTCCGGGCACGAGGCGTCTTCTCCTCCGGAGCGTTCGACTACGTCCTCAAGTTCGACCGCGGGTTCTGAGCCGAGCGGCCCGGACGCGATCAGCCGGAGGTCTGGGCGCCTTCGAGCACGTCGGGACGCCAGTGGCCCAGCGCCGCGGTGAAGGAGACCGGCTCCACGACGCCGGCGTCGATCGTCACGGGGCTCAGCCCGCGACGCACGATGGTCATCGACCAGCTGCTGTCGGTGGGCTTGCCCTCGACCGAGATCACGGTGGAGTCGTTGCTGAGCATGAAGGTGTGGCGCATGTCGCCGAGCTTGAGGTTGAGCACCCCGTTGGCGAGCGAGACCTCGGTGGACTGACCCCCGAGCCAGATCACGCCGAACAGCGACAGCAGGGCGATGAAGAGCGGGAACAGCGCCACTGCCGGCAGTCCCCCGCCGGTCAGGGCCAGGATCGCTGCGGTCACCCCCGCCACGACGGTCACCGCGATGCCGATGGTCATCAGGACCTTGCGCGAGCGCACCTCGTGGTGGGTGCCCGCCTCGGCAGACGTCGTCGAGGTCGTCGACGTCGCTGCGGCGAGCAGCCCGCCGGGAAGCTTGGAGCGGCCCAGGCGCTCGGTCAGGGCAGCACGGGCGTCGGCCGCTGCGGAGGTCGATGCGCTGCGCACCGGAGCGGCGCGCTCGGCCAGCTTGCGGCTCCAGCCGCTCGCGTCCGGACCGGTGCCGGAGTCGGACGTCGCCGGGACGACGGGTGCGGTCTGTGTCTGAGCAGCCTCCGGAGCAGCGGGCTCCGGCGCGGCTTCGTCGGCCTCGGGTGTCACGGCGTCGACCTCGGGGGCCTCGACCGCCTCGACCGGCTCCTCGGTTGGAGCGACAGCAGCAGCCACGACCTCCTCGTCGCCGGAGTCGTGGTCGTCGTCAGGACCCGCAGCCGCGGCGAGCGTCGCCGGACGCGGCACGGCAAGCAGGCGCGCGCGGGCCTCGGCGAGCTGGATGGCGAGGTCGGCGGCCCGGGTCTCGGCCTCGGCGCGTGCCTGGGCGTGACGGGCGGCGGTGCGCTCGGCGTCGGCGCGCGACTTGGCCTGCTCGGCGGCCTCGCGCTTGGCGCTGGAGAGCTGCTCCTGGGAGATGCGCAGGGACTCGCGGTGCTCGCTCAGCAGCGACTCCGCCTGCAGGTGCACGTCGCGCACCCGGATCTCGGCCTCGCGGCGCTGCTGGGAGGCCATCTCGGCGAGGTTGGCCTGCTCGCGGGCTGACTCCTCGGCCTCGAGGCGGGCACGGGAGGCGGTCTTCGCGGCGTCCTCGACCGAGTGGCGCAGCTGGTTGGCCAGGCGCGCCTCCTCGGCGGCGGCTGCGGCCTGCTCCTGGCTGGAGGTGGCGATGCGGTTGGCCTCGATCACCAGCTGGATCTGGTCGTGGGCCTTGATCTCGGCCTGCTCACGGTCCCGGAAGGCCTGCTCGGCCAGACGCGCCTGCTCGGCGGCGGCGTACTCGGCTGCCTGACGCTGCTCGAGGGCGCGCGTGGTGAACGCGGCGTACTCCTCGGCGCTGGACGCGGCGGCCTCGGCCACCTCACGCGCACGCAGCTCGGCCTCCATGGCCGCCAGGTGTGCTTCCTCGGCCAGCCCGGCGTGCCGGCTCGCGGCCCGCTCGGCCTCGCCGCGGGCGCGGGTCTGCTCCTGGGCGTTCTCCTGGAGCACCAGCCGCTCGTGCTCGGCCTGCTCGACGAAGGAGGCGAACTCGGTCGCGGTGAGGGTGGCCCGCTGAGCCACCTCGTGGGCCTGCTCCTCGGCGCGGGTGCGCAGCACGAGGGCCTGGCGCGCGAGCTCGGCCTGCTGGGCCGCTGCTTCGTCGGCAAGGCGACGAGCCTCGGCCTGCTCGGCAGCAGCGTGCTCGATCGCACGGCGCTCCTCGGTGGCCTGGCGCGCGAACGCGGCGTGCTCCTCGGCCGCGGTGGCTGCTTCATCGGCCATCCGCTGGGCCAGCTCGGCCGCGGCGGCCGCGTCGACGTGGGCCTGGCGCGCCTGCTCGCTCTGGCGGGAGGCGATCTCCTCGGCGTTGATGCGCGCCTTGGTCTGCTCGGCGGCGGCGCCACGCAGCACTTCCTGGTCGAGGCCGGCCTGCTTCACGAAGGCGGCGTACTCCTCGGCGGAGGCGGTGGCGGCCTCGGCCAGGGCGCGGGCGCGCTCCTCGGCCTGGGTGCGCTGGAGCATGGCCTGCTCGGCCAGCGCCGACTGCTCGGCAGCAGCCAGCTCCGCGGCCTCGCGGGCAGCGGCGAGCTCGGTGAGGGCAGCCTCCACCGACTCGCGCTCCTCGAGGGCGTGCCGCACGAACGCGGCGTGCTCCTCGGCCTTGCTCGTGGCCTGCTCGGCGACGCTGCGTGCGCGCAGCTCGGCGTCGCGGGCGGCCTGGTGGGCCTCTTGGGCCAGCCGGCTCTGTCGTTCGGCGGACTCCTCGGCCGCGGTGCGAGCACGGGTCTGCTCTCGCGCCGCGCGCTCCAGTCGCTCCCGCTCCTCGTGGGCCTCGCGCACCGCAGCGGCGTGCTCGTCGGCAGCGGCGACCGCGCCCTCGGACAGCTCCAGGGCTCGCTGCTCACTGGCCGCACGATCGGCGAGCGCCTGCTCGGCCAGCTCGGTGTGGTACTTCGCGTTCTCCTCGGCGTGCGCGCGCGCCGTGGCGGCCTCTTGGGCGTTGAGGGCCGCGCGTCGGGCAGCCGCCTCGGCGGCCTCGCGCTCGGCGAGCGTCGACACGACGCGCTCAGCCAGCTCGGTGGCGTGGCGCTCGGCGGACTCGCGCTTCGACGACTCCGACTCCGCCATCTCGACGTGGTCACGAGCCGAGCGCTCGGCCGACTCCCGCGCTACGGCGGCCCGCTGGGCGGACTCCTCCGCAGCGCTGCGCTGCTCGGCGTACCGCACCGCCGCTGCTTCAGCAGCCGCGCGGGCCTCGTGCGCCTCCGCAGCAGCCTGGGCGTGCTTCTGGGCGAGCCGCTCGGCCTGGGTCCGCGCCTGGATCGCCTCGGTGGCCAGCTCCTCGGCCACCAGCCGCTCGGCGGCCTGCTCGGCGGCAGCCATCTCCGCATCACGGCGCAACTTCGCGGCTTGCTCCGTGGCGCTGGAGTAGGGAGACGACGAAACCATCGGCTGGCAGATCCTCAGGGGCAGGACCGTCGGTGAGGACGGCGAGTTGATGAGAGTCGATCGTACCCATTCGGGTGGGCTGGCGAGAATCGGCTGACGGATCGACGAACAGGTGCTGTCGCCCGGACGACCCGACCCCGGCTCCGGGGTCCGGTCGGGGTCAGGTCGTCAGCGACGAGCAGCGAAACAGCTCAGCCCAGGTCACCACGCAGGCTCGGTCGCCCCGTGGTCGTCGAGGACCGCGTCGTGGTCTTCGGCGAGACGACCTGGCGGACGCCGAGGCCTTCGACCCGGACACGACGTCCGTTCCTCGTGATGATCCGCACCGTGCCCGACTGCGGCTCGGAGAACCGGGCGATCGCCGCGAGCTTGTTGGTCGTGGCGTTCTTCGTGCGGGTGTTGATGCGACGCAGCAGGGTCTTGCCGAGGTAGACGTCGACGCTGCCGGCGCGCTTGGCGCCGCCGTAGATCAGCGCGAGGCTCGTGGCATCGGTGATGCGGTAGGTCAGCTTGGCGTTCTTCGAGCGTGCCTGGCTGTAGGACCCACGGTAGGAGGCCGAGGACCGCTTGCGCGTCCAGCTCGACCCCTTCACCGTGAACGCTCGGTCGTTGACCGGCACGTGGAAGCGACGGGTGGCCGGTGAGTCATCGGTGTTGCCGGCCTGGTCGGTCGCGGCGACGGCGAAGTCGTAGCTGCCGGGACGCAGCGAACGCACGGCCACCGAGCCGTCGGCCGGGCAGGCTCCGCTGCGGGGCCCCACCGAGCAGGTGTAGGTGGCGTCCGGCTCCGAGGCGTAGCCGAAGCGCACGACCCGGTCGAGCACGAAGCTGTTGATCCGCGGCCCGGAGGTGATCGACGTCTCGGGAGGCGTGGTGTCTCCCGTGGTGGTGTCCTGGGTGACGGTGACCGGCGTGTCGGAGGTCGAGGAGCCGGTGTAGCGCTCCCCCACGACCAGCCGCACGTCGTAGGTGCGTCCGTCGTCGGCCGGCAACGAGGCAGTGACGTCGCACGTCGCGGTGCCGGTGCCGGCGGTGTCCTGGACGACCGCAGCACCCGCACACAGCATCTGACCGGTGGCGGTGTCGACGAAGTCGACGCGTGCGGTGGTGATGTCACCGGTGGTGCCATCGGCGGCCGCGACGACCTCTGCGGTCATGGCGAAGGTCTTCTCGGTCGCCTCCGAACCCGCGGTCACCTGCGTCGGGCCGGTGTAGGTCGCGGTCGCGTCCTCCCGGGTGACGAGCACGGTGAGCGTGCGATCCACGTCAGCGTGGGTGCCGTCCCCGATGGTGATCGTGACCGGGTAGGACCCCGGTGCGCCGGTGACCGAGCCGGCCACCGTGTACGTCGCGGTACCCGGCTTCGTGCCTGCCGGGGAAGCCGACGTGCGCGTCAGCGCCAGACCGGTGGGCAGGCCCGTCGCAGCAGCGGTGAAGTCCTCGGAGGCCACCGTCTGCGCGGAGACGTCCAAGGTCACTGCGGGGTCGAGCGCGTCGGAGTACTGCACCGACGGAGCCGAGTCGCTGGGCTCGCTGACGACCAGGCCCGGGTCGGCGTCGAAGGTCACGACCAGCGGCGAGTCCGCCGTGGTGGCGCCGGTGAAGTTGGGCCCGCCGACGGTCACCTTCACCTGGTAGGTCCGGTCGTCGGTGCCGGTGAGGTCCGCGCCGAACGTGCAGGCAGCCTTGCCGGCAGCGGTCACCGGCGAGGTGCACAGGGTCTCGCTGCTCACGGTGTCGGTGAAGGTCGCCGTCGCCGTGGTCAGGTCACCGAGCGAGCCGTCAGCGGCCTGGGCGATGTCGGCCTTCAGGTCCACGTCCACGGCGTCGGTGCCGCCCTGGGTCGCGGTGGCGCTGTCCGGACCCGTGTAGGTCGCGGTGGCGTCCTCCCGGGTGACGAGGACGGTGAGCGTGCGCTGCACCGCGGCGTGGACGCCGTCGTTGAAGGTGAGGGTGACCGGGTAGGACCCGGGTGCGCCGGTGACGGCCCCGGTGATCTTGTAGGTCCCGGTGCCGGGCTTGGTGCCGGCCGGCGAGGCTGCGATGCGTGTCACGGTCAGACCTGCGGGCAGGCCCGTCGAACTGGCGGTGAAGTGCTCCGAGGCCACCGTGTGCGCGGAGACGTCCACGGTCACTGCCGGCGAGAGCGCGTCGGAGTACTGCACCGAGGGCGTCGTGGAGCTGGGCTCGCTGACGACCAGGCCCGGGTCGTAGCTCACCACGAGCGGCGAGTCGGACTCGGTCGTGCCGGTGTAGTTGGAGCCGCCGACGGTGACCTTGACCTGGTAGGTCCGGTCGCTGGTGCCGGTGAGGTCGGCACCGAAGGTGCAGGCAGCCTTGCCGGCAGCGGTCACCGGCGAGGTGCACAGGGTCTCGCTGCTCACGGTGTCGGTGAAGGTCGCCGTCGCCGTTGTCAGGTCACCGAGCGAGCCGTCGTCGGCCTGGGCGATGTCGGCCTTCAGCTCGACGTCCACGGCGTCGGTGCCGCCCTTGGTCGCGGTGGCGCTGTCCGGGCCCGTGTAGGCCGCGGTGGCGTCCTCCTTACTCACCTCGACGGTGAACGTCGCGACCTTGTTGGGCGCGGCGCCGTCGGCGACGGTGACGCTGACCGGGAAGGTGCCCGGCGCGGCGGTGTCGGCGCCGGTGACGGTGAACGTCGCCGTCCCGGGGCGGACACCGTCGGCCGAGGCCGACTGACGGGTCAGGGCCAGGCCGGCCGGCAGCCCGGTGGGCGTCGCGGTGATCGCCGAGCCGTTGACCGTCGCCGACGTGGCGGTGATCGTCGGCGTCGGAGCCGGGGTGTCGGAGTACTGCGTCGGGAACGTGCCCGGCGTGTTGCCGCTCAGCGTCAGGCCCGGCTGGGCGTTGATGGTGATGTCGGCATCGTTGATGTCGAAGAAGTAGTTGTCGACCGCTGCCACCTTCACCCGTGCCTTGGTGGTCGCGACGTTGGGCCAGGTGATCGCCTGCGAGCCGTCGTTGGGCGTGCCGGCGAGCAGGGTGATCGGGTAGGTCAGTCCACCGTCGGTCGAGAGCAGGATGGCGACGTCGGTGGCCATCGTGCCGGTGCCGGCGACCGCCCAGGTGATGGTGCCCGAGGAGCTGCCGGCCACAGACGTGGCTGTGGCCTGCGAGTTGACCAGGAAGGGGCCGGCCGTCGGGTCCACCGTCAGCTTGGTGTCGGCAGACTGGGTGCCGCCGTCGTAGCCGCCGTCAGGACCGCCGAGGTCGCGAGCGGTGAAACGGAAGTTCAGGGCGTTGTCGTAGTCGTAGCCGATGTAGGAGGCCGACGGCAGCAGCTCGGAGTAGCACTCGAGCGCGGGCCCGTCCGGCAACCCACCGGTACCGGGCGGGGAGGACGGCGAGGGGCAGGCCCCGGTCGCGGCGTTCGTGCTGCCGGCCACGATCTGACGGATGTCGGGGAACGTGCGGGTGAGGCTGTCGGTCGCGATGTTCTCCCCCGGCGACTCGTACTGCAGCGTCCCGGCCGGAGTCACGGGCGCATAGCTGCCGAAGACCCGGAAGAGCGGCCCCTGCGTACGCGCCGCGTTCAGCAGCGAGCTGCCGAGCCCGATCTCCCCGCGGTCGTTCTGCTCCCAGAGGTAGATCATCGAGTCACCGTCGGGGTCGGTCGCGGTGCCGGTCAGCTCGAACGGCGTCCGCATCGGGATGGTGCGCGCCGGCGGTGCGGAGACGACCGGCACGCGGTTCTCGGAGATCACCGAGCTCAGGCCACCGTTGGTCGGGGCACCGCCCTGGACGATGTCGTTGAACGCGGCCGAGAAGGTGCCGGCGGCGACGTTGACGACCGGGTTGACGACGTTGGTCGCCGCCTTGGCGCCGGAGTAGGTCATCTGGAATCCGGCCGTGTCGAACGCCGCGGACCCGAAGTAGGCGCCGACGGTGACGGTCGAGCCCGTGACGGTCTCCACCGCGGCCTTGATCCCGGCGGCGCTGTAGTTGCTGCCGTTGGTGATCGGCACGGTCGTGCCGAGGCCGGGGAAGGTCAGGGTGAAGGAGTCCGAGGCGTCGAAGCCCACCAGCGAGACCGACTGGATCTCGTTGGGACTGGCCTTCGAGGCCGTCATGTGGGTGCCGATCTCGGTCTGCGAGCGCTGGCTGAAGTAGGGGTCGGTGTGCGGCTGCAGGTTGTCGGTCTGGCAGATGCCGGCGTAGGCCATCACCGAGGAGCCCGAGCCGGGCTCGACCGAGTTGGGGGCGTTGCGGTTGGTGGCGCTGCAGCTGCCGGTCACCCCGTCGAACGTGTGGTTGCCGGCGAAGGTGTGGCCGATCTCGTGAGCGACGTAGTCGACGGCGAAGGAGTCGCCGGTCGGCGCCGGGAGACCGGTGCAGCCCTGGGCCTTGTTGGCCAGGCCGACCACGCCGAGGGAGGCCAGGCCGCCGCCGTTGAGACCCAGCCCGATGTGGCCGACCTCGAAGTTGGCCGCCCCGATGACCTGCCCGAGGACGTTCTTGTTGCGCGTCAGCAGGGTGCTGGAGCACCCGTTGGCGACGTCGGTGGCCACGTAGCACGCGGTGGCGCCGCAGGGCCCGCCGGCTTCGTAGGCGACCGCCGTGGTGTTGAAGTTGGTCTTGTCGGTCTCGTCGACCAGCACCATCCGCAGCGACAGGTCGTCGCCGTAGATGTGGTTGACCCGGTTCATCAGGGTGGCCTTGGCTGCGGTGACCAGCAGGTTGTACTCCGCCGCGGTGGTCGCGTTCGGCGCGAAGTACTTCGAGTAGGTCGGGTCGGTCGCGAACGCGATGCGGTAGGTGCGCGCGATGACCTTGTTGCCGGCGCCCTCGAAGATCCGCTGGTCCGAGGTGGACCGCTTCAGGGTCCGGGCACCGTCACCGGTCGGGATCGGCTCCGGCTCGATGAGCTTCTGCTCCGGCGCGGGCTGGGACTTGACGTCGTAGGACACGTAGAGAGCGTCGCGGCCCTGATCGGGACCGTTGTAGGCCGGGTCGACGTACCAGGTGGAGGCTGCGTCTCGCACCGAGGCGTGGAAGCCGAGGGGGGTCGTGTCCAGCCGGATGCTGGCCGGCGGACCGGAGACGGTGCGACCGGCGTAGGTCTTGATGTCGGGGCGCGCGGCGGCGAGCCCGGCCTCCATGACGCTGGACTCCTTGACCGCGAACCGCACGAGCTCGCCCGTCGGGGCGGGGATCGCCACGATGAGCGGCGCTGAACCGCCGGCGGTCTCGTCGGGCGCCGCGTCCAGCCGCTCGCTCAGGCGCGGCAGGTCGAGGGTGAAGGCCGCGAAGTCAGTGGGGTTGACCTGGCGACGCAGGCCGTCCTGCATCGCCGGCACGGAGCGCAGGGCGCCCTCGACCGGGGTCCAGATCGGGCCGCTCCCCGTCACCGGGGCGACGGCGTCGGCCGGCGCGATGACGGCGGTGGCTGCCTCGGGCATCAGCGCCAGCGGCGACAAGACGGTTGCCGTGGCCACCGCGGCTGAGAGCAGGCGACGAGAAAGAGCAGAAACGGTCACAGGAGGACGACCTCACGGAGCGGGGAGAGAGCGGAACAGGCGAGACGTCCGGTCTCCCCCGACCATCCAACGTCACTTCACCCTCGGGGCTACGGAGAAAAGGTCACGGGAAGGTCACGATCGTCACCTGCTGGGGTCTGACGTGACCCCGAGCCCGTCGATGCGCACCGTCCGGCGAGAGGTGGTCACGACCCGTAGCCGGCCCGAACGCGGCCGGTCGAACGAGGCGACGTCCACGACCTGGCGGCGCTTCACCGAACGCGCCCCGGTGCGCACGGTGCGGAGCTTGGTGCGCCCGAGGAAGACCGTCACCGAGCCCCCGCGTGGAGCACGGGTCACGACCAGGGACACCGCGTCGATCCGCTGCACCCGGGTGGTGAGCACCGCGCGCTTGCGCGAGGTGGTCGTGACGGTGGCCCGGAACGCGCGGCCGTCGCGCGCACGGCGCCAGGCGCGGGTGGCGCCGAGGTCGCGGTCGTCGAGCGGCACCACGAAGCGGCGGGTGGCCGGGCTGAGGTCGGCGTTGCCGGCCTCGTCGACCGCAGCGATGCGGAGCTCGTAGGAGCCGCCCGCGGGTTCACGCAGGCGCACCACGCCCGAGGCCGGGCAGCTCAGCGCCGTCGAGCCCGCCACCGAGGAGTCGAGCCGGCACTCGTAGGTCGCACCCGGCTCGGCGTCGTACCTGAACGTGACGGTCCGGCCGAGCACGAGGCTGCCCTCGGCGGGGCCGCGGGTGATGCGGGTCTCGGGCGGGGTGGTGTCCTCGCTGCCGGCGAGGGTCACGGTCACGGGCGCAGCGGCGGAGGTCCCCGAGTAGCGGATGCTCGTGAGCCCGGCGACGACCTGATAGGTCCGGCTGGTGCCGCTGAGGTCGGCGCCGAACGAGCAGCCGGCCGCACCGTCGACGACCGGCGCGGTGCACAACAGCTCGTCCGTGGCCTGGTCGCGGAAGGCGACGGTGCCCGCCGGCACGCCGGGGGTGGCGTCGGTGTCGACCACGGTCGCCGCCAGGTCGAGGTCGACCACGTCGGTGCCGGTCGCGGGTGCGGTGGCGGTGGTGTCGCCGGTGTAGGTGAGCGTGGCGGTGTCAGGACCCACGACGAGGTCGAAGGAGCGCCGTTGATCGGGCGCGGCGGCGTCGCGGACCGTCACCGTCACCGGGTAGGTCCCGGGGTCGACCAGCGGCTCGCCGCTGACCGCGAAGGTCGTCGTCCCGGGACGCACGCCCGGCGCCGACGAAGCTGTGCGGGAGAGCGTGAGGCCGGTCGGCAGCCCGGTGGCGGTCGCGGTGATCGCGGTGCCGTCGACCGACGACGACGCCGCAGTGACCGTGGGGGTGACCGGGAGCGGGTCGGAGTACACCGCCGCCATGCTCCCGGTGGCGCTGCCGCTCAGTGTCAGCGTCGGGTCGGGCGTGCGCACGATGGTGACGTCGGCGTCATTGACGTCGTAGAAGTAGTTGTCGACGGCCTCGACCTTGATCCGTGCCTTCGAGGTTGCCACGTTGGGCCAGGTAATGCCGGCACTGCCGTCGTTGGGGGTGCTGTCGCTGAGCACTGTCGGGAACGTCAGGCCGCCATCCGTCGACAGCAGGAGACGGACGTGGGTGGCGTAGGTCGTGTTGCGGGTGCCGGCGACGCTCCAGGACACGGTCGCCGTGGCCCCGCCGTCGACCGAGGTCGAGCTGGACTGCGAGGTCACGGCGAACGGTCCGGCGCTGCCGACCGTGAGCGTGGTGTCGGCGTACGCCGTCCCACCGTCGGAGCCGCCGTCGGAGCCCCCCAGGTCGCGTGCGGTGAGGCGGAACCGCAGGGTCCGCGCGTTGGTCGGGAGGAACTCGGAGTAGCACTCGAGCACCGGCCCGTCGGGCAGGGCGCTGCCGGAGCCGGTGGCAGGACAAGACCCGGTGGCGGCGTTCGTGGCCCCGGTCGCGACCTGGGCCGCGTCGGGGAACGAGCGGCTGGGGCTCGCCGTGGCGCGGTTCTCGCCCGGCGAGGAGTACTGCTGCGAGCCGGCGCTGGTCACCGCGGCGTACCGGCCGAAGACCCGGAACAGCGCACCGGAGGTCTTGGCGTTGCTCGTCAGCCCGCTCCCGTTGCTGGTGGTGTCGTTCTGCTCCCACAGGTGGACCAGTGCGTCGCCGTCGGCATCGGTCGCCGACCCGGTGAGCGTGAAGGGGGTGCGGAGCGGGATCGTCCGGGCCTCGGGCGCGCTGACGACAGGGTTGCGGTTACCGGAGGGCCCGGGGCTCGTCGACCCGCCGTTGGTCTCGGCTCCCCCGTTGTCGGTCGTCCCGACGATGGAGCCGAAGGTGCCGGAGACGGGGCTCAGCACCGGGGTGGCGATGTCGGACCTGCCCGACCAGGTGATCTGGAAGCCGTTGGTCAGGGAGGAGCTGCGCCCCCAGAAGCCGGTGACGCTCGCGGTGGCCCCGCTCGGCTCGGCGGCCTCGACCGCAGCCTTGATGCCCGCGGCGGTGTACGTCGACCCCTGGGTGATCGTGCTGCTCGTGGCCGCGCCGTACGACAGCGTGAACGACTCACCGCTTCCGAAGCCGCTCAGCGCGACGTTCTGGATCTCGTTGTCCGTGCGGGCGCTCGCGCGGGCGAAGGCGGCCACCTCGCTCTGGGTGCGCTGGCTGAAGTAGGGGTCGGTGTGGGGCTGGAGGTCGTCCTGGCGGCAGATCCCGGCGTAGGCCATCACCGAGCTGCCCGAGCCGGGCTCCACCGAGGTGCCGGCGTTGCGGTTGGCGCCGGCGCAGGCCCCGTTGGTGCCGTTGAACGTGTGGTTGCCGGCGAACTGGTGACCCATCTCGTGGGCGACGAAGTCCACCGCGAAGCCGTCACCGGTGGGAGGGTTCAGCCCCGTGCAGCCGCCCGCCTTGACCGCCGTGCCGACGGCGCCGAGGTAGGCCACTCCCCCACCGTCACCGTCGGGGCCGAACATGATGTGGCCCACGTCGTAGCGCTCCGCACCGATGACCTGCCCGACCACGAACCGGTTGGTGTCGATGACCTGGTCGCACCCGATGTCCTCGGCGGTGTAGCAAGGCAGCTGACCACAGCGGCCGTTGGGGCTGAGGAACTGGGCCGCGGTGTTGAAGTTGAGGCGGTCGTTGCCGGCCACCAGGACCATGCGGATCGAGAAGTCGTCGCCGTAGAGCTGGTTGACGCGGTTCATCAGCGTCACCTTCTCGGCGGTGACGATCGCGTTGACCTCGGCGTTGGTGGTGGCCCCTCCTGCGAAGTACGCCGCGTAGGAAGGATCGCTGGCCAGCGCGAGGCGGTAGGTGCGCTGGACCGCGACCGCGCCGCCACCCTCCCCCAGGGTCGCGGGACCTGAGGTCTTGGCGAGCGGACCGGCGGCGGTGAGCGGGCCGGGCTCCACGAGGGCCTGCTGCCGCTCGGGGAGCGCGTCGCCCCGGTAGGAGACGTAGAGCGCGTCAGCGCCCTGGTCGGCGCCGTTGTAGGCGGGATCGACGTACCAGGAGGCGCCGTCGCCGCGCACGGAGGCGTGGAACCCCATGGGGGTGACGTCGAGCCGGATGCCGGCGACGGACCCGGCCGTCGTCGTACGCCCGACGTAGGTCCTGATCCCCGGGTGGTCCGCAGCCAGCTCCGGCTCCATGACCGGTGACTCGGTCACCCGGAACACCACCGGGTCGCCCTCCGGCGACGGCACCACGATCGTGACCGGGGCGCCTCCTCCGTGCAGCTCCGAGGGTGCCCGCTCGAGGAGGCCCTCCAGTGCCGGCAGGTCGAGGCGGTGGGCGGCGTACTGCGTGGGCGCCACGCGGCGGCGCAGGCCGTCCGCGGAGCGCCGCAGCGGCTGGTCGACCGGTGTCCAGAGCTCGTCGGCCGCGATCGTTGCCCCGATGCCCCCGGGGTCCGTCGACGAGGCAGCGCCTGCCGCCGGGAGCGCAGCCACCCCGCCCACAGCGAGAGCGAGGACGACAGCGCCGACGAGTCCGCCGACGGCGTACGGGGCACGCAGAGCAGGAGACACGACGGAGTCCTTGCGACGATGAGGTGGGAGACCGAGTCGCTCCGCGGGTGTGTCCAGGCTAGGCGTCCGGCGCCGTCCGCGCGGGCGTTTGGTCGACTCGGCGCCTCGTGCTGAGATCGGCCCGACGCGCGCTTGACTACCTGCTTTCGAGCGTGTCGCGGTGCTGGGGCGCGGTGCCACGATGGGCGGGTGAACGACAGCACCGACACCGAGCGTCCTGACCCTGACCACCAGCGCCCCGAGGGCGTCTCCGACGCGACCGTGAGCGCCCTGGGCAAGCTGTCCGAGGCATTGGAGGCCGTGGAGGCTGCCCGAGGGTTCCTCTACACCTTCCACCGGCTCTCGGGCACGGCCGACCTCACGCTGGGTGAGGCGGTCTCGGAGCTGCGCGAGGAGGGCCACCACGACCTCGCCGACCGCATCGAGACCGAGCTGGTCGGGCGCAACGTCATCGAGGGCCGGTGGACCTTCCAGATCGTCGAGGACTACGACGACGGCTACTGGTCCACGTTCCGGCGCCTGGAGCGCGAGGCACGCGAGGACCTGGTCGGTGGGCGCCGCCACCTCTACGAGGCGGAGATGAAGGAGGACCGTCGCACCCACGGTCGTCCGGGCCACGAGGCGACACCTGGGTGAACGGCATTCTCAGCGACCTGATCGGGTGACGTAGAACGCCGACCAGGTAAAGCCCCGGCCACCCGGCACCGGCCCCACAGGTCCCTCGCCTACGATCGGCGCCATGCTCAAGCGACTCAACGGCGTGCTCCCCGCCGCCATGGTGCTCCTCCTGGTCGCCGCCTGCGGCGACCAGACCGCCTCCGGACCCGTGGACGGCAGCGACACAGCGGCGCCGTCGAGCACCGCGACCGAGCCGCAGAGCCACGTCTCCCAGCCGATCGACCCCGACGGCGTGGCGTGCGAGTACGGCCCCGGCTCGGCGCCGGCCTCGGTCGACGTCGAGCCCCCGGCTCCGACGGCGGCCTACAACGGCACCGTGGCCGCCACGCTCCAGACCAGCGCCGGCGACATCGGGCTGACGCTCGACGCCGCGGGCGCTCCTTGCACCGTCAACTCCTTCACCTCGCTGGCCAGCCAGGGCTTCTACGACGACACCCCGTGCCACCGGCTCACCACCGCGGGCATCTACGTGCTCCAGTGCGGTGACCCGACGGGCGTCGGCAACGGCGGCCCGGGCTACACCTATGCCGATGAGCTCGACGGCTCCGAGACCTACGGGCCGGGCACCCTCGCCATGGCCAACGCCGGCCCCGACACCAACGGCTCGCAGTTCTTCCTCGTCTACGACGACTCGCCCCTCCCGCCCTCCTACACCGTGTTCGGGACCATCGACGAGGCCGGCATGGAGGTGCTGACCGAGATCGCCGACGGCGGCGTCGCCGACGGCTCCGGTGACGGCGCCCCGGCCGAGGACGTGTCGCTCGACTTCGTGGCCATCGGTGAGGCCACCCCCGGTGACCCGGCCGCCGCGACCGCGACCCCGAGCGCAGCCTCGGGCTGCACCTACACCCCTGATGGCTCCGGCGAGTCGAAGCTGCCCGGCTCCAAGGGTGCGAAGGGCACGACCCGCGCCACGATCGCCACGTCGGCCGGTCGCATCCCGATCACGCTGGACGCGACCGTCGCTCGCTGCACGGTCGGCTCGTTCATCTCGCTGGCCGAGCAGGGCTTCTTCGACGGCACGATCTGTCACCGCCTCACCACGCAGGGCATCTTCGTCCTGCAGTGCGGCGACCCGACCGGCACCGGCACCGGCGGACCCGGGTACTCCTTCGCCGACGAGCTCGAGGGGACCGAGGAGTACGGCCCCGGCACCCTTGCCATGGCCAACGCCGGCCCCGACACCAACGGCTCGCAGTTCTTCATGGTCTACGGCGAGTCCCCGCTGCCCGCTTCCTACACGGTGTTCGGCTCGATCTCCCCGGCCGGGCTCAAGGTCCTCGAGGCCGTCGGCAAGGCCGGGGTCAAGGGCGGCGGCGCCGACGGGCCGCCGAAGAAGCGCGTCCGGATCAGCTCGGTCTCGCTCCGCTGAGCGCGGCCGTCAGGCCGTGATCGCTAGGCCGTGATCGCAGCACCGGCGTCCGGCACCACGCCGAGCAACCGGTCACGCAGGTCGGCCAGCTCCTGCACCGCGCCGACGAAGCCGACGGTGCTGTCGCCGACCTGGAGGTCGTCGAAGTAGTGGTGGCGCATCGCCACCCGTGCCAGGTGGTGCTCGTCGTGGTCGAGGCGCGAGGCCAGGAGCGCGGCGAGGTCGTCGAGGTTGGCGCCGTCGAGCACGTCGGCGCACCGGCTGACCGGCACGTCCTGGCGCAGTCGCTCGGCGTCGCGGTGTCGGTCGGTGATGAAGATCGGCTTCTCGGTGCGGAGATAGAGCCAGTCGAGCCCGACCGACGACACGTCGGTGATCATCGCGTCGCAGTCGGGCATGACGGCCAGGATGTCGGCGTCCAGGACACAGACGTGACCGGCTGCTGGATCGAGGCGTGCCGCCTCCTGCACGACGTGCACGATCTGACGGTGGGCGGACCGCACCGCCGGGGTGCGGCTCGTGACCACCTTGGGGTGCGGCTTGTAGACCAACCGGACATCCGGGACGGTCAGGACCGAGCGCACGATCTCGACGCCGTAGACGTCGACCGAGGTGTAGTCGTTGTAGTCGGCATCGCCCTCCCACGTGGGGGCGTAGAGCACCGTGTGGCGCGCCGCCGCCGGTGCGAGGACCGGGTCAGGACGCAGGTCGAGCTGAGGACGCCCGGTACGGACGAGCCGGCTGAGGTCGAACTCCATCAGCCCCGCCTCGTGCCGCTGCACCGCCGCCTCCCCCGCCACGAACACGCGGTCGTAGGCCTTGGCGTTGTTGCTGGCCATGCTCTGCTTGTCGCTCTCCCCGTGGTTGATGTGCACGTGGAGAAGTCGTCCGTCGATGAGCGACTGGAAGTTGAGCATCGAGTTGTTGCAGTAGAGGACCACTGCTGCATCGAGGTCGGCGTAGAGCGCGGTCAGCTCGGGGAACGACGGGGCGGAGTGCACCGGGAGCCGGGTGCGCGCCTCCAGCACGGCCGCCGAGGCGGGGTCGCGCACGACGATGCAGACGGGCTGGGTCGCGTCGAGGATCTCGAGCACGGGCAGCCACTGGACCAGCTGGTAGGCGCGCGTCGGATCGTCGGCGAAGTAGGCGATGACGCGGACCCTGGACACTGCTCGATCCTACGGTCGTGCCCATGGCCGGGACACACCCGATCGGCTACTTCGTGGTGCACTGAGACGTCGATCACGAGCCGGGCGGCCACCAGCGCTCAGAGGGGGAACGAGACCCCGCTGAGCTCCTCGGAGCGGTCCCAGAGCGCCTTGGCCAGGTCCGGGTCCAGGGCGCGCTGGCTGCGCCCGACCCCCACCGGCCAGCCGCGCAGCTCGCGGACCCGGTGCGGGCCGACGTAGGTGTTGCCAGGCACGTCCATCGTGGCGGCGTACAGCGTCGGCATGGCCCCCTGCCGCGGCGTCATCCCGACCAGGCCGTGGCCCCAGGCGCCGACTGCCGACACCACACCGCGCCCGGTGTTGCCGGTGATGCCGGTCGCGGTCGAGCCCGGGTGGGCTCCGGTGACGCGCAGGCTGGTGCCGGTCGCGGTGAGGCGGCGCTGGAGCTCGGCGAGGAACAGCAGGTTGGCCAGCTTCGACTGTCCGTAGGCGGCATAGGGCTTGTAGCCGCGGCGGCGCCAGTCGAGGTCGTCGAGCTGGAGGTCGCCGGCCCGGTGCGACTGCGAGCTGACCACGACGATCCGGTCGGTCAGGCGGGGCAGCAGCAGGTTGCTCAGGGCGAAGTGGCCGAGGTGGTTGGTGGCGAACTGGAGCTCGATGCCGTCGGCGCTGCGGGAGAACGGGACGCCGAGGATGCCGGCATTGTTGACCAGCACGTCGACCTCGCCGACCGCGTCGGCGAAGGCCCGGACCGAGGTGAGGTCCGACACGTCCAGGCTCCCCACCTCGACCGTCCCGCTCACGCCACCGGCGCGGATCTCGGCAGCCGCGGCCTCGGCCTTGGCGGCACTGCGACAGGCGAGGACGACGTGCGCGCCCTGCTCGGCCAGCACCCGGGCGGTCTCCAGGCCCACGCCCGAGTTGGCCCCGGTCACCACGAAGCGACGGCCGTCCTGGCGGGGAACCGCCGACCAGGGACGCGCCGCGTTCTTGCGCGCCACGTCAGGTCCGTTCGGAGCAGCAGGGGTCCGTCATGGGTCCCAGCCTCGCAGGTCCGAGCGCCCACAACACGCCCGGGACGGAGCTCACCTTGAACGAGGCGCCCAAGTCGGACACGGTGGAGGAGTCCTGCCATTCAACCGGAAGGCGAGCCATGCTCACCCTCACCGAGAACGCCAGCACGATCGTCCGCGACATCACCACCCAGCCCGGCCTCCCCGAGAGCGCCGGCCTCCGGATCACCTCCGACGGCGACCAGTCGTCGTTCGCGATCTCTGCTGCCGAGCAGCCGGAGCCGGCCGACCAGGTGGTCGAGCAGGCGGGTGCCACCCTCTACCTCGACGAGGACGCTGCGGTGATGCTCGACGACAAGATCCTCGACGCTGCGGTCGACGACACCGGGAAGGTCGAGTTCGCGCTCGCCCACCAGCCCTGACGCCGCACCCCGACCGGGTCCGCCTTCCCCTTGACGGACCCACGACGAGCCCCCTGCCCCTCCGGGCCGGGGGCTCGTGCCGTCGGTGGGGCCCGGGTGGCAGGATCGAGCGATGACGACCACGCGCGAGATCCACCTGGCCGCCCGACCGCACGGGACTCCCACGCACGACGACTTCCGCACGGTCGAGGTCAGCCTGCCGGAGCCGACCGAGGGCCAGGTGCTCGTGCGCAACACCGTCCTGTCGGTCGACCCCTACATGCGCGGGCGGATGAACGACGTCAAGTCCTACTCGGCTCCCTTCGCGCTCGACGCCCCCATGGACGGTGGCGCGGTCGGCGTGGTCGAGGCCTCGGCCTCCCCCGACGTCCCGGTCGGGGCCGTGGTCCAGCACATGGGTGGGTGGCGTGAGCACGCCGTGCTCCCGGCCTCCCAGGTGCGGGTGGTCGACACCGACCTCGCGCCGGCCTCGGCCTACCTCGGGGCGCTGGGCATGCCCGGGCTCACCGCCTACGTCGGTCTGACCGCGATCGCGGGCATGAAGGAGGGCGACACCGTCTTCGTGTCCGGCGCAGCCGGGGCCGTGGGCTCTCTCGTCGGCCAGCTCGCCCGCAAGCTCGGAGCGGCCAAGGTCGTGGGCTCGGCCGGCACCGCGGAGAAGATCTCCTGGCTGACCGACGACCTCGGCTTCGACGCGGCGTTCGACTACCACGCGGGTCCGGTGGCCAAGCTCCTCGCCGAGCACGCGCCGGTCGACGTCTACTTCGACAACGTCGGGGGCGAGCACCTCGAGGCGGCGATCTTCCACGCCGCCGAGTTCGCCCGGATGGCGCTGTGCGGCGCGATCTCCGGCTACGACGCCACCGCGCCGGTGCCCGGCCCGCGCAACATGATGATGATGATCTCCAAGCGGTTGAGCCTGCGCGGCTTCATCGTGAGCGACCACCAGGACCTCGCCGGCGAGTTCTACCGCACCGTCGGGCCCTGGATCGCCTCCGGTGAGGTGACCTATCGCGAGACCTACGTCGAGGGCCTCGACCAGATGGTCGACGGCTTCCTCGGCCTGGCGACCGGCGCCAACGTGGGCAAGATGCTCGTGCGCCTCTGACCCTTTCCCGGGTCCTGGGTGCGGCTCCCTAAGGTGGAGCGAGTGAGCACCACATCGCAGAGCCTGCGCCACACCGAGGCCATCGCCCGCTTCGACCTCCTCGACGTCACGTCCTACGACGTGAGCCTCGACCTGGCCTCCGACGAGGCCACGTTCGGCTCGGTGACGACGGTGACGTTCGAGAGCACCGGGGGACCGACGTTCGCTGACGTCAAGCCCACCCGGCTGCTGTCGGCCCGCCTCAACGACCACCCGATCGACGTCGACCTGCTGGTGCGCGGCCGGCTCCCCCTCGAGACCGTCGCCGGCACGAACGTGCTGGTGGTCGAGGCCGTGATGCCGTTCCGCAACGACGGCGAGGGCCTGCACCGCAGTGTCGACCCCGCCGACGGGCGCCACTACGTCTACGGCATGTCGTTCATGGACGCAGCGCCCACGATCTTCGCCTGCTTCGACCAGCCCGACCTGAAGGCGCCGTACACGTTGCACGTGCGGGCTCCGCGGGACTGGGTCGTCGTGGGCAACGCCCCCGCGACCAACCCCGAGCCTGGCGTCTGGGAGCTCGGGCCGACCCAGCCGCTGTCGACGTACTTCGTGACGCTGGTGGCCGGTCCCTACCGCCTGCTGACCTCCGAGCACGACGGGATCAAGCTGTCGATCAGCTCGCGCGAGAGCCTGGCCGCCACGTTGGAGAAGGACGCTCCCGAGCTCTTCACCCTGACGCGCCAGAGCTTCGACGAGCTGCACCGGCTCTTCGGCATCCGCTACCCGTTCGGCGACTACCACCAGGCGTTCGTCCCGGAGTTCAACGCCGGCGCGATGGAGAACCCCGGGTGCGTGACGTTCCGCGACCAGATGCTCTTCGACACCCGCGTGACCCGCGCACAGCGCATCAACCGTGCCACCACCGTGGCCCACGAGATGGCGCACCAGTGGTTCGGCAACATCACCACGCCGAAGTGGTGGGACGACCTGTGGCTCAACGAGTCCTTCGCCGAGTACATGGGCAACCGGGTCATCGCCGACGTCACCGAGTACGACGACGCCTGGACGCACGTCGCCTGGGCGCGACGGCAGTGGGGGCTGACGGCCGACCAGCGCCCGAGCACCCACCCCGTCGCCGGCAACGGAGCAGCCGACGCCGTGGCCGCCCTGCAGAACTTCGACGGCATCTCCTACGCCAAGGGCTCCAGCATCCTCAAGCAGCTGGCCACGACGCTGGGCGACGACGTCTTCTTCGCCGGCGCACGCGACCACTTCGAGAGCCACTACTTCGGCAACGCGACCATGCACGACCTGTTCGCCAGCTGGGAGAAGGCCGGGGCCGACGACCTGTCCCCCGTCATCGACCACTGGCTGCGCACCGCCGGCCCCGACACGTTCACCATCGACCGCGAGCGGGCCGTGCTGCTGCGCACTCCACCGCCCGAGCACCCTGCCGACCGCGCGCACGTGCTCCAGGTCGCCTCGCTCGACGGCGCCTCCGTCCGGGCCGTCCCGGTCGAGGTCACCTCGGCCGAGACCCCGCTCGCCGAGACCTCCGGCGCTCTGGTGATCGACCCCGCCGAGCAGAGCTGGGGCCTCTACGTGCCGGACGCCGAGACGATGCGGCACCTCACCAAGACGTTGCCCCACCAGCACGACCCGTTGCTCCAGGCGGCGGTCTGGAACAACGTCAAGAGCGGCTACTCGCTGGCACTGGTCGATCCCGACGACGTGGTCGCGCTGCTCGAGGCCGCACTGCCGCTGGAGGACGCGGAGGACACCGCCCGCCAGACGATGCCCTGGGTGCTCGGTCAGGTCCTGCCGGCGGCGTCGCCGGGCGCCGCCGAGCGGCTCCACGCGGTGGCGGCCGCGCACCTCGACGACGCCGAGCCCGGCTCGGAGCGCCAGCTCTCGGCGCTGCGGGTCGTGGTCCACACCCTCGACGACCCCCAGCGTCTCGAGTCCTGGCTGGCGGGCGACGACCTGCCCGCGGGTCTCGACCTCGACGCCGACGTGCGGTGGCGGCTGCTCACCCGGCTGGCCTCGCTCGGCGCCACCGACCAGGACGCGCTGGACCGCGCACTGGCTGACACGCCGACGATGTTCTCCCGGGTCCAGCACAGTCGCGCCTCGGCCTCGCTGCCGACCGCGGAGGCGAAGGCCCGCGCGTGGGCGACGTTCACCGGAGAGGTCGACGTCCCCAACTACGAGCTCGAGGCAGCGGGCGCGGGCCTGTGGCGCGGCGGGCAGGACGACGTGACCGCTCCCTACGTCGAGCGCTACTTCGCCGACCTCCCGGGCACCGCCGAGGTGCGCAGCGGGTGGGTGCTGGCCCTGTCGGCAGGGTCGTTCTTCCCCCGCACGTCGGTCGACACCGCCACCCTGGACCGGGCACGCACCCTCCTCGCCGGCGACGTGCTGGAGCCGGCGGTGCAGCGTCGCGTGATCGACGCCGTCGACGACCTCGAGCGCCAGCTCGCCGTGCGCCGCGCGTTCCCGAAGCGATGATCGACCGCGCGCGCCGCCCGGGACCGAGCGTCCGGGTGCGGGTCACCGAGGTCACCGACGAGGCCGAGCGACCCGAACGCCACCGCGAGGACCGGGTCATCACCGAGGAGCCGCTCGAGCTCCGACTGGCCTGGCCGGGACACGGTGCCCACCGCGCCTGGGTGACCATGCGCACGCCGGGCAACGACTTCGAGCTCGCAGCGGGGTGGGCGGTGCACGAGGGCCTCACCCCGCCGCGCGACGGCATCACGGGTGTCGCCTACTGCACCGACGCGACCCTGGCGCCCGAGCAGGAGTTCAACGTGGTGACCGTGAGCCTCGCCGCGGCCCCGGCCGAGCTGCCGCACCAGCAGCCGTCGCTGACCGCCGGGTCCTCGGCGTGCGGGGTGTGCGGCCGTGACAGCGTCTCGACGGCCCTCGACGCCTCCACCCGTCGCTGGACCGGCGCACTCCCCCACCCCGACGTCGTACGACGGCTGCCCGACGCGCTGCGCGAACGACAGAGCCTCTTCGACCGCACCGGCGGGGTGCACGCCGCCGGCCTGGCCACGTCCGACGGCGACCTGCTCGTCGTGCGCGAGGACGTGGGGCGCCACAACGCCGTCGACAAGGTCACCGGTGCCCGGGTCCTCGCCGGCGAGGACCCGGCCGGCTCGGTCCTCGTCGTGAGCGGCCGTGCGGGTTTCGAGCTGGTGCAGAAGGCGATCGCCGTCGGCAGCGGTGCCTTGGTCGCGGTCGGCGCACCGACCAGCCTGGCCGTGGACCTCGCCCGGCGGGGCGGCCTGACGCTCTACGGCTTCGCCCGCGGTGACCGGGCCGTCCGCTACGCGTGATCTGCCCCGCAGCGGAGCGCCCTGCGGCGTGCCTGGGCACGACTGTCGGTGGCGGCCTCTAACTTCGAGTCATGCGCATCCTCCACACCTCTGACTGGCACCTCGGCCGGTCGTTCCACCGCGAGGGGATGCTCACCCACCAGGCCGCCTACCTCGACCACCTGCTCGAGGTCGTGGCCAGCGAGCAGGTCGACCTCGTCGTCGTCTCGGGCGACATCTACGACCGTGCCCTGCCGCCGGTCGACGCCGTCCGGCTGGCCGACGACGCCCTCGTGCGCCTCGCCCACTCGCGCGCCACCGTGGTCCTGACCAGCGGCAACCACGACTCCGCCCAGCGGCTCGGGTTCTCCGCGCGACTGATCAGTGCCGCCGGGGTCCACCTGCGCACCGACGTCGGCGCGGTCGGCACGCCGGTGCTGCTCGACGATGCTCACGGCACCGTGGCGATCCACGGCATCCCCTACCTCGACCCGCACGCGGTCGCCGACCCCTGGTCCCTCGAGGAGCGCTCCCACGAGGCAGCGCTCACCGAGGCGATGCGCCGGGTGCGCGCCGACCTCGCTGCCCGCCCCGGCACCCGCTCCGTCGTCCTGGCGCACGCCTTCGTCGCCGGCGCCGCCCCCAGCGACTCCGAGCGCGACATCACCGTCGGGGGCGTCGCCCGGGTCCCGGTCTCGGTGTTCGACGACGTCGACTACGTCGCCCTGGGTCATCTCCACGGACCCCACGTGCTGCGCGACGAGATCCGCTACAGCGGCTCCCCGCTGGCCTACTCGTTCTCCGAGGCCGCCCACCGCAAGGGTGCCTGGCTCGTCGACCTCGACGCGGCCGGCGCGGTGAGCGCGGAGTTCATCGAGGCCCCGGTCCCCCGTCCGCTGGCGCGACTGCGGGGCACGCTCGACGAGCTCCTCGCCGACCCGACGCTGAGCGGGCACGAGGCATCATGGGTGGAGGCGACCCTGACCGACCAGGCCCGTCCGGTCGAGGCGATGGAGCGCCTGCGTCGCCGCTTCCCCCACACCCTCGTGCTGTCCTTCGCCTCCACGCGCATCGCCGTGGGCGCACCCGGTGCCGCCCAGACCCACGCGCGACGCGACCACGACATCGTGCGCGAGTTCGTCACCGAGCTCCGCGGCAGCGAGCCCACTGCGGTCGAGCTCGCCGTGCTCGACCAGGCCGTCGATGCCTGCTGCGACGACGAGGTCGACACGCTGCTGGGCGTCGACGATGCGAGCGGGGGCTGAACGATGCGACTCCACCACCTGCGCATCGAGGCCTTCGGCCCGTTCGCCACCGCGGTCGACATCGACTTCGACGACCTCTCCGACGCGGGTCTCTTCCTGCTGTCGGGCCCCACCGGGGCCGGCAAGTCCAGCGTGCTGGATGCGATCTGCTTCGCCCTCTACGGCGACGTGCCCGGAGACCGCAGCAGCGCCAAGCGGTTGCGCTGCGACCGGGCGGCTCCGCTGGCCACTCCTCGGGTGACCCTGGAGGCCACCTTGTCGGGCCGGCGCTTCAAGCTGGTGCGCTCACCGTCCTGGGACCGCCCCAAGCTGCGGGGCCAGGGCACGACCACCCAGCAGTCGTCGGTCACGCTCTCGGAGCGGGTCGGCGACGCGTGGCAGCCGCTGTCGAGCCGCATCGACGAGACCGGTGACCTGGTGACCAGCGTCGTCGGGATGAACCTGGCGCAGTTCACCCAGGTGGCGATGCTGCCGCAGGGACGCTTCCAGGCTTTCTTGCGCGCCAAGTCCGAGGAGCGCCACCAGCTCCTGCAGCGTCTCTTCCGCACCGGACGCTTCGAGCAGGTCGAGCGTTGGCTGCGCGATCGCCGTCTGGCGCTGTCCCACGAGCACCAGGTGCTGCACCAGCAGACCGCCGACCTGGTCAGCCGGGTCAGCGAGGCGGCCGGAGAGCCGCTGCCCGACGGCTGGGACGTGCACGACCTGACCCCGGCGGTCGACGACGGCTCGCTCCTCCTCTGGAGCGCCGAGCAGCTGCGCGTGGCTCGCGAGTCGCGCGCCGACGGCCTCGGAGCCTGCGAACGCAGCTCCGAGGCGGAGTCGGAGGCCCGCTCCCTGCTCGAGCACGCGCGCGCCCTCGTCGAGCGTCACCGTCGCTACGCGTCCGCGCGTCGGGACCTCGACGGCCTCGAGGCCGGGGCAGCGCAGCACCTGAGCGACCAGCAGCGCCTGGACCGCGCCCACCGGGGTGCGCCCGTCGTCGGCCTGCACGAGGTGACTCTCGCGGCTCGCGACCGCGCCGGTCAGGCCCGCACGGCGAGGGGGGCGGCCTTCGCGGACGTCCGCGCCGCGGGGTTGGGACCGGAGGCCTCCGACCCGACCCGGGCCGACCTCGAGACCTGGGCCCACGACCACGCGGTCGCCGCGGCCGCCGTACGCGCCCTGCAGCCGCGTGCGGTGCGCCACGACCAGGCCTGTGCAGCGCTGGACAGCGTGACCCAGCGTCGCGCCCGGGTGACTGCCGAGCTGCAGACAGCCCGCGCGGAGCACGCCGTGCTGCCCGAGCAGGTCGCCGGCCTGCGCGCCGCTCTCGCCGAGGCCTCTGCCGCTCAGGCGCGGGCCACGACCCTGCGGGAGTCGTGCCAGACCGCCCAGGCACGACTCGAGGCCCACCGACGAGCCGACCGGCTCCGCCTCGAGGTGGTCGAGGCGCAACGCGAGTGGCTGGATGCCCGGGGCCACACCCTGATGCTCCGCGAACGCCTCATCGCGCTCCAGGATGCCCGCATCGAGGGGATGGCTGCCGAGCTCGCCGGCAGCCTGGCCGCCGGGTGCCACTGCCCGGTCTGTGGCTCGGCCGAGCACCCGGCGAAGGCGGCCGCCGCTCCTGATGCTCCCGACGCGGCAGCCGAGCGCGCCGCCCGCTCCGACATCGACTCCGCTGCCGTGCTCGAGCTGGCCTTCGACCAGAAGGTGCGCGAGCTCGAGAGCTCGCTGGCCTCGGTCGCGGCGGTGGCCGGCGACCTCTCGCCCGAGGCCCTGCGTGCTGACCTCGGCGAGTGGACCGCCGACCTCGACGAGGTCACGCTGCTCGCTGGTCGGCTACCGAGCCTGGAGTCCGAGCTCGCCGCCGCCGAGCAGGCGCTCACCGACCTCGCCGCCCGACTGACCGACCTCGTCGACCGCACCGCCCGCGCCGATGCCGAGCACGCCGCGCTCACCGACGAGGTCGCGGGGCTGCGCGCCGAGATCGATGCTGCACTGGAGGGCACCGATCACCAGGACCTGGAGCAGCTGCTGTCGCGGCACCAGACGTGCGAACGGCTCGCCCGCACCGCCCTCGAGCGCGACCGGGCTGCCGAGGCCGCCGACGAAGCCCTGCGCGAGGCGACCGAGCGAGCTGAGAAGGCAGCGCTCGAGGCCGGCTTCGACACCGCGGCGGAGGCCGCGGCCGCTGCCTTGTCCGCCGAAGCGCGGGCGCGTCTGGCCGAGTCCGTCGCGGCCCACGAGCAGCAGTTGATGGGTCTTCGAGCGGTCCTGGCCGAGCCCGGGGCCGACGACGTGCTGGTGACATCGCTGCCAGACGTCGACGGCCTCCTCCAGGCTCACCGCGCCACGCTCGTCGAGCGTGACCGCACTGCCGCCGAGCTGCGGGTCTGGACCGGGCGCGAGGAGCGACTGACCGGTCTGGTGGCCGCTCTGGAGGAGGTCCTGACCACGTGGCGGCCCCTGCGCGAGAGCCTGACCACCCTCACGCAGCTGTGCGGGTTCGTCGAGGGCAAGTCGGCCGACAACCAGCTGCGCATGCGGTTGTCGGCCTACGTCCTGGCCTACCGACTCAGCCAGGTCGTGGCGGCAGCCAACGAGCGTCTGGCCCGGATGAGCGACCAGCGCTACAGCCTCGAGCACACCGGTCGGCGTGGAGCCGGCGAGTCCCGCGGCGGTCTGAGCCTCCTGGTGCGCGACGACTGGTCGGGCGAGTCCCGCGACCCGGCCACGCTGTCGGGCGGCGAGACCTTCGTGGTCTCCCTCGCCCTGGCGCTGGGCCTCTCCGACGTGATCACCCAGGAGGCCGGCGGAGCGGCTCTCGACACGCTGTTCGTCGACGAGGGGTTCGGCTCCCTCGACGCCGAGACCCTCGACGACGTCATGGACACCCTCGACTCCCTGCGCGACGGTGGCCGGGTGGTGGGAGTGGTGAGCCACGTGGCCGAGATGCGCGACCGGATCCCCACCCAGCTCGTCGTCACCAAGTCACGCAGCGGCTCCTCGGTGCACGTGCGCCGCTGACGTCAGGACGTGCCCGCGACCCCGTGGTTGAGTGCCTCCAGCAGTGCGCTGATGAACCCGGGCAGGTCGCCGGGGTTACGGCTGCTGATCAGGTTGCCGTCGGTCACCACGGCCTCGTCCTGCCAGGTGCCGCCGGCGTTGCGGATGTCGGTCTGCAGGCTCGGCCACGACGCCAGCGTCCGGCCCTCCAGCACCCCGGCCTCCACCAGGGTCCACGCTGCGTGACAGATCGCGGCGACCGGCTTGCCGGAGGCCATGAAGTCGCGCACGAACGCCACGGCGTCCTCATCCATCCGCAGGGCGTCGGGGTTCGCCACCCCGCCGGGGAGGACGAGTGCCGCGTAGTCGTCGACGTCGGCGCCGGCCACGGCGGCATCCACCGGCTGGGAGCCTGCGTGATCGAGGTGGTCGAAGAGCTGGGCCTCACCCTCCTCGGGCGCGAGCAGCACCGGCTCGAAGCCGGCGTCCTTCACCGCGGCCCACGGGTCGACCAGCTCGACCTTCTCGATCCCCTCGTTGGCAGTCAGGAATGCAACCTTCTTCGTCGTCATGGTCCCGAACCTAGGCAGACGACCGGGCGCCTCACACCGCCCACGAGGGTGATCTCTGCCGAGTCGGCGCACACGTGCGCCGACTCGGCAGAGAACGTCAGGTCAGCGAGCGCCAGGAGGAGACGTCGAGGCCCCAGTCGCGGGTCAGGCGCTCGGCCTGGGGGCGGTAGAGGGTCTGGAGGGACTCGCGCAGGCCGGGGGTCCACTCCCAGTCGGCGACCGACGACGAGCCCGACTCCTGCTCGACATCCACGAGCGGCACCGGATCGACGTCGAGCAGACGCCACAGGTCGTCGAGGGTCTCCTGCGGGCGGGTGCGCACCGACTCGAAGACCAGCACGTGCATCCGGTCGCGGCCGACGGCGGCGGCCCACATGTCGAGCTGGTCGGCGTAGCAGCCGGTCCAGGTCTGCACCGTGATCGGGACGGGGTAGGGCCACGACTTGCCGCGCGTGGCAGCCAGGCGCATCGCGGAGCGGAAGCGCTCCACCGGGTCGCGCAGGACCACGAAGATCGGTGCGTCCGGCACCCATCTCACGGCAGCCGCCGGCGCCGAGGCGTGGCGGAGGTACTGCGGGGTCCAGTCGCCACGGCGTACGCGGTCGGAGGGGAACAGGTCGAGGTAGTCAGCCTCCTCGATCCGGCCGTCACCGAGCTTGTGGAGCAGCTGCTGCTCCTTCTTGCCGTTGGTGCCGAGCCCGACCTGCGGGTGCTGGGTCAAGAGGTCGGTCAGCCACGTCGTGCCGCTGCGCTGTGCGCCGATCCCCAACCATGCCGGTGTGCCCATGGCAGCACCCTATTCACCGCGCGCCGACGATGCGCTGTGGGATACGTTCACGACCATGAGTGGCCTCGATCCGACGTTCGTCGACCTGCCCTACCGCCACCTCGGCGACGCTGCGCTGAGCCGGGCTCGCGAGCTGGGGGTGAGCCATGCCGACTTCCGCTTCGAGCGCGTCCGCTACCAGAGCCTGCTGGTGCGCGACGGTGTGCTCCAGGACGCCAGCGACACCGAGGACCTCGGCTTCGCGGTGCGGGTCATCCACCGCGGTTCCTGGGGTTTCGCCTCCGGCGTGGTCCTCACCGCCGACGAGGCCGTCCGGGTCGCCGAGACCGCGGTCAGCGTGGCCACCGTCGCCTCGGCGATGACCAGCCACCCGGTCGAGATCGCCGACGAGCCGGTCTACGACGACGTGACCTGGATCAGCGCCTACGAGATCAACCCGCTCGAGGTCCCGGTCGCCGACAAGGCCGCCCTGCTCATCGACTGGACCGAGCGGCTGCGCACCGGCGCCGCCGTCGACCACGCTCGTGCGTTCGTGCAGCAGGTCCAGGAGAACAAGTACTACGCCGACCTGGCCGGCACCCGCACCACCCAGCAGCGGGTCCGGCTGATGCCGGGCTTCGAGGCCATGGGCACCGGCGCGGACACCTTCGACTCCATGAGCAGCATCGCTCCCCCGGTCGGTCGCGGCTGGGAGTACCTGCGCGGGCCGGCCGAGGGCGGCGTGCACGACTGGGACGCCGAGATCGACGAGGTGCCCGAGCTCCTCGCCGAGAAGCTCAAGGCCCCCAGCGTCGAGGCCGGCACCTACGACCTCGTGATCCACCCCAGCAACCTGTGGCTGACCATCCACGAGTCGATCGGTCACGCGACCGAGCTGGACCGGGCCCTGGGCTACGAGGCCAACTACGCCGGCACCTCGTTCGCGACCCCTGACAAGCTCGGCACGCTGCAGTACGGCAGCGACGTCATGAACGTCACCGGGGACCGCACCGTCGAGCACGGGCTGGCCTCGGTCGGCTACGACGACGAGGGGGTGCAGACCCAGTCCTGGGACATCGTGCGCGACGGAGTGCTGGTCGGCTACCAGCTCGACCGTCCGATGGGGGTGATGCTGCCCGACCTCGCCCTGTCCGACGGCCGTGGCCCTGCGGGGCAGGGGCGCTCCAACGGGTGCGCCTACGCCGACTCACCGGGTCATATCCCGATCCAGCGGATGGCCAACGTGTCGCTCCAGCCCGACCCCGACCCGGCAGGCGGGCCCACGACCGAGGACCTCATCGGTCGGGTCGACCGCGGGCTCTACGTCGTGGGCGACAAGTCGTGGAGCATCGACATGCAGCGGTTCAACTTCCAGTTCACCGGTCAGCGCTTCTACAAGATCGCTGACGGCGAGATCGTCGGCCAGGTGCGCGACGTCGCCTACCAGGCCACGACCACCGACTTCTGGGGCTCCCTGGAGGCCGTCGGTGGCGCCTCGACCTGGGAGCTGGGCGGAGCCTTCAACTGCGGCAAGGCTCAGCCGGGCCAGGTGGCGGCCGTGAGCCACGGCTGCCCCACCTCACTCTTCCGCGGTGTGCGGATCCTCAACACCCTCGAGGAGGGCGGTCAGTGAATCCCCAGTCCCTCGCCGAGCACGCGGTCGAGACCTCGATCGCCGACGACTGCATCGTCATCGTGCGCGACCACACCAGCGCCAACCTGCGCTGGGCCAACAACACCCTGACCACCAACGGCGTGATGCACGCGGTCTCGGTCACCGTGATCTCGTTCGTGCACGTGGCGGCCCACGGTGGCACCGAGGGCGGCGTCGCCACCGGTTCGGTCACCGGCAGCGCGACCGACCAAGCGCAGGTGAGTGCTCTCGTGCAGGCTGCTGACGCCGCCGCCCGTGCCGCCCGACCGGCCGAGGACGCCGCGCCGCTGGTGGCCGACCAGCCCGCTGCGGCGGACTGGGACCAGGCGCCGGTCCCGACCGACATCCATGTCTACGACACCTTCGCCCCCGCGCTGGGCGAGGCGTTCGGTCGTGCCACTGCAGCCGAGCGCGTGCTCTACGGCTTCGTCAACCACGAGATGACCACGACCTACGTCGCTTCCACGACCGGACTACGGCTGCGCCACGTCCAGCCCACCGGTCACTACGGGTGCACCGCCAAGAACGCCGCCCTGACCAACTCCGCGTGGGTCGGCGGCGCCACCCGCGACTTCACCGACGTCGATGCCCTCGCCATGGACGCGGCGGTGGCCGCCAGGCTCGCCTGGGGCGAGCGTCGCGTCGACCTGCCGGCAGGTCGCTACGACACGATCCTGCCGCCCTCGGCGGTCGCAGACCTGATGATCGATGCCTACTGGAGCGCGGGAGCCCGCGATGCCTGGGAGGGCCAGTCGGTCTTCAGCCGCCGAGGCGGGGGCACCCGGCTCGGCGAGTCCGTGGCCGCGCGCGGGGTCCACCTCTTCTCCGACCCTGCTCTCGATCCGCTGTCGTGCGCACCGTTCGTCGTCGCCGCGTCGTCGGACAACGACTCGTCTGTCTTCGACAACGGCCTCCCCCTGGCGCGCACCGACTGGATCCGCGACGGCGAGCTCACCGCGCTCCAGTCGACGAGACACTCTGCAGCGATGACCGGGCAGCCGGTCACCCCCGGCATCGACAACCTCGTGCTGGAGGTGGAGGGCGCGACGGCGACCGAGGCGGACCTGGTGGCGGGCACCGAGCGGGGTCTGCTCCTGACCTGCCTGTGGTACATCCGCGAGGTCGACCCGCAGTCGTTGCTGCTCACCGGGCTCACCCGCGACGGCGTCTACCTGGTCGAGAACGGCGAGATCACCGGTGCGGTCAACAACTTCCGGTTCAACGAGAGCCCCGTCGACCTGCTGCGTCGGTTCAGCCACGCCTCGGCCACGGTCGCGAGCTTCAGCCGCGAGTGGGGCGACGACTACTTCTCCCGCACTGCGACGCCGGCGCTGCGGGTCCCCGACTTCAACATGTCGAGCGTCTCGCAGGCTCTGTAACCCCGCGGCTGCGGTGCCCGCGGTCTAGACTGCGGGCACTGCCACTGACCCGGAGAGACCACCCATGACTGCCCGACTCCCCCTCGGTCGGCCGCGCCCCCGGCGGGCTGCGTGCTGAGCGCCCGACGACGCGTGGCGACCCTCACCGGCGCAGCGACGCTGCCGCTCGTCCTGGCCCTGCTGGCTCCGACCGGTGCCGGCTCGTCCGCCTCGGCCGCCGGCGAGACCAGTGCGCGTCCGGTGCCGGCGAACGACTCCTTCTTCGCCTACGCCGGCGCCGAGTACACGATCGACGTGCTCGCCAACGACAGCACCTCGGTGCTGAGCTCCGGTGATCTCACGCTGTGCGGCGTCACGGTGGACGAGCAGGCCGGGCGGGTCATCTACGCCGGCATCGACACCGACGACCCGTCCCTGGTGTTCCTCGAGACCAACCGCAACGCCGACGGCCAGGTCAGCTTCACCTACGACGCCTGCCAGGACGGCCAACGGGCCACCTCGACGGTCAGCGTCGACATCGAGCGTCCCGCGCCGCTGCGGGTCACCAAGAAGCGCAACCGGCGGGGCCGGCTGGTCGTCCACAACCCCAACCCGCGGCGCGTGGTCGTGCTGTGGGGCAGCAACCGCAACGCCCAGTCCGACGGACGGCGCGGGGTGCCCGCCGGTGGCTCGGTCGTGATCTCGGTGCAGCGCACCCGGATCGCCTGGCTCGGCTACTTCCGCGATCGCGGGGTGACGGTCCTGACAGGCGACGGGACCGTGTCGGGCATCAAGAAGGCGCGACGCTAGATCCCGTCGTCCGGCGTAGCCTGACCGGATGTATGAGTCGGACCACGAGATCACCGCGCTCCAGGACCTGCTCGATCGTTCTCATGGTCAGGCGACCGAGCACCTGCGCGACATCATCAACGACGACCGCGTGCTCTCGGCTGCTGACCTCGTCGCGCTCCTGACCGGGATGAAGGTGCTGTCGGTGGCCACCGTCACCGCGGCCGGCGAGCCACGCATCAGCGCCGTGGACGGGCACTTCCTGCACGGCACGTGGTCCTTCAGCACCTCCGGCACGTCGGCGAAGGCCGCCCACCTCCGGGCGCGTCCTGCGGTGAGCGTCGCCCACGTCGACCACGAGGCGATGGCGGTCTTCAGTCACGGTCACGTCACCGAGATGGCCCCGCAGGACCCGGACACCGCCGAGGTCCTCGACCACTGGACGCGGCACTACGGGAGCTCACCGCTCACGTGGGGCGACGACATCCGGCTCTACCGCTATGCGCCGTCCTGGATGGTGGGCTATGCCTGGAAGCGCGCCGAGCTGCTCGCCGAGCGCGGGATCGGCGCGTCCGGGTCGTAGGGACGTCGGGTGTAGATGAAGGTGGCGCACTCGAGGTGGGTGGGGTGCACGTGGAGGGTCTCGCCACGGTGATAGCCGCTGGCACCCACGAGGAGCCCGTCAGTGAGGGTGAACGTGTACAGCATGTCGCACGTCGAGAGAGCCCGCGCCTCGAGGAGGTCGTTGTTCCAGCGCAGCTCGATGGCGGTGTTGCCCCAGAACCAGAGCCCGACGACGTCGGCCACCTCCGGCGGCAGGTCGACGGTGGGCCGCCACCGAGCGACCGGGTGCTCCGGCACCGGGTCGTGCAGCAGGACGCGCACCATGGCATCGGCAGCCAGGCCGGTGGTGGCGTTGGCGAGGACGATCGTTCCGTCGCCGCTCGCGGGGTCGACGAACAGCGACGCCAGGAAGCCCGGCATCGACCCGGTGTGTCCGACGTAGCGGCGTCCTCCGGCATCCACGAGGCGCAGCCCGAGCCCGTAGCCGGAGCCGAGCCGGTCGGCCCGCATCTCCGCGGCGGTGTCCGGAGCGAGCACGTCGGGACGTCGCCCGACGAGCACGTCGGCCCACGTGGCCAGGTCGGCGACGGTGCTCCACGCCTGTCCGGCCGGCGCCATCGCGCCGGTGTCGGTCAGGGGTTCGTCGGCCAACCGGCCGGTGAAGTGCTCGACGCTGTGGCCGCACGCGTGCGGCGGCACCGGGCCGTAGGACGTGCGGGTCATGGCCAGCGGCTCGAGGAGGCCTGCCGTGACCGCCTCCCACCACGACCGGGCTCGGAGCCGGGCGACCAGCTCACCCAGCAGTCCGTAGGCCAGGTTGGAGTAGTGGAAGTACTCCCCCGCTCCGGCGACGGCGCCCGAGCCGTCGTTGGCTGCCGCGAGCGTGGCGAAGTCGCCACCGTCGCTGCGCTCCCACCACGACCCGGCCGGCTCGCTCTGGAGACCTGCTGTGTGCCCGAGCAGGTCGGCGAGGGTCGCCTCGGCGTACCCGATGCCCGGGAGATGGCGCCCGATCGGGTCGTCGAGCGCCACGAGGCCCTCGTCGCGCAGCTGGAGCACCAGGACCGCGGTGAAGGTCTTGGTGATCGACCCGATCCGGTACGCCGTCGCGAGGTCGCTGTTGACCTGCGCCCGCTCGACGAGCTCAGCGCCTCGCACCACCCCGGCCACGACCGACGGCAGTCGGCCGGCGGCCTGGAGGTGGTCGAGGCGCTGCTGGAGGCTCACTCGTCGGCGCTGGTCTCGGCCTCGGCGAACGCCTCGAGAGGCGGGCAGGAGCACACCAGGTTGCGGTCGCCGTAGGCCTGGTCGATCCGGGCCACGGGAGGCCAGTACTTGTCGGGATCGATACCGGTCGGGAACACCGCGAGCTCGCGCGAGTAGGAGCGGTCCCACTCCCCGACCAGTGCGCGCGAGGTGTGGGGGGCACCGCGGAGCGGCGACTCCTCGGGCGACCACTCCCCTGCGCCGACCCGGTCGATCTCCTCGCGGATCGCGATCATCGCGTCGCAGAAACGGTCGATCTCGGCCAGGTCCTCGGACTCGGTCGGCTCGACCATGAGGGTGCCGGCGACCGGGAACGACATGGTGGGGGCGTGGAAGCCGTAGTCGACGAGACGCTTGGCGACATCGTCCACCGTCACGCCGGTCTCCTTGGTCAGCCCGCGGACGTCGAGGATGCACTCGTGGGCCACGAGGCCGCCGTGACCGGTGTAGAGGACCGGGTAGTGATCACCGAGGCGCTTGGCGACGTAGTTGGCCGACAGCACCGCCGCAGCGGTCGCCCGGGTGAGGCCCTCGGCGCCCATCAGCCGGATGTAGGCCCACGAGATCGGCAGGATGCCGGCCGAGCCGTACGGTGCCGCGCTGATCGGGCCGATGCCCGCGCGCTTCTCGGCCTCGGGGTGCATGGCGTGCGACGGGAGGTAGGGCGCGAGGTGCTCGCGCACCGCGACCGGTCCGACGCCGGGACCGCCGCCACCGTGGGGGATGCAGAAGGTCTTGTGCAGGTTGAGGTGCGAGACGTCGCCACCGAACTCGCCCGGCTTGGCGTAGCCCAGCAGCGCGTTGAGGTTGGCGCCGTCGACGTAGACCTGGCCCCCGTGGTCGTGCACGATCTCGCAGAGCCGGCTGATCGTGTCCTCGTAGGCCCCGTGGGTCGAGGGGTAGGTGACCATGATCGCGGCCAGGGTCTCGGCGTGCTTCTCGCACTGCGCCTCGAGGTCGGCGAGGTCGACGGTGCCGTCGTCGCTCGACTTCACCACGACCACCTTCATCCCGGCCATGACGGCCGAGGCCGCGTTGGTGCCGTGGGCCGAGCTGGGGATGAGGCAGATGTCGCGCTGGGGCTGACCCTCCTGGTGGCGGTCGAGGTGGTAGCCGCGGATCGCCAGCAGACCTGCGAGCTCGCCCTGGGAGCCGGCGTTGGGCTGGATCGAGACCCGGTCATAACCGGTGACCTCGGCGAGCCACCCCTCGAGCTCGTCGACCAGACGGCGGTAGCCCGCGGCGTCCTCGGCGGGGGCGAAGGGGTGCAGGTCGGCGAACCCGGGCAGCGAGACAGGCTCCATCTCGGTGGTCGCGTTGAGCTTCATCGTGCAGGAGCCGAGCGGGATCATCCCGCGGTCGAGGGCATAGTCGCGCGCCGAGAGACGGCGCAGGTAGCGCAGCATCGACGTCTCGCTGTGGTGGCTGGAGAACACCTCGTGGGTGAGGAAGTCGGTGCTGCGGCGCAACGAGTCGGGCAGGGCGTCGGCGACCACCTGGTCGATGCTGTCGAGGTCGGCGCTGACCCCGAAGGCCTCGAGGACGGCCTTGAGGGTCGAGCGGGTGGTGCACTCCGACGTCGAGATCCCGACGGTGTCCTCGTCAGTACGACGCAGCTGCAGGCCGAGCGAGCGGGCGGCGCTGACCACAGCGTCGGCGCGACCGGGCACCGACACCGTCAGGGTGTCGAAGAAGGTGGTGTGAGCCACCGCGACGCCGCCGTCGGACAGCGCGCGCGCCAGCACCGCGGCGTAGCGATGGGTGCGGGTCGCGATCGCCCGGAGACCGGCCGGACCGTGGTAGACGGCGTACATCGAGGCGACGACGGCCAGCAGCACCTGGGCGGTGCAGATGTTGGACGTCGCCTTGTCGCGACGGATGTGCTGCTCGCGGGTCTGGAGGGCCAGGCGGTAGGCCGGGCGGCCCTCGGCATCGATCGAGACCCCGACGAGCCGGCCGGGCAGGTGACGCTCGAGGCCGGAGGCGACCGCCATGTAGCCGGCGTGCGGGCCGCCGTAGAAGAGCGGGACGCCGAAGCGCTGCGACGAGCCGATGACGACATCGGCCCCCATCGAGCCGGGCGCCTCGAGCACGGTGAGCGCCAGGAGGTCGGCGGCCACGACTGCCAGCGCGTTGCGCTCGTGGGCGGCATCGATGATCGGGCGCGGGTCGAGGACCCGCCCCGAGGCGCCGGGGTACTGCACGAGGACGCCGCACAGCGCGCCGTCCACGAGGTCGGTCGGGAGCCCGTCGGACAGGTCGGCCACGACGACCTCGATGCCCATGCCCTCGGCGCGGGTCCGGATGACGTCGATGGTCTGCGGGAGCGCATCGGCATCGACCACGAACGGGCCGGCTGCCTTGCGGTTGCCGCGTCGTACGAGCGTCATCGCCTCGGCCGCGGCGGTCCCCTCGTCGAGCAGCGAGGCGTTCGCGGTCGGCAACCCGGTCAGGTCACCGATCACGGTCTGGAAGTTGAGCATCGCCTCGAGCCGGCCCTGGGAGATCTCGGGCTGGTAGGGCGTGTAGGCGGTGTACCAGCTGGGGTCCTCCAGCACGTTGCGGCGGATCACCGGCGGGGTGATCGTGGCGTGGTAGCCCAGACCGATCATCGGCTCGCCCGGGCGGTTGGACCCGGCGATCGTGCGCAGCTCGTGGGCGGTGGCCTCCTCGCTCAGCGGGGACGGCAGGTCGAGCGCCTCGGGGCTGCGGATGCCGCCGGGCACTGCGGCTGCCATGAGCTCGTCCAGCGAGTCATAGCCCAGCCGCTCCACCATGCTGGCGATGTCGCGCGCGTCGAGGCCGATGTGGCGATCGACGAACGGCGATGCCGTGTCGAGGTCGGCGAGCAAGGGGTGGTCGGACACAGGGGGCTCCTCTGACGAAATCACAGGTCGGGTGCCCTCCCCCTCTGTCACTCGCCATTGAGCTCCACAGTCGCCTCGTCCGCGCGGTCCGGGTGCCTGAGAGGTTCCGGGGAGGAATTGCCCCTTCGGCGCTTCGGTCATGCAAGGTGAAGACTCTCCCGCGCGGGATGATCAGCCTGCTCAACCTACCAACTCCCCTGTGAAAACAGTGAAAAATGACGTTCGCGCCGCGGCCTCGAGGGCCGCGACGCGGACGGGGTTCGGGGGAAGACGAACCGTGCAGTGCCGGTGGAGCTGAGCCGGTGGCTCAGCCGATCTGACGAGCCTGCCGGCGAGCAGCGAGCTCGTCGCTGGCCGAGGGCGCCGGGGTCTCGGCGTCGGCGCGCTCGCTGGGCAGCGCGGCGAGGGTGCCTTCGATCTCGCGCCAGACGCCGCCGATCGCGATGCCGAAGACGCCCTGCCCACCCTGGAGCAGGTCGATCACCTCGTCGTTGGAGGTGCACTCGTAGACCGAGGCCCCGTCGCTCATCAGCGTGACGCGGGTCAGGTCGTCGGTGCCGCGCTCGCGCAGGTGGGCCACGGCGGTGCGGATCTGCTGCAGGGAGATCCCCGCGTCGAGCAGCCGCTTGATGACCTTGAGGATCAAGATGTCGCGGAAGGAGTAGAGCCGCTGGGAGCCGGATCCCTTCGCCCCGCGCACCGTGGGCTCGATCAGCCCGGTGCGGGCCCAGTAGTCGAGCTGGCGATAGGTGATGCCGGCGGCGTTGCACGCGGTCGGGCCGCGATAGCCGAGGTCGCTGGGCAGCGGCGAGACGTCATCGCTGAAGAGCAGTCCCTGCTCTTGCGCTGACTCCTGGGCCAACTCCTGGGCCAGCTCGACGTCTGGTGTCGTGCCGGTCTTCGGCGTCTGCTCGTTCACACGGTCCTCCGCGAGGTCTACTTCGTATCAGCGTAACTCCGGGGAAGACCTGAAGCACAGGCGTGGAGTTACAACGAAGACACTTCAAGGTACGGCGGGCAGCCAGGTCGGTCAATGACATCGCTGCGTGTCGCGACCCTCAACCTCAACTGGAGGGTCAGTGCTTCAGCGCCGACGACTCACGGTTCGGCGTCGAAGTCCTCGGGGGTCACGTGGTCGAGGAACTCGCGGAACTTCTCGACCTCGTCCTCCTGCTCGGCGGGCACCGCAAGGCCCGCTTCGTCGAGCACGTCCTCGGAGCAGACGATCTTGGTGCCGGTGCGCAGGGCGAGCGCGATGGAGTCCGAGGGGCGGGCGCTCACCTCGACGCCGGAGGCGAAGATCAGCGTCGCGAAGAACACGCCGTCCTTGACGTCGGTGATCTGGACCTCGGTGAGGGCGTTGCCGGTGGCCTCGAGCACGTCCTTCATCAGGTCGTGGGTCAATGGCCGCGGCGGGATGACGCCCTGCTGGGCGAACGCGATGGCCGTGGCCTCCACGGCGCCGATCCAGATCGGCAGGTAACGCTCCCCCGTGACCTCGCGGAGCAGCACGATCGGCTGGTTCGAGGGCATCTCGACCCGGACACCCATGACATCTACTTCGCGCACACCATCACCCTACTCCTGGGTCCTTGCCCCCTGGGGCGGGCACCGAGCAGCCTCAGACGAAGCGGCGCAGACCGGCCTTGACCAGCGTCGCGTGGAGGCGCACCGACAGCGCGGCGATCTCGGTGACGGTGGTTTCGGCGCGTTCCCGGGCCGCAGCGTCGCCGGTGCGCTTGAGCGGAGCGACGACCTGCTCGACCAGCCCGACCTCTCGATCGGCAGCGGCCCGGAAGGCGCGCAGGTGGCGCGGCTCGAAGCCGAAGTCGGCCAGCTCGCGCGCGGTGCGGGCGATGACCAGGGCGTCGGTGTCGTAGTGACCGGTGCCGGCGCGGGGGGTGATCAGCCCGAACTGCTCGAGCTGCTCGAGCAGCTCGTCGGGGATCTCGGCGATCTTGATCAGCTCGCGGCGCGAGAGCCGCAGCTGGTCGCGCCGGGCGAACGACGCCGGGCTCGGCATGCCGTCGGCGGCCAGGGCCACCGTCGGCACGGTCGGCACCACCGGCTCGATCGGCGGCGGCTCCAGGCCTCGGTCGATCGCGTCGAGGTGCTCGCCGATCACCTTCAGCGGCAGGTAGTGGTCGCGCTGCATCGTGAGCACGTAGCGCAGCCGCTCGACGTCGGGACCGGCGAACTTGCGATAGCCCGACGCGGTGCGCTCGGGCTTGATCAGACCCTTGTCCTCGAGGAAGCGGATCTTGGGGATGGTGATCGTCGGGAACTCCGGACGCAGGACGTCGAGCACCTGCCCGATGTTCATCCGGGCCGTGTGAGCGCGCTCGCCGGACCGCCCGGAGGCGTGGTCGTCGGCGTCCTCCCGGTCCGGGAGCGTGCTGGCCATCGTCGGGTCCCGGAGCCGCTCAGCCGCGAGCGGCGTCGTGGCCGGCGAAGAACACCAGGCGGTACTTGCCGATCTGGACCTCGTCGCCGTCCTTGAGCAGCACCTGCTCGATGCGGTCACGATTGACGTAGGTGCCGTTCAGGCTGCCGGCGTCGCTGACGGTGAAGGAGTCGCCGTCGCGCACGAAGACCGCGTGCCGCCGAGAGACGGTCACGTCGTCGAGGAAGATCTCGCTGTCGGGGTGGCGTCCCGCGCTGACCCGGTCGGAGTCGAGCAGGAAGCGGCTTCCGGCGCCCGGCCCCTTCTGGACGACGAGCAGGGCGTGACCCGGCGGCAGGGCGTCGACCGCAGCCGCGTCGACCGGGTTCAGGGCGCGGTCACTGGTCTCGGTCTTGTCGGCCAGGCCGGTCCCGACGCCGATCTGGATCGTCGCGGTCGACTCCCCCACCGGCTCGCTGCTGCCCGGACCGTCGCCGATCGAGACCAGCTTTGTGCCGCACTGTGCACAGAAGCGGGCGTCGTCGGGATTCTGCCTGCCACACGCGGTGCAGAACGGCATCTGCGCTTCCTCCGTCAGGGGGGTGGAACGTCAATGATCAGGGTCGCGATCAGCCCGAACCCTCACTGCGGGGTTGAGGTTGATGGTTGCGAGCGAACCTACCAGCCGCACGCCAGGATCGAGGCGGCGAAGTCGACTCAGATCCCGAGCGAGGCGACGTAGGTCGTGGCGTCCATGAGCTCGTCGACGGCCTCGGTCGAGGACGGCACGACCTCGAAGAGCCAGCCAGCGGCGTAGGGGTCGTTGTTGACCAGCTCGGGGGTGGCGTCGAGGGCCTCGTTGCGGGCCACGACCTCCCCGGAGACCGGCGCGTAGATGTCGCTGACCGACTTGGTCGACTCCAGCTCGCCGCAGGTGCTGCCGGCATCGACGTGGTCACCGATCTCGGGCAACGACACGTAGACGATGTCGCCGAGAGCGTCCTGGGCGTAGTCGGTGATGCCCACGCGGACCGAGCCCTCGTGCTCACCGGGGGTGCGCACCCACTCGTGCTCGGCGGTGTACTTCAAGTCCTCGGGGTACACGATTCTCCTTCGTCGGGGCAGTCGGCGACGAGGTTACCGCCTCGGCGCTGCCACCCGGCGCCAGGACCCCGGCTTCAGGGAGCGGGCTGGGCGACCTGGGGCTGAACCGGCTTGCGGACGGCCTCGATGTCGAGCGAGGCCAGCTCCACCACCTCGACGACGGCGCCGTCCTCCTCGAGCGAGGCGCGCGGTCCGAAGAAGAAGTTGATCGCCCCGGCGAGCGTGCTGGAGAGGCCGATCGCGTCGATGACGTAGGGCGACTGCACCACGGTGCCGTCGATCAGCAGCCCGACGCCGTCGGCCGGTTGGTCGATCGAGCTCTGCGCCACGATCCGCACCTGCCCGTTGACCTGGATCGCCTCGGCGCCGGTGGAACGCAGCTCCTGGATGGTGTCGAGGAACGAGGAGACGTCGACGGTGCCGGTCTCCTCGGTGATCGTGACGCGGATCCCGGGACCGGTCACCGGCACGAGTCCGGCCAGGACCTCGAGGCTGTCGAGGTCCTTCTGGGCCAGGTCGAGCGCGGCCTCGCGGCGACTCGACTCCTGGAGCAGCTCGGCACGCGTGGCGGCGAGGCGGTCGATCTCGGCCTGGGTGCGCTGGGTGGTGCCCGAGAGCCCGTTCAGCACGTCGATCAGGTCCTGCTCACGCAGCCCGGCATAGGTGGAGTCGTCCTCGGTGGCCTGGATCTGCACGATCGCACCGAACCCCACGAGCGCGAGCAGCACCGCCACCACCACCTGGCTGCGCGAGGGGTGCCGCAGGGTGTGCGACAGGCGTTGGCGCGAGCCGGGGCTCTCCTCGGCCAGCACCGCAGCACCGGGCTCCTCGACGTGCGGCACTTCCGGCTCGGGGGCGGGTGCGCCGTCCACGAGGCCGTCAGGAGGCAGCTGCGACTCAGGCATGGAACAGGTGGCGTCGGATGGCTGCGACGTTGGAGAAGATCCGGATCCCGAGCACGACGATGACCCCGGTCGAGAGCTGGCCGCCGACGCCGAGCCGGTCGCCGAGGTAGACGATGCCGGCCGCGATGAAGACGTTGCTGATGAAGGAGACGACGAACACCTTGTCGTCGAAGATCCCGTCGAGGTAGGCCCGGAGACCACCGAAGACCGCATCGAGCGCGGCGACCACCGCGATCGGGAGGTAGGGCTCGATCGCCAACGGCACGTCGGGCTGGAAGATCAGCCCGACCAGGACGCCGAGGAGCAGTCCGAGTGCTGCGATCACGGTCCAGCCCCCTTCTCGATGACGTCGTCCCTGAGCCCGCTACCGAGGTCGGTCGATGCCCACCGTAGCCGCAGACCTCCCAGAGGAGCCGACGGCAACCTCAGCTCGGCGACATTCTCCACGGCATAGCTGAAACCGAAGAAGTCGGCCGTCCCGGCGAAGGCCAGCCCGGTGGCAGTGTCGAAGAGCCGGCCCGACAACGTGCGGGTGTCACCGATCGCCTCCACGGCGTAGGGACTCGCGATCCCGACGCCGTTGACCCGGATCGCGTCCCCGCTCTTGCGCACCGCGGCCAAGGCCGTGATGCGTTGCCCGTTGACCGCGACAGCCTCCGCGCCGGCTGCCCACAGCCCGTTGACGAGCAGCTCGAGGTCGGCGTCGTGCACCTCCTCGTTGGCATCGCCGCTGGGACCGTCACGCACCGTCACCCGCACGCCTTCACCCGTGACGGCGACGAAGCCGGTGCGGACCTGGAGCCGACGGGTCAGCACGAGAGCGGCCTGCTCGCTGTCGGCGGTCTGCCCGATCTCGCGCGCCAGCGCCGTGTTGCGCTCGCGCAGGTCGGCGACCCTGCTCGTCTGGTCGGCCAGGCGTTCCCGCTCGGTGTCGATGCGCCGGATGAGGGAGGTGCGGCTGGCGTCGTTCACGTCGGCGTTGCGCGAGGTCTGCACGAAGGCGGTGGCGACCAGCACACCGAACGCGGCGATGACCACGGCGGCGATGCGGTGCGGGTTGCCGCGCGGGTTGCGCGGCGCGCCGGCTGCCTTCTTCTCGGCCGCGAGCAGGTAGTCCTCGTCCAGGGACTGCTGGGTGATGAGGGTGAGCAGCGGCATCCGGACCCGGGCCGGGACCTCGGGGTCCAGGAGCGGGGTGTCGGTGGGGTGGTCAACCATCGCAGCCCCGCCTCACTCGTCGGGGGCGCGGCGTTCGGTGGTCGCCAGCAGGGTCCGCACCTGCCAGGTGTAGAGGACCCCGGCCCACCAGTAGAGTCCGATCCCCCAGAACGCGAACGCCCAGCCGAACACCTCTGCCAGGGTCGCGACGGATCCCTCCCCGTCACCGAGGAGGAGCAGCGGGAAGGCGTAGAGCAGGTTGAACGTCGCCGCCTTGCCGAGGAAGTGGACCGGCAGTGCGCTGTAGCCGCGGGTGCGCAGCAACGGCACCAGGCCCCACATCAGCAGGTCGCGCAGGGGCAGGGAGATCGCCATCCACCAGGGGATGATGTCGCGCATGGCCAGGCCCAGGACCACCGCGAGGATGTAGAGCCGGTCGGCGACCGGGTCGAGGATCTGTCCGACGACCGACTGCTGGTCGAGCTTGCGCGCCAGCCAGCCGTCGAGGTAGTCGGTGATGCCCGAGACCACGAGCAGCGCCAGCGCCCACCCGTCGGCCTCCGGACCCAGCACCAGCCACAGGAAAACCGGCACGCCCAGCAGGCGCAAGAAGCTCAGCGCGTTGGGCAGGGTCCACACCAGCGTCGCCGATCGCTCGGTGCTCGGTGCCGTCTCATCTGCCACGACGACCCACCCTATCGGCGCGGTGCGCCGAATCGGTGATGCACGCCTGCTGCGCGCCCAGCTCAGGCATTGTCTTCCTGGTGCGCGGCATCGCGGATCTCGCCGACGAGCTCCTCGATGACGTCCTCCAAGGTGGCCACGCCGACCGTGAAGCCCTCGGCGTCGACGACGCGAGCCATGTGGGCGCCCCGGCGCTGGAGCACCTCGAGCGCATCGTGGAGCAGGGAGTCCTCGGTCACCGGGGCGAAGGGCCGGACCCACTTGTCGTCGATCGGACGCTGCCGCAGCTCGTCGTCGGGCTCGAGCACGTCCTTGATGTGCAGGTAGCCGATGAGGTCGCCGGCCTCGGTGGCCACCGGGAACCGGCTGAAGCCGGTCGCCGCACACAGGGCCTCGACATCGGCCGGGCTGGAGCCGCGCACCACGGTGGTCAAGGACTCCGGCGCCAACCGCACCGTCGCCACGGTCTTCTCGGTGAAGCCCAGCGCACCGGCCAGCCGGTCGTACTCGTCGGCCTCGATGAGCCCCTCGCCGCGGGACTCCTCCACGAGCGCAGCCACCTCCTCGCGCGTGAACGTCGAGCTGACCTCGTCCTGCAGGCGCACTCCGACCAGGCGCAGGATCGCGGCTGCGACCGCGTTGATGACGATGATGACCGGGCGCAGCACGGTGACGAACGCCCAGATGAACGGCGCGAGGGCGAGCACGGCGCGCTCGGGTCCGGCCAGCGCGATGTTCTTGGGGATCATCTCCCCGAGCACGACGTGCATGTAGACCACGATCATCAGCGCGAGCGCGAACGCGATCGGGTGCAGCGCCGAGCCGGGCACGCCCATCACCTCGAGGACCGGCTCGACGATGTGGGCCAGGGCGGGCTCGCCGATGGCGCCCAGGAGCAGGGAGCACACCGTGATCCCCAGCTGGTTGACGCCGATCACGAGCGAGATGTTCTCCATGCCGAGCAGCGCGTACTTCGCACTGCGGGAGCCCGCCTCGGCCCGCGGCTCGATCTGGCTACGGCGCGCGGAGATCATCGCGAACTCGGCAGCGACGAAGAAGGCGTTCCCGAGCACGAGCGCCAGGGCGAGGACGAGAGCAACCGGTCCACTCATGACTGGCCCTCCTCGGTCGCGACGTCGTGCAGGCGCAGGCTGAGTCGGTCGATCCGCAAGCCGTCCATGTGTTCCACGGTCAGCACGGCGAGCAGCTCGCGCGGCTGGTCGGGATCGCTGCGGTCGGGCACGGGCACCTCGGCGATGTCGCCGGTCGACGGGATCCTGCCCAGCACCTGGAGCACGAGCCCGGCAATGGTGTCGTAGTCCTCGCTCTCGGGCAGCGCCACCCCGGTGAGGTCCTCGGCCTCGTCGGGGCGGAGCAGCCCCGAGAGCGCCCAGGTGCCGTCGCGCCGCTGCCGGGCGCGGGCTCCCAGTCGGTCGTGCTCGTCGGAGATGTCGCCGACGATCTCCTCGATGACGTCCTCGAGGGTGACGATGCCGGCGTGGCCGCCGTACTCGTCCAGCACGACTGCCATCTGGAAGCCGTCGGCGCGCAGGAGCGCGAGCAGGGGGTCGAGCCGCAGCGAGTCCGGCACGACGATCGGGCGAGCCATCAGGTGCTTGACCTTGGTCGTGGCCCGCTCGTGGAGCGGCAGGGCGACGGCGTTCTTCACGTGGACGGTGCCGATCACGGTGTCGTCGTCGTCGAGCACCGGGAAGCGGGAGTGGCCGGTCTGGCGGGTGAGCTCGATGACGGCACTCGCCCGGTCGTTGACGTCCAGGCTGCGGGTACGCACCCGCGGCGTCATGATCTCGCCCGCGCTGCGGGTGCCGAACTCCACCGACCGCTCCATGAGCTCGGCGGTGTCGGCGTCCAGGGTGCCCACATTGGCCGAACGCGCGATGAGCGAGGCGAGCTCGGTCGAGCTGCGGGCCGAGCGGAGCTCTTCCTGGGGCTCGATGCCCATGCGGCGGACGGCGGCGTTTGCCGAACCGTTGAGCAGTCGGATCGGCACCCGGGTGGCAGCGGTGAACATGCGCATCGGGCCCTGGGTGGCGCGCGCGGTGGCCATCGGCAGAGCGATCGCGATGTTCTTGGGGATGAGCTCGCCGAAGAGCATCGTCAGGAACGTGCTGATGGTGAGTCCGATGACGAGCGCCGTGGGCTCGATGGCGCCCTCGGCGAGCCCCACCGCCGACAGCGGGTCGTGGATGATCTCCGAGATCGCCGGCTCGGCGAGGTAACCGATCCCGAGGTTGGTCACGGTGATGCCCACCTGGGCACCGGAGAGCTGGGTGGAGAGCGTGCGCAGCCCGCTCTGGATGCCGCCGGCCCCGATGTCGCCGGAGGCGGCCGCGCGTTCGACCTGGCCGCGGTCGACGGTCACGAAGGCGAACTCGGCGGCCACGAAGACGCCGCAGGCCACGATCAGGAGCAGCGCCACCCCGAGCAGGATCCAGGGGGTCACGACACACCACCGTCGTCGGACGGGGGGCGAGCAGGAGCGCGGTGCCGGTGAGGCGTCGTACTTTGAGAGCCGTCCATCGGGCGGTTCGGAATCCTTCGGGTGGAGGTCGGGGGTGCCAGCGTACCGATGCGGTCTGCTGAGACCACTTTTCGGATCGAGCGCCTGGTCATTTCTGACTAGAGGTCCCTGATTCGTGGCGCTCCTCGACCCCGGGCCTCCTAGGGTGAAGCACAGTCCGCTGCTTGCCGGCGGTCCTGCCACCCCCTTCCCGATGCCGTCCCCCCAGCTCGGAGCCCCCCGTGACCACCCCCCTGCCTGAGACCTCGACCCGCGACGCTGCCCCGGTCGGCACGCCGTCTCGTCGTTCACTGCTGCGGCGAGGCGCGGCGCTGGGCGCCGTCGGCACCGTCGGGGCCATGGGCTCGGGCCTGACGGTCGCCCCGGCCGAGGCCGGCGTGCGACCCGCGCGCTACCGAGGCGCTCCCCTGCTCTCGCGCGCCGACCGCCACCTTGTCTCGCGCTTCTCCTACGGCGTGACCCCGGCGCTGACCCGTCAGGTGCGCCGCAGCGGTGGCGCGCGCAAGTGGTTCGAGCGCCAGCTGGAGCCGAGCAGGATCAATGACCCGGCCGGCGACCGGCTCGTCGACTGGTGGCCCAGCCTCGGCTTCGGTCCGCAGAAGCTCTGGGAGCGCAACGTCTCCGGCGTCGAGGGCGGCTGGGAGGTGATGTCGAGCTATCAACGGTGGCTGCTGGTGCGCCGGATCCGGAGCAAGCGCCAGGTCGCGGAGGTGATGACGGAGTTCTGGCTCAACCACCTGCACGTGCCAGCGCACGCTGACGCGACCTTCACCTACCGCTTCGACTACGACCGCGTGGTCCGTTCCCACGCCCTCGGCCGCTTCGAGGACCTGCTCCTCGCTGCGATCACCCACCCGGCCATGGGTCTGTACCTCGACAACGCCGTCTCGACGAAGTCCGCCCCCAACGAGAACCTCGGCCGCGAGCTGCTGGAGCTCCACACCGTGGGCCGCGGCGCCTACGGCGAGGACGACGTCAAGGGCTCGGCGCGGATCCTGACCGGCTACCTGGTCGACAAGTGGCGCACCTGGGAGGCGAGGTACTCGGCCTCGGACCACTGGACCGGTCCGGTGCGGGTGATGGACTTCCGTGACGCCAACGCCGACCCCGACGGCCGCGCCGTCGTCAAGAAGTACCTCTCCTACCTCGCCCGGCACCCGGCGACGGCGCGGCGCATCGCCACCAAGCTGTGCATCGCGTTCGTCTCCGACACCCCCTCGCCTGCGCTGGTGGAGCGGCTTGCCGACGTCTACCTGCGCAACGACACCGAGATCGTCCCGGTCCTGCGGGCGCTGATCGCCACCCGGGAGTTCAAGAGGAGCAAGGGCGCCAAGGTGCGCGATCCTGCCGGCGACGTCGTGGCGACCTATCGCGCGCTCGGCGTCAAGATCGCCCGGCCTCCCGAGGAGGACAACTCCTGGGCTGCGACCGCGATCCTGTGGCAGGTCTCGGAGGTGGGCCAACCGCCGTTCGACTGGCCACGCCCGGACGGACAGCCCCTGGACAACGCATCCTGGTCCTCACCGGCACGACTACTGGCATCGACCTCGGTGCACTGGTCGATGAGCGGCGGCTGGTGGCCGAAGCAGGGCATCACCTACCGTTCGCCGCGCCGCTGGCTGCCTCAGAAGCAGATCCGCTTCGACCTGCTCGTCGACCACCTCTCCCAGCAGCTGTTGGGCAAGCACTCCACCGGGCTCCTGCTCAAGGCCTGCCTGCAGGCCTGTCCCGACGACTGGAAGGTGCGCCCCCGCACGGTCATCCACGCCGACCACAACGTCACCAAGTGGGGCTTCCACCGCCTCCTGTCCACGATCCTCGACTCCCCCACCCACTTCACCCGGTGATCCCATGACCTCCTCTGCCTCCCTCCCCAGCGGCCCCCGCGCCGCCTGCTGCACCGAGTACGCGCGCGTCTCGCGCCGTGGCCTCTTCACCGGCGCCCTCGCGGCCGGCTCCGCGGCGGTGCTCGGCTCCGCGGTCGTCACCGCTGCTCCGGCGTACGCCGCGAGCACCGACTCGGTCCTGGTGGTGCTCTCGCTGCGTGGCGCGGCCGACGGGCTCTCGCTCGTGGTCCCGCACAGCGACCCGGTCTACTACTCGGCGCGGCCTCGCATCGCGGTGCCCGCCTCCACGCTCCTCGCCCGCGACGCCACCTTCGGCCTGCACCCGCGGCTGGCGCCGCTGCTGCCGCTGTGGAACGCCGGCGAGCTGGCCGCCGTCCACGCCGCCGGACTCCCAGCGCCCAATCGCTCCCACTTCGCAGCCATGGAGGAGATCGAGGACGCGGCCCCCGGCTCCTCGCAGCGCGAGGGCTGGCTCAACCGGTTGCTCGGCACGATGGACGGCGGCTCCCCGCTGCAGGGGTTCGCCCTCGGCGGCGGGGTCACCCCGACCTCGATGTCCGGTCCCGAGCCGGTGATGTCGGCACGCACGGTCGACTCCGTCGCCTTCGCCGGCGACGACCGCTGGGACGACGGCAGCCGGCTGCGGTCGCTGCACACGATGTGGGACCGCGCCACGGGGCCGCTCGCCACCGGCATGCAGTCGGCGTTCGGGTCCGTCAGCTCCTTCGCCCCCGCCAGGGACGCCGCCGACCGGGCCTCGACCTATCCCCGCACGGACCTGGGTCGGGCGATGAGCGAGGTGGCCCGCATCATCCGCGGCGACGTCGGGGTCGGCGTGGTCACCGTCGACCAGGGCGACTGGGACATGCACTCCAGCCTCGGCACCCTCGAGTGGGGCGGCATGAAGGACAACGCCGCCGAACTGGCCGGAGCCCTCGCCGCGTTCTTCGACGACCTCGGCAACCAGCGCAGCAAGGTGACGCTCGTGGCCTTCAGCGAGTTCGGCCGACGCGTGAAGGAGAACGCCAGCTGGGGGCTCGACCACGGGCACGGCAACGTCATGTTCCTCGCCGGCGCAGGCGTCAAGGGCGGCCGCTACTACGGCAACCTGCCACCGCTGCGGGCCGACGGCGATGCCGACGTGCCCGTCACCACCGACTACCGCAGCGTGCTCTCCGAGGTCGTGACCACGCGGATGGGTGCCTCCAGCGCCGCTGTCTTCCCCGGTTTCACCCCTGCCACGGTCGGCGCGATGACCTCGCTCTGACCCGATCAGCCCTCGGGGAGCGGATCCGCGCCGAAGTCCTTGCTGCACTGGGCCGGCCCGGTGCAGTCCTCCAGGGCCTCGGTGCGCTCACGCAGCACCGCGAGCACGTGGGCGTAGTCCGGGTCGTCGGCGAGGTTGTGGTTCTCGGAGGGGTCGACCTCGTGGTCGTAGAGCTCTTCGAGCTCATCTGCGTAGAAGTGCGCATAGGTGTAGCGCGGCGTGGTGACGCCGCGCCACCACCAGCCGGTGCCGCCGTCGTCGGTCTGCTTCGAGGGACCGGCCTGGATCAGCACCGTGTCGCGCAACGACGCACCCTCGCGCAGCGCGGGCATCAACGAGACACCGTCGACCGGGACGAGCGGCTCGGCGCCGGCGAGGTCGGCGACGGTCGGGGCGACGTCGATCATCAACGCGCGCTCGTCGCTGACCGCACCCGCGGCGACGCCGGGGCCGCGGATGATCATCGGGACCCGCAACGACTGGCTGTAGGGCACGTTCTTGGTGACCAGGTGGTGCTCGCCGAGCAGGAAGCCGTTGTCGGAGGTGAAGATGATGTAGGTGTGGTCGAGCTCCCCCTGGCGTCGCAGCTCGTCGAGGATCGTGGCGATCCCCTCGTCGACGCCCTGGAGCGAGCGGATCCGCGAGCGGAAGATCTCGTTGATCTTCTTGACCCCCGGCAGGTTCTTCGACTGCACGAGTGAGTTGTTGTCGCTCACGTCGTCGACGAGGTAGCCCGGGTCCCGCAGCGAGGGCGACTCGACCCCGGTGAACTCGGTCGCGAAGCGGTCCGGCGGGTACGCCACCGCCGAGGACGAGATGCCGTTGACCTTGTCGAGACGGCCGTGCGGAGCGACGTGCGAGGCCCAGATGAAGAAGGGCTGGTCGGGCCCCGACCACTCCTTGATCAGGGAGACGGTGCGGTCGGTGATGTAGTCGACGTTGTTGACGTCGCGGTACCAGGTGCGGTCGCCGTTGTTGTACATCTGGAACGGCGTGTAGGCGTACTGGCCGAACATCGACGGGTCCCAGAAGTCCCAGCCCGGCTGGCGCGGGCCGTTGGTGCCGAACCCGTTGAGGTACTTGCCGGTGAACGCCGTGCGGTAGCCGGCCTCGTGGAGCCAGACCGGCAGCGTGGTGGTGTTGTCCAGGGCGACGTAGTTGTAGGGCGCCTGGTTCGACTTCACGTGGTTGTTCTGGGCGTACTGCCCGGTGAGGATCGCGCCACGTGCGGGGCAGCACAGCGGGTGAGGGGACAGCGCGTTCTCGAAGGTGGTGCCCTGCTCGGTCAGCAGGCGCCGCACCGTGGGCATCCACTCGAGGTCGGAGTTCGTCATGTCGTCGGTGCTGATGAGCACGACGTTGGGACGCTCCCCACGCGGACCCCGGGGTTCGCCACCGCGAGCACCGCGCGCGGTCCGGCCGGCGTCGGACAGACCCTCGGCGGTGCCGGAGGCCGCGGCGACCGAGTCCGCGCCGCGCGTGCTGCTCTGGTCGTCGCCGATGCCCGCCGCGGCGACCGTCACGGCCGCGAGGGCCAGGGCCAGCACCAGGACGAGGACCGGGAGGACAACACCCGCGCGGGGTCTCGTGGACAGCATGGACAACTTCCGTGCAGGGGTCGGGGGCGGGGTTCAGGCTACGGGACGGCCCCGGTGGGGATCGAGTCGAGGAGACTCAGCCCCCGGCTCCTCCGGGCGTCAGCGGCGTACCTCCGCCGAGCGTGTCGCGCAGCAGGTCCCCGTCGAGCACGCGGTAAGGCGAGGCAGAGCTGATCGCCCGCGCGCGCAGCGCCTCTGCCGGGACAGCGGTCCGGCTCGCCACCAGCAACAGGTTGCCGACCCGCTTGCCGCGCAGCGTCGCCGGCTCCGCGCTCACCATCACCGCCCCCATCTCGGCGCGCAGCCCCGCGAGCACGTCGCGCGCCAGGGTGAACGGCGCCTTGTCGGCGAGGTTGAGCACGTAGAGCCCCGCGGGCGCCAGCACCCGGGCCACCTCGGACTGGTGCTCACCGGTGAGCAGGTCGCGCGGCACCTGACCCTCGTCGTAGGCGTCGACGACCATCACGTCGACAGAGGCGTCGCGGAGCGCCCGGACGCCGGACGCGCCGTCGACGGGTCGGACCTTGATCCCGCTACGACGCGGCAGCGGCAGCTCGGCGCGGACGCGTTCGGTCACCTCGACCGCCGGCTCGAGCACGATCTGGGCCGAGGTCGGCCGGGTCGCCGCCACGTAGCGCGCGAGGGTCAGGCCGGCACCGCCCACGTGCACGACCCGCAGCGGCGCGCCCGGCTGACCCACGGCATCGAGGACGTCACCGATCCGTCGTACGTAGTCGAAGGCCAGGTGCGTGGGGTCGTCGAGGTCCACGTGGGACTGGTCGCGGCCACCGATCGTGACCAGGTACTGACCTGCGGCGTCGGCGGCGAGGATCTCGACCGGCTCGATCACTGCATCCACCCATCGTCGCGTCGCTGCTGTGTCACGATAGAGCCATCATGCGTGCTCCCCACCTGGCCCCTTCCTACCGGCCTGCCCTGACGTCGGCGCCCGTGCCGGTCGGCATGGCCGTGATCGTGTCGTTGCTCGGCCTGGTGCTCTCCCTCGTGCTCGGCCCGGCGGGCAACGCCGCGGCCGACGGTGGTCAGGACCCGCTGTCGGACCGCGGGGCGGTCCAGCGCGCCCGCGCCGACAACCGCGACATCCCCGTGATGCCCGCCGGCTGCTTCGGCCCTGGCAACGGCGGCGCCCGTCCGGATCGTCCGTGCCACTACAACCGCTTCGTCCGCAGCCGCCCCACCGTGGTGCTCTGGGGCGACTCCCACGCGTGGCAGTACATCCCGGCGGTCACCGCCGCCGTCGAGGGACGGCGGGTCAACCTGGTGAGCTTCGTCGCCGGCAGCTGCGCACCGCTCGCCGTGCGGCACGCGACCCCGAAGGGCGTCTGCGAGCGGAGCAACGCCGCTGCCTTCGCCTACGTCAAGAAGCTGCACCGCCGCGGTTCGGACGTCAAGGCTCTCCTCGGGTCCAACTGGAGCGGGTTCCGCATCGCCTACCGCCGCATGCAGCTCGAGGCGCTCGGGATCGACTCGGGCTACGAGCCCTACACCAAGCGCATGGTGATGCTCAGCCACGAGGGCACGCCGCTGCTCTTCAAGCGGCTCGGCAAGCTCGGGGTGGACGTCGACGTCATCGCCCAGGCGGCCGTGGTGCCGGAGCACACCGCCCCGTGCCTCTCCGACGACGACCCCTACCGCTGCGACGTCTCGCGGTGGCGAGCCCTGCCCGAGGAAGGCCGCACCGAGTCCTGGCTGCGCCGCCAGCTGCAGCAGGTCACCGGGCGCGCCGGTTACGTCGAGACCACCGACGCCTACTGCACTCCCCTGGTCTGCCACGGCGAGGTCGACGACATCGTGACCTTCTTCGACCACCTGCACCTCAGCGCCTCGCGCACGCGGGCGCTCGCTCCGGCGTTCGTGCCGTCGTTCCGCGCGATGCTCGAGCGCCGCTGATCGCTCGTGCCCCTCCACCGCCGCCGTGCCTGGCCGGCTCTCCCCTGGCTCCTCCTCCTGACGACCAGCTTGGTCCTCACCCTCGTCACGCCCGCAGGGGCCGACTCCACGAGGACCGGGACGCCGGGATCCGTCGCGGCGCAGCGGGCACCCGGGCCCGAGGACGACTTCCCGCGGCTGCCGGCCCGCTGCTACGCCGACGACGGCAGCGTCGCCGACCGGCCGTGCCGCATCCTCACCTACGGCTCCGCGCGCCCGTTGCTCGCGTTGTGGGGCGACTCGCACGCCTGGATGTACCTTCCGGCCGTGCAGCAGCTGGCCGCCCAACGGCGCGTCAACCTGGTCCTGCTGCTCCACGGCAGCTGCCCGCCGGCCGTCCGGCTGCCGCGCGAGGTGGACAGCCGCGTCTCGAGCTGCGACAAGGCCAACGACCGCGCGCGGCGCTTCATCACCCAGCAGCGCGACCGGTCCGCCGGGCTCCACGTGCTGATCTCGTCGTTCTGGGCCGGCTACCGAGCCGACTACCGGCGCATGCGCCGCGAGGCCAACGGCGGCCCCGATTCCGGGGTCGACCCCTACCACGAGCACATGGCCCGCCTGGCAGTCCTCGGCGCGCCGCCGTTGTTCGAGCGGTTGGGCCGCCAACGCATCGAGGTCGACGTGGTCGGCCAGGCCGGCACCGTCCCGACGAGCCCGCGCGACTGCGACGCCGGGCGCGAGCCCTACCAGTGCGACCTGCCCCGAGCCCGCGCCCTCGACCGCGAGGCCGGCAACCGCACCTGGCTGCGCGCACGGATGCGTGACCTGACCGGTCGCCCGCGCCTCATCGACCCCTCGCCGGCCTACTGCGACGACTCCACCTGCTTCGCGCATCTCGGTGAGGCCAACACGTGGTTCGACGACCTCCACCTGGGCGCTGCCATGACGTCGAACCTCATGAGCTACTTCACCCCGGTCCTGGCCGGCGTGCGTCGGCGTCGCTGATCAGTCGCTGTCAGGGGCTGAGGCGCGGGCGCTTCGACGACGAGGTCTCGCCGAAGGCACCGGCCGGCCGCTCCTCGCGCACCGGCACGGCGTACGTCGCACGATCGATCGCGACCTCGGTGTGCCGGCCGAGGTAGAGCGCCAGCCACGCCGTAGCCACCTGCTGGGCGGCGTACTCCTCACGCCCGCGGTAGTTGTCCTCGGCGTAGGCCTTGGCCTGGTCGAGGTTGTAGGTGCGCCCGTCCGACGCGCCGCTGGAGGCGACCAGCGCTGCGTGTGCCTCGGTGTGCCCGCGCAACGCGTTCTTCGCTCCCCACGTCGCATCGGGCGCGAGCCCGTAGGCGACGGCATGCGCGTCCAGGCTCATGTACGGCGCCCACCGGGCCGGACCCCAGTCGGTGCCGTCGGGGTAGTAGATGATGCTGGGCTCGGCGCCGGGCCGGAAGATCGTGCCGCCCGGGGCGGCGTAGTCGCCGCGACCGGAAGCGGAGGGTGCGCCCGCCCTGAACCACACCGACGAGAACGCGCCGTAGACGAGGTCGGCGCTCACGAACGCCGCCTCCGGCACCGTCGTGCCGGCCAGCGCCGCGAAGTCGGCCGCCCACCACAGGTGCTGCACGTTGCCCATGTAGTCGGGGTGCACCCGCTTGTGGTTGACGACGGTGCCGTCAGCCAGGGCGTTGGTGCCCTCGAGTCGGTCGCGCAGGGCGACCCCGTTGACGATCCGGTCGCTGGTGAGGTCGGCCGGCACGGCGTACGCCGCGACCTGGAGCTCGACTGCACTGGCCTGGTAGGCCGTGCGGCGCTCGGAGCCCGGCAGCATCGCAGCCGCCAGGGACAACAGCGCAGAGTTCCACGACAGGTCCTCGGCAGGGGTGTTGCCCTCTCGGCCGGGGTTCACCTCGCCGGCGGCGTCGCGCCAGTAGGAGGCGTCAGTGCTGAGGAGGTAGTCGGCCTCGGAGACCAGCATGCTCGTGACGTAGGCCTGCGTCTGCGGAGCGAGGTCGTCCCAGATCAGCCACGCGGCCTCGGCTGCCAGGTTGGCCCAGTGCGCGGTCTGCCACCTCCAGCCCCACCCACCGGGGGTGACCGAGGCGTGCTGGCACGCGATCGAGCGGACCAGCGCGTCGACGTAGCGGGTGGCCTCACCACGGGTCCGACCGATTGCCTCCTGGTCGTAGCCGTCGGTGCGGAGCCCGATGGCGACCGCCAGGGCGGCCATGGCCGGGCGGCGGATGGCGTACTCCTGGCGTCCGGCGCGAGCAAGGACGTCGAAGTAGGCGCGCTCGCGGTCCTTGGACCACCGGGCGCGGTACTGCGCCTCGAGCAGGAACCGCTGGGTCGTGAAGAGGGACTCGCGCACGGTCGCGGCGGACTCCCACGCCTTGAGGTCGGTGGTGCGGTCGAGCACCTCGCTGGTGCGCACCTCCTCCTCGGGCGCGACGAACGTCGCCGACGCGGTGGGGCAGGAGGCCCCGCGCGTACCGGCCGAGGTCGGCCACGGAGCCGGCTGCGAACGTCTCGGCCGGGAGATCTTGCGAACCGTCGAGGCGCGCTTGCCGATCGAGGTCCGCAGCTTCCAGGTGTTGCCGCGGACGAGCCCGACCGAGTCACGCCCGTCGCCGTTCCAGTCGCCCACGACGGCTCGGTCAGTGGCCCGGTCGCCGCTCTTGCCGGCAGGACCGAAGGAGAACCGCTGCACCCTGCCCCGGGTCGCCACCTGCTTCAGCAGCCACTTTCCGTGCTGATAGCTGGCCACGCCGTCGCGACCGTCGCCGTTCCAGTCGCCGGCCACCACCCGGGAGCTGCGCAGCCCGAAGGAGAACGTCTGCCAGGAGCGGGGTCGGACGACCTTGCCCTGCACGAGGCCGAGCCCGACGGTGAGGTACCACCTGGTGCCGCGCACCACACCGATGTCGGTGGTGCCGTCACCGTCCCAGTCGCCGACGACGGGGCGATCACCCTTCGTGCCGTAGACCGCCGTCCCCACCGTGCGGGTCTTGGCGCCGACCACGGTGTCGTAGAAGGTCCACCGGCCGGCGGCGAAGAAGGCCGGCGTCGAGACTCCACGCCCCCACCAGTCGCCCCACAGCGGCTTCTGCTGCGGCGTGCTGGTGACGGGCAGGCGGGTCTCGGTGTCGCCGTTGCCGGGGCGCAGGCGCACGTCGATGCCGGCTCGCGAGAAGTAGGCAGGGGCCGAGAACGGCGCGACCGGTGGTGCGCTGCGCACGGCGCTCGGCATCGGCACCTGCGTCGTGCTCCGCGCCGCGGCGACCCCGGACGACTGCGCGGACGCGGTGGAGACCACGGAGCCGAGGGCGACCAGCGCGATCACGAGGACCGTTGCCACGGGGCGGGCGAGGGAGAGTGCGGCCGGGTTCGCAGTGCCGCCGAGTCGATCCCTCACCCCTGCAGTATGCCGGGTGCCCCCCGGGGGTCGCCGCATCGCCATGTCACGCGCGCCTCCGTCGAGGAGGTGGCCAGAAGGTAGAACGTGTTATAGAACTGGACCATGCCCGTCACTCCTGAGACCGCCGCCGCGAACGTCCGCCGCTACCTCGACCTGGTCGCTTCCGGCTCGGCCGACGAGATCGCCGCGCTCTACGCCCCCGATGCCGTCCTCGAGGACCCGGTCGGCGCTGAGCCGCTCCGTGGCCGCGAGGCGATCCATGCCTTCTACTCGACGATCGAGGCCATGGAGATGACGACGGACCTGCTCACGCTGCGGACCTGTGCCGGCGAGGCCGCCTTCCACTTCGAGGTCGTCACCGACACCGGCGCCGGCAAGGCGCGCATGTCGCCGATCGAGGTGATGACCTTCGACGACGACGGCCTCATCACCACGATGCGGGCGTGGTGGTCCGACGCCGACCTCACCTTCGAGTAGGCGCGGAGGTGCCCCGACGGGCTCGCCCGTGGGACCATCGGCTCACCATGGGACCTCGTTCGCACTCCGGCACGTCTGCCCGCCTGCGACCGCTCCGCTCGGCCGTCTCGGTGGTCCTCGCCGTGGTGATCGCGCTGGGGCTGGCCACGGCGTTGCCTTCCGCCGCGGTGCCTCTCGCATCAGCGGCCAAGGGCGATCCGCCGCGCGCCGGTGAGGACTTCCCGCGGCTGCCGGGCCGCTGCTACCGCGACGACCGCACGACGCTCGCCGACGGTCCGTGCCGGATCCTGACCTTCGGCAAGGCCCGTCCCACCCTGCTGGTCTGGGGCGACTCCCACGGGTGGATGTACCTGCCGGCGCTGCGGCGCGCGGCCAAGCAGCAACGCGTGAGCCTCATCCTCGTGATCGCGGGCGGCTGCCCGCCGGCCCTTCCCCTGTCGCAGTCGCCGAGCTACCGCAAGAGCTTCTGCGAGTCGCACAACGAGCGCACCCTCGACTACGTCACCCGTCTCGATCGCCGTCTGAGCCGCTTCGAGGTGATCATCGCCGGCTTCTGGAGCGGCTACCGGCAGGCCTACCGCCTCGTCCAGCGCGAGCGTGCCGGCGGGCCCGACAGCGGGTTGACGCCGTACGCCGAGCACCGCGCCGAGCTCGCCGAGAAGGGCGGACCGAAGCTCTTCCGGCGCCTCGGCAAGCTCCGCATCGACGTCGACGTCCTGGCCCAGGCCGGGACCGTCCCGGCCGACCCGCCCCCGTGCACGACGGGCCGTGAGCCCTACCAGTGCGACCTGCTCCGCCCCCAGGCCATGGACTCCGAGCGGTCCAACCGCCGCTGGCTGCGCGAGCAGATGACCCACCTGGTGGGGCGACCCCGCCTGATTGATCCCAGTCCCGCCTACTGCTCGACCACCGTGTGCCGCGCTCACGTGAACGGCGCCAACACGTTCTTCGACGACATCCACCTCGCCGCGGGGCTGACCCGCCAGCTGACCGACTACTTCCTCCCGTCGTTCACCCGCCTGCGCTGACCCACGGCGCTGATCCACGGCGCTGACCCACGGCGGGCCGCCGGGTCCGCCGATCCGACTCTGGACAGAGCCGGCCGTCGCGGGTGAGGGTGGACCCGCGACGGGGTCCCCCGCCGCACCACACGCAAGCCGTCTCGGGCTTTGGTCTCTGGAGGATCCATTGGGCTCCCACGTGTCACGACGTCATTTCCTGCTCACCGCCGCCGCAGTGCCGGCCACCTCGACCCTGGCAGGCGGCGCTCGCGCCGCAACCGCGGCGACCCGCTCGTCGGTCCGCGTCGACGAGCACCCGGTCTTCGCTCGGGCCGGTCGAGCCTTCGGCGTCCCGCCGGCTCTGCTCGCCGCGCTCTCCTTCGCCCAGACACGCTGGCAGGACCACGACGGCCGTCCGAGTGCCTCGCTCGGGTACGGACCGATGCACCTGGTGGACGGGTCGGCAGCCGCTGAGGCCCGCGCCCGGGCCGGCAAGGAGGACACCCCCGCCGTCGTCCTGGACACCCTGCACGACGCGGCGCGGGCCTCCGGCCTGGCTCCCGACCGGTTGCGCAGCGATCCCGCCGCCAACGTCCGGGGGGCCGCTGCCCTCCTGGCCCGCGAGCAGTCCGCGGCCGGCCGACCGGTCGGGGTCGACTCCGACCCGGCGGACTGGTTCGCGAGCGTCGCGCTGGTGAGCGGTCTGACCAGGCCGGCAGCCCAGCTCGAACTGGCTGACACGGTGCTCGCGACGCTACGTGCCGGGGGGCGTCTCGACCTGGCCGACGGCTCGCGCCTGCACCTGCCGCGCCGCACCACCCGCTCGCCCCGGTCCCAGCGAGCGCCGTTGGCGGCGCGCGCCCAGGAAGCACGCGGTCTCGAACGGTCGCGGTCGGCGGGATCCACGGAGGTCGACGCGCCCCGTGGGCTCGACGTGGAGTGGATCCCGGCCCCCTACGAGCAGTACGGCGCCTCCCCCGGCGCCTACGGCAACCACGACCTGGCAGACCGACCCCGCGCTCCGAAGATCACCCACATCGTCATCCACGACACCGAGGGCACGTGGGAGGGCGTCCTGGCCATGGTCCAGGACCCCACCTACGTCTCGTGGCAGTACTCGCTGCGCTCCGAGGACGGGCACGTCGCCCAGCACGTCAAGCCGCAGGACGTCGCCTGGCACGCCGGCAACTGGTACCTCAACATGCACTCGATCGGTCTCGAGCACGAGGGATTCGCGGCTCAGGGAGCGCCCTGGTTCTCCGAGCCCATGTACCGCTCCTCGGCCACCCTCGTGCGCTACCTGGCCCGGAAGTACGACATCGCCCTCGACCGGGGGCACGTGATCGGCCACGACCAGGTGCCCGGGGTCACCACCTCACGCATTCCCGCGATGCACTGGGACCCGGGCCCGTTCTGGGACTGGGAGCACTACTTCGACCTGCTCGGCGCCCCGCTGCGGCACGGCACCTCGGCCCGCCCGGTGCGGGTCGGGGACGTCGTGCGGATCCTGCCGGGCTTCGCCGGCAACACCCAGCCCGTGACCGGCTGCGAGGACCGTGGCGACTCCTGCGGGGGACCGCGCGACACCAACTTCGTCACCCTGCGGGTCGCACCGTCGGACGAGGCAGCGCTGGTCCGGGACCCGGGCCTGCACCAGCAGGGCCAGCCCTCCACCACCGAGGTCGCCGACATCAGCGCCCGCGCGGCGGCCGGCACGGAGTTCGTGGTGGCCGACACCGACGGGGACTGGACCGCGATCTGGTTCCTCGGCGCGATCGCCTGGTTCGCCAACCCCCGGCGACGTCCCACGGCTCGGGTGGTGCACCACCCGGTCGGCCGGGTCCGCGCCGCGCACCGACGGGGCACCCGTCTACGGCCGTTGCTACCCCGAGCCGGAGGCCTACCTCAACCCCGCCGACGTCCAGCCGATCTCCCCGCTGATCTACACCCTCGGTGCCGACCAGCTCTACGCCGTCAGCGACCTCGAGCCGGTCACCGACTACTACAAGGCCAAGACCTTCTCGCCCGACACCCCCGGCGACCACGTCGACATCGTCGGCTCGGACCGTTACGTGCAGATCAGCCTCGGGCACCGACTGGCCTTCGTGCGGCGCGAGGACGTGGAGGTCCTTCCCTGACCGATGGCCCGGCGCGCGCTCCGGTGCGCGCCGGGTCCTTGCCGGACGACTAACCTGGCGCCATGGGGCCGGGGAACGAGATGCGGGACGACATCGGGGCCGACGTCGTCCCGCGCTCCGACGCCGAGCCCACCTCGCAGCGAGGTCGGACCGGGCGGGCGCCGTCGTGGGCCGCGGCCCGAGCATCGCGGTCCGCTCGGTGGTCTGCCTGGTGCTGGCCGCCGTCCTCGGCGCACCGCTGGCCGTGGCCTGGGCGGTGGTCCACACCGAGGTGCAGCGAGAAGGTCGGCACCTCGCCGACCACGTTCACCCTCTCGACCCGGGGCAGCAGCGAGGTGCGTCTCGGGATCGCCGGCACCGTCTACGTCCCTCAGTCCCTGGGGCCGATCGGCGTGGTGGCGACCGTCGAGGGTCCGGGCGACCCCGGCGCCGGCGACGGTGACCTCGCCAACTACGTGCGCCCCGAGATGCTGAAGCTCTACACCGGGCTGTTCCACGACCCGGGCGCCGCTGTCGACGAGTACGTCGTACCTGGTCGAGCACGACCTGCGCAGCAGGGTGGTGCGCAACGAGCTGGTCATGGCGGTGGCCGGTGGCGCCCTGCTGCTCGGCTACTCCTACCTCGTGCCGTGGTCGGCGCCCACCCGCCGTCGGCGTCTGCGGGTCGGGCGCGGCCGTGGGTCTCGCACTGCTCACGTCGACCACCCTGGCCATCGTGCAGCTCGAGACCTATCCCGGCGGTCGTGGTCCGGGCGAGGGCGCCTACCCCCTGAGCGTGCTCGACGGCACGATCGCCGACGGGGCCACCACCAACAGCCCGGTCATCCGCGCGCTCACCGACGGCGCCCTGAAGAAGGCGACCTCGCTGGTGCGACCGTCAGGAGGTCCGGCGAGAAGCAGTACCGCTCCCAGGCCTCGGCCGACCTCGACGTCCAGGTCGGCCCAGATGGAGGCGCCCCGGCGAGGGCGAGACCGCGGTGATGATGCAGTCCGACATGCACTGCAACACCACGATGATCCGCCTGCAGCAGCAGGTCGTCTCCCAGCTGCGCGAGCAGCACGGCGAGGACGTGCCGGCGCTGATGGCCATCACCGGCGACCTCACCACCAACGGCACCGGTGCCGAGGGTGTGTGCATCCGCGACGAGGCTGCCATCGCCCAGGGCGCTCCGATCGCGGCGGTCACGGGCAACCACGAGTCCGACGTCAGCCGCGAGCAGATGGCCGACGCCGGCATGACCGTGCTCGTCGGGCTCGATCGAGGAGCTGGCCGGCATCCGGGTGCTGGGCGACAGCCGACCCCAATCGCAGCGAGCTCTTCGGCTCCACCCGCCAACGCGGGGAGGAGACCCAGCAGAGCGTGGGCGAGCGCCTGCGCGCAGGTCGCCGAGGACGCCGACCCCGACGAGCGGCCCGACCTGGTCCTGGTGCACGAGGCGTACGCCGCCGAGGCGTTCCTCGGGATCGAGAGCGTCGAACTCCTTCCTCCAGGAGGCCGACGACGAGGACCCCGCCACGCTGCGCGAACCGCTCGAGGACGGCATCGACGACATCGCCGCCTCGGCCGTCTTCTACGGGCACTGGCACCGCTCCATCGCCCCGCGGGTGATCTGGAACTCCGACGGGACCTGGACCCTGGTCATGGAGCTCGACACCTCCGGGGGCGCGATCGACACCCCGACCATCAACAACTTCTCGACCCCCTGGTCGCGGCCCCAGCAGGAGGCGTCGTTCCCCGTCGTGTTCCTCGACGACGAGACCCGGATGGTCACCGGCTACCAGATCTACTCCTTCGCCCGCAGCGGCGAGGCCACGGTGCTGCCCCGAGTCGACGTCGGCCCGCCGCCGACCTCGGAGCCGTCGGTCACGGGTTTCGGGGAGCGAGCCACGGACGAGCCACCGGCCGACGACTCGTAGGCTGAGCGGATGCTCTCGATCAGCCGTGACGGCGCCGTCTCCCTGCTCACCCTCCAACGCCCCGAACGGCGCAACGCGCTCAACCTCGAGCTGTGCCGCGAGCTCCACGAGGCTGCCGGCAAGGAGGTCGCAGAGGGCGCGCGGGTGCTCGTCGTGACCGGTGAGGGCAGCTCGTTCTGCTCCGGGGCCGACCTGAACGGCGTCTACGGCGAGGAGTTCCTCGAGGCGCTCTACTCGATGCTGCACGGGTTCGGCCGCCTCCCGGTGCCGCTCGTGGCAGCGATCAACGGCCCTGCCATCGGCGCCGGCACCCAGCTGGCGCTGGCCTGTGACTTGCGCGTCGGCGACGACTCGGCGACGTTCGGGGTGCCGACGGCCCGCAACGGCATGGCCGTGGACGCCTGGACCATGCGATCCCTCGCCGAGATCGCCGGCGGTGGCGTCGCCCGCCGCCTGATGCTGGCGGCCGAGCTGATCGACGTCGACGCGGCCCTCGGCTGCGGGCTCGTGGACCGGCGCGGCACCCTCGACGATGCGCTGGTCTGGGCCCAGGAGATCGCCGGGCTGGCTCCGCTCACGCTGGCGCACAACAAGCTCGTCCTCAACGGCGGGGACGACGCAGAGATCGCCGCGAGCTTCGCAGCCTGCTGGGCGAGCGATGACGTGCGCGAAGCCGCCACCGCGCGCAGCGAGAAGCGCCGACCCGTCTTCACCGGACGATGAGCAGCCCCGTCGTGTCCACCGACGTCCGGCCACTGGGCCCCGACGACCTCGACTGGTTGCTCGCGGTGACCCTGGATCGGCGCGCTGCCCTGGTGCCTCACGCGCCGCGCTGGTGGCATCCGGCCCCCGATGCCGCCGCCCGCCAGCGCGCCTTCCTGGCCCACCTGCTCGAGGCACCCACCGTGCTCTCGGTCCGCACCGACCACGCCTACCTGATCGCGTTCGAGCGTCGCGGATCCTGGATCGTCGACGACCTCGCGGTCACCCCCGACGGCACCTGGGCCGATGACGGGAGCGCCCTGCTCGACCACGCGCGTGGTCACTGCGAGCGCTTGCGCGTCGTCGTGCCGGTGGCCGAGCCGCACCTGCGCGACGCCGTGCACGCCCTGGGCCTGCACCCGGTCGAGCACTGGTGGCACCGGGACCTGCCCACGTTGCTGGCCGCGTCCGCCGGGCCTGACCGCGGCACCACGCTGACCGTGGCCGGTGCGACCGGACGCCTGGCGCCGGCACCGCCTGTCTACGCCCCGGGAGGTCCGGTGCTCGCCGTCGACGAGCCGGGCTCGCCGCAGTCGTTGACGGCGCTCGAGTCCGCAGGATCGGCGCGGGGAGCCACGGTGGCGGTGGCGGTGCAGTCCGAGGGCGACACAGGTCGTGCCGACGTGCTGGAAGCCGCCGGCTACACGCTCACCACGTCGTTCTACGCCACGGTCTGAGTCAGTCGGCGGCGGCCGAGGTGACGTCGAACAGCACGTCGTTGCCGTCCACCTCGGTGACCGTGACCACGACGTCGACGGTCGATCCGTCGCCCCGGGTCGCGGTGCAGTCCTGGGTGGCCCCGACCTCACCGTCGAGGTCGCCGTCGCAGTCGACCTGGGTGATGTCGTCGGCGAAGCGCGCGACCTCTGCTTCCAGCTCTGACTGCGAGACCGAGAGGGAACACCCTCCCGTCGAGAGGACGAGCGCGGCGACGGAGAGAGCCAGGACAGCACGAGGCAGGCGCATCCTGGCACCTTGCCACGCTCAGCACCGCTCCGCCGAAGTGGTCCAGCCCACCTGGACCGCGCGAGGGGTCAGACGTCAGAGCCGCGGCCGTCGTCTGCCTCAGGTACCGAGGCGTTCCTCCTTCAGGCTGGTCCTGCGCTGGTCAGGAGCCGCACGAGACGGCGTGCAGCCGCATCAGGCCCAGGCGGTCACCGGGGCCGAAGTTGTCGGTGGCGCGGCGCACTCCGGTCGACATCACCTCGTTGACCGAGGCGACGTGGTCGAGCCCCAGGACGTGGCCGAACTCGTGCATCAGGGTCACGCGCTGGCCTTCGTCGTCGAAGGCGCCGACCCCCGCGCGGTCGAGCACGATCTCACCGCTGGTGTAGTACGGCGCAGCGCCGTCGGGGCTCACGGTCGCGCTGCCACCGATGCCCAGTACCCGCCCGCCCAACGCGGGCTCGGAGCCCTGGTCGGCCCACCGAATCGTGATCACGGGGTCCTCGGACCCGGGATCGCCGTCCGTCGCCGTCCGCTCGACGAGGTCGTACCCGGAGGCTTCCTCGACGGCCGCAACGGCCTCGCTGACGGTCTGCTCCCACCCGTCGGGGGCGCCTCGGGGCCGCACGACGTAGCCCAACGGCAGGCACCGGTAGGCCACGGGATCGCCGGTCTCGGTCGTCTCCAGGAAGGCGTACTCCGGCGTGGGGCTCGGGCCGTCGTCGAACACCACCGCTCCGACCCCGATCCAGAGGACCACGGCGCCGAGGACCACCCAGAGCCACCTGGTCCGACGCCGAGCAGCCGCTTCCCACGGGGGTGGCGTCGGGGCAGCCGACCGCTCCACCGCTTGCACCGCTCCGTCGTCCACTCCCCCATCATGCCGGGGTGCCGGTCAGGGACCGCTCCGAGCACAAAGTCCCCACCGGGTCCGGCCCGGAGACCGTGGCGCCCAGCGGGTGGGTCGCCCAGGCTGGACCCATGAAGTTCACCGAGGTCCCGCGAGACAGCATCGTCGTCGGCATCGACGGCTCCGAGCACGCTGATCGCGCCGTCGACTGGGCCGCCCGGCAGGCCTCCCTCGAGCAGCGCCCCCTGGTGCTGCTGCACGCACAGGCACCGCCGCTGCCCTGGGGCATGCGTGAGCTGGACGGGATCGCCGCGCTCGACACCATCGACGTCGCGGACGGCGGGTTGCTCGAGGGCGCAGCCGTCCGGGCCCGCGCCGTCGCCCCCGGACTGACCCTGCACGCGGTCCATGGTGGGGTGGACCCTCGCGAGGCGCTCCTGGCTGCCTCCGAGCGCGCAGCGCTCCTCGTCCTGGGCTCCCGCGGTCGGGGGCCGGTGGGCCGGCTCCTGCTGGGTTCGGTCTCGGTCGCGGTGAGCACGCACTCGCACTGCCCGGTCGTCGTCGTCCGTCCCGATCGCACGACCGGGACCGGCCGGGTCGTCGTCGCGGTCGACGGCAGCAACGCCTCCCTGCCCGTGCTGGAGTTCGCCTTCCGCCATGCCGCGCTGCACCAGGCACCGCTCAGCGTCGTCCACTGCTACTTCGACGTCGTCGCGCGTTCGATGATCGAGCGGCGGGTCCCCGCCGACGAACCTGGCGTGGACGACCTCCGCCTGCTGCTCGCCGAGAGCGTGGCCGGCTTCGGCGAGCGCTACCCCGACGTCCGGCTCTCCCTGGAGCTCGACCGAGGCCTGGTCGACCAGCTGCTCGTCGGTGAGAGCCTCGAGGCCGATCTCGTGGTGGTCGGACGTCGCGACCGCAGCGGCCTGGACCGCCTGTTCAGCTCGTCGGTGTCGACCACCATCGTCGAGCGGGCGCACTGCCCGGTCGCGGTGGTGCCCGAGCCCGGCGACTCCGAGCACCCCACCCCGCTCCGTCGGGCCACCGAGATCAGGGTCTGAACCTCATTCCGCGGCGGTGAGGAAGGTCCGCACCGCCGAGACGAAGGTCTCGGGTTGTTCGGAGTGGACCCAGTGCCCGGCTCCCTTGACGGTCAGCGCACGGGTGCGAGGGAAGAGCTCACGCATCCGCGCCTCGTGCTCGGGGCGCACGTAGGGCGACCGGTCGCCGGCCATCCACAGCACCGGGTGGTCGAAGGTGGCGTCGAGGTCGGGGAAGCCGGCGATCGTGGCCAGCTCGCTCCGGAGCAGGTCGAGGTTGGCCTGCCACCTGAACCCGCCCTCGTGGCTGCGGAGGTTCTGCAGCAGGAACCCCCGCACCCGCTCGTCGTCAATGCGCGGCTGCAGCTGCTCGTCGGCGTCCGAACGACGTGCGAGGTCCTCGAGGTCGAGCCCGGCGAGGCTGTCGAGCAGGTGCTCGAACTCGCCGGACCCCACGCTCTCCGTCGGGGAGATGTCGACGACCACGAGGCGGTCGACCAGGTCGGGGTGACGCAACGCCAGCACCATCGCGACCTTCCCGCCCATCGAGTGGCCCACGACGTGGAGCGGGCCTTCATCGCCGTAGGCCTCGCGTAGCCACGCAGCAACGGCGTCGGCCACCACGACGTAGTCGGTGGTGGAGGTCCAGTCCGAGCGACCGTGGTTGGGCAGGTCCACCAGCACCGAGCGCAGGTCGGGCTCGAGCGCCTTGGCAGCCTGGGTGAAGTTGCGGCCCTGGCCGAAGAGCCCGTGCAGGAACAGCACGCGGGGTCCGGTGTCACCGATCTCGCTGGTGTGCAGGCTGGTGGCGAGGTCGTCGCCCTGGTCGGCCGCGGCGTCGGTCGTGCTCACGCCACCACCCTAGTGGCGGGGGTGGTCGCCGACCCGCCGCGAGGCCCCGCGACGGGTCGGCGAGCGCCGGTGGTGCGTCGGCTCAGCAGCGGGTGCTGGACGCCGCGGTGGTCTCCCAGTGCCACGCCTCGGTGGCGTACTGGCGGATGCCGAAGCGCGCAGCGTTGCGGTTCAAGAAGTTCCACAGCGCGTTGGACGTCATCGTGTCGCGACCGTTGGTGCAGGTCGCGCCCGAGTTGGGCGAGTGGGGCGACATCGTGTAGTCGATCGCCGCACCGAGCTGGTGGTTGGAGTAGCCCGGCCGCGCGACGATGGAGTAGCTGGTGCCGTTGCGGCAACCGGTGTCGTCGTTGCACAGCGCCTGCTGGTGGGCCATCGTGCGGAAGGAGCTGGTGGCCGAGATTGCCACCCCGCTGTTGACCGCAGCGCGGTAGAGGCCCATCACGGTCCCGGCAGCGCGGGCGTTGACGATGACGTCGCCGTTGGCGTTGGCGACGTAGTAGGCCGAGCCGACCCTGCTCTCGTCGCTGGAGCTCTTGAAGCCCGGGATCGCACACAGACGCGCCCGGATCTTGGTGCCGGCCGAGTACGCGTCGTGGACCCCGAGGTCACGCGTGCCGGCGAAGCAGGAGACCGAGGAGGAGTCCGACGACATCGTGCCGATGACCGGCCCACCGCACGTGCGGATCCGGGACAGGCCCATGGCCGAGAAGGTGGCCGGCCCGGCCATGCCGTCGCCGGTGAGGCCGTGCGACTGCTGCCAGTTGATGATCGCCTGCTTCGTGGCCGGGCCGTTGAGCCCGTCCTGGCTGACCCCGACCTTGGCCTGCACGAGCTTCATCTGCGAGACGAGCTGGTCGCCGGTCAACGGACCGGCCGCGCCGTCGGCGTCCATGCAGCGATCCACCTGGAAGGACCGGACCGCGGCCTGCGTGGTCGGGCCGTTGGCGCCGTCCACGTTGCTGTAGTTGAGGTAGGCCAGGCCGGCGAGGTTCCACTGCACCTGCGTGGTGCTGAGGGTGGCCGCCGCGGCGGGACTCGAGGTGCTCACCCCACCGACCAGCGTGGCGAGCAGGACGATCAGGGCGGAGAGAACTGCTCGCAGCGATCGCGAGCGGGCGGAGACATGAGCACGTGCGGACATGGCGGTGCCTTTCGTCGTGGGATTCGTCCGAGTACAAATGCCGCGACGTCGACCGCTGAGGTCCAGCGCTTCGGTATCGGCGCGCTGAACGTACTGGGCCCGAGGCTCTCGAGGGAAGAGCCTCGGGCCAGTGGTCTGGTCAGTCGGTGCCGGCGCCGTTCAGCGCGGCGAAGGCCGCCTCGATCCGCTGCTTCGCGTCGTTGCCGACCGACTGCAGGGCGTCGCTCTCGGCCAGGCCCATCATCGCCTGGGGGTCGAAGGCCTCGACAAGGGTCGAGCCCTCACCGAGCGAGCGGACCACCACGTTGCACGGCAGGACCGCTGCGATCGACGGCTCGGCCTGGATCGCCTCGTAGGCGAGCGGTGGCCGGCAGGCGCCGAGGATGACCTGCGGAGCGATGTCGACGCCGAGCTTCTCCTTCAGCGCCGCCTGGAGGTCGATCTCGGTGAGGATGCCGAAGCCCTGCTCGCCCAGGGCGTCGCGGACCGCGGCGACCGCGTCGTCGTAGGACTTGTCGAGCGTGGTGGAGATCGTGTAGCTGCTCATGCCGTGCTCCTGTTCGTCGGTGAATGGGTGTCGTGGTCGTCGAGCTGTCCGGTGGCCGGCGCCTGCTGGTGGCACGCGCCCGCGACGTTCGCCACGATGCCAGCCCCGGTCAAACACCCAGGAGCCACCCGGACACGAGGCCCAGGACGACGGCACCCGCAGCGGCGGTCGCGGCGACCACGACCGCACCCCGTCCGCCACCGGAGGGCTCGCTCCCGTCCCCCGCCTCCGGCCGGTCGGGCGAGGGCCGGAGCGCCGCCCTGATCCAGCGCAGGTAGTAGAAGAGGCTGGCCACGGTGTTGAGCGCGAGGGCCACCGCCAGCCAGGCGAGCCCGGCGTCCCAGGTGGCCGCGAGGGTGGCCAGCTTGCCGACGAAGACGGCTGTCGGGGGCGTGCCGACCAGCCCCAGCAAGGCCACGACGAGTGCCACCACCAGCCAGGGCCGAGCGGCTGCCGCGCCGGCCCAGTCGTCAAGCGTGTGCCTGCTGGGCTCCGCCGCGACCGCCGCGAAGGCAGCGAGGTTGGTGAGGGCGTAGCCGGCCAGGAAGAAGAGCAGCGCGGGCTGGCCGAGATCGGTGCGCTCGACCACGGCCGCGGCGGCGAGCAGGTAGCCGACCTGGCTGACCGTCGACCACCCGAGAAGGCGGCGTACGTCGGTCTGGGCCAAGGCCGCCAGGTTGGCCACGGTCATGCTCGCCACCGCCAGCACTCCGAGGACCACTGCCCACCGCAGGTCTCCGGGGAGGACGGCCACGAGACGGGTCACCGCGACCACCGCACCGACCTTGGGCACCGTCGTGAGGAACGCAGCGGCGGTGACCGACGCGCCCTCGGTGGCATCGGGCACCCAGAAGTGGGCCGGCACTCCCCCGGCCTTGAACAGCAGGCCGGACAGCACCAGCACCCCGCCGGCGGCCGCGACGGCCCGCGGGGCGCCGTCCAGGCCGGCCGACAGCGCGGCGTACCCCGTGCCGGGCGCCACGGCGTACAGGAGCACCGCGCCCAGCATGAGCAGGATCCCGAACAACGCACCGAACAGATAGGTCTTGAGCGTGGCCTCGGCGGAGCTGGGTCGCTCGATGATCCCGACGAGGCCGTAGAGCGGGATGCTGGACAGCAGGAAGGCCACCACGAGCAGCGCGAGGTCGGTGGAGCCCGCCAGGAGCAACGCGCCGCTGCCGCCGAAGAGCAGCAGGCTGCACATCTCGCTCTCGCGCGGGTGGTCGCGGAGCTCCCCGGCCATTGCCACCAGCAGCAGCAGCGCGCCGCTCACGATGACGCGGGCGGCGCCGGTGGAGGTGTCGGCGGTGAAGGTGCCCGAGAAGGCGGTCCTCTCCTCGCCCTGCCACGCCACCAGCGCCGCGAGCAGGCTGGCCAGGGCTGCCCCGCCGGCCACGAGTCGCAGACGCCACTGCCGGGTGCGCGGGGTGAACGAACCGCCGACCAGGCAGATCATCGCCCCGAGGAACAACAGCGCCTCCGGCACCAGGGTCAGGAGGTCGCGACCCATTCCCACGTCAGCGACCCACGAGCTGCGCGACCGTGCTCGCCGCCGGCTCGATCAGGTCGAGCAGCGGTCGGGGCAGGACCCCGATCAGCACCGACAAAGCCAGGAGCAGACCCACCGGCGCCCACTCCCGAGGGGTGACGTCGGCGAAGCCCTCCGAGAGGCCGGCGGTCGGGCCGGTGAAGACCCGCTGCAGGGCACGGAGGTAGAGGGCAGCGGTGATGAGGATGCCGAGCACCGCGACGGCGCTCCAGGGGACGGTCGCGATGCTCCCGGCGAAGATCTGGAACTCCGCGATGAACCCGGACAGCGCAGGGAGCCCGAGCGAACCGAACGCCGCCACCGTGAAGAGCGTGGCGTAGCGCGGAGCGGGCCCGCCGAGCCCGCCGTAGGCATCGAGGGCGTAGTCACCGGTGCGCTCGAACAGGCTCCCGGCGAGCAGGAAGAGCGCCGCGGTCAGCAGTCCGTGGCTGACCATCTGGGTGACCGCACCCGTGATGGCGACCCCGCGCGCCTCGTCGGCACCGTCGGCGAGCACACCGGCCGCACCCACGGCGAGCACGACGTAGCCCATGTGGTTGACCGAGGTGTAGGCGATCATCCGCTTCAGGTCCGTCTGCGCGAAGGCGACCAGGGCCCCCCACAGCACCGAGATGATCCCGACCACGATGATCACCGGCGCCCAGGCCCGCCAGGCGTCGGGCAGCATCGGCATCGCGATCCGCACGAACCCGTAGGCGCCCATCTTGAGCAGCACACCGGCCAGCACCGCGGAGCCGATCGCCGGCGCGTCACTGTGCGCGGGAGGCAACCAGGTGTGGAACGGGAACGTCGGGGTCTTGATGGCCAGCCCGAGCAGCAGCGCCGCGAGCACCAGGCCCCCCGCCATCCCCTGGCCCTGGAGCGGCGGGGCCGCCGCGAGCTCGACCATGTCGAAGGTGTGGGGTGCGGAGGCGACGTAGAGCCCGACGAAGCCGAGCAGCAGGGCCAAGGAGCCCAAGAAGGTGTAGAGGAAGAACTGCAACGCGGACCGTGCCGCAGCCCCGTGCCCCCACCCGCTGATCGAGAAGTACATCGCCACGATCGAGAGGTCGAAGAACACGAAGAAGACGATGAGGTCGGCCGAGACGAACAGCCCGAGCGAGGCGGTCTCGAGGAAGAGGAACAGCGCTGCCTGGAGCCGGGGACGGTCGGTGTCGCGCGAGGCGAAGACCGCGCAGGCCAGGAACACCACGGTCGTCATCACCACGAGCGGGAGCGACAACCCGTCGACCCCGACGTGATAGCTCGACCCGACTCCGGGGATCCACTGCACCCGCTCCTCGAAGGCCAGCGCGCCGGGGGACGGGCTGTCGTAGGTCGCCCAGAGGAACGCCGCGAGCAGCACCTCGACACCGGTCGCGGCCACGAACACCCTGCGCGCCGTCGCCGCGTCGATCCGTGGCACCGCCACGAGCACGGCCGCGACGGCCAGGGGGAGGAAGACCAGAAGGGAGAGCACATTCACCTCACGAGGACGAGAACGAGGACAACGACACCGAGGACGAACAGTGCCTGGAGGTAGTAGTGGTGGAGCTGACCGGTCTGGGGTCGCTGAGCCAGCCGGCCCAGGGCCCGCGTGCCGCCGGCCAGACGGCGTACGCCGGCGTCGAGCACCGCGTCGTCGGCCCGACCCGAGCCTTCGGCAGCACGGATCGACCAGCGGGCGACCGCAGCCACCCCTCGGTCAAGGGCCAGGGAGTCGGCTCGGGCCGAGACTCCTGCCAGTCCGCTGACCGACCGGGCACTCCCCTGGGCACCCCGAGCGAGCACCGAGTCGTCGACGCGCGCCAGAACGTCTGCCAACGCGATGACCGGACGGACCAGCCAGCGGTGGGTGAGCCGCTCGAGGTGCAGCCAGTCCTCCAGCACGGAGGGCCGGCTCGAGACCCGACGCGCCGGCACGGCACCCGAGCGTCGGGCCACGACCACCGTCAGGACGAAAGCGAGCACGGCGACCGTCGACGAGATCAGCAGCTCGATCGCGCCGGGCTCCGGAGCGCGGCCCCCGACCAGCTCTCGGGTCCGGCCGGCCAGGGGCGGCAGTGCGAGCAGCCCCAGGGTCACCGCACCGAGGGCCAGCGGGACCAGTGCCATCGCCGACCGCCTCGGGACGGCGCGGGTGCCCTGCCGCTCCTCGTCCCACCCCGACTCGACGTCGCTCGGCGCCGGACGCAGCAGCACGACCAGCGCCTTGGCGGCGTACGCAGCCGCGAGCGCAGCCCCGACCAACCCGGTGACGTAGAGCAGCGCCGAGTGCTCCCACGCCCCGGCCAGCACCGCGTCCTTGGTGGCCCACAGGGAGAGCGGCGGCAGGCCTGCCAGCGCCAGCAGCGCTGCGGCCGAGCAGGCCCCCACGACCGGCCACCGCCGGGCCGCACCACCCAGTGCCGACAGCCGTTTGGTGCCGAGGGCCTCGAGCCACAGGCCGGCGGCGAGGAACAGCCCGGCCTTGACCGCCGCGTGCGCCACGAGGTGGGACGCTCCTGCGGCGGTCGCCCCCACCCCCGCCGCGAGCAGGACGTAGCCGAGCTGCGCAGCGGTCGAGGCCGCGAGGAGCTGCTTGAGGTCGCGCTGGGCCAGCGCCACCATCCCGAGCACCACGGCGGTCGTGGCTCCGACCCATGCGGTGGCGTCGTCGGCCCAGCCCGTGGACGCTAGCGTCGGTGACACCCGCAGCAACAGGTAGCCGCCCAGCGCGACCATCGCCGCCGAGTGCAGCAGCGCGCTGACCGGGCTCGGGCCGTGCATGGCACGCGCCAGCCAGAAGGAGAACGGCAGCTGCGCCGCCTTCCCGAGCCCGGCCACCACGAGCCCTGCGGCGATCACGTGTCGCCAGCCCGGCGAGGCATCGGTCAGCGCGGCGAGCCCGAGTCCTCCGCCACCGGCCAGCGCGGCGCCGGCTGCGACGTAGAGGCCGAGGTCGGCGGTGCGGGTGGTGAGGAAGGCGGTGGTGCCCGAGGCCATCGCCACGGGATCGCGCCAGTGGAAACCGATCAGGGCGTACGACGTCGCCCCCATCACCTCCCACGACAGCAGCAACGTCGGGAGCGTCGTGGCCACCACGGTCAACAACGCAGCAGCGACGAACAGCAGCATGAGCCCTTGGAAGCGCGCGGTGCGCAGCTCGTGGCTGCCGGTCGCGCTCACCAGGACCAGCAACGACACCAGGGCCACCGTCGGGAGCACCGGTGCTGCCAAGCCGTCGACGGCCAGCGACAGGTCGGCCCCGGCGACGAACGGCGTGGCCACTGCCGGGCGAGCAGCACCCGCCGGGAACGCGACCAGGAACGCCAGCGGCGTCAGCACCAGCGTCGTACCGATGCCGGCGGAGGCGGCGAACCGGTCGAGCGCAGCGCCTCCCAGCAGGAGCGCAGCGCCGACCACCGAGGGGAGGACGACGAGGACGACGAGCGCGAGGTCGAGCATCAGCCGTGCAGCTCCGTGGCCATGTCGGTCATGTCATGACCCGCCTGACGGTGCAGCAGCGTCGCCACCGCGAACCCCATGGCCATCTCCACCGTCATCGCCGCGATCACGACCAGGATCAGGACCTGACCCGACGGGTCGGGCGCCAGGAACCACCAGGCGCCGGCACCGGCCAGGATGACGCCGTTGATCATCAGCTCCAGGCCCATCATCACCATCACCACGACCTGCTGGGACAGGGCGCCGTAGACGCCGACGCCGATGAGGGCGGCGGCCACGAGGAGCACGGTCTCGAGGGTCATCGGCCCACACCGCCCGGGTGCGGGTCGTCGGCCGGGCGGCGGTCGAGGTCGTCGCCCAGCCGGTCGTAGCGGGTGCGTCGGGAGGAGAGGGCCACGCCGGCCACGATGGTGGTCACCATCACCGGGCTCATCGCGATCATCACGAGCATGTGGGACTCCATGAGGGACTCCCCCAGCGTGGCGGTGACATCAGCACTCGGCGCCCCGCGCCGAGTCGGCCACGGCACCAGCAGTGCCCCGGCGCCGAGCACGACGAACGTCGCGATCCCGGCGGCGATCGACGAGCGGTGGGAGTGGACCATGCTCATCGGCATCAGCGCCGGGTTCATGCCCATGAACATGACCATGTAGACGGCCATGACGGCCATTTCCATCACCATCATCAGCACCACGATCACGCCGAGATAGGCCTGACCGAGGAACAGCAGCGAGATCCCGACGGCGACGAAGGACAGCGCGAGGGCATAGGTGGCCCGCGCCATCGAGTCGACGTAGAAGACCAGGGCACCGGACGCGACCGCCACCACGGCACAGGTCCAGAAGGCGACGTCGACGAGCTCGAGACTCACAGCGGCTTCTCTCCTTCGGTGGGTGGGCGGGTGGATGGGTGGACGACTAGTGGGTGACGACGGCGATGAGAGAGACGACCAGGTCCTGGGCCACCACGAGAGGTAGCACCACGACCCAACCCACCTCGAGCATCTTGTCCGGTCGCAGGGTCGGCAGCCGGCGGCCGGCGGCGACCAGCAGCGCGCTCAGCACGACCGTCTTGACGAGCACCCACGCCCAGTCCGGCAGCACCGGCCCCGCGCCGCTGCCGAGGAACAGCGGGACGGCGGCTGCTGCGCCGGCGACCAGGAGGACATGGCGACCGGCGAGCACCAGGAGCCGGTCGACGCCGGCGAGCTCGGTGAGGATGCCGCCGTTGAGGTCCGTCCCGGCGCCGGGGTCCATCGGCGTGCGCACGGCGAAGCCGAGCACACCCCAGCAGTACGCCAGGAACGCCACCGGCGCCCAGACGATGAACCACAACCCCTGCTGCGCCTCGGCGATCTCGGCGAGGTCCAGGCTGCCGGCCGCGATCGCCGGAGCGGTCAGGGCAAACATCAACGGGAGCTCGTAGGCCAGGGCCAGGGCGAGGAACCGGTAGCCGCCGACCAGGCTGTTCAGTGAGTTGGCTCCCCAGCCGAGCAACCACATGACCGCCCAGGCCACGACGTCCAGGGCGTTGACCCACACCAGACCCAGGGGATGATCGATCAGGGCGTGCGCGCCGAGCGGCACGAACGCGACGATCAGCATCGCCAGCGGGAGCACCGCCGAGGATGCAGAGCGCCACAACAGACGGTCGGCCGAGACGGTACGACGCGGGCGCTGGTGCAGCAGCCGCGCGGTCTCGCGCCACGGGGCCGTGATCCCCGACCTGGTCGAGGTCCCTCGCTCGCGGGCCTCCAGCACCGCGGACCAGGACGCCATGGCCAGGGCGGTCAGGACCAGGCCGGCCAGCACGGGCAGTCCGTACCACCCTGAGAGCGAGCTAGCCATGGGCGTGCTCCTGGGCTGCGGGGACGGTCAGGTCAACGCTGAGGGCCGCCATCCAGAGACGGACGCCGGACAGCTCCTGGCCCCGCACGAGCTCCGGCAGCGCCTCCAGCGACCACCCCGGGTGGGGAGCCGGATCGGCGCCGTCGTCGACCAGGTCCCGGGCGCGGTCGACCAGCTGCACGACACGAGCATGGAGCGCATCGCGGTGGCTGTCGGCGCCGCTGAGGACGATGCCCCGCAGGAGCCACCGCAGCGACCGTGCGCGTCCGAGCCGGGCCGAGAACGCAGCGAGATCGGCGCTCAGGTGCGGGGCGCCGTCGAGGCAGGCGTCACGCAGGCGTCGAGCGCGGGCTGCCTCCCCCGACATGCCGGCGAGCGTCAGCACCGACGCGACGGCGTCCAGCAGGTGGCCGGCGCGGGTGTCGGGGTCCTGGGCCGGCGGCGCCCCGTCCGCGGCGTCGAGCCGGTCCACCTCGGCGTCGGCGACCACGTCGCCGTGCAGCGTCAGCCGGAGCACGACACCCGCCGGCCAGTGCGCCAGCACCGGGCCCAGCGGCAGGTGCAGCTCATCCATCTCGAGGCCGTCCCGGTCCTCGGCGCCTTCGGCCAGGGGGATGCCGTCGGGGCTCATGTCGCCGTGGTCCATGTCGCCGTGGTCCATGTCGCCGGCGTCGTCCTGCGCCGCGGCGTCCTCGTCGGATCGCGGGACCTGCTGGCGCGCACGGTCGCTCAACGCCGTCCGCGCGGCGGCGATCTCTGACCGGATCGCGGTCACCTCGCGCACCTCGATCCGGGCGCGGGGCTCCGACATCTGCTTCCAGGCGTGCTCGAACACCGCGCTCAGCTCCGGCCCGGGGTCGCCGACCACCGCCAGCACGTCGGCGTCGGCCACGGTCTCGGCCAGGCACCAGCCCGCATCCAGGACTGCTCGCTCGAGCGCCACGCGCACGCCGAACGCACCCGGGGTCTCCGCGACGAGCACGTGGGCGCGCGACGAGGCCGCCCGCGCGAGGAGGTCGATCAAGCCCATCGGAACGCCCCCTCCCGTCGGGCCCAGGCCACGGCGAGCAGCAGCACCGTCAAGAAGCCGAACATCTCCACGACCGCGCCGGCCCCCAAGCGCCCCACCACCAACGCCCAGGGATACATGAACAACATCTCGACGTCGAAGGCCAGGAACACGACGCTGGCCGTGTACCACCGAGCGTGGTACCGCGACAGCGCGTGCTCACTGGGCGGGTGTCCCGAAAGCCAGGGCTCCGCCACGAAGGGGTCAGCCAGCACTGCTGTCCAGTGAGCCAGGAGTCGCAGCGCGGCGACTGCCAGCAGCGGGAGTCCCACGACCCACAGGACCGCGATCACTGCTCCTCCTCGTCGTGTCGGGGACGTGGTCGAACTGCTCTCGCGCGAAGACGTTACACACCCCCCTTGCTCGTCACCTCGGGGTGAGGCAGACCCATTTCCCGCCCAGCCGGGACCAACGACCCTGACCGCGCGGCCGGTCCGGGGTCAGGCTGGAGGGTGACGACCCCGGAGAGGACCTGCCCATGACCACCACCCACGACCACGAGCCGATCTCGCTCGACCTCGTGCGCGAGATCATCGCCCTGGCCTGCCGAGCACCCAGCGTGCACAACACACAGCCGTGGGCGTGGCGGGCGAGCGACGTCGGCATCGAGCTGTACGCCGACGATGATCGTCGGCTCGCCGTCTCGGACCCCGACCGCCGCATGCTGGTGCTCAGTTGTGGGGCGGCGCTCCACCACGCCGTCGTCGCCGCTGCCGGGCTCGGACTCGCCTCGACGGTGAGCCGCTTTCCCGAGGGCCCGGACTCGACGCTGCTGGCTCGGGTGGTCTTCTCGCCGCACCCGGCGCGACCCGAGGACCTGGCGCTCCTCCAGGCCCTGCGCGACCGGCGCACCGACCGTCGGAGGTTCAGCTCGTGGCCGATCCCGGTGGCTCGGCTCCACCAGTTGGCCGACCTGGCGCAGGGCGGTGCGCTCAATGCTGCCGCGATCGTTGCCGACGACGACCGGTTCCTCCTCGAGGACCTCATCTCGCGCGCCGACGAGGCTCAGCGCGCCGACGATGCCGTCGTCCAGGAGCAGCAGCGGTGGATCGACCGGGGGCCGGACGACGGTCTCCCCTCCTCGGTCCTCCCCACGCCGGAGGCTCTGCCCGAGGGCGAGTCCGACGTGTCGGACACCCCGCCGAACCGGTATGCGGACGAGGCCTCACCGGGGGCCGAACGGCTGGTCGTGGTGCGGGACGCGGGCTGGGACCTGGAGACCTCCGACGGGCTCATCGCCCTCAGCAGCGCCGACGACGACCCGGCTGCCTGGCTCGCCGCCGGGGAGGCCTTGAGCAACCTGTGGCTGAACGCCACGCTCGGCGGGCTGTCCGTGGTGCCCCTCAGCCAGGTGATCGAGGTCCCGGAGACCCGCAGCGCCTTCCAGCACGACGTGCTGCGCGGTGGGGTCCCGCAGATGTTGGTCCGGGTGGGGTGGCAGGCCAGCACCCGCGACGCACTGCCTCCGGCACCGCGCCGGGAGCAGTCCGACGTGTTGCGCTAGCCGCGCCCCTGGCGTCGTGCTCCGGCAACGGCTCTGGGGGGCCGTTGCTCACGTGAGCAACGGCCCCCCAGAGCCGGTCGGACTGTCAGGCGGGGTGTGCGCCCACAGCCTCGCGGCCTACCTCGCCACGCCGCCAGGTGCGACGGTGCCCGCGCACCAGCAGCACGGGACACTGGGCTCCGGCCAGCACCTCGCCGGCCACCGGGCCCAGTCGTGACCCGCGCGGAAGCACGGGCTCGTGCCGTCCGACGACCACGAGGTCGGCGGTCCGCGACGCCTCGATCAGCATGTTCGCCGGGCGTCCGACGGGCGTCTCCAGTGCAACGTCACAGGCGTCGCCGCCCAGGGAGGCCACGAGCTCACCGAGGTCGCGGCGGACGGCCGGCAGGTCGTCGACGAAGCCCGCCGCGGTGCGGTCCGGCCCGACCGATCCGCTCACCTGCCAGCGTGACGCGAGCACCTGGAGGGCGACGTTGCGCAACCGGGCCGCGTGCAGCGCCGCCCGCAGCACCTCGGCACTGCCCTCGCCGAGGTCGACGCCCACGGCGACGACGTGCCCTGCCTCCGGCTCCGAGACCCAGCCCGCGGGGATCGACACCACCGGGACGGGCACGGCGCGAGCCACGGCGGCGGTCATCGATCCCGCGCGTCCCGCAGTGCCCGGCGCGCGTCGTTCCATCACGACCAACGAGGAGTTCTCGGCGGTCTCGATCAGGCCCGCCGCGACGTCGTCCACGACCAGCCGCCGGAGGACGACGCCGCCGCCGCCCACCAGGGTCCGCGCCTGGGCGACAGCCAGGTCCAGCACCTCGTTGCCGAGCAAGAAGGACTGGGAGTCGGTGGAGCTCACGTGGACGAGCTCGAGGGTCGCATCGGTACGACGCGCCTCACGGGCCCCGTAGCGCACGGCTGACTCCGAGCCCGAGCGAGCCACGGCCACCACGACCCGGCGTGGGGTGACTCCGCTCGTCGTCTCGCCTGTCGTGCGGTCTCGTGGGTCTGTCATTGCGGGCCTCCAGCTCGTCGGTCACGGGTGTCTCAGGTCCAGCCTGACGGGCCCGCCGCGGTCGTTGAAGGGACGTTGGGCCTCCCACCTGGCGACCTTGGGCCTCTGCCTGGCACACCCCACGACCCAGCACGATCAATCCATGGGCACCTACGTGTTCGGCTTCGCCGACGGCAACAAAGGACAGTCAGCACTTCTGGGAGGAAAGGGGGCCAACCTCGCAGAGATGACGAACCTCGGCCTCCCCGTGCCGCCCGGCTTCACCATCACGACCGATGCCTGTCGGTCCTTCCTGCGGGTCGGCGAGGAGCCGCCGGGTCTGGAGGAGGAGGTCCGTTCCCACGTCGCCGCGGTCGAGGACGCCGTCGGGCGCCGGCTGGGTGACCCCGTCCACCCGCTCCTGCTCTCGGTGCGCTCCGGGGCGCAGGCGTCGATGCCCGGGATGATGGACACCGTGCTCAACATCGGGCTCAACGACGCCTCGGTGGTGGGGCTGGCCGAGCAGAGCCAGGACAAGCGTTTCGCGGCCGACTCCTACCGTCGCCTCCTCCAGATGTTCGGGGCGACGGTGCTCGGCGTCGACTCCGCCCACTTCAGCGATGCGCTCGCCGCCCTCAAGGCCGACCGTGGCGTGACCGAGGACCTCGACCTCGTGGCCGCCGACCTCGAGGCGCTCGTCGCCACGTTCCAGGAGATCATCGTCCAGCAGACGGGCCGGCCTTTCCCGCAGGATCCCTACGAGCAGCTGCGCCTGGCGATCAAGGCGGTCTTCTCGTCGTGGCACACCGAGCGAGCCGCGGTCTATCGCCGCCGCGAGGGCATCGCCCACGACCTCGGCACCGCCGTCAACGTGCAGGCCATGGTCTTCGGCAATCGTGGGATGCACTCGGGCTCGGGGGTCTGCTTCACTCGTGACCCCGCGTCGGGCGCTCCCGGGGTCTACGGCGACTACCTGGTCAACGCCCAGGGCGAGGACGTCGTCTCGGGGATCCGCAACACCATCCCCCTCACTGCCGTCGCCGCGATCGATCCCACGTCCTACGACGCCTTGCTGGAGTGCATGAGGACCCTCGAGCTGCACTACCGCGACCTGTGCGACATCGAGTTCACCATCGAGCAGGGCAAGCTGTGGATGCTGCAGACCCGGGTCGGCAAGCGCACCCCCGAGGCAGCGGTACGCATCGCCGCCGACCTGGTCTCCGAAGGCGTCATCGGCCTCGACGAGGCCCTGCTGCGCGTCACCGGGCAACACCTCGTGCAGCTGATGTTCCCGCGCTTCGACGCGACCGCCCCGCGCGAGCTGCTCGGGCGTGGCGTGAACGCCTCGCCGGGCGCCGCCGTCGGCCGGGCCGTGTTCGACGCCGACACCGCGGTCGAGTGGGCGGCGAAGGGAGACCCGGTCATCCTGGTGCGACGCGAGACCGATCCCGACGACCTCCGTGGGATGGTCGCCGCCCGGGGCATCCTGACCAGTCGCGGAGGACGCACCTCCCATGCCGCCGTGGTCGCCCGCGGCATGGGTCGCACCTGCGTCTGCGGTGCGGACTCCCTCGACATCGACACTGCGGCCCGAGCGTTGACCACCAGCGACGGGGTGCGCGTCGTCGAAGGAGATCTCCTCTCGCTCGACGGGACGACCGGCGAGATCTTCCGGGGCGAGGTGGCCGTCGTCGACTCCTCGGTCGTGCGGTGGTTCGAGGACGGCGCGATCGAGGACGAGGTGGTCGCGGCGTTGGCCACCCTGATGACCCATGCCGATGCCCGGCGACGGCTGCGGGTGCACGCCAACGCCGACACCGCGCAGGACGCCGCGCGTGCGCGCCGCTTCGGGGCCGAGGGCATCGGGCTGTGCCGCACCGAGCACATGTTCCTCGGCGAGCGTCGGCTCCTGGTGGAGCACCTCATCGTCGCCGAGGACGACGCGTCGCGCGAGGAGGCCCTGGCGGCGCTGCTTCCGCTGCAGCGCAGCGACTTCCGTGGTCTCTTCGAGGCGATGGACGGGCTGCCGGTGACCATCCGGCTGCTGGACCCGCCGCTGCACGAGTTCCTTCCCGACCTCACCGAGCTCGCGGTGCGGGTGGCCCTGGCCGACGACCACGGCCACGCCGACTCCCACGACCACCGACTCCTCGCTGCGGTGACCCGCCTGCACGAGCAGAACCCCATGCTGGGGCTGCGCGGCGTACGACTCGGCATCGCCCTGCCGGGGCTCTACGCCATGCAGGCCCGAGCCATCCTCGAGGCAGCCGGCGAGTGGATCGCTGTCGGCGGCACCGCCCGTCCCGAGATCATGGTGCCGCTCGTCGCAGAGCGGCGCGAGCTCGACCTGACCCGAGCCGAGATCGATCGGATCGCCGGCCAGGTGACGGCCGAGACCGGCGTGGTGGTGCCCTACGAGGTCGGGACGATGATCGAGGTGCCCCGGGCGGCCCTGACTGCCGGAGAGATCGCCGGGTCGGCGGACTTCTTCTCCTTCGGCACCAACGACCTGACCCAGATGACGTGGGGGTTCTCCCGCGACGACGTCGAGGCGTCCTTCTTCGCCACCTACCTCGACCAGGACATCTTCGCGGTCTCCCCGTTCGAGTCCTTGGACGTGGCCGGGGTGGGCGAGCTCGTGCGCGTCGCGACGCAGGCCGGCCGGGCGGTCAAGCCCGACCTCCAGCTCGGGGTGTGCGGCGAGCACGGGGGCGATCCTACCTCGGTGCACGTCTTCCACGAGCTCGGTCTGGACTACGTCTCCTGCTCGCCCTTCCGGGTCCCGGTGGCGCGGCTGGAGGCGGCGCGCGCAGCGATCCTGGCCGGCCGGAACGGAGATGCACGTGCCTGAGGTCGGTCCGACGGATGCAGACGTCCTGCTCAGCGACGGGACGGTGGCCGCCGTCCGACCGCTCCGCCCCGAGGACCGCGAGGCGCTCCTGGCCCTGCACGACGGCGCATCGCCGGCCAGCCTGCGGTTGCGGTTCTTCGGCGTCGGCCGACAGGCCGGCCACCACTACGTCGAGCACCTCTTCGACCCCGAGCAGCCCACGATCGCGAGCCTCGTGGTGCTGCTCCGCGATCGCGTCGTCGCTCTCGGCACCGCCGAGCCGGTCTCGGCCGACACCGCCGAGGTCGCGTTCATGGTCGATGAGGACCGACACGGACAGGGTCTGGGAAGCCTGTTGCTCGAGCACCTCGCGGCCGCCTGCCGCGATCGAGGCATCCGCCGCTTCGTCGCCGAGGTGCTCTCCGAGAACAACGCGATGCTCAACGTCTTCGTCGACGCCGGCTTCGAGGTCACCCGCACGAGCGACCGCGGGACCGTGCACGTGGAGCTGGGCATCGCGGCCTCGTCGCGCGCCGTGGCCGCGGCCGACGCCCGCGAGGACCGCGCCGAGTCCAGGTCGCTCGCGCCCCTGCTCTACCCCCGCAGTGTCGCGGTGACCGGGGTGCGCCGCGACGGCACCGGCATCGGCGCCGCCGTCCTGAGCTCCATCACCGCCGGCGGCTACACCGGCTCCCTGCACGTGGTGCACCCGAGCGGCGGCCTCGTCGCCGGGACCGCCGCGGCGGCGCACTTCAGCGACCTGCCCGGCCCCGTCGACCTGGCGGTCATCGCGGTGCCCGCTGCGCGGGTCCTCGATGCCCTGCGTGACGCCGCCGCCGCGGCAGTGCCGACCGCGGTCGTGATCTCCTCGGGCTTCCAGGAGATGGGGGTCGAGGGCGCTGCGCTGCAACGCGCCATGCTCGACCTCGCGCGCGCCCACAACATGCGGCTGGTCGGCCCCAACTGCCTGGGCGTGATGAGCAACCATCCCGAGGTCAAGCTCAACGCGACGTTCAGCCATGCCGTGCCGCCGCCCGGCGGGCTCGCCATCGCGTCTCAGTCCGGAGGCGTCGGCATCGCCCTCATCGACCTCGCTCGCGAGCTCGGCCTCGGAGTCGGGTTCTTCATCTCGCTGGGCAACAAGGCCGACGTCTCCGGCAACGACCTGCTGTCCGCCTGGCTCGAGGACCCCCGGGTCACCGCCGCGGCCCTCTACCTCGAGTCGTTCGGCAACGCCCCCAAGTTCGCCCGGGTCGCCCGCCGCTTCGCCGAGCGCAAGCCTCTTCTCGCCGTCGTCGGTGGCCGTTCCTCCAGCGGCCAACGCGCCGGCGCCTCCCACACCGCTGCCGCCGCTGCCTCGGGTGTGGGCGTGGACGCCCTCTTCGCGCAGGCCGGTGTCATCGCCTGCAGCAGCGCCGAGGAGATCGCCGAGACAGCACTTCTCCTGACTGGTCAGCCGCTCCCCGAGGGCTCGCGGCTTGCGGTGGTCAGCAACGCCGGTGGCCTCGGGGTGCTCGCGGCAGACGATGCCGACCGCGTCGGGCTGACCGTCCCGGAGTTCTCCCCCGACCTGCGCGCCACCCTGGCCGCCCAGGTGCTCGGCACGACCGGCACCAGCAACCCGGTCGACGCAGGTGCCGGCGCCTCCCCTGAACGCCTGGGCGCGCTCACCGCCGCGCTGCTCGAGTCAGACGAGGTGGACGCCGTCGTGGTGGTGCTGGTCCGCACCAGCGTGTCCGACCCCGCGCCCCTCGTCACCGCGCTGGCCGACTGCCGCGCGGCGCACCCCGACAAGCCCTTCATCCTGGTCCCCATGGGCGGCCTCGACCCCCGACCCGACGAGCACGAGGGCATCACCCGCTTCCGCTCGGTCACCACGGCGATCAACGCCCTGGCCCGGGTGACCCGGTACGCCGACTGGTTGCGCGTGCCACGCGAGGTGCCGGAGCCTCGCGACGAAGAGCGCGCCGCGGCCGCCCGCACGGTCGGCTCGAGGCTCGTCGCTGCCGGCGAGGGCGACGGAGCCGACGGCTGGCTGGACCCCGAGAGCGCGGTCGAGCTGCTCGAGGCCTACGACCTGACCCCGGTCGGCCGGGTGGCGCGAGGGAGCAAGGACGCCGGTCGCGCGGCAGAGGAAGCCGGGTTCCCCGTCGCGGTCAAGGTCGCCGAGCCAGGCGTCGTGCACAAGACCGAGCGAGGGCTGGTCCGGGTCGGCCTCACGTCGTCGGCCGAGGTCGTCGGCGTCGTCGACGAGTTCGCCACCGAGCTCGGGCACGAGGACGTCTCCGTCCTGGTCCAACCCGTGCTGTCCGGGGTGGAGCTCGCCCTCGGGGTCGTGCGCGACCCGGGGTTCGGGCCCTTGGTGATGGTCGCCGCGGGCGGGGTGACGACCGACCTGCTGGCCGACCGGGTCTTCCTGCTCCCGCCCCTGACCCGCGGCGATGCAGGGCGCGCGCTCCGGGCGCTGCGCAGCTGGCCGCTGCTCGACGGCTTCCGCGGGACCCCGCGGGTCGATGTCGCGGCTCTCGAGCAGGTGATCGTGTCCCTCGGAGACCTCGCCACCGACGTCCCTGCGGTCGCCGAGCTCGACCTCAACCCGGTGCTCGTCACGCCCTCCGGCTGCGCGCTCGTCGACGTCAAGGTCCGGCTGGCCGACGCCCCGCTGATCGATGCCGGGATCCCGCGCCGGCTGCGGCGTCCCGGCTGAGCCGGTCAGGACAGGTGGCGCGGCTCCGGGTCCCGCTTGTGGCTCCAGTCGGCTCCGGTCGGCTGCTGGGACGAGGTGTCGACGTCGCACGTCGTGTCCGGACCGGTCGACACCGTGTCTGCGCGGGCCGGGGCGATCGAGACGACCACCGACTTCGAGGTGGGGGTGTTGCTCCCGATCGCGGTGGAGTCCAGGGGCACCAGGGGGTTGGTCTCCGGGTAGTACGCCGCCGCCGATCCCCGCGGGGTGTCGTAGGACACGACACGGAAGCCCGCCACACAGCGCACCTGGTCGTCGTCGGCCCACTGGCTCGTGATGTCGACCAGATCGCCGTCATTGAGCCCGAAGGCGCTGATGTCGTCGGGGTGCAGGAAGATCACCTTGCGCCCGCCCTCGACCCCGCGGTAACGGTCGCTGAGGCCGTAGATCGTGGTGTTGTACTGGTCGTGGCTGCGCAAGGTCTGGAGCAGGAGGTGCCCCTCGGGCACCTGCACCACCTCGACCGGTGAGGCAGCGAACTCCGCGCGACCCGAGTCGGTCTCGAAGGTCCGCGAGTCCCGCGGCGGGTGCGGCATCACGAAGCCGCCGGGTCGTCGCGCATTGACCTCATAGCTCTCGCACCCCGGGACCACGCGCGAGATGTGCTCACGGATCACCCGGTAGTCGTCGCGCATCTCCGACCACCTCAGGCCGTAGCGATCGCCGATCGTCGCCTCGGCGATCCGGGTGACGATCTCCACCTCCGACTTCAGGTGCGGGCTGGCGGGGGCCAAGGGTCCTCGCGAGGCGTGGACCGAGCAGGTGGAGTCCTCCACCGAGATCCACTGCTCACCGCTGGCCTGCACGTCCTTCTCGGTGCGGCCCTTGGTGGGCAGGATCAGTGCGGTCTCGCCGCACACCAGGTGCGAGCGGTTGAGCTTGGTCGAGACCTGCACCGTCATCCGGGCCCGGCGCATCGCCTGGCCCACCGCGTCGGTGTCCGGAGCCGCCTGGACGAAGTTGCCGCCCAAGCCCATGAAGAAGTGGACCTTGCCGTCACGCAGCCCCCGCAACGAGTCGACGACGTCGAGGCCGTGCTCGCGCGGCGGGTCGAAGCCGAACTCGCGCTGGAGCGCGTCGAGGAAGTGCGCCGGCGGGCGCTCCCAGATGCCCATGGTGCGGTCGCCCTGCACGTTGGAGTGACCGCGGACCGGCAGCAGCCCGGCGCCGGCTCGGCCGATGTTGCCCTGGGCCAGCGCGAGGTTGACGACCTCCTTGATCGTGGCCACGCCGTTGCGGTGCTGGGTGAGGCCCATCGCCCAGCAGTAGACGGTCTTGGTGGATCCGCGCAGCATCTCGGCCGCCTCGGTGATCAGCTCGCGCGACAGCCCGGTGGTCTCCACGACCAGGTCCCAGTCGATCGCGCGGACGTGGTCCCGCCACTGGTCGAACCCGGTGGTGTGCTGCTCGATGAACTCGTGGTCGAGGTCGTCCCACTCCACCAGCAGCGCGCCGATGGCCTGGAACAACGCCAGGTCGCCGTTGATCTTGACCGGCAGGTGCAGGTCGGTCAGCGCGGTGCCGTGCCCGATCATGCCCTTCGGCTTCTGCGGGTTCTTGAAGCGGACCAGCCCGGCCTCGCGCAGCGGGTTGATCGTGAGGATCTTGGCGCCGTTCTGCTTGGCGATCTCCAGCGCCGACAGCATGCGCGGGTGGTTGGTTCCGGGGTTCTGGCCGGCGATCACGATCACCGAGGCGTCATGGACGTCGTCGAGGGTGACGCTGGCCTTGCCGATGCCGATCGACTCCTGCAGCGCGATGCTGGTCGACTCGTGGCACATGTTGGAGCAGTCCGGCAGGTTGTTGGTGCCGAAGGCTCGCACGAAGAGCTGGTAGGCGAACGCGGCCTCGTTGGAGGTGCGCCCGGAGGTGTAGAACGTGGCCTCGTCCGGGCTGTCCAGGGAGCGCAGCTCGGCGCCGATGAGCTCGAAGGCCTCCTCCCACTCGATCGGCTCGTAGTGAGTGCCGCCCGGTCGCTTGACCATCGGGTGGGTGATCCGGCCCTGCTGGCCCAACCAGTACTCCGTGCGGGAGTCGAGGTCGGCGAGGCTGTGCTGGGCGAAGAACTCCGGGGTGGCGCGGTCGCGGGTCGCCTCCTCGGCCACCGCCTTGGCGCCGTTCTCGCAGAACTCGGCCGTGTGGCGGTGCCCCGGGTCGGGGTCGGGCCAGGCGCAGCTCATGCAGTCGAAACCCTCGGCCTGGTTGAGCCGGAGCAGCGTCTGGGCGGTGCGCTTGGGTCCCATGTGCTCCAGCGACCGCTTCATCGACACCGCAACCGCCGTGGGGCCCGCTGCGTGGTCCTCCGGCCCTTCGACCCTGAGGTCCCCCTCGGAGTACTCGCCCTTGTCTCGCCCGAACATCGACAATCTCCTCTTGGTCCGCTCCGGCAGGTGGGTGCTCGACCTGCCCCTCGCGCCCCGACGGTACGCCGCCGAGACTCCCCCACCCTTCCCCCTCGAGGCGCACGAGCGGACCACCCCCTGCGGTGAAGGAACGCCGCTCCCGGGCTCCCAGCCGACTCCCAGCCAACTCCCAGGAACGTCCGACAGGATGGAGGCGTGACGACTACCGACGCCGGCGGGGCCGGACGGCGCAAGCTGCTGGTCGTCGACGACGAGCCCAACATCCGCGAGCTCCTGGCGGCCAGCCTGCGCTTCGCCGGCTTCGACGTGAGCGAGGCCGCTGACGGGCGCGCAGCTCTCGACGCGGCCCGCGAGAGCCGGCCCGACCTGGTGGTGCTCGACGTGATGCTGCCCGACATGGACGGCTTCGAGGTGCTGCGCCGCCTCCGCGGCGCGCATCGTGCACTGCCGGTGCTCTTCCTGACCGCTCGGGACGCCACCGCCGACCGGGTGATGGGCCTGACGCTGGGTGGGGACGACTACGTCACCAAGCCGTTCAGCCTCGACGAGGTGGTGGCCCGGATCGGGGCTGTGCTGCGCCGCACCGACGGTCAGTCCAGCGACGACGGCCGGATGGTCGTCGCCGACCTCGAGATGGACGCGGAGGCCCACCAGGTGCGTCGCGCCGGGCGACTCATCAGCCTCTCCCCCACCGAGTTCAACCTGCTCCGGTTCCTGATGGTCAACGCCGGTCGGGTCATGTCCAAGGCCCAGATCCTCGACCACGTGTGGGAGTACGACTTCGCGGGCGAGTCGAGCATCGTGGAGTCCTACGTGTCCTACCTGCGCCGCAAGATCGACGGGGACGGACCGCCCCTGCTGCACACGATCCGCGGCGTCGGTTACGTCCTGCGTCTTCCGGACGACGGATGAGGCTGCCGGCCGCTGCCTGGAGACGCCTCTCGCTGCGCACGCGGCTGGTGCTCTCCCTCGTGCTCGTCCTGGTGGTCGCCCTCTCGCTCACCGGCGCCACGGCCAGCACGGTCCTGCGCAGCTATCTCGCCGGACGGATCGACGACGAGATGGCAGCCACGATCGCCTCGCTTCGTCAGGGCCCCCTGGCCGGGCCGGCCCGAGGTCCTCGCCAGCGTCAACGCCTTCCCAGCCGCTACGTCGTCCGGGTGCTCGCGGCAGACGGGACCCTGGTGGCAGACGTCCTGGACCCGCTCGGCTCCGTGCGACCTCCCGACCTGTCCACGATCACCTCGACCGAGGCTGCTCGGAGGGCCGGCACTCCCTACACGGTCGACAACCCCGACGGGGAACCGTGGCGGGTGCTGCTGACGCCGCTCGGCGGGGGCCAGACCATCGTGCTGGCCACCTCGCTGGACGACGTCGAGGCCACCACGAGCCGGCTGCGTCGCATCGTGCTGCTCGTCGACCTGCTCGTGGTCGTGCTGGGAGCGCTGGCCGGCCTGGCCGCGGTCCGCGGGAGCCTCCGGCCCCTCGCCCGGATCGAGGAGACCACCCGAGCGATCGCGGGTGGTGACCTCACCCGCCGCGTCCCTGACGAAGGCGGGCCCCACACCGAGATCGGTCGGTTGACCGCAGCCCTCAACGCGATGCTCGCCCAGCTCGAAATCGCCTTTGCCGCCCGGACCGCCTCCGAGGAGCGCATGCGGAGGTTCATGGCCGATGCTAGCCACGAGCTGCGCACCCCCCTCACCTCCATCCGTGGCTTCGCCGAGCTCTACCGGCAGGGCGCCGTCACCGGGTCCGAGGACCTGGACCGGCTGATGGGTCGCATCGAGGACGAGTCGACCCGGATGGGGGGCCTCGTCGAGGACCTCCTGCTCCTGGCACGGCTGGACGAGCAGCGTCCGCTGCGCAGCGACGTGGTGGACCTGGTCGTGCTGTCCGCCGACGCCGTCCACGACGCCCGGGCCGCGGCGCCCGACCACACCGTGCTGCTCGACCTTCCCCAGGACGGACCCGACGGTGGCGTCCTGGTCCACGGCGACGAGGAGCGGCTGCGGCAGGTGCTGATGAACCTGGTCGTGAACGCCGTGCGGCACACCCCGCCCGGCACGACCGTCGTGGTGCGCACCTTCACCGGCGCGGGAGCCGGGGTGTGGGAGGTCACCGACGACGGACCCGGTCTCCCCGCCACGGCTACGGGCTCGCTCTTCGACGGGTTCACCCGTCCGGACCCTTCGCGCGGCCGCGCCCGCGGCGGAGGCGCAGGACTGGGGCTGACCATCGTCGCCGCGCTCGTCCGCGCCCACGGCGGCGAGGTCGAGGTCGACTCGGCCCCCGGCGCCGGCGCGACCTTCCGCGTCCGGCTGCCGCTGGCCACCGACTGAGGGGCCAGAACTCCCAGGCAACGCCCAGGAAGCGCCCCGCGGCGTCCCAGCCCGGGCATGCACAGTGGTCAGCACACCGAACTCACTGGAGGAGCACCATGCGTCGCAGAGCAGCAGTCACCGTAGGAGCCATCGCCGCCGCCGGCGCCCTTGCCTGGGGCGTGCCCGCCCTGGCGCTGGCCGACGACGAGACCTCGGGCGACCCGTCGACCGGGACGACCACCCCGCGCGACACCGAGCGGCACGAGGAGCGCCGCGCCGAGCTGGCCCAGCGGCTGGCCGACGAGCTCGGGATCGATGTCGACAAGGTCGAGGCCGCCCTGGAGAAGGTCGGCGAGGAGGCCCGCGCCGAGCACCAGGCCGAGCGCCTGGAGATGATGCAGGAGCGGCTCGCGCAGGCGGTCGAGGACGGGCGCCTCACCCAGGAGCAGGCCGACGAGATGCTCGCCGCCGCCGAGGACGGGGAGTTCCCCGGGCGACGAGGCCACTCCCGCGGCGGACGGGGCGCCTTCGGGCCCGGCGGTCACGGCGGGCACGGCGTCGGCCCGGGCGGCTCGGGCTCCGCCGACCCGGAGTCCGGAGGCGGGGCGACCAACTCCGCGCTGACCGCGGTCTTCACCGCCTGAGATCCACTGAGGCCGCGCCGACCCTCGGGAGCGGGCCCGAGGTCGGTCAGCCCGTGGTCACGATGTCGGAGCGCACCACGGCGACCAGGGCGTCCCCGTCGTAGCCGTAGAGCGTCAGGTCGATGTCGTGGTCGTTGCCGCGACCCACGGCCTCCTCCAACGCCAACGTGACCCGGTCTCGGCGCACGGTGCGAGTCGACAGGCGCCGTCCGCACGCCTCGGCGTCGACGCGGGTGAGGTTGCGCGTGGAGACGTAGACGGTCGGTGCGCGGTCCCGGTGTCGTACGACGCGGCTCACCGTCATGGCATGCGGCTGGCGCTCGGCGAGGAGGTCGATCGCGGTGTCGATCAGGTCCTGGTTGTGGCCGAGGACGTCGCCGCGGGTCATCCGGTAGGACACCTCGGGTGACACGCCGAGGTCCTCGAGGATGTTGCCCGCGTTGGCGCCGACCCGGGTGGTGCGGCGCACCGCGACCCGGAGGTCGGCGCCGCGCGGCAGCGGCGCGTACGGCGAGGGCCCGGGATCGATGTTGTCGGGCTCCATCAGCCGACGCAGCAGGGCGTGGGTCCACACGTTGGCCCCGCCGGCCCCGGTCGCCCCACCGACACCGATCACCGGTCCGATCTCGTGGTCCTGGAACCCGGCGGCGAAGATGTCGGTGGCGGAGTAGCAGAGCGCGTCGGTGATCAGGACGACCGGACCGAAGTACTGCTGGCCACGCGCGTTGGCCTGCTCGGCCGGCGTGATGGGCACCCCTCGGGAGAAGGTCGCACCGGTGCGGGTGGACTCCTCGATCGACTCGACCCACGGGCCCAGCGACAGGCCGGGCAGTGCGGTGGAGTCACGGTGGTTGCGACAGATCCTCAGGTTGAGCGCGGTGTTGATGAACTGGGCCGGCTCGGTCTCGATGCGGCGCGGGGTCAGCACCTGAAGGAGCTCCTCGGCGGCGAAGATCAGCCCTCCGCCGTTGCCGCGCACGTCGATCACGAGCCCCCGGTCCGGCAGGAGGCCTGCGAGCCGGACGAACTCGTCCACGAACGAGGCGGCCGAGGCGACGTTGAAGGTGAAGATCCGGAGGTAGCCGAAACCGGGCTGACCGGCCGGCGCATCGGAGCGGCGGCACTCCAGGGCGCGGAAGACGCCCGGCATGAAGGAGTCATGCGTCCGAGAGCCGGAGCTGAGCGGCGCGTCGAGCACCTGGTCGCTGGCCAGCCGCTCGGCGGTCGCGACCGTGGGGGCGTAGAGGATCTTGCGCGCCTGCTGGATGTCGTCGGTGAAGCTGTCGACCCCCAGAGCGCTCGCCTCGGTGTGCAGGGCCCCGGGGCCGACGGGCGCGCCCGGCTCGAAGACCAGCCACTCCTGGGTGTGCTCGTGGGCGACACCGTCGCTCCCGGTCCACCGGAGGGTGATCCAGTCCTCGTCGGGTGGGAGTCCCAGCGACAGGGGCCGGATCGTGAGGCTGTTGAGGCCCCGGGCGTGCCGGGCGTCGGCGTTGCTCCCGGCATTGCGCTCGGCGTTGCGCGCGACGGTGGTGGCGATCGCGGTCCCGTTCCAGTGCGTGACCGTGGCCCCCTCCATGGCCGGGAACGGCCACTCGTCGGCGACCCACTTCGTGAGGACGTACGACGGCCGCCCCCTCGTCCACACCTCCTCGATCAGGAAGGGGAGCCAGGCGACCTTGGTGCCGAAGGGCGCCGGCAGCCGGTAGCCGGTGTGCAGGTCGCGCATCGAGATGAAGATCTCCATGATCTCGCTGTGGAACTCGATCTCCGGCGGCATCGTGGCCGCTGTCTGCTCGTCGAGGCGGTGTCGCAGCAGCCGCAACCGCTGCTCGGGGTCCACGGCGTGCATCGCCCGCTTCAGTGGCAGGTGGACGTAGTTGTCGCTGAGCAGCACCATCGCCTGGTCGACGATCCGCTTGCGATCCTCCAGCGTGAGCTCGCCGAAGCTGCTCAGCAGGGTCCTCAGGTCCGACGTGGTGCTCGTGACCCGGTGATCCACCCGGTCACCTGCGGTCTCGAGGAACGCCGCCGAGCTGGGCAGGGGGATCGTCTGGCCGTAGAGCTCGGGGAGCCCGCGCTTGATGAACTCGGGGAGGTTGCGGGCCCCGGCCAACGTGCGCAGGTGCTGGGTGTCGTCCACGACCGTGACGGGGTCGAGCTGCATCGGTTCGGTCACCCAGGACGCATACGGCTGGGCGGCCGCGGCGTGACCCAGCGCCGCGATGAGCTGACGGTTGTCCTCCTCCTCGAAGTCGGGCACCACCCTCAGGGTGTCGCCGTCCAGGGCCATGCCGCCGGCGAACACCACGCCCCCGTCCGCGGTGACGGTGTCACCTAGCCCCACAGCGGCGTCGACCTGCAGCGCCAGCTCGGGCAGTCGCTGCATCGCGTCGGCGAGGGTCGTCTGCGCAGCGCTCAGCGGAAGGCCTTCGAGCAGGTCGTCGTCGCCCTCGAGGTAGAGCCGGCGCGCCGAGCGGCCGATGGTGATGTGGTCGATCCACGCAGCCGTGGCCGTCGGCTCGGCCCAGAACCGGTCCATCAGGTGCGGCTGCCCCATCCGGGGGACGCCGCCGACGACGACAAGGGTGATCGAGCTCTCCTTGGCGTGAAGCAGGGCCTCGAACGGGTCGTCGGTGCGACCGTTGACCACCACGAGGTCGGCCAGCTTGCCGGGCTCGATCGAGCCGAGCAGGGCCTCCCACTTCAACGCCCGCGCCGGGTTGACGGTGATCATCTCGACCAGCTCGCGCGGGGTGAACAGGTCGCCCTGCTCCTGGGACGACAGCCACGCGACCTTGAGCTCGCCCAGGAGGTTCTTCGTCCCGCTCGGGGCCCAGTCCGAGCCCAGGGAGATCGAGATCCCGGCTGCCTGCGCTGCGGCCAGGTCCGCGGTCGCTCCGTAGAGCAGGTAGTTGCTCAGCGGGGACCAGACCATGCTGGCACCCCGGTCGGCGAGGACCTTGAAGTCACCGGCATCCAGGGAGGCGCAGTGGATCGCGCAGAGCACGTCGTTGACCGCCCACGTCGTCGCATCGATCTGGAGCCGCTCGAACCAGCCGCGCGCGGTCGCGTCGGTGCCCTCCGAGAGGTGCTGGAGGTAGCAGGAGTTCTCGCTCAGCTTCTGCAGGTAGTCCAGGGCGCCGCCGGTCGACGGGTTGGCGATGTTGGTCCCGGCTCGCGGCAACCGCGGGTCGTCGGGGGCCTCGGCGTTGCGAATCAGTCCGGCGTAGTACTTGGTGGTGCCGCCGGCATTGGCCAGGGTGATGCCCTGGGAGGTCGTGGTGCCGCCGAGGAGCGCGCGGCACTCGGCGTACCTCACCAGCGCCTGGGCGACCCCGTCGGTCTGTCCGAGCACCTGGGACGGCTTGGTGATGCGGCGGGTGTAGGCCTCGATGCCGCGCCACTGGCCGTTGTTGGTGTACAACGTCGGCACGTCCCACAGCGGCATGGCGTTGTAGGACAGGTGGTTGTGCAGCTCGATGAACCCCGGGAAGATCGTGTCGCCGGTACGGATCCGGGGCGCGTGCTCGTACGCCGGATCCGGCGCCGGCTCTCCCGCGTGCTGGACCGCCGTGATGGTGCCCTGCTCGACGTAGATCGCCCCGTCCTCGAGCACGCCTTCTGGTCCCATCGTGACGACGCGTCCCTCGAGGACGTAGCGCGACTGCGGTGGATGGTGCATGACCTCCACCCCCCCCTCGTGGGTCTTGAGAAGAATCGATGTAGGAACTCGTGGGCGTCGACGGAGGGGGTCGCCGACGGGGTCGGGTCAGCTCTGTGGTGCCTGCCAGCACAAGACGTGGTCGGGGTCGTCGCGATCTCGTTGGACGCAGTTGTGGTGGCGCGGCGTGTCGGTGCGACCCCAGTGGTCATCGCCGACCCAGCTCGGTCCGCCGAAGGGAAGGTCTCCTGCCGGGATGCGGCAGGAGTCGGCCTCGTCGATGGTCGCGCCGTAGGTGGGGCGGGTCTGGTCGCCGTCGGGGTCCGGGGTCCCCGTGATCTTCGACGCCGAGCTGGCCGGCATCGCCGACCAGCGTCCGCCCGACCAGCCTCTCGGTGGCCCGGGGGTCGGAGGCGATGGCCAGCAACCGCGCGGTGCCGTTGAGGCGACCGCGGTAGAAGACCGGTCCCCAGTCGTACCAGAAGCACTCCCGGAGCTCGGGCGCGATCGGCGGGACGGCCGCGACGTGCCGGGCCAGGGCGACCGGTGGCCCCTTGTCGAACGCCACCGCGGGCGGAGCGCCGGGATCGAAGTCGACAGCCATCGGCCACGCCCTTCCCCCGAAGATGAGTGGACCTCCAGCGTCCTCCCCGACCCGCCCGTTGTCGACCCCCGTCGACCCCTGTCGACCCCGTCGACCCTGTCGACCCCTGTCGACACGAGGTCAGCGGGTGACAGCTGCGGCCGGTCCGTCGAGCAGGAGGTCGCAGATGGTCGACGCCGTGCGAGCCGCATCGGCGCCGGGGTCGTCGACCGGACGCAGCGTGCCGTCGGCGACCCCGTCGGCCAGGAGGTCCTCGATGGGGCTCTGGAAGGCCGTGTGGAGCGCCAACGCCCGCTCGGGGAGCCGGGTCGGTGTTGGAGGACTGCTTCTTCGAGCACCTTCCGGCCGCCCGGTCCGGCAACGGCGACGACCTCTTCGCCGGTCTCTGCGAGGCCCGGACGGCCGACGGCGAGAGCTTCAGCGACGAGGACGGCGTCAACCACATGCCGGTGCGCCTGCACCCGCTGGACGGCAGGCGGACAGCATCGGCGAGCGGGTCAGACCTGGGCATCCCTCAGCGCTGATCCGCTGCCGAGGTCGCTGGTGGGGATCACGCTGATCGAGCCGTTGGTCTCCAGGACCACTGCGGCCACCTTCTCCAGTCCCCCGATCCCGGAGCTGCGCACCACCTGGCGCAAGCCCGCCTCCGAGATGCGCTCGCGCTTGCATGCCTCTGCATCGGGCACCCCGTCGCGGAGAAGCAGCGTCGGCGTGGAGGTCACGGCTTTGCGCACCCAGGGCACGTGGACCGATGCCAGGGCGAGCACGAGCTGGAGCACCGCGAGCAGGCCGAGGGCGAGGACGCCCTCGGCCAGGGCGATGGAGCTGCTCAGCATCACCGTGGCCAGCGTCGACCCGAAGGCGACGGTCACCACGAAGTCGAAGGCGTTGAGCTGCGCCAAGGTGCGTTTGCCGCTCATCCGGAGCAGCGCGATCAGCCAGAGGTAGGCCAACGGCGCCACCACCAGGATCCGGAGCAACCCCGTGACATTGTCGAAGAACACAGCTCAGTCCTCTCGTCGTCGACCGTGCGACGAAGGGTACCGATGGACGTGCACGCCACCGGGGTGTGCGCCGACGTTCGCTCAGCCGAGAACCTCGGTCTCCGGCTGGAAGGCTGCCCAGGCGAACCAGAACGTGTCGAGGTGCTGGTGGGGCTCGAGCACCGCCCCCTTCAGCGGCCCGGCGGTCGTGAGGAGCCTCCCTCGCCGTCGACAGCACGGCCTCCTGGCTCGACACTGACCAGGTGGACACCGAGGGACGGCCGCTCACCACCGAGCTCGAAGCCCTTCTCGAGGGATTGCTGACGAGGGTCTCGCGCACCCCGCCCGGACGTCGCTACCTGCTCGGCATCACCGGCGCGCCCGGGGCCGGCAAGTCCACGCTGGTCGAGCAGCTCCTGCCTGCCCTCGAGGCACGTGCGCCGGAGGATCTCGACGCGGCCTGGATCGGGCACCTGCCGATGGACGGCTTCCACCTCGCCGACACCCAGCTGGATCGCCTGGGCCGCCGCGACCGCAAGGGAGCGCCCGACACCTTCGACGTCGACGGCTACGCCACGGTCCTGCGCCGTTGCCGGAGCGACCTCGACCGTCCGATCTACGCGCCGGGCTTCGAGCGCGACCTGGAGCAGCCGATCGCTGCTGCGCTCGTCGTCGCACCCTCGTGCCGGCTGGTGATCACCGAGGGCAACTACCTGCTGCACGATTCGGACGGGTGGTCCCAGATCGCTGGGTTGCTCGACGAGTGCTGGTACGTCGACCTGCCACCCGACGAGCGTCGCGCGCGACTGGTCGCCCGCCACGTGCGCTTCGGGAAGACGGCAGACGCAGCGGCGGCCTGGGTCGACGCCGTGGACGAACCCCATGCTCGGCTGGTCATGTCCGCCCGCGACCGCGCCGACCTCGTGGTGGGCGAGCCCACGGGGACGTGACGCCCCTGGGACCAATGGCCCGACCGTCCCCGCCCCAAGGCCCTGACCCAGCCGCTGCGGGTTGGCGAGACTCGAATCATGACCCAGCCTGTCGAGAGCCCTCGCACGCGCCCGCCCATGCCGACGAGCTCCGCCCGCGCGCTCGGCTGGATCTGCGGGCTGGGACTCGTGATCGTGCCGTGGGTCGGGGCCGGCATCGTGGCGACCCTCGTCACCCTCACCGGCATCGAGAGCCTGAACGCCGAGCAGACCTACCCGTGGTTCCTCGCGGCGAGCGCGGTCGTCTACCTCGGTGGGCTCGTCTACGGCAGCATGCGCCTGCCCGGGTTCCGCCGCGGCGCGGTGCTCGGTGCGCTCGTCGCGGTCGTCCTGACGGTGACGGCCTTCGCCGCCATCTACGCGCTCCAGCCCTGACGCCCACGCCCCGGCGAGGACCTAGGGGCGGATCGCTGAGTCGATCACGCGCGTCCCCGCGGTGTCCGCGACCAAGGCCGAGACGTCGTCCAGGCGCCCGATCATCGCGCGCCGTCCGGTGCGAGCGAAGCGTGCCGCGGCCTCGACCTTGGGGCCCATCGACCCGTCCGGGAACACCTCGACCGGGTGCTCGGCGACGTCGAGCACGTCCAGCGGCCGTTCCTGCGGAGTGCCCCAGTCGAGACTGACCTGGGCGACGTCGGTGGCGATGACGAACAGGTCGACGTCGAGCCGTTCGGCCAGCAGCGCGCTCACGGCGTCCTTGTCGACGACGGCGTCCACTCCGGTCAGCCCGTCCTCACCGGTGACGACCGCCATGCCCCCGCCACCGCCGCAGATGACGAGGTAGCCGAGGTCCAGCAACGGGCCCAGCGGCGTCACCGGGAGCACCTCCACCGGCTGGGGAGACGCCACCACGCGGCGCAGGTGGGTGCCGTCGAGGGCCCCGGACCAGCCTTTCGCCTCCAGCATCTCGCGGATCTCCGGGGTGTCGTCGTAGACGGGCCCGACGAACTTGGTCGGGTGCTCGAAACCGGGGTCGTCGGCAGCCACCACCGTGCGCGTGAGCAGGGTGACGGCCTCGCGCCCCTCGGGGAGGCGGTTGGTGATGGCCTGCTCGAGCAGGTAGCCGATGAGCCCCGCCGAGGCGGCGTCGAGCACGTCGAGGGTGAAGTCGTTGTCGGGATCGAGCGCGGCCGCCTGCAGCGACAGGAGCCCCACCTGCGGACCGCTGCCGTGGGTGACCACCACCTCGTGATCGGCCGCGAGCGCCGCCAGCGGCACTGCGGCGCGGGCGGCCGCCGCTCGCTGGGAGGCCACGGTGAGCCGTTCTCCTCGCGGGGAGAGGGCGTTGCCGCCCAGGGCGATGAGGATCCGCATCTCACGCACTCCTTCCGGGTCCGGCGAGCCGGACAGACATCAAGGCGCCACCGTCAGGAACAGGAACGCCGCGAACAGCACCAGGTGCACCCCACCCTGGAGGGGCTTGGCGCGTCCGGGCACCACCGACAGCGTGGCCACGACGACGGTGAGCGCGAGCAGCACGATCTGCAGGTCGTTCAGGCCGAGGGCGAGCGGGCCGTCGAGCCAGATCGAGGCCACCGCGATCGTCGGGATGGTCAGGCCGATCGAGGCCATGGCCGAGCCCAGGGCCAGGTTGAGGCTGACCTGCACCCGGTCGGCAGCCGCAGCCCGGGCCGCGGCGATCGACTCGGGGGCCAGCACGAGGAGCGCGATCACGACACCCACGGTGGCAGCGGGGAAGCCCAGGCTCGCCACGGTGGACTCGATCACCGGCGACTCGACCTTGGCCAGCCCGACGACGGCGACCAGGGAGAGCACGAGCAGTCCGAGGCTGGTCAGCGCCGTACGTCCGCTGGGCGGGTCCGCGTGCCCGTCCTCGTCGTCGTCGCGCGGAGCGTGGCGCGAGACCGACGCGCCCGCGTCAGCCCGCTGCTCGGCGGTCATGGGCAGGAAGAAGTCGCGATGCCGGATGGTCTGGGTGAAGACGAACATGCCGTAGAGCACCAGCGAGGCGACGGCGGCGAACGCCAGCTGGGGACCGGTGAACTCCGGGCCCGACTCCGACGTGGTCACCGAGGGCACCACCAGGCAGATCACCGCCAGGCTGATCACCGTCGCGAGCGCCGAGCCCGTGCCCTCGGGGTTGAAGACGGCCAGGCGGTGCCGCAGCGCGCCGATCAGGAACGACAACCCCATGATGCCGTTGACGGTGATCATCACCGCCGCGAACACGGTGTCGCGTGCCAGCCCGGAGGTGTCCTTGTCGGTGGAGACCATCAGGGTGACGATCAGGCCGACCTCGATGACGGTGACTGCGACCGCGAGCACCAGCGAGCCGTAGGGCTCACCGACCCGGTGGGCCACGACCTCGGCGTGGTGGACGGCCGCCAGGACCGCGCCGACCAGCAGGACGCCCACGATCGCGAGCACCGCGTCGCCCGGTGAGCGACCCCACGTGAGCGCGAGCGCGATCGCGGCAAGGACCGGAGCGAGGAGTGTCCAGGAGAGCTTCGGCACGCCGTCAGCCTAGGGGGGCGAGCCTGACCTGGTCCCCCGCGTCGTCACCGGGCGATCAGTGGTCGGTCAGCGTGCGGTCACTGGGCAGGATCGTCGAGCTCGGCGACGAGGCGCGCGCGGGCTCGAGCGACCCGCGACCGGATCGTGCCGATCGGGCAGCCGACGACCCCTGCGGCCTCGGCGTACTCCAGACCGAGCACCTGGGTGAGCACGAAGGCGGAGCGGAGGTCGAGGGGGAGGCGCGCCAGGGCCTCGTCCACCTCCAGCGTGCTGTCCAGACCGGGGTCGCGCACGGAGCGCTGGCGACGGAGCACGGCGTCGAGCGCTCGTTGCCGGGTCACCTTGCGCAGGTGGTCCATCGCCGTGCGTCGGGCGATCGCCAGCACCCAGACCCGGACGGTGGACTCCCCTCGGAAGCCCGGCAACGCCTTGAACACCCGCAGGAACGTGTCCTGGGTGAGGTCGTCGGCGTGCTCCTCGTCGACCAGCGCTCGACACAGCCGCCAGACCTCGGTCTGCAGCGCCCGGACCAGCTCGGCCGCCGCGTCGTGGTCGCTCGCAGCCCATCTCGCCACGGCGGCGAGCGGGTCGCCACCGCCTTCGGCGGAGGCTTGGGACTGCGGAGTCACGAATTGGCTGCTTCCTCGAGGGAACTTTCGACGATGGCTCACGACTATTCTCTCATGCAACGATCGTGCGCCCGGATGCGTGAGCTGATGTCAGCCGAGCTCGACGGAGAGAACCCACCCGAGAAGTCCCGGCTCGTGCAGACGCACGTGGCCACCTGCTCCGAGTGCGCCCAGTGGTACCGCGATGCCCAGGACGTCACCCGCACGATGGTCGTCTCCCCTGCACCCTCACCCCCGGACGTCTCCGCCGCCGTCCTCGCGGCGCTCGGCCGAGCACGGCCCGAGGAGCGCCTTCGCGGAGCGCTGGCCCGCACGACGTTGGTCTCCTTGGGGCTGGTGCAGCTCTACCTGGCGTTCTTGAGCCTCATCGCCAACCGTGGCCACCTGGGCCGCGACATGTGGGCCTTCGACATCGCCCTCGCACTGGCGGTCCTCGCGGTGGCGCTGCGTCCCTGGCGTGCCGCCGGTCTCTTCCCCCTGCTGGCGGGCCTCTCGGCGCTGCTGCTCGTGACCGGCGGATCCGACCTGGTGCGTGGCCTCACGACGCCGTGGCAGGAGCTCCCCCACGTGCTGGTCATCTGCGAGTTCCTCGTGATCTGGCGCCTGCGCAACGACCCCGGCCCGCTGGGGTCCTTCCCGCCGGCACCGTCCGGCCTCGACGCCCCGTCGATCCGGCAGGTCGCCTGACGGGGCGGCGGGTGATGTGGATCACGTCGCGCTCGGGGGAACTCGAAGCGCGGTGCCGACGACTACCCCACGTAGCAACCAACCGCCACGACCGCACCATCCCACCCCCGCCTCTGAGGAGACCCATGCCATCGCCGACCTCCACCCGCCTGCTGCCCTTCGCCGCCCTGGCCCTGCTGGCCGCCTTCGGGCTGTCGGCCTGTGGCGACGAGACGACCAGTGAGCGGGTCGTCGCCGCTCCGCAGACCGCCTCGGGCGAGATCACCCTCGACGACGGCTGGGTCAAGGCGGCCGACAGCGGGATGAGCGCCGTCTTCGGCGAGCTGAACAACGGCACCGACGAGGACCTGACCCTGGTCGAGGTCACGTCCCCGATCTCTCCCTCCATCCAGCAGCACGAGACGCTCGCCCAGGACGACGGCTCCATGGCGATGCAGGAGAACCAGGACGGCTTCGTCGTGCCCGCGGGCTCCCACCACCACCTGGCTCCCGGCGCCGACCACCTGATGCTGATGAGCCTCTCGTCCCCGATCAAGGCCGGTGACCTGGTCCCGTTCACGCTCCGCTTCGACGACGGCACGACCCTCGAGGTCTCACTGGTCGCCCGGGACTTCGACGGCGCGGACGAGGACTACCACTCCCACGGCGACGACGACCACGACATGGGTGACCCGGACGACACCGACGACATGGGAGCCGATGACCACTCCTGACAGCGGCGGCGCGGTAGGCCGGCGGCGTCTCCTCCAAGGAGGTGCCGCCGGCCTCCTCGGCGTCGGCGGGGTCGCTCTCGGCACGACGCTGGCCCGGGAGGACGAACCCGAGGCTGCCGCCGTCGAGGCGCCGTTCGGGAGCGAGCGCGTCGCGTTCCACGGCGAGCACCAAGCCGGCGTGTCCACCCCGGCCCAGGCCCTGGTCTCGTTCGTGGGCCTCGACCTGCGCTCCGCGGGCTCGCGCGACGACCTGGCCCGGCTGCTGCGGCTGTGGACCGACGATGCCGCCCGCCTGACCGATGGGCGGGGAGCGCTCGGCGACCAGGAGCCCGAGCTCGCCGCGGACCCCTCGCGGCTCACGGTCACGGTGGCTCTGGGGCCACGGGTCTTCGCCGACCTCCTGCCGGAGATCCCCGGCTACGCCCCGGCGCTCCCCGACTTCGCCACCGATGCCCTCGAGCCGCGCTGGGGGCAGACCGACCTGCTGCTCCAGCTGGGCAGCGACGACTCCACCACGCTCGCCCATGCTCGACGGGTGCTCACGCGAACCGCTCGCGGCTTCGCCGAGACCGCCTGGCGCCAGGACGGCTTCCAGCACGCACGCGGCTCCCGGGCCGACGGCTCGACGCCGCGCAACCTCCTGGGGCAGGTCGACGGGACGGTCAACCCCGTCTCGGACTCGGCAGACTTCGCTCGCACGGTGTGGATCACCGACGGACCCCTGGCGGGGGGCAGCCACCTGGTGCTGCGCCGCATCGCCATGGACCTCGACGCCTGGGAGAAGGTCGGCCGCATCCGGCGCGAGCGCGTGCTGGGCCGCACCCTGGCGACAGGGGCACCCCTCACCGGCGGCACCGAGCAGGACCCGCTCGACCTCGAGGCCCGCGACCCCGACGGCACCCCCACCATCCCGCTCGACGCCCACGTCCGACGCGCCCACGTCGTCGAGCCGCACGAGCGGTTCCTGCGGCGGGGTTACAGCTATGACGACGCCGACGGTGCCGGGCTGCTGTTCGCGGCCTACCAGGCCGACCTGCAACGGCAGTTCGTCCCCGTGCAGCGCCGGCTCGCTGCCTCCGACGCGCTCAACACCTACACCCAGGCCATCGGCTCGGCGACCTACACGGTGCTGCCCGGTTGCCGACCGGGCAGCACGCTCGGCGCCACGCTGGGGCTCGACGTCTGATGCAGGAACACTGACCCGTTCGTCAGACCAGCTCGGGCACGCGCAGGTGGGCGAGCACCAGCTCGAACTCAGCGACGTCCATCACGTCGACCCCGGCCTCGCGCACCGCCCGGTCGCGGACGGCCCAGCTGCGTTCCTGGCTGGTGGCCATCGCCTGGGGCGAGTCGAAGGTCGTGCTGTTGCAGGCCCGGCCCAGGTCCCGCTCCACCAGGAGGCTGACACTGCAGAAGCCGTCCATGGTCTCGATATCGGGAAGCATCGACGTGCGATAGAGGTCGATCCCTCGCTGCGGGTCCGAGTGGTTGAGCCGCAGCCAGGTGACTCGGCAGCTGGCTCCGACGGGGGCGCGGTGGTCGCGGTGCATCACCGCCACCTCCCACTCCTCGACGACCGGGTTCCCGGAGAGCAGCTCGCCACCGCGCTCCCGGAACGTGCGCAGAGCGGTGTCCGAGGCGGTCATCGCCTCCTGCGTCTCCCACGAGCTGGTCGCGATGAGCCGCCCCGACTCGCGCTCCACGATCAACGACATGCCCACGCAGCCGTCCATGTCTGTCATGACCGGCATGACCTCGTCCCGGACGAAGCCGATGCCGGTGTCCACCCGGTCTGGTTGGCCCGAGATGCTGGTCGAACGTGCATACATGAGTGGCCCCTCCCCCTCGGGCAGTGCCGGGGCGGCGCTGCCGCTTCCCTGCCACGTTCCTCCGGGGCAGCTGAGAGCGCAAGGCCCGTGCGCTCAAGTCCGGTCCGAGGATGATGGTTCCCGGGGACGGGAGGGTGAGCCATGGGCAGCAGGCCTGCGCGGGGCCGCGGTCGCCCCGCTGCGCCGTCGTGGACGTCGTACTGCGACTCCATCGGCGACCGGTCCGGATTGTTCCTCGCCGTGGCGCGGGCGTGGGCGCCCACCCGAGCGCTCTACCCGGGCAGCTATCTCGACCTGTCGCCCTCGGTCGCGATCGCCTCGGTCGTCTACGTCGACACCGACCGTCGTGCAGCCCGGTTCTTCGCCGACCAAGCGCTGGTGGCCGCCGAGCTCGAGGGCCGGGCGCAGGACGGCGCCGGGACGGACGTGCAGTTCCTGCACGCCGACTACACCGGAGCACTCCCGCTGACCGACGGCAGCTTCGACCTGCTCATCTCGCTCTACGCCGGGCCGGTGTGGGACCACTGCCGTCGCTACCTCGAGCCGGGCGGGCTGTTGCTGGCCAACGCCAGCCACGGCGACGCCGGCCTCGCAGCACTCGATCCGAGCCTGCACCTCGTGGCTGCGGTGCAGCACCGCGACGGCGTCTACCGCCTCGACACGAGCAACCTCGAGAGCTACCTCGTGCCGAAGAAGCCGGCGAACGCCGACGCAGACCTCATCCGTCGCCAGGGGCGAGGGATCGCCTACACGAAGCCGGCGTTCGCCTACGTGTTCCGATCAGCGAAAGGCACACCCGCTGGTGAGGCCGAACCGACGGAAGATCATGGCTGCCGGGCACGCGCCGGTGACGCTGGACTGGAGCAGGTTGAGTCCGACGAAGACGGTCAGGAGCAGCCACCACGACGACACCAGCACGGCCAGCAGGACGCTGATCAAGGTCATGGTGCCGGCCAGGGCCAGCACCGCACGATCGAGGTTCATAGGTGATTCTCCTTCATTGGGGGTAACCCCGGCGGGGGATGCAATCCACCCTAACAGTAACCCCCCAGGGGGTTCCAACCGCACACCCGCGCACCGGAGGTCGAGCCGAGGCCGCACCGGAGGTTGAGCCGGGCGAGCGAAGCGAGTCCGAGACGAAACCGCCGCAGGCCGACCGCCGACCTCCAGAGGATCCCCACCGATTCCACCGCCCAAAGATGCGTCTCCACGCATATGCTGTGCCGGACGCGGCGGGATTCGAGAAGCCTGGAGGCCGGCCTTGACCACAGCGGACGCAGGGAGCCGAGCGGCACGGCTGCTGCCGTTCCTGCGCTGGAGGTCCCGGGTCGACGCCACCAGCACCCGGTTCGACCTCTCCGCCGGACTCACCGGCGCCCTGATCGTCCTCCCCCAGGGCGTTGCCTTCGCGACGATCGCGGGCCTGCCTCCGGAGTACGGCCTCTACGCCGCCATGGTGCCGGCGATCGTCGCCGCGCTGTTCGGCTCGAGCTGGCACCTCGTGACCGGCCCGACCACGGCGATCTCGATCGCCGTCTTCGCCTCGGTGTCACCCTTGGCCGAGCCGGGTTCGGCCGACTACATCCGGCTGGTGCTGACGCTGACCTTCCTGACCGGGCTGTTCCAGCTGGTGATGGGGCTGGCGCGCCTCGGCACCCTCGTCAACTTCATCTCCCACACGGTCATCATCGGTTTCACCGCCGGGGCGGCGCTGTTGATCGCCACCAGCCAGGTCAAGAGCTTCCTCGGCCTCGACCTCGAGCGCGGACTGCGTTTCCACGAGGTCATCTACCAGGCCGCCACCCACCTCGGGGACGTCAATCCCTACGTCGTCTCGGTCGGCGCCGCCACCCTCGTCGTGGGCATCCTGCTTCGCCGGTTCCTTCCGGGGCTGCACATGATCCTGGCCCTCGTGGCGGGCAGTCTGGTCGCCGTGCTGCTCGATCGCAGCGCCGGTGGCAGCGACGTCACCGGCATCACGACCGTGGGCGCGCTCGAGGCGGGCCTTCCGCCGATCACGCTGCCCGACCTGTCGCCGGATGCGTTGAGCCAGGTCGTCTTCCCGGCCCTGGTGGTCACCATGCTGGCGCTGACCGAGGCGGTCTCGATCTCCCGCTCGATCGCGGTGAAGTCCGAGCAGCGCATCGACGGCAACCAGGAGTTCATCGGTCAGGGACTGGCCAACGTGGCCGGCAGCTTCTTCTCCAGCTATGCCGCCAGCGGGTCCTTCAACCGCAGCGGCGTCAACTACGCCACAGGCGCCCGCACTCCCCTGGCCGCCGTCTACGCCTCGATCTTCCTGCTCGTCATCCTGGCTGCGGTCTCACCCCTGGCCGCCTACCTGCCGACAGCGGCCATGGCCGGACTGCTCTTCCTGGTGGCCTACGGACTGATCGACTTCCAGCACATCTGGTCGATCCTGCGCACGAGCAAGCAGGAGACAGCCGTGCTGCTGGTGACCTTCGCAGGCACCCTGATCGACCTCGAGAAGGGGATCGTCTTCGGGATCATGCTCTCGCTGATGGTCTACCTCTCGCGCACCTCGCGCCCCGAGATGGTGCCCGTCGTACCCGATCCGGACCCGGAGAGCTTCTACTTCGTCCCGGCGGAGGGGCACGCGGAGTGCCCGCAGTACAAGATGATGCGCATCCACGGCTCGCTGTTCTTCGGGGCCGTCAACCACGTGCAGGGGGAGCTCCACCGGATCGACGAGCGATCGCCCGAGCAACGCCACGTGCTGCTTGCTGCGCGCGGCATGAACTTCGTCGACATCGCCGGCGCCGAGCTGCTCGTGCAGGAGGCGCGGCGGCGCCAACGGATCGGCGGGGGGCTCTACTTCTACCGCGTGCAGCCCGCGGTGCAGGAGGTGCTGGAGCACGACCCCTACCTCGAGGTCATCGGGGAGGAGAACCTCTTCCCCACCAAGTCGCACCCGATCGACACGATCTATCCCCGGCTCGACTCCGACATCTGTCGCAGCTGCACGGCGCGGATCTTCCCGCAGTGCCACGTGGCACTGCCCAACGGCGAGCCCCGCTGACCGGCAGCACTACCGACCGCCCAGCGACCCTCCGGTCAGGCGACTGCCGTCAGTGTGGGCAGACTCGGCGCTGACGGCGAACCGGTCACCGCGCACCAGGGTGTGGCGCCACTCCAGCGGTCGCCCGGCGTCGGACCCGAGCCGCTCGATCGAGAACGCCGCGGTGTTGGCCGGCATCTCGAGGAGGCGATGCTCGGCCCGGGTCGGGACGACGGCCCGCAGGTGCTCGCTGCCACCGGTGAGCGTGATCCCGCACCGCGACCGCAGCTCGTCGTAGAGCGCGGTGGTGGTGAAGTCGACCTCGAGGAGCGCCGACGCCACGTCGGCCGGCATCCACACCCGGTCGAGGGCCAGGGGCCGGTCGCTGGCCAGCCGCAGACGTTCGAGGTAGAACAACGGGGCCGAGCCGTCGAGGCCGAGCCGCTCGGCCACCACGCCGTCGGCGCGGATGTCACAGCGGCGCACGATGCTGCGTTGGGTCTGACCCGCCGACTCCACCGCCGAGAACAGGCTGTAGAGGGTGCCCATCGGCTGGTCGATCTCCGCCGGTCCGGTCAGTCGCGAGGTGCGTCCCCGCTCCCCCGACACGATGCCGGCAGCACGCAGGTGGCGCAGCGCCTCGCGCACGGTGTGCCGGCTGACCTCGTACTCCGCGACGAGCGCGTACTCGCCGGGGAACGTGTCGGTGAACTCGCCGCCGCGCACCCGACGCACCAGGTCGTCGCGCACCTGCTCCCACAGCGGTGCCGCGAGAGCACGGTCGACCGATCGCGGCCCGCTCGTCCTGCGTCGGCCCGGGCGCGTCACACGACACCCCTGCCCACGGCGCGAGGGTCGGCGCGGCCTGCTGACACGTTGCCCACTCCTCGAGTGTGCCACTGCAGACCCCTTGTCGCGTCGGGTCCGGCGACATACGGTGAAGGAAATGTCCGGTCATATGAAAGGGGTGGGGAGCATGCTCCACGTCGAGGTCATCGACACCAGCGAGCTCGGAGATCGCAGCTATGTCGTCCATGACGGGAGCACCGCTGTGGTCATCGATCCACAGCGCGACATCGACCGCGTGCAGTCCGTCCTCGCCGACCGGGGGCTGACGGTGGCGGCCGTGGCCGAGACCCACATCCACAACGACTACCTCACCGGTGGTCTGGTGCTCGCGCGCGAGACCGGCGCCGACTACCTCGTCTGCGCCGACGACGACGTGGAGTTCGACCGACGTCCGGTGTCCGACGGCGACGAGCTGACCTTCGGTGCGCTGAAGGTCCAGGTGATCGCGACGCCCGGCCACACCCACACCCACCTGTCCTACGCGATCTCCCACCAGGACGACGCCGACGACAAGGCGGTCTTCACCGGCGGCTCGCTGCTCTTCGGCAGCGTGGGTCGCACCGACCTGCTCGGCGACGAGCACACCGACGAGCTGACCCGGGCGCAGTTCCACTCGGCCCGCAAGCTGGTCTCCATGCTCCCCGAGGACACTGGGGTCTACCCCACCCACGGCTTCGGCAGCTTCTGTTCCTCCGGCTCGGCGTCCGGCGGTGACTCCTCGACCATCGGCGACGAGGCCAAGCGCAACGACGCGCTGACCGAGGACGACGAGGACGCGTTCGTCACCAAGCTTGTCGAGAACCTCACCGCCTACCCCACCTACTACGCCCACATGGGGCCCGGCAACGCCCAGGGCCCGGGTCCCATCGACCTGAGCCCGCCGCAGAGCGTCGACGCGGCCGAGCTGCGCCGCCGCATCGAGGCCGGGGAGTGGGTGGTGGACCTGCGCGACAAGAAGGTCTACCCCGCCGGCCACGTGCGCGGCAGCATCGGCATCGACCTCGGCGGCCAGTTCGCCACCTACCTCGGCTGGCTGATGCCCTGGGGCACCGACGTGACCCTGATCGGCGAGTCGGAGGACCAGGTCGCCGGCGCGCAGCGCGAGATGGTGCGCATCGGCATCGACCGCCCCGCCGGCGCGGTGAGCGGTGACGTCAAGGCCCTCGTGCCCGACGAGGAGCTCGCCTCCTACCCCGCGGTCACCTTCAAGGACCTCAAGAGCGAGCTGGACCAGCGCGGAGGCGACAAGGACGGGCCCACGGTCCTCGACGTACGCCGCGACGACGAGCGCGCCGAATCAGCGATCCCCGGCTCCGCCCACATCCCGATCCACGAGCTGCTCGAGCGGCTGGACGAGGTGCCCTCCGGCACCCTGTGGGTGCACTGCCTCAGCGGCTACCGCGCCTCCATCTGCACCAGCCTCCTGGCGCGCGAAGGGCACGACGTGGTGCTCATCGACGACGAGTTCGACGAGGCGGTCAAGCTGGGGTTGACGGCTTCGGGCGACTGAGTCGGCTGCCGTGACCAGGCAGCCGCGCCCTCGCGGTCCAACGGATGCTGCTTTCCACCGAGACGTCCGCGTCGGCCAGCGTGCCCTGAGGCACTGACTACCGTGGGGACGATGATCACCCGCCGCGACGCCGCCCAACGCCTGGACATCCCCGTGGAGATGGCCGCCCGACACGGACTCCCCTCGGAGCTCACCGAAGCCCAGTTGAGCGAGATCGAGGCGAGCCCGCCGCCGTGGTTGGTCCAGTCCCGCGCCAACCGGACCGGCAAGAAGCCGGTGTGGGTAGACCTCGTCTGCAGCGTGTGCGGGTTCTCCGAGCGAGCTCGGCCGAAGAAGTGGTGGCCGACATTCACCTACATCAGCTGCGACCACCATCAGCCCGCCGACCTGCCATGTCCGCTTCGCGGTGCCCATCGTGAGGAGATCGTGGGTGTCGGCAGCCGGTTCGTCGGCTGGGTCGACACCCCCGTGGACTGAGCCCACCCAGAACGCGCTGCGGCTCGACGCAGGTGGTCCTAGCCTGACCCGGACACAGGAGAGCGCGGGAAGAGGGGTTGCACATGTCGAACACTCCAGCTGGCTGGTACGACGACGGATCGGGATCGGGCGGGAAACGCTGGTGGGACGGCCAAGCCTGGACCGACCAGTTCCAGGCGTCGACCGAGGAGGGCGGCATCGCCGGAGTCGCCCACCAGATCCAGGCAAGCGCCGTCGCCGGCGCCCAGCCGCGGCCCGCCGCGCAAGGCGCGAGCTACGTGGTGCTGCAGGTCATCCTCAAGGAGAAGCTGTGGGGCACGGGCTCGGGCAACCTCACTGAGCTCGAAGGCGTGCTCAACCGACAGGCCGCGCTCGGGTACCGGCTGCACACCATCACCACCGCCGCTTCCGGCAGCAAGGGATTCGGAGGCGGTGACCGGATCCAGGCGACGATGGTCTTCGAGAAGATCGCGTAGGGGTTCGCTCGCGCCCTTCCGTCGCACCCGACGGTCAACCGGGACGGTCTTGGGCGCCCGGCTCACCTGTCTGCCCCGGCGCGCGCCTCCGGTCAGTCAGGAACGGGCGGTGGGGCGCCGCAGGACTGCCGCGACAAGCGGTCCGGCGACGATGATCGTCGACCAGACGATCGTGATCACGCTGATCTCGAAGACATAACCCCTGTCCCTGCCGTACAGCACAGACACGATCACGAGGGCGCTGACCACCGCCGAGAAGCTCAGCACGAGCACCCAACGGATCGCCCGCTCGACCTTGTTCCTCCCGGCGAACACCGGAGCGAGAAGCGCCAGGGCGAGGCTCATCAGGAGGTATCCGAGCTCCTCGAGCGCGATGAAGACACCGTTCGGGTTGTACATGGTCAGCATCGCCCAACCATCGAGCTGGCCCTTCTCGAGGCTCAACGGCACCACGGTGACCTGGATGAAGTAGTCGATGAGCAGGACTGCAGCTGCGACGCTTGCGACGCACAGTGCGAGCAGGCTGACGATCTTCCGGGCCGGAGGGGCGTAGAGATGCGCCGACGCGACCAGGGCGATGAAGAGGAGCATCAGCAGCATTGCCGGGTACATCCACACGTAGTCCCCAGGCCACTGAGCGGCGATGACGTCACTCGTGAACGGATAGGGCACGTCATCGGGGACAGCCGTCAGCGCCAATGCGAACGTGACGACCGTGACGCCGGTCAGCGCGAGCGCGATCCAGGACCCCACGAGCATCGCGGGATGTCGGTCCGTGCCGACGGACTCCAACGGCCTCGCCTCGACCTCCTCGCCGTGTGGCTTCGCCTGCACCGTCAGCACCTCCGAGCGCCAGGTTGGGTTCCCCCAGAGTCACTCGATCAGCGGGGATCAGGCAGAGTCGAAGGTCATGGGGATCGGCTCTTGATCACCCTCCGCGTGACGATCGTCCTTCGGTCGCGGTTGCCATAACGACGCCCCGGGAGGCTCGTTGATCGGGCGTGGCTCTCCGATCGCTCATCCCCGTCGCCCTGGCACTCGCGCTCGGAGCCGGTGCGCTGGTCCCGGCCGTCGCCGACGACTCACCGACCACCCTCCCGTCCGGGGTTGGCGCCGCGCTCCCCCGCGTGGCCATTCCGAAAGCGCGGGACACCACGCCGCTGACGAGCAGCGACCAGAGGGTCCCTCAGACCGTGCCGTGGGGTGAAGGGACTCAGGACGTGCCTGGCACCTCGGCGAGCTCGCTGGATCTCGACGACTTCCTCACGCGCACCAACACGCGCGCGTTCGTCGTCCTGCACCGCGGCAAGCTCGTCTACGAGTGGTACGGCGACGGCATCGATCCCGACACCAAGCTGGCGTCCTGGTCGGTCGCGAAGTCGCTGGTCTCGCTGCTGACCGACCAGGCGGTCACCGAGGGCAGGCTCCGCTTCGACACCTTGCTCGTCGACGTCCTGCCCGAGCTGCGGGTGCGGTCCCCGCTGGACGGCGACACGGCGTACAACCGGGTCACCGTGCGCGACCTGCTCGACATGACCAGCGGCATCGAGTCACCTGAGGGCTACACGCTGCTCGACGACCCGACGGTGCTGCAGGACCACCCCGAGCTGCTGGTCACCAGCCTCACCGGCACCTACCCGCTGTTCGTGACCCCGGACATGGAGAGCTTCGTCCGGACGCACCGGACCATGTTGTTCGAGCCAGGCACCCAAGGGGAGTACATCTCCCTCAACAGCCAGCTGCTCGCGATGATCCTCGAGGCGACGTACGGCAAGGATCTCGTCACCCTGTTCCGCACACGACTGTGGGAGCCGGCCGGCGCGCAGTACCCGGCCACGTGGAACCTCGACCGCGACGGCGGCACCGCCAAAGGATTCTGCTGCCTCAACGCGGCCGGCAGGGACTTCGCTCGCCTCGGGCAGCTCGTGCTCGACGCGGGCACGCCCCGATCCCCTGTCACCCGGGCGTGGAAGGAGCGGCTCCTGCGACCGCGCGCGATCCGCCTCTACGGCGGCGAGTGGCCCTACTCCACCAACTTCTGGCACAGCCCCGCCGACGTCCCGCGGGGCACGGAGCGTCTCGACGACGCGAGCGCCATCGGCATCTTCGGCCAGTACGTCTACGTCAACGACCGCACCGACACCGTCATCGCCAAGCTCAGCGACCACGGCATCGAGCAGGACGAGGCGCTGACCTTCAGGGCGATGCGCCACATCGCCAGGTCCTTCCCTCCTGCGCCGCAGACCGTGTCGCTGAAGGTCAAGGCACCCGACCGCGTGCGACGCGGGCGTCAGGTCGTGCTCCGCGTCGTTGCGCAGGGTGAGGGCCGCACCCGCCCCCGCGGGCTGATCCGCGTGCGCGTCGGCGACAAGATCCTCCGCGCCCGGCTCGTCCAAGGCCGTGCCCGGATCGTCTGGACGCCGCGACACCTCGGCCCCCGCTCGATCGTCGTCGGCTATCGCCCGGGCCCCGGGTTCAAGCCCGCGCGGGCAACGGAGCGCACGATCGTCCGGCGTTAGTTGCAGCCAGACGCCGGGAGCGCCTGCTCTACGACATAACGTGACGGCGTTCACATCGTTGTGGTTGGCGTGAGCATGATCGACCGCAGAACCCTGTTGGCCACGGGCACCGCCGGCATGACTGCCTGGGCGACCGCGAGCCTCGCCGGATGGGACTCCGCCTACGCGGCCCAGGCGCCGTTCGTCCACGGGGTCGCCTCCGGTGACCCGCTTCCGCACGGAGTCGTCCTGTGGACGCGCGTCACCCCCACACGCCAAGCAACGCCTGGCTCCGGACGCGGCCCAGACATCAGAGTCCGGTGGGAGATCGCCGCCGACCCCGGGTTTCGTCGAGTCGTCGCCAAGGGCTCCAAACGGGCCACCCACCGTCATGACCACACCATTCATGTCGACGTGCGCGGCCTGAAGCCGGGCACGAGCTACTGGTACCGCTTCCACGCGCTCGGCGTCACCTCACCGAAGGGGCGGACGCGCACGGCTCCTGCGCGCAACGCCGCTGTCCCGATCCGGCTGGGCGTCGTCTCCTGTGCGAACTACGACTGGGGGTTCTTCGGGGCCTATCGCCACCTCGCCGAGCAGGACGTGGACGCTGTCCTGCACCTGGGCGACTACCTGTACGAGTACGGTCCGGACGGACCCCTGGGTCCGGGCATGCCGGGTCCCTACTCGCCACGGCATGCCGAGCCGCCCCACGAGTGCATCAGCGGAGCTGACTACCGGATGCGTCACGGCAGCTACCGTCTCGACGCCGACCTCCAGGCCCTTCACGCCAGCCACCCGATGATCGCGGTGTGGGACGACCACGAGGTCGCGAACGACACCTGGCGCGACGGCGCCGAGAACCACGACGCGGGCGAGGGTGAGTGGGCGGCGCGGGCCAAGGGCGCACGGAAGGCCTGGGTCGACTGGATGCCGGTCCGGCGCGCGGCGCGATCGATGCCCTACCGCATCAACCGACGGTTCCGCCTGGGCAAGCACGTCGACCTCTGGATGCTGGACGAGCGCCGGTTCCGGGACAAGCAGCCTGACAGCGTCGCGTTCAGTGCCGGATCGGTGGATCCGAGCCGGCACGACCCCGACCGCACCATGCTCGGTGCGGAACAGCTGGCGTGGCTCACCAAGGGACTCACCGAGAGCGACGCGTCGTGGAAGCTGATCGGCAACCAGGTCCAGTTCTTCCCGACCGTCCTGGGACCCGGGTACCCCGAGGCGCTCTCGGAGATCCTCGAGCCGATCTCCCCGGCGCTGGCGCACGAGCCCGTGGCCTACTACGTGGATGACTGGAACGGCTACCCGGCCGAGCGGCGACGCGTTGAGGCGACGATGGCCGAGGTCGAGGACGTCGTCGTGCTGACGGGCGACATCCACATGAGCTACGCGAGCGAGATCCCGCGCGACGCGGGGACCTACTCCTTGACCGGCGATTCGCTCGCGGTGGAGTTCATCACCCCGGGGATCAGCTCTCCGGCCACGCAGACGATCATCGCCCAGTTCATCCCGGGCGCGGACACGGCCTTCAACAGCGTCATCGACGCCAACGATGCTGCCCACAACCGGTGGGTGAAGTACCGCGAGGGCACCCGGTGCGGCTACCTCACGGTTGACGTGGATGCCGATCGCGTCAAGGCGGACTGGTGGCTCATCGATGACGCTCAGTCACGGAAGAGCCCCGTGCGGCACGCCCACTCCATGTCGGTCGAGCGGGGCAGCCGCCGCCTTTCGTGAATGGGTCGCCCCCGTCGAGAACAGGCGCGCACGACCGTGAGATGTGTGTTAAAAGAGGTGTGAAGATGGGAAGAAGGGGTAGGAAGAGGAGATTGGGTATAGAGGAAGAGTAATGGGAAATGATAGATGAGGGAATGGGAAAGGTAGAGGAGTGAAAGATAGTAGGAGTAGGAAGAAAGAAGGGGTAAAGATGGAGAAAAGAGAGAGGAGGGATAAATAAGTTGAGTAAGAGAGAGGAAGAGGTATAAGATAGATAAATATAGAAAATAGAGAGAAAGAGAATAGAGAAGCTGAGGAGTAAGAAGAAGTAGATAAGTGAGATAGAGAGAAGGCTAGGCAGAGAGCAGTAGACGATAAGAAGAGAGATGAGACGAAACAGTGCAGAGCACGAGTAGGAGGCTACGACGGAGACCTCGCGCACAGCAGTGCGCGAGAGAGACTAGAGAGACCGCGCGGCGGGCGGTACTGTACGAAACAGGTATGGCAGAGGTAGTACAGGCGAAGTTGCTGAGAGAGTGGAGTGTGGAGCAGATAGCGGGATGGCTGCGCACGGAGTACTAGGAGAGGCATACCTGGCAAGTGTGACACGAGAAGATCTAACAGGTGCTTACGGCGCCCAGGGCGGGCTGAGCAGGAAGCTCACCGCCAAGCTCCGTACCGGTCAGACCGTTGCGCAAACGCCGGCGACGTGCAAACGAAAGGACGCCGAGGTTCATCGCTCCTGGCACGCTTATCGAGGAACGCACTGATATGGTAGAGGAGAGTGTACGAGTAGGTGACTGGGAAGGCGACCTGATCAACGGTCGCGGTGGTCTATCGGCGATCGGCAACCTGGTGTGTCGATGAAGCCGCTACATCAAGCTGGTCTATTTGCCTGGGCGACAGACCGTGAAAGAACTTATATTACGGGATGCGCGACGACGTTCGCGGACATGCCAGCAGCGGAAAGGCTAAAGATGAAAAGGGAAAAGGGATAAGAGAAGGATGGAAAAGAAAAGAAAGAAGAAAAGAAAGAAGAGAGAGAGAAAAAAGAAAAAGAAGGAAAGAAATAGAAGAAGAAGAAGAAAAAAATAATAAAAAAAAAGGTAACAGACGATCTGGACGGCGAAACAGAAGAGGATATAAGTGAGAGGATAGGAGATAACAACATCTAAGGCAAGAGACAGGGACAGTGGGACAAGTAGACAGGAAACTAGCAGGCTAGAAGAGAGAAGTTGTGCTATTGGAGGAGAAGATAGTATTATTTAGTGAACACTAACTATGGTAAGCGCTTACTGAGAAGAGCAGGGCTCATGTAGAAAGGGTATTATGCACATCTCGATAAAAAGCAGAAGGTGACTGATCTCAATGGAGACTGGCTCGCGCGTACTACGGGACCGCAGGATTAGAGCCAGGGTACTGGTACAACGGAGAGATGTAGCGACACGTCATATGGGTCTCGACATTCGTAAGATACTGGAACGGACTATCAGAGACAGAGCGAGAGAGATGCGCAAACAGATAAGTGGGAACTACAACGGGTAATGCAGAATAGGGAGAAGACGTTCAGACATCCGCAAAGCGTTGCAATTACTCGCTCGACCAGACATCTTCGAGCGATCTAGTCTCGGGAATGAAGAAAACAGATACGAGATGGTCTAGCTGATAGCATAGGCGGGGAGACGGGAAGAGACGCTAAAGTAGATAGACCGCGATCTGCTGGAGATCCGTACGCTTGGCTCAGAGATAGACGGACAGTTCCACTTCTGGACGCCCGGGAGTAACGGAGCTCTGGGACGAATCCTCGGAGGAGATAAAAGCGAGGGCGCGGTCGAACCTGTCTAACTAGGCCGAGCCCCGCTCGCGGCACTACTGGCTGTACTACCCGGGAGCGCAGGCCTCTGAGTGGGATGAGTTTGCAGCAAACAACATAATGGAGCATCGGCTGGGACGGGCTCGACGACCTAGCGACTTACCAGAGTCGGGAAGCGATACGCCAAAAACTGGACGATCGAGGGGACCGGCGGATCGATGCGAAACGCAGTTCTAGCGTGCTGGCAGTTCCAGAACGAGATCAGTGTAGGTGACATCGTTTTCGCCAAGCGCGGGCGACGGGAGATCATCGGACGTGGCGAGGTCACCTCCGAGGCACGATTTGAGCGGGAACGGGCCTCGTTACGACATGTGCGCTCGATCAAGTGGACCCATGTTGGGTATTGGGAACATCCGGGAGATGCAGTGACTGAAGACGCTTACGGACATCACCTCGCACCACGACTACGTCGAGCAGCTGGAGACCTTGCTCATGGGCGAGGCTGAGCCGGAGCAGTACCGTCGCGCCGGCGGAGATCCCGGCGTACGGAAAGGCCGAGTTCCTCAGTGAGGTGTACCTATCGGAAGAGCGATATGACCGGCTCAGCGCGTTGTTGGCACGTAAGAAGAACGTGATCCTGGCCGGACCGCCAGGCGTCGGCAAGACCTTTGCTGCGAAGCGCTTGGCCTACTCAGTCATGGGGGCAAAGGACACGACCCGGGTTCAGACGGTGCAGTTTCATCAGAGCTATTCGTACGAGGACTTCATGATGGGCTACCGACCTAGCAGAGTCCGGGGGGTTCTCCCTCTCCGAAGGTCCGTTCTACCGATTCTGCGAGGAAGCTCGTGCTGATGACGAGGACCGTCCGTACTTCTTCATCGTCGATGAGATCAATCGCGGCAACATCTCCAAGATTTTCGGCGAGCTGCTCATGCTGATAGAAGCCGACAAGCGCGGACAAGATCTACGGTTGCTGTACAAGAACGAGACGTTCTCGGTCCCACCGAATATCCACATCATCGGCATGATGAACACAGCGGACCGCGGCCTGGCAGTGCTCGACTACGCGCTGCGTCGCCGATTCGGGTTCTTCCAGATGCCCCCCGGGTTCGACTCGGCTGGCTTCACCCGATGGCAGAAGTACGCGGACAGCCCGACGCTCGACAACCTCGTCGCTGTTGTAGTGGCCCTGAACCGCGTGATCGCTGACGACGCTGCGCTCGGCCAAGGCTTTGCTATAGGTCACAGCTACTTGTCCCGGCCAACAGAAGGGACGCCGATGATGCGTGGCTGCTCTCGGTTGTTGAGGATGAGCTTGTCCCGCTGCTCGACGAGTACTGGTTCGACGAACCTTCGAAGGTTCAAGAATGGGCAGGCAAACTGCGGGCTGAGGACTGCATGACTGACAGATCGATCGCCATACGATAACGTGTACGTGATGATGGCTTATGCCTTTCGGGCGATCCGTCGCGATGGGGACGAGAGCAGGTCGCGACCGAGCGCTTCGACCACCTCCATGATCTTTTCGCTGAGATCCTGGTGCGCGGCGTGGGTGCGCAGATCAAGCGGGGCCTTCACCGCGACTATCTAAACCGCTCTGAGGAACTTGCTGGCGGTCCGCGGACGCATCGACATCGCTCGAACGCTCGCGCGCCGCTCGACCTTGCGCGGGCGGCTTGTATGCGAGTTAGACGAATACGAGCCGATACGCCTCACAACCAAGCACTGAAGTCGGTCCTAGTACTCCTGCTCCGTCACGGCGAGGTTGCCACGCCGCGAAGGGACGCGCTCCGCAGGCTCTGCCGCACCTCGACTGCGGTCACCCTCGTCGCTCCCACTTCGATCCGATGGGGCGACCTCACCTATCACCGCGCCAACGCCACCTACCGGCTCCTTCTCGGAGTCTGCGAGATGATCGTCCGCGGGCTCCTACCCACCCAGGACAACGGAACCGCCAAGCTCGCCTCGTGGCTCTCCGACGACGCCATGAGCGGCCTGTACGAGCGGTTCCTGCGCGAGTACTACGCCTTGCACCACCCCGAGTTGTCGCCTGGCGCCTCCACGGTGGATTGGGACCTCGACGAGAGCGATCGACCACGGCTCGCAACTTCCGCAGATGCTCACCGACGTAACGCTCCGGCGCGGTGGACGCACCCTCATCATCGACGCGAAGTACTACAGCCAGTCTCTGCAGACCGGGCAATACGGCAAGCCGACAATCCATTCGCCTCACCTGTACCAAATCCTTGCTTACGTCGAAGAACGAGGACACCGGTCATGACGGCACCGTGAGCGGGCTGCTCCTGAAGGGATGAGCGAAGTCCGCCGCCGGCTGCGCTCTTACGCTCAGGACCCGACCGCAGAAGCGACTTCGGTCATCAGTTCCGCACCCTTCCGCACCTTGCCTGCGCCGCCAGACACCCCGCCCCTCACACCACCGACAGCGGCAACGCCCGCCCGACCAGGGAGCGCCGGACTGACGGCAGCGCGCTGGCGATCCGCCGGATCTCCATGACCGAGGGCGCCGTCGGGGCGGCCACCATGGCCGGCACACCGCTGTCGCCGGAGGTGCGGAGCGGGAGGTCGAGAGGGATCTGCCCCAGCAGCGGAGCATCGATGGTGTCGGCAAGTCGGGCGCCGCCGCCCTCCCCGAAGATCGGGGTGTGCTCGGCGCACGAGGGGCAGACCAGCGTCGACATGTTCTCGATGACCCCGGCGATCGGCATCCGCGCATCACGCGCCATCCTGCCCACGCGAGCGGCCACGGTCTGCGCGGCGAGCTGGGGCGTGGTGACGGCGAGCAGCTGGGCGTCGGGGATGAGGTCGAGCAGGGTGAGGGTGATGTCGCCGGTGCCGGGCGGGAGGTCGAGCAGCAGGGTGTCGAGGCTCCCCCAGTGCACGTCGGTGAGGAACTGCTCGAGCGCCTTGTGGAGCATCGGCCCGCGCCAGACGACGGGCTCGTCCTCCTCGACGAAGAACCCGACCGACATCAGGGAGACCCCGTGCGCCTCCACCGGCAGCATGACGCCCTTGAGCGCCACCGGGGATCGCCGTACACCGAACAGGTGCGGGATCGAGTAGCCCCACACGTCGGCGTCCAGGATGCCGACCCGTTGACCTTGCTGGGCCAGCGCGACGGCGAGGTTGGCGGTGACCGACGACTTGCCGACTCCCCCCTTTCCGCTGGCGACGGCGTAGACCTTGGTGGTCGAGCTGTCGCCGAACTGGTGGGTGCCGGTGGGGCGTCCGCCCCTCAACCTGGCAGCGAGCTCCAGTCGCTCGCTCTCGCTCATCGCCCCCAGGGTGACCTCGACGCGATTGACGCCCGGCACGGCGCTCACGGCCGCGGTGACGTCCCCGACGAGCTGCTCCTTCATCGGGCAGGTGGGGGTCGTGAGGCGCACCGTGACCCGCACCAGACCGTTGCGGCCCAGCTCGACGCTGCCGAGCATGCCCGCCTCGGCGAGGGGGAGCTTGAGCTCCGGGTCCTCGACCCGGGCGAGGGCGGCGTGCACGTCCTCGAGGTCGACCTCCGGTCCGCTGCGCGTGCGCGACAGGATGCTCACTCGTTCCCCTCTCCATCATCAGTGCGTCCGCCGTCGACGCGGAAGGCGCGCCGGGTCGGCTTGACCGGACGCATCATGAACTCCGGCCGGCGCAGCCCCGAGGCGCTCGGCCCTGGTCGCGTGGTCGCCATCCAGGCCCGGTAGATCTCGCGCGACAACTTGGTGTCGACCACCACGTCGCCGTACTGGTCGTCGGCGTGGGCCGGCTCCAGGCGCACCTTCTGGTGCCAGCAGTGCATGCCCGACAGCGGGTCGGGGTGCACGGCGAAGGCGAGGTTCTGGTGCACGCCCGGGTCGTCCCAGTCGATGCGCTCGCTGTCGGGGTCGTCGCTCTTGAAGGGCTTGATGCCCTCCTTGTAGCGCAGCTTCCAGACGCCGTCGTCGGTGCGGGCCAGGTCGACCAGGCCCATGGCCCACCGCGACCCCGCGTGCTCGGAGGTCCGCCAGCGACCCATGTGGTGCGAGAGCCCGACGACCCCCGGCCGGATCGCCTCGGTGGCCCAGGCGCGCGCCACGAAGTAGCCGATCTCGGTGTTGACTCGCACCAGGTCGCCGGTGGCGAAGCCGAAGCGGGCCGCATCGAGGGTGTTCATCCACATCGGGTGGGTGTTGGCCAGCTCGTTGAGGTACTTCGCGTTGCCCGTTCGGGTGTGGATCAGGGTGGGCAGCCGGAACGTCGGCATCAGCACCATCTCGCCGTTGTCCTGGTCGATGGCGCGGTTGCTCACGTGCGACTCGATGTAGCCGGGTGCGGCGTACTCGGGCCACCCGAAGTCGACCATGGTGTCGCTGAAGAGCTCGAGCTTGCGCGAGGGCGTGAGCCACCCCTGGGTCTTCGTGCCGTCCTGGTGCACGATGCCCACCGAGCCCGCCTCCCCCACCAGCGGCGGGGTCGAGTCGAGCGTGACCGGCTTGCGCAGCACGCCTTGTGCGTCGGGCGTGCTGCCCTCCATCTCGGCGTCGGTCAGCGGCCGCTCGTCGATGCGGTAGGCGTCCTTGGACACCTCGAACACGCCGTACTTGCGCATGTAGGCCAGCGGGCTGAGCCCCTGCTCGGCAGCAGCCTCGGGCAGACCGGGCACGCTGTTCTCGAAGACCCAGCGGTAGTACTCGTCGACGGTCACCTTCTCGCCGGGACGGTACGGCGACTCGAAGTACTTGCGGATGCCGAGCGAGCCGTCGGGGTCGATGCGCCAGGACAGCTCGAACCAGAACTCGTTCTCCTCCCACACCTCCCCCGGGTTGGACTCGCGGGAGTCCGAGACGATCCGCCCCATCTTCTCCATCGCCACCCGGGTCACCGGCTGGCGGAAGCCGAGCCACTTGCCGGCGTACTGCTCGTAGGACTGGGTGTCGTGGCGCTCGGTGCTGTGACCCATCGGCAGCACGTAGTCGGCGAACGTCGCGGTCTCCGACCAGGTCGGGGTCAGCGCGACGTGGCAGTCGACCAGGGCCTCGTCGGTCAGGGCCTCGAGCCAGCTGAAGCCGTCGGGGTTGGTCCAGACGGGGTTGTAGACCCGGGAGAAGTACATCGCCAGCTTGCCGCGGCCGTCCTTGAGCAGGTGCGGCAGCAGGATCGACATCTCGTTGGTCGACATCGGGAACTCGGCGGGCCAGAGCAGCTCGTTCCACGACTCGTGGCCGCCGGGCACGTTGGGCCCGTGGGCGATGATCTTGTCCCAGCCGTTGGGGCTCGTGCCGCCCTTGGTGCCGACGCTGCCGGTGAGGACGTTGAGGAAGAACAGCGCGCGGGAGACCTGCCAGCCACCGAGGTTGCCGGCCGTCGCGGCCCGCCACACGTGCGCCGAGAGCGCACTGCCCGCGGTCGCGACGATCTTGGCCAGCTCCTCGACCTGGGCCTCGGGCATCTGCGCCTGCTCGGCGGCGTAGGCGAAGGTGTACTGCGCGTAGTCCTCGGTCAGCAACCGCAGGAAGCCGTCGAAGTCGTCGACGTCGGCCTCGGGGTGGACATGCTCGAGGTAGGTCGACCAGTTGACCCAGCGTCGGATGAACTCGCGGTCCACCTGGTCGGTGCGCAGCAGGTACGACGCGACCGCGAGCAGGATCGCTGCCTCGCTGCCCGGCCACGGCGCGATCCACAGGTCGGCGTGCGAGGCGGTGTTGGAGAGCCGCGGGTCGAGCACCACGACCTTGGCGCCGCCGTCGATCTTGCCCTCCATGATCCGCTGGGCGTGGGGGTTGAAGTAGTGCCCGGCCTCGAGGTGGCTCGAGATCAGCAGGATGACCTTGGCGTTGGCGTAGTCGGGCGAGGGGCGGTCGTAGCCTCCCCAGAGCGAGTAGCCCAGGCGCGCGCCGGCCGAGCAGATGTTGGTGTGGCTGTTGTGGCCATCGACGCCCCACGCCAGCAGGAAGCGCTCGGCGAAGCCGTCCTCGCCGGGTCGGCCGACGTGATAGATGACCTCGTCCTTGCGGTCCTCGACGATCGCGGCGCGGATCTTGGCGGCGATGTCGTCGAGAGCGTCGTCCCAGCTGACCCGCTCCCAGTCGCCCCCGCCGCGCTTGCCGGCGCGACGCAGCGGATACAGGATCCGCTCGGGGTCGTTGATCTGGTTGATCGTCGCCGGGCCCTTGGCGCAGTTGCGCCCGCGCGAGCCCGGGTGGGCGGGGTTGCCCTCGAGCTTCTTGATCGACATGTCGGACTTGTCCACGTAGGCCAGCAGGCCGCAGGCCGACTCGCAGTTGAAGCACGTCGTCGGCACGAGCATGTACTCGTGGGGCACCTTGCGCGGGTGCGCCTTCGCGTCGTACTCGACGTGGTGGTCCCAGTCGGCGACCGGCGGGAAGTTGCGCAGGCGTTCGTGCGAGCGCTCCCCCGGCAGCGTCAGCGGGGTGATCTCGTGCTCCGACTCAAGCGTCATGACGGGTCCCTTCGAGGCAGGGTGGAGTGACAGGGGGTACGGCGTCGGCGCTCACGACAGGGGGACGTCCTGGCCGGCTCGGACGAAGACGCTCTCGTAGGCCAGCAGCGCCGGCTGGACGATCAGGGCGCCGAGGGCGAGGAACCACAGCGAGGCACCGACCAACGTGATCACGCCGAGCACGACGGCCAGCGCGACCGGGAGCACCCCGGCGTACCAGAACGTGGTGGAGTAGCGGCCCGAGGTGACGATCCGCGCCGCGACGCCGGCCTGGCGGGTGTCGTGCTTGCCGCCGTACTCGAGCGCGAGCAGGGCGAGGTGCAGGACGGCGCCGACCACGAACGCCGCAGCGAGCAGCGTCCACGCGTCGTCGGACAGGTCGGCCGCCAGGCCCACCAGGGCCAGCGCGCCGCTGCCGACCATCACGGCCTGGGCGAGCAGGTGCCAGAACAACAGCTTCGACTGCCACAGGTCGCGGCCCTCGGCCTGGCCGAAGAGGAAGGCGGTGTAGCCGGCCATCATCGCGCTGGCCGGGAGCGCCAACCACGCGAGCACCGTCATGGCCCACCCGAGGTCGAGCCAGGCGGCCAGCAGCCACAGGACGGCGCCGCCGGAGAAGACCGTGAGGACGTAGGCCCCCAGCACCAACCACGAGGTCCAGTTGGACTTCAAGAAGATGTAGAGGAAACGCTCGGGGCGCTTGAGGTCCCACACCAGCAGGGCCCCGGTGGTCGCAGCCCCGAAGAGCCCCAGCAGCGGCGCGGCGTAGTCGCCCACTCCGCCCAGCTCGATGCCGAGGATGTGGGCGAGAGCGGCCAGGGCCAGCGCTCCGGCCCCCACGCCCTTGGTCCACAGGTAGGTGGTGACCTTCCAGCCCCACGGACGGGGATGGGCGGTGTTGAGCGTCGTGCGGGCGTTGGAGGCGGGGTCGCCGGGGAGGTCCCCCGCGGTCTCGAGGCGCTGCTTGTCGGGCTTGGCCCAGATGTAGGTGTCGTCGACCGGCGCCGCGAGCGGGTCGAGCACGGCCCGGTCGGCACCGAGGTAGAAGACGTTGGGTCCGGTGTTCTGCTCGGGCGAGCGGACGGTCGTGGGGTGCTCGTTGACCAGTCGGGCGATGCCGCTGGTCGGGTCGTCGAGGTCACCCACCCAGATCGAGTGGGTCGGGCAGACCACCACGCAGGCCGGCTCGAGGTCGGCGTCGACGCGGTGCGCACACAGGTTGCACTTCGCCGCGGTGTTGGTGTCCTTGTCGATGTAGATCGCGTCGTAGGGGCAGGCCTGCATGCAGCTCTTGCAGCCGATGCACCTCTCCTTGTCGAAGTCGACGATGCCGTCCTCGCGCTTGTACAGCGACTCGGTCGGGCAGATCTTCACGCAGGGCGCGTCGGTGCAGTGGTTGCACCGCATCACCCCGAACGACCGGGTGGTGTCGGGGAAGGACTCGCTGTCGACGTACTTCACCCACGTCCGGAACTGTCCGACCGGCACCTCGTGCTCGGTCTTGCACGCCACCGTGCAGGCGTGGCAACCGATGCAGGTGCGTTGGTCGATCGCGAACCCGAGCTGCATCTGCCTCAGCTCTTCCGGATGACGTAGCGGTAGACGTCGCCCTCGACGGACGACTCCAACAGCTCGTTGCCGGTGTCCTTCGCCCAGGAGGGGATGTCGCTCTGCGAGCCGCTGTCGGTGGCTTCGACCAGGACGACCTGCCCTGAGTCCATGGCCTTGATCCCGCGAGAGAGGAGCAGCACCGGCATCGGGCACTTCTGGCCCTTGGCATCCACGGTGGAGTCGATCTGGTGGTCCATGAGACTTCCTTCCTTCGGCTCGACCCGAGGCCGAGCGACGCTTCAGATGAACAGGTTGATCTGGGAGCGGCTCATCGCCGACAGGGCGGTGGCAGCACCGACGGGGTCGCCGGCTCCCTCGATGAGCTGGTCGCGGCGCAGACCCATGAGCTCCATGGTCATCTCGCACGGCCAGAGGTTGACCCCGAGCTCGGTGCACATCTCGAGCAGCTCCTTGGGGCTGGCGACCTTGTTGTCGCGCGCGAGCTTCTTCATCATCCAAGAGCCGGCGCCGCCCATGTTGAGCTTGGACAGCTTCATCTTGCTGACGCCAGGAGGATTGATGCCGGCGAGTGCCTTGGTCATCGCATTGGTGCCGGTGATCCGCACGTCGTCGCGGACCAGAGGGAAGAGTCCCCAGAACGTGAAGAAGATCGTCGTCTTCATCCCGTAGGCGGCTCCTGTGGACCCCAGGATCAGGGTCGGCCAGATCTTGTCGAGATCACCGCTCCACGCGACGATCGTCATGCTCTCGGGGGTGTCATCTCCGTTTACCGCATCAGTCATGGCGGGCTTCCTTCGGGCCAGAAGTGAGGGATTGCGCTGTGCCGTGGGTCACATTACATTCGTGACAACGCATGCAACACCCCTCTCGGACCGCGAGTTGTACGGACATTGCATCCGGGGCCCGAGACTCCCGACGGCACGTCCGGCACGCCCGGAAAGAGGAGACAAAGGCATGGAATCCTGGACAATCTCAGCGGCCGAGCTCCACGACGAGATCGTGCGCGGCGCGATCCCGGAGATCCTCGACGTCCGCAACAGCGACGAGTTCGCCGAGCAGAAGCTCGAGACCCGTCGCCCCGTACCCACCCGACATGCCCCGGTCTACGACGTCCTCGACGAGCCGGCACGCTTCGCTGCGGAGACCAAGGACGGGGCGATCGTCATCTGCGGGCACGGCAACGGCTCGGCCATGGTCGTCGAGGAGTTCGCCAACGCCGGCAAGGAGACGCGGTCGCTCGCCGGCGGGATGGAGGCCTGGGCGAGCCTGCTGGTGCCCGTCGAGCTCGACGGGTTGCCCGCGCCGGCGCGAGCCTGGCAGTTCCAACGGCCGGCCAAGGGCTGTCTGTCCTACGTGATCGGGGTGCCCGGCGAGAACTGCATCATCGTCGACCCGGCGCGTCACCACGAGCCCTACCGCGAGCTCGCCCGGACCCACGAGATGACGGTGACGCACGTCATCGACACCCACGTCCACGCCGACCACATCAGCGGCGGCCCCCACCTGGCCGACCTCCTCGGGGTCGAGTACCACCTGCCGCCGGAGGACAGCCCGGCCGAGATCCCCTTCCCCAACCGTGCGCTCGGTGACGGCGAGGAGCTGGTCCTGGGGCGCGAGAGCGTCGTACGCGCGATGACGATGCACCTGCCCGGGCACACGCCCGGCACCACGGCGCTGCTCGTCAGCGAGCGGCTGATGCTGGTGGGCGACACCATCTTCGTGCGCGGTCTCGGTCGACCCGACCTGACCGGTGAGGCCGAGGAGCTGGCGCGCTCGTTGTTCCGCAGCGTGCACGAGCGGCTCGAGCCCCTCGAGCCGGAGACCGTCATCGCCCCCGCACACTGGTCGAGCCCGGAGGAGTTCAACCACCTCGGTGCGGTGACCACCACCTTGCGCCAGGTGTTCGAGGCCACGCTGCTCAACGAGCAGGCCATCGAGCGGTTCGTCCAGGAGATCGTCGCCACGCTCCCCGACGCACCCGCCGCCTATGACACGATCAGGCTCGTCAACGCCGGCCAGCTCAGCCCGCCGGAGGACGAGCTGATGGTGCTCGACGTGGGCCGCAACCAGTGCGCGGCCTCCACCTCGTTGACCTGACCGAGACATGCTGATCAGCGGAGGGAGGGGCGGTGTCGCCTGACTCCGCAGCACCCGATCCCGGGCCCGAGCCCAGCGACGACGTGAGGCTCGACTACCGCTTCACGCTGGCCAACGAGCGGACCTTCCTGGCCTGGATCCGCACGTCGCTTGCCCTGATGGCGGCCGGGGTCGCGGTGATCCGCTTCGTGCCCGGGCTGACCGTGCTGCGGCACGCGCTCGGGTTCTTGTTGATCGGGCTGGGCGGGTTCTTGTCCTGGATGGCCTACCGCGACTGGCAGCGCAACGACCGCGCGATGCGACTCGGACGCCAGCTGCCCCGGTCCTTCATCCCGCGGCTGGTGTCCTGGTCCCTCGCCGCAGCCTCCCTGGTGGCGCTGGCCCTGGTCGTCGCCGACCTGGTCGACTGACATGCCCAGGGGCTGGGGGTGGAGCCGCGATCGCGACGCATCACACCACGACGCGGGCCTGCCGATCGAGCGCACGGCCATGGCCTGGCAGCGCACCGCCCTCGGCGTCGCCGGCATCTCCGCGCTGCTGCTCCACGAGACCGGCGGGCGACTGCTCTCCGCAGCGCCCGGCCTCTTCGGGCTCGCGATGGCGACCGTCCTGCTGGTGCTCAGCGAGCTGCGCTACGAGCGCACCGCTGCTCTGGTGGAGGACGGGCAGGACCCCGGGTCGTCCCGGATCCTCCTGCTTCTCGCCGTCACCGTGTCTCTGCTCGCGGTCCTGGCCATCTCATTGCTGCTGGTCAAAGGCTAAACTAGTCGCCGATCGAGACCCGACCATCACGGAGGTGAGCGTGAACGAGGCCCTGGAAGCCGAGCTGCGCGACCTCCACGAGCGCGTCTGCAAGGCCATCTCCGACCCCAAGCGGTTGCTGATCATCAACCTGCTCCGCGACGGCGAGCTCAGCGTGGGCGACATCGCCGACCGCCTCGGCGTCAACCAGTCCAACGCCAGCCAGCACCTCGCCGTCCTGCGCGAGCGCGGCATCGTCACCACCCGCCGGGCCGGCACCAGCGTCTACTACTCCCTGCGCAGCCTGAAGATCCTGACGGCGATCGACCTGATGCGGGAGTTCGTCGCCGAGGAGAACGCCGTCGCGGGCGAGCGTCCCGGCCGCAAGCTCACCGGCATCTTCCTCGGCTGACCCGCCGGAGGTTGCCGGTCGGCCTGCGGCGGTTTCGTCACGCCCTCGCCTAGCGGCGCGGACGGCTCAACCTCCGCCGCTAGGAGTGGACGCACTCCCCCTCGAGCCACGTCTGCCACACCAGCGGTACGCCGGGGCGGTAGGCGAGGTGGATCGAGGACGGCGCGTCGAGCACCACGAAGTCGGCGCGGCGGCCGACCTCCAGGGTGCCGACGTCGGTGCGACCGAGCGCCCGGGCACCGCCGGCCGTCGCCGACCACAGCGCCTCGGCCGGGCTCATGCCCATGTCGCGCACCGCGAGCGCGATGCAGAACGGCAGCGAGCTGGTGTAGCTCGAGCCGGGGTTGCAGTCGCTCGCCAGCGCCACGGTCACGCCGGCGTCGAGCAGGCGGCGTGCGTCCGGCCAGGGCTGGCGGGTGGAGAACTCCACGCCGGGCAGCAGCGTCGCCACGGTGCCCGACTGAGCCAGCGCGTCGATGTCGGCGTCGGAGAGGTAGGTGCAGTGGTCGACCGCAGCGAGGTCGAGCTCGCACGCCAGCTGCACGCCCGGGCCCTGGGTGAGCTGGTTGGCGTGGAGGCGACCGGGCAGTCCTGCCGCGCGTCCGGCCTCGAGCACTGCCCGGGCCTGGTCGACGTCGAAGGCGCCCTGCTCGCAGAACGCGTCGATCCAGCTCGCGTACGGCGCGGCTGCCTCGAGCATCCGACCCGTCACGAGATCGACGTACTCCCCCGGGTCAGCCCCGGCCGGGACTACGTGCGCGCCGAGGTACGTCGTCTCGGGGGTGAACCCCCGGGCGATCCGCAGGCTGCGCGCCTCGTCGTCCACGCTCAGTCCGTAGCCGCTCTTGATCTCCACCGTGGTGGTGCCCTGGCGGCGCATCTCGTCGACCAGGCGCGCGACGTTGGCGGTGAGCTGCTCGTCGCTGGCGGCCCGCGTGGCTGCCACGGTGCTGCGGATGCCGCCGGCGCTGTAGGCCGCGCCCGTCATCCGTGCTTCGAACTCGGCCGCCCGATCGCCGGCGAACACCAGGTGGGAGTGGCTGTCCACGAACCCGGGGATCACTGCCCGCCCGCCGACGTCGACGACGCGGTCTGAGGCCGGCGCGTCGCCGGTTGCTCCGACCCAGGCGACGCGGCCGTCGTCGATCACCAGCGCGGCGTCGTGCAGCGTCGTGTGTCCCGCCTCGACGACGAGCTCGCCGATGCTGCGCACGAGCGTGCTGGTCATGACCACACCGCCGCGATCGCAGCATCGAGCTCGCGGCCGATCTCGGCCCGGTCTCCCTCGCGCGCCACGACCCGACCATCCCGCACGACGTGGACGACGTCGGCAGCACTCGCGGCGAACACGGCAGTCTCTGGTCCGGCGCCGGTGCCGGCCGTGCGCGGGCTGCGCGTGTCGAGGGTGACGAGGTCGGCTCGCCCGCCGATCTCGATCCTGCCCACGTCGTTCCATCCGAGACTGGCGTGGCCGTTCACGGTGGCGGCGGTGACCAGCTCGGCCGCGGTCCAGTGGCCACGCTGCTCGGTGGCCAGCCGCTCGTTGAGCTCCACCGCGCGCATCTCCTCGAACAGGTCGATCACCGCGTGGCTGTCGCTGCCCAGGGTCAGCTGCGCGCCGGCGTCGTGCAGCCGGCGGCTGGGCCCGATGCCGTCGCCGAGGTCGCGCTCGGTGGTCGGGCAGAAGTCGGCGTACACCCCCTGGCTCCCGAGGAGCTCGATGTCGTGGTCGGTGAGGTGCGTGGCGTGCACGACCGTCGTCAACCGCCCCAGCCGGCCCGCGTCGGCGAGCAGCTCGGTGGGCGTGCGGCCGTAGGCGGCGAGGCACTCCTCGTTCTCGGCGCGCTGCTCGGAGAGGTGCACGTGCAGGGGACGAGCAGGGTCGGCGGTGAGCTGGTCGCGCGGGACGGCGCGCAGCGAGTGGAACGCCTGCCCGACCGTGGTGGTGTCGTCGTCGTCCAGCAGCGCGACGCGGGCCGCCCACTGCTCTGCGTCGCCGTCGGAGAAGCGGCGTTGCACGCCCTCAGGCGGACGACCGATCCCGGCGGTGAGGTAGCAGGCGTCGAGCAGCGTCATCCGCAGTCCCGCCTGGCGCGCTGCCGCGATGAGCGCGTGCCCCATGGCGTTGGGGTCGTCGTAGGGACGGCCGTCCGGAGCATGGTGGAGGTAGTGGAACTCCCCCACGCTGGTGATCCCGGAGGCGACCATCTCGCGGTACGTCGCCAGGGCCAGCGCGTAGTAGGTGTCGGGGTCCAGCCGCTCGGCGAGCGCATACATCTGCTCGCGCCAGCTCCAGAACGTCCCGCGCCCGCGCTGCGTTCGGCCCCGCAGCGCCCGGTGGAAGGCGTGGCTGTGGCAGTTGGCGAGCCCCGGCAGCGTGAGCCCGGGCAGGTACGCCGCACTGCCGTCCGCCTCCGCGGTCGCCGGAGCCACCGAGGCGAAACGCCCGCCGACGACCGTGACGAGCACGTCGTCGGCCACCCCGGTGGGCAGCAACGCCCGCTCGAGCCGCCAGGTCGAGCCGGTCAGCGCAGCAGGACTCACCGGGCCAGCTCCTGCAGGGTGTCGGCCAGCGCGACCACGCCGGCGAGGCAGTCGCCCATCTCGGCGTGCTCGGCGGGTGAGTGCGAGACGCCGGTGGGGTTGCGCACGAAGAGCATCGCGGTGGGGATCCCCGCGGCGGAGAGGATGCCGGCGTCGTGCCCGGCCTGCGTGGCGATGATCGGCCACCCGTGCGGGGCCGCGATGCGGGCGGCCAGGTCGCCGGAGAACGCCACGGCGCGCGACACCGACTCGGGCGTCATGCTCACCGTCGTGCCGTCGGAGGCCGCGCGCTCCTGGGCCCGGAAGAGGATCGACCCGACGAGGTCCTCGAGCGACTCGTCGGTGGCGCCCCGGGCGTCGAGCCAGGCGCTGACGCGCGAGGGGATCGCGTTGGTGCCGTTGGGCTCCACGGCGAGCCGGCCGAACGTCGCGCGCTCCTGGGTCAGCCGTGCCTTCTTGCTCGCGGCGAGCGCCGTCACGGCGTAGGTGAGCATCGGGTCGTGCCGGTCGTCCATGCGGGTGGACCCCGCGTGGTTGGCCTCGCCCTCGAAGTCGAAACGGTAGCGACCGTGCGGCCAGATCTCGCTGGCCACCGCGACCGCCTCGCCGCGCTCGACGAGGTCCCGTCCTTGCTCGACGTGCAGCTCCACGAAGCAGCCGACGCCGTCCAGCAGGCTCGAGCCCGCACTGGGGTCCAGGCCCGTCGCTGCCCACACGTCGCCGAGCGACACACCTGAGCGGTCGGTCAGTGCCTCGGCCCGCGCCACCGTCAGGTTGCCGACAGCGAGGCTGGAGCCCAGGCAGGCGAGGCCGAAGCGCGAGCCTTCCTCCTCGACGAAGGCAGCCACACCGATGCGGCGACTCGGCTCGAACCCGCGTTCGCGGAGCAGGTCCACGGCCGCGAACGCCGACACGATGCCGAGCGGGCCGTCGAAGGCGCCGCCGTCGAGGACGGAGTCGAGGTGCGACCCGGTGAGCACCGCGTCCGACCCGGTGCCCCACCACGCCACGGTGTTGCCGTAGCCGTCCTGCTCCAGACGCAGCCCGCGTGCTTCGGCCTCGGCGCGGAACCAGGCCGCGCACTCCCGCTCGGCGGCGGTGAAGGGCTGGCGGAAGTAGCCGCCGCTCGCGGCTGCCCGGCCGACCCCGGCCAGGTCGCGCCACATCTCCTCGAAGCTCGTCGTCATGCGCAGGTCAGCCCTCGCTCATCGGGATGCGTACGCCGCGCTCGCCGGCGACCTCGACGGCGCGGTCGTAGCCGGCGTCGACGTGCCGGATCACGCCCATGGCGGGGTCGTTGGTCAGCACCCGCTCGATCTTCTCCGCGGCCAGTGCGGTGCCGTCGGCCACACACACCTGGCCGGCGTGGATGGAGCGACCCATGCCGACGCCGCCGCCGTGGTGGATCGAGACCCACGTCGCGCCCGAGGCGGTGTTGACCAGCGCGTTGAGCAGCGCCCAGTCCGCGATCGCGTCGGAGCCGTCGAGCATGGCCTCGGTCTCGCGGTAGGGCGAGGCGACCGACCCGCAGTCGAGGTGGTCGCGTCCGATCACGACCGGCGCCTTGAGCTCCCCGGAGGCGACCATCTCGTTGAACTTGACGCCTGCGCGGGCCCGATCGCCCTGGCCGAGCCAGCAGATCCGCGCCGGAAGCCCCTGGAAGGCGACGCGCTCGCCGGCCATCCGGATCCACTTGTGCAGCCGCTCGTACTCTGCCGATTGTTCACGAGGGAACAGCTCGAGGATGGCCTTGTCGGTGGCGGCGATGTCGGCCGGGTCGCCCGACAGCGCGGCCCAGCGGAAGGGGCCCTTGCCCTCGCAGAAGAGCGGCCGGATGTAGGCCGGCACGAACCCGGGGAACTCGAACGCCCGGTCGTAGCCGCCCTTGCGGGCCTCGTCGCGGATCGAGTTGCCGTAGTCGAACACCTCGGCGCCACGGTCCTGCCACTCGACCATCGCCCGCACGTGGGCGGCCATCGAGGCCTGCGCGTCCTTGGTGAAGCCACCCGGGTCGCGGGCCGCGTCGTCGTGCCAGTCCTCGACCGAGACGCCGATGGGCAGGTAGGACAGCGGGTCGTGGGCGGAGGTCTGGTCGGTGACGACGTCGATCGGCGCGTCCATCTCCAGCAGCCGCGGGAAGACCTCGGCGGCGTTGCCGAGCAGTCCGATCGAGAGCGGCTGCCTGGCGTCGCGGGCCGCTACTGCGCGGGCCACCGCGTCGTCGAGGTCGTCGGCCTGGACGTCGAGGTAGCGGTGCTCGATGCGCCGGGTGATGCGGGCCTGGTCGACCTCGACGCAGATGCACACCCCGTCGTTCATCGTGACCGCGAGCGGCTGGGCGCCGCCCATCCCACCGAGGCCGGCCGTGAGGGTGATGGTGCCGGCCAGGGTGCCGCCGAAGCGCTTGTCGGCCACCGCCGCAAAGGTCTCGAAGGTGCCCTGGAGGATGCCCTGGGTGCCGATGTAGATCCAGGACCCGGCGGTCATCTGGCCGTACATCGTCAGCCCGAGGTCCTCCAGGCGCCGGAACTCCTCCCAGTTGGCCCAGTCGCCCACGAGGTTGGAGTTGGCGATCAGCACGCGCGGCGCCCAGGTGTTGGTGCGCATGACGCCGACCGGCTTGCCCGACTGCACGAGCATCGTCTCGTCGTCCTCGAGGTCACGCAGCGTGCGGACGAGGGCGTCGTAGGCCTCCCAGCTGCGGGCGGCCTTGCCGGTGCCGCCGTAGACCACGAGGTCCTCGGGGCGCTCGGCGTTCTCGGGGTCGAGGTTGTTCATCAGCATGCGCAACGGCGCCTCGGTCTGCCAGGACTTGGCGCTCAGCTCGGTGCCGGTGGCGGCGTGGATGGGCAGGCGCGGGTTCGGGTGGGTCATGCGAGCTCTCCAATGGTGTCCTGGACGGCAGCGAGCACGGCGCCGGAACGCACGAGCTCGACCGCGGTCTCGATCTCGGGTGACAGGTGGCGGTCGGGGCCGGGGCCCTCGCACGCCGGCGTTGCGAAGCAGGGCCACGACGGCGCCGGTGGCGGGCGACGGGGCGAGGGGGGCCCGCATGTCGAGCGCGCGGGCGGCGGTGAGCACCTCGATGGCGATCACCCGGGTCAGGCCGTCGACCGAGCGCCGCAGCTTGCGCGCCGCCGACCATCCCATCGAGACGTGGTCCTCCTGCATGGCGCTGGACGGGATCGAGTCGACCGAGGCAGGGTTGGCGAGCCGCTTGAGCTCGGACACGATCGCGGCCTGCGTGTACTGCGCGATCATGTGGCCGCTGTCGACCCCGGGGTCGTGGGCCAGGAACGGGTTGAGGCCGTTGCTGCGGTGCTTGTCGAGGAACCGGTCCGTACGCCGCTCGCTGATCGAGGCCACGTCGGCGGCGACGATCGCCAGGAAGTCGAGCACGTAGGCCACCGGCGCCCCGTGGAAGTTGCCGTTGGACTCGACGCGACCCTCCTCGGCCAGCACGACCGGGTTGTCCACGGCGCTGGCGAGCTCGCGCCCGGCCACCGTGGCGGCGTACTCGACGGTGTCACGGGCAGCGCCCTGCACCTGCGGCGAGCAGCGCAGCGAGTAGGCGTCCTGGACCCGGTTGCAGTCCGGTCCGCGGTGCGAGGCCACCACGCCCGAGTCGGCGAGGATCCGCACGAGGTTGGCCGCCGAGGCGGCCTGGCCCGGGTGTGGCCGGATCGCCTGGAGCTCGGGGGCGAAGACCCGGTCGGTGCCGAGCTGGCCCTCGACCGACATCGCCGCAGAGATGTCGGCGGTGGCCAGCAGCATCCGCAGGTCGTCGATCGCCATGACCAGCATGCCGAGCATGCCGTCGGTGCCGTTGATCAGCGCCAAGCCCTCCTTGGCGGCGAGCTCGACCGGCGCGAGGCCGGCCTGGGCCAGCGCCTGACCGGCGGGCATCAGCACGCCGTCGGCGTCACGGACCTGGCCCTCGCCCATCAGCGCCAGGGCGCAGTGCGAGAGCGGCGCGAGGTCGCCGGAGCAGCCGAGCGAGCCGTACTCGTGGACCACCGGGGTGATCTGGTGCGTCAGCAGGTCGGCCATCAGCTGGGCGGTCTCGACCTTGATCCCGGTGTGGCCGGTGGTGAGCGTGGAGAGCCGCAGCAGCATCAGCGCCCGCGTCACCTCGCGCTCGACCTCGGGTCCGGAGCCGGCCGCGTGCGAGCGCACCAGGGACTTCTGCAGCTGGGCCCGCATGTCGGTCGGGATGTGCCGGGTCGCCAGCGCACCGAACCCGGTGCTGATGCCGTACGCCGGCGTCGCCGCCGCCGCGAGCTCCTCCACCACCCCGCGGGCCAGCTGCATCGCGGCCACCGCGTCCGGAGCCAGCTCCACCGCTGCTCCTCGCCGTGCCACCTCGACCACGTCGGCGGGCGAGACCGGACCGACACCGACGATGACGGTCTGCTTGTTGATTGCCATGTCCTCATCCAAGGACCTGACGCTCCCTGCCACCAGAGAGCCGCACCTCATCCCGTCTCGGATCCGAGACTGAGCGCTCGAGGGAGGCTAGGGTGCCGTGGTGAGCCAGGTCCCCGCCGCCACCCGAGCGCTCCGCGTGCTCCGCTACCTCGCCACCCAGCCGCACCCGGTGGCGATCGACTCGATCATGCGGGCGGTCGACCTCCCCCGCAGCACGGCCTACCACCTCCTCAACGCCATGGTCGACGAGGGTTTCGTGGTCCACCTGGCCGACGAGCGCTGCTACGGGCTGGGGTTGGCGGCCTTCGAGGTCGGCACCGGCTACTCCCACCAGGAGCCGCTGCAACGGATCACGCGGCGCCCGCTCGCGGCGCTGGCCGACCAGACCGGGCACTCCGCCCACCTGGCCGTCCTGCACGGACGCGACGTGCTCTACGTCGTGGAGGAGCGTGCCGCGGGCCGCCCGCCCCTGGTCACCGACGTCGGCGTCCGCCTGCCGGCCCACCTCACCGCCAGCGGCCGCGCCATCCTGGCCGCGCTGCCGGCCAACCAGGTGCGCGCGCTCTTCCCCGATCGGGCTGCGTTCGTCGACCGCGAGGGGCACGGCCCGACCTCGCTCAGCGCCCTGCGCACCCTGCTGGCCGAGACCCGGCAACGCGGCTACGCCACCGAGAACGAGGAGATCAGCCCCGGCTTCGCCAGCGTCGCCTCCCCCGTCCTCGACCACAACGGCTTCCCGGTCGCTGCCGTGGCCGTCACCTACCTCGGCCACGAGGAGCTCGAGCCGCTCGTGGCGTCGGTTCGCGCCACCGCCGAGACCATCACCCGCCGCCTGCGCGGCCGCTGACCTCTCGACGTTCTGCACGGTCCTGGAACCAGGTCGCCCCGGCCCTCTCGAGGAGGACCGGGGCGATGTGCTGCTGGTTACTTGCCGGCCTCGCCGCTCTCGTCGGCGTCCTGGTGACCGGGCTCGTCGGGGTTGGCGTCCGGCCCGACGTCGGGGCCGGCTCGTCGGCGCCCTCGGCGCCCTCAGGACCCTCGGCCTCGCCGCTCTCGTCGGCGTCCTGGTGGCCCGGCTCGTCGGGGTCGGCATCCGGGCCGACGTCGGGACCGTCGTCGGTCTCCTCGGCCTGGGCACCCTCCGGGGCGCCACCCGCGTGCTGCCGGTGCCACGGTCCCAGTCGAGGCCTGGGCCGTCATCACACCGCCGACCCCGAAGGCCGCGATGATGGTGCTGGCGCCGAGCATCGCCAGTTCCGCTTGGTAATAACGCATCTGCATCTCCTTGTCGTCGACCGCCTGGTGCGGCCTGATGAGAGCAACGGTCGCAACCCGGACTGTGAGGACCCTGAGACCACCTGAGCGTGCCCTCATAGCCGGCGGCGACCGGCTTCACAGGCTCTCTCAGCGCGGTCGAGCGATGCTGCAGCAGGACGAAATGAGGGGACTGAGAGGAGTGGGCAGATGCGGGTGCTGCTGGTCGAGGACGAGGTACGGCTCGCCGAGACCGTGCGCCGCGGCCTGGTCGCCGAAGGCATGCTCGTCGACGTCGCGCACGACGGCGACGCGGGGCTCTGTCGCCGCGCCGACGCAGGCGTACGACGTGATCGTGCTCGACATCATGCTGCCCAGGCGCAACGGCTACGACGTGTGCCGCGAACTGCGCGCCGACGGGATCTGGACGCCGATCCTGATGCTGACCGCCAAGGACGGCGAGTACGACGAGGCCGACGCCTTCGACCTCGGCGCCGACGACTACCTGACGAAACCGTTCTCCTTCGTCGTGCTCGTCGCCCGGCTGCGCGTCCCTGATCAGACGCGGCGCACCCGAGCGGCCGACCGTCCTGAGCGCCGGCGACCTCACCCTCGATCCCGCCAGCCGCGAGGTACGCCGCGGCGACGAGACCGTCGCGCTGACCCCGCGCGAGTTCGGCGCTGTTGCAGTTCCTCCTGCGTCACCGCGGCACGGTGCGTGTCCAAGACCGAGATCCTCGACAACGTGTGGGACCTCCACTACGACGGCGCCGACAACGTCGTCGAGGTCTACGTCGGCTACCTGCGGCGCAAGATCGACCTGCCGTTCGGGCGCGCCTCGATCGAGACCGTCCGCGGCGCCGGCTACCGACTGGCCGGCAACGGTGGCTGACCGGGAAGCGTCCCGCCGGCGGCTCTCGCGGCCGACGGGGATCCGATTCCGGGCCGCTGTGGCGGCGACCGGGGTGGTCGCCCTGGTGCTGGCTGCTGCCAGCGTGGCTTTCGTGCTGATCCAACGCCAACAGCTCGAACGCACGCTCGCCGACGTCGCCGGCCAGCAGGCAGCCGATGTCGCCGACCAGGTGATGTCGCAAGGACTGGACGTCACCCTGGCGCCCGGTGGTGGCGATCAGGCGCTGATCCAAGTGGTGGACGCAACCGGATCGGTGATCACGTCGAGTCCCTCGGTCGACGGAGAACCTCCCGTCATCGACGTCGTCGCATCGCCAGGCGAGGTGACGGTGAGCAGGACCGCCGCCCTGCCCATCGGTGAGGGTGAGCGGTTCGTCGTTGTCGTGCGCGGGGTCGAGGCCCCCGACGGCCCGGTCACCGTGCTGGCCGCGCAGAGCCTCGAGTCGGTGGACCGCGCCACCGACGTCGTCAGCCGACTGCTGCTCCTCGGCTATCCGCTGGTCCTGCTGACCGTCGCTCTCACGTCCTACTGGCTGACCGGACGGTCACTGGCTCCGGTGGAGGCGATCCGACGGCGGGTGGACTCCATCGAGGGTGCCCATGAGCTGGACGCGCGGGTGCCCGTCCCTCCCGGGGACGACGAGATCGCCCGGCTCGCCACGACCATGAACTCGATGCTCACCAGGCTCCAGGCGAACGCCGAGGCCCAACGCCGGTTCGTCGGCGACGCCTCCCACGAGCTGCGCAGCCCGCTCGCCACGATCCGTGTCGCGCACGAGGTGGCCACCCTGCACCCGAAGGCGATGGACTGGCCCAGCACCAGCAGGGAGGTGCTGGCAGAGCTCGACCGCATAGACCTGCTCGTGGCCGATCTCCTGCTGCTCGCCCGGGCTGACGAACGCGGCCTGCGCCTCACGCTCGCTACGGTCGACCTCGCCGAGGTGGCCCGCGTCGAAGCCGAACGGCTCTCCCGCGGCGACGGCATCGAGGTCATCGCCACGACGGAACCGGGGCCGGTGCTCGTGGATCGACACGCCATCGAGCGCGCCGTGCGCAACCTCGCCGAGAACGCCGTCCGACATGCCGCGAGCAGGGTCGAGCTGCGCGTGCGGAGGGAGGCCGACCGCATCGTGCTCGACGTGACCGACGACGGCCCCGGGATCCCGCAGTCGCAGCGGCAAGCCGTGTTCGAGCGCTTCGTCAGGCTCGACGAGAGCCGGGCGCGCGACAGCGGGGGCACCGGTCTAGGGCTCCCCATCGCCCGCCAGATCGTCGTGGCGCACGATGGTGCCCTCGACCTCCTCGACTCGCCCCACCTCACGCACTTTCGAATGACCCTCCCCCGCCACCACGACTCCGAAGAGACGCCATGAGCCGCTACCCCCGTAACGCCGCGACCGCTGGCGCACTCCTGATCGCCCTGACCCTCACAGCGTGCGGGTCGCCCGCGGAGGTGCCCGCCGACGAGATCAGCGGCCCCGCGACCGGACTCCCGGCGAGCACCGCGCCCGCCGACGCCACGGTCGACGTGGCCGCGGTCGGTGACATCGTCTGCCCCTCCGACGGCGAGGTCAACGACACCAACTGCCAGCACCAGGCCACCCTCGACCTGACCGAGTCTTTGGCGCCCGACGCAGTCGTGGCCCTGGGCGACCTCCAGTACCACTCGGGTGACTACGAGGAGTTCCAGCGCAGCTGGGCGCCCACCTGGGGTCGCTTCGACGACATCCTCGCGCCCGTGCCCGGCAACCACGAGTACGACACCGAGGGAGCCGAGGGCTACTACCGGTACTTCGACACCGGCCCCTACTACGTCGACGAGATCGGCGCCTGGCGCTTCTACCTCCTCAACTCCAACTGCGACGACGTCGACTGCGATGAGGAAGCCGCTTGGCTTGCCGACGACCTGGCAGCGCATCCCACGCAGTGCGCAGCGATCGCCATGCACCACCCCCGCTGGTCGTCCGGGGCCGAGCACGGCTCCCAGCCGCAGGTCGACGGGCTATGGCGAGCGGCGGTCGAAGGCGGGGTCGACCTCTCCTTGGCCGGCCACGAGCACGACTACGAACGCTTCGCCTCCCTTGACGCGGGAGGCGACCGTGTCGATGACGGAGCCGGCCTGACCCACTTCGTCGTCGGCACGGGTGGACGCTCGGTGTACGAGGTCGGGGAGCCACTTCCCGGGTCGGACTTCGCCGCCGACGGGATCTTCGGCGTGCTCGACCTGACGCTGTCACCGACGGCCTTCGAGTGGAGCTTCGTCGACGTGGACGGCGAGGTCCTCGACACCGGGACCCGTGACTGCAGCTGACCTGGCTCTGGCGTAGGGCATGGTGTGCAGGTGCATGACGGCAACGACCCCCTCGCGTGGCTGCTGACCCCCGCCGAGCGCGGCAACGCGCAGACCCGGCTGGACGACGCCCACCCCGGTCGGGCGTGGTCCGAGGGCAACCGGGTGCGGCCGCTCATCCATGGCGCGACCTACTTCGCCGAGCTCTACGAGCGCATCGAGGCCACCGGAGCCGGCGACGTGATCGTCTTCGCCGACTGGCAGGGCGATGCCGACGAGCGGCTGACCGGCGAGCCGGGCAGCGAGGTGCTGGAGGTGCTGGGCCGGGCCGCCGCCCGCGGGGTCGACGTACGCGGACTCGTGTGGCACTCCCGACCCGCCGCAGCGGCCGGCGAGCTGGGCGACAACAAGGAGTTCAGCGCGTTGCTGAGAGCCCGCGGGGTCGAGGCCTGGCGCGACATGCGGGTCCGCAAGCGAGGGTCGCACCACCAGAAGTTCGTCGTGCTCCGGCACCGCGACGACGCGTCGCGCGACGTCGCGTTCGTCGGCGGCATCGACCTGTGCCACTCCCGCCGCGACGACGCCGACCACCTCGGTGACCCCCAGGCCTACGACCTGGCCGACGAGTACGGCGCCACCCCGCCCTGGCACGACGTGCAGGCCGAGATCACCGGACCCGCCGTGCACGACGTGGAGACCGTCTTCCGGGAGCGGTGGGAGGACCCGGCCCCGCTCGACGGCAGCCCACGTCGTTGGCGAAGGCATCGGCGCCGCCGCTCCCCCGCGACCCCGAGCCGCCTGCCCGCGCAGCTGCCCCCACCACCGCCCGTGCCCGGAGGCACCCACGTCGGTGCAGCTGCTGCGGACCTATCCCGATCTGCCGGCCCGCCAGGACTACCCCTTCGCCGCCGGCGGCGAGCGGAGCGTGGCGCGCGGCTACACCAAGGCCATCGCGCGCGCCCGCCGGCTGGTCTACGTCGAGGACCAGTACCTCTGGGGCACGCACGTCGCGAAGATGCTCAGCGCTGCCTTGGAGCGCCACCCCGACCTGTACGTCATCGCGGTGGTGCCGCTGCACCCCGACCTGGAGGGCGCCCTGGGTCGGTTGCCGCAGCTGGAAGGCCGGCGCCGCGCGATGGAGCAGCTGGTGCAGGCCGCACCCGAGCGGGTCGCCATCTACGGCCTGGAGAACGTGCTCGGCACGCCCGTCTACGTGCACGCCAAGGCCTGCATCATCGACGACACCTGGTCCACGATCGGCTCCGACAACTTCAACCGACGCTCCTGGACCCACGACTCCGAGCTCTCTGCGGTGGTCGTCGACGAGGGGGGCACCTACGGCACCCGGCTGAGGCTCTCCCTGGCCGCCGAGCACCTCGACCGTCCGGCCGACGACCCCACGGTCGAGGCCGACTGTCTCGACGCGGCCGACATGTTTGCGACGTACGCCGCCACTGCTGCCCGGTTGGACGCGTGGTGCGACGGGGGCCGTGTGGGTCCCCGACCACCAGGTCGACTCCGCACCCTCCCCGCGCCCGAGCTAGGCCCGCTGACGCGCGCCTTCGCGACCGTGCCCTACGAGCACGTGCACGACCCGGACGGTCGGCCGCGGCACCTGCGCCGGACAGACGATTTCTGATCGTCCCCTCGACAGCGTCAGTAGTCGAACGACGCGCCGTGGTACTGCCCGTCGCGGCCCCACCGGCGCAGGTGGATGCGGCGGGCGAGGCGGATGGTCGGTCTGGCGAGGAACTGGAGGCCGCCCATCAAGAACAACCACCTGCCGGCCAGCGACGTCGACTCCCAGAAGAGCAGGATGCTCCCCGCGACGTACCAGAGCGCGATCAGCACGTCGTTGGCGATGCTCATCGCCTCGTATCGCCGCCGGATCAGCACCTCGTGACGGCCGATCTTGAGCAGGGCGTCAGGGTCGGACTGGCGCTCGGTGGGCATCGCGGTCACCTCCCAGGCCGCCACGGGCGAGCCGCAGCGTGGCCATCGGACTGGTCCAACAGTGGCGCGTCCCACCCTAGCCAGCGTCCCGTGGGACCCCCTGCCCGTCGGCTCAGGAGATGGTGACCAGCGCCGACACCCGCGGCTGCGGCTCGGCAGACGTGCGGTCGTCCGCGAGCGCCTGGGCGAGATCGGCGATGAGGTCCTCGGCGTTCTCCAGGCCGATCGAGAGTCGCACGAGATTGGCCGACGGCCGGGCCTCGGGCGCCACCGGGCGGTGGGTGAGGGCGGCCGGGTGCTGCACGAGGGAGTCGACACCGCCGAGCGAGACCGCGTGGGTGAACAGCTCGACGCCGGAGGTCACCCGCGCCGCTGCCTCGTAGCCGCCCCGCAGCACGATCGAGATCATCGCCCCGGTGCCGTGGAGCTGTCGCCCGATCAGCCCTCGGGGGTCGCTCCGGTCCGACGGGTAGTGCACGTGCTCGATCGCCGGGTGGGTCTCCAGCCACTCGACCAGCTGGCGCGCCGTGGCCTGCTGGGCGCGCACGCGCAGCGGCAGGGTCGCCAGCCCGCGGTGCAGGAGGTAGGCGCCCAGCGGGTGGAGCAGGCCGCCGGTGACCGCTCGGACCTGGCGCAGCGACCGAGCCATCTCCTCGCCGCAGGCGATGACCCCGCCCACGACGTCGCCGTGGCCACCGAGGTACTTCGTCGCACTGTGCAGGCTCATCGCGGCGCCGTGGTCGATGGGGTTCTGGAGCACGGGGGTCGCGAAGGTGTTGTCCACCAGGACCGGCACCGTGCCTGCTTGGGCAACGACTGCGGAGATGTCGACCAGGTCGAGGGTCGGGTTGGCCGGGGTCTCGAGCACGACCATCGCGGTGTCGGGGCGCACTGCGCCTGCGACCTCGTGCTCCGCGCAGAAGGTGACCTCCACCCCGAGCAGCCCCGAGGCCAGGAGGTGGTCGGTCCCGCCGTAGAGCGGGCGGACGGCCACGACGTGGCGCTGCCCGGTCAGGGCCGAGGTGGCCAGCACCGCCGCGGTCATCGCCGCCATGCCGGAGGCGAAGGCGACCGCTGTCTCGGCGTGCTCGAGCCGGGCCAGGGCGCTCTCGAAGCGCGCGACCGTCGGGTTCCACAGCCGTGCGTAGACCGCGCCGCCATCGGCGAGCGGGTAGCCGCCGGTGGCCATCGACTCGTAGGAGTCGCCACCGCGCTCGATGTCGGGCAACGGGTTGGTCGACGACAGGTCGATCGGCAGTGCGTGTACGCCGAGCGCCTGGAGGTCGTCACGACCTGCGTGCACGGCCCGGGTGTCGGGGTGGAGGCGGCTGAGGTCCATGTCTGCCAGACTGAGCGTAATCGCAGGAAATTGCCACGCAGATCACATGCTCGTTCGGCAATGACCCGCTTCCTGCGATTTCGTGCAGAATGTAGGGCTCCAGGAGGAGATCGCGTTGCAGGAAACACAAGCGCCGGGGGCGCCACTGGCGGCTCGCCTCGACGACCTCGACCGGGAGATCCTCCAGGCGCTCTACACCGACGCCGGCACCACCAACAAGGCCCTCGCCCGCCGGCTGGGCATCGCCGAGTCCACCTGCGCCTACCGCATCCGCGCGCTGCGCGAGAGCGGCGTGATCAGGGGCACCCACGCCGACCTCGATCTCGACGCCCTGGGCTTCCCCCTCCAGGCGATCATCAAGGTGCGCCTCGGCAGCCACAGCCGCGACCTGGTCAACCGGCTCTACGAGGGTCTCGTCGCGGCACCAGGAGTGCTCCGCGCCTATCACGTCGCCGGGTCCGACGACTTCCACCTCCACGTGGCCGTCGAGAACGCTCAGGCGCTGCGTGACCTCGTGCTCAACCACGTCACCAACCACCAGGTCGTCCGCGGGACCGAGACCCAGCTGGTCTTCGAGCTGCGCGCCGGCGCCGGTGTCCTGCCCGGAGCCACACGCGACCGGGCGTAGCCAGCTGCTCACCAGATCAGCGAGATGATTGGCCCATGACCACGCCCGAGATCGCCGCTGTCCGTGGCGACATCACCACCATCGAGGTCGATGCCGTGGTCAACGCCGCCAACAACGCGATGCGCGGAGGCGGCGGCGTGGACGGCGCCATCCACCGCGCCGGGGGGCCTGCGGTCCTCGCCGCGTGCATCGAGAGGTTCCCTGAGGGACTGGCCACCGGCGACGCGGGCTGGACCACGGCCGGCGATCTCCCGGCCCGCTGGATCGTGCACACCGTCGGACCCAACTACCGCGCCGGGCAGACCGACCGCAGCCTGCTCGAGTCGTGCTACCGCCGCTCCCTGGAGGTCGCCGACGGGCTCGGCGCCCGCAGCATCGCCTTCCCGCTGATCAGCGCCGGGATCTACGGGTGGCCGCGCCACGACGCGATCGCGGCCGCCGTGCAGACCATCGCTGCGTGCCCGACCTCGGTCGAGCAGGTGCGGCTGGTCGCCTTCGACCAGTCGACGTACGACGCGATCGTGGCCGAGCTGGACCGCGCGACCGAGCATCGCAGCCGGCGCCAGCTAGGCCCAGCCGCTCAGCGCACCGCCTCGAACACCGCCGCCAGACCCTGGCCACCACCGATGCACATGGTCTCGAGGCCGTAGCGACTCCCCCGGCGCTGCATCTCGTGGGCCATCGTCGCCAGGATCCGGGCGCCCGTCGCGCCCACCGGGTGCCCCAGGGAGATCCCGGAACCGTGGGGGTTGAGGCGTTCGTCGTCGGCGCTGATGCCCCACTCGTGGAGGCAGGCGAGCACCTGGGAGGCAAAGGCCTCGTTGAGCTCGATCAGGTCAAGGTCGGCGAGCTCCGAGACCCGCACGCTGCAGGGCCGCCGCGGTCGCGGGCACCGGGCCGATGCCCATCACCTCGGGGTCGACCCCGGCGACCGCCCACGACCGGAGGGCGAGCAGCGGCCGAAGTCCGCGACGTTCGGCCTCCTCGCGGGTGGTGACGACGCACAGCGCCGCGCCGTCGTTCTGGCCGCTCGCGTTGCCGGCCGTGACCGTCGACTCGGGGTCGAGGGCCAGCCGGATCGGCCGCAGCCGAGCCAGGTCTTCGGCCGTCGTGCCGGCCCGCGGGTGCTCGTCCCGGTCGACCACCACGTCGGGCTTGCCGCGCCGCCCCGGGATCGTGATCGGGACGAGCTCGTCGGAGAAGAGACCGGCCTCCTGCGCGGCGACGGCGCGCTGCTGCGAACGGGCGGCGTAGGCGTCCTGGTCGGCCCGGGAGATGCCGTACTCACGGCGCACGTTCTCGGCCGTCTCGAGCATGCCCCCGGGCACGGGGTGCGACGCGCCTCCGGCGGTCTCGCGGGCCCGGTCGAGGCGGTCCATCAGCTGTACGCCGCCGGCCCGGACCCCCGTGCGGAGGCCGAGGGCGTAGTGCTCCACCTGCGACATCGACTCCGCACCTCCGGCGATCACGACCGAGGCAGCTCCCGTCGCGACCTGCCCGGCGGCGTAGAGCACCGCTTGCAGGCCCGATCCGCAGCGCCGGTCGATCTGGAGACCGGGGACACCCGTGCCGAGCCCGGCGTCGAGGGCGGCGATCCGACCGATGGCCGGCGACTCGCCGTTCGCGTAGCACTGGCCGAGCACCACGTCGTCGACGTCGCCCTCCTGGAGCCCGGTCCGGGAGACCAGCTCCGACAGCGCAGCGGTGGCGAGGTCGACGGCGCTCAGCGAGGACAGCGCCCCGCCGAACCGACCGACAGGGGTGCGGACCGGCTCACAGATCACGATGTCGCTCATGAGGTCACCGTAGAGGCGCCTGCCCAACGGCGGACTCACGCATCAGCACCGTCGTGGTGCATCCGAGGCGGGCTCGGCGCGTTGAGGTGGAACCGGAGGCCGAGCATCCGGACCGCGAAGCAGAGCACCGCGGCGCCCGTCGCGGCGACGGGGCCGTAGACCCCGACCCCGTCGGCTGACGACCACGACCGTGGCCGCAAGGAGCGCCGGGATCGCGTAGAGCTCACTGCGCAGCACCACCGGCACCCGCCCGATCAACACGTCGCGCAGGGTGCCACCGCCCACGGCAGTGATCGCGCCGAGGATCACCGCTTGGACCGGACCGACGCCGAAGTCCAGCGCCTTGCTCGCTCCGGTCACGGCAAACAGGCTCAGCCCGGCGGCGTCCAGCACCAGGATCGGCCGCGACAGCCGGGTCAGGCTCCACCCGAAGGCGAACGCCGTCAGGCTGCCGGCGGCAGCGACCGCGAGGTAGCGCCAGTCGCTGAACGTCGCCGGCGGCAGCGCATCGATGAAGATGTCGCGGACGATTCCTCCGCCCAAGGCCGTCACCATGCCCAGCGTGAGCACCCCGACGACATCGAGCCGGGCGACCCGGATCGCGATCAACGCGCCGTTGAGCGCAAAGGCAAACGTGCCGGCGAGATCGAGGGCCAGCAACAGCGGCGTCCCGCCGCTCATGACTCGCGCTCGGGGTCGTAGAGCTCGCTCAGTCGACCGTCCGGGTCGAGACGCGTCAACAAGGCATCGCCGATCCCCCGCAGCGCCTCGACCTGCTCGGACGTGAGTGGGTCGAGGACGAGGCGCCGTGCGGTCTTCACGTGCCCGGGCGCCGCTGCGACCACGGCACCCCATCCCGCCTCCGTCAGCTGGGCATTCGTGGCTCGGGCGTCGTCGCGGCACCGGTGGCGCGACACCAGCCCGCGGTCCTCGAGTCTGCGGACGACGTGCGACAGTCGCGGCAGCGTCGCGTTGGAGCGTTGAGCGAGAGCCGACATCTGCAAGGTGCGATCGGGCGCCTCCGACAACATCGCCATGACGAAGTACTCGAAGTGCGTCAGTCCGGCATCGCGGCGGAGCTGGGCGTCCAGCATCCCGGGCAGGAGCTCGACGACCGCGACCAGGCGAAGCCAGGCAGCACGCTCGTCCTCGGTCAGCCAGGCCGCGTCCATCCCGCCAGCCTAGTGCTTTGGTTGATGGAACAACCAAAGCCGGTACGGTGTTAGTTGAAACAACAACCATGCCGCTGTTGCTGCCAACCCGTCCAGGAGCACCGAATGCCCATTGCCGCCGTCCGGCTCAACCACGCCGTGCTGTTCGTGAGCGACCTCGAACGAAGCCTCGCCTTCTACAGACGAGGCCTTCGCCATGGAGGTCGTGGCGCGCGAACCTCGTGCGGCGGCCGCCTTCCTGCGACTGCCGCGCTCGGGCAACCACCACGACCTCGGGCTGTTCGGAGTGGGCACTCAGCCCCCGCGTCCGCGCGGGTCGATCGGGTTGTTCCACCTGGCCTGGCAGGTGGACACCATCGAGGACCTCGAGGCAGCCCGCCTCACCCTGGCCCGGCTCGATGCCTTGACGGGTGAGAGCAGCCACGGCGCCACCAAGAGCGTCTACGGCCACGACCCCGACGGCAACGAGTTCGAGGTGATGTGGATGCTGCCCCAGGCCGAGTGGGGCGACTACGCCAACGCCGCACCCGTCGATCACCTCGACCTGCCCGGCGAGGTACGCCGCTGGGCCGGCGTGCGTACGGCCGCTGAGCTCGTCCCCCTCGAGGCCTGACGGTTGGTGTCGTCAGCTCACTGCGGCGGGCCGTCCCAGTCGTCGAGGACCTCGGCGAAGAGCTGCTCGACGCAGGCGACCTGCTCATCGAGGTTGTCAGCGGTCCAGTCGGCCGAGGAGACCGGCGGCAGCACCCGCACCTGCACGGTGCCCGGCGTGAGGATCATCGAGTGGGCCGGCATGATCTCGCCGGCGTTGCGGATGACCACCGGCACCATCGGCACCCCGGCCTGCATCGCGAGGTGGAAGGCGCCCTTCTTGAACGGCAGCAGCCGCGGCGTGGGAGAGCGGGTGCCCTCCGGGGCGATCACCAGGGAGGTGCCCGACTCCAGGCTTGCCAGTGCGGGGGCGAGCGCCTCGCGAGCGGCCACGTTGTCGGTGCGGTCGACGTAGGCGACGTCGGCCAACCACCCCATCGCGGCGAACGTGGGGTCCTTGGACAGCTCCTTCTTCGCGACCCCCGTGAAGTCGCGGCGCAGCAGCGCGGCCAGGACGACGACGTCGAGCTGACTCTGGTGGTTGAAGACGAAGACCGCCGGGCGGGAGAGCCAGAGGTTCTCCTGACCCTCGACCTCCAGCGACACCCCCGCGCCGGCGAGCGCGAGCTCGGAGCTGATCGCCGCGGCCACGGTGAGCGCCGTACGACGGTCGCGGTTGAGCAGGCCCATGCCCAGCCCGGCCCCGACGCCCGCGGCCAGGCCGGCGAACGAGGCGGCCGAGCGGACGACGTTGAGCGGGGTGAGGCGGCGCTCCCGGTGCAGGCGGTGCACGGGCCAGCCGCGCTCCTCCGCCGCCTGGGTCAAGGTGCTGTCGGCGTTCAGCGGACGCGGGCGGCCGACGGTCTCGAGGTAGAAGACGTCCTCGCCCCCGTTGCCGTAGGCGTAGGACTCCGACAGGTCGAGACCCTGCTCGGCGGCGAAGGCCTTCACCGCTGCTGCCTTGCCCGGGCCCCAGAGGATCGGTCCGTCGACCTTGCCGGTCACGATGCCGTCGAGCATCTCGACCTCGGTGACCAGCAGGTGCTCGATCCCGAGGTCCTCGGCGGCGGCCTGGGCCTGGAACCTCGTGGCCGAGGACGCGAGGGCGACCGTGTGGCCGGCGCGCAGGTGGGCCCGGACCAGCCGTCGGGCGTCGGGGTACATCTGGCCCGAGATCCGGGTCCGGAACAGCTGCTGGCCCATCTCCTCGATGTCGGTCTGCGCCGTGCCCCGCAGGGCACCGAGGCCGACCCCGACCAGGCGCGTGACGTCGTGGCCGCGCTGCTGCATGTTGAAGACCTCGACGAGGGTGCCGAGAAGCTCCTGCGGGCTCACCGACCTGCTCGCGAGCCGCTCACGGAAGTACAGCGCCGCGGAGTAGCCGTGGATCAGGGTGCCGTCGAAGTCGAAGAACGCGCCCACCTCGGGGCCCTGCGGTCCTGCTGCGACGGCGGCGAGGAGGTCGTCGATGTCGGCCACGGATCAGTCCTTCAAGGTCAAGGAACGGACGACGGCGATCGCCTCGACAGCATCGGCCAGCTCGTCGGCGAAGCGTTGGCGCGCCTGCCGCAGCTCGTCTCCCCCGGGCCCGAGGAGGTCGCGGTTGCCGGCCAGCTTGAGCGCGCCCCCCATCAGGTCCTTGGAGATCGACTCCGGTGAGTGGAGGTCGTGTTGCAGCCAGCGTTGATGGGCGACCCCGAGGCTCTCGGCGACCAGCCCGTCGCTGTCCAGCGGCGCCGCGGGCTCGCGCGTGACCAGCCGGTCGGCCACCACGGAGTACGCCTCCAGGAACGGCCCGATCACCCGGTGCGCCAGCAACAGGTGGGAGTCGGAGAGCAGCTCGGTGATCTCGCGCGGGGTGGCCTTCTCCTCGGCCCAGTGCGGACGCACCAGGTCGGTCTCGTAGCGCAGCTGGGTGTCGAACTCCCGCTTGGTGGCGAAGAAGAACTCGTACTTGAGCAGGTCGCGCAGCGCCAGGGCACGCCTCCACGTGGCGGCCACGACGTCGGAGTCGGAGCCCGGGTCCTCGGCGGCGGCCTGCACCAGCGCCACCTCGAGGATCGCCCGGTCGATGAAGTAGTGGGTGACGGTGTTGCGGTAGAACGCCGCCTCGTGCTGCCGGTCGGGCGCGATCGCGTAGACCGGCTCGAGCCCGCCGGCGTACTCGACCACGACGCCTTCGCGCACCAGGGTCGCCAGCGCCTTGCGCAGGCCTTCGGGACGCCCGAGGTCGACGTCGGCGGTGAGCGGCAGCTGGCGACGGCGTACGTAGGCCACCAACGGCTCGAGGACGCCGAGGGTCTCGGCCAGGGTCATCGCGCGACCGTCGTTGTCGAGGAGGCCGAAGGCCACGAGCGCCGAGGGAGTGATCGGGGTGGCGGCGTTGATGCGGTGGGCCACCTCGAAGGCGACGCGGGGCACCACGGCAGTGAGGTCGTCGGAGTCCGCGCGGGAGCCGGCATCGGCCAGGGCCCCGCGCAACGAGAGCGGAGGACCGAACCGCACGTGGACGCGTCCACGGCGCCGGCCCTGGGCGCGGGCGAAGCGGTAGAGCCAGGTGAGGCTCTCGGGCGCCTTGCTGCCGCCGCTCTCCTCCCGCGACAGGGCCGAGACCTCGTGCTGCTGGTCGTAGACGATCGAGACCGGCACGAGGTAGGCGTCGTCCGAGGCATCGCCGTTGGCGCGGAAGGCATCGACGAGGTAGCGCAACACCCCCATCCGCGGCGGGCGGAGCTTGCCGGTGCGGGTGCGACCGCCCTCGAAGTACCACTCGAGGTTGGCGTGCTGACGCAGCAGGAACCCGAGGTAGAGGCGCAGCATCGCCGGATAGACCGGATCCTCGCGGCTCGAGCGGCGGATGAAGATCAGCCCGCTGCGCTTGCCGAGCTCCGAGAGCGGCCACATGGCGAGGTTGATGCCGCCGAGGGTGTAGTTGCTGGGGAACCCGTGACCCGCGGTGGCCGCCCGCAGCACGAGCGGGTCGAGGTAGGAGCGGTGGTTGGGCAGGAACACCAGCGAGTGCTTGCGCCCGAGCTCGGAGAGCTCCGCCAGGCGGCTGGTGTCGACGTCGACCTCGTAGGAGCGTGTCAGCCAGCGACCCATCCGGTCCCACACCCGCGAGGCCGACTCGTCGACGTACGCCGCCATCTCGGTCAGCGCGGTCTGCGAGTCGTCCCTCAGATCGGCCTCGGTGCGACCGGTGCGCTCGACCAGCGCGGCCAGCGTCTCGGCGTACTGCCTCGTGGCCATGACCAGCTCGACGGCCCGGCGTTCGTGATCCACGTCACTCATCCGTGCAGCCTAGTGGTGAGCGACGACGGCGCTGCCCCCGCCGTCGACGTGGCGTCTGCCAGCATGGGCGGCGTGACTGATGCCGGAGCGCGCAAGACGAGGCCCACCTCCGAGGATGTCGCGGTCTACGTCGCCGGCGTGGAGCACGCTCACCGCCGTGAGGACACCGAGGCCGCGCTGGCCCTCGTCCGCGACGTGACCGACGCCGAGCCCGTGATGTGGGGGCCGTCCATGATCGGCTTCGGCACCCAGCGCTACACGACCGCCGACGGAAAGGAGCACGAGTGGTTCGCGGTCGGGCTGGCGCCCCGGAAGGCGGCACTGACGCTCTACGGCCTGACCTACTACGGCAGCAACGACGACCTGCTCGAGCGCTTGGGGCCCCACACCACCGGCAAGGGCTGCCTGTACGTCAAGCGGATGGCCGACATCGACCATGGCGTGCTCCGCGAGCTCGTCGAGCGGGCGTGGCACGCCAACAGCACCGGGTCGGACCAACAGGACGCCTGACCCAGTTGAGGCCACCGTGTGCCTGCATGCAGAGCAGGGACCGCGGCTCTCGTCAGGCGTCGATCACGATCGGGATGATCAACGGGGTGCGTCGGAAGGACCGCTGCGCCCAGCGGGCGACGTCGCGGCCGATCATCTGCTCGAGCTGGTGAGCATCGCCGATCCCCTCAGCCGCGGCGCGGGCGAGGGTCTTCTTGATCACGGTGACGGCTGGGTCGAACGTCTTGGGGTCGTGCTCGAAGCCGCGGACCAGGAAGTCCGGCGGGTCGGCGAGCTCGCCGGTGTCGGCATCGACGATCGCCAGGACGGTCACGACGCCCTCCTCGGCGAGGGTGCGGCGGTCCTTGAGGGTGGCCTCGGTGACCCCACCGACGACCTGCCCATCGACGTAGATGTTGCCGCAGGCGACCTTGCCGACGATCGTGGCCCGACCCTTGACCAAGTCGACGACCACGCCGTCCTCGGCCAGGATCACCCGGTCGGGGTGGATCCCGGTGCTGATGGCGAGGTCGGCGTTCGCACGCAGGTGGCGATACTCGCCGTGCACCGGCATCACGTTGCGTGGCTGCATCAGGTTGTAGCAGTAGACGAGCTCGCCGGCGCTGGCGTGGCCCGAGACGTGCACCTTGGCGTTGCCCTTGTGGACGACGTTGGCGCCCCAGCGGGTCAGTCCGTTGATGACGTTGGAGATCGCGTTCTCGTTGCCCGGGATGACCGAGCTGGCCATCAGGATGGTGTCGCCCTGACCGACGCGGATCTTGTGGTCGCGACTCGCCATCCGCGACAGGGCTGCCATCGGCTCCCCCTGGGAGCCCGTACAGATCAGCGTGGCCTTGTTGGCGGGCAGCCTCTCGAGCTGCTCGAGCGGGACGATGAGTCCCTGGGGGACGGTCAGGTAGCCCAGGTCCTGGGCAACCCCCATGTTGCGCACCATCGAGCGGCCCACGAAGGCCACCTTGCGGCCGTGGGCGTGAGCCTGGTCGAGCACCTGCTGGATACGGTGCACGTGGCTGGCGAAGCTGGAGACGATCACGCGCCGCGGCGCGGTGCGGAAGACCTGCTCGATCGCCGGCGTGAGCTCGCGCTCGGAGGTGGTGAAGCCCGGCACCTCGGCGTTGGTCGAGTCGCTGAGCAGCAGGTCGATGCCTTCGTCGGCCAACCGCGCGAAGCCGCGAAGGTCGGTGATCCGCTTGTCGAGCGGGAACTGGTCCATCTTGAAGTCGCCGGTGTGGACGACCATCCCGGCCTTGGTGCGGATGGCCACCGCGAGGCCGTCGGGGATGGAGTGGTTGACCGCGATGTACTCGAGGTCGAACGGGCCGTACTTGTCGCGGTCGCGCTCGCCCTCCTTGACCTCGTGGAGCTTCGGGACGATCCGGTGCTCCTTCAGCTTCTCCTTGATCAGCGCCAGGGTCAGACGGGAGCCGACGACCGGGATGTCGGCCCGCTCTCGCAGGAGGTAGGGCACCCCACCGATGTGGTCCTCGTGACCGTGGGTCAGCACGATCGCGACGATCTTGTCGAGGCGGTCCCGGATCCAGCTGAAGTCGGGGAGGATCACGTCGACACCGGGCTGGTGCTCCTCGGGGAAGAGCACCCCGCAGTCCACGATGAGCAGCTTGCCGGCGAACTCGAAGACGGTCATGTTGCGACCGATCTCACCGAGACCGCCGAGGGCGACCACGCGCAGGCCCTGCGCGTTCAGCGCAGGAGGCTTCTGGAGCTCGGGATGGGGATGACTCACAAGGTGTCCGTTCTGTGCCGAGGCCGAGCTCGTCGGTCGGCGATGGCAGGTGGTTCGGGGCGGTGTGGCGAGGTCTGGTGACAGTGCTGGTGCTCGGTGGTGTGCCGACGGGCACCCCGGGCGCGGATCGAGGTTCCCGCTGCCGGGTCGTTGCGGGGCCCTTCCCAGGAGCAGACGGATCGCTCTGCTCTCCGGTGGCTGGGACGGTTCACCGTAGCCCACCGACCGTGGTCGGGCCTTCCATCAGCCGCCCCGAGGCGGCCGCGCGAGCCTCTGGCTGACATTGCGGCCGTTCCTGCCCAGAACGCGCGGCAAGATGTCATGGTGAGGACGGCGTCGTAGTCGGAGTCGGAGTCGGAGTCGGAGTCGATCGCGCTGGCCGGGTCGGCGAACCGGACCGACCGAAGCCACGCAACCTCACGGTCTGGGCGCGCCAGACCGTCTAGAGTGACAAATGTCAGTCTGGCGAGGGGGCAGGGTTCATGGCGCACGGCGTGCAGGACGCCCCCCTGCTGCGGGCAACCGCCCGCGAGAGCGTGCGAGCCCTGCCTGAGCAGGTGCGGGTGGCGCGCCTGCGACGGGTGAGCGGCGCTGCCGGCATCGCCACGTTGACGCTGGGCCTGACCGTGATCGCGGGGTGGGTCTTCGGGGTGCCGCTCATGACCATGGTCGCTCCCGGCCTGGTGACGATGAAGTTCAACGCCGCGGCAGCATTGACGGGCCTGGGCCTGTGCGTGTGGCTGCTCAGCCGTGACGCATGTGCAGGAAGGACCCTCTGGACGCTTTCCATGATTGCCGGCGCGGTCGTCGTGTTGGGCGGGGCCACCCTGGTTCAGTACGCCTTCACGCTCGACCTCGGGATCGACAACCCGTTCCACCTCGACCGGACCGACGCCACGGGGACGAGCCAGCCAGGCCGCATGTCTCCGGTCAGTGCCGTATGTCTGGCCGGCCTCGGGGGCGCAGTGCTGGCCATCGTGCGCGAGCGGACCCAGGCGGCTCAGTGGGTCGCGGGGGGCGCCCTGACGATCAGCATCGTGGCGGTGATCGGTTACCTCTTCAACCTCGAGCCGCTCTACCGCGTCAGCATCTACACGTCCATGGCGGTGCATACCGCGGTTGCCTTGAGCCTGCTCAGTCTGGCCGTCCTCGGCCTGCGAGCCGACAGGGGCTTCATGTTGCTCGTAGCCGGCGACACGATCGGAGGTGTCCTCCTGCGGCGGGCGTTGCCGTGGGTCCTGCTGCTGCCCACTGCTCTCGGCGCGCTCCTCGTCGTCGGTCTCGAGCACAACTGGTACGACGACCGCTTCGCCCTAGCGGTGCTGGCCACCCTGGTGACCGTCGCCGGGTGTGCGATCACCTGGATCCTGGGCCGCCAGCTGCGCAACGTCGACCTGCGGCGCGCGGATGCAGAGGAGATGCGCGAGCGGCTCCAGGCCAGCCTGGCCGAGCGGGGCAGGCTCGCGGCTCAGCTGATCAGCAGTGAGAAACACGCGCGCGACATCGTCGAGAACTCTGCCGACGCCTACATCGCCGTCTCCCCCAGCGGACGAGTGGTGGACTGGAACGGCGCGGCCGCCCGGCTGTTCGGGTGGTCCCGCAGCGAAGCGGTGGGTCAGCTCCTGGACTCCCTGATGATCCCTCCCGAGCTCGCCGCGCTCCACCGGGCCGGTATCAGCCGGGCAGCAGAAGACGGGACGGGGCCCCTCCTGGGGCGTTCCGTCGAGCTTCCCGCGCTGCACCGCGACGGGCACCGCCTGCTTGTCGAGCTCACCACCTGGGCGGTCCGGGCCGACGCGGGCTGGGGATTTCATGCCTTCCTGCGAGACGTCACGGCTCGCAAGGCCGCCGAGACCGAGCTCCAGCGGATGAACGACGACCTCCGGCAGTTCGCCGGCGTGGTCGCCCACGACCTGCGTACCCCCCTGACCACGATCGCTGGCTACGCCGAGCTCCTTCGCGACACCCGCGGACTGAGCGACATCGACCCTCACGCACTGGAGTGGGCCGAACGCATCGAGGGGGCGGCACTGCGTGGTGCGGACCTCATCGCCGACCTGCTGGCCTTCACCCAGATCGGGCTGGGCGACCTGACGACCGAGCCGGTGGATCTCGAGGCATTGATCGACGAGGTGGTGCGTGAGCAACGCAGCCTGCGCCAGGACGACGCGTCGATCCAGGTCGCCACGCTGCCGACGGTGATGGGTGACGCCGGCCTGCTGCGCCAGCTGTTCTCCAACCTGATCGGCAATGCGCTGAAGTATGGCGGCAACGGCTCCGACACCACTGCGAACGTGTGCATCGGAGCCACGCCCTCGACCGAATCGGGACGGGTCGTCGTCCAGGTGAGTGACGACGGCCCCGGGATCGCCGCGGCCGAGCGTGCGCAGATCTTCGACATGTTCCAGCGCGGCAGCGAGGTCGGCTCGATCAGCGGGACCGGTATCGGACTGGCGATCAGCCGTCAGGTCGTGGAGCGGCATCACGGCCGGATCTGGATCGAGGACTCCGAGCTCGGAGGCGCGGCGTTCTACGTCGAGCTGCCTGCCGTCCCGGTGCCTCGCTGAGGCACCGGGACGTCAGGGGTCTGGCGGGCTCCCAGCCGGTTGACGTTGCACCGACCCCGCTCAGGGTGAGCCTCTTGGCGACGACCTCGGACTCGAGCTGGGCCACGACGGCCCCCGTGGTGTCGATGATGGGGGTGCGAGCGCGCCCGCGCTAGCGATGCCTGCCGATGACGGTGATCTCCTCGGTGACAACCGTCTTGCCGATGTAGGCCCCGGTGCCGTCGAAGCGGTACTTGAGCCACCGCGTGCGGTAGGTCGTGCGGGGGGTCTTGGTGATCCAGGGCGAGGCCGGCGTGGCCGCAACGGACGGACATCGGCCCCGCACCGCTGAGTCGCGGTGCAGGGCCGGTGGCGTAGGAGTTGCTGCGTGGACCTACTCGGTTACGTGCTCGTCGTCGTGCAGCCCACCCGACGAACCGCCCGGGTAGCCCGAGGCGTTGCCCGACCCGGAGGTGCCGGAGGGAGCGCCGGGGACCTGCTTGCCCTTCTTGCCGTTGACCGACTCCGTGGAGTAGGCGTAGGTCAGCGTGGAGAAGGCGATGGCATCGACGTTGACGGCGTAGGCGTCGAGGTTGATGTTGTCGTAGTTGTCGCAGGCCAGGTGGTAGCAGGGGTCGTACTGCTCCCCCGCCGTGCCGCCCCAGATCGCGGCTTCCTCGGCCGACTTGATGCCCTCGGCGCCGGTGAACAGGCCACCGGCCGGGATGCCAGTGGCGATGAACGGTCCGTAGTCAGAGCGCCCGGAGAAGTCGGTGCCCTTCCACGAGTTGCCCGTGCCCCGGAAGTAGGACTCGAAGAGCTTCTCGATCTGAGCCGAGCCCTCGGGGCCGGGCCCTGCGCCCACCTTGTCGGAGTCGTCGCCGTCGTAGACGAAGAAGACATGGTTCGGCGAGCCGATCATGTCGAAGTTCAGGTAGAGCGCGATCTGATCCTTCTGCGCCGGCGTGAGCCCCGTGACGTAGCGGGTCGAGCCGACCAGTCCCGACTCCTCGGCGCCCCAGAGGGCGAAGCGGACCTTGTTGACGCCGTTCGACTTGGTCATGTTCTGTGCGGTCTCGAGGATGCCGCCGACACCGGAGCCGTCGTCCTGGATCCCGGGACCGGTGTTGACGGAGTCGAGGTGCGCTCCGACCATCACGACGTTGTTCGGGTCGCCCCACGGCGTCTCGGCGATGACGTTGCTCGTCGTCGCCTGACCGCGGAAGGTGTCGGCCTTGAGACGCATCGTCAGGCCCGGAGTGGCTGCGAGCTGCTGACCGACCTCCTGGGTGACGGCGGTGACCGGAATGTCGAGGGTGAAGGCGTCCGACAGCGTGCCGTTCAAGGTGCCCGGAACGTTGTTGTAGATGATGACGCCCGCGGCTCCGGCGTTGTGAGCGTTGGTCGCCTTGATCGCGAACGAGCACACCCCGCGACTGATGAGAGCGATGTTGCCCACGGGGAAGCCCGTGAAGTCGCCCGCAGCGCAGCCGGTGATCGCACTGGTCGTGCTCACCGGCGCCGTCACGTCGCCGCTGCCCGAGTACGACATGACATTGGTGGTGACACGACCCGAGGGTGCGGGAGAGACCCGCTCCAGGACGGTCGGGCTGAGGGCGATGAACGTCTGGAACTGGAACTCCTGCACCGACACGTTCATGCCGGCGTCCTTGAACACCTTCGCGGCGTAGTCGGCCGAAGCGTCGTAGCCCGGTGTGCCCGAGGTGCGGATGCCGTTGTTGGCGTCCGCGATCTTCTGCAGCGCCAGCTGGTGCTCGCGCGCGCCCTCGAGCGTCACGCACTCGAGCAGCTTCTTGTAGGTGTTGTTCGCCTGGGTGCCGCACGCATCCGCTGCTGCTTGGGCGGGTGACACGGGCGGTATTCCGACCAGCACCAGGGCCAACGCTGAAACACTGAGCAAAGTTGTCTTCAATTGCATGGGTGATTAGCCTCCGAGAGCTCTCACGGGATCTCCGCTCGAACGGGAGGAAACGTATCGGCTCTGCGAGCCGGCGGGAAGACCCCAGCCCTACGCCGAGGGCCCCGTCCGAGGGCCGGGTCTCGCCCTCGCCCTCGCCCCCGGCGCCGACGTCGTCGTGGACCGTCGCACCGAGGACTTCGTGAAGGTCGTCAAGGACCTGACCGACGGGAGGGGCACCGACCTCACCCTGGCAGTCCTCGTCTTGGCTACACGTGGTTTGTGATCGGACGTACGTCGTTGCCCATCGCGCGGTTCAGTTCCGCGTGGTTGCGCCACTTCGCAAGCGCTGGAAAGCATCGATGTACGTCCGACTACGAGCCACCGGGGGGACCGCAGGACCGACGCTCTGGATGCCCAGTCCATCGCGGTCGTCGCAGTCCGGCCCGGGCGAGGTCACCTGGGTTGGCTCTTCCACGGGCTGTACCCCGGCCTCGGGTGGGCGCATAGTGAGACATGAATGCCTCCCTGCAGTCCTCGGACGAAGTCGCCGAGCGCCTCTTCGCCTCACTGCTTGGCACGGTCGACATCTTGTCGATCTATCTCGGTGACCGACTGGGTTGGTACCGCTCCCTGGCCGACGACGGACCGGCCACGGCGCTCGAGCTCGCTCGCCGCACTGACACCCACGCGCGCTATGCACGGGAGTGGCTCGAGCAGCAGGCGGTGACCGGGCTGCTGACGGTCGCGTCCGATGGCGACGGCGGCGCCGATGACCGGTGCTTCGCCATCCCGGCCGGCACGGCCGAGGTGATGACCGATCCGACGAGCCTGACCTTCATGGCTCCCCTGGCCCGCATGTTCGCGGCGGTCGGACCCGTGCTCCCCCGGCTCCTCGAGGCATACCGCAACGGCGGCGGGGTGAGTTGGGACGACCTCGGCGACGACGCCCGGGAGTCGCAGGCCGACGCCAACCGTCCGTGGTACGAGACCCGGCTGGGCCCGGCGCTCGCCGGCGTCCCGGAGATCCATGACGTCCTGGCTGCCCCCGGGTGTCGACTGCTCGACGTGGGCTGCGGCGGCGGTTGGGCGAGCATTGCCCTGGCTCGGGTCTATCCCTCGGCCTCCGTGGTCGGCGTCGACATCGACCGACCCTCGGTCGACCTGGCCACCACCAATGCTCGCGAGGCCGGCGTCAGCGATCGAGTGCGCTTTGCGTGTCACGACGCGGCGGCGCTGTCCGAGGGCACGGTCGACGTCGCCTTCGCCTTCGAGTGCGTGCACGACATGCCCCGCCCCGTCGAGGTGCTCAGCGCCGTTCGACGAGCACTCGCGCCCGGGGGCTCGTTGATCGTCATGGACGAGGCCGTGGCCGACGCCTTCGCTCCGGACGGCGACGAGCTCGAGCGCATCATGTACGGCTTCAGCCTGTTCGTCTGCCTGCCCGACGGGCTCTCCTCCTCACCCAGCGTGGGGACCGGGACGGTGATGCGACCCTCGACCTTGCAGGCCTACGGCAGGGACGCCGGCTTCGAGACCTTCGAGGTGCTCCCCATCGAGGACTTCGGGTTCTGGCGCTTCTACCGGCTGTCGTGACCGTGTGCTGCACAGAGGTGGCTCCGCCTGATCAGTCCGGCGAGGCCTTCTTCGCGGCGCTCTTCTTCGCAGGCTTGGCCAGCGCGGCGCGGGTCGCCGACGAGCGGCCTGCTCCGGGCTTCCCCCCACGGTCGCGTGCTTCCTCGAGCGGGACGGTCACCCCGGTGTTCGCTGCCCCGGACGGGAGACCGAGGGCACGCTCGAGCGCGACCAGGGCCTCGCCGGTGTAGACGGCCAACCGCTGCAGGTGTGGCACAGCTTCGCGGTCCCCGATGAAGCCGAAGTTCATCGTGTCGGCGTAGGTCTCCAGGGTGATGTTGAGCGCCATCCCGTGCGCCGGGATCGACACCGGGTAGACCGCCTCCAGGCGAGAGCCGCGCAGGTACAGCGTCTTCTTCGGTCCAGGGACGTTGGAGAGCACCAGGTTGAAGGTGGTCGGCAGCGGGTTCTTGACCCCGAGGATCGCGGCAGCCGTCTGGGCGACGCTGGGAGCGAGCAGGTAGCCGGAGTAGGCCAGCGCGGGCACTTGCCCGAGCCCGACCATCTGCTTCTTCGCCTGTCGGGTCGAGTCGATCACCGCGTCCAGCCGTTCCACGGGGTCTGCGATGTGGGTGCCCATCGAGGCCATCAGCACGGCCACCTTGTTGCCGCCGCCCTCGTCGGCGCCGTCGCGAATGTTGACCGGGACGAAGGCCACCAGCGGCTTCACCGGCAGCTCGCCGAGCTCGTCGAGATAGGTACGGAGCCCGCCACCGCAGACCGCCATCACCACGTCGTTCAGCGTGCCGCCGGACTCCTTGGCAATGGCCTTGAAGCGAGCGGTGTCGAACTGCTGGGTGGCGAACCGGCGGGTGCGGCTGGTGCGCTGGTTGAGGATCGAGTCGGGCGCGCTCCACCCGCCCTTGAGGTTCTCGTGCTCCTCGCCGCGGCTGAGCTCGAGCTTCACGACGGCCTTGGCGACTCCCGCCACGGACCCGGCCGCGCCGAGCGCACCCTTGGCCACACCGGTGGCGCTGTCACTCACCGCTCGTACCAGCGACGCGGACTGCTTCGGAGGCTTCGAACGCTTCGGCGGGTCGAGGCTGAAGAAGAACTTGCCCGTCATGCCCTCCGGGTCCTCCGACAGCGAGCGGCCGAGCATCTTCACCGCGGTGAAGCCGTCCACCAGAGCGTGGTGCACCTTGACGTAAAGCGCGAACCGGCCCCCTTCGAGCCCCTCGATCACGTGCAGCTCCCACGGCGGGCGGGTGAAGTCGAGCTGGTGGCTGTGCAGCCGTGAGACCAGGATGCCGAGCTCGCGCTCGTCGCCCGGGCTGGCCAGCGCAGAGCGCCGCACGTGGAAGTCGAAGTCGAAGTTCTCGTCCTCTACCCACGCCTGCCGCGGGTGGCGCAACAGGAACGGGTGACTCAGCTTCATGTTCCACGGCGACGTGATCCGGTCCTCGCGCGCCTGGTCGAGGATGTCACGCAGGTAAGTCGGTCCCGCACCCGCCGGCGGCGTGAACGGCATCAGCGACGCCACGTGCATCATCGTCTCGGGCGTCTCGGTCCACAGGAACATCGCGTCCTGCGGCGGGACCCGTCTCTTGGTGCTCATGGACTGATCCTGTCGCACGCAGCCCTACCCGCCTAGGACGGCCCGAGGACGGTGGTGCGCTTGGAGTCGTCGTGGGTCGCCGCGGTCAGCCCTCGCCGCCGTCACGTGCGGCGAGGATCGCGTCGATGGCCTGGACGACGGCGGCCGTCAGAGCGGGGTCGAGGGCGTCGGGGTGCGGGTCGGCGAAACGGTGTGCGTCGTTGTCGTAGTAGGTGCCGGAGGCGGCGGCGAACTCGTCGCTGAGCGCTGCCCGGACCAGGATGTCCACGCCGATGTTGATGTCGCTGCCCTCGACGCCGAACCCTTCCTTGACCATGGCGGTGGCGAGCAGGGAGCCGGGGTTGATGGCGATCACCGACGGCCCGGTGTCGCCCAGCTCGAGAGCGAGGTGGCGCGACCAGGCGGTCAGCGCGAGCTTGCTCTGGGCGTAGGCCGCCATGTCGGCCACCTGGACCCGACCGGCCAAGGCCTCCAGGTCGACCGGTGCCTGGGCCGCCGAGGACAGGTTGATCACCCGGGAAGTGGCGGCGAGCAACGGCATCAGTCGCCGGGTGAGCAGGTACGGCGCGATGGTGTTGACGACGAACCGTGTGTCGAGACCGTCAGCCGTGCGCGTCTGGGGCGTGCGGTAGACCCCGGCGTTGTTGATCACCACGTCCAGGTGCTCCCCGGTCGCGACGAGATCGTCGGCAAGCCGTTCGACGTCAGCGAGGTCCGCGAAGTCGGCGACCACCGTACCGACGACAGCGCCCCGACGTTGTGCCTCGACCGTCTGCGCTGCGCGGGCGAGCTTTGCCTCGTTGCGCCCGTGCAGCACGAGGTGGTGGTCGTGGGCGGCCAGTGCTTGCGCGGTGGCCAGCCCGATGCCGTCGGTCGCTCCGGTGATCAAGATCCTGGATGTCATGGCCCCATCCTGACCCGTGCCCGATCCGTGGGCCTCGGCGGCGACAGCCTCACGGCCTTGCCCAGGACCTCTCCGGGATCTCGTGGAGAGGTCCTGAGTCCGACAGCGCCGACGTTGATCTTGCGCAGGAGCTCAGGCAGGCTGGATGTTGTTGTTCCGGAAGAGGTTGTCCGGGTCGTACTGCTTCTTGATCGAACGCAGTCGGGCGACGTTGCCACCGAACTGCGCGTGGACCACGGGCTCGGCGGTGGTTTCGTCACCGGAGAAGTTCAGGTAGGCCCCGCCCGCACCTTCGAGACGACTCGCCATCTCGATGGACTCGATCACCCACTCGCGCACCTGGTCGAACTTCTCGGCGTCGTACGTCCCGCCGTCGATGCTCAGCATGAACCGACCACTGCGGTCGCCGAATGCGGTGTCTTCAGCCGCCACCGCGGCAGTGGCGCCCCCCATGATCGGCACGTGGATGAGCACACTCGGATCCGGCTTCGACATCGCGCGTTCGCGGATGAACCGCAACGCGTCGTCCGTGAGCTCGTGGAGGTAGGTGGACTTCCAGTAGCTGTGGAGATTCGTCACCAGCGGATCGAACCCGGCTTGGAAGGCGCGGTAGTTGGGGACGTGTTCGCTCATGTCGAAGAGCGGATCTCCGAGGTTCCGGAACTCCTCGATGATGCCTTCACCGTCCTGCTTGTCGCCTGCGTAGAGCGCAGCGACGATGAACACGTCCTGTCCCTGGATAGGCGGCGGCAGGTCGGGCGCAGCCGGCATTGACCAGTAGAGCGCACGAGTCGTGACTTCGTCACCGGCGCGCAAGGCGAGGTCGCGCCACTTCGGCATCAGCTCCTCGCCCGCGGCCGCATCGTGGAAGACGACCGCAAGCGCGACGTCTGGGCCGAGCTCGCGCGCGGCGAAGGTGAAGTCGACGACCACACCGAAGTTGCCGCCACCACCGCGATCCCAGAACAGCTCGGGGTTCTCCTCCGTGCTTGCGGTGACGAGCTCGCCAGATGCCAGCACGACCTGGGCCGAAAGCAGGTTGTCGCAGGACGGACCCCACTTGCGGTGGAGCCAGCCGATACCGCCACCGAGGGTCAGACCGCCGACGCCCGTGGTCGAGACCACGCCACCGGGGACAGCCAGGCCGAAGACCTGGGCTTCTCGGTCGACCTGACCCCAGGTCGCGCCACCTTGGACGCGCACCATCTTGTTGGCCGGGTCGACCCACACCCCGTTCATGTCGCGCATGTCGAGCACCAGGCCACCATCGACAGTGCCGTGGCCGGCCACATGGTGCCCCCCGCCCCGCACCGCGAGAAGGAGGCCGCGTTCGCGGGCCAGGTTGACGCCATCGATGACGTCGGCCTCGCCCGAGCATCGGATGATGAGGCCGGGTCGACGATCGATCGCGAGATTCTCGACCAGCCGAAGCTCTTCATAACCGGGATCGCCCGGCGCATAGATCGGACCGCGGAACAACATGCCGAGTCCGGCGATCTGTTCGTCGTCGAAGCTGACGGCTCCGCTGGGAGTTGATGCAACTGAGATGGACATGGGTGCCACTCTCTGGCGCTGACGCGCGAACTTGTGAGAAGTGTCGATTCGGACCAATCGCGGGCCTCACCCCCAGTCACGTCCTTTCAATCGTGAATTGCTACCACCCAGGCGCAATAGTCATTCCGCACCACTTGTGCGGTTGCGCGCGCCAGCTGACCGGCTCGGGCGCTGCGACGTGCGCATGACCGAGCTCGGACTCCGCTGGCGCAGGGACCCGGAAAGGGGAGCCCGGGTCCGACTCGTCGTTCTCAACAGTGGCGCCGACCTGGCAAGGCGGCGTCAGCTGAGGTCGGTGACCGGCCAGCAGTTGCCGCTGTCCAGCTGCTCGAGCTGGTGATTGCCGTTCGCCACGCGGACGCACAGCTGGTCGGGCACACCGTCCGGGCTGCCGATCTCGGCGAGCGTGCCCTCGAAGACCGTGGGCTGGTCCCACACCCGCCACTTGCCCCCGCCCACCGAGTACGGCCCGGCAACGCCGGCGGTGGCTGGGTCGACGTTGTCGCCGAAGAAGTGGAGGTGGAAGCCCTGCAGGCTGAGCGGAGCACCATCCGCAGACGCGCTGCCGGCGAGCTGGGCGGTGAGCTTCTCGCCGTCCCAGACGACGTCGCTGAGGCAAGCCCAGGTGTCCTTGCTCATGATGGTGCCGGTGCACTTCTGACCGGCCGTCTCCAGGACCGTCTCGTCCTTGACGTGGGTCACGCCCGCCACTGAGCGAGCCGCCTCGCGCAATCGCGTCCGGGCCTTGTTGCCGAAGGCCAGACCCCGCAACGTCACCAGGCCCCCGTCGACGTCGACCGTGATCGAGCTGAACGCCGGGTTGTGGGCAGCGCCGATGGCCTCGTCCAAGGCCGCCCGATCGACGGGTACTGACACCGGCTCGGCCGAGGACCCGGTGCTCGTCGAGTTGCCGGTGCCCGTCGAGGTGTCCGTGTCCGTCGAGGCGCCCGTGCTCGTCACTCCCGGCGTCGCAGCCGTGGGCCGTCCACCGTCGCCGCGGGTGAGTGCAAACGCGCCCCCGCCGACGAGGGCGAAGATGGTAACGCCGGCCACGGCCAGCACCAGCGGCTTCCGGCTATGTTGCGACCCGGCGCCGTCGTCGGCGCCCGACACCGGAAGCCCAGGGGGTGGCTCGTACGCAACAGCGGCCTCAGGGACGGCCGCAGCAGGAGGGGCTGCGGCCGGTACGTCCGCTGTGGCCGGCACCACGGCCGGCACCACGGGCGGCACCTCGGCCGCGTCAGGTTGCTCGGGTCCCGCGACGACAGGTGCGACAACAGGTGCCGGAGGCGGGGTGACGACGGGGGCCGCAGCCGGAACGTCGACCTGCGCTGGTGGCGCCGGTGCCGGTGCCTGGTCCGGAGCAACAGCTGGTGAGCCGGTGGCGGGGGTGCCGTCCGCGGCAGCGGCGGCTGCGTAGGCCGTCCCGAGGGCGACAGCATGCTTGGGATGGGTGTCCACGGCGACCGGGCGACCCAGCTCTGCGCCGACGAGCTGCGCGACCAGGGGGATCCGCGACGACCCGCCGACGAGGAGCACTGCGCTGACGTCGTCCGCGGTGAGGTCTGCCGAGGCGAACGCTCGGCGCATGGCACCGATGGTGTCGGCCAGGCTGGGGCGGATCATGTCCTCGAACTCCGACCGGGTCAGTCGGACCTCGGTCTGCACGTTGGGCAGCAGCACCGAGATCGAGACGTCGGAGTCGGTCGAGAGCGCTTCCTTGGCCTCCACGCATTCCTGGCGGAGCCGCGCCACAGCAGACATCGCTACGGGGTCGTCCTCGTCGAGCTCGGCGAGCTTGCCCTGCAGGCTACGGGCGACGTGAGCGAACACGGCGGCGTCGAAGTCAATCCCACCGAGGCGCTCGATGCCCTCGGGGCGTCCGAGGATCTCGAAGCTGTCCTCGGTCTTGCGCAGGATCGCCGCGTCGAACGTGCCGCCGCCGAGGTCGTAGACCGCCACCACCTTGCCCGGGTCGACCTGTTGCTCACTGGCGTAGAAGATGGCCGCGGCCTCGGGCTCGGTGACGAACGTGGCCACGCCGAGGTCGGCCATCCGCACCGCCTGGGCGAGGAGGTCCTGCTTGTACCGGCCCCAGTTGGCGGGGTGGCAGACCGCGACGTGACTCGGCGCGGCTCCCTCCCGTGCCGTCACCTCGTCGGCGACCCACCGCAGGAGCCGCGCCATCAGGGCCTCCGCCGACTGCGGGGTGCCGCCGAGGAAGATCGGCGTGGTGTCGCCCACCCGGCGCTTGAAGTCGCGCGCCACTCGTTCGGGCTCAGTCATGCCACGTCGGTTCGCAGCATCGCCGGTGAGGATCGTCGCGTCGTCCTTCAGCAGCAGCACCGAGGGGATCGCCGCCGACTGGTTGCCCAGGCTGGCGATGCTCACGCGGCCGTTCTTGCAGATCGCAGCCGCTGTGAAGGTCGTTCCCAAGTCAACGCCGAGGACGTACGTCATAGCTGAGTTCCTCTGGTTGGTGTCTGACGACTGTAACCACCTCGCTGCGTTCTCGAACAAGGATGCGGACGAGCTAAGTGCGGTACCTTCGAATCAGATCTCGGGGTCTTTCACCAGGAGTCCCACATGACTGCACGCACGCCAGAAGGCTCGACTCCCGCGGCTGCGGCCGCAACACCTGCCCCGGCCCCGATCAATGACGGCTCACAGGTGGCCCACGAAACTCCCGCCATGGCGCCAGGGGCAGATGGGCTCGAGGACGGCCCGGTCGCCGCTCCCACGCCCGGAGGCCCCGACTACCGCAACGAGAACGGTCAGACCGACGTCGTCGAGTGGATCGTGTCGAGCTGCACCGGCTTCTTCACCGGCGACGAGGAGACCATCACCAAGTTCGGCGAGGACCCGGTCGGTTGGTGCCAGAGCAACCTCCCACCCGAGTGCGGCCCCCAGGACATCTCGCGCTGCATGCCCGAGATCCTCGACCGCTGCCACCAGCAGGGCGGCGACAGCGAGTCAGCCACCCACCTAGCGCAGTACTGCGGGACCTTCTCCCAGAACTCGTCCAGCACGTACTCCTCCCATGGCGAGAGCTCGTCGTCCGGGGAGTCCTCGCACGGCGGATCGTCGTATGGCGGCTCCTCGCAGACGACGTACAGCTCCGGATCGCACTGTGCCTGTGACACCGTCGTGAACGAGATCTGCTACACCGTCAACGTCTACCACCAGACCAACATCTACGTGCAGGTCGACGAGACGACGACCTCCACCACTGGTTGCTTCGGAGACCGGACCCCGTGCACCACCACCAAGGTCGATGAGGACTTCGGCTGCGAGTACCCCGTCGAGATCCCCACCTGGGACCCGCAGACCCCATCGACCGACACGTGGGGCGATCCCCACGAAGAGTCACCGCCGACTCACGACACCGGACACGACACACCGCCGGTCGGCACCCACCCCGGCGAGACCCCCGACGACTTCCCCGTCCACGGTGGCCCCGGGGAGACCCCGGACAACTTCCCCGTCCACGGCGGCTCCGGTGAACTCCCCGAGGAGCTTCCTGTTGACGCCGACCCGCGGTCCGGTCCTGGTCACGACGTCGATGTGACCGGCGGGACACCTAACGGCGAGCCCGGGCACGGCGGACCTCCTGGCGTCGGCACCGGCGAGGAGATCGCGAAGGAGCTCCCCGTTGATGCCGATCCCCGGTTCGGTACCGGTTTCGACCTCGACGTGACCGCCCCGACCGGGGCGGCTCCGGCTCCCACGGCCGACTTCGGTGCCGGGGCGGGCGCGGACGCCGGGCCGGGCGTCTACGAGGCCTCCCCCGCACCGAACGACTCAAGCGCACCGGATTCGTCCTCGACACCTGCAGCCGTGGACGAACCCGTCGAAGCTGCACCGGACGAGCCGCCGTCGACCCCGGTGTTCGAAGCCCAGTCCGAGGCCGCCGAGTACGAACCCGCCGAGCCCGAGGCCGATCCGACGACCGATGCGCCCTGACCGGACCTCCTAGCCGCGTGCGCAGCCGGCGATGACTGAGCAACCCCGCTCTCCAGCCGTCCAGCGAGCCTTGACCACCGCCGGTCAGGGCCGCGCGGCGGCGACGGCGTACGGTCGCCCGGACCTGGCCAAGCGGATCGAACGCTCGGTCCAGCGACTGCTCGACCCGTCGTTCCACGTGCTGGTCGTGGGCGAGTTCAAGCAGGGCAAGAGCACGCTGGTCAACGCGCTGGTCGGCACCGACGTGTGCCCGGTCGACGACGACATCAGCACCGCCGTGCCCACGGCCCTGCGCTGGTCGTCCGAGGCGTCGGCCCAGGTGCTGCTGGCCCCCGACGGCGAGGACGCGGAGGCAGCAGGCGAGCGCCGCTCGATTGCACTGGCGGAGGTCAGCGGCTACGCCGTGGAGGGCGGGAGCGCCCACGAGACCGCGATCCGGTCGATCGACGTAGGGCTGCCGGCAGAGGTGCTCCGGAGCGGGATGGTGCTGGTCGACACCCCAGGGGTCGGTGGACTGGGCTCCGGCCACGGCGCGATCACGGTGGGCGCCCTGCCGATGGCCGAGGCCGTGGTGTTCGTGACCGATGCCGGCCAGGAGTTCACCGCCTCCGAGATGGAGTTCCTGACCCTCGCTCGGTCGCTGTGTCCCAACGTGGTGTGTGTGCTCACCAAGACCGACTTCTACCCGTCCTGGCGCAAGATCCGCGACCTGAACGTCGCTCACCTGGCGAGCCGCGCGATCGACGCCAGCGTGCTGACGGTCTCCTCCGACGTGCACCGGCTCGCCCGCTCGAGCGATGACGCCGCGCTCGACCACGAGTCGGGACTGCCGGCCGTCCTCGATCATCTGCGCAACGAGGTGCTGGGCCGTGCTCAAGACCTTGCCGTCGCCGCGGTGGCGCGGGACCTGCACCACGTCACTGACCAGCTGGAGGCTCACTTCAAGAGCATCGCCGACACGCTCGACAACCCCGCCACGATCGAGGCCAAGCGCGTCGAGATGGTCGCCGCGAAGGAACGAGCCGACGAGCTCAAGAGCCGATCTGCTCGATGGCAGACCACCCTCAACGACGGCGTGTCCGACCTCAACACCGAGGTCGATCACGACCTCCGACTCAGGTTTCGCACCATCAACCAGGAGAGTGACCGGGCGCTCGACGCCAGTGACCCCGCAGACACCTGGACAGAGTTCGAGCCGTGGCTCTACCGCCGCACGGCTCAGGACCTGGTCGGCAACTACCAGTTCCTCCAGGCCCGGGCGCGCGAGCTCGTCGAGCAGGTCGAAGAACACTTCCAGGTCGGTCAGGTCTCGCTGGACCTCGCCCTCGACCCACGAGACGCCACCGCAGCGATCGATCGCGCGGGCATCAGCGCGGAGCTCGACGTCTCCAAGTCATCGGTGAGCACCCAGGTCATGAGCGGGGTCAAGGGCAGCTACTACGGGATGCTCATGTTCGGAGCGCTGGGAGCGATGGCCAACCTGGCCCTCGGGCCCATCCCGATCGGCATCGGCCTGCTCATGGGGCGCAAGCAGATCAAGGACGAGAAGGAGCGGCAGCTCGTCGCCCGGAGGGGCCAGGCGCGCAACTCGCAGCGCAAGTACCTCGAGGAGGTCTCCTTCCACGCCAGCAAGGACTCCCGCGACTCCCTGCGCCGGATCCACCGACTCGTGCGTGACCACTTCACGGTCCGGGCCGAGGAACAGTCGGTGACCATCAACGAGATGCTCCAGGCGCTCCAGGCGACGGAGCGGGCCGACAACCAGAGCCGGGCGAAGAAGTCGGCCGACGCGAAGGCCGAGCTCGGCCGTCTGGCCGGGCTCCGCACGCAGATCGATGCCGTCGGGGCTCGCTCATGACGGTCGCGAACGGTCCGGCCTCCCCGCTGCTGACCACCGTGCGCGAGCTGCTCACCACCGCGACCCGGACCTTCGCCGGCACCCCGGAGGAGACCCGGGTTCGGGAGGTCCTGGACCGGCTCGACGAGCCCCTTCGCGTGGCGATCGCGGGCAAGGTCAAGGCCGGCAAGTCGACGATGCTCAACGCGCTCGTGGGCGAGGAGCTCGCCCCCACCGACGAGGGCGAGTGCACCACGATCGTCACGTGGTACCGCCACGGCACGACGTACCGCGTGCTGCTCGAGCCACTCTCCGGCACGACCCGGCAGGCGCCGTTCCGTCATGACGGCGGCGCCATCGCCGTCGATCTCGGGGCGGACACACCGGCAGATGTCCGACGACTTGTCGTCGACTGGCCGACCCGGCGGCTCGAGCGGATGACCCTGATCGACACCCCGGGCCTGGGCTCTCTGTCGGACGACGTCTCCGAGCGCACGGTGGCGTTCCTGACCCCCGGTGACGATCGGGTGACCGAAGCGGACGCCGTCATCTACCTGATGAAGCATCTCCACGCCTCGGACGTCGGTTTCCTCGAGGCCTTCCACGACGAGGCCGTCTCACAGGCCACTCCGGTCAATGCGATCGCCGTGCTTTCCCGGGCCGACGAGGTCGGCGTCGGTCGGCTCGACGCGATGGAGTCGGCAGGACGGATCGCCGCGCGCTATCTGGCTGACCCGAAGGTGCGTCGTCTCGCCCAGACCGTGGTGCCGGTGGCCGGCTTGCTGGCGGGGTCGGGAGCCACGCTGCGGCAGGTCGAGTTCGAGGCGTTCCGTGCACTGGCCGGCATCCCGCTGCCGGAGCAGGAGGGACTGATGGTCTCGGTGGACCGGTTCGTCGAGCTGTCGACGACCTCGGGCCTGACGTCCCTGGAGAGGCAGGCGCTGCTCGAACGGTTCGGTATCTACGGCGTCAGGGTGGCCGTCGACCTGCTGCGCCGCGACGCCGTGCACACCGCGGCCGAGCTGTCCGCACAGCTGGTGGAGCGCAGCGGCCTGAACGAGCTGCGCGCCGTCCTGCTGGCGGACTTCGGCGAGCGACGCGACGTCCTCAAGGCCCGGTCCGGTCTCCTGGCGATCGAGAACGCGCTGCGTCGCCATCCGGCTGCTGACGACGGCTCGCTCGCGGCCGATGTCGAACGTGTCTCGGCGAGTGCCCACGAGTTCAACGAGCTGCGGTTGCTCAACTCCCTGCGCTCGGGCGCCGTCGTCGTCAAGCCGGACGACGTAGCCGCGGTCGAGCGCCTGATCGGGACCAGCGGTCTCCACCCCGCCGCACGTCTGGGTCTGGACGCAGAAGCTTCCCCGGCCGCAATCGAGGAATCGGCGCAGCAGGCGATGGTCAAGTGGCAGCGTCGCGCCGAGAGCCCGATGAGCGACCCGAGCACGGCCGCTGCGGCCCGGATCGTGGTGCGGTCGTGCGAGGGGATCTTGAGCTCCTTGACCGAGTGATCGTGGCTCGCCGTGCGCGGCCGTGCCGGCGGCACCCGCACCGATCAAGTTGTCGAAGATTTCGCTTGCCGCCCGGCACGAACACCAGCGCCCGGCAACGCGGCCCACTAGCATCCGCTCGGGGGATCGAGCTCGACCGCGCGCGACGAAAGGTAGGGCATGGCCTACGGATCCTCCCTGACTGCCGGCACCCGTCACCTCGCCGATCGCTTCGCCTACGGCGTGGACGACACCTTGCGAGCTGACCTGCGCCGCCGTGGAGGCGACGCGTGGTTCGACGCCCAGCTGCGCAGGTCCGAGTCCGAGACCCGCCAGGCGGCAGGGGTGCCGCTGTGGTTCCCGGCGCTGAAGAACCCGGCCCCCCTCAACATCGCCCTGCAGCGCTCCGGGGCGCGCCCGGTCGGCACGGTGGCCGGCGAGCTGATCGCCCAGACGCTCGCCAGGCGCGTGCTGAGCCGGCACCAGGTCTACGAGACGATGGTCGACTTCTGGTCGAACCTGCTCTACGTCCCGGCCGGCGAGGGCCGCTCCTTCCCCTACCGCCCGGCGTACGACGAGGTGATCCGCGGCCACGCGCTCGGCACCTACAGCGGTCTGCTCCGTGCCGCGGTGGTCCACCCGGCGATGTCGGCGTTCCTGAGCAACGACCTCAACCACCAGGCCGGCATCAACGAGAACCTCGGACGCGAGCTGCTGGAGCTGCACTCGGTGGGCCGGAACTACTCCGAGAAGGACGTCCTCAACTGCTCGCGGATGCTCACCGGGTTCACCCTCCGCAACGGCATCGCCGACTACGACCCGGCTCGCCACCACCGCGGCCGCATCACGGTGCTCGGCTTCTCCCACGCCAACAGGAAGGCCGACGGCCGCGAGGCGCTCGACGCGATGCTGCGCTACCTCGCCCACCACCCGGCGACCGCGCGCCGCATCGCCGAGCGGCTGTGCGTGAGGTTCGTCGATGATGAGCCGTCCCGCCAGATCGTCAAGGCCGTGGCGAGGGCGTACCGCCGCAGCGGCACCGACATCGCGGCCACTCTGCGTGCGCTCGTGCACCACCCTCAGTTCCAGAAGGCCAAGCACCGCAAGATCTGGACGCCTTCGGACGACGTCGTCCGGACCGCGCGGGTGATGGGCCTGACACCGACCGGCTCCCCCACCCAGGACTCCTTCCTGTGGTACCTCGGCCGGACCGCCAACGACATGGGTCAGCTCTCCTTCCTCTGGCCTCGGCCCGACGGCTGGCCCGAGACATCGAGCGACTACCTGTCGGCATCGCGGGTGCTGCGCTCGTGGCGCCACCACTACGCCCTCGCCGCCACCCGGAGCGACCTGTTCCGCAGCGTGTCGGTCTCGACCAAGGCCTCCCAGCTGCCGGGCCGCTGGCCCCGCACGCTGGCCCAGCTGGTCGAGCACCAGGCGCAACGTCTGGTGGGAAGATCGGCCACCCCCGGCCTGGTGGCCGCCGTGTCCGGCGCCGTCGGCCTCCCCGCCACGCACCGTTTCCGGAGCGCGGAGGCGCTCTCGGATCACCACTACCAGCTGCTCCGTGGCACCGTGCTCAACTCACCGGCGGGACTTCAGCGATGACCGACTCCTGCGGCTGCTCGTCGTACTCCTCGATCTCGCGGCGCGCCTTGCTCCGCAACAGCGCCGCTGCCGGTGCCGCCGGCGTCGTCACCACGATGGTCGGCGACGTGCTGACGGCGTCGGTCTTCGGTGCCGAGCCGCGGGGCAACGTGCTCGTCGTCGTCAGCCAGCGCGGCGGGGTGGACGGCCTCTCGATGGTCGTCCCGCACGCCGAAGACGCCTACTACGCCGCGCGTCCGACCACCGCAGTCGCGAAGTCGCAGCTGCTGCACCGCGACCACACCTTCGGCCTGCACCCGTCGTTCGCACCGCTGTCGAAGATGTGGAAGCAGGACCGGTTCGCCGTCGTCCACGCCGTCGGGCTGCCGGCACCCAACCGCAGCCACTTCGACGCGATGGAGGTCGTCGAGGACGCCGACCCCGGCAGCCGTGAGCGAGTGGGCTGGCTCAACCGGATGATCGGCGCCCTGAGCGGCGAGTCGATCTTCGAGGGGGTGGCGATCGGCACCAACCTCGTGCCGACGTCACTCGTCGGGCCGACCGAGTCGGTGGCGATCGCCTCGACCGCGGCCCTGGAGACGCCGTACGCCGGCACCGAGCTCGGCCGCGACGTACGGCGGGGCCTTCGGCGGCTCTACACCGGCAACAACGAGGTCGCGCGAGCAGGTCAGGCTGCGCTCGACCTGGCTCGCGGCGGAAAGAAGTACGGCGCGGAGGCCGAGCAGGCTCCGCGGCACGGCGCCGTCTACCCCGGCAGCGCCTTCGGCCGCTCCATGGAGAACGCTGCGTCGTTGATCCGCAGCGGACTCGGTGTGCGAGCCATCGCCGTCGACTCCGGCGGGTGGGACCACCACGTGGGGCTCTCGGCCAACATGACCAACGGCATCTCCGACCTCGCGGGCTCGCTCGCGGCGTTCTTCCGCGACCTCGGCCCCGACGCGTCGCGGGTGACGGTCGTGACCTTGAGCGAGTTCGGCCGCCGACTTGCCGAGAACGGCGCCTCGGGCGTCGACCACGGCTACGGCAACGCCGTCCTGGTGCTCGGCGCCGGCGTCCGCGGCGGGCGCTACTACGGTCGCTGGCCGACGCTCGGCACGGCCAAGCAGGTCGAGGGCGACCTCGCCGTCACCACCGACTACCGCCACCTGCTCACCGAGATCCTGCAGAGCCGCTTCGCCTCGGTCGACACGTCGGCCGTCTTCCCCGGCGCCGGCTACCGCAGGGTGGGTGTCATGCGTCGCTGACGGACTGCGAGGCACCTGTCGACGTACATCGCCCCGATTAGCAACGCCGGCATGTCTGGCAACCTCGGAAATCGTCACGAGCAGAGCCGCATGGCGGCGGTCGAGACGCTCGGACGGCGTACTCGGAACCTCCCTGCACACGACATCTCCCCACAGACACGTCGAGGCGGCCTCCGCTTCCGCGAAAACCGCCTCCGACCTGCTGTTACTTCGGTCGGGCTGACAGGATTTGAACCTGCGACCCCTTGACCCCCAGTCAAGTGCGCTACCAAGCTGCGCTACAGCCCGAACGCCCTGTGGTGACCGCTCGAAGCGGCGCCGCAAGGCGTGTGAACCATACCGCAGCCCTTGTGGGGTCATCGAATCGGTTCCCCCTCGACGATCGGCGGCTAGCGGAAGTCGCGGGAAGACTGACGCGCTTGCAGGGCAGCGCCCGCCCCGGGGATCACGGTGTCGAGACCGACGACGCGATCGGCCACGAGGTTGGTGACGCCCTCGGAGCATTCCAGGATGCCGCGGATCACCACCGCCACCCGGTGCCGGGCAGCCTGGCGGTGCACCTTCATCACCCCCACCGAGCAGATGACGTTGAGCATCCCGGTCTCGTCCTCAAGGTTGAGGAACGTCGTGCCGCGCGCGGTGCCGGGGCGCTGGCGGTGGGTGATCAGACCTGCCACGTGCACGCGCCGACCGGACTCGGTGGCCTGGAGCTCGCCGATCGACCGGATGCCGGCACGGCGCAGCTCGTCGCGCAGGTGCTCGATGGGATGGCCGGCCGGCGACGTGCCCGTGGCCCAGAGGTCGGCCAGGGTCACCTCCTCCGGGCTCATCCCCGGCAGCGTCGGGGCAGCCGGAGCCGGCGTCACTCCGGCGATGTGGTCGGCGCTCTCTGCGAAGCCCGCAGCCCACAACGCTGCGCGCCGGTCGAGGCCGAAGCACTCGAACGCCCCGGCGGTCGCCAGCGCCTCCAGCTGCTCGGGCACCAGGGCGGCCCGGCGGGACAGGTCGGTCACGTCGCGAAACGGCGCCTCGTCACGGGCGGCGACGATGCGTCGCGCCACGTCCAGACCGATGCCGCGCACGCTGTCCAGCCCGAGACGTACGGCGAGGCGACCGTCGCGCCGGTGCGCGGGGGTGGGGTCCGGGGTGCCCGGCACCCACTCGACGCGGACGAACGACGGCCGGCAGCACTCCTCGAGCCCGGTGAGTGGGACCTCTCCGGCCGCTGACTCCTCGGCCACCAGCGGCTCGACCTCGCACTGCGCCCCCGAGCGGGCGACGTCGGGGCGGCGTACCTCGACATCGTGCCGGCGAGCGTCACCGATGAGCGACTGCGGGGAGTAGAAGCCCATCGGCTGGTTGCGCAGCAGCCCGGCCAGGAACGCGGCCGGGTAGTGCAGCTTGAACCACGAGCTGGCGTAGACGAGCAGCGCAAAGCTCAACGCGTGGGACTCGGCGAAACCGAAGTTGGCGAACGACAGGATCTTCACGTAGATCGCATCAGCGGCCTGCCCGGTCAGCCCGCGCCGCTCCATGCCGGCGTAGAGCTTCTCCTTGATCGACTCGATGCGCTCCACCCCGCGCTTGGAGCCCATCGCACGGCGCAACAGGTCGGCGTCGTCGCGGCTGCAGTCACCCAGCGCGACCGCCATCGCCATCAGCTGCTCCTGGAAGAGCGGCACTCCCTTGGTGCGCTCGAGCACCGGCACCAGGTCGGGGTGGTCGTAGGCGACCTCCTCCTGCCCGGTGGCGCGGCGTACGTAGGGGTGCACGGCCCCGCCCTGGATGGGGCCCGGTCGGATCAGGGCGATCTCGATCGCGAGGTCGTAGAACTCACGCGGGCGCAGCCGCGGCAGCGTGCCGATCTGCGCTCTGCTCTCCACCTGGAAGACCCCGATCGAGTCGGCGCGGCACAGCATGTCGTAGACCGCCGGCTCCTCTTTGGGCATCGTCGCGAGCGTCCACTGCTCCCCCAGGTGCTCGGCGATGAGCCGCATCATGTGGTCGAGCGCGCCGAGCATGCCGAGCCCCAGCAGGTCGAACTTGACCAGGCCCATCGTCTCGCAGGAGTCCTTGTCCCACTGGAGCACCGTGCGCCCGTCCATGCGCCCCCGCTCGATGGGGCAGACCTCCCCGATGGGCCGCTCGGTCAGCACCATGCCGCCCGAGTGGATGCCGAGGTGGCGCGGGGCTCCGAGCAGCTCCTCGGCCAGCGCCACCACCGGCGCCGGTACGTCGTGGGTGGCGCCGTCCCCCGCGGTCACGACCCCGCCCCACCCGTCGATCTGCTTCGACCACGCGTCCTGCTGCCCCGAGGAGTGCCCCAGCGCCTTGGCCGCGTCGCGCACCGCCATCCGCGGCCGGTAGGCGATCACGTTGGCGACCTGGGCGGCATTGCGCCGACCGTAGGTGTCGTAGACCCACTGGATCACCTCCTCGCGCCGGTCGGAGTCGAAGTCGACGTCGATGTCGGGCTCCTCGTCGCGGTGCGCGGAGATGAAGCGCTCGAAGGGCAGGCGGTAGAAGACCGCATCCACCGCGGTGATGCCGAGGGCGAAGCAGACCGCTGAGCTCGCCGCCGAGCCTCGCCCCTGGCACAGGATCCCGCGCCCACGCGCGAAGGCCACGATGTCGTGCACGATCACGAAGTAGCCGGCGAAGTCCTTGCTGGAGATCACCGCGAGCTCGTGCTCGAGCCGCTCGCGGGCGACCTGCTCGTGCGGGGTGCCGACGTAGCGCTCCTCGAACCCCCGGTCGGCCAGCACCCGCAGCCACGAGTCGGCGGTGTGCCCCTCGGGGATCTGCTGCTTGGGCAACCCCGGCGAGGCCTTGCGCAGGTCGAAGGCGAGCTCGTCGGCCAGGCTCACGCTGCGCGCCACAGCACCGGGGTGGTCGGCCAGCGCCGCTGCCGTCTCCGCGCCGCTGCGCAGGTGGCCGGTCGAGGACAGGTCGAGCCAGCCGTCGAGCTCGGCCAGGCTCCGCCGGGCGCGTACGGCGGCCATCGCCGAGGCCAGGCGGTGCTGGGCGGGAGTGGCGTGGTGGACGTTGCCGGCCGCGACCACGTCGAGCCCGTGGGTGTCGGCCAGGGCGGCGAGGGTCGCGTTCAACGTGTCGTCCCCCGGGCGTGGTGACAGCTCGACGAGCACGTGCTCGAGACCGAACAGCGCCGTCAACCGGTCCAGGGCCTCGGCCGCCGCCTGCGGACCACCGCGCGCCAACGCCTGGCGCACCGCGCCCTTGCGGCAGCCGGTCAGCACCACCCAGTGACCCCGGCCGCGCTCACCGAGCTCGTCGAGGTCGTAGACCGGGCGCCCCTTCTCGTCACCGAGCAGGTGCGCGTCGGTCATCGCCCCCGACAGCCGGTGGTAGCCCTCCACCCCGCGCGCGAGCACGAGCAGGTGACTCCCCTCCGGGTCCGGCACGCCGTTCTGCGGACCGCTCAGGCCCAACGACAGCTCCGCGCCGTAGACGGTCAGCAGCTGATGCTCGGCGGCGGCCTCGGCGAGCAGGGGCGCGCCGTAGAAGCCGTCGTGGTCGGTGATCGCCAGCGCGTGCAGCCCGAGCCGCACCGCCTCCTCGACCAGCTCGGTCGGCGAGCTCGCGCCGTCGAGGAAGCTGTAGTGGCTGTGGCAGTGCAGCTCGGCGTACGGCGTGACCTCGCTCGGCGGCTCGATGACGCGCGGCGGCCCCGAGCGGTGCTTGCGGCGCGAGATCGGCGCGTCGTCAGCGCCGGGCAGCCCGCTCAGCCGCCGCTCCAGCTCACTCCAGCTCATGGCCGGGTTGTTCCAGCCCATCAGCGCGCGCCCATCAGTCGTAGCCCGCCTCGAGGGACCAGCCCTCGGCGCCGCACAGCAGCAGCCAGGCACGCCCGTCGCCGGCCACCACCTGGAAGCGCGCGCTCAGCCCGGCCCCGCCCGACCACCAGGACTCGTCGGTCGGCCACGGACCGGCCCAGGCCGTGACCGGCTGCCACGCCTGCTCGCCCTGCGCCAGGGTCGGCTCGGAGCAGCCGATGCGGAACCGCGAGGGCGCGCCCGTGACCGCACCGCGCTCGGTGACCGCCACGGCTCGGCCGTCGGCGTCGACCACCTCAGCCCCCATCGGGGAGGCGAAGACCCGCACCGGCGCCGGGCCCGGCACGCGACCGGGCCACGGGCGGTCGAGGGGGCGCAGGTCGACCGGACGCTCGCCCCACGGCACGGTCGCCTGCCGGGCTGCTGGGCTGCGACCGCCCTGGCGCACCGGACGTCGTACGGCGTCGAAGCCGACCATCGCCTGGACCCGAGCGACCCCCCGCTCCACGAGGTCGTCGGAGCCCCCGCCCCACAGCGACTCGCCGTGGGCAGCGGCAGGCTCGACGGCGTCCGGCACGAACCGCACCCGCTCCACCGGCGCGCCCACCTGCCCGGACTCCTTGCGTGCCCGCAGGGACCCGCCGTGCTCGCGCGACTGCAGCTGCCAGTGGACCCGGTCGACGAGGTCGCGGGCGGTGAAGAAGCGAGGGTGGAGCCAGGTGCGTGAGGAGGCCAGGACCCCGTCGGCCTCCACCTCGATGCGCACCCCGGTCGCCACCAGCTGGAGCCGTCCGAGCGCAGCCAGGAACTCCTCGGCCGTCGTGCGCACGCTGAAGGTCACCGCCTCGGCGGAGTCCAGCGGTGGCTCGAAGACGACCACCCGGTCGAGCTCGGGAGGGACGGCGCGAGCAGCGAACAAGGCTGGATCGAGCCCACGGGCGCGGCGCCAGGCCGAAGCGCCGTAGCGCCCCAGACGCGCCTCGAGCGCCTCGCTGGGCAGGGCTGCGACGTCGCCGAGACTGCGCAGCCCGAGGCGGCGAAGCAGGCTCACGGCCTCGCGGCCCTGCGGCCCGTCGGCGTCGAGCACCTCGACCGGCAGCGGCGCCAGGAACGCCGCGGACTCCCCCGTCGGCACCACCGCCCACTCCTGCGGCTGCACCGAGCGGGCGGCCTGCTCGGCGGTGAACAGGTCGTCGGCCACCCCGAACCGCACGTCGCGTACGCCGGCCTCGACCAGCACCTCGCAGATCGTGGCCGCGGCGTTGGCCTCGCTGCCGAACCACCCCGCGGGCGCCCGGACCGCGAGCAGCCCCGGCCGCAGCGCCGCCACCCCGGGACGCAGGTCCTCCACGAGGCCGAGGACCCGCTCGAAGGCCCGTGCGTCGCGGTCGGCGTTGGCGGTGAGCACTGCCAGCTCAGGACAACGCGCCTGAGCATCACGGCGCCGCTGCCCGCGGCGTACCCCTTCGGCGCGCGCCGGGCCGTTGCAGACCTCGACGACGTGGCCAGAGAACACGGCTGCCGGGGTGGACGGTGGACGCTCGGCCTCGGCCAGCCCCGCGACGACCGACCAGTCGGGGCACCACAGCACCAGCACCCTCATCCCGACACCTCGCGCACCAGGGCCGGAGCCGACCGGACGGTCTGCTCTGCAGGCTCGATCCGGTCGGCGAAGACCAGGTCCGCCCGCTGCGCCGGCCTGGCTCCACGTCGTACGACGACCTGGGCGCACCGCTGCGTCAGGAAGCCCGTCCCGGCCGCCGGACCACTCCAACGCGACTCCTCCAGGCTCACCCGAGCCTCCACGCGCGGCCACTCCCCCCACACCACGAGCACGCCCGAACGGGTGCGCAGCCGCGCATCGAGGATGCCGGCGGCGCGCGCATCCACCCGCGACGGCGCCCGCAGCACCACCACCCGCAGCACGTCGATGAGGGCGGCGGTCACCTCCAGCCAGTGCTCGCCCGGATCCGGGACGAGCACGGTGCGGCCCAGGTCGATGCCGAGACCGGCCGCGGCTTCGGCGCCGAAGTCAGGCATGCCCGCGAAGCCCACCCACTCGCCGGCCTGGGAGGCACCGGCGGCCATCGCGAGCGCCAGGGCTGCGGAGTCCACACCGTAGGTGCCACCGGCGTGCAACGGCACGAGGTCGGCCAGGGCGGGCAGCGTGGGGACCGCGAGTCGGGCCGGTCGCCGCTCCATCGCCGCGACACGTTCGCGCAGCTGATCGACCACGGAGCGACCAGGATCGAGCTGCGGGACGACGGCACCTGACACTCAGCAACTATCGAACATCTGTTCGAACAGGTCAAGTGCGCGACCTCGGAGATCAGGAGAGGATCATCGCACCTGGGCTGAGGAACCCGAGACCCGCAGCGACGATGTGTCCACCGCCACGAATGCTCGCGCGGGGATCTTCTTCAGGTCGGCGATGAGGTCGGCGGCCAGGCGCGGTGCTGCTCTCCTTGGAAGAACCACGGCGACCCGTTGTCGGCCAGCACCAGGCCGTAGGTCTTCATCGCGCGCACCACCCGCTTGGCCTCGACCGACAGTCCCCGCGGGCGCCACGAGGCCTTGAGCCGGAACCGCGCTCCCATGGGCGGGTACGCCGCCGACGACGTCGCTCCGGCGTCGTGCCGGGCCGGCCAGAGGTGGCGGCGCGCGGTCACGTCGGTGGTGAAGCGGATCGCGTGGTCGATGCGGTCGGCGCGCACCTCGCTCCAGCGCAGCAGGCCGGGCAGGATCGGCAGCCCGGCCGCGTCGGCGGAGGTCCAGCCGTCGGGACGCAGCTTGTTGCTCTTCAGCGACCAGACCGCACCCGAGCCGGCCTTCCAGCCCTTGCCCGTCTTCTTGGTCGCATAGGTCTCGTAGAGCCGGCAGGCACCCCTGACGACCACGATCGCGTGCCGGTCGCCCGTGGAGGCACGTCCGCCCTCGATCCGGGTGTCGGAGCCGAGCGGGTAGCGCACCCGGTCGCTCTCGGAGGCATAGGTGAAACGCACCTTGACCTTGCGATGCTTGCGACCCACGACCGTGATGGGGATGCCGTAGTCGGGTCCCGCGCCCTCGTTGGGCCCGAAGTCGGGGTGCAGGTCGACATCGGTCGACATGTGCGACAGCCACTGACCGCTGCGGCGGTGCACCGGCAGTGACGAGACGTCGGCGTGCCACCAGTTGTCATCAGGGAACGCCGCGCACGACGTCCTGGCGATCGGGTTGGCGACCGATTGGCGATCGAGTTGGACGCCGCGGCGCGCGGCGGCGTGCCGGACGCCGACACCGCCCCCGAGGACGGGACGCCGAGCAGCGGCGCGATCGGCGCGAGTGCGCCGATGCGGCGCCACGAAGTCTCCATGTCGCAACGTACTCCCGTCACGACCTCAGGTCACTTGCGCTTGCGCTTCTCCCGCACCCGCTGCTCGATGACGATCGGGGGGCCCACGAGGCCGACTGCTCGCGCAGACGCCGCTCGATGTAGCGCTCGTAGCCGGCCTCGAGGAGACCGGAGGTGAAGAGCACGAACGTCGGCGGGCCGTCGTGGCCTGGGTGGCGACATGATCTTGGGCTGTTTGCCGCTGCGCACCGGTGGGGGTGCTCGGCGAC